>NZ_UWOE01000001.1:2523684-3785526 GCF_900604355.1 Luxibacter massiliensis | reverse complement strand
AAACAGCTTATGGCTAAGTAGATGTAATCAAGAAAAGAAAGGAAAAGCACAATCCAGACGGAACCGGCGGTTGTGTCAAGAAATGTTTGTGGAATGGCAAGAACTTTGATATAATGGGAACAGGAACCCCGGAACCGGGAGAAAGGCAGGAGGATAAATGCACATAAGCTATAAACCCCTCTGGCACACGCTGGTTGAGCGCAACATGAGGAAAGAGGACTTGCGGCTTGCCGCCGGTCTTACCACAAATATGATTGCCAACATGGGTAAGGGAAAAAATATCAGCATGGAGACGCTGGTTCGTATCTGCGAAGCCCTGAATTGTGGAATTTTGGATGTGATTGAGTTGGAGCAGGACGAAGAAGCGGAAATATTAAATTGACGGAGTAGGTATTGCGAAATGGACAATAGAGAACGAATTATCAGACTTTGGTTTGATATGTGGCTTGCAAAAAAAGATTTAGGTATATTTGATGTATTTTCTGATAATGCCGTATATATTGAAAGTTGGGGGCCAGAGTACCACGGCTCCAAGAAAATAAAACTTTGGTTTGAGGAATGGAATACCCGTGGAACTGTCTTGCAATGGGACATCAAGCAATTTTTCCATAAAGGCAACCAGACCATTGTTGAATGGTATTTCAAAAATAAGATGAACGCCGGTAACGTAGAAGCATTTGAAGGAATGTCGCTGATTAAGTGGACATCAGATGATAAAATTGCCCTCTTAAAAGAATTTGGTTGTAACGAAAATCGGTACGACCCTTATAAAGATGGCGATATCCCACGTTTCAGAGATGAAAATGCAAAGTGGTTTTAATACAGTCATGCTTTAACTTATGGAGGTGACGTAATGAAGATAGAAATTGAAAAAGATTTCCCACAGTATTTCAAACCTTCATATCCAGAAGAATTTGAGTTGTTTTCACATTTTGAAGTGACCGCAGGAATACCAACCGTTTTGTTTGCAATTACTACATGGAAAGAAAATGGGAAACCAAATGTCTGCTTCCATTCATGGAGTTGCTTTCATGGGGATAAAACTGCTTTCTTCGCAGTAATGGGAAATCTATATCAGCATACCCACACCTATGCCAATATCAAAAGGGAAAAATGCTTTTGTATCAACTTTCTCCCGATAAGCTATTATGATAAGTTGGTAGACACAATTAAACACAACGATATGGAAACAGACGAATTTGCAGTAGGTCATTTTACGCTTTCCAATGCAAAAACCATTCATGCGCCAATCATCCAAGAAGCATTTATCAATATGGAATGTACCTTGAAGGAAACACAGGATTTAAGCGGCGCAGGAATAGCAGCTATGGTTATCGGCCAAGTGCAGCACATTTCTGTTGAGAAAGAATATGCACAAGGCTATGAGCAGAGATATGGAAAAGATGGTTTTATGATGTTAATACCGGCACCGCAAAACCTTGTCACCGGGGAACCAAACCAATCTGCGATTGCTACGGTAAAGATAGAAAGGTTAGATTAGAAAATGGGTAAATTGCAGGAAATTCCCGGAGTTGGAAAAAATATTGAACAAGATTTAATAAACATTGGCATACGAGAGATTTCTGATTTAAAAGGAAAGAAACCAGAAGAATTGTATTTGCAGGATTGTCTATACAAAGGATTTCAGGAAGATAAGTGCCAGCTTTATGTTTTCCGCCTTGCCGTGTATTTTGCCGAACATGAAACCCATGAAGCAGAAAAATTAAAATGGTGGTATTGGAAAGATAAAGAATATCCGGACAAAGAATAAAAAAGTGAATATCATCCCCTAAACTAATTGCCGTTGCAGGAACACTCCTTCCCACAACGGCAGTTTTCATTTTCTCTTGCGCCGGAAGTTGAAGGGGCTGTTTTTGATGTTCGGCGCTTTTGACAATATCTTTTTTAATATCTTCTGTTCATCCGGCGGCAGCTTGTAAAAGTCAAGGCCGAGCGTATTGAAAATGACCGCCCACACCTTTCCCAGATAATCCCCGGAGGATTGAATGGCTTTCCGAATATCCATCGCCACTTTCTTTGCGGCAGAGTAATCCGGCGTGCTGTCAATGTCATGTTCATGGGCTTTTCGTATGTCATGGAGAATGGCGTCCCATGTTTTGTGCGTCACATGGCAGAAGAAATCTTCTTCCTTTACCTCTGCGGCAAGGATGGTCTTTGAATAGAAATCATTTTCCGCCTGCTTGTATTTCTGGATGATGGTCTGCCGCTGTTCTTCCAAAGTCTCATACAGGGTGCGAAAGGTGGAGGTTGCATGACCGTCTATGTATATCTCCGTGTCGGTCATAAGCTGCTCAAATTTATCGTTGGTAGCAATCTCACACAGGAGCCGGTTGTTGATACGGCCACTCTTTAGCAGCGCCACCATTTCATCATTCAGGTGCAGTTCCATCAGGGGCGTGTTTATCTGCTCCCGGTTTTCTGTCCGGCAGAACAGATAATCAAGAGATACCTCATAAAAATCCGCCAGCGTGACAAGGTTGCCGTGGTTGATTTCCTTATTGTCGTTGGCTTCATAACTGGCGAGGGCTGACTTTGAAATGCCGGTTTGCTGCGCCAGTTCTTCCAGATTTAAGCCTTTATCCTTGCGTAACTCCCAAAGGCGTTCCTGTATGGTAGTCGCTTTCAGCATAGGGCGCTCACTCCTTTCCGGCGGCTGTTTTCCTGCCGCTAACTGGATTATACCATACTTTCCATAATCGTGGAAATTTCCGTTTTTCGCCCCGAAATCCTACTTTGTGGATATACGGCACAGGGAACAAAAATGTTCTATGATACAGGTAGTTCATCGATGGATTATTCCAATCGAATGACCGGCCTGTATGGGATATGCTCCCCGGCGATGTAGCGCAACGACTTGCGGCAGGGAAATGGAGGAACCCTGACCGCAACGAGCGTACCAAAGGGAGCGAAACGCCGTTGTGAGAGCCAGGGGCAGGAACGACATCAGGGAGAACCGGCGAAAATGAACACCGAATTGATACCGAAACACTACCATCCGATAGGGCGTAGTCTACCCTATCCGTAATACTACGGGGGATTTCCGGGCGGTTCTATGGCCGCTTTTTCCCTGAAAATCGCCCCGAAACACGACACTAAAATCTGCTATCCGTCTATTGCGGCTGTTACGGCTGAAATGGGCGGATTTTTGTTTAAGGAGGCACCATGCCGAGAATGCCGAAAAAGAGGAAGCTGGAACTGTCCTTCTTCCTCAATGAACGGGGGCGGGTAACGTACAACGACCTTTGCCGGAAATGTCAGCGTACTTGCAAGCAGAGTTTCCGGGCGGTCATTGTGGACTGCCCCCATTATCTTTCCAAACGCTCAAAACGAAAAGTAAAGGAGGACACCGATTGAATGGAAGTTGAATTTATGACCGCAGACACCACCCTGCCGCCCTGTATGCCGCTGCCGAGAGCCATGCTGCGGCTCCCGATCAGCAGCACCGCCAAGGTCATGTACGCCCGGATGTTGGATATTGTTTTCCTGTCCGGCATAGAGGACACCAACGGGATTTTATTTATCCATTTCCCCATCGTGGAACTGGCGGCGGCACTTGCCCGCAGCACCATGACCGTGAAGCGTTCCCTGAATGAATTGGAGGACGCCGGACTGATACTGCGGGTGCGTCAGGGCTTCGGGGAACCCAACAAGATATATGTACTCATTCCCAAGAAGGAGGACAGCCGCTTATGAATGAAAAGCTGGAAGCACTCAATCAGGAGATAGAGAAAACGGAAAAGAAGCTGCGCTGGGCGCAACAGGAGGAAAAGCGTCTGACCCATCAGGCCAAGGCGCTGACCCGGAAGGAACGGACGCATCGGCTTTGCACCAGAGCCGCCATGCTGGAAAGCTACCTTCCCCACCCAGAAGCCATCACGGATGAACAGGTCAGTCTATTCTTGAAGCTGCTGTTCCACAAAGACAGCACCCGTCAGCTTATGGAAAAAGTGTTTGCCGGAAACGGCACAGAGAAGGAGGGCGCAGAATGAAGATGAATTTTTCTAAAGACGAGTTGGCTATGGTCTATCAGTACGCCGCCGGTACAAAAGAGGACACCCTTGCGGGGCTGAAAGAAATCGTGCCGGTTATCCGTGACCGGCAGACAAGGGATATTGTGGAGAATACCATCCGAAAGCTGGACGCCATCCCGGAGCCGGAGTGCCGCCGCTTTATCGCTGATACGAAGCAGCGGTTTATCCAGAATCGGGACAATTCCATCCGGCGCAGGCTTGCCGAAGCCAAGGCACAGGCGAGGACGAAAAAGCCACATCCCAAGAGAAAAGAGCCAGACCGGGAACGGTCATAATCGCTTTCAGAGCCGCAACCCGTGGACTGCCCCTCTGAAAGAGGGCGCAACTATACACCACCTGAAGGTAGTGTGTTGCGCCCTGCCGGGGGCTTCCTGCGGAAAGCGGATGATTGCCCGCAGCGTTCCGGCTCCTGCCAATCATCACAGGGGAAGCTACACTTCCCCTGCGCTGGCTGCCGCCAGCTACCCCTTTGTGGACTTGCCGCCCGGAAACACCTTGCGCTGCAAGCTGTTCCCGTCCAGCAAGTTTTACAATTCATCTATTTTCAAGAGAAAACTACCGTAGTATAATGAGACTGACAAAAACGAGTTTTACGGAGGTATGCGTAATGTATAGAACTATATTGATTGAAGGAATTACAACTGAAAATGTGGAGCAAAAAATCAACGAAAAAGTAACAGAAATGGAAAAGGAAAGCTATCATATTAAAACCATGTCGTTTTTAGGAACGGAGAAAGCCGTGTTAGTTTTCAAGAAAGGATTAAAAGGTAGCCTGCTTTAATTCTGATTTCAACGGAAAACAGATGTTGTAAATTAACACATATCGTTGATGTTGAAAAATTAGAAATCATAATCAAAAACTCTGAAAAACAAACTTTTTAATTTTGAAAAGGAAGGATATTAAATGAAACACTTACCTAAAAGTACACCTACGGAAATATTGAATGACCCATACGGATTTACTTACAAAGAAATGTCGGAAGTAATTGGAGAGGATAAAGCAAGAGCCTTATATACGGAATTATATAAACAGCCATTTCACAAAAAAAATCTATCAATATCAACAAAAAAAGTCTATAAAAGTAGCGATACTGAAAAGTATGTTTATGAATTGAAAGACAACAGGTATATCGAAACGGTTTTTATTAAACGGCGAGATGGTGGGACTGTTTGCGTAAGTACGCAAGTTGGTTGTTCTGTTGGCTGTATTTTTTGTGAGTCCGGACGCAATGGTTTTGTTCGTAATCTAACACCGTCTGAAATTGTGCAGCAGGTCATATTGATACGTCAAAAAGTAAATCGTATCGTTTTTATGGGAATGGGAGAACCTTTATTCAATTACGACAACTTGATTGCAGCAATCCATATTCTTCGAGATAGAAATGGACTTAACTTTCCAACCGACGGCATTACCGTATCAACAGTTGGTCCAGTTAATCAATTAAAAAAATTGCGCGAAGAACATCTAAAAATTCAGTTGACAATATCTTTACATGCAGCAACACAGGCTGCGAGAAACTGTATCATTCCTCATATGCACATGTACGCTATTGAAGATGTTGTTAAGCAAGCATTGTCCTATTCACAAAGGCATAATCGAAAAGTGGTATTTGCGTATTTACTTTTACCAGGTATAAATGACCGTTCCTCAGATATAAGGCAACTTGCAAAATGGTTTAAGGGCAAAAATGTTATGATTAACGTGCTGCAATACAACCCGACGAGTAATTCAAAAATTAGAGCACCACAAAAACAAGAAATGGTTGCGTTCAAACATCAATTAGAGCAAACAGGACTTGAAGTTACCATGAGAGTTTCTCATGGTAGAGAGATTAAAGCAGCTTGTGGACAATTAGCTAATACATATAATAAAGCCAAAAAACAACAAAAATAATTTAATTAAAAGAGCCAGACGCACAGACGCAGAGCCGATAATATGCAGTTTGAAATACTGCTGTTATCGGCTCTTTTTTGATTTTAATTTGTGCCCCCAATAACCATATTGGAGCAAAATCAGAACTGTTGCTTGTCGTTCTTTGATTTCCGCAGCAGCTTTGAAAAATCAAAGCCGCCGTTTCTTTTTATTTTAGATAAAACTAATGGGAAATTTCTTTTTGCGGAGGTGATTTTATGCGATGGTTTGAATTGTTTTTTTTACTCATTGTAGGCATTTTGTTTTTCTGCTTAGGCTGGGAAATATGGAAAAAAGAAAAAATCTCGTTAATACACGATTACCACCATAAAAAGGTAAAAGACTCAGATAAAAAAGCATATACAACAATAATGGGGAAATCCCTATTGATTATTGGCGTTGGAATTATACTGACAGGTGTCATTGATTTTATAACACATACCTTATATGGTTGGTGGATTTTTGGAATTGCTTTTTGTATAGGATTGATTATTATAGTTTATGCACAAGTAAAATATAATCATGGTCTATTTTGATAACTGAATACCAGCCGCCCACCGGCGGCACCACCAAGCAGGAAATCATGAACGGTTTCCTGCTTTTTCTTTGCCCGGACGCCGGGAGAAAGGAGGCCACAATCCGTCATGCCACCATGCCCGCACTTTGACCTGAAAATCGTCCAGCGCAGCAAACGCCAGTCTGCCGTCGCTGCCGCCGCCTACCAAAGCGGGGAACGGCTGTTTTCCGAATACGACCAGAAACAGAAATACTATTCCCATAAAAGCGAAATCGTCCACACCGAAATCATGCTGCCGCCCCACGCCCCGCCGGAGTACGCAGACCGCAATACCTTGTGGAACGACGCCGAAGCCATAGAAAAACAATGGAACTCCCAGCTTGCCCGGAGACTGGTGCTTGCCATACCGAGGGATATTCCCCCAGAGCAGCAAGCCGACCTTATCCGGGACTACTGCCGGGAGTTTTTTGTTTCCAAGGGCATGATTGCCGACTTTGCCATCCATGACAAGGGGGACGGCAACCCCCACGCCCATATCCTCTTTACCATGCGGGGGATGGACGAACAGGGCAGGTGGCTCCCCAAGAGCCGGAAGGTCTACGACCTTGACGAGAACGGCGAGCGTATCCGGCTTCCGTCCGGGAACTGGAAAAGCCACAAGGAGGACACCGTGGACTGGAACGACCAGAAGTACGGGGAGATATGGCGGCAGGCGTGGCAGGACACGGCGAACCGCTATCTGGAAGCCATCGGCAGCCCGGAACGCCTTGACCTTCGCTCCTATGAGCGTCAGGGGATAGACAAAATCCCCACCGTCCACATGGGGCCAGCGGTCAGTTATCTGGAACGTAAAGGCATACAGACCAACATCGGCAACCTGAACCGGGACATCAAAGCCGCCAATTCCCTCATGCAGTCTATCCGGCAGATGGTACGCAGCTTAAAGGGCTGGCTGTCCGGCCTGAAAGAGAAAAAGGCGGCGCTGCTGGAAGCACTGGAACAGGCAAAGGAGCCGACCATCCCCGAACTGCTTTCCCGGTATCTGGATATGCGGAGCGAGGAACGCACCGGCTGGACTTCCAAGGGGAAGCTAAAAGGCACTGTTGGCGATTTCAACAAGGTCATGGAAGCCCTTGACTTCCTGCGGCAGAAAGAGATCTCCACCGTGGAGAGCCTTGACGCCTATCTGGATAAGGTCAGCGGGGAGATACTTTCCGCCAAGACCGACATCCGAAAATCAGAACGCCGGATAAAGGCCATCGACACCACCCTTTCCCATATCGCCAACCACGGAGCCTACAAGGAGGTTTACAAGAAATACGCTTCCATCGGCTGGAAAACACGGAAGGAGAAGTTTGCCGCCGAACACCGGGAGGAACTGGACGCCTACCTTGCCGCAAAGCGTTTCTTCAAAGCCCATCAGGAGGAACTGCCCTTTGATACGAAAGAACTGAATAAGGAACGGGCGCAGCTTTCCGGGGAATTATCGGAAAAGAATGAGGGATTGCAGGCGGTTCAGGAGGACATGAAGCTGCTGCGGGATGTGCGCTACTGGATAAACCATGTGCTGCCGCCCGACCAGCGCCGGGTTGTGCCGGAGCCGGGAAAGAAGCCGTCCATCAACGAACAATTAAGCTGGAAGATTGAGGGCGTAAAACAGCGGGAAGAACAGAAACGCCAGCAGCCCCACCGCCAGCAAAAACAGGATATGGAACTTTAACCCATCAGGCGCTTGCCATTTTCCCCGTGAGAATGACAGGCGCTTTTCTTGTATCAGGAGGATTTGCCTATTGAACGTATTTGAAGCCGTGAAGCAGTCTGTTACCACCCGGCAGGCCGCCGAGCATTACGGCGTCCGGGTGGGAAGAAACGGGATGTGCGTCTGCCCTTTCCATGACGATAAAAACCCCAGCATGAAGGTTGACCGGCGCTTCCACTGTTTCGGCTGTCAGGCAGACGGGGATGTGATTGACTTTGTTTCCCGTCTGGAAAATGTCAGCCCCAAAGAAGCCGCCCTCATGCTGGCGCAGGACTTCTCCATCCCTTATGAGGACAGGGAGCCGCCAAGCAGGAGCCACCGCCCGAAGCCAAGACAAAGGCAGGAAAGCCCGGAACAGCAATTCAAGCGCATGGAGCGCTACTGCTTCCGGGTACTGTCCGACTATCACAATCTGCTGCGCCGCTGGAAGCGGGACTATGCCCCCAAGACGCCGGAGGAAGCATGGCACCCGCTTTTCGTGGAAGCCTTGCAGAAACAATCCCATGTGGAATATCTGCTGGATGTGCTGCTGTTCTCCGATATGGAGGAACGGGCTGCCCTGATTGCCAGCTACGGAAAGGAAGTGAGGAACCTTGAGCGGAGAATGGCAGACTTTGCCGCCCGAACTGCGGCAGGCCGTAGAACAGACCATACAAGAAGCCCCGCCGCCCCGGAGTGTTGAGGAAGTAAAGGCCATGCTGGAAAGCACCGAGAAAGGCGGCGTGCGGAATAGTATTCAAAACTGCCTGACCGTGTTCCAGCACGACCCCGAACTTTCCGGGGCGGTGGCGAAAAATCTCCTGACCGAGCGCATTGACCTTCTAAAGCCCATCGGCAGGAAACGCAGAACCGGCAGCAAGGCCATGACCGACACGGATATGAAATATATCCGCCTGTATCTGGAAAAGACCTACGGCCTGACAAGTGAGAAAAAGATAGCAGACGCCGCCGATCTGGCCGCAGACGCCAACAGCTACCATCCCATCCGGGACTACCTAAGTGGCCTTGTCTGGGACGGGAAAGAGCGTATCCGCTACTGCCTGCGGCACTTTCTGGGAGCCGATACAGACAACTACACCTTCCAATCGCTGCGGCTGTTCCTGCTGGGAGCCATCCACCGGGCGTTCTGCCCCGGCTGTAAGTTTGAGGTCATGCTCTGTCTGGTAGGCGGTCAGGGAGCCGGGAAATCCACCTTCTTCCGGCTGCTGGCCGTGAAAGACGAATGGTTTTCCGATGATTTGCGGAAGCTGGACGATGATAACGTGTACCGCAAGCTGCAAGGCCACTGGATAATTGAAATGTCGGAGATGATTGCCACCGCCAACGCCAAGAGCATAGAGGAAATCAAGTCATTTTTAAGCCGCCAGAAGGAGGTCTATAAAATCCCCTACGAAACCCACCCGGAGGACAGGCTGCGGCAGTGCGTGTTCGGCGGGACTTCCAACGCCCTGGACTTCCTGCCCCTTGACCGTTCCGGGAACCGGCGCTTCCTGCCGGTCATGGTCTACCCCGAACGGGCCGAGGTACACATTTTGGACGATGAAGCCGCTTCCAGAGCCTATATCGAACAGGTATGGGCGGAAGCCATGACAACCTACAAAAGCGGCGATTTTAAGCTGTCTTTTACCCCCGAAATGATACAGTATCTCAAAGAACACCAGCGGGATTTTATGCCGGAGGACACCAAGGCCGGGATGATACAGGCGTACCTTGACCGCTACACCGGCAGCGCCGTATGCTCCAAGCAGCTTTTCAAGGAAGCCTTAAACCATCCCTTTGACGAGCCGAAACAATGGGAAATCCGGGAAGTCAACGACATTATGAACCACGGTATCACGGGATGGAAGTATTTCTCCAATCCCCGGATATTTGAAGGGTACGGCAGGCAGAAGGGCTGGGAACGGGAAGCACCGGCAACGGGCGCTGACAACGGGCGTGAAAAAACGCCGGACGGATTTGTGGAAGTCACGGAGCAGATGGAGCTTCCCTTCTGAAAAATCCGGGGAAATGACAGCCGGTTGCCGACCCCGTTGCTATCCCGTTGCTGGGCCGGTTGCCGGGAAAAAGCCCGTAACTGCGGGCTTTTCTCCCCTCTGACAACCAAAGCAACAGAAAAATAAAAGAAAAAGTAATAAATAACCCAACCGCCAGACAGAGATTGTTTTCGAGGTTTTCCCGCGCCCGTTGCCGGACTTCGTTGCCGACCCTCTCCTGTCTGGCTTATTTCATTTATGGAGGTAACTGCCTATGGCAAAAAACAAAACTGAAATCCATGTCACAACGGTATTTGACGGCGAACTGGACGCTACGGACGTTTTCGTGAGCCTGATTGCACAGAAATACAGCCAGAGAAATGATAAAGAATATCTTGCGAAAAAGCAAGATTTGGGATATAATAAAGACAAGGTTCAGAGTGACCGTGTTCCGTCTGGATTGTGCGGGTAACGGTTATGATGAACGGATTTGAATATGCAGGCATGGACATGGTACTGGCAAGCAGCTTCCGGGCGGCTATCTATTGCAGGCTTTCCAAGGACGATGACCTTGACGGGGAGAGCGCCAGTATCGCAAACCAGCGGGCTATGCTGGAAACCTACTGCGAAAAGCAGGGATGGGAGGTTGTTGCAGTCTATCAGGACGATGGCTACACGGGGCTGAACATGGAGCGCCCCGACCTGAAACGGATGTTGAAAGCCATCGAGCGCAGGCAGATAAACCTTGTGGTCACGAAAGACCTATCCAGACTGGGTAGGAATTACTTGCAGACCGGCTTCCTGATTGAAGATTTCTTCCCCCGCAACGGCGTGCGGTATATCGCCATGAATGACGGTATCGACACCATGCGGGACAACAACGACATTGCGCCGTTCAAGAACATCCTCAACGAGATGTACAGCAAGGACATTTCCAAGAAGGTTCATTCCTCTTATCTGCTGAAAGCGCAGAAAGGCCAGTTTACCGGCTGCCTTGCCCCCTTCGGCTACCGGAAAGACCCGGAGGACAAAAACCATCTGCTGATTGATGAGGAAACGGCCCCCATTGTCCGGCGTCTGTTTGCGTGGGCGCTGGAAGGACACGGCCCCAACTACATCCGGCGCAGGCTGGAAGAAGAAAAAATCCCATGCCCGACCTACTGGAACCGGGTGCGGGGCTTTCGGAACGTGTCAACCAAGTGGGAAAAGAAAGACCCGGTCAACGGGCGGTATATGTGGGACTTCTCCGTGATTAAGGACATCCTGATGAACCCCGTCTACACCGGCGCTATCGCTTCCCAGAAGAAGGAATACCGCTTCAAAATCGGCACCATCGGGGAGAAGAAGCCGGAGGACTGGATTGTAGTGGAGAACCAGCATGAGCCGCTTGTTGACCGCAAGACCTTTGACATCGTGCAGCGCAAGCTGAAATCCCGGCAGCGCCCCCGCCAGACCGGGGAAATCAGCCTGTTTGCGGGGCTTATCAAGTGCGGCGAGTGTGGAAAGTCACTGACAATCCGCTACACCAACGACAAGCACCCGAAGCAGATTTATTCCTGTAAAACCTACAATGCCTACGGCAAGCAGCACTGTACCCAGCACCGGGTTGAGTACGACACCCTTTACAGCCTTGTGCTGAACAAAATCCGGGAGTGCGCCAGAGCCGCCCTGATGGACGGGGAAGCCGTTGCCGGGAAGCTGACCGACACCTGCGAAGCCGAGCAGAAAGGCCAGCGGGAAGCATTGGAGCGTTCCCTTACCAAAGACGAGGAACGGATTGACGTTCTGGAAAAGATGGTGCTGCGGCTGTATGAGGATATGGTTGCCGGGCGTATCAGCGAAGCGAACTTCAATCTGCTGATGGAAAAGACACAGGCGGAACAGGCCGAGTTGAAGGCAAAGGTTGAGGAAGGCCGGAAGAAGCTGGCCGATGAAATCCGGCTTGCGTGTGACGCCCGCCAGTGGGTGGAAGCCATTCAGGAATACGCCGACATCACGGAACTGGACGCCGCCACCCTTAACCGCCTGATTAAAGAAATCGTTGTCCATGAGAGCATAGACAGCGATAAGACAAGACACATTTCTATCGAAATTCATTTCAATCTCAAACCCATCCCGGAGGTGGAGCAGGTCACGGCCTGACCTGCCCCCGCCGGGGCGGTTCTTAAAAACTCCATAGATATTTCTTGACACGCCGCCGCCCGCCATCGAGCCGTTTTCCTACACCTATTTGGGGATAAAACAGTTGATGGCGGGCGGCGGCGTTGCCCTTATCGGCCTTACCCTTGTCCCGCTGCTCTCCGGCCTGTTTGGATAATGCCACAAACTAACACTACCCGCCGCGCTCTCCCGCTTCACGCGGGAGGGCGCGGGAAAGGAGGGATTAGCTTTTGATATGGCAGATGATTGAAGATTGGTTTCGCGGCATTTTGACAGACGGAATACTCTCTAATCTCTCCGGGCTGTTCGACAGCGTAAATACAGAGGTTGGAGAAATCGCAACGCAAGTCGGCACAACCCCCGCCGGGTGGAACGCGGGCATATTCAATATGATACGCAGCCTATCGGAAAACGTCATTGTGCCGATTGCGGGCGTTATCATTACCTTTGTCATGTGCTACGAACTAATCCAGCTTGTAATTGAGAAAAACAATCTGCATGGTGTGGTATAAAAAAAGTTGACAGCTTATTCTCAAGGATTTCATAATAAAACCAAGAGAATAAGGAGGTATTCAAAGTGGCACGTAAATATGACCATGAATACAAAGTACAGGCAGTGAAACTTGCCAAAGAAATCGGCGGCGCTAAGGCTGCTAAAGAATTAGGAATCCCTGAAGGAACCATCCATACATGGCTGAAAGCTGTAAGAGCTGGTAAGCTGGATGTTGGGGAAGGTTCCCATACCCCTGCCAGTGCAATGAGCCTGTCAGAAGAAATTACCATGCTGCGTAAGCGGGTGAAGGAGCAGGATAAAGAAATCCGCCGCCTGAAGGAAGAAAATGAATTTCTGGAGGAAGCCAGCGCTTTTTTCGCCGCCAGCCGTCGGAAGTCAGCAAAAACCAGAGAATGATCTTTCTCGCTTTGAAAACAGAGGACGGCAGGATTACCGGAAAAATTTCATTTTATTGCCGGATGCTTGGTATCAGCCGGCAGGGCTTCTATAAATATCTCGCAAACAAAGACCGTCCATGGAAGTACCAGGATCTGGCGGATGCCATGAAAGAAATCATCAGTGAGGATGAATGTAACGATACTTATGGACGGATCCGGATGTATCAGGCGCTGTTGCTGAAGCAGCCGGAGGGCGTACATATACCCAGTGAACGGACCGTATACCGGGTTATGGATCAGATCGGCCTGAGCCATCGGCCAAAGAGAAAGCCGAATGGACTTACAAAGGCAGACCGGGAAGCCATGAAATCGGATGATCTGTTGAAGCGGGATTTCCATTCAGATGCCCCATTAGAAAAATGTATTACAGATATCACGGAGATTCCGGCGCGCAATGGGAAACTGTATGTATCTGCGATTTTCGACTGCTTTGATCTTAGCGTCCTCGGTCTGTCAATGGGGACAAACATGAAAGCAGATCTGTGTATCCAAACACTGGAAAATGCCCTGACTGCATATCCCGCATTGGAAGGAGCGATCATCCACAGTGACCGTGGGACACAGTATACCAGTGAGTCTTACCGCCAGACCATCCGGGAGCACCACATCCACCAAAGCATGAACAGTGCAGGAGGACGCTGCCATGATAATGCACGCTGTGAGAGTATGTGGGCCAGAATGAAGACAGAGCTCCTTTATGACCGCTATGACACAAGGCAGATGACGGTAGAGGAATTAAAGGCGCTCATTTGGAGATACTTCCTCAGCTACTGGAATAACCGGAGGATCTGCTCTGCCAATGGCGGGCTTCCTCCCATGATAAAACGCAGACAGTATTATGAGGATTTGGAACTGGTAGCATAGTCAGTGATATCCTTGAAATAAATGTGTCAACTAATCTTGACAATATCAGCACGATCTCGACACTTGGATTTTCTTCAAGTGGATTTTCAAAACCTTTGTTGCGGTGCTGCTGGTAACAAATACTTGGAACATCGTCATGGGCGTATTTGACATTACACAGAGCGTCGTCAACGACAGCGCGGGCGTTATCATATCCGACACAAGCATAGATATTGCAACCGTTATCACCGATATAGAAGCAAAGCTGGACGCTATGAGCGTCGGCGGGCTTTTGGGGCTATGGTTTCAATCACTCTTTGTGGGGCTTACCATGAAAGCGTTGTCTATCTGTATCATGCTGGTGGTGTACGGGCGCATGATTGAAATATACCTTGTAACGAGTATCGCCCCTATCCCCGTTGCGACAATGGTAAATCGTGAATGGGGCGGCATGGGACAGAACTACTTAAAATCCTTGCTTGCCCTCGGTTTTCAGGCTTTTCTAATTCTTGTGTGCGTCGGTATTTATGCGGTTTTGATACAGACAATCGCAGCAACCGATGACATATCCGGCGCGATCTGGTCTTGCATGGGCTATACCGTCCTCTTGTGTTTTACGCTTTTCAAAACGGGAAGCCTTGCAAAATCCGTATTCAGCGCGCATTAAGGGGGTGCAGATGAAGAAATACAAAATCATTTACGCCGATCCCCCTTGGAGATACGCGAGAAGCAAGGTACAGGGCGCAGCGGAAAAGCACTATCCCACTATGAGTATTGAGGAACTTTGCGCTTTACCCGTCAAAGAAATTGCGGATAAGGACTGTATTTTATTCCTATGGGCGACGTTCCCGCAGCTTAAAGAAGCGTTGCAGTTAATCAAGGCTTGGGGATTTACCTATAAATCCGTTGCCTTTGTATGGTTAAAGCAAAATCGGAAATCGCCCACTTGGTTTTATGGCTTGGGCTTTTGGACGCGAGGAAATGCGGAAATCTGCTTGCTTGCTACCAAAGGACACCCGAAGCGACAATCAAACAAGGTACATCAATTTATTATTTCCCCTGTTGAGCAGCACAGCAAAAAGCCGGATATAACGCGGGAAAAGATACTTGCCCTTATGGGCGACCTACCGCGTATTGAACTGTTTGCAAGGCAGCATACCCCTGGTTGGGACGTATGGGGAAATGAAATCAAAAGCGACATACGGTTTGCCGGAAAGGAGGTTTGAAATGGCGTATGTAACCGTCCCAAAGGATTTAACCAAAATCAAGAGCAAGGTAATGTTCAACCTTACCAAAAGACAATTACTCTGTTTCGGCGCGGCGGTGGCTATCGGGCTACCGCTATTCTTTTTGACAAAGGACAGCGCGGGAACGACAACGGCGGCTTTGTGCATGGTGCTTGCCATGCTGCCCATGTTCCTACTCGCTATGTACGAGAAGAACGGGCAACCGCTGGAAGTGATTATACGGCAATTTGTGGAAGTGAAGTTTCTTCGCCCCAAAGAGCGACCTTATCAGACCAACAATTTTTATACCGCCCTTGCGCGGCAGGAGCGATTAGATAAGGAGGTACGGGCGATTGTCAAAGGAAAAGGGAAAGACCCAAAACAAAAAGCGTAAACTTACGCGGCAGGAAAAGAAACAGATCGACGCGCTTATCCGGCAGTCAAAGGGCGACGGGAAGCCCCATACGGCGCAGGACAGCATACCGTTTGAACGAATGTATAAGGACGGGATTTGCCGCCTTGCAAACGGGCGGTATTCCAAGTGCATTGAGTTTGAAGATATTAACTATCAGCTTGCGCAGCCGGACGACAAGACCGCCATTTTTGAAGCCCTTTGCGGCGGGCAGCAACCGGGCGAAATACTGCCCCGATTGCGCGGCAAAGATACGCCGCAGACAGAAAGCCCAAAGCGAGAGAAACAGGCGTTTACGGATAAAAACAACTACATAGCAAGCACAGCAAACGAGTACCCGTTTGCGAGAAATGCCCGCGCTTCCCATAGAGAGCGCGGGCATTTTGCTTGTTGGGATAGTCCCAAACCCTTATATGACCGAGAAAGGACGTGATGAAAGAATATGCCGTATTCCTCATACGACCATGACAAATTAGAAGCCGCCGAAACCATGCGGATAGAACGCCGGATATATTTTGAAGCAAAGGACAGGGAGATTGCCCCTTATGCTTCCTTGCCGATTGCGCAGCTACTTTCCATGCGCAGCGAAAGCGCGGCGGCAGAACAGGCGATTTTTGACGACCTTAAAGAACGCGCCGCCGCATGGGAAGAACAGGCGGGAAGAACGCTTTTGCTGGATAAAACACTTGAATATGTGAGAACGCCGCACGTCCAGCACACCGCTAACGAGTGGCAGACCACCGAGCATAACCGCCATATTCGCAGCAATCGGGTATATCAGATGAATTACTACATTTACGAGAATACCCGCTACGACAAAGAAGCGCAGAAATCTATCCCGTATTCATGGACGCTTACATGGAGCGTGCGCACCAACAGCCCAAGCAGAACCCAAGCGAAGATTGCCGGACAAGATAGAAAGGTTTTCACCGACAAGGCAGCTATGGAAAAGTATCTGAATGGGCGTATCAAAGCGTATGACCGCTTGTTTACGGAAATCTCCCCGCCTATCCCGCAGGAGTACGCCGACTATTTCAAAGTAAACGGTATGCTCATGCCGGACTACACCATAGAGGGCGAAGAACCCCCGCAGCAGCAACAGGCGGCAGCTATCCCCGAAAATACCGGGCAGGAAAAGGAGCGTGAACACATGAGCGAACAGTTTTCTATTATGATAGGCAACCGCAGCCGCTTTGACGCGGGCGACCCCGGCGGCTATTGGTTGGATATGCCCGCCACAAAGGAGCAGTTGCACGAAGCTATGCGGAACGTCGGCATTACCGCCGACAACCCGCAGGATTTTTCCATTCGCGGCTATTCCGACGACCCGGAGAAACATATTGCCTTGCCTTATGAAATGGTATGCGCCGCCGACGTGGACGAACTCAATTTTCTTGCGGCGCGGCTCGAACAGCTTGACCCCGCCGAGGTTGGCAAGCTGAACGCAGCTTTGCAGCAGAAAAACGGGCTTGCAAATATTGGACAGGTAATTGACTTCACCTACAACGTGGATTTTTACGTCCATATCCCCGAAGTACATAACTACCACGATTTGGGCGACTATTACTTAAATCAATCCGGCATGGTACAAATGCCCGAAGAATGGAAAGGCGGCATTGACCTTTCTACTTTTGGCAGGAACGCTGCCGCGCAGGAAAAAGGCGCGTTTACCGAGTACGGCTATATCGTGGAAAGCGGCGACGAGTGGGAACGGCAGTTTGAGGGGCGCGAAGTGCCGGAAGAATACCGCATTATGAGTTACCCGCAGCCGGAGCGCGGCGAACAGGACAAAGCCTATATGGACGCAGCCGAAACGCAGCAAGCAGACGCACAGGCCGCAGAGCCGCAGCAGCCCCGCCCCGTCGTCCCCATTATCCTTACTTCCGAAAAGCCCGCCGAAAAGGTAAAGGAGATCACCGCGCGTTTGGAACAGGGCGTACAGGCGATTTTTGACAGCGACCGCTACAAAGAGTTTCTAACCGCTATGTCAAAGTTCCATGATTATAGTTTGAATAACACTATCCTAATTGCTATGCAGGGCGGCAATTTGGTAATGGGCTTCCGTCAATGGGAAAAGGAGTTTGACCGCCATGTAAAGAAAGGCGAGAAAGGCATTAAAATCTTTGCCCCCGCGCCCTACAAGGTGAAAAAGCTGGTTGATAAAATCGACCCCGAAACGAGAAAGCCCATGCTTGACCGCGAGGGAAAAGTGGTAAAGGAAGAAAAGGAAATCACCGTCCCCGCCTTTAAGGTTATAACCGTCTTTGATATTTCGCAGACCGAGGGCAAGGAGTTTCCCGACCTTTCCGTTAAACCGCTGCTTGCCGATGTGGAGCAGTACGAGGATTTTTTCGCCGCCCTTGAAAAAGCGTCCCCCGTCCCGATTGCATTTGAGCAGATCACAAACGGCGCAAATGGGTATTTCAGTTTGACCGACAAGCGTATTGCAATCAAAGAGGGCGTGAGTGAATTACAGGCGGTAAAGACCGCCATTCACGAAATCGCCCATGCGAAGCTGCACGACGTAGACTTAAACGCCCCGCCGGAGCAGCAAAACCGCGTTGACCGCCATACCTGCGAGGTAGAAGCGGAAAGCGTCGCTTATACGGTTTGCCAGCATTTCGGCCTTGATACTTCCGATTACTCTTTCGGCTATGTGGCTGGTTGGAGCAGCGGCAAGGAAATGACCGAGTTAAAAGCGTCCCTTGAAACAATACAGACCACCGCAAAGGAACTCATTACCGAGATTGAGGGGCATTTTACCGAGTTGCAGCAGCAGCGGCAAGCCGAGCAGGAGCAGGGCGATACCTTTTCCATTTATCAGTTAAAGCGCGGGGACGAAACAAGGGACTTGCGCTTTGAGCCTTATGACCGTCTGCAAGCGGCTGGACTTACCATTGACCGGGTAAATTATGAACTCGTCTATACTGCACCGCTTACAAAGGATATGACGCTGGGCGACATTTGGGAAAGGTTTAATATCGACCACCCCGCCGACTTTAAGGGGCATAGCCTTTCCGTTTCCGACATTGTTGTGCTTCATCAGAACGACGAGGACACCGCCCACTATGTAGACAGTATCGGTTTTCAGCAAGTGCCGGAGTTTTTGCAGGAGCAGCAGACCCCCGTATTTGACAAGCTGCCGCCCGAACAGCAGCAAGCCTTGTCCGACACCGTACAAGACACTTTGCAAATGCTGGTTGACGCAGACAAGCGGATTTATGGCGACGTTACGGGCAAGACCCTTGAAGCAATCGCGGCGCAAGGATATTCCTACAAGGACGGGCAGCTTGAAAAGCAGCAGCCGGAAGCGACCCCCGACAGCCTTTTGACGGGTGAAACCGTTAGAACGCCGAGGGGCAATTTTCATATTACCGATATGAGCCGTGAACAGATCGAAGCGGCGGGATTTGGTTTTCACCATGCGTCGGAGGACGGGAAGTATCTCATTATGGGGAATGGCACACAGGCTTATGCCATAGCCGCCGAGCAGCCGCAGCGGGATAATCCCTTAAAGCACGTCGAGGACACCATAGAGCAGAACGACAACAATTTTGACGGGCTTATCAACAATACGCCGCAAACGCCCACCGTTGCAGATTTTGAGCAGCGGGCAAAGGCGGGGGAAGCGATTTCCGTTACCGACCTTGCAAAAGCGGTAAAAGCCGAGAAACGGGAACAGCCGCAGAAAAAACCGTCCATTTTGAAGAAGCTGGACGAATACAAGAAACAGGCGGCGCAGCAGCCGAAAGATAAACAGAAAGAGCATAAAAAGGATTTGGAGGTTTGATAGCATGAATACCCGCTTTACCATTGAGGAAGAAAACATTGTTGCGATCTACGCCGAGGACAGCCGGGAAACAACGCTTGAAAATATCCTTGCCGCCATGCCCTACATGGACGAGGATATGCGCCAGCTTGCCGCCGCAGCGGTGAACAAGCTGCAAGCCATGACGGACAGCGAGTTTTCCGAAAGGGAGTTTATCTTGACCGACGAGGAATAGCCCATAGAGAACAGGGGCGCGGTTGCCGATTTCCGGCACCGCGCCCCTGTTCTTTTTTTGTCCTTGCGTGGACAATTAGAAAGCCGTTTTTGCGGGTTTGAATATACTTTATCGTCTATGTCGTTTTCATGCGCTGGAAGCCGCAGAAACACAGGCGTTTTCAGCCCTTAACATTCCACTTGCCACCCCATGTTTTGCGCCTTATCGCTCCTGCTCCCGCGCCCTGCTTTGGGACGGGTAAAGAATACTATCGACGTTCTTTTTGACAACGCCGTATTCCTGCATTTGCTTCTTGGCTTGCCGATAATCTTCATACAATTTGGTTTTCCTGTCGTTTAAGCTTCTATACTCCTTGCGCAGCGCGGCGAGATCGGGCAGCTTCTTTATCTGCATTTCCTTTAATGCCCTTGCCGCAGCTTCAAACAGGATAATTTCGCTTTCATGCCCCCGCAGATACTTTTCCTTGTCCGGCGATTTTCGGTATTCATCGTAAATCGGTTTTAACTGTCGGTATGTGGTGGTGTGCTTGATAAGCAGCGACAAATCAGACATACGCTGTTCCACTTCCTTAACCGCCTTTGCCGCCGCGTCATGAGCGGTCATAATATCGGCTATCTTGCTTTCAAGTTCGCTATAATACTCAATCTTGTTTTCGGTTAGGAAGTTCATGCTTTTAGCAGCCTGTTTCAGATTATGGATTTTTGCCCACCGTTCATAGCCCGCCGACTGTTGGGCTTTGATACTGTTTTCAAGATCGACGACAAGCCGGATTTTCTTATCTTCCCGCAGCGTTTTTGTTTTGGCAACATACACGCCCTTGATACGCTCCTTTATCGCTTCTTCCGTATAGGCCGCGCCGAGCGTCTTTGTGCGGGTAAACCGTTCCTGTCCGGCAGCGCGAAAGGAAATGTATTTGCCCTGTTTGATTTCATACCCCATTTCCTGCAAGCGGCGCAGCAGTTCGTCAAAATCTTTCACTTGGGGAATGAGAGTATCTATCGCCGTTTTCAGCTTTGCTTTGTAGCTTGTCCCTTGCTTTTCGGCGGTGTATTCTGCATAGCTTTTTCCCTTGTCCTGTCCCGGTACGACGACGGATAGCCCATGCTCTTTACATATCCTGTCGCTGGTGCGCCGGATAAAGTGATAGCTTTGCTTGTTGGAATGGTACTTTTTGTAGTCAACGAAGCTAACCGCGTTGAAAATCAAGTGATTATGCAGATGGTCTTTATCGACGTGAGTTGTCAAAACAAACTCATACTTGCCGCCTAATACCGCCCCGGCAAGTTCCATGCCGATTTTGTGCGCTTCTTCCGGTGTGGTTTCTCCCACCGCAAAGGATTGTATCAAGTGCCGCCCTAAATGTGTGCCGCGATCTCCGGCAGCTTCCCGCGTCCATGCAAACTCAATATCGGCGGTTTCCAGCCCGCAGCCGAAAGAGGACGCAAGCAGCTTCCCGTCTGTCTTTTCGGGATTTAAGATATAGTCTATCGCAGCCTTTAAGGTTGATTTAATAGGGTGCGTCTTTGTAACCGCCATATCTCGTCCACCGCCTTTTTAATGTCCTCTATATCCTGCCTGTAAACCGTCCCCGTCGCATTGGCGCGTTTTGCAATTTGGTTGATGTTCCGGCTCACCGCTTGCAGTTCCCGGATATATGCTTTTGTGTCGCTTCGGTCAACGACAAGAATATACCCGTCTATCGCCATTTTACGGAAGTATGCCCCATACTGCTTTATGGGAAGCTGCTTCATCTTCTCGTCGATCAGCCGCTTTTCTTCTTCCGTAACGTAAAACTTCATCTGTATATTTCTCTTTCGGTTTTCCATTTCCGCACCGCCTTTCGGTATAAGGGTTTGGGATTATCCCAACAAGCATTTTCCGCAAACGGGTACTCGTTTGCTGTGCTTGCTATCTACTCCATACCCCCACCGAAAGGCGGTATTTGTTGCGCGTTCCTTTGATTTTGGACGCAAAAAAAGATTGCAGCCGCCATGCGCTGCAATCTCCCGATTTCTCATATTGTGAGGTTAATCCTCTGCTTTTTCGACTTCCGTTATCTCCCTTGCTGTTGCGGTTACAATCCGTATGCCTTTATCGCTCATACCGTCCAGCAGCGCGTCAAGCTGCCGCCGCCCGGTGGATTTCTCCGCATTGCTGTTCGGGAAGAAAAATTGATCTACCGAAATATGATACCGGGTTACAAGGTCATAGAATACCTGTAAACTCGGCTGTTGTCCCTTGTTCTCGATATTCGCAAGGTAGCGCGGGGAAATATATAACTCGTCGCTTACCTTTTTGCGGCTCTCGCCGTATTCATTTCTCGCGGCTTTTATAGCTGCCCCGAAAGCCTTAAAGTCGTACAATGGTACGGGTCTTTTTGCCATTTTCATTCACCCTGTTACATTTTACAGTTCACCTTTCTTTTTGGATATGTCCACACAATTCATATCATTAGGTTAAATACTTCCTGTTGTGTATTGACAGTAGACTGATTTTCTGATAAAATAAAATTTATGTAAAAGGAGGCGGCGTTTATGTTGCATAGCATGCGTATTAGATAAGCATTGAAAAAAAGGATTTTCCCATTTTCAACATGGGCTTTTTTGTCATGCTTATTTTGCGGATGCTATACAAAAAACTAACGACGTATAGATATAGTATAGACATAGTGCAAGCTATGCCTTAGTTTTGTTGTACTGCTCTGTGCATTATAAATGCAGGTCAATGCTCATGTTGAGGATTGACCTGCATTTTTTTGTGTAAAAAGGACGAGTGAAATATAATGCTTAAAAAATATTGGATAAAATGTCCGATTTGTAACGGAAAGACGAGAGTTCAAGTATTTCATAATACTGTATTAAAAGATTTTCCTCTTTTCTGCCCTAAATGCAAATTGACGCATATCATTGATGTAGAAAAATTAGAGATTGTAATCAAAAATACAGAAAAACAAACTTTTATTATTTAGAAGAAAGGATATAAAAATGAAACGTTTACCTAAATATACGCCTGCGGAAGTACGGAATGATCCATACGGATTTACTTACAAAGAAATGTCGGAAGTTATTGGCGAGAATGAAGCAAAAGCCTTATATGAAGAATTATATAAGCAATTACCACGCAAAAAAAATCTATCAATGTTGGTAAAAAATATTTGCAAAAGCAGTGATACTGAAAAGTATGTTTACGAACTGAAAGACAACAAATACATTGAAACGGTTTTTATCAAGCGGCGAGATGGTGGAACTGTTTGCGTGAGCACACAAGTCGGTTGTCCTGTTGGTTGTATTTTTTGTGAGTCCGGGCGAAATGGCTTTGTTCGTAATCTAACATCGTCAGAAATCGTACAACAGATTATATTGTTGCGTCGAAAAGTAAACCGTATCGTTTTTATGGGTATGGGAGAGCCTTTATTCAATTATGACAACTTGATAAAAGCAATCCATATTCTCCGAGATAGATATGGGCTCAACTTTCCAACCGACGGCATTACCATATCAACAGTTGGTCCGGTCGATCAATTAAAAAAATTGCGCGAGGAACATCTTAAAATTCAGTTGACAATATCTTTACACGCAGCAACACAATCTGCAAGAAATCGTATTATTCCTCACATGCGCATATATGCTATTGAAGATGTTGTTAAGCAAGCCTTATCCTATTCTGAAAGGCATAATCGCAAAATTGTCTTTGCGTATTTGCTTTTACCGGGTATAAATGACCGGCCCTCAGATGTAAGACAACTTGCAAAATGGTTTCGGGGCAAAAAAGTTATGATTAACGTGTTACAATACAACCCAACAAGCAATTCAAGAATTAAAGCACCACAGAAACGGGAAATAGTTGCATTCAAACATCAATTAGAGCAAGCAGGACTTGAAGTTACTATGAGAGTTTCTCATGGCAGAGAGATTAACGCGGCTTGTGGACAGTTAGCTAACACATATAATAAATTCAAAAAAAAATGATTAAAAGTGCCAGACGCATAGACGCAGAGCCGATAACGCATTAGGTCAAAAAACCTATGTGTTATCGGCTTTTTTATTTAATATTGCGCAAAAGCCGCTGTTCCCTATTATAGAATGGATTGCGGGTAGTGTATTAAAGTCGCCCTTTTTTAAGGATACGGCGGTATCGGGGAGGTATCGCCGTGTCCATTTTTATTTACTGTAACCCGCCTAATGCTTTGCGGTCAAAAAAAGCTATGCTCCGCAAGCGGGATATTCCGGCTATGAATGTGAACTGTCAATACATTTAGCTACTGCTTACATTTCCTTTGCGCCCGTCCGCGTCTTGCGGACGGGCGCATTTTGCTTTTTTCAACTTTTTTCTGAAAAGCGCACTCAAGAGCCATCTCCCGAACGGGTACGGAGCGAAAGGGGCAGAGAGGACAAGCCCTTAACTCCCGTCCTCTACTCCACGCGGGAAGGAGGTGAACTCTATGGAGCTATCTTCTTCCGACAAGGAAAGAATACAACATCAGTACGACGCATTAGCAAAGAAAACTTTGGTCGGCGAAGCGAAAAGCCACCGCCGCACTCTTGCGAAACGCGCAGCACGCGAAGTTACTTTTTCGGATTTGAGCGAAAGCGAACTCGCGCAGCTTTTCACAACGGACGAATACGAAAGCGATTATTTCCGTTTTCAAGTGTCCGGCTTTGATGTACTCGTCAAAAATGAACTGCTTGCCGAAGCCCTTAACGCTTTGCCCGAAAGGAAACGCGACATTATCCTTTTGTCCTACTTCTTGGATATGAGCGACGCGGAAATTGGCGAACTGCTGAATGTTGTACGCACGACGGTTTTCCGGCACAGGAAATCCGCGCTTGCGAAAATCAAACAGTATTTGGAGGGAAAAGCAGATGATGAATACCGTTAGGAAGTCTGAAAATCTGTTGCCGTTCCCTGTCATTTCCGCAGCGGCAAACGGCGACACAACCGCCATGTGCGCGATCTTGAAGCACTACGAGGGTTACATAGCGAAACTTTGTACCCGCACGCTGAAAGACGACGCGGGCAATACCTATTCCTATGTGGACGAGGAAATGCGTAACAGGCTGCAAGTGCGCCTTATTACCCGCACCCTTGCTTTTCATGTAGGATAATCTTTTAGCCCATGCGGGGAGCGTGTCCCCTTTCCACGCTTCCCGTTATGGGCTATTTGTCGTTCCGCAAAAGCATATCCGCTGTTGATGTGCTTTTGCAGGCCGACAAAGCCTATTGTTCTTTGACAAAGAAAGCGGCCTTTGGTGCGCAGCATAACAGGCAAACGGGTACATTCCGTCTGTACCGAGCCAGTCGGCGGGTACGCCATGACAGCTTTTCCCCATAGGGGAAAAGCCGAGCGAGAACTACCGCGCCGTAAAACAGGTTTAGCAGCTTGTGGGCGACGACATACAAGGCGGCACAATGATACTCCCGCGTTGAACACCCTCAAAGTATTGCGCGGCGCACCCATAAGCATGGGCCGGGGTGAAACTCCCGTGAGGTTGCAGCTAACAACCGCCCGTTTTTGCCTTTTGACGAATATAGTTTATCCATACAGGAAAAGGAGGTTTTTCTAATGGATAAAAAACAGACAATTACAACCGAACGCAAAATAGGGAAAATCACCTATCTTGTTCAAGCGTTGCCGAGTGAAAAGGCAACCGATACAATCCATAAAAAGATTGAGAAACTCATTGTAAAGGATTTGCAGAAAAAGCCCGGAAATCCGGGATTTTTAGCGTCCGAGTAGTGCATTAGGCGGCGGGATATGGTATAATGATAGCAACACATTATACCTGTTTATTCGGCTGTCGGAAAGGAGGACTAATGTTACAGTCGAATAAAATCACCGCCCTTTACTGCCGTTTAAGTCAAGAGGATATGCAAGCCGGAGAAAGCGGAAGCATACAGCACCAAAAAATGATACTTCAACGCTATGCGGACGAACACCATTTTTTGAACACAAAGTTTTTTGTGGACGACGGATTTTCCGGCGTGAGTTTTGAGCGCGAGGGGCTGCAAGCGATGTTGCAGGAAGTGGAAGCCGGACGAGTGGCGACGGTCATTACCAAAGACCTTTCCCGTCTTGGCAGAAACTATCTGAAAACGGGCGAACTCATAGAGATTGTATTTCCCGAAAACGGAGTACGCTATATCGCGATCAACGACGGAGTTGACACAGCGCGGGAGGATAACGAGTTTACCCCCTTGCGGAACTGGTTTAACGAGTTTTACGCCCGCGACACAAGCAAGAAAATCCGCGCAGTTAAACAGGCACAGGCGCAAAAAGGCGAGCGCGTCAACGGGGAATATCCATACGGCTATATCCCAGACCCGAACAACCGCCACCACCTTATACCCGACCCGGAAACCGCGCCGATTGTCAAACAGGTTTTCGCTATGTTTGTTAGCGGCGTGCGTATGTGCGAAATCCAAAAATGGCTTGCGGAAAACAAAGTCTTGACGATTGGAGCGTTGCGCTATCAGCGTACAGGACAGGCGCGGTATCAGCGGGCAATGATCGCCCCCTATACTTGGCCGGACAAAACGCTCTATGACATATTAGCAAGGCAGGAATATTTAGGGCATACCATAACCGCGAAAACTCACAAGGTATCCTACAAGTCGAAAAAGACCCGGAAGAACGAAGAAGAACAACGCTATTTCTTCCCAAACACCCATGAGCCGCTTGTTGACGAGGAAACCTTTGAACTTGCGCAAAAGCGGATTGCTACCCGCCACCGCCCGACAAAAGCAGCGGAGATTGATATTTTTTCCGGCTTGCTGTTTTGCGCTGGTTGCAGACATAAGATGTATTACCAACAGGGCGTAAATATCGAGCCGCGCAAGTTTTCCTATTCTTGCGGCGCATGGCGCAACAGGGCAAGGACAGGCAGCGAGTGTACCTCTCATTATATCCGCAAAAACGTACTTCTTGATTTAGTGCTGGAAGATATGCGGCGGGTTTTGCGGTATGTTAAGGAACACGAACAGGACTTTATCTGTAAAGCTACCGAGTACGGCGACATGGAAGCGAGAAAGGCATTAGCGCAGCAGCAAAAGGAACTTTTCAAAGCACAGGCGCGTATGACCGAACTTGACACGCTTTTCCGCAAGCTGTATGAGGACAACGCATTAGGCAGACTGACAGATGAACGGTTTGTGTTTCTAACTTCCGGCTATGAGGACGAAAAGAAATCCCTTGCCGCAAGGATAGACGAGTTACAACAGCAGATCGCAACCGTTACCGAGCGAAAAAGGGATATATCAAGGTTTATTCAGATTGTCGGGAAATACAGCGACATACAGGAATTGACCTATGAAAACGTCCATGAGTTTATCGACCGTATTTTGATACATGAATTAGACCGGGAAACCAACACCCGGAAAATCGAAATCCATTATAGCTTTGTCGGACAGGTTGATACCGAGCAGGAGCCGACGCAAGTTGTCAACCATGACCGCCGCAACATGGTAGATGTAAAAAGTATCGCTATCTAACCCCAGCAAAGTTCGTCCCCGACCAGCCATCGTCCACATACTCACCGACTACATGAAGTCCCTGTTCCTTTGCGTACTGTTGCAGGATTGTCCGCTGTGTTTCAATGCTTACGCTGTCACCATAGTTTTCATCGTCCCGGCTCAATCTCATATAAAGCGCCGTGTTGTAAATCGTAGTATTGTAAGGTTGTTTCACCGTTAAAAATCCTCCTTCTTAAAGAAACAACCCACGCTTACAATACTTTTGCTCTATGGCAATTATATCATAAGCGTGGGCGTGTTATCAATGATGGGCTATCAGGTTGAAGCGGCTTTTTCTGCGGTATGCCGCACCACATCTACAATCAGATCACCGAGGGGCTTCCCGCCTGCGGCGAAGTGTTCGGAGATTTTTATACGGTTGTTCCCACATACAAAATACTGCGTGCCGTTCTCTGCTTGTATGACCTGCCCTGTCCGGGGCGTAAAAATATCGCTTTCGCTTTTTGCCATCCAGTGTCCTCCATATTCAGTTTTCAAGGTACAATGCCGCACAGGGGCGGCGAAAATTTCTGCTTATATCTATCACCTTTCCTTTACTGTGTGCCGCTGTTGCCGTTTCACCTGCGCCAGCACTTCCGGCGGGATACGGTCAACGAAATTGCGGAGATTGTGTAATTCGCTTTCCAGCGTTGCCCGTTCCATGCGGTCTTTCATCTTGCCTTGCTCACTGGCCTTTGCCCTTGCTTCCAGCTTTTTGTTTTCTTCCAGCAGGTCATTGATTGTGACCTTGTACTTTTTCAACTGCCCGGAGAAGTTCTCCATCTGCGGGAACCACTTTTTCAGCATGAAGAGGGCTTCCTCTTTTTTCTTTCCGGCGTTCAGCGGGTTAATGCCGTCAAGGGCGGCTTCAATGGCTCTGGCCTGTTTGGAGAGGGAAACCGCCTGTTTGAAAAGCCGGGTGGGGATATGCTTCCGGCCTGTCTTGCTGGCACTCTCCCCACGCTCCAAGTCGGGATATTTCACCACCATATAGGCGTGAAAATCGTCCTGCCACTTCGTCAGGTTTGCCCGGTTGCCGATAATCTCCTTTGCACACAGGCGGTTGTCCTTTGTCAGCGGAACAAAGGTCAAATGCAGGTGGGGCGTTTTCTCGTCCATGTGTACCACCGCCGACACGATATTTTCCCGTCCTACCCGGCCAATGAGGAAATCTGCCGCCCTTTGGAAGAACGCCTGTATCTCCTTTGGAGATTTCCCCTTGAAAAACTCCGGGCTGGCGGTTATCAGCGTATCGACAAACCGTGTGCTGTCCTTGCGGGTTCGGCATCCGGCCTGCTCGATACGGCTCTGAATGAAGTGGTAATAGCGTCCCTCCGGCTTGACGATATGGAAATTGTATTTGCTCCGGCTTGTGTCAATGTCGGGGTTACTGGCGTATTGTTCTTTCTGCCTTTCGTGATGGGCTTCCAGCGGCCTTGCCGGGTTGCCCTTGTGCTTCTCAAACCGCAAAATTGCGTGTTGTGCCATTCTGCTCCTTTCCCCATTCCTTTCCTATCCTGGGTTTTCCACAGGGAAAATCCTGCCAGAATTATCTCTGATACGATAGGAATGGAATGGATATAAATAAATCATTTTAATCTTTGTATTTCTATATACCGTCCGGTTTTCGTACTTTAGGGGGGCGGTTTCCGTACTTCAAGGGTACGGTTTTCAGTCCTCCGGCGTACCAGAACGGGATTTCTTGAAGTCGGTGTTTGGAACCGCTTCATAGGATTTTGGAAAAATGCGGTTGGGTTTTCCACAGCCCTGCTTCTGGATCTCCACCAGTCCGGCGTATTGCAGTTCCCGCAGGGTGTTCACCGCTTTCTGCCGCCCACAGTGGAGCAGGTCAACCACTTCGCAGATAGGGTAATACAGGAAAATCCGTCCGCAGTCATCCGCCCACCCATTCTTGCGGGATAACTCTGTCCGGCGCAGGATAAAGGTGTACAGAACCTTTGCCTCGTTAGACAGGGGCTTGAATGTGGGGGCTTCAAAGAGAAAATTCGGGAGCCGGGTGAAGCTGAACGCCTTTTCCGGCTGATGAATGTAAATCGTGTTTGTCATATCGTGTTTTGTGGACGGTTAGAAGCCCGTTTTCCGGGGCGGGCGATACTTTATACCACCTGCCCCGGTTTGGGGCTTGCGGAGCCTAATAAATCAAGGCTTTTTTCGCTCCTAACTGTCCACAGCAGACCTCCTTTTCCGTTCACTTTCTGTTTTCTGCCGCCTGTGAACTCTGGCGGCACAGCCGGGGCAGTATTTTGCCCGGTTGGATTTGGGGACGAACACACCGCCGCAGACCACACAGCGTTTCAAGTCCTTATCCCGGAAAATCTCCGCTTCCAGCGTCCCGTCCAGCGGCAAGACCGCCCAGCGGAACCACTTACAGCAGACCGAGAAAGAAACTGTCTGCGGGCAGGTGCAGGTGTCCCCATCATCAAGGACAATGCAGTTGCCGTCCTCACAGCAACAGCACTCCTGGCGTATCAGGCTGGCCGCCTGTTTCCTTTGCGCCGGTGTCATGCGGTAAAGGGAACCGTCCGGCCTGCGTTCCAGCGGCGGCAAGTCTTTATAGGGGTTATCTCTCATGCGTTCCCTCCATTTTGCTTTCCGTTGCCGTTCTCCCCGAAAAGGTTTCTTGCCCCATGCCTGCGGCGTGTTCCCAACAGGGGCCCCCGCAAAGTCGTCAGACTTTGTGGGGAGAGGAGCCGCAGCGGAGCGAGTGAGCTTTCGCCCTCTGGCGGAAGCGAATGATACGCAGCTTGCGGCGACGAGGCACGCTCCCCGCAACTTCGGGACAACTTGTCCCGAAGTGACCTCTGGACAAAGTGTCCAGAAGCTGGCTCCTTGCAGTGCTTCCCCAGCCGGGGTATTCCTTTTTGGACGGTCATTCTGTTTTCAAGGTGCTGTCCATCGATGAACTACCCTAAGTCTACACCTAAATGACCGCCCGTCCCGTATATCCGAAAGGTAGGAAATCGGCTTAAAAAACAGGCTATTTCCGTGCTCTCGGAATTATGGTAAAATAAACATAAAAATTGGCTTTCAAGCCATAGGAGGACAATAATCTATGAAAATCGGAATTTTATGTGCGGGTGACGAAGAACTCGCCCCATTTTTGCCCTTGATAAGCAACTGTAAGATAACGGAAAAAGCTATGCTGAAATTCCATGCTGGACAGATTGATAGTGTAGAAGTTGTCGCCCTGTTTTCCGGCGTGTGCAAAGTAAATGCCGCCATAGCCGCTCAGCTTTTGATAGATGTATTTTGCGTGGATATAATTATCAATTCAGGGACAGCGGGCGGTATGGAGCCAGAACTTGAAATATTCGATACAGTTATCTCCACAGAAGTTTGTTACCACGATGTAGCGCCAGACATTTTAACGGAATTTCATCCGTGGATGAATTCTGTGTTTTTTGTGGCAGACCCAAAGCTGATAGATATGTCAAAGTCTGCTGTTGACAAGCTTTCAACTTCTGGAAAGGTAGTTTGGGGCCGTATGGTAACGGGAGAATCGTTTATAACCGATGAGAGCCGGCAAAAAATAAACGATGAATTTGCTCCCTTGACGGTTGACATGGAAACTGCCAGTATCGCTCATGTCTGCTATGCAAATGACATACCGTTTATCGCCATTCGGTGTGTGACCGATACTGAAAAACACAGCGGAGTTGATAATTTTGACGGAAACTGTGCAAAAGCATCAAGTATTGCCAAAGATATTACGGTTGCTTTATTAAGAGAAATCAAAAAGTCGTGGTAAGATTGGATGATATTTTAGAACAGAGGACAGAGGGGGGGAGAGTATGGCCCTAACTATTCAAGAACGACTAAAAGACCTGCGTGTGGAGCGTGGCTTGACGCTGGAACAGCTTGCGGAACAGACGCACCTCTCCAAATCTGCGCTTGGCAGCTATGAAGCGGACGAGTATAAGGACATCAGCCACTATGCCCTTATTGAGTTAGCAAAGTTTTACGAAGTGACTGTTGATTATCTGCTGGGCCGTTCCCAAACAAAAAATCACCCAAACGCCGATCTTGCAGACCTGCGTTTGAGCGACGATATGATTGAACTATTGAAAAGCGGGCGGGTGGACAATTCCCTCTTGTGTGAACTGGCGACCCACCCGGATTTTCCCCGGCTCATGGCCGACCTTGAAATCTATGTGAACGGCGTAGCGGGAAAGCAGGTGCAGAGCGCAAACGCCATTGTGGACGCTGTGAGTGCAACGATTATGAAACAACACAATCCCGGCTTGACTGACCCACAGCTGCGACAGCTTATCGCCGCCCATATTGACGATGACAGCTTTTGCCGCTATGTGATACAGCAGGACATAAACAAGATAGCCTTCGACCTGCGGGAAGCCCACAAGGACGATTTTTTCAGCGTCCCGGAGGACAATCCTCTGGAAGATTTTTTGCAGACCGCAGAGGAAACCACCAGAGAGGACAGCGACCCGGAGCAGGCGGCTATGGCATTTATCTGTAAGCGGCTCAAGCTGAACTATGGGAAACTGTCAGAGGAAGAAAAGAAGTGGTTGAAAAAGATTGCACAGAAATCGGATTTGCTGAAAAATCCAAAGCCGCAGCGGGGACGCAAGTAAGAGAATAATAAATCAGATTATATGGAGGTATTGGTTATGAAAAAGTGGTTACTGATAATTTCAGCGACTGTTATTTGCGTTGCTGCCGCTTTTTTATATTTCTTTAGTTTAACTCCCAAAGGAGATACCATTACCAGCAGAGAAAGCATATTGAACACCGCAATTTCAAAAGGGAATGAATGGACTATCGCAAAAGAACTGGAACTTGGCGGTTATATCGTGAGTGGAGCATACAGTACAGATAATAAATCTACACTTGCTATCTTTGAACCAACAGGAAATGGAGACTACAAATTTAGTACATCAACAAACCGAAATAGTGATGAGATTATTGTCGGTGGCGTTGCAATAAACGGAGAATGGTATGATTTAATTTGGTTTAATGGTGCTAAAACAGAGTATGCTGAAATCACTTATACAATAAATGGACAAGTGCAAGATACATTGAGATACAACACAGATGATATGGATATTATCTCAATTAAAAACCCAGAAAAAGAGTATTCCATTCATGTGGCTTACTATGACAATGATGGAAATAAATACGAATAAATTGTTTTTCATCGAGAAAATAGCAAAGCCAGCCGAGCCAGTCAACGGTCAAGATGAACGGCGCATTTCATGCGCCGCCGTTGACAGTCCCGCCCGTCTTTGCTAAAGGGTAATCAAGGCGGGAAAGCCCTAAAATGGCTTCACACCTATTTCAATAATTGGAGGAGATAAAAATGAGATCAGAAAAGGAAGTTTATGATATTGTTTTGAATTTTGCAAAAACAGACAAACGCATTCGCATGGTTACTTTGGAAGGATCTAGAACAAATACAAATATTCCGCCTGATGATTTTCAGGATTTTGATATTACTTTTTTTGTTACGGATATGGACAGCTTCACAAGTGATGATAAATGGCTAGATATATTTGGTGAAAGGTTGATTCTGCAAAAGCCGGAAGATATGGAATTATTTCCAGCTGTAGAAAAGGGATTTTCATATTTAATGCTGTTTACTGATGATGTTAAGATAGATTTAACTTTGCTGCCGCTGGAACTGATAGACGAGTATTTTACATGGGATAAACTGGTAAAGTTACTGTTGGATAAAGACAACCGTATCGTAAAGCCGCCAATACCAACGGATATAGACTACCACTTGCAGAAGCCTACTCAAAGAATGTTTGACGATTGCTGTAATGAATTTTGGAATACTACAACATATGTAGTAAAGGGCTTATGCCGCAAAGAAATTCTTTTTGCTATTGACCATATGAATGATATAGTACGAAAAGAATTGCTTCGCATGATTTCCTGGCTGATTGGTATCAAACAGGGATTTCATTTCAGTTTGGGAAAAAACTATAAATTTATGAAGCAATATGTCCCAGAGGAATTGTGGGAACGACTTATGTCTACTTATAATATGGATTCCTATCCCCATATGTGGGAATCCTTTGAACAATGTATGGCATTGTTCCGGGAGGTTTCGTCAGAAGTGGCATGCCAGTTGGATTACCAGTATCCACTATATGATGAAAAAATCAGTAATTATGTGATTCGGCAAAAGAAAAAATATGGCATTGAAGATGATAACAAATAAAATTTTTTCAATCGAAAAAATTTATTTTGATTATTCAATTTTGAAAAACTGAATACCTCAAAATCAGAAAGAGCGCGGCCAAGCACTTTGAGGGATTGGCCGCCTTGTCCACCCATCCAGCGGGGCGGCGGGCGGCGGTCAAGGCCGGGTGTAACCCCGTTCATTTCAGCCTTGACGGTTGCCCGCTGTCCTGCTACTTTTCCGGGAGTGTGGCCACAACTTCGGGACACTTTGTCCACAAGTCGGAGCGTAGGACGAGGGACGGGGGCTTTCATATACGCCCTGTCTGCTGATGAAACCAGACCTGCGCTTGCGGCTCCACGCCACGCAAGCACAGCCCTGTTTTCTTGCCGCTTCAAATCTTGCCGCTTCAAATGCCCTTGCCCTCCCCGGCGGCAACGGCATTTTCACGACAACGCCGACAGAGCGTATAACACACTACACTTTGCTTCGCAAAGTCGTGTGCCAAATGGGGGCGTTGCCCCCTTTGGAAACCCCCACAAGAAAAGGCGATATGCTACCCCTCCACGGGGCGCATACCGCCTTTTCTTGTTATCCAGCCCTCCGGCTGTATTGGTTGAGCAAAAGTCAGCGTGGGATTGGTGTGGTATCTTTATCTAAGTGAACCCCCTTTCTCCCATTTCGATATGGTCTGTCTTACGACATTCAGCCTGTTGGCAAGTTCTTCCTGTGACAGCCCTTTTGCTTTTCGTAAATTCTTAATATTTTCATTCAACATAGCCTGTGCCTCCTTTGTTTTGATATAGTCATTAAACATCAAAAACGCCGTTGCCACAAGCAACGCAGATTAACATGTTAAAATTACGCCTCCGGAGTCTCATTAAACCGGTATCCCATGCCCGGAACGGTCTGGATATATTCCTCACGGGTATGCGCTTTGAGTTTCTTCCGGAGGCTGGAGATGGTGCAGTAAACTGCCCCTTTTATATTTACCGGCTCTTCCTTCCATACAGCCTGATAGAGTTCTTCCTGGCTGACGATCCAGCCGGGATGCGCTGCCAGATAGCACAACGCAGAAAATTCCAAAGGAGATAAAGGGAGGTCCTTTCCGTTTATCGTTACCTGCCGCTTCTGAGGAAGGATTGTTAAGCCGGATGCCTGTATCTGCTGTCGGTCCTCTTTTTCTGCAAGCTCTATGACAGGCATATCTGCTGAAAGTGCAGCGACAATGTGACGAAACAGTTCTTCCTCTTTCTCTTCAAATAAAATGATCAGCGCCTTCCCATTTACATCCCTCCCTCATCTGCGGTTTATTCATATTCCCGCAGCCGGTCTACAATAGAATGTACTTTCTTTTGGGTTTAGCCCAGCTTGCTGACATCCTCCAGATAGATAGAAACTTCCCCACATTTGGGGCAGATGGCAACTTTGGGTTTCCCGATCCTGCCGCCAAACAGTTTGGACTCATCGGAAGAGAGGATGATCCCATATCCCGCACCCTCGATCTTTACTGCACAGTCCTCTTTCATTTCGCTTCCGCAACGGATACATTTTCTCATTTTCATACACCTCACAATTTCTTTGCTTTTGGTTTCCCATGTTTCTTTTTACAAGAGGTTTCTCCTCTGCTATAATTATAATGCTTTATGGTATGTTGCCGACAAAATAGTAATAAACGCACGGGAACGGCGAAAAAACGCTCTGATCTTGAACCAGAGAATCGCTTTTTATGAATAAATGCAGCAAGGGCTTAGAGCCGCCTGCAAATCTGATGGAAGGAGCCAAGAGTCATGGAAATCCTGGCGACGTGTATCCTATCTCTTCTGAGTGCCTGTTCTTACCTGCTTCCGGTAAGTTTTTTTCTTCCATGCAGGCTTTCAAAGAAGGAGAAATGGATCCTGTTTTTGATCTTTTTGGGGAGTATTCTCCTGATCCAGTGGAAACTGGGAAATATTGGCGTGATTGTGCTGCTCCTTTTGGGAGGGCTTTACATCGCATGGATCGATGAGAACCGCTTCCTGAATGTCAGCACTTTTATCGGGACCTATCTTTTCTGTGTGGTCTGCGATTACCTGCTGACCCTGGTATGGGAGCCGGTGAGCCGCCGGATCTTCGGGAGCATCGGCACATACGGAGCCAGTCTCCTGTATGTTCTGCTCTATCTTCTGATACTGGCAGCCGTCTGCCCGGTACTTTCCAGGCTGCTCCACAGGCTGATGGGGAAGATAAACCGGACGCTGCCCCGTCAGCTTACGGTCCTCATATCCATCAACCTGGTATTCTGCCTGCTGATCTTTCTTTTTAATATTGCGGTGGGGGAATATATCGGCTACAGCCGACCGGTCATTCTGTTTAACTGCTTTCTCTTTGGGTGCTACTTTGTGATCAGCACCGTGCTGATCGTCAATATTATCCGCTCCCGGATAGAAAACATGGACCTGCAGATGAAGCAGGACGCTTATCAGAGACTGCAGGAGTATACGGGACAGGTGGAAGCCATGTATTCCTCCCTGCGGGCGTTCAAGCATGACTATAATAATATCATGCTGACTCTCTCCGGGTATATGGAGTCCGGCGATATGGAAGGGCTAAAAGCCTATTTTAACCGGGAGATCGCACCCATGAACCAAAAGCTGTTTACGGCCACATCCCGTCTCAACCAACTGATCCATATCAAGATTACGGAATTGAAAAGTATCGTTTCCGCCAAACTTCTGTATGCGGCGGAACTGAACATCAATGTAACCGTAGAGATTGAAAAGGAAATCAGCAGCGTTCCCATGGGAACGGTGGACTTGTGCCGTGTGGTCGGCATTTTCCTGGATAATGCCATCGAGGGGGCACTGGAAACGGAGAAGCCGGAGATACGGATGGCCGTTCTGGATGAGGCGGAAGAGGTTGTCTTTATCATTTCCAACAGTTTTCAGGATACCGGTCTGCCCCAGGCGTCACTGCGGCAGGCGGGAACGACGACCAAGGGGAAAAACCGGGGGATCGGCCTCTATAACGCAAAGGAAATCCTCAGCGCTTATGACCGGATCTTCTGGGATACGGAAGTACGGAATGGACAGTTTATCCAGTGCCTCCGCATGAAGAAACAGTAAGATTTCCAGAATAACCGTGGGCCTTGATGAAGGAAGGCTGCGTTTATGATCGGATACGTAGCGTATTTTACTTTTTCACAGGAGCTGCGGGAGGCTGTGCTAGAATATCAGTATAGACACGAAGGGAGAGGAACATATGCTGGATATCTATATTTGTGAAGATAACAAGAAACAGCTCAGTCTGTTTACCGGGTATATCAGGGATGCGCTCCTCATTGAGAACTTAGATATGCAGATCGTGCTGGCGTCCTCTGATCCGGATGAGATCCTGGAAGGGATGAAGGCTTCCAGCAATATGGGCGTATTCTTTCTTGACATTGATCTGAAGTCCAGGATCAATGGGCTGACCCTTGCGCAGGAGATCAGAAAACTGCAGCCCCGGTGCTTCATCATATTCATCACATCCCATTCAGAAATGGGATTTCTGACCTTCCAGTACAAGGTAGAGCCCCTGGATTTCATCATAAAAAGCAGTACCGAGGATATTAAGCGGAAGATCCACGACTGCCTGCTGAACGTGCAGGAGAAAGAGACCTCCCCGGCAAACAGCCAGATGGGGAAATTCCTCCTCCGGCAGTCGGATCGTACTATTTTCATCGGCTATGATGAGATCCTCTTTTTTGAAACTTCCGATAACATCCACAAGATCACCCTCCATGCCCGACAACGTCTCCTGGAGTTTCCCGGGCAGCTTGGCGATATCGAAAAGGAGCTGGACCAGCGGTTTTACAGATGCCACCGCTCCTACCTTGTAAATACAGATAATATCGCAGAGATTGATTACGGGCAACTTATGATCCGGATGAAAAACGGGGAGATATGCCCTGTGGCAACACGTAAAAAGCGAGGGCTGAAAAACAGGATGTCTTAGATTGGGACGTTTAGGGGAAAACTGCAGTCCGGGAGAATGGTAAATACAGCGCAGGCGCCGGGAAACCGACGCCTGTCTTTGTCAGAGGAAAGTATAAATTTGAATCATATTTTGAAATAATCAAAAATCCCCCTGCGTCATGTATTGCTTGTGACGCTGCGTAATGAAGTAAAGTAGAGGGCGAAAGGAGGTAAATGCTATGTCAAAATACACGACTGGAGAAATTGCAAAGCTCTGTGGCGTTTCCGTCAGGACAGTGCAGTATTACGACACCCGTGGTATTCTTGCACCCAGTGAACTCACAGAGGGCGGCAGACGGCTTTATTCAGAGGATGACTTAAAGAGACTGAAGATTATCTGCTTCCTTCGTGACGCGGATATTTCCATCAACAGCATAGGAGAATTGCTGTCTGAGGAGCATCCCGGCAGTGTTATTTCCGTTTTGCTTGAACAGCAGGAGCAGCTCCTTCAGGAAGAAGTACGCAAACGGCAGGCAAAACTTGATATGCTCGCTGAGATTAAGCGAGAGCTGAAGGGCGTAGAAAATTTCTCCATCGAATCTATCGGTGATATAGCTTATGTGATGGAAAACAAAAAGAAGATGAGACGGCTGCACGCAATCCTGCTGATCACAGGTCTTCCCCTTAACATCATGCAGTGGCTCTCTATCCTTCTCTGGATTTTCACAGGAATATGGTGGCCTTTTGTGCTTTGGGTACTGATAGCTGTTTCATATGCAATTTGGGTCACGAAATTCTATTTCAAAAGAGTTGCGTATATCTGTCCGCAGTGCCATGAGGTCTTTAAACCTCAATTAAAAGAGGCTGTTTTTGCAAGACATACTCCCACGCTCAGAAAACTGACATGTACCTGTTGTGGATATAAGGGCTTTTGCGTGGAAACCTATGGAGAGGAGGCAAAAAAGAATGAATAATTTTATAGATTTTCTTCCGTTTTTAATCCCGCTGGCAATCGCTCAGCTTGCCCTGTTGGGCTATACGCTTTATCACATCCTGACACATAAAAATTATAAAAGAGGCAATCGTACTTTGTGGCTTATTATTGCAATGATCGGCATGGAGTTTATCGGCCCGATCCTGTACTTCCTGCTTGGCAAGGAGGAGGACTGACATGGATGTACTGACGATACAAAACCTGAAAAAGAACTTTGGCAGCAAGGAAGTGCTCTGCGGGCTTGATCTGTCTGTCCCAGAACACAGCATTTTTGGTTTTATCGGAAAAAACGGCGCAGGAAAAACAACGACAATGAAAGCTATCCTGGGGCTTCTGAAAGCGGACAGCGGGGAAATTCATGTGATGGGTGAAAAGGTGCGTTTTGGACAGACCAACACCAATAGGCACATTGGCTATCTGCCCGATGTGCCAGAATTTTATTCTTATATGACGCCCCATGAGTATCTGACTCTCTGCGGAGAAGTATGCGGAATGAGTAAGGCGGACATTGCGACGAGGAGTAATGAACTGTTGGAGTTGGTCGGTCTTGAACAGGAGCGCCACCGTATCAAAGGATTTTCAAGAGGAATGAAACAACGACTGGGAATTGCACAGGCACTTTTGAACCGTCCAAAACTTTTAATCTGCGATGAGCCTACATCCGCGCTTGATCCGGCAGGCCGCAAGGAAATTCTGGATATCCTTCTTGCAGCAAAAGAACAGACTACGGTATTTTTCTCCACGCATATTCTTTCAGATGTGGAGCGTATCTGCACAGAGGCAGCTTTTTTGAACGATGGGAAGATTGCTATGCAGGGAACCATTTCAGAACTGCGAAATAAGCGGTCATCTAACGGATTTATCATTGAAATGGAGAAGAAAGAAGTCACGGATACGCTTACAGAAGCCTTTCGTGAACTACAACGCACAGAGGAAAATGTGCTTGTTTATCAGGGAGATGAGGGCCATTTTTTCGATATTATGAAATATATCTCTGAAAATAAGGTTCCCATACTAAAAATTGAACGGATAGAGCCGACGCTTGAATCGTTGTTTTTGGAGGTGACAAAATGAAATCTCTGTTTTCTTTTATGAAAAAGGAATATCTGGAAGCTGCAAGGACGGGCAGAATCATGATTATGATATTACTGTTTGTTCTGTTCGGTATCATGAGCCCTGCCGTTGCAAAGCTGACGCCGTGGATGATGGAAACGCTGTCTGAGTCCATGGCAGAAAGCGGGTTCATTGTCACGGATGTTCAAGTAGACGCCCTGACCTCATGGACACAGTTTTTTAAGAACATTCCTATTGCACTGATTGCTTTTGTATTGATCTTCAGCGATCTATTTACGAAAGAATATAAATCCGGAACCTTGCTGCTCATACTGACGAAAGGCTTGTCAAGATATAAGGTTGTGCTTGCAAAGGCAGTGCTCCTGCTGTCGCTGTGGACAGTTGGCTATGGAATTTGTTTCGCCATTACTTATGGATACAATGCTTACTTTTGGGATAACCGCATTATGGATCACTTAGTTTTCTCGGTGACTATATGGTGGCTGTTTGGTATATGGGTTATATGCCTGATGGTTCTTTTTTCATCGCTGCTGCAAAATAACGCAGGTGTTATTCTGTGCGTTGGCGGAACAGTGCTTCTGGCATATTTATTGAGTATCATACCAAAAGTAAAGGCGTATTCCCCCATTGTATTGATGAATACCAGTTCAATTTTGACGGGTGCGGGAGAAACAGACGCATATATAAAAGCGATTGTTATTACCGCTTTCTTATGTATCGTATGCGTTGCTGTAAGTATTCCGGTTGTAAATAAGAGACAGCTTTAAGTATGCCGCCGCATGGGTAACCATAGCGGCGGTTTTTCTACCTATCGGCTGCCTCTGTCAGGATTTCTTTTCCTGTTTCGGATATAGGCAATTACAGGAAATAAAATATAACAGAAGGCAATGGCTGCTGTGCCAATAATAACAATTTCTGTTAATGGATAGAAATAGTAAGTCACTAATGTTATGTTGATTATGGACCAAGTTGATACTAATCCAGTTGAAAAAGCGCCAGACATCTCTATACTTAACGAATTTTGTCCAGGACGCTTTTTTGAAAAGCTGCTATGCGTAAACATAGATAAAAAAGCCAATAACAGCATAGCCCATAAAACCCATTGCCCGGAAGAATTATTCGGAACTCCTGCATCATTCCAATGTATAATCAGAACACCATGAATGGTAAATGTTCCGATCAAACAAAAAACCATTGCCAACAGAAACATGATTATTGAGATATTTCTCCATAATTTTATTGGTGATAATCTAAACATTCAAAGCACTCCATTCCAGGCAATGATATAATCATCAATTAGGATTTGTCTATTTTTTCAAATTTTCTATAAGCCCGGAGACAGCGGATATAAGCCAACCCAAGCCAATAATAATTAACGCAATTTTCCACCCGATACCATTATCAAAAACAAAGATAAATGTATATAGAGCAAATAAACTAACAGGAATGGCAATTCCATATAACACCAAATGTAACTTCCTCTTTTTTTCTTTATCCATTTATTCTTACCTCATTGACTTCTAATTCGACAACTTAGGATTTGTTGCTATGTTCAACTTCCTGAGAAACTATAATTCAGTAACATCTAATTATAGTTTTAAATCATATTCTTTTGGGCTTTGAACACTTATAGTCACAAATCTTAATTGCTCTTTTCTATCATAAGCATTTTTTAATATCATATATCCATTGACTATGCTAACAGAATATCTTTTTATAATGCTCTTTAAATTGTTGTATATTTTTTTGCTACTTTCATTTTCATACCAAATTGTAGATACCGTTGTAGGTAAAATAATATTCTCAGCATATAATCCACCCAAATCAATAACAATACTTGTTTCATGATTTACATGCTTATAATTATCAAGCCGTACTGTTTCATCGCCTTTTATAACAAAATACTGATTTCCTATATGACTTCCACTAAGAGAAAAACCAAAGTTATCTGTTTTAGTAATGTCTGTTATTTTATTGCTATCGCTTTTGCCGCACCGATAATAGTTTACTATATTGTTTTTTTGAAATTCATTAAATATATTGTCTAAGTCTTTTTTCGTTCCAAATACTCGAAAGCTTCTTGAAATCATTTTATCACCCTTACAACTCCCAATCTGTTGTTGTCCTTATTCTACCAAAGATCTACCTCGAATACTATCTTAAATAAAAATCTCAAGAATTTTCCCCTCCGGAGTTGCTCCCTACATATCTCTTACGTATGGGATAAGTAGAAAACAATATAAGGAGTGACGCATATGATAAAAAAACTGACCATTCCCGTGGATCACGGGAACCGGAACATGAAGACCACCCATTTTCTTTTTACCACAGGGCTTTCTGCCACAGACCGCAAGCCGGCAGGCCGGGAGGATTTCCTTCAGACTGACGGGAAATATTATGTTTTGAGTGACAAGCGGATCCCGTATCAGAGGGACAAGACGCAGGATGAGCGTTTTTCCATCCTGACGAGGTTTGCTATTGCAAAGGAACTGGAGCGGACCGGGCAGGTAGCGGAGGAAGATGTGGTGCAGGTATCTCTGCCTATCGGTGTGCCGCCTAAACATTACGCAGAGCTGGCAGACCGATATCGGGAATACTTTCTGGGAGACGGGAAGGTGCAGGAACTGGTATACAACGGCAGGACCTATCACACCTGTATCCGGGATGTAGCCGTATATCCCCAGGCGTATGCTGCCATGATGACTGAGGGGGAGAAAATCCGGCAGATCCCCAAGGCGGTGGGGATTGACATTGGCGGATTTACATCGGATTTTCTGCTGATGCGGAGTGGAAGCCCATGTCTGGACTATTGCGATTCCATGGAAAAGGGTGTCATCACCATGTATAACGATATCATTTCCAGTGTCAACGGGGATCACGATATGCTCCTGGAGGAAACAGACATTGACAGTATCCTGGAAGGCAAGACGGAATATTATCCGGATATGGTGGTACATACGGTAGAAGAAATGGCCCGGAATTTTGTGACCGACTTGCTCAGCAGTGTCCGGGAGCGGGGCATTGATACGAAATCTACCTATACTATATTTATTGGAGGCGGAGCTATTTTGCTGCGGCGGTTCCTGGAAAGTTCCAGCCGTCTGATCAAGTATCAGTTTATTGATAATATTTTTGCAAATGCGAAAGGGTACGGCATCCTGTACCGCAGTTCTTTAGCAGGGAAGTGATGATGTGGGAAAGAAAAATCCATATGTATTTACGATAGGGTTTGACAAGAAAAATCCGGAGCATTTGGAAGTCGTAGAGATCCTGAACGGGACGGAGAAAAAGGCGGCCCTGATTGCGGAAGCCGTTCTGCAGTATATGGGGAAGAAGTCTGGTGAAGATACTGGAGTCTCCCAGGAAAACATCCAGGCGATGGTGCGTCTTCTGGTACGGCAGGAAATGCAGCGAATCACTGCCCAGACTCCTGCTTCAGACGCTGGAACTTCAACGAGCCAGCAGAGGCAACCGGAGGCAGATAAGCAGTCTACAGAGGCCGTGATTGAGGATCTGAACGAAGAAGGCCCTCCGATTGATGAAAGAACGATGCAGGATATTGCGGATGCCATGGCAGCATTTAGAAATATGTGATACAGGTCTTTGGGGAGAACTCGCATGGGTTCTCCCTCTTTTTCACCGTTTTTTCAGAATTTCCATAGAAAATCCATAGAACTTTTATAAAGATTTCCGAGAAGTGTATCTTACAATGGCAGAAGAGGTGGTTATGTGGGGTTCTCTGTCCGGGTATGTAGTCCTTTCAAGAGGCCTCGCAGCGTTTGCAGCACAATTACCTGCTCTTCTTCTGAGCAAGACTCCAATTCTATCAAGATCTGCTGCATCGTCGTACTGCCGCTATTGTTCTTACGGTCTTTGATCACCGCATCAATAGAAATGTTCAGATAGGACGCCAGGGAGCAGAGACTGTCAAAACGAGGGTTCGCCTTATAAGTTTCAATATCTGAAATAGTACGAAGGGATACGTGGGACCGTTCAGCGAGCGTATTCTGCGATAATTCCAAATTCATTCTGGCTTCTCTTACAGCATCCCCCAATCGTTGTCTATACATCCAATCACCTCATTTCCTGCATATATTTTACCGCAGACAAGCGGTATATGAAATGCGCTATCGTGCGTGTTGATAGGCGATATAACGCATACATAGAGGGGGAATCTACGGAAGATAAGGTGTGAACAGCCGGATGGATCAGACGCTATCTGAAACAATTTCAAAAAAATCCTGCTTCTTTTTGCAGGTGAAGAAACTCTTTTACACGCAGTATATGTGTTGGTTCTGACCACATATACTGCGTGTTCTCATGTAAAGTTAAATCCGCCGGATAGGATCGGGCTGCCGTTGGCAGCTTTCGGTCTTATTTTTTTGCCGTGGGAACGGAACGAAAGACTGCCAGGGTGCCGCTCGCCGCCGGCCTTCTGAATTTCTTTGGAACTACAGATGAAATTCAGGAGGAATCACATATGAATGAAAAACATACCTATTCAGGAGATCGGACAAAGAACCATTTTACGGCATACTTACTGGAGTTTATCAAAGGGCGCAGGAGCAGTTACCTGGACAAAAAAATCCGGACAGAGAAGGACTCCTTCTTGATGGAGGAAATTGCGGAGATTGAAGAACGGATCACATTTGAAGAAATGAGGGAGAACCAGGAGCGGGAAGAGATTCTGCTCAAAGAGGCTGCAGGTGAGTTCCCGGAGTGGAACGAACTCTCGGATGAAAAACTTGTGAAATCGCTGCTGATGCTCAATGAGAAAGAACGGGAGCTGATCTATCTTCACGTATTTGAGGAGCGCTCATTTAAAAAGATTGGCGAGATGACCGGGATGACAGCAGAGCGCTGCAAGGATGCGTACTTCTATGCAATCCGTAAAATACGCAAAAGATTGGGGGATAAAAAGAATGAGCTTTGATGAATTATTATACCGGGCAAAAGCTGGGGACATGGAAGCAAGAGCAGAAATTTTTGCAATGTACAGGCCGCTGTTGATTAAGTATTCATTGGTGAACAGAAGATTTGATGAAGATCTGTATCAGGAGCTGGCAGTGGAGCTGATGAAGTGCATCCGGTATTTCCGGGATGTGGAGTAATTAAGAAGGGACCGGGCGGTGTAAGCTGCCCGGTATTAGATAGGTACGCTATTACAGATTATGTTACAAAGATGGACGCCATGTTGCCCCGCATGATGGAGGCGGCGGGAGTTACCGAGGAATTGAAAGCCCGCGACCCTATGCAGTGGGTGGGGCTGATGAATACGCTGAAAGCACAGGTGGAGGAAATTATAGAAAATGAATTGATATATATTTAGCATAGGCAAAAGGCCGAAACACAAGCATAAGTGTTTGCTTGTATTTCGGTCTTTCATTTTGTCAATCCCACCCGTTGGTCTTGTTGCGATATTCGGATGGCGAAAATCCTGTTTCTTTTCTAAACCAATCTGAAAAACTGCCTTGATTTTTGAACCCTATGGAATGGGCAATTTCATAAATACTAATCCCTGGATGTTCCAGTTGTTTTTGCGCCTTCTCTAAACGCATTTTTTGAATATAATCAGGGATGCTTTCGCTATAAACCAAACGAAAGAGATAAGAGAGTTTGTTTTTATTGGTATAAAAAATCTTACCTAACGTTTCAAGTGTAAGGTGCTGATCGCAATGGTTTTGCAAAAAGGCTGCTAAACGATGTATCATGGCAATCGTATCTTCATCTAATGCTAATGTATCAGGAAATACCTTTTGCTGTTCTTGCTGTATCTGTATCAACGAAAGTAATTCCAGTACCTTGCTCTCAAAATAAAGTCCGCCGTATTTAGCCGATGGGTTGACGCGACAGATTTGAGCGAACAGATATTCAAGCTCCGGCATCGTTACCATACCAGCCAATCCTTCGACAGAGTGAACAAGCTCCTGATGGTCTACTGAAAAACATTTCGGGAGAAAGGAGCGAAAATATCCCGGCAGCATCGTTACAGATACACAGCGCATTGTACCGCCCTCGGATATTCCAGCACGAAACCTTGAGGCGTTGTTGATATAACCGACCAGATGATTTTCTGTCCGTACACACCGGGCAGAATAAGAGGCCACAGTGTTCCCTTGAAAATGTGGTACTAATGGCGGCGCATAATTGCCTACTGCAAGGAAAGAAGGGTGTTCGTAATTTAATTCTACTTCTTTCTTAAAAGTCAAATCAGCGATTGTAACCGCACACAAATTACGAATTGGTTGCACCCAATAATATCCCTCCCCCACATCCGGCGTGGGACGATAAGTGATGCCACTGCCTTTAATCTGATTGTTACCAGAAACAGGGCGTAAAGATATTTGCCTGAATTGAGGTTCAAATATCTGCTCTATGATATTTTCCAAAAGTAATGCCCCCTTTTTCGGCTTCTGGCACGAACCTTTCGGCTGTCAGCACAAAGGCCGTTAACCATATTGACCAAAGTATAAAATGACGCTAATGTAGAGATGTGTTAGTGATGTCTAACCGATAGAATAACACAAATAAAGAGAAAATGCAAATCGCATTTGGAAAGGGGTGTCCATCTATGGCACAAAAAAAGCAGGCAAGTGGAATATCACGCCTGATGCAATTTGCAGGAACCAAGAAATACTTAGTTTTTCTTTCCTGCGTGTTATCTGCAATCAGTACGGTTCTTTCGCTTTGCCCGTTCATTTGGCTTTGGTTTGTAGCAAAAGAAATATTTACCGCTCTTCCTGATCTCAGTCAAGTTTCTATTTCTGCTCTGATGCAATATGCGTGGCTTGCTGTGGCGTTTGCTGCGGGTGGTTTTTTGCTCTACTACATTGCGCTGCTTTGTTCCCATCTGGCGGCTTTTAGCGTTGCAAAAAACATGAAAATGACCGTTTTACAGCACCTGACGACATTGCCTCTTGGATTTTTTGGCAGTCAGGGCAGCGGCAAGATCCGCAAAGTGATTGATGAAAACTCTGACTCCACAGAAGCATTTATCGCTCATCAGTTACCAGATTTAGTGGGAGCTTTTATTACGCCTTTTACTATTTTGGCGTTTTTATTTATTTTTGATTGGCGGCTGGGTCTGCTTAGTTTAATTCCTCTGGCTTTGGGGTTTGTCGTGCAGGGCGCTGTCATGGGAACTACCGCTCCAAAATACATCAAACAAGTGCAGGATGCAGGGGAAACAATGAACCGCGAAGCTGTCGAGTATGTGCGGGGCATCCCTGTTGTAAAAGTATTTCAGCAGACTATTTATTCTTTCAAAAGTTTTTACCGTTCTATTCTGAACTACAAAGAAAACATTACAGCCTTTGCTCTTGTCTGTGAATGGCCTATGAGTATTTTTTACGCGTTAATCAATGCGTCATTTTTACTTTTAATTCCCTTTGGTCTGCTATTCCTTTCCGGGGCCGCAGATTACCGGGGGTTTGTGATCGACTGGCTGTTTTATATTCTGTTCACGCCAGCCTGTGCAGGAATGATTAACAAGATCATGTATGTGTCCTCTTATAAAATCGCGGCAGAAGAAGCCGTCAAGAGAATTGATTCCCTTTTAGGTGAAAAGCCGCTGGACAAAGCAAAACAGCCGATGGCGCCTGATGGGAATGACGTTACTTTCTCCCATGTCACGTTTACTTATCCGGGGGCACATACACCAGCGTTAAATGATTTGTCATTTGAACTCCCGTCTGGAAAGACCTATGCGCTTGTAGGAGTATCCGGCTCTGGAAAAACAACGGCGGCCAGCCTTATTCCACGTTTTTACGATGTGGATGAAGGCAGTATTAAAATAGGCGGTGTAGATGTTCGGGATATTTCTGAAGAACGTCTTTCGGAACAGATTGCATTTGTACTCCAAACAACACGACTGTTTAAGACCAGCATTTTAGAAAATGTCCGTATGGCCCGTTCCACCGCGACAGAGGCCGAAGTCTTGGCAGCACTCCATCAGGCACAATGCGATGATATAGTTCAGAAATTTCCGCAAGGTATTCATACAACCATCGGAACAGAGGGAGTCTATCTTTCTGGAGGCGAAGTGCAGCGGCTTGCTTTGGCAAGGGCTGTTTTGAAAAATGCACCGATCATCATTTTAGACGAGGCAACTTCCTTTGCGGATGCCGAGAATGAGTACCAAATACAAAAGGCATTTGAGTATTTGATGAACGGCAAAACGGTTCTGATGATTGCCCATAGACTGACTACGGTTCAAAATGCGGATTGTATTCTTGTTATGGATGATGGAAAAATCGTTGAAATGGGAACACACGAAAAATTGCTGAAGTTGGATGGTGTGTATGCAAAGATGTGGCGGGAGTATCAAAAGTCCGTTACATGGAATTTGGGAAAGGAGGTTGTGGCTCATGCTTAAACGATTGTTTGCTCTTAGCGATAAAGGAGCGGCAGACTTAAAAAAGGGCGGTGCTGCCTCCGCGTTTTCAAGTCTTAGTCTGTTTGTGCCGATGGCACTGTGTCTTATGCTTTTGCAAGAAATTTGTAAGCCCCTTTTAGGCGAAAAGGCCGATAGTCCTAACATTTGGCTCTATACCGTTCTTGCAGTAGTCAGCGTTGTTGTCATTTTCATTGCGAATTTTATTGAATATCGCTGTACCTATATTGCAGCTTATGAAGAGAGCGCGACACGGCGTATTACTTTGGCAGAAAAACTCCGCAAACTCCCGCTGTCTTATTTTGGAGAACATGACCTTGCAGAGATGACTACTTCCATGATGAGTGACTGCAATGAGTTGGAACGGACTTTTTCTGGTGCCATACCAAAGATGATTGGTTCTGTTATCAGTATTATTCTCATTATGATTGGTTTGTTTGCTATGGACTGGCGCATGGCGCTGGCGTTGTTCTGTGTTGCGCCCGTGGCCTTACTGCTGATTGTCGGCAGCAAAAAGATACAAGATAAAATGGGAACCAGAAGGATGGAGGCGAGGCTTGCTGCTGCCGATGGTATTCAGGAGTTTTTGGACAACATTGCTGACCTTAAAACCTGTAATCAAACAGAAAAGTATTTGACAGATCTTGAAACAAAATTACAGGATGTGGTCAATGCATCGGTCAAAGTAGAGCTTACTTCCGGCACGTTGCTGACCTCTGCTCAAATGCTTTTGAGACTCGGCCTTCCTTTGGTTATTTTAGTGGGAACTACTTTGCTAATCGGTGGCGGTATAGATTTTTTTACCTATTTACTATTTTTGCTGGCAGCATCAAGGGTATATGAACCACTAAGCGGCGTTATGATGCAGTTGTCTGAAATCTTCAACGCCAATCTGCAGATCAAGCGTATGAAAGAAATGGAAAGTCAGCCGGAGCTGTCTGGAACAGATAGCTGTGCGAATAAAGGATATGACATTACCTTTGACCATGTTTCCTTTTCCTATCAGGACGGAGAAACTGTTCTGAAAAACGTGAGCTTTACAGCAAAGCAGGGAGAAGTAACAGCCTTAGTCGGCCCATCTGGAAGTGGTAAAAGTACCGCCGTAAAGCTGGCAGCCCGCTTTTGGGATGCAACGGGTGGAGAAATCCGACTTGGCGGCATCAATATCAGGACAGTTGAACCGGAAACGCTGCTTTCCAATTACTCGATTGTTTTTCAGGATGTAGTTTTGTTCAGCGATACAATCATGGAGAATATCCGTATTGGCCGAATAAACGCCACGGATGAAGAAGTCATTGCGGTTGCAAAGGCTGCCTGCTGTGACGAGTTTATATCTCGTTTCCCACAAGGGTATCAGACGATGATTGGAGAAAACGGTTCTACCCTGTCCGGCGGTGAGCGTCAGCGTATTTCCATTGCAAGGGCGTTGTTAAAGGATGCTCCTGTTATTCTGCTCGACGAGGCCACAGCATCCCTTGATGTGGAGAATGAAACCTCTGTGCAAAACGCAATCACCCGGCTAACGAAAGGAAAGACGGTTCTTGTTATTGCACATCGTATGCGTACTGTTGCTGGTGCAGATAAAGTTGTTGTTCTGGAACAGGGAAAAGTTGTTCAGCAAGGTGCGCCTTCCAAACTCATAGAGGAAGATGGATTATATCGCCATCTTGTAGAATTACAGCAGCATAGTCAAACATGGACAATAAACACAAAAAATCAGGAGGATTGATTACTATGAATACGAAAACGGCTCGGATTGGAGCAAAAGACCTTGTTACAGTTGGCATTTATTCAGCCATTTATCTTGTCATTACCTGTGCGCTGGCTTTTTTAAGCCTGATTCCAATTATGTATCCGCTAATGACGATTATCTGCCCGATTGTCGGAGGCATCCCCTTTATGCTCTTTCTGACGAAAACAAAAAAATTTGGCATGATTACCATTATGGGCATTTTGATGGGCCTTGTCATGCTTTTGACTGGTATGGGATATTGGAGCCTTATTACAGGAGTAATTGCTGGACTTTTGGCTGACCTTGTATGGAAAGCTGGAAAATATTCCAGCGCAAAAATGAGTATCGTAACAAATGGAGTATTCAGCCTTTGGTATATTGGCAACTATATGGCGGTATTTGTAACCAGAGAAGCTTACTTTCAGCACGCAGTTGAAAGCTATGGTCAGGCATGGGCCGATACGATTCAAACTTACCTGCCAAATTGGATGGCGGTTGTGCTGTTAATCGTTTGCTTTATCAGCGGACTTGTGGGTGGTTTGATTGGAAAGAGCCTGTTGAAAAAGCATTTCAAGAAAGCAGGAATAGCATAATGTCCTGGGAATTGCTGAGTGCCTCAAAAAAAACAAAGGGAGTTACTCTCGATCCACGCACAAAACTAATTGTGTTGATTACTATTTGCTTTCTGGTTCTCGGCGGCGAGGGCGGCGGTCTTGCGTTGGTTACAAAGCCAATGCTGACCGCCATCCCCATTCTGCTGCTTTTCTGTTTTGGAAAAAAGAAAGCGGCTCTCGTTTGCGTAATCATTTATACGATCTGCTATTTTGGGGAACAGTTTGTTGTGCCTGTGACTACCGGGGCTGTAAATTTCATTTTGCTCTTTTTGTGTGGCTTTATTTCCCGTGTCTTGCCTGGACTGGCAATGGGATATTACACCGTTCGTACAACAACAGTCAGTGAGCTTGTAGCTGCCATGCAACGTATTCATTTGACAGAAAAGCTGATTATTCCTTTGTCTGTTATGTTCCGCTTTTTCCCCACGGTAGGCGAGGAATACCATGCGATTGGTGACGCTATGCGGATGCGGGGGATTCGTTTTGGCGGGAAGAAAACTGTAAAAATGCTGGAATATCGGTTTGTTCCGATGATGATTTGTTCTATTAAAATTGGTGAGGAATTGTCTGCGGCGGCTTTAACCCGCGGACTTGGAGCGCCAGTACGCCGTACTAATATCTGCAAGATTGGGTTTAAGGCATTAGACATAGTTCTCGTTGCATTTTGTGCTGTGCTTTTCATTCTGACCATCTTACGGAAATTTGGACTGCTGGGGGTGTTGGCATGATTGAATTTCAAAATGTTTCTTTTGCCTATGAAAACGGCGATCATGCCGGACAGCTTCATAACATCAATTTTACGATTCCGGACGGACAGGTTGTCCTGCTCTGCGGTGAGTCAGGTTGTGGGAAAACCACATTGACCAGGCTGTTAAACGGACTTATACCAAACTATTATGAGGGACGGCTTGAAGGGCGTGTTTTTATTGATGGGAAAAGTATTGTAGAAAAACCGTTGTACGAAATTGCTTCTCTGACAGGCTCGGTATTTCAAAATCCACGGAGTCAGTTTTTTGCCGTTTATACAAATTCTGAATTGGCTTTCGGATGTGAAAACTTGGGGATAGCGGAAAATGAGATTATCGCCCGGATGAAAAGAACAGTGGCGGAGCTGCATATTGAAACGTTGATGGACAGAAGTATCTTTGCGCTTTCAGGAGGAGAAAAGCAAAAAATAGCTTGTGCGTCGGCAGCCATGATGGAGCCGGAGATTTTTGTATTAGATGAACCATCTTCCAATCTGGATATAAAATCTATTCGTGAACTTGCAGAAGTTATTACACTTTGGAAAAATCAAGGCAAAACTATTTTAATTGCTGAACACAGACTAAGTTATTTAATGGATTTGGCAGACCGCGTTCTTTACATGAAAGACGGACAGATTGAGAATGACTTCTCAATGGCCGATTTCCGAAAAATCCCCCCGGATGAAATATCGCGTATGGGACTTCGTTCTCTTTACCCGGTGACATTCCACAATCATCACACTTTTACAGCAAAGAACAAAGACGAAATCATTTTATCCGATTTCCGATTTGCGTATGCTGAGAGCTTAGTGTTAAAAGTTGAACATCTTGTAATTCCACAAGGCAGCATTGTGGGGGTTATAGGCAATAATGGCGCAGGAAAAACAACTTTCGCCCGTTGCTTATGTGGTTTGGAAAAAAAGGCATCCGGGGCAATTACGATAAAGGGGAAAACTTACTTACGAAAAAAACGTCTCAATCAATGTTATATGGTGATGCAAAATCCAAGCCATCAACTTTTTACAGAAGATGTGTTGGATGAAGTTCTTTTGAGTATGGATGGAGACGAAGAAGAAAATCGGCCAATAGCAGAGAAAATTTTATCTGATCTAAATTTGACGCCATTTACTGAACGGCATCCTATGTCTTTGTCTGGTGGTCAGCAACAACGAGTGGCAGTAGCCAGCGCTGTGGCATCTGGCCGGGAAATCATGATTTTTGATGAACCGACCAGCGGATTAGACTTTCGCCACATGGAGGAAGTCGCAAAGGTGCTTGGAAAATTGCAAAAAGCGGGAAAAACATTGTTCATTATTACGCATGACCCGGAATTGATAGAAAGATGCTGTGATTACTTCATTTTCATTGAAAATGGAGAAGTGAGTTGGCATGGCGGCTGGAATTTGCAAAATAAACAGCAGTTAGAATTATTCTTCGGGCCACAAAGGAAAAGGAGATGAAAGATGAAACTTCATGAATCCGGAGAAGATTATCTGGAAGCGATCTTTGTTCTACAGCAGAAAAAAGGAATGGTTCGATCTGTTGATGTGTCTCAGCATCTGGGTGTGAAAAAGCCCAGTGTGTGTAATGCTGTGTCAATTTTGGAGCAAGGCGGCTTCCTAGTTAAAGATAAAGACCATTTTCTTCACTTAACTGAAAAAGGCCGTAAGACGGCTGAGACAATCTATGAACGGCACTGCTATTTTAAAAGCTGGCTGATTGAGGCAGGTGTGGAGGATGACACAGCGGAACAGGAAGCCTGCAGGATCGAGCATGACATCAGTGAGCAGAGCTTCCAGAAACTGAAGAGATGGAAGGAGCTGGAACATTCTGAAGAAACAAATGGTGATTGAATTTCCAGAGGAACGGCTGCCGGAGATCTGCAGCTTCAAGAGAAAGCTCCAGGCTCTGGAAGGTGTGAAAATCTACATGGAGCCGCAACAGATCCGATATCCGGGATTTTTCCTGGATATGCTCCAGCGTAAGGTTATGGTGGAGGAAAAAGAGGTGCTGTTGACTGCCAGAGAATTTGATGTCCTCGCAGTCATGGCCCGGCATCCGGGACGTGTGTATACCTATGCGCAGATCTGTCGTATGATCTATGGAGAAACGGATATAGGGGAAGAAATGTACAGCAGTGCCTACTGTCTGATTAGTAGCCTGCGGAAGAAGCTGGAGAAAGATACACGGCATCCCCGGTATCTCCATACCGTATATGGTGTCGGGTATCGGTTTGAGGACGTATTAGAAAAGTAAATTTATGATGAGATTAACAAGAGGGTGTTGCGTAAAAGCAGCATCCTTTATTTTATATGCGACATAGTTTTAGTACCAGGAACTGGAAGTGGAACTGATGAGGTATATCCGGTATTTCCTGGATATGGAGTGATTAAGAAGGAACTGTGTGGCGTAAGATATTCACTTTTGAAATCTTTATGAAATCTTCAAAATTATCCTGTATCCTATCTTTGAAATCGAGAGAAAGGATAAAAGGATATGGATTTGATCTTGAAAACAACTGACCTCTGCAAAAACTTCAAAGGGCAGATGGCTGTAAATAATGTATCGCTGAACATTCAGAGAAATTCCGTGTATGGCCTTCTGGGGCCAAATGGGGCGGGCAAGTCTACCACGCTAAAAATGATTACAGGTATTTTGCGGCCCACTTCCGGCAGTATCGAGTTTGACGGTCATCCGTGGCAGCGTGGCGATTTGACACAGATCGGTGCATTGATTGAAACGCCGCCCTTATATGAAAACCTGACCGCATACGAAAATCTGAAAGTGCGGACAACGATGCTGGGGCTGCCGGATAATCGGATTGATGAAGTCCTGCACATTGTCCGTCTGACCGATACAGGGAAGAAGCGGGCCGGACAATTTTCCCTCGGTATGAAGCAGCGGCTTGGCATTGCCATCGCCTTGCTGAATAACCCGCAACTTTTAATTCTTGACGAGCCGACCAATGGTCTTGACCCGGTAGGTATCGAAGAATTACGGGAGTTGATCCGTTCTTTCCCGGAAAAAGGGATTACAGTGATTTTGTCCAGCCACATTTTATCGGAAGTCCAGCAGATTGCCGACCATGTGGGTATTATTGCCGGTGGTGTGTTGGGATATGAGAATGAGCTTCGCAACGGCGAAAATCTGGAACAGCTATTTATGGATGTGGTAAAACGCCACCGAATGGAGGTGTAAGGAATGAATTACTTGAAAGCAGAACACCTGAAATTCAAACGGACAATTTCAAATAAGCTACTGTTTATTGCACCATTTTTGACGGCCCTCTTTGCATGGATCATCGGCGGTTTTTATGGCTTCCAGTATATGACCTTTTACTGGTGGTATGCGTTTCTTCTTCCCGGAACTATTGCTATCCTGTGTTCACTTGCCCATCAGAAAGAAGAACGGGCCGGAAAGTATTATTCTGTATTATCTGCGCCTATCAACCTGAAACGGTTTGAATATGCAAAAGCATTGCTCATGATCGAGAAACTACTTGTGGCTGCGGTATTCTTGGCCGTTTTTGTCGCAGTAAGCAATTTGATCTCCCCGGCTCTGGCTGTGTATTCTGCGGGACGAAACTTTGCCGGAAGTATTGCCTTGATAATTGCCTCAATCTGGCAAATCCCTCTTTGCCTGCTTTTGGCCCGGAAAACTGGCTTGTTTCTCCCGATTGCAGCCAACTCTCTGCTGGGTATTCTCATGCCTATCCTGCTTGGAAATACAGCTCTTGCATGGGTATGTCCCTATTGCTGGGCTGCGAAAACAGCGGAGTTGCTTATGGGAATAGAAAGCAACGGAACCTTTGCAGGTGTCGATCCTTTTTCATGGAGCGTTTTGCTGCCGCTGGTATTCTCCGTGATACTGTATGTCCTGCTCACTCTTTGGGATGCGGCCAATTTTTCAAAGAAAGAAGGGATGTAAATGGGAATGATTGCTCTGGTTCGTGCCGATTTTCTGAAACAGAGGCACACATCCTATTGGGGTATTCATACAGTGATCCCTATAGCTGGGGCCATCCTGTTTGTATTTTACTTCCTGCTTTATCAGAATGTCGATGAATTGAAAAAATTACGTTTGCTTCTGGAACTGACGGCAATGGTATTTCCACTTTTGATAAGCGTTATTGTCGGTCTGAATATCACGCAGGAAGAAAGGACCTCGCATTTTCAAAGTCTGCTGGCGGTGCCAGATCGCCGGAAAATACTGCTGGCAAAGTTTGCTGCCCTGTATCTGTCAGGCATCTTTTCCTTGGCGCTGCTTTTTGTACTATTTGCGATTGGGGCAGGAATGAACCGAACAGGGACTATCCCGTGGGGGATGTTGATACAATCCGTGCTGGGGCTGGCAATGGGCAGCTTCGTAATATATGCGCTACACCTGCTCCTTAGTCTGAAATTTGGATTGGGCATTTCCCTGTTTTGGGGCGTGTTTGAATGTCTGCAATGTATCTTATACAGCAACATTGAATTGCATGGCCTGTGGCGGTACATTCCTTTTTCGTGGTCTGTAAATTGGGTGCATGACGTTTTGAACGACAGGCTGATTGCCAATGCTGCACAGTGGCTTTTGATTGCCATATTATCTGTTGGCATTTTGCTTGCAATTCTCTATTGGTTTTCTCGTTGGGAGGGACGAAAGAATAATGAATAAAACAATGAAATTATTCCGGGTGATGTTTCTCATGGTATGCCTCTGCTGTGTCCTGCCTGGCTGCTCTGTCCTGCAAAACGGGATCAGAGAATATTCTAGCGACAAGGAGCAATGCCACTTAGTCAGTGAAGATGTGACGCAGTTTACCTATAAAGGAGAGGCATACACTATTTTGGATAACACCGTTTCCAATGATGGACTTGGAGAATGGCTTGGGTACATCCGACAGCTTGCAGCGGTGGACGAGGACGGAACTGTTTTGCTTCAGGAAACGATTGAAACCGCCTCTTTTGAAACCTTGTCCGATCTGGCAGATAAAGCCCCGGACGCCAAATACATCATCCCGTTTTTAAATGTGTATGCAGCCCCCAATAATGCCTCTCACCTGATTGTGGATGTCAATGGCGGCTACCATGAAGCGGTGCCGAGCGACCAGCTTACAGCAGAGGATGTAATTTTTGATTTCAAAGTTGCCGCTGAAAATACAAGCAGCAGTTATGAAGTTAATCCACAAAACGCAACACAACTGACTTATGGAGATCGTATTTATCAGGTAACAGAGGAAACCGTGCCGACAGAACAGCTTGGGGCGTATCTGGATATTTTGAACAAAACCGTAACTTTTGACATGGACAGCAAGCGCCCTCTATCAAAGGAAGAACTGAACAGAATTGATTGGGCCGGTACTTCTGCCGGGCAGCAACGGGAACGCTGGTTCTATATGGATGTGTATGAGATCTCCGACACCAATCCGGCGGACGCTGTTGCCGTAAAAGTAAATAATCAGTACCATATTGCAAGGGTACAGTAAATTCCCTTTGCTTGTGATATAATGGTAAATACAGATTTCAACGAAAGGAAGAGAGGGAATGGCTACTATTCTTGCGGTAGATGATGAACAGTCCATTTTGGACCTGATAAAAAACGGACTGCAAAAGGACGGACACTTGGTTACGGGTTATACATCTGCGGAGTTGGTGCCGCTGGATAAGCTGAACCGCTATGATTTAATTATACTGGATATTATGATGCCTGGAACCGATGGCTTTTCGTTCTGCGAAAAAATCCGGGATATGGTTGACTGTCCGATCTTGTTTCTTACAGCTAAAACGATGGAAAATGACATTACCTTTGGTCTGGGGCTTGGCGCTGACGACTATCTGACGAAGCCTTTCCGCATCCCGGAGCTGCGGGCCAGAGTAAATGCCCATATACGCCGGGAACAAAGGGAACGCCATAGCAGCCTGAACTTCGACCGCATCAAAATAGACCTGTCGGCTAAAACGGTACAGGTAGACGGAGAAACTGTGCCCCTTACTAAAAGCGAGTATATGATCTGTGAATTTCTTGCCCGCAATAAAGGGCAAGTGTTTACACGGGAACAGATTTATGAGGCTGTTTTCAGTTTGGACGGAGAAAGTGATAATTCCACGATTGCCACCCATATTAAGAACATCCGGGCGAAACTGAACCATTACGATATTCAGCCAATCACAACAGCATGGGGGATTGGGTACAAATGGGAATGAAGAAACCGTCATCACTTAAAACAGCTTTTTGGCGTTTCTTATTTATGCTGCTTGGTGGATTGTTTGGTGCGGTTGCTGTTCCTTTTCTACTTGTGACTGTCAGCACAACGTTAGGGCTTACTACTTATGGGGACTATTCAGAAATCCGTGCAAACGAACTTGCGCCAATCCTTGCGGCTACGCCAGATTTATCCGATGTGCAGATACCGATGGGGATTGAATATGCGCTGCTGGATAAAAACTATCAGCTTATTGAAACCACCTTAGATGAAACCGAGTTGGAACAGGCCATGCGGTATGCAACCACAGGTGCCAGCGACCAAAACCTACAGAAAAGATACCTGCTTATCACCCGAGAAAATGAGTATGTTGTCCTGCAATATTATATTGGCGCTCAATATACTAATGAGTGGATGAATGAGCATCTGCCGTCCCCGGATATACTACTGATTGTATTGATCGCAGCGGGTGGAATTTTTGTCTGTCTGCTCCTGACAACCAGATTTGCCAAAAAGCTACGATTGCAGCTTGTCCCGCTGTTTGAAGCCACTTCGGAGGTGGCAAAGCAGAACCTTGATTTCGAGGTGGGGCATTCAAATATCAAAGAATTTGAAGATGTGCTGATTTCTTTTTCTCACATGAAAGAAAGTCTGAAAGCCTCTTTAGAACAACAGTGGAAAGCCGAACAGATGCAGAAAGAACAGATTGCCGCACTTGCCCACGATTTGAAAACACCCCTGACAGTTATTCAGGGAAATGCCGACCTTATCAGCGAAACAGAGTTGGATGAGGAACAGCGTTTATATACAGAATATATCAGCAGTAGTTCCGAACAGATGCAGTTATATATTCGGACGTTGATTGATATTTCACGGGCAACTACCGGCTATCAGCTCCACATGGAGGATATTGACCTGCCTGCCTATGTGGAACAATTACGGGGGCAGGTTGCCGCTCTGTGCCAGACGAAAAAAATTGGATTGCAGATAGAAATTGAAAGCTTGCCTGCTGTTCTGTCTGCGGATAAGCTACTGATGGAACGGGCGATTATGAATGTGGTAAATAATGCGCTGGATTATTCCCCGCAGGGTAGCCATATTTCAATCTTAATAGCGGGTGATAAAAGAAGTCTGAAAATTTCGGTAACAGATGCAGGACCCGGTTTTTCGCAGGAAGATTTGCTGCACGCCGAAGAACAGTTTTACATGGCGGACCGCAGCCGTAGTTCTAACCTGCATTTTGGAATGGGCCTGTTTATCACAAAGTCTATTGTTCGACAGCATGGTGGACAACTGATTTTGAGCAATTCCGAAAAAACCGGCGGCGCACAAGTTACAATCTTAATTTTTAACATAAGGTAAATGGCATATTTTCTTTACTTATACGTTTGGCACGGGAGAACAATAAGAAAAATACTACTGCTTCAAGGGAAGCCTGCAGGATCGAGCATGACATCAGTGAGCAGAGCTTCCAGAAACTGAAGAGATGGAAGGAGCTGGGACACTCTGAAGAGACAAATGGTAATTGAATTTCCAGAGGAACGGCTGCCGGAGATCAGCTGTATCAAGAGAAAGCTTCAGACTCTGGAGGGTGTGAAGATCTACATGGAACCGCAGCAGATCCGATATCCGGGATTTTTCCTGGATACGCTCCAGCGTAAGGTCATGGTGGAGGAAAAGGAGGTATTGCTGACTGCCAGGGAATTTGATGTCCTCGCAGTCATGGCCAGACATCCGGGACGTGTGTATACCTATGCTCAGATCTGTCGTATGATCTATGGAGAAACGGATGTAGGGGAAGAAATGTACAGCAGCGCCTACTGTCTGATCAGCAGCCTGCGTAAGAAGCTGGAGAAGGATCCACGGCACCCTCGGTATCTTGATACCGTATATGGTGTCGGGTATCGGTTTGAGGACGTATTAGAAAAGTAAATCATAATGAGATTAGCAAGAGGGTGTTGCGTAGAAGCAGCATCCTTTATTTTATATACGACATAGTTTTAGTACCAGGAACTGGAAGCGGAACTGATAAGGTGTATCCGGTATTTACGGGATGTGGAGTAATTGGGAAGGTATCGAGCAGCGTAAGGAGCCCGGTCTTCGATAAGGATACTATTACGGATTATGTGGTAGAGATATGATAATAAGGTAATACTTTGTATCGCCACACAAGAAGCTCGCAGGTCTTGATAAGCTGAATTACGACCGGGAGACTGAGAATTGTCCTTTATGTTAATGTTGGTGAGATACTGTCACTTAATACCTACCATTTTCGCCAGCGCCTTACTCGCCAGACGCCGGGCTTTCCGCGCAGCTTTTATATCCGCATCGAAGGTTTCAAAGCCGGGGCAAATTTCTGCTTTCTCCATATAACATCAGCACTCACATTGTATAGTTCATATATTCCAATGGAATGATGTAATACGCGCTTTAGGTTTATATAATTTGTATATTGCCCGCCCTAGAGAAATTAGAAGTGGGAAGAAAATCTTGCCGTGATGACGGATAATTTTGTAATTGTAAACTTTTTGATATGTATTGCCTTCTTCTGTTTTGTGTGTTATACTGTTATGCATAAAACCATAACAGTTAAAACAGGAGGGGTGAGGATGGATTGAAGCTAATTATTTCAAATGTATCAGGCGTACCTATTTACGAGCAAATTAAACAGCAGGTCAAAGCCGCTATCCTGTCAGGAGAACTAAAAGAGGAAGAAGCCTTGCCTTCTCTCCGCACTCTGGCAAAGGACTTAAAGATCAGTGTTTTGACAGTTACAAGGGCCTATACAGAACTGGAACAGGAAGGGTTTGTCAAAAATGTTCAGGGCCGCGGTTGTTTTGTACTTGGCAGCGGCTCCGAACTTATGAAGGAGCAGTTAATTTGCAAAGTGGAAAATGGCTTAACAGAAGCTATAAAAGCAGCAAAAATTGCTAACCTATCTAATGAGGAACTACATCATCTTTTAGATATTTTATTGGAGGCGAATACAGATGACTAATTATTTGGAAGTAAAAAATCTGTCAAAATCTTTCGACAGTTTTCAGCTTCACAACATTACTTTTACACTCCCCAAAGGCTATATCATGGGGCTGATCGGGCCGAACGGTTCCGGCAAAACAACTACAATTAAGCTCATTCTGAATATGCTCAAACGCAACGGCGGAGAAATCAAAATCATGGGCTTGGACAATATCGCCGATGAACAGAGGGCAAAGGCAGAGCTTGGCGTGGTGTTTGATACAAACTATTTCAGTGATGATTGGAAAGTTTCTGAGGTAGAAAAATCCATCTCTGTTTTCTATCCCAACTGGAACACGGAGCGTTTTAGTGAAATGCTACGGAAATTTCATATCGCTCCGACCAAAAAGGTCAAAGAACTTTCAAAAGGTATGCAGATGAAGTTGATGCTGGCTTGTGCGTTCTCCTATGACGCAAAGCTGCTGATTTTGGATGAACCTACCAGCGGCCTTGATCCAGTTTCCAGAGATGAATTGCTTCAGATCCTTTCGGAATACATTGAGGACGGAGAACACAGCGTTTTGTTTTCCACCCATATTACTGGCGATTTGGAACGAGCCGCTGATTATATCACATACATCAGTTATGGGGAACTTTTTTTCACCGGCAGCAAGGATGAATTTGTTGATATGTTCCGCATCGTTAAGGGTGGTATGGATGAACTTTCCGCTGATCTACAAGCGAAGGCGGTTGGTGTTCGTACTTTCCCGACTGGTTTTGAAGCTCTGGTAAAAACCGAGGATATTGGCTCATTTACTGCATTGGACATTGAACCGGCTACCATTGACGAAATCGTTGTGTTTACAAGCAAGAAAGGTGAGGATTATGAGTAATATATTGAAAGCTACAAGACTGGATTTTTCCCTTGTAAAACCGTATGTCAAAGTGATTGGGTTTACTATGCTTCTCCCCATCGCTTTTGCAGCAATCAACCGCTCTATATTGACAGGAGTTTCTTTCGCCATGTGCTTTATCGCCATGACAACCGGCTATACTTTCTCCGTTACAGAAAAAAATAGCATGGAACGCCTATATGGTATTTTGCCTGTAAAGAAAAGTGAAATGGTGATGGGACGGTATCTTTTTGTTGTTGTGCTTGGAGCTATCGCTTTGGTGGTGTCCCTTATCACACAGCCGATTGTATTACGGGCATTGGGAGAAACCGTCGAACCGTTTGACATTATCAGCGCGGCCATTGGCGGTCTGTTCTTGTTTGCGCTTTACACGGTATTTCAAATTCCCGGATATTATAAATTTGGCTCTATCAAGGGTCGGGTGTTTATGTATATTCCGGTTGCAGGATTTTTAGTGACTTTGTTTCTTCTTCCTAAACTGCCTGCTGACAACCCCATTGTCAACTCGATTGCCAGTTCACCTGTGCTGCTTCTCACTCTTGCGATTGCGCTGGTGGTTATTATGTATGCTGTGTCGATCTGGTTCTCTGTCCAGATTATGAAAAATAAAGAAATGTGAGGTGGATAGTATGGATTTCACGATTTTGGCAGTAGTGCTTCTGATTGGTGTCGGCGTTCCTGTTCGGAATAAACTCATCCGCAAATATCGGGAGGAAAAAAAGAAGCAGGATAAGGAGCGGGATACAAAGTGATAGATATAGGAAAAACCGATTTTATCCATTGCCCCATGACTAATATTTAAGCATACAAAAAAGGTTATTGATAAACGTCAAATCTCCGAAATGAACAGTTTATTAAGCTACGCAACCCAAAGTTGCGTATATTCGAGGTTGATATTGTAATTATATACGCTCTATTTTTTAGATAATTTTTGCAAAATTTGTAACTGCCAAACGGAATAAAAAAACCGTTGTTGTGGCAGTAGTTCTTTCATGCAACTAAAGTATCGGGAAGAATAAGGAAAATGACCATGAAGAAAACAAAACCTGAAATACTTGTACGCCGACGACAGTTCACACGATTATTTTACAAAAATAATCATTTGAATCTTGCGCTTTCAATCTTATCAACAGTGCTAGGGGCAGGACTTAGCTTGGTTATTTCATGGCTTCTCCAGCAGACTATAGACTTAGCTACTGGTAGTGGCAAGACATTAACTTTGATCCAACTAGCGCTGTTGGCTGTAACAACGCTGCTATTTTGTGCCGTAGATGACTTAATAGGAGCATTTGCTAAACCAAAATTCCTTTCACGTGCTATTGGACAATATAGAGAGTTTGCTTATGCTGAGCTTTTGAAAAAAAATTTAGTGACCTTTATCCGAGAAAATACGGCAACTTACTTATCAGCATTATCCAACGATGTGAACAGTATCGAAATCAACTATTTACAAAAACTGCTTGATTTTGTAGGTAATACATTTCTTTTTCTTGGATCATTAGCACTGATGCTTTGGTATAGCCCGTCACTAACCATAATTGCACTGACACTCTCAGTCTTGCCACTGGTAGTATCCGTAAAAATTAGCCCGAGTTTATCCAAAGCGGAGACTCAAGTTTCACAGGAAAATGCAAGCTTTGTATCAACCCTAAAGGAAGGATTGAGTGGTTTTTCGGTTATAAAAAGTTTTCAAGCTGAAAGGGAAATTTATAGGCTGTTTACGAAAAGTAATCAACAGATACAGGAAGCTAAATGTCGTCGTTTGCGATATGCAGCAATCCTGACATCTGTTGGTTCTACAATAGCGACCGCCGTACAGTTATGTGTTTTTCTGATCGGCTGTTGGATGGCTCTTTCTGGCTGGGGTGTTACTCCGGGTATGATGGTAGTGTTTGTCAACCTAATGAACTACTTTAATATGTTTATTTCCGCCCTTCCGGATTTTATTTCTAATAGATCAGCTTGTAATGCTTTAATCGACAAATTGGCTGCTGTGTTGTCAGTAAATGTTAAAAAAGAAGGTATTGCTATTCCAAAAAGATTAGAACATAAGATTACAATAAAAAATCTTACATTTGGCTATAATAAAAGCCATCCAGTTCTACATAATATTTCTACTCATTTTACGGTGGGAAAAAGTTACGCAGTGGTTGGTTCTTCTGGCAGTGGTAAATCGACATTACTGCGTTTACTGATGGCAGCCGATGATAGTTACACCGGCAGTATTTATTACGACAACATTGAATTACGTACAGTTAACCCTAACTTGGTTTATGAACTGGTTTCTTTGGTAGAGCAGAATGTTTTTGTGTTCGACAGTTCTATACGCAATAATATTACAATGTTCAGGAATTTCCCGCAGGAGCAAGTAGAGTGTGCCGTAAGACTCGCTGGTCTTGAACAGTTGTTTAAAGCCAAAGGAGATGGTTTCTTATGCGGAGAAAACGGATGCAATTTGTCTGGGGGTGAACGGCAACGCATTTCTATTGCTCGGTGTCTTATGCGCCAGACACCGGTACTCTTGGTAGACGAAGCTACCGCAATGTTGGATAAAGAGACAGCATTTCAGGTATCCAGTGCAATTATAGACTTAGAAGGATTGACACGCATTGTTGTGACGCATACGTTAGACGAAGCCTTATTGCGACGTTACGACAGCATTTTAGTGTTGAAAAATGGAAGTATTGTCGAAAGCGGAAACTTTGATGAATTGATGGAAAAAACAGGATATTTTTATTCTTTATATACAGTGTCTCAGTAATTGTTTTGGAAATGTGAGTAATGAAAAATATATGAGATATAAAAAAGCAGATAGGATACAAGGTGAATATATGGAGAAAACAGACTTTATCCGTTGCCCCGTTTGTGGGAATAAAACCCGTGATAAAATTAGAGAGGATACCGTTCTCAAAAATTTTCCACTCTTTTGCCCTAAGTGTAAAAGAGAGTGTTTGATTGATGTTGAGCAATTCCATATAACAGTTATCAAAGCGCCAGACGCACAGCCGCAGAGCCGATAACACACAAGGTCAATTTCTTGTGGTTATCGGCTCTTTTGAATGGGGGTGCCGCTATCAAGCTATTAAAAACGATGAAGGAGGTCTGCCTATATGAATGAAGTTTTGAAACTGGAACATATCCAAAAATATTACGGCAGTAAAGGTAATGTCACAAAAGCAATTCAGGATATTAGCTTTTCTGTTCAGGAAGGGGAATTTGTGGGGATTATGGGGGCATCCGGTTCCGGCAAGACCACTCTGCTCAACTGCATTTCCACTATTGATACGGTCAGCGCAGGGCATATCTATCTGAATGGAACCGATGTGACGGAAATCACTGAAAAGCAGATTGCCCGGTTTCGCCGGGAGAACCTTGGATTTGTGTTTCAGGACTTTAACCTGCTGGACACTCTGACCATTAGCGAGAATATTGCTTTGGCATTGACAATCAATAGAGTTCCCGCAGGTGAGATTGATGGTAGGGTACGAGAAATAGCCGGAAAGCTGAACATCACGGATATTCTTGACAAATATCCCTATCAGGTGTCTGGCGGTCAGAAGCAACGATGTGCTTGCGCCAGGGCAATCATCAATCAACCCAAACTGATTTTGGCAGATGAACCTACGGGCGCTCTGGACAGCCATTCATCCCAAATGCTACTTTCCGCTATCCAGAGTATCAATGAAACGCTTGGAGCGACAATTTTAATGGTAACACACGATGCTTTTTCCGCAAGTTACGCAAACCGTATTCTTTTTTTGCGTGACGGTACTATTTTTACGGAGATTTTCAAAGGCAGCAATTCCCGCAGGACTTTCTTTGAAAAAATTCTGGATGTCCTCACCATGACGGGAGGGGGCGTGAGTGATGTATGCTAAACTTGCATTTCGGAATATTCGCAGGAGCCTTCGGGATTATATCATCTACTTTGTGACGCTTACGCTGACTGCGGCATTGATGTATTCTTTCTTGGCGCTGGGACTTTCCCCGGACATTCTTGCCATGACAGAAAATATGTCAATGCTTACCACTGGCATTTTGATACTGTCGGCACTAATTGCCTTTATGTCCTCGTTTGTCATTGGATATGCTGTTCACTTCATGTTGGGCCAACGCAAAAAGGAATTTGCTGCCTATGAGCTGATGGGCATGGAAGTGAAAACCGTCCGAAATCTATTTTTGGTGGAAAATGGCATAATTGGCGGGGTAGCTTTTTTGCTGGGAGCTTTGATCGGAACCGGCTTATCCGGATTGCTAAATCAGGTTATCCAGAATATTTTCGAGGTTCCGCACACTTATCGGGTTTTGTTTTCTTTCCGCGCATGGGGAATGACACTTTTCTTCTTCATTCTGATGTATGGATTTGGAATGTTTCGCGCAGCAAAGGTTATCCGGCGGCAAAAAGTGATTGATCTGCTTTACGATAACCAAAAAAACGAGGAAATCGGTTTTCATTCTTTGCTTCGGAGTGTTCTAACTGGCTTACTCTCGATTGCTGTTATGGTTGCAGGTGTAATTCTGCTGGAAAAAGGACTTCACATCCAGACTAATGAAGCATTGTTGTATTGTGGCGGAGCCTGTCTGCTAATTCTTGTGGCTGTTTATGAGCTACACCGAAAGATCCCGGTTTTGCTGTACCTGCTTGCCAAACGAACCCCCCAGCGAAAATATCGAGAGGAAAATCTGTTTTTCTTGGGGCAGATTGGCAGGCGTATTCAATCTTCCGGGCGTACAATGGCTGTTGTGGCAATCTTGTTGACGATTTCTCTTACAACGATGTTTATAGGACTGACAATGGGCGCAGGCTATAAGGCCAATATGGAGGCGTATTATCCCTATGACGCCGGTGTAGCCATTGACGCACCCTTGACCAAGGATAGCATGAATTCTGTCCTCTCCTTTGTGGAGGAACGCTGCAAGGTGGAGGACAGTGCAACCTATTACTTATATACAGTTCCCGGTAAAGCCATCGAAGCCTTGTCTTTGTCTGACTATAATCGCTTGCGAGAGATTTTAGGGCTTTCGTCTGTTTCCATAAGTAATAACGAATTTTTAGTTCACTGTGATACATGGAATTATGTGGATGACATCCAGCAGAGATTGGAACAGCAGTCTGAAATTACATTGAATGGTCAGACCTTGACCGCAGCGGAAACGCCGATCTTGACTGAGCCAATGGAGCAGTATCAAATGGCAGGAACAAATGGATATGTGCTTGTCCTGCCGGATAAAGTGGCTTCACAGCTATCCGGGGAGAAAATTCGCCTTGTGATGAAACTGGCGGATGGTGGATACCCGGAACTTAGAAGCGAACTAAGACAGTTTTTGAACAGTGGAGAATGGTTGCCAGACATCCAACCCGGACAGGAACTACCGGAGAAAATGACAATGGGGATAACAGTAAAAGCGTGGGGTGTTGCCAATTCACTGACCGGATTTACAACTCTCTCCTTCTGCGGGCTGTATTTGAGTATTATTTTTATCATTCTTTCCTGCTCGGTTCTGGCTTTTGAACAGCTTTCTTCTATAGACAAAAACCGGAAAAATTATGCGGTGATTGATCGGCTGGGCGTATCAAGGCAGAAACAGGTTGCCTTGATACGCAAGGAACTTTCCACTATGTTTTTTATCCCCTTGCTATTCCCCATCATACTTACCGTTTTCCTGATTGCAGGAACACAGCTCCTTTTCGGGAAATCGTTTTTGCAGGAAGGACTTGTGTTGTTCTATGGCATGGTGACAATTCTGTTATTCTGTGCTATTTACCTAACCTATTTTGGAGCAACAATGTTCCTGTTCAAAAAGGTAATTCTTCGGCCCAAAATAAGATAGAGATTGTTGAAAGGAACGGTATTGTATGAGCTGGGATATTGATGTTAGCGAAAAATTGTATCAACGCCTTGCAAATGAGATTTTCTTTCGTATTTTACACGGCAAATATAGAACAGGAGATAAAATGCCTTCTTACACCGAGCTGGCAAAAGAAGCTGGAAGTAGCCCGGAAACTGTTAGGAAAGCATTTCGAGAACTACAACATTATGGCGTGATTGAAAAAATGCGGCGAGGTTATTTTGTAACTGCGGATGAAGCGGTTGTAATGGCTTATCGTCAACAATATCTTACAACCATTGAGAAAAAATATCTTGTTGCAAAAGCAAAAGTAGAAATCTGAAACAGTATATTGAAGCTATCCTGCCCCCAACGGGGAAAGAAAAAAAACGTTGCAGGGCAGGTGCTTTTGTGCGCTCATTTCACAATTTTATCCTGACGGCGGTTTTGAACAAATCTAGGCCATCGTTCTCTTTGCCCCTCAAACTGACGACGCCCTGACGCTGGCAGGATCGGCGGCCCACGGAGGGAGCCGCCATGAAGCAAAGAGCGTTTCGACAAATTAAGACGGGCTATGCACTGTCAAAAAAAGCCCGTCCCCGGCTACGGGGACAAGCGGCCATGAGTATGCACTATATTATGTCGTACGATTTTTGCTGCATAAAAAGCAGTATGAGGAAGTCCTAGCAGAATAAGAAATCTGCTGGATAAAATGATGTCAGTGAGCAGAGCTTCCCCAAAATAAGGAGATGGAAGGAGCGAGAACACTTTGAGAAAGCAAATGGTGATTGAATTTCCAGAGGAGCGGATGCCGGAGATCTGCAGCATCAAAAGAAAGCTCCAGGCTCTGGAGGGGGTAAAAATCTACATGGAGCCGCAACAGATCCTATATCCGGGATTTTTCCTAGATATGCTCCAGCGTAAGGTTATGGTGGAGGAAAAAGAGGTGCTGTTGACTGCTAGGGAATTTGATATCCTCGCAGTCATGGCCCGGCATCCAGGGCGTGTGTATACCTATGCGCAGATCTGTCGCATGATCTATGGAGAAACGGATATAAGGGAAGAAATGTACAGCAGTGCTTACTGTTTGATCGGCAGCCTGCGGAAGAAGCTGGAGAAAGATCCACGGCACCCTCGGTATCTTCATACCGTATATGGTGTCGGGTATCGGTTTGAGATTGCATAAAATAATAATCGTTAAAACCATCAAGGGGCGCTGCTTTTTACACAGCGTCCCTTGAGTTCTTTCATAAGATATTTACTACAGTTTCTATTACGAGAACGGCATGGTCGAGCCATGGTAACCATCCACATGAAGCGGGAGGACTGTAGCTCCGGATTCTACTTTTTTGATCTGCGCGTCATGAGATAATCCCAGGACAGCGCAGCCACACGAAACCTTTTCAATGACCGACTGGCCCGATGCCAGGTCAACGATTGTATGCCCGTTCATTGTCCCAAGCCGTGCATTTCCATTCAAGCTCAGAATACGGGAGTTGTCCTGCATGGTATGGATCTGGCTATCCCTATATGCATGATGAATAAGTGAAATATCTTTCATTTTATGGACAACTGCATTTTCGCACAAATTAGTGATCATAGCATGGTCATCCAGGCATTGGATCTGGGCGTTTCCCTGAACATTCTTAATGAAAGAGTTCCCTGTGATGATCTCTGCCTGAGCATGATCCTCCATAGTATCGATGACAGAATCAAAACAGTAGATTTCTGCATCTCCGCATACGGTTTCCACGTCACAGTGATACAGGATATGCTTACCACTGCTGATCAACTTAATCGTCTCATTTGCCCGTAAGTATTTCTTCTGCCAATCTTCCAGCGCTTTTATGATTCTTTCCTGTATAGCTGGATTGTCACAATCAGATTCAGTAGAAGAACTGTAACAAGAGCAAAAATCTGGACGATGTAATCTGGGATTAAGCCACCATTTCCAGGCGTATGGATCCAGCGTAAATATGCGATAGCTGTCATCATCCATTACATAACCAGTATCTCCTGCTTTAGAGGCAAGTATTTCATTGATACCCGTATTCCTCCTTGCTGTTGCGTAACCTTCATTTTCAAATAATACAATACTAAATTCTAATCTCATTTTTTCTCCTTTCTTGTGGCGTGTTCCTCCGGAATATTCCTGCAATCCTCCTTTCCTGCTTTTAGGCATAAAAAAAAGAATGAAGCCGGGGGCTCATTCTCAAACTTCGTACAGAAATCTCTGCAAAATAAAAAAAGCCAGAAGGTACTGCTCTAATAGCAGAATATCCCCCTGACTGATTACAAACCTAAACAGCATATCCTTTTCCGGATAAACACAAGTAATGATTACAAAGTAAGTATATTACCATATATAGTATGTGTCAAACAAAAATACAACAAAATATAGTTTTGTTCGGATTTTTTCAATAAAAGTTGCTATTTACGCATCCCATACGTATGAAATAAGTAACAGAGCCATATGAAGCGTTAAGGGAAGTTTTAGTAGAACAAACAGAAAATCATCCACTCTGCGAAAATGCAGCCCTATTATTCTTATGAAAAGTAAAAATACAGGAGGAAATTACTATGGTAAAGAAAAAAGGCGTTTTATGCTATGACCGGGAATCTGGGAGGTATGACATCTACTTTGGAAACGGAAGCTATTACGGCGGTCTGCATTGTGGGGACTGCTTTGATGTGGAGATGGATGGAGACTGGGTGCCGGTTCGGATTGAAATGGATGATGACTGGTATCTTGTGGGAGTTCCGAAGATCCGGCTGGACGGCCTGACAGTCCGGGCGGATTGGTACGAATAATCTTGTCAGGAGGGCGAACATGAAAAAGGAATGGGTGAAACCTGAGATCAAGTTTATCACGGATCCGGATATTATCCTGGGATGCCTCTATGAAGTGTATGGACAGGAACAGAAGTCTGTATTGGCTGGGAAGAATATCCGGCATACGATGATCTTCCCTTTTCTCCGGATGCTGGCAAATAACACACAGGGAGATGTCAGGAATCTGGAAGCTCTGCATCAGCGGCTCTGGAAGATATATGAAAAAGAACCGGAAAAGCAGGTGTTTGTACAGCAGGGAGAGAAAATCCTGGAAGCTGTCAGGAAAGGAGAAGATGGTGGATGATTTCCTATGAAAAAGCAAAAATGGGGAAGCAGCTGATGAAACAATTCATTGCGGAAGGGGAACTGGAAAAAGCAGCGTTAATCGGGTTGATGTACCAGATGCCGATTCGGATAGGGGATGCGATAAAGCTGCGGAAAAGTGACCTTTCCGGGAGGAATGTTTTAAAGATCTCTGCCAAATATGGAAAACCTTATACGAACCGGCATGGCAATCCTTATCGGATCACCAGACAGCTGAGGAGTCTTCTAAATTCTATCAACAGGGACTCTGATTTCATCTTCACACGGAAGAAGGAGTATTATATACATTTATTCCACATATATTGGGGGTATTATCATCTAAATGACTTCCGGTGTGAATATTTGAGGAACGAAGAACTGCTTGAATGTCAGAGACGGAAGAAACAGTCCAAACCAGCCCAGCGCTTCACCGTTGAGGTAAAGGACGGGAAGCTGATTTTCAAAAGGGTGAGCGGCACCTAAGCTGCCCCCTGAAATCATCCAGATCGGACAGCGGAAAAAATCTGCTGTCCTTTTTGCGTTTTTATGCTGTGAAACGTATGGATTATATATAGGAAGCGTGTCAGAACCATGCCATTTTCTGAACGCAACATAATAGCAATTATGTTGTGTTGGAGCTGAGCGAGGCAGGGGTAATCCCATCTGAACGCAACATAATTACGTACACATCACTGAAAAGTGAACGCAACATAATCGCAGAGGGGAATGAGAAGCATGGCATTACTGGATGATTATAGAATTTATCTGAAGGAACAGGGGAAAGCGAAAAATACCATTCAGACTTATAGCAGGCACGTTGATGAATACTGTCGGTGGTACAGGGACACGTTTGGGGAGGAACTGACGCTGCTTTACCATACCAACATTCTGGATTTCCGGTCATACCTTCAGAATGTCAAGAGGCTGAAATTTAAAAGCATTGATACGAAACTATCTTCGCTTTCCAGCTTTAATGAATTTCTGATCAAGTCTGGCATTCAGGAAGATCTGGTAATTATGCGGGAGGACCGGCTGAAATTCCAGCAGGAGATTGCAAGCCCGGCGGATATAGAAAAAGAGGAGGTGGATGCGTTTCTGCAGAAGGTTTTGGTAAATACCGGGAAGCGGAATTATGCCATTGCAACAGTCCTGGCCTACGCAGGTCTGCGGGTCAGTGAGTGCATCAATATCAGTCTTAGGGACATGGATTTGCAGGCAAGAGAGCTTCTGGTAATTGGGAAAGGGAATAAGCAAAGGATCGTGTTCATCAATGACAAGATCATTCATGCAGTCCGGGAGTATCTGAAAGAAAGGAACTCCCAGTCTGAGTATATGTTTATCAGCAGGAACGGTGGGAAACTCCACCGCAGCAGTGTGAACCGGTTTTTTAATCAGTGTTCAGATAAGATCACACCGCACTCGCTCCGGCATTACTTCTGTTCCCGGGCCCTGGAGATGGGCTATACGATGGCAGAGGTCTCAAACCAGGCGGGCCATGCCAGCGAGCGGACTACGGCTATTTATACGAATGCCAGCCGGCAGAAGATGAAGGAGAAGGCGAATCTGCTTTAACTAGATACGAATGATGTGAAATCCCCCGCAGTCAAGCCGGAACACACGATAAAAATAAACTTAGAAAAGGAGATGTATGCAAAATGAGTATTTGTGACAAGGCACGTCAGGGAAAGCGACTGATGAATCAGCTGATAACGGAAGGAAATCTGGAACTGGCAGCTTTAGTCGGCTTAATGTATCAGACCCCAATCTGTATAGCTGATCTGACAAGAATGAAAAAGAGTAATCTTAAAGGGAACGCTGTCTGGACTGTTGCAAAAAAGACAGGAAAACCCTACGTTGACATTTGTGGACACGCATATCGAGTCACAAAAGAATTAAGAAATTTGCTTCTTTCTATTAATTGTGACACTGATATGATTTTTACAAAATCTGCGGCTATTTATAGGAAGGAACTCAAAAAATATGGTCTTCCATTTCCCTTGCATGAATTTCGGCATGAGTTTATTTTCTATGAATATATCAGGCATCGAAGTAAGAGGCGACACAAAAGCCGGCTGACAATGATAGATGTGTATTTGCATGAAAAGTAGACTGGCGGTGTACAACTGATGATAAAAATGTCCTTGTATAAAATGACAAAAAGTTGATTATAATAAAAATGTGAGGTATAATAATGATAAAATTCATGAAGGATGTGGAATGTATGGAAATGATAAGACGAAATCTATATCTGAATCGGATCCGACCTTTTATAGACCAGGATTTGATTAAGGTGTTGATTGGACTTAGAAGAAGCGGAAAGACCATCCTGCTCTCACAGATACGAGACATCCTCCTGGAGCGCGGAGTCGCGGAAGAGAATATTATTGAAATCAATTTTGAATCCAGACGGTTTAAAAAGCTGGAGGATGCGGATACCTTTTATCAGTATGTAACTAATCGTGTAGAAAAGGCAAATGGAAAAGTATACTTATTTCTGGATGAAATCCAGCATGTAACAGAGTGGCACTCAGTCATCCCTTCCTTCCGGATTGATTTTGACTGCGATATCTATGTGACAGGCTCCAACAGCAAATTGCTGTCCGGTGAACTGGCAACAAATATGGCAGGCCGATATGTTTCTTTTCATGTGTATCCTTTTGTGTTGTCCGAGATACAGGAATTTTATGAGGTCAATGGACTCCCATACACCAGGGAACAGCTTTTTACGGATTACCTGAAATATGGCGGTCTGCCGATGCGCCTGGTGCTGCCGGATGAACATTCCGTCCGCACATATCTGGAGGATGTCTATGATTCTGTCGTGATGAAAGATATTCTCTCCAGATATGCCATTCGCAATGAGAGTCTTTTGCGAAAGCTGCTGGAATTTCTGCTGGACAATATCGGAAATCCGTTCTCTGCACGCTCGATCAGCCGTTCCCTGATATCAGCCGGCCAATCAACCACAGTGGACACGGTGCTGAATTATATTGATAAGCTGCAGGCAGGTATGATCCTTTCAAAAGCGGAAAGATATGATATAAAAGGGAAAAACATCCTGGCTTCAACAGAAAAGTATTATGCTGGTGACATCGGGCTTCGTAATGTGAGCAAAGCCAGTGAGCAGATCGACACAAGTAAACTGTTGGAGAATGTGGTATATCTGGAAATGTTGAGCCGGGGATATGAGGTGAAGGTAGGAAAACTGGATACTCAGGAAATTGACTTCGTATGTTACAAAGGACAGAAGAAACTCTATATCCAGGTGGCCTATGTACTGTCAGAGGACTGCATTGCAAGAGAATTTGGCAATCTGGAGAAGATCGATGACAATTATCCGAAATATGTGATCAGCAGTGACATCGTAGATCTAAGCAGGAATGGTATTGTCCATAATAATATCATTGACTTTCTGCTGGATGAGAAGGATATATAAATCAGCGAAAAAGGAGCCGTCCGTGAGGGCGGCTCCGAGCCGTTTGTATGCGCCATTTGAGGACTACACCATGGCAGAGGTGGCAAATCAGGCCGGTCATGCAAGCGAGCAGACTACAGCTGTTTATACGAATATGACCTGGGAGATTATTATACCTTGGATATAAGGTTTCCTATTTGGAAACTTTTCGCAGAAAAGTTAAATGTGTGTCTATTGTCTGTTGAACATAGATTATAAGCAAAACGAGCTTGTCGCACAGTGTCAGGAGTATGCAAAGGAATCAGGTGCAACGATCACGCTGACATCCGATGTAAAAGAGGGAACAAAAGATGCCGACGTTATCTACACAGATGTATGGGTATCCATGGGAGAGCCGGACGAAGTATGGGAGAAGAGGATTAAAGAGCTCTCTCCATATAAAGTGACAAAAGAAGTGATGGCAAACGCAAAAGACAGCGCGATCTTCCTGCACTGTCTTCCCGCATTCCACGATCTGAAGACAAAGATCGGAAAAGAAATGGGTGAGCGTTTTAATATAGAAGATATGGAAGTGACGGACGAAGTGTTCGAGTCCGAACAGTCTAAAGTGTTTGACGAGGCAGAGAACCGTATGCATACGATCAAGGCTGTGATGATGGCTACGCTGGGAATTGAAGAATAAGAACAGATACCGCAGGTAAACATATTTTTGAAGCGGCGTCTTCGGACAAGTGCCGGACAGAGTTAGAAGTATTAATTCTGTCCGGCATTTTTACGTGCTTTTTACATGGATGTAATACAACCGGGAAAAGATATCTGTTAGAATTACACTTGAATATGTCTGTCGGACGAATATGACGCCATGTTGCGGCTAAAATTATTAGAATGGAGAAATAGAAGATGAACATATTTGATATTCTCGGCCCTGTTATGGTTGGCCCGTCCAGTTCCCATACGGCGGGAGCGGTCAGAATAGGGTATGTTACAAGGACAATGCTGGGAGAAGAGCCTGTGAATGCCATGATCAGCTTGAGCGGTTCATTTGCAGCGACAGGGAGCGGACACGGAACAGACCGGGCGCTTATCGCAGGGCTTCTTGGTATGAAGCCGGATGATATGCGCATACCGGACAGCTTTGAACTGGCAGAACAGGAGGGGCTGTCTTTTTCTTTTGCAAATATACGGCTCCCAGGGGCACATCCGAATACGGCTGTACTGGAAGTGGAAGGGAAAACAGGACTGTCAATAAAAATACAGGCATCCTCGCTTGGCGGAGGCCGGATTATGATCGATAAACTGGATGATACGGAAGTACACTGTACAGGTTCCTGTCCGACTTTGATTATACACAATCAGGACAGTCCGGGTATGGTATCGGAAGTAACAGGTATTTTGTCGCGGAAGAATGTTAATATTGCGACTCTGCAGCTTTATCGGGATAAGAGGGGCGGACTTGCAGTAATGGTGATAGAGACAGATCAGACGGTTCCTCGGGAAACAGTCTCCATGCTGGAGAAGTTGGAAGGTATTGAGCGTATTATGTATATCCGTGGGGAGGAAGTGTAATGTCGTATTCATCTTTAAATGAGATCACACAGAGGTGTAACAGCGAAGGTATTCCGTTTTGGAAGGCGGTACAGTATTCAGATATGGAGGAACGGGAAGTAACAGAGCAGGCGTCCTTTCAGATGATGCAGAAGATGTGGAATGCTATGAAAGCAGCGGGAGATTCTTACGATAAGGATCAGAAATCGCGCAGCGGTCTTGTAGGGGGCATGGGCGGTCAGATGAGGAGTTATATGGAAAAAGGCGATACGCTGAGCGGGGATTTTATGTCCGAAGTGATTGCACAGGCATTGGAGATGGGCGAGTCGAATGCCTGTATGCACCGGATTGTCGCAGCGCCGACTGCCGGAGCCTGCGGTGTGCTTCCGGCAGTGCTCCTTCCGATATACAGCCGAAAAACAGCATCGGATACTGAGATCACGGAGGCAATGTATACAGCCGCAGGGATAGGGCAGGTTATTGCGTCCCGGGCTTTTATTGCAGGTGCGGCAGGCGGTTGTCAGGCTGAAATCGGCTCGGCATCGGCAATGGCTGCGGGGGCGCTGGTATCCCTCAGGGGAGGAACGGCAGAGCAGATCGCACATGCGGCTGCTATGGCGCTCAAAAATCTTCTCGGGCTTGTCTGTGATCCGGTGGCGGGACTGGTTGAAGTGCCCTGCGTTAAGCGGAATGTGATAGGTGCGGTTAATGCCGTTTCAAGCGCAGATATGGCTCTTGCCGGAATTGTAAGTAGAATCCCGCCGGATCAGGTCATCGATGCGATGAAAGAAGTAGGGGAGAGTATGCATATTTCTTTAAAAGAGACAGGGGAAGGCGGAGTGGCCAATACTCCGGAGGCAAGAAAAATAAAATTTAACCTGAACTTACAATGACTTAACGTTCCGTTGGTGATTATTTTACATCATTTTCCTATAATGTATCTCGGTAATTCAAAAGAAAAGAAGTTGAAAAAGGGAGAACAGGAATGAAAAGAAGAATAATAAGTGCGTTGCTGCTTGTCTGTATTACTGCGGCAATCGCTTCAGGATGCGGTTCTGATGAACCGGTTGAAACAGTTGATCTGAACAGTATGACTCTGGAAGAGATTGAAGCACAGGCAAAAGAAGAGGGAGAACTTGCATCTGCGGCGATGCCTGATACATGGGCCAACTGGGGTGAAACATGGCAGGAGTACACAGATACGTACGGGATTGAGCATGTGGATACTGATATGTCTTCTGCGGAAGAAATTTCGCTGTTTGAGACAGAGGGGACAGATGCTACGAAGGATATTGGTGATGTAGGACAGGCATTCGGACCGGTAGCGGAAGAGCAGGGAGTTACACTTCCGTATAAGACAAGCTACTGGGATTCGATTCCGGACTGGGCGAAAGACGATGACGGAGACTGGATCATAGGATATTACGGCACAATGTCTGTTATTGTTAACAACAAGATCGTAAAAGACACACCTACATCTTTTGAAGATATCTTAAACGGTGATTATATAGTTGCAGTCGGAGACGTGCAGGCTGCCACTCAGGCTCAGTATGCAGTCCTTGCTGCAGCAATTGCTTACGGCGGAGATGAAAGCAACATTCAGCCGGGACTTGATTACTTCAGACAGATTGCTGAGCAGGGAAGACTTGACCTCGGCGAGTTTACTCAGGCACGTATCGAGAAAGGAGAAGTCGGAGTAGCTTTCTTATGGGATTTCAACGCTCTTGGTTACAGAGAGCAGTTTGTAGAGAATAATCCGGATGCAGACTTTACAGTTTTTATCCCGTCTGAGGCATCTATCCAGACCGGATATGCTACAATTATCAACAAATATTCAAAGCATCCGTGTGCTGCGGCTCTTGCGAGAGAATACATTTTAAGTGATGAGGGACAGATCAATCTTGCAAAAGGTTATGCAACACCGATACGTGAGGATGTGGAGCTTCCGGACGATGTGGCTTCAAAACTCCTGGACGACAGCCAGTATGCAAACGCGAGAATGGTAGAAGATCAGGATGCATGGGACGAGACCGCGCAGACGATCGGAACATTGTGGCAGGAAGAGGTTGTAGCTTACGCACAATAAAATGTATTGACGGATGACCGGACTGCTGCATAAAGTGCAGCGGTCCGTTTTATGTAAAAGGTGAGGTTAATATGAAAACACAAAAGAAAACATACATATTTGCGCTGGTGCCGTTTTTGCTGCTATGTCTTCTGTTTGAGATCATACCGGTCATTTTTACGGTCATCAGAAGTTTCTTCCCGGAGGGAGGAGACATGGGATTTACACTTGATAACTATATTAATATATTTACCGGAAAACTGTATCAGCAGGCCATAGTCAACAGTCTGCTCATCTCGATTCTTTCTTCGGTTATCGGGCTGCTCGTGGCATTTATCGGTGCAAAAGCAGTCCATGAGGAAAAAGGTAAACTGAAGCAGGTATTCATGAGTATTCTGAATATGGTATCAAATTTTTCGGGCGTACCGCTGGCGTTTGCATATATCATTATGTTTGGAAACATCGGTGTCATGACGATGATCGGCGCGAATTACGGAATTGAATTTCTGGCGGAGTTCCCCCTGTATTCTGTATGGGGACTTCTGCTGATATATGTATATTTCCAAATCCCCCTGTCCACACTCCTGCTGATCCCGGCATTTGATTCGATCAGAAAAGAGTGGAAAGAAGCGGTTGCCCTTCTGGGCGGCAGCCGGATGACATTCTGGAGGAAAGTCGGCATCCCAGTACTGATGCCGAGTATACTGGGAACATTTTCTGTATTGTTTGCCAACGCACTGGCAGCTTATGCGTCTGCCTATGCACTGCTGATGAACAATGTATCACTGCTTCCGATCCGTCTGTCGGAACAGTTCGTCGGCGATATCATACAGAGACCGGAGTTCGGAAGTGCGATTGCAGTCATCATGATGGTCTTCATGGTGATCGCCATTGGCGTACAGAATAAGATGACTCCAAAGAAAGGGGGGAGACGCTGATGAATACAGAAAAAAAGAAACGCAATGCAGGATCAAAGATTGCGATTATTGTAATTATAGTGTATCTGCTTCTCCCACTGGTAATGACGCTGATTTACTCCCTTTTTCAGGAGTGGATCGACGTGATGCCGACAGGTTTTACTCTGGGAGCTTATACAGAGCTGTTTACTGATCCTCTGTTCTGGAAAGCAGTCGGGCGTACGGTTATTATTTCTATTGTTCCGATCGTGCTGTGTACAGTGTTTGTACTGCTGGCGATGTATGTGGTAGTTGTCTACCATCCGGAATGGGATAAAATGATTCAGATTCTGTGTACGATTCCGTATGCAATCCAGGGCGTCATCCTTCCAATCTGCGTTCTGTCGCTTTACAGCAGTGCGCCGGAACCTTTCGGAGACAGAATGTTCATGCTTGTTGCGACTTATATGGTTGTAATCCTTCCCTATGTATATCAGGGAATCAGAAATAATCTGAACGGTGTCGGGGCGCCAAGGCTTATCGAGGCGGCGCAGATGCTGGGAGCGAGCAAGTTTTACGCATTCTTCCGCGTCGTTATTCCGAATATTATGAGCGGTGTCACAATTTCAGCCATGCTGGCGATGGCAATTGTATTTGGTGATTTCGTTATCATTAATACACTGGCGGGCGGACAGTTTATGACAGCACAGATGTATTTATATGATGTAATGAAAAAATCCGGGCAGAGGACCTGCGCCGTGATCGTTATACTTTTCCTCGTAACTCTGATCATTTCGGCTTGTGCATTTTTCCTGCAGTCGAAGGGCAAAGACAGAAAGGACAGATAAAGAAAATGGCTTATATTGAATTTAAAAATATCGATAAATTTTATGGTGATAATCATGTGTTAAAGGGAATCAATCTGGAAATCCAGAAAGGTGATTTTGTTACACTTCTGGGCCCTTCCGGATGTGGAAAGAGTACGCTGCTCCGCTGTCTCGCAGGACTTGAGCAGATCTCAGGGGGACAGATACTGCTGGACGGTGAGGATATTACAAACAAAGATCCAAAGGACCGTAATATCGGAATGGTGTTCCAGCAGTACAGCCTTTTCCCGAATATGACGGTAGAAGAGAATCTTTCTTTCGGATTAAAACTTCAGAAACTTCCGTCAGATGAGATTGGAAGACGTGTAAGAGATGCCATTGATATGGTAGAGTTAAAAGGAAAAGAAAAAGAGTACCCGGGAAATCTTTCCGGAGGACAGCAACAGAGGGTCGCTCTTGCGAGAGGAATTGTGATGCAGCCGAAAGTGCTGCTTCTGGATGAACCTCTGAGTGCTATTGATGCGAAACTGAGAAAATCTCTTCAGACGAGCATTCGGAGAATACACAAAGATCTTGGTCTGACGTCTGTGTTCGTAACCCATGATCAGGATGAGGCAATGGTAATGTCTGATGTGATACACCTGTTCCATGACGGCGTTATTGAACAGTCGGGCAGTCCTGTAGAAGTTTATACAAAACCGGAGACGACTTTTGCGGCAGGATTCATCGGAAATTATAATATTCTGGATGCGAATGCCATGGAAGCAATTACAGGAAAGAAATGGAACAGCGGACAGTTTGCAATCCGTCCTGAGACTTTCCTGCTGTCCAAGGATACGATCACGACGGAAGATTACCGTATGAACGGAACGATCATTGACTATGTGCCAAGAGGAAATGTGCTCCGCTACCATATTGATATCAATGGCGTGGAAGTGTATGCAGACGTGCTGTTCCGGAGTATGTCTATGTTTAATGTGGGTGAGAAGATCAATGTAGGAGTGGCCGATCATAACTGTGTGCGGCTTTAAGACCGGGCGGCAAGGAGGAAAAAAGTGGATAAAATTACAATACGCGGATTTTCGGAAAAAGGAAACTGGTACAAGGGGAATCTTCACAGCCATACGGTGAATTCTGATGGAATGCTTACCCCTGAACAGTCTGTAAAGCTTTTTAAAGAGCATGGATACAACTTTCTGTGCTTTTCCGAACATGATAAGTATACGGATTACAGAGCGGAATTTGACTGTGATGACTTCATTATCCTGCCGGGGCTTGAGGCGTCCGCAATCCTTTATTATGATGAGGTTTCCGGGAGAAGAAAAAAAGTACATCACATTCATGGCATTCTCGGCACAGAGGAGATGCAGAGAAATGCGGTCCTTCCATTGTATCAGCACAATGAGATCCATCCGGTGCATAAATATTACGGACAATGGGACGGGGCTGCGGCTGCCCAGAAACTGGCGGATGAAATGATACAGCACGGTATGGTAGCTACATACAATCATCCGATATGGTCGAGAGTGAGAGAAGAGGAATTTATAAATACAGAAGGAATCTGGGCACTTGAGATTTATAACTATAATACAGTTAATGAAAGTAATACCGGATATGATGAAACATATTTCGATGTGATGTTAAGAGAAGGAAAGAAAATTTTTGCTTTTGCATCGGACGACAATCATAATGAAGGAAATTTCGATGACGCATGCGGAGGCTACATCGTGGTCAAAGCAGAGAGGCTGACGCATGAAGATATTGTACAGAATATGCTGGCAGGAAATTATTATTCATCATCGGGACCGGAGATCCGTGACTGGGGAATCAGAGACAATGTGGCCTACGTTGACTGCAGTCCGGTCTACAGGATTGACTTTGTTGCTGGAAATGATATAAATGACGGTATTTCCAGAGTGTGCGGATCTTATGACGATACGATTGAGCACGGAGAATACGAACTGAAGGGTCATGAGACTTATGTTCGGGTAAAATGTACGGACAAGAACGGAAAAACTGCATGGAGTAACCCGATCTGGCTTGCAAAATGATAAATTTTTTACTTGTTTCTTTGGAAAAGGTATAATAAAATAGCATCACAGAAGAGGTGTTTATATGAGAGAAGACATGAAAGCAGTGATTGCAGATACCTTTTCCCAGATGCTGGATAAGGAAGACATAGATAAAATTACGGTGACAAAGCTGATCGCGGAATGCCATATCTCAAGGCAGACATTTTATTATCACTTTAAAGATATTATGGATGTGCTGGAGTGGACGTTCCGACGTGCCACGCAGGAGCTGGTGCAGAAGAGCCTGAATGAAGAAGACCGTTTGGGAGCACTGACCACTTATGTCGCGTTTGTGCGGCAGAACAGGAAAAAATTCGAGCGGTTGCTCTATTCCCGCCGCTGGGTTCAGATCGAGGGGATGCTTGTCGAGGCGGTAACCGTATATCTGGCGCAGATAGCGCGCAGTAAGGTTCCGGAGCTTGACCTGAGCGTGGATGATCTGGAAGTGATGCTGAGGTTTTATGCCTGCGGAATGGTGGGAGTCCTGCTGCAGTATATGGAAAAACCAAACCTGAATGAGGAAAAGCTGGTCATACAGATGGAAAAGATCATCACGGGAAAGATGTTTCCGGGAAAACATGATTGAGAATATTGTAAATGAAGAGGGGCTGTCGCACTAAATAATTAGTGCGGCAGCACTTTTTTGCAGAGAATAAGAGCCAGGTCTGTGCAAGGCCTGGCTCTTGGTGTAAAATTTATTTATGCGAATAAATAAAATCCTACAGAAAGATTATACCTTATCTTCTCTGTACTATCAAATCAAACTTCCGCTGGATGTGGAAATTTTGATTCCGGCGTTACTGTTCAGACGCTAACTTGAATTAGGAAAACCGATGGTTTAGACTATTCTCAGTCAAAGCCATCGGTTTTCTTATCCAAAAATCTGCGAGATCTTTTCAAATAAATTCTGTTCCTCTTTTTGGCGCATCATAACAAGCACGCTCATACATTTGCACAGGGAATCGATGCTTTCCTGACTCCGAAATGACACAGCCTGCTGTTGTTTCCTTTTATAGCTCCGAAGAAGCCGTTCCGCTTCATTGTTCGTAGCGGGAACTCTGTGATCGTGAAGGAATAGTAAGTGGTTCTCCATATATTTTTCCATTCGCCGGTATAGATTATATCCCTCTTTATAATACTCATTCGGAGGCACATCCTTATATTCTTCCTCCGCTTTGTGCAGGATTTCCCTGTAGCGCGTTTCAAATCCTGCTATTTTTTCACTATCCGGCTCATCTTCCGGGGAAAGCCCGTTCCGGTAATGAATCATTTCCTGGATCAGGATCCGCATTTCTCTGTTCCACGTACGGTCCTGCTCGTTCTGGATGCTGTCCTTGAGGTATCTCAGGATATGGGCAAGACATTCCTGATGTCCTGTCTGATATTGATAAAACGTGCTCTCATGGTCATGTACGAGGATCCCCTGGTAATCCTCTGTTACTGTCCCTTTTACCCCTTCGTGCCCTTTCCTGTCACGGGCAAAATACAGCGTTTTCCCGTCCGGAGTCGCACATACAAAAACATACATAGGTTTTCCATTTACTTTTGCATTGGTACAGTCCGTATGCATGACTGGGGAAAGAAGCATTTCTGCAAAAAGTTTTTTCCGTTCCTGCTCTGTTTTTGCAGCAAACTCCTGGCACAGGCTGCTGACCATACCCTTTGAGATATTCAGTTTTCCCTCAGTCAGATCACACAGGAATTTCCTGCTTTTATCGATGGAAGTGCAGCATTCATTATTCAGCAGAAAAAGAAATGCCCGGACACTCCCGCCGTAATTCACATCATTGACCACTCCCGCTGGGAACGGTGCATGTGCCAGTTCTCCGGTCTTGGAATTACGGTATACGTCTGCATGATATTCCCGGACATCAAGCATAAGCCGGATGTTGACCAGCTGCTTTATGATCGTTTTTTTTGTCTTTTTAAAATCAGGATCATCCAGTACTTCCTGTGGAGGCAGAAGGCAGATCGGTGGCACAGTCGGTGTCTGACGTTTTCTGCAGTGCCCTTTATGCCCGGTCTGTCCCCCTGGCTTCCTTCCGCTTTTTTCCCGGTTGTTCGCAATCTTTTTATGACGGATTGTTTTGGAAGATGGAATGGATGAATTCTCATAATCGCGGTTCAGCTGGGCCCTCAATTTCAGGTTCTTTCCCTTTTCTTCCTCCAGAGCGGTTTCTGCGTCATATCTCAGATGGAGCTGTTCCAGATATTTTTCTTTCCACTGATCACGGGAGTCAGTTGTTTCCCGAAGCATCTTCCGCAGTGCCCGGATCTCTGATTCTTTTCTTCTGCTTATTTTCTTTGTTTCTTTTTCCATGTCTTCATAGACCTGGAACCAGTTCTCCCTGTTCCGAACAGACTGTCGGATGGCTTCTTCCAGTTTGGCTTTCAGCTGGCGGATTTCCCGATCTTTCTCTTCCAGCAGTCGCTCGTATTCTTTCCGCAGACGGAGCATTGCCGCGCCGGATTCCAGCAGCCGGATCCGTTCCCGGAGCGCTTTGTTTTCATACTGAAGCTGTGTGGCATACTCAAAACTAACCTTCATAAAAACCCCTGTTCTATCGTTTCTTTTCTATATCTCCCAAAATGGTATTCAGAATCTCTTCCTGTTCCTTACAGATCTTTTCCAGCAGATCACATTCCCGTGCCATTTCTTTTCCCTTTTTCAGAAGTTCACGGTTCTCTTTCTTTAGATCCTGGATCAAGTCCTCCTGTACCTGGATCTGTTTTTCCTGGATCTGCAGCATATCGTCCTGAGCCATGCATCTTTGTTCCAGGGCAGTGCATTCCTCTTTTAATGTACGGATTAATTCTTCATATCGATCCATCTTTTCAAAAATCTCCTGCTACGATTGAATTCATGGTTATATTATAGCGGAATCAGCGTAGAAAAGCGAATTTGCCTATATGTGGATAAAGTCAAAATGACAAGAAAAAAGCTCTTCATCAAAGACAGAAAAGAGCGTGAAAACAGAGAAGAGAGAGAGGCTTTACCTCAATAAAAGGGCATTCAGAACATTTTGGGGGTAAGTTATCCACACAGCAAAAAAGACCAATTGATTTATTAACAAATGGCCTTTTCTAGTAGAAAAAAAGTTTTTTTAATTTCGTCATTTTTACTATAACGGATTAATAGGGTGTGAACAGTAACATTCCGGCAGATGATCCGGTCCGTCTTCTGAGTGCATTTGTGGAGGGAATGGAACTCAGCGATCTTTATCAGACTTATGGAAAGATAAAGAAAAATCAGGCGACACCGAGACAGCTGTTTAAGATCATGGTCTACGCCAGCATGAATCGGATCTATTCCAGCCGGGATATCGAAACTGCATGCCGCAGGGATATCAACTTCATGTACCTTTTGGAAGGGAAACCAGCACCTGACCATGCAACCTTTGCACGTTTTATTTCTCTGCATTTCGCACAATGCTCGAAAAAGACATTGGCCGAGGTGTCGAAACTCTTATATTCCCTTGGGGAGATTTCCGGGAAAAGTATCTTTATTGACGGAACGAAAATAGAATCCGTTGCGAATAAATATACTTTTGTCTGGAAAAAAGCCATTACGAAAAATCAGGCAAAACTATTCGATAAGATTCTTGTCTTTGTGGAAGAGTGTGAAAATCTTTACGGTTTCAGGATCGCTTATAACGGGAAAGTCTCTCTTCACACATTAAAAAGGCTGCGAAAAAAGCTGTGCAGGATCAGGCAGGAGGAAGGGATTGTCTTTGTTCATGGAACCGGACGACGAAAAACACACCTTCAGAAATCGCTGGAAACTCTGGAAACTTACATAGCAAAACTGAAGGAGTACAATAAAAAGCTTTATGTCTGTGGAGACCGTAACAGTTATTCTAAAACAGACCCGGATGCGACTTTTATGCGAATGAAAGAAGATGCCATGCTCAATGGGCAGCTGAAACCGGCTTATAATCTTCAGCATGGAGTGGATTCAGAATACATCACATGGCTGGATATCAGTCCACGGCCTACGGATACGAGGACCTTGATCCCATTCCTGAAAGATATGGAGTTGTATCTTCCGTTTAAATATCAGGAGATTGTGGCAGATGCAGGATATGAAAGCGAAGAGAATTACCTGTTTCTCGAAGAAAACGGTCAGCTGGCCTATATCAAACCCCAGAACTATGAAATTTCCAAAACCCGAAAATACCGTCAGGATATCGGGCGGATGGAAAACATGAAATATGATGAGAAAGCGGACTGTTATTACTGTAAAAATGGACAGGTGTTGACGATGCAGTACGAAAAGAGAGAAAAGACGGCCAGTGGATACCGGAGAACCGTTACCGTATATCGAAGTAACGGATGCAGCGGATGCCCTTTCAAAACAGACTGCATCAAGGGGAACAACTGCAAAACACCAATGGAAGACCGCCAGAAAGTACTGTACGTTTCGAAAAAAATGAAAGAAAAACGTCAGGAGACATTGGAGCGGATTACCAGTGATTATGGTACACAGCTCCGAATGAACCGAAGTATCCAGGCCGAGGGAAGTTTTGCAAACATCAAAGAGGATATGGAACTCAGACGATATTTATATCGAGGGAATGCAAATGTAACCGCCCAGAGTATCCTGCTGGCGATCGGGTATAACATAAACAAACTTCATCATAAGATTCAGGCAGGAAGGACAGGGCGTCATTTATTTCCACTCAAACAAACCGCCTGATTTTGACAGCTCAAAAGTAAATCCTGAAAATGAACCTTTTTTCAGAAAAGGTTTATTAAAGTTCGCCTTTTTATAGAAACGGAATAAAAGAAGTGAATATTTCGGCTTAAAAATAGCAAAAAGATGCTGCCGCATCTATGATTTTCTAATCATTGATGCGACAGCCCCGCCTTTGTTAATGGTATTCTGTTCAGTCTTTGCGCTGGATCACGGGAACCTGTTTTACCTTTTTGCCCTCGGTCAAGTCAGATTTGTTGAATAGCTGTCCATTAAATTCAACGGTTTCATTAGAATCTATATCCTCAGAAATAGGGGTCAATGCCTTTAATAAATCTTCGCCTGTAACACCTAACTGAGCATCATCACTTGCAAATGGAATCCGCAACAAATATTCTCCGTCTACTTCATAAACATATACATAAATACCAGAACCGATGTCTTGCGTATCACCTAAGAATGAAAGGACTTCCTCTCTTGTCATGGTCGGTGTTAATTCTCTTATCTGTTCAGATGTTACCTGTGTTGGTGTTTCAATCGGTTCTTTATTATCTGGCAATCGGTTAAGTATTTCTTCGGTCAATGGACTACTTTCTCCGGCGTCAATCGTTTTTGCGGCTTCCTTTATTTCTTTTCGAGAATAATCGCTTAAATCTTCAACAGGAATACCGAGAGAAGTAAGATAATCAACAGCCGCATTATATTGAATTGTATCAATAGCAAATGCGGTTAATGGTACTATCAAGCACAAACAGGCCGCAATAACTCCCCATTTAATCCAGAAAGGCTTTTTGGCTTTCTTTTTGTAATTGAGGGCTTCGTCAATGTATTTGTTGTCAAGCTCGCTCATAGCGTCGGAAAACTTTTTCGCGTTCATACAAATACCTCTCTTTCAATCAAGTATTGTTTCATCTTTTCGCGGATACGGGTCAGCCGGACGGAGATGTTTTTCTCCGAAAGCCCCATAAACTCGGCTATGTCCTTGTAACTGTCAGCAAACCAATAGCGACGCATGAAGATAACGCGGTTTTCGAGGGTCAGCGTGTCCAAAAATTCCCCAATGATACGGGCTAATTCCCTGGCTTCGATTTCATCTTCTACGGTTTTCTGGTCTGCGATGTAGCCCTCGATTTCCTCTAAGGCAATCTTATAGTGCCCGCTTCGTTTGGCTGCTTCCTTTCTCCAATAGATTTTGAGTGAAATGTTCCGAACGATTTTCACGATGTAACTGAGCAACGGGTTAGGCCGTACCGGGGGAATGGCGTTCCATGCGCCTAAGTAAGCGTCATTGACACATTCCTCCGCGTCCTGTCTGTTGTTCACGATGTTATACGAGAGGTTGTGGCAGACTGCTCCATATTTATTATCCAGTTCCCGTATGCCTTGCTCGGAACGCTCAAAAAACAGGTCTATGATTTTTTCATCATCTATCATCTCACCGCCTCCTTTCCGGCTTCACCTATATACTACGGTTTTAGCGGCGAATACTACATCAAATCCAAAACTTTTTCAAAAAAATTATACCATACTTCGTGTGAGATTGCTCGCGGCGGCTTTCGCCGCTTCACTGGCGGCTCTCCGGCGTTCCTCACTGTATGGGGCGGTCAGACGGAAAGAGAAGCGGCCTTTCTCAATATCAAACTCCATGCAGCCCGTTTCCGGGTCTGCGTCGGTCTGCTGGCAGATCGCCGGATAACGGCGGCTGTATGCAAGCAGACGCTTTTTCAAGGCGGTGTTGTGGGTGCGGATATGGATAAGGGGGTCTTTCTCGTCAAACCAAATATCGGTGGTCTTTTCCTGCTTGGTAAGCCCTGTTCTCATGCAAGCTCCTTTCTGCGCCCCTGTTACTGAGTAGGGGCATTTTTCGGGTGTTTTCTCCGGCTCTTGACTTGGAGAAAACAGCGTTTTTGACGATAAAAACCGCCCGGATGGGGAATGTATCGTCGGGGCGGCTGTTATCGCAAGATTTCCGATTTTTCCGGCTCTTGACCGTCAGACACGGATAAATGCGAACTGTCGGCAAGTACCAGTTTGAGCAGCTTGTCGCGGAATGTTTCTGTGCTGCTGTGATTGAAAAATAACTCCGCAACAATGGTCTGCCCGTTCCTCTGCGTCGTGATGATACTGTCGGGGGTCTGTTCTGCCATAGGCGGCTCCTTTCTCCGGGCGCGAAAAAGAGGATTTCCCGTAGTTGGAAAATCCCCTCTCGGCTGTCGGTTATTCTGTTTTACTGTGCGGGCTGTGCGGCGGCGGTCTGCGCCTTTCTCCTTGCCCGGTATTCCCGCGCCTTGATACGCTCATACTCCCGCTGCTTTTCAAGGTTTCGCGCCCGGTACTCCCTTGAATACTGCCGGTGGTAGGCGCGGCTCTTTTCCTTTTTGGCTTCTTCGATTTCCTCCCGCATTTGCCGGATTTCCTGCTCGGTCGGCTCTGCAAGCTGCGTTACTTCGTTCTCAAACCTGCCGATATAGTTGAAATATATGCTGATGTGTTGGATTGCGTATCTCGCCCTTTTCTGGTCGCGCTCATGCACTTCAATCCGGTTGATAAACTCGTTGAGAATGGCGGGGGTGAGGTCTGTAAAGGCGGCATGGCGTTCCGTCAGCTTCAAAAACTTCTGCGCCCGCCCTCCCGCGTTCTCATAAGCGGATAGCTGCTCTTGGAGTGTGGCAAGCTCCGTTTTCAGTGTGTAGTATTCTTCCGAATATTTCTGCGACATTTGCTCATAGCGGTCTTGCGGGATAGTGCCGAGGGCGTTGTCCTCATAGAGCTTATTCAGCACCTTGTCAATCTGTTCAAGGCGTGTCGTGATTTGCGGGATACGTTTCTGCTGCTTCTTGGTCTGGTCGGTCTGCTGCATGGCAAGGTTCTTTTTGCGTATCCTCGAACAGAAGGACAGCAGGACGTTCCAGAAAATCTCGCTGCCGCCAAGGGGACTCTTCCTTCTCCTGGTAACGGAGCCGGTATCCGAGCTGGCATTGACTGTATTTGCAGCGTTGGAGCTGGACCTGGATACAGGGATGAATAGAAATTCCCCCGTTATCCATATAGGCCAGATAACCTGGCTTGGACCGATTGACCTGCTCAAAAGGGATATTGTCATGGTTCTGAACTGGCAGCATGGCGTTTTCCTTCTGAAATGCTATTTGAGAAAAACCAAATGTATCACAGAAATAGAAACGGCTTTCTCCCGGTGAGTGCTGTATTTCCAGAATGTCAGAGACTGACATGGAATGTCCGGTGAAACCGATCTTTTCCAAATAGCGGGCATCCGCTTCATCTTTGCGGTTGAATATCCGGTAGATTTCTTCCAGCGTGGCGACTTCCGTTTCTCCGCAGAATACGGATTCATAAATTTCTGCAGGCGGTGATGGATACCCGGCTTTTTGAAAATAGGAAAGGGGCATAAATATCAGCCGGTCCTGATCCAATTCCGGGATGATCTGATAGATCGTTATTTTCATAAGGTATCGTCCTCCTTTGCAAAAGAAGGACCTCCCTGGTTGGAAGATCCTTCGTAATCATTATGGTTATTCGTTACACAATTCTTTTTCATAGTTCAGGAGCTGCTCCCAGGTCAGCCATTCCGGTTTCCCGTCAGCAGGAAGCTCCTTCCACAATTCTTTCATACGGTCAATATGATGCTGGGGATCACTTTCGGATAAGATGGTAACGCTCCGGTTCCCGTAGCCGAGAAAATATTCGCAGTCACGCTGCATCCGGCTTAACATCATATACTGGAACTCATACGGGGATCTTCGGAACGGTTCTGGCTCAAAGGTATATTCCTGCTGGATGTGGGATACTGGTTCCCCATCCAGGTCGTTCCTCGTAGTAGAATATAAGTCCGGGGTTTCGGATTTCCCCAGGTTAAGGTCTTTCCAGAACCGTCCGTACTGATCTTCATAAGTTGGACAGTCAAAATCATCGATGCCGATGAATTTCAGAGCCAAGACCGTCGATTTTTTCTCTTTCATAATTTTTGTCACTCCTTCTCAAAAATATGGGCTGCCTGCAACTTAAACCAGAAATCACATTTTTCATCTTCCGGGAAGCGACCTCTTTTATCCGGAATTATGACTCGTAGAACCTCTTGGCCGTACATCTGATAAGTGTCCAGACGAATCGGGACATGGGGAAGTAAATCCTCCACCAGATCTCCGGATTGAAACTGTTTCCCATCTGCCACTTTTTTCATCAGTTCTTTTAAAAGGTAATGGATTAAAGCAGGAGGCAGCTTCAGAATCACCTGGAACTCTGGATGCTGATACCGGTTCATTCCTTCGGTATGCACATTATTAAGAGGAAATTCTTTTTCTGTTATGTCACAAATAATCTTATATCGTTCTTTTTTGTTCCATTTCCAAAGACCACTCATGCTGTTTCGTCCTCCATTTCCAGGCTCCATTTCAGCTTTTCTCGTACATCCATAAGGATAAGCCCTAACTGGTTTTCTCCGTGGCCGTTGACCTTGCCCCAGAAGTAATCGCCCCAGGTATTGCCTTCTATGAGAAGACTGTTTCCTGTGGCAAGCAGGGCATCCCGCAGCTTTGGGTTCTGCATGAATTTACACATACAGATTTCATACATCAGGGAAATCTTTACCTTATCCCAGTCCGGGCGCAGCGTGAGGTTCTTTCCACGCTTTTTGGCTTCTGCCGGATTGTGCAGGCGGAAAATAGAGAATTGCTGCTGCTCTTTTGCACAGCAGGTCTTCTGCGCCTGGAAAGCTGCTTCATTATTGGCGTAGGTCTGCCCCATGTAGGTAACAGGAGCCGGATAAAAATTACTGAGAAATGCATATTTTCCTGTAAAAGAGGAGATGACATTCCTGTGAGTTTGTTTATGGATAGTTTCTTTTGGTTGATCATTGGATTTCATGCACATTCCTTTCCGCACAAAAAAAGGAACCGCCTATCCTATAGGTAGTTCCCTTCTTAAACAAAGTGCTTAAATCTTCAGTTTGTCTGTAATTCTTTTTGTTCCTGTTCTTCGTAGAACCGGTCTGCGATATAGCCCGCTGACTCCGCCCAAAGCGTATTCTCGGTATTCTGCAGAGCCTGATACGTCTTAGAATGGTAAAAGGCTCCGGCGGCATCTTGGAAAGAAAGATGGCTCCGTTCCTTGATGATGTCGATCACATCCCGGATCTGGATACACAGGTTCATCGTGATATCTTTGTTATTGAAAAAATATTTTCCTTCCATAGTTTACGAAACCTCCCTTCGGGATTCCAGCGTCAGGTGCTCCAGGGCAAGGGGCGTATGGAAAGACACCTGGTTGTTGACTTTATTATAGCGAAGCCTTTCCACTGCTTCCTCGGCTTTTAAAATACCTGACAGGTATAACTGCACAGTCTCCATTGTATTGTCGTCTGCAACAGGCCCTACGACCACATCATAAGCGTGCTGGATGCCGCCTTTCGTGCGGTTTTCTTTGATAAACTCCAGCCACTCCCGATCCAGAGCAGCAAAGTGCTTGATCTTCAGGTCCTCTGTCTGGTGGAACAGGTAACGGTAAACATATCTGCCGCCTTTGTGGGAGCGCAGATAAAGACGTTTGGCCCATTCCTCCGCCTGGCTTTCCAAGACGGTACAGTAAAATCCCCGGCCAAAGTCACGGCGATTATGGGATTTTCCCAGGTCAATCTCATCAAATGCGATGTTGGAACCGTGGTAAAGTACCAGTTCCAGAGCATTTTCTTTGATGATTTCCTCCACATATTGAAAAGTCTCTTCCATATCCAACTGATGAAGCATTTCGTGCTGTATCAGGATTTTTTCAAAAACCTGATGCTTACAGAAGAGATCAAAGACGTCCCCTTCAGACAGATGATGCTTTTGTGCGTAATACTCGACTGCTTGTACAGATAAGATTTCCACATCGGATTGAATACTCATACTTATCATTGCCTCCATTTGCCCCTATTATACCAGAAATGAATTTGTATTCCAACGGAATTATTTGTGGAATGGCTGCATCATTTTCGGGACTGTAATGACAGGAGCTGGCTGGAACTTTCTTCTAAAGGGAAGGGAACTGCCCGGCAGTTCCTTTCCCGAAATCATTATTCAGCGAAAACCGTAAGTGGGATTTAAGAGATCTTAGCCAGAAACTCTGCTTCTGACAGAATGGTTATGCCTAAAGACTTGGCCTTCGCCAGTTTGCTTCCGGCTTTTTCGCCGCAGACGAGATAATCCGTTTTGCCTGTCACAGAGCTGCCCGGTTTGGCACCAATCTCCAGGATCTTATCATTGATCTCAGCGCGGGTGAAATTCTCCAGCTTTCCGGTTGCTACGATAGTCTTTCCTGCAAATTCAGTATTTTTTGCCATAGTGTTTTCTTCCTTTCTTTCTTCAAATGTAAATTCATTCTGTAACGTGTCCCAGAGCATCAGATTTTCTTCATCCGCAAACCAGTCGTGAATGTTCTGGTTCAGTGTGGCGCCAAAGTCCTCTAACTGTGTGAAGTCATAGTCATCGGTGGCAGCCGCCCGGAAGGCATTCAGACTGCCGGAGAATACGGTATCCAATACCCGGCTTTTTGTACGGCCTACCATGGGAATATCCATGCTGACCAGATAGCGGACAAAGGTGGTGCTGCGGCTGGCCTGAATTGCGTTCCAGAGCCGGTCAAAGGATTTCTCCCCGAACCCTTCCAGCCGGATGATCTCTTCCCGGTGCTGATCCAGATGGTAGATGTCATGGAAGGTCTGAAGGTATCCCAGATTCAGGAATTTCTCCAGAGTAGCCTCACTTAATCCTTCAATATTCATGGCTTTCCGGCATACGAAATGGACGAATTTTTTCAACTGCTGGCTTTCACAGGATGGATTGCTGCAGTGTACGGTTTCAATGATCCGTCCTTTTTCTCCTTTTTTTCGATGGAGTTCTGTTGGAGCGCCGCAGCACGGGCAGATAGCAGGGGCTGCATCCCGGTAATGTCCACGGTCCAGGTTCTCCTCTACATGGGGAATGATCATGTTCCGTTTGGATACCAGGATACGGCATCCCGGCACCAGCTCCAGTTCCCGGATAAAGGTGAGGTTATGAAGCGTGGCCTTGGATACGGAGCACCCATCAATCTCCACGGTGTCAAAGACTGCCACAGGTGCCAGTTCCCCGAAACGGGAAGGCGTCCATTCAATACTCCGGAGGATGGTTTCATAGGTTTCGTCCTCAAATTTGAAAGCAAGTCCGTCCTTGTAGTGATGTCCGGTTCTTCCGCAGCTTGCGGAATACGCCAAGTCATCGAAGATCAGTACCATTCCGTCAATGGGAAGACCCAGTGTTTCTGCCTTCTCCTTCAGGTCCTGGATACGAAGCTCCAGATATTCCGGCGAAATCTGATCCGGATTGAGGGGAATATAGGGGCAGGAACCAAAGCCCAGTTTTGATAACTGGTACAGACGTTCCTCCCGGCTGTTGCTGTGTTCCCCCGCATTTAGCCCTTCCAGTACGTTGAAGGGGAGGAAGGTGACACAGCGGCCTTTACAGTTCTCCGGATCCAGGCTCCGCACAGATCCGGCAGCCAGGTTCCGGGCGTTTTTATAAGGTTCCCCGTTCCTGTCCCGGAGTGTGGTATTCAGCCGTTCAAAATCCTTTCTGTGTATGAAGGCTTCCCCGGTGACAACCAGCCGTTTCTTATAAGCAATGGAGATCGGTACATTCTCAAAGGTGGGAATGTTATGGGTGATCTCTTCCCCGATCTCCCCGTCTCCCCGTGTGGCTGCCTCTGTCAGCCTGCCATTTTCATAAGTGAGTTTTACGGTCAGCCCATCCAGCTTCAGCATAAGCAAAGCTGCGTGATCGCCACAAAAACGGCATAAATCTTCCACCTGCTTTGTCTTATCCAGAGACAGAAGCGGATGGGGATGCGGCACTTTCTCCAGTTCGCTGACGGGTGGGTAGCCTACGGTCTGGGTTGGGGAATTGGAGTAGATGATCCCTGTCTCCCTTTCCAGACTTTCCAGCTGTTCGTACAGCCGGTCATACTCCGCATCGGAGATTACCGGTGCGTTCAGGTTATAGTAGGCGTGACGGTGTTTGTTAAGGTTGTCTACAAGCAATTTTACTTCTTTTACATGGTGCATGATTGGATGCTCCTTTCTTGGGATTCGCATAAATTATTAAGCGCATTTTAAGGTATGTAAATTACGGTCATAGTAGTATGGATGTGATGACAGAATGTCCGTATCCAACACGGTTGTCTGATTGACAGATGTAATTAACTCTGAAAGACCTCCTTCTTCTGGAGACAAATGTTTACGCAGAATCAGAAGCTCGTGGATACTACTGGGAATTACATAGAAATCCTCCTGTAATACTTCTGCTATTTTTTCCAACATATTGTCATACAGGATACAAGCTGCACCGTCTATACGGCTTTGATTCGTTAAGACCAGAAGGTCTTCCTCCGGCATTACAGATAATGGGGCGGTAAGATTTTCTGACATTTCGTTAAGCGTGGCGCATACCGACTGAAGTGAATAGGGAAACAGTCGGCAAGTGTTCTTATGGGCATACTTGTATAATTCGTTTTGCTGGATTCCCCAGAGATCCAAATGGGAATTATGAATGAGAAAACCAGCAGTCTGTTCATCCGTGTTCGCAATGCAGCAATAGAAAACGATTGCCAAATCAAGATACGGGATATAAGGAATATCGTCCAAAAGATCCTTGTTCATATCCAGATTGATTAATTTATAGATGATTTTTTCCTTCAGTTCCTCGAAATTAGTTAAGTCCTTCAGCTTAAAATCTCCAGTCTGCTTGGCGTTCCGATATAACTTATATATGGTTTTTGCTATCTCTTCAAAAGATGATCCATTACACAAGTCTCTATAGAAATCATCCAGATAGATAACCGGGGATGCTGAGAAACGCTCTCCATCGGAGGCGTCTTCAATGAGAAGACCTTGGCAGAGGGTTTGATTGTTCTTTCTCGCCGTGTATGTGCTGACAGTAACGTCAGCACCGAGGTTCTCCTCCAGATACGTTTTTACTTGCATTTCAAATTCTTTGTAAGTCATTTTGATTCTCCTTTCTGTTACTATGTCCATCCGGAGCATTGAAAAACAACCCTCCTTTCCCATGTTCAGGCATAAAAAAAGAGAATGACGCAAAATGTTCATTCTCTGACAGCGTGCAGTTCTCTGCAAAATAAAAAAAGCCAGAAGGTACTGCCTGATGGCAGAGTATCCCTCTGACTGATTACAAACCTAAACAGCGTGTGATAAATCCTTTCCGGATAGACACAAAATATATGGTACAAAATGAGTATAACACTAGATATATGGTGTGTCAAATGCAAAGAGATGGTTTTACACTATATATAGTATATCGGTACAGGTTCCGTGAGAAGGGAGTCCTCTTTTGACAGAAAAATCCTCTTGACGAAAGAACGTATGTTCTCCATAATAGAAGAAAAAAGGAGGCGAACATACGTTTGAAACATGGAAGAACGGTAATTTTTCATATTGATGTCAATTCAGCGTTCCTTTCCTGGGAAGCCGTCTACCGCCTCCACCATTTAGGCGGGAAGGAGGATCTGCGGGAAAAGGTGTCTGCTGTTGGCGGTGATATGGCAATGCGGCACGGAATTATATTGGCGAAATCCATTCCGGCCAAAAAGTTCCATATAAAAACGGGAGAAACTATTCTGGAGGCGAAACAGAAATGTCCGGAGTTGATCCTAGTTCCGCCTAACTATGGGCTATATGAAAAGTGCTCCAAGGCATTTATGGATATCCTGCGCCGGTATTCTCCAGACGTAGAGCAATACTCGATAGACGAAGCCTTTGTGGATATGACAGGTACGGAAGGACTCTGGGGCGATCCGGTGACGGCAGCATACAGGATGAAAGATCAAATCCGGGATACGCTGGGATTTACCGTCAATATCGGGATCTCGGAGAACAAGCTGCTGGCCAAGATGGCATCAGATTTCCAGAAGCCAGACCGGGTGCATACGCTGTGGCATAATGAGATTGAAGATAAAATGTGGCCGCTTCCGGTGAGTGATTTGTTTTTTGTCGGGCGGGCGACTGCAAAAAAGCTGTTTAACCTGGGGATCCATACCATAGGGGAACTGGCCCATGCGGATCCGCATCTGCTGAAAGTCCATCTGAAAAAGCACGGGGAGGTCATCTGGGCGTTTGCCAATGGGATGGATGTATCCGTGGTGCAGTCTGAAGCCCCGGCCAATAAAGGATACGGGAACTCCACCACCATTGCCTTTGATGTAAGGGATGCGTCCACTGCGAAGCTGGTGTTGTTGGCGTTGGCGGAGACGGTGGGAACCAGACTGCGGGCAGCAAAGGTGCGGGCGGAAGTGATTGCTGTGGGAATCAAATCTCATGACCTGCGTTATGCCAGCCACCAGATGACGCTGCGGAACACTACGAACATTACCATTGAGATCCATCGCTGTGCCTGCCAGCTTTTTGACCAATTATGGGATGGGACAGCCATCCGGTATCTGGGGATCCACACCAGCCGGGTAAAGGATGGGTTCAACATGCGCCAGTTGGATATGTTTGACACGACAGATTATGAAAAGCTGGAGAAAATGGATGCTGCGGTGGACCGGATTCGTGGACGGTATGGGATCGACTCGGTGAAGCGGGCGGCATTTGTGGGAAGTCCTATTGACCATATGTCCGGTGGAATCTCAAGAGAAAAAAGGACTGTTGATTATAAGAAAATCGGGGTAAAATAGGAGGTAGAGATCTATGAGCATGGGGATTGGAACGAACACCCAGAAACCGGATGAGGGCGAGCTGAAAAGAAAAATGAAGGAAATTGCCTGTTCTGTCTGGTATACGAGCAAAGGCAGAACAATTCCTATGATGTTCAAATATCAAGATGAGGAAGGCGTAATTCATAAAGTTACGCACATTAATGTACAGAAGCAGGCAGAAAAATTTTATTGTGGTATTCCTATTCAGGAGTTCTGCTGTAGTACAGTGGTGGAAAATCAGGAATATCTATTTCGGTTATATTATTATCCGGAGTCGCATTGTTGGAAGGTAAGTTGGGGAGAGGAATAGTGAATAAGCATATTTTAAAATTTCCAGAGGAGGGATTAAAGCAACTGCAGTTTTTTATGGAAGGACTAAGCTTTCCTGTGGCAGTTGCTGCATATACAGAACAGGATATTGTGAAGATCTCTTATCTGGTCCGGCTGCTTCAGAGGGGCGATATTCATAGCACCTATGCACTGTGTATCTGGTGTATCCGTCAGGGGATCATTTATCAGATATTGTTTCGGTTTTCTTTTAAAGCGATGATTAAAAATCCTGTTCGTACCTATGATTATTTACGGCTCCAGAGATTGCTGAAGAAATGCAGGGAACAAACGCTGGGAAAGTCGAGATAAGGAGAAGAAAATGTGTGGACGTTATTATGTGGATGATGAGACGGCAAGGGAGATTGAGAAGCTGGTACGGGATCTGGATAGGAAATTGCAGATAGAGCGCACTGGTGATGTTTTCCCAGCGCAAAATGCTACAATAATAAAAGGGCAGGAGCACCATCTTGCTGCAGAACAGATGAGATGGGGCTTCCCAGGGTTTGAGAAAGGAAAGCTGCTGATCAACGCAAGGGCAGAGAGTGCCCTGGAACGTCGGGCTTTTCGGGATAGTATACAGAACAGGCGTTGCATCATTCCGTCCAGAGGTTTTTACGAATGGAATAAGAACAAGGAGAAGTTCACTTTTGAACGGGAAGATGCTACAGTGCTATTTATGGCAGGATGCTATAATCGATATGAGGATGAGGAAAGGTTTGTGATCCTCACAACGGAGGCAAACTCTTCCGTGGCGCTGATCCACAACCGGATGCCGTTGATCCTGGAGCCGGAGGAGGTGGAGGACTGGGTACTGGATGACAGGGCAACCGAGTATTTGTTGCATAAGACGCCGGGACTGTTAAAGGCTCATGCTGAGTATGAACAGATGCGGTTGTTTTAATGAGGCTTGTCTGGTATGAATACTTGTAGAAGTGGCTATGTTTTTACAAAAATATTCTAGTCGGAAGATGATTTGCCAGAACAGATAAGTGTAATATACTCTAAGCAGCGTCTGTACAGAGAAGCCGGCTGCTTAGAGTATATTATTGTAAGGAGGAATGAATGATGTACACACAGGAACAAAACAGAGAAATTGAGAAGGTTATGAATGCTTTTGCTGATTACATTCGGGATACCCCGCGTTTTGATCTGTTATGGTCAGATAAGGTGGGATATGTATTCCTTGACGGGATTTCTGAGGAGCAGGATGACTTTTGCATGGCGCCGATTATTCTCCGGGATGGTGAAACGCTTTGTGAGGAAATAATCTATCACATCGCTTGTGATGTAGTGGAGGAAAAGGGAAAATCCCATGACCTGCGTTTGTGCGGTCCGGAAGAACGGGAAGAGATCCAAAAGCGGCTGTTACCATATCTGCGACAGCTTCCGGAATATGAACATCTGGTGGAAGAACTGTTTGAAGATTAATAGTCTGCCAGACACAAGAGGAGCCGTCCGTGAGGGCGGAACGGATGTTACTGATCTTAGAATATGGGCAGATGCGGTTATTTTAATGAGGTTGACGTGGTGTTAATGGAAAGAATTTGGTATAATTGAGATAGCAATAAATTGGAATTTGCAGGACTGAAGGCTATAAACTAATAAAAATTTCCTTGTCAAAAAATCTTTGCGTTTATAATAGCGGACTGTAAAAGATGGATTGCTTTTCTTTTTGTTACATTCCACTGATAATATCCTTAGGAGGTAAAACGATGAGTATTGGAAAAACAATATTAAATGTTCGAAAGGAAAAAGGAATGTCACAGGAGGAATTCGGCGAATTATTTCATGTTACCAGACAGACGGTATCAAATTGGGAGAATGAAAAAAACTATCCAGATTTGAATACGTTAGTAACTATGAGTGATATGTTTGAAATTTCTCTGGATAAATTATTGAAGGAGGACAAACAAATGGTAAAAACAATAGATAAGGAAAGATTATACGGGAAGTATTATAAACATAAGCAATCTATTATTGATTTTTTTACAGGTGCTGGTACAGGACTAGTGATTTCGTGTTGTATTTCTCCAGATTCAATTAGAAGAACGGTTATACTTTGCATTGGGATTGCGATGTTTTTAATTGGTGGAGTTAAGAAACTTAGATGGGACAAAGAGGTTGTTAAGTATCTGGAAAAGCAAGAAAAGGAGCAATAAAGATACAAACAAATCCTAAGTTGTAGAGCAGATAATTGGAATTTCTCGGAGAAGTAATATATGGATAAGAAACGGTTGAAACGAGCAGTGGGAGTTGCAATCCCGCTTGCTGTCCTTATAATCGGTATAAGCTATAACAGCTATATTAAGATGCACACTTTCACCCTTTCAGGTGACGAGAGAGTGAAAAGCGAACAGATACAACCTGTTACCGGAAGTGTAAAAGTTACTGGTACTGCTGATACCGATGTTGTATTTACGGATATTGAAAGCGGAGAAACTTATGCAATAGGTTACATTACTTCTGGGACAGGTGGCACAATTAAACTTGAACGAGGAAAATGGTACAGGGTTGAAGGTGTTGGAGAACTTACAGTGAGACCAGTTAATGTTCGTATAGAATAACAACTCCTAATCCGTTTTTGACCGCCATATTTATTACATAAATTTAATCAAACGTAAAAAGAGCCGTCCATAAGACGGCTCGATGTCATTTAGTCCAGTTAGGCTTATCAGTTGGAACTGATAGAAATCTCAAACAGAGGGAGTCGGCTGTTCTTCGGGAACCTTCAGCTCCAGTTCCGCAATCTGCCATTCCATCCAGTCTCCATGTACAACAGCAGTAGCAGACCAGCCTTCCAGAAAGCTGTATTCCCGGTCAGAATCTTCTTGTTCTACCCCGTCCAGGGCGCTTTCATAGGCAGCTTTCATTGCTGCGTACACTTCCTCGTAGTCGGTACTGACGATTGGATCTGTCAGACCGTCCGTATATCCGTGTAAAACATAAATCTTTATCGGTGTATTTCCTTGTGTATTCTTGCAGACATTTGTCATCAGGCGGCCTCCTTTTCACGTCCGGGCCAGGTAATATGGCACTCACATTCGGTCAGCTCAGGATCGTGCTCTAAAGCTCCATAAACTGCCTCCCGCTCTTCGCCGGAATCATATTCCTTGTCCAGTTTAATGACTTCTGCCTGAATAAAGGGAGCGTTTGTATACGAGGCGGTAACAATGCCGTCCTCCATGATCAGCACCACACGGGGCGCCGGTTCTGGATGCGGGCGCAGTTCGCCGTTTAAAATCTGTTTCTCGATTGCATCGATCACGTTCTCCATCGTAACATGATAGGAAACATTGCTGTCCTCCAGTTTCTCATACAGTTCATAGGCTGTACACAGGATATCTGTCTCATGTTCCAGTGTCTGATAGGGAAGGTTACAAAGTCCGATCCTGTCTTGTCGCCGGTCTTCGCATTGCCCGATAAAATCCTGGAAAAAGCAATGCTTTTTGTAGATTTCATGCGCTTCCCGTATTTGCGGAAAAGTTAGTGCAAAAGCGAGTTCTTCAGGTGTTTCATTTCTTTCTAATATCATAACTATTGTTCTCCTTTCTGAAGGAGGGCTGCGCCTGGCAGCACAGCATCCTCCTGTTTCCTGTAAATCAGTAATGTCCCCCGCAGATCCAGCGGCTGGTCTATCCATCCCCCGTCCTGGTAGATCTGTCTGGTCAGGGTATTATAGATGACCGGCGTTTTTTCGATATCCGCAAGGTCAGCCACCAGACAGGTTTCCCGGTCAATATAGGGCCAGAGTGCCGCTTCGATCTCTTCCCGCAGCTTCAGTGCCATCCGGTGGATCTTCGACACGTCATAGTCTCTGGTCAGGCTTTTTCCAATCTCCTTTGGAATCCGGGAGCGGTCAATGGCAGCCTGTACCACAGCTGTCTGTTCATCCAGAGAAAAATTCGGATTGATCAGAAGGTGGTGGCAGGCGACCAGAAGGACAAATTCCTGGACGATTTCCCGGATCTGCGCCTTCAGCTCCTCATAAGGAATACGGTATACGCTCTTTAAAGTTTCCAGAGGAACCCGTTCCCGGTTGAGCTTCAGGGTGGAGAGCAGCTTTTGCAGGCTGCTCCCCCGTTCATAAATATCAGTCAAGCGCACATCACCTCAATCTCTGCCGGACGGCGTGCATAGGTCAAATGGTAAATGGTGTTTTCGGTTTCAAATACGACGCCGTCCTGCGATACCTCCAGGATCTGCTGGACCAGGGAGGTAGACAGGGACCGGGAGCCTGTTAGGATCCATGCCCGCTCATGCAGACGCAGGGTCAGACTGGGGGTGGCGGTCAGATGGATCTGTTTCTTTTTTACTGGCATAGCCGTGATTTTTTCATTCGTCATAAAAGAGTCACACCTCCATTCCATCCAGACTCCGTACTTTTCTGCGGAGGCGGTAGAACCGGCTGTGTACCCCGTGGGATGTAATATTACAGATCTCGGCAATTTCGTGGTAGGTGTAGCCGTCCGCCTGCAGATGGACCACCTGGCGCTCCTTCGGCGTCAGATAAGCCAGAAGCGCCAGCAGGCGGTTCCGGTCATCCATTGCCTCTGCCAGACGTTCCTGCCGGACAGGAAGGAAAACGTCCAGTTCAACGGTATCTTCCTGATACTCCTCCAGATAAGCCCGGCTCATGGGCCGGTTCTGTTTTTTCCATTCCGTTGCCAGTGCATCCCGCATGGCGATGCGGGCGATGGTGGAGAAGCGGTACTGCTGAAGTTCCGGTTTCTCCAGATAATCCTGTACGGCTTTCAGATAGCCAAAGACAGCGGTATCGTAGTAATCCTCGATATTCAGGTGGCGTCCGTTCAGATACTGATAGATAAAATCATGGTGCTTCTCTGCGAAAATTCTCTGTTCTTCTGTTAATGGGTGCAATGCTTTCATAATCATTCGTCCTTTCTATTCATTCGGTTTGCATTTACGGGTAATCATGTTTGCTATCAGGCGTGTGCAGTTACACTCGGCGCCCGATAAGCACCGTCCTGGCTCCGGGATCAGCAATAGCGCTGCTTTTTTAGAAGCCAGAGCTAAAGTGACCGGAAACAGTGCGGCAACCTTCCGGGAGCAGTCGGGAACTGGCGGGCAGAGGCCTGATTGAGAAAACATTTCTCTGCCCTCCTGGATAAGAGAACGCAGTTCCTCTGTGATCTGTGCACCTTCTGGCAGATAGCAGCCTTTGGATGCCAGGATGCAGTCAGTGCTGCTGATGGCAAGCCCGCAGCGGATGTTCTTATAGAGAGGCTCCAGGAAATCCCGGAGTTCTTTGGAACCGGTATTCCGGGGCGTACACTTCCGGATGCGGATGGTTGTCCCATCCGTGGCAATCTCCAGGGTGCTGCCGCTGCGGATGCCTGTTTCTTTGCGGATATCCGCAGGGATGATGATGCGCCCCTGGGTATCCATGTTTCGTATCACGGCAATACTCATAAAAATCGTCCTTTCTCTTTTTGCCTGAACAGAAAAAGAAGCGGGGTTTCCGCTTCCTTTCCTGCATGGCTGTATCGTGTTTTCTATGCTGCGTATGGGTAAGGCTGCCGCTGCATCTGCTGGCGTTGGGCCTGCTGATTTGCGAGCATCTCTTTCCCGTTTGAGATCAGCGGCGGGGCAATGCAGCGCTCCCACTCGGTCACATACGCATCCACCCTTTTTAAGAGCTGGTAGAGGTCCATGTCCGTGAGCAGGATAAAGGCCGATTTTTCCATCTGGAAGCTGCCGGACTGCATATAGGAGCCGCCGTTTCGATTCTGTACTTTGATCCCCCTTCCGTTTATGATCTGGATCCGCCACGGGTTCTTCATTTCCCTGCCGTCGGATGCCCGAGCGTGCCTGGAAATGGAAAACTGCTGTGCGGTGGAGTACCCATACTGATCGGGTTCCCCAAAGATCTTGCTGATACTCCATTCAAATTCCTGAAAGCCTGCGGTAAGGCGGGTGAGGAAAAACTGCACCTGCTCCGGGCTTAAATGGAACCGGGTGATGATATTGCGTTCCCCGGTGCCGTTGGAATAATCCTGGATAGACACGCCGATGAGCGAGTGAACCTTATGGTTGTTCTCTGAAAACTCTCCCTTGGCGTGTATCTGTGCATAGCTGCCAGGCAAAGCGGCCCGCAGCCGGTCATGAAAAGAAATCAGTTTCTTGTCATTCTGGACCTTACAGATCTGGTCCGATGCCAGATTCTGATAAGACTGGCTCATAAGTTATCCCTTCTTTCTATGATTTATTTGAGGTACTGTTTAACGAGGAGCGTCAGGTTTTTCGGCAGGTCATCCAGACGGGTAATGTCCAGAAACCCTTCCTGATAGATGCGCTGGATGGCATCCTTGTCCTCTCCAATGGCTGCCGCAAACAGAACAATATTCTGTCTGGCGTATTCCTTCTTGATCCCCCGCAGGTCCGCCTCTGCCTCCGTGCCGCGATAGCCGGTATCGGCTGGCTGACCGTCGGAGATCAGGATCAGAAGTTTCCGGTTCTCCGGTCTTTTCGCCAGATGCTCTGCAACAAAGCGGAGCGCTGCGCCGTCCCGGTTGCCGCTGCGGTCTATCATATCCATCAGCCGGTAGCGGTCATTCTCGTCCACAGAGTCAAACTCCGCATAGGAATAGAGGGCTACGCCCCGGTAATCCGTGGAATGGCCATAGATGGTCACCGGGATCCCCAGGCTGACACAGAAGTCATAAAGGACAATGGCTGTCTTTCTGGCGTGAGTGATACGGTCACCCCAGCCCATAGATCCGCTTTCGTCAATCAGGAGCCCTACTGCCAGCCGCTGTTCATCGGCTGGGAGCCTGGTTCGGATGAAGAAAGAACCGTCCTGGTGATGGAAGGAGCGCATATCCAGCCGCCGTCCATACAGAAGGTTCTTCTGCTTTCCGCCTTCCGCCTCCTCTTTTAAGAGGGGCAGTAGGGAACTCTGCAGGCGCTTGGAAGCCCTGAGAAGAGGAGGTGCAACTTCCTCATACTGCCGGATCAGCCGGTCTGGGATGTCCTGTACCCGATGAATGGTCACATGGATACCGGCATGGGCATTTCCGTAATGGATATCATTTGCTGCTTTCTGTAATTCTTCTGTCAGCTGCTGTTCATAGGCTGCCTGCGCCTTTTCTGTTGCGGCTTCATTTAAGACACGGGCAATATCTGATGCCGCATCCTCATAGCCGGTGCCGGCATACTGGGATGCGTAGGTTACGCCCGGATCATTGCCGTCTAAAATAGCGCTGGTCTTGGCAAGGGCAATCCGCCCGCCTTCCTCCTCCATCACTTTTTCCGCTTCCTTCAGGCTTTCCTGACGGCCCTTGGAAGAAAAGAAATCTGCGTCTTGCGGATTGGTGCCTGCGCCTCCTTTGGCGGAAGGGATATTTTTTACCTCCCCACCACCTTTTCCCAGAGGAATGGGCGTGCTGCCCGCAATCTGCTGATCCAGAAGATCCTGAAGCTCCTCTGTTGCTTCTGTTTCATTCTTTTGTTCCAGCTTTTCCCGCATTTCTTCTACCAGCGGTTTGATAAAGTCCCAGAACAGGACAAGCAGACAGTTTGTCGCAGTCAGCCGTTCCTTAATTGATGGTGCTTCCAGTGCTGTGTCGATATACTCCATGCCATCGGTCAGCACATCCAGATATTCGCTGTCGCTGTGGAAGCGGTTGCTGATGGTGCCGGACCGGCAATAAGCCAGAAGCAGGTTGGTTGCAATCGTAAACGGCTGGTAATCCCGGCTGAGCTGTTCGTGAAGATCCGGGATCTGCTCCAGCATCCGCAGGTTATTGAGCTGGATGCCCTTTCGGAAGCTGCCGGGAAAGGCAGCACACATCCTCGCTTCAATATAGATGTCTTCCAGGATGTTCTGAAGAGAAGCCGCACAGGTCTGCAAGGTCAGAGATACGGCCTTGTCCTTTTCCTGCAGGGCGTCCAGGATCTCCGTCTGGTTTTTCTGATAAACCGGCAGCTCCACGGAAGGATCTTCCGGGTAAAAAGAGCCGTTCCCCAGGTTTGTCAAGTAGAGGTTCCGGGTGGTGAAATCCGTAAACAAAAGATGAGCCGTCTCATGTCCGGTCATCCCTACCAGGCTCAGCGCCCGCAGGAAGCGGGACGGAAAGCTCTGGGTAACACGGTTTGCTGCGTTCAGGTAGATCTTATAAGAGTCTGTGTAAGCCAGTGCCGCACCATCGGATTCGTCCCAGGAAATCAGTGCCTGCAGGCCGTAGCAGTAACGCCCGGTAGCAGCACGTGCCTGGGAGGTCAGATACTGATGGAAGGCAGAGGACGTAAAAAATTCCTGATCGGTAATGAAAGATTCCTCTTCCCGAATCATCTGCTTTAATTTTTTCTGGTTGCTGTTCAAAATTCTATTTCCTTTCTGTGAGATTTTTTGTCAGCAGGTCTTCCACGGAGCAGCCGTAATAATCTGCCAGTTTCAGGACAGCATAGGCAAGCGGAGTGGCCCTGCAGTTTTCGTAATTCATAATGGTTTTTGGCGGCAGGTGTAAGATCCGTGCCACCGTTTTTTGGGAAAGCCCGCCCTGAGATTTGCGTAAGTAGGACAGGTTTTTTGCAAGAAGTGCATACATTTCTGGTTCTGTAAGAGGCGTTTTACCCACTGGCTTGCCTCCTCTCTTTTCAGGACGGCAGGACAGTATCCAGACAGCTTTCCTCAACCTCCGCACGGCTGATCGCATCTGCCGTAGCAGAAGGCAGGATGGTGTAATGGGCCGCCTCCCGGATATCGCCGCAGACCATATAGGACTGCACCCAGGAAATCAGTTCCCGGACACCGCAGCATCCATCTGTGATCAGGTTTTCCCGACAATATTCCGAGATGGAGTGGACGATCCGTGCCATTGTCTGAACGGTCTTTTTCTCTTTGCAGCCGGTAACGCCAACCACCCGTTCCACCAGTGTCTCCTCATCCGGCTCCATCAGGTCGATGAGCACACTCATACGGGAGATTACGGACTGGTTTAAGGGCTTGCAGCCTGCATAGTCATTGTTGGTTGTCACGACGATCACCATATCCGGATGCCGCTGTACCGTTTCACCGTTGGGGAGAAACACACTGTTGCATCGGTCCATCAGGGAGTTTAATCCCACTAGCACACCGGGATTTGCAATGACCGTCGGCTCCTGTATCTCAATCAGGTATCCGTTCCGTATTGCTTCCACCAGCGGCGTATCCACGTAGCGGAAATGCTGCTGGCTGGTTTTGGAGGCATAGTATTCGTGCATTTCATCAAAAATAGTATCAATGAGCTGCTTGTAGACCTGATCTTCTGTAACATTTTCATCGTAGGTTCCGGTCAGTTTTTCATAGGCGCTTGCCGGGTCCAGCATGATATCCTGGAAAGACGGATACTGCCGCTCCAGGGCAGTGCGTTTCCCGTCCACATCCGGCAGGATCTGCCCGAGCAGATCGAATACCTCTGTATTTGCGGAACAGGTCAGGCACCGGTAAGGAAGATGAAGCCCGGAAGCAACTGCTTTGGCTCCTTCCGTTTTTCCCGTACCGGCAGGGCCACGAAGGAGAAAGTTCCGCATGGGCTGTACCGTGTCCGTAGTGATTTTTGCGTGTTCACAGATCCGTTTGACTTCCTTCGGGATGATATACCAGTCCGGCAGTACCGGGACGGTCAGTTCCTCCTCCGGAGTCAGTACACGGGCAGGTGACAGGATATACTGTCCCACAAAATCCGCTTTCGCTATGACTTCCGCTTTTTTCTTAAAGGTGTTGCCGGGTTTCAGTACCTGGAAAGTCCCGTGGATGATTTCCGTAGGCGCATAGGTTCCCGTTTGAAGAGCCAGCGGCTTCAGCAGCGGGATGACACCATTGGCAGCAATATCCGTGCGGATCCCTCCCGTTGCGAGCGTATCACTGTATCGGATCCGGCGGTAAGCGTTGTCACAAAGGACAGCCGCCGTTTCTGCCGCCTCATCCATGTCCGGATAACCGGCTGCACGGTATTCCTTTAACTGCTGGTATTTCTCATTGAACTCCTCATCGGAAAGAAACGTAGGCATCAGAGCGAATAACAAAGCAGTTCCTGTATTCTCGGAATCTTTGAATACATATTTCTCCGGTGTATTTTCCGTATCCGGCGGCACCGTGTACTTCCCGGCAATAAATTTCCCGTTTGCAGGGTTATAGACCACCACATGAAGTTCTCCGGTACGGCTGGGATATTCTGCCACCGTATAGGTATTGGTCTGGCTCCCGATTGCCCCCAGTTCCTCTGCCGACTTCCCACCTGCGGGCTCCTCCAGTTCCATATAGGTCAGGACGGCCTGCAGGGTAGCCGCATGGAGCGTGCTTCTCTTTTGCGGCTGGGTACAGTATTTGGATGCGATATTCTTAAACACGGCGTCATCCGTATAGTCCTTAAAAGGTTCTGGGAGCGTGCGCTGGAAGGTCCAGCTCTCCACTAATTTTCCACTTGCCATCGTTACTTTTCCTCCTTATGCCCAGGTGATCTCTACTGCGTTTTCCGTCTCTGCCGCTTCCAGTTCATCATCAGCAAACACCTGCAGGAGTGCAGGCCAGTAGGCTTTCGGCGGGAAATGCTCCAGCTTGCCTTTTACTTCCGGCTCCTTCCCATTGAGGATATAAACGTCCCCCTGTTCTCCGATGAACAGCTTCTGGTGTCCTTTTGCCTGTAAATTCCCGATCATTTCCACAAGGAATGGTTTCCCAATCAGGGAGTACCAGGACGCAGGATCAACCTTTGGCGTATCCGGGGATGCGGATTTGTCGCCTTTCCGTTTCAACGCAGAGACAGTCAGCATCTGAAGATGCAGGTTTCCGTACTCATCCATAGACACTTCCGCAAAGTTATGATTACCGGTGTTCCTGGTAGATAAGCGGATCGCATCGCCATCCAGCAGGTGGGAAAGACGCAGGGGTTCTGCAAACTCCCAGGTAGCTTCCGGAAAAGCAGACTGAAGTGTGTCTGTGATCTGGTAGCTGATCTGCCGGATCAGGATGGTTTCCAGATCCGAGTTCCCGTTTCCTGTATCCATTGCCCTCCCAGCCGGAATCCGCAATTTCCGGAGTCCGGAAGCAAGCGGAGGGATGATAAGGATTGCCAGGGAAACAAGGACTCCTGCAGCAGCGATGCCAGTCATCAGATAGGACTGGCTTCCCTTTGGGAGCAGAAATGCCGCCGCAAACAGGCACAATACGGTGATCTGTAACGTCTTTTTGATCGTTCTGGCTTTCTTTGCTTTCATGTAAATTCTTCCTTTCTTCTTAAAACTGCTGTGCCGCACCCAGGAGAGCCGATGATCGGCGCTCTCCTGGATCCTGTGCGGACACAAAAAAAAGAACTGCCTGTACGGAGTAGTCTCCGGGTGCAATTCTCTACATGGATCGTTCCTTATGAAATTTTTTGTGCGTCAGCATCAAGCGACAAAGGGAAGTGTCTCTGCCTGCTGTTCTGTAACCTGGGTAAATCCATCTCCCGGATAGCCGCCCTGTGTTCCCGGAGCTGCCCCGTTTCCAGGAGCATAGCCGCCGGAAGGCTGCTGGTTCGGATTGCCCTGTGCGTAATTCGGTGCGCTTCCAGGATTCGGAGCATAGCCGTTCTGGGGCTGTCTGTAACCGTTCTGCGGTACGTTCCCCTGTGGAGCATTTGTTCTTCCCTGTCCTCCCCGTGCATAGCCATTCTGGTTCTGTGGTGCGGCGCCTGTAGGTGCATAATTGCCGGCAGGAGCATCGGATGCCTGTGGATAGCCTCCCTGTGCGGGTGTCGGGTATCCGCCCTGCTGATTGGGAACAGGAGCTCCTCCGGGCTGTCCGTAGCCGTTCTGAGGAACGCCTCCGGGTACACCGGGATTAGCCCCATTTACATCGTCATAAGTCAAGGGCGCAAACTGCCAGTCTTTGACAACCACGCTGGGGCCGGAGTTCGGTTTTCCCTGGTTTTTCCCCTTCTGATGAACGAAGGGATGCAGCTCCAGATCTCCAATGATAATCAGTCCGGTGCCTTTTTTAACACCTGCTTTCATCAGGCGGTCTGCCAGAAATGAATTGAAATAGCAGGAATAGAATACAGTCTCTTTGTTTCCGTCTGCTCCCCTCTGGGGGCAGGAGATGTCCAGAGTCGTGTAGGTTGTGTTGCTGTTCTTTGCCTGCATGATCTGAGGATCCGTTGTTGGCCTCCCTGGTAAAAAGATGATTGCTGACATAGAAATTCTCCTTTCTGCCACTTTGGGCGTTAAAATAAATAATAGTGAAAATAAAAAAAGTGCCATTACAGTGCCGTAAAAAACGACATTATAATGACACGATTTTCCAACTTAAACAGCATGTGTCCTGGGTGAATGGCCCAGACTCCCATTTCGGGATGACACAAAAACTCAAATACAAGATTATAGTAGCACAAGATATAGTGGGTGTCAAATGCAATCAAACAATATATGCAATCAAACATCAAACAATATATGCACTCAAACAATATATTGCTGAATTGAAACGGATAGTATTTTTGCAGAAAATATCGGGAAGGGCTAAAGAAGTGATTGCTGGGACCTTGAAAAAAATAGTCAACGTATTAGAATGGAATTGACTGAAATAGTCAAAGGAGGTCTGAAAATTGTCTGCGGAGAAGTTTGAGGAATTACCGTCCGAAAAGAAAATGCGGATTATAAACGCAGGACTGGAATGTTTCGGGCAATACGGATATAAAAAGGCAAACACTGATTTGATTGTTGAAAAAGCAGGAATATCTAAAGGACTGTTATTTTACTACTTCAAAAATAAAGAAACGTTTTATCTTTACCTGTGCGATTTTTGCAGCAAAGTTTCTTTGGAAGCAGTAGATGTAGCGGAAATGAGTGCCATAACTGATTTTTTCGATATGTTGGACTTCGGGATAAGAACCAAATTGAAAATATGGTCTGACTATCCTTATATGTATGATTTTTCGCTGCGGATGGTTCTTTTTCAAGACGAAAAAGTTTCGGCTTCGGTTAATGATTATCTCGCTGAAAATTTTGATACCACATTCGATGAATACTTCAAGAACATTGACTTTTCGCGATTCAAAGAGGACATTGATCCGAAGTACATTTACAAAATGTTTTTGTGGTTATCCGAGGGGTATCTGTCCGAAAAGCATCGAACTAATCAACCGATTGTGTTTGAGGAAGCTATTGCGGAATTTGAAAAATGGAAAGCAATGATTAAACAGATTAGTTATAAAGAGGAATACTTATGAAGATGATTGAAGTACACAATTTGACAAAAGACTATGGAAACTATAGAGGAATTTTTGATTTAAGTTTTACTGTTGACCAAGGAGAGGTTGTTGGATTTCTGGGATCAAACGGTGCGGGCAAAACAACGACCATAAGACATTTGATGGGATTTATCCATCCCCAGCAGGGTATATCTAAAATTTTTGATATGGATACGTTCTCTGCGGCAAAGCAAATACAATCAAAAGTTGGTTATTTACCGGGAGAAATATCATTCTTGAATGACCGAATGACTGGCAATGAGTTCATCCGATTTATGATGGAAACAAAAGAGAATGTTTCCACAGAACAGGTTCGTCACCTCGTAGATTATTTTGAATTAGATACTCGTATCAAGATCAAAAAAATGTCAAAGGGGACAAAACAGAAATTAGGGTTAGTCGTTGCATTTATGCACAATCCGTCTGTGTTAATCTTAGATGAACCGACCAGCGGATTAGACCCTATTATGCAAAATAAGTTTGTCGAGCTTATAAAATCAGAAAAAGACAAAGGGAAAACGATATTTATGTCGTCCCACATTTTTGAAGAAGTCGAAAACACTTGTGATAGAGTGCTGATGGTTAAAGACGGACACTTGATTGCCGATAAAGGTATCCAGAGTATTCGGGGTACGAACAAAAAGCACTACACGATTACCTTTGCAACCCCTGAACTTGCAAAGGCATTTACACGGGTTCATGCTGACAGTACATTTGATGGAAATTATAAGGTATCTTTTCTACTGGATAGCTCTGTCAATGATCTTGTGCATGAATTAGTACATTACGATGTGCAAGATATAGCAGTAAGAAACCAAACAATCGAAGAAGTATTTATGCAGCATTATGGAGGAACTAAAGCATGATCCGCTCATTGATGAAACAAGAAGTAAAAGCGAACTATAAATTATATGTTATTTTTTTAAGTATCATTGCAATGTATGCTGTCACACTGGTGGCAATGTATGATCCATCACTAAAGGACAGTCTGGAATCATTAGAGGAAAGTATGCCGGTTGTTCTTGCTGCATTCGGTATGCAGGATATGGGGACGACCTTGCTGGATTTCATCATTACATACCTGTATAAATTTGTTTTGATTGTTACACCGTTCATTTACAGTATCGTAATGTGCTATCGCCTACTTGCAAAGTATGTGGAAAATGGATCACTTGCCTATCTGCTAAATTCAAAGCATGGCAGAACGAAAATTGTTATAACACAATGGGTCAATCTGTTTTTGGGGGTGGTTGTGATGATCGCATTCAATACAGGATTGATGATTGTATGCTGTTCCATGATGTTCAAAGGCGCATTGGATATACCCCGGTTTTTATTACTAAATTTAGGCTTGCTCGCCCTGCAATTATTCATTGCGGCGTTTTGCTTTATGTTTGCTTGTCTATTCAATGATGTTAAATATTCAATCGGCTGTGGGGCCGGGGGAATTTCGTTGTTCATCATTATGCAGATGTTTTTTTCTGTATATGATAATGCCAAAATTCTTCTTTACTGCAATCCATTGAGTTTGTTCAATCCAAGGCAGCTTGTCAATGGAAATATTGTTTCGGTTATTAGCCTTGTGGTTTTGTTGGGATTAACTGCTATTTTTCTGACAATTGGATTGTTGGGATTTAGACGAAAGGATTTGCCACTTTAAGAAAATATAGCTATTTCCTGTCGGGCGACGGCAAAAGAAAAACTGTCGTGTAGCAGTCCTTTTGGATTTTTTAGGTTTTCTGGTCTCTACTTTAAAAGGTATTTTGAGGTTTATATAGCAACAGGGGGAACAGATGCTTTGCGATTACTGGAACATCAAAAAGTCGATGCAATCTGTTCTGATTACAATATGCAGAATGGCACAGGACTGGATTTACTCGTAGAAATTCGTCAAAAAGGAATCCCTGTCCCTTTCCTGCTTATGTCTGGCGATGATGATTGCCTGTTTAAAAAACAGACAAAATTTTATGGTGGCGTTTTCTGTTGCAAAACCGATTATGATTTGATCGGAAAAATAAAAGCTTTGATTAACACTGAAACGAAATAATGTCTTTCGACTTTTAAACAGGTGATGCGTAATGGAACAGATCGAAATCATCCTTCGCTCCACGGATCCAGCTGGAAAGGTGACAGAACAGCTTCTGGCTAAATTCGATACAGAGAAACCAGCGACAGAGCATGATAAGGTGCTTCAGTATTCCGGTCTTTGCATTGATCCAGTCAAGCACCAGATTTCTTATCAGGGGAAGGTGCTTCCTCTTACGGAAACGTATGAATTTCAGACGTTTGTTTATCTTGCCAGTCAGCCGGGCAGAGTTTTTACGAAAGGGCAGATCTATCAGGCAGTCTGGAAGGAGGAACCTGTGGATGTGAGCAGTGCGGTGTTCTGTATCATCGGGAATATTCGCCAGAAGCTGCGGGAGGTAACAACAAAAGAATATATCCAGACTGTGTGGGGAGTCGGATACAAATTTGTAGATGTCCCAGGGGAGTAATCTCCAGGGATTTTTCCGTAGAAAATAGAAAACTATGAAAAGTTTAAAATCCGTATGAAAAATCGGGGAACTCCACCAAAACTCCATCTTTGTATGATACACTGTTGTCCAAATAGCGGAGGTGCTGTTATGGCAAAGACAATTTTGATTATAGAAGATGAAGCATCCATCCAGAACATTGTCCGGGCGTTCCTGGAGGGTGCAGGATATACAGTATATGCCGCCGGTGATGGTTTGGAAGGGATTGAGATATTCCGAAGATGCAATCCGGACCTGGTGCTGCTGGATCTGATGCTGCCGAAGATTGACGGGTTTGCAGTCTGCGAGATCCTGCGGAAAGAAAGCCTGACGCCGATCATCATGCTGACGGCACGGGACGATGACGCCAGCCAGATGAAGGGCTTTGATGTCCTGGCAGATGACTATATTATCAAGCCCTTTTCCATGCCTCTTGTCCTGCGCCGGATTGAAGCGGTGCTGCGACGGACGGAACAGGGAATTGAGGAGGACCCCTCTGTGATCCGGTATAAAGAGATTACATTGGACACGGAAAATTATGAGGTGCTGGTAGGAACGGATGAGGTATCTCTCACCAGCCGGGAGTTTGAGATCCTGAAGCTGCTTTTGGAAAATCCGGGAAAAGTGTTTTCCAGGGAGAGTCTTCTGGACAGCGTATGGGGATATGAGTATTATGGCGATCAGAAGATCGTGAATACGCATATCAAGAATATCCGTAAGAAACTGGGTGTGGATTATATCGAGACAATCAGAGGAGTGGGATATAGAATTGAAAAAGAAAATCAGTGAAAGTGTCCAGGCGAAGACCTTTCTGAGTATGCTGGCATTGCTGCTGGCCTGCTGTATCATCATATATGCTGTGGTAATGGTCTTCCTGCCGAAAAATTACCAGACGGAACTGGAAAGCCAGGCGACTTCCGACTTTTACAGGCTGATGGAGACACTGGAAAGAAGCGGATGGGAGGAAGGCTCAGAGGAAATACTGGCATTTTCCATGAAAAATAATGCTACGGTGCGGATCACCGACACGGATGGAAGCGATGTGTTCTCTGTAAATTATGCAGATCCGGAGAATTGGGAAGAGACAGACAGAACCATGAGCTGTTCTGCTACCTTTCAGGAAGGATGGCAGACGTACCAGGTTTCTGCGGATATTTCCCTGGTTGCGGTATCCCAGTCCTATGAAATCCTTTTAAAGCTCATCCCGCTGATTGCGGTGGTGATCCTGCTGATCTCTGTTCTTGCGGCGCTGGTCTGCTCCAGATATTTCTCCAGGCCGCTGATCCATATTTGCAGTGTGGCAAAGCGGATGACCAGCCTGGATATGACTTGGAAATGTGAGGTAAAGCAAAGGGATGAGATCGGCGTTCTTGCGGACAGCTTAAATGAGATGTCGGAGCGCCTGAACAATGCACTTGTCAGCCTTCAGGACGCAAACGAGCAGCTGCAGAAAGATATTGAACGGGAACGGGAACAGGAAAAACAGAGGATTGATTTCTTTACCGCTGTTTCCCATGAGCTGAAGACGCCCATAGCCATTATCAAGGGTGAACTGGAGGGAATGATCTACCAGGTTGGGGAATACAAAGACCGGGATGCCTATCTGCGTCACTGTATGAAAACCGTCAATGACATGGAGCGGATCGTTAAAGACATCCTATCCGCAGCCAGGATGGGCGGCAGCGATTTCAAGTTGGAACGCACGGACCTGGATATCAGCCGGATGCTGCAGAAAGCCTGTCGCAAAGTCATGGGACGGATAGAGGATAAGGAAATGGAGCTGCGCCAGGATATCCAGCCGGACTTTCATTATGAAGGCGACGGGCGGCTGATTGAAAAAGTCTTCTCCAATGTCATCAGCAATGCGGCGGCGTATTCCCCGGTAGGTGCTGTGATAACTGTGTCATTACAAAATGGCGTGTTTTCTGTGGAAAACTCAGGCGTCCACATAGCGGAGGAAGATTTAAAACAAATCTTTACTCCCTTTTATCGGGTAGATAAATCCCGCAATCGGAACAGTGGCGGCAGCGGTTTGGGACTGTATATCACAAAAACGATACTCGACCATCACGGTATCCCTCATAAAATGGAGAATACAGAAAATGGTGTGCGGTTTACTGCTATCTTCTCAGAGGCAGCAATACAAGAGCAGTCTTCTGATTGTATGCCATCTGGTGGTATGAAGATTTTAACCTCAGATTGATTGAAAAGTTTGACCGAAAATTGACTTTTTCATGTTATATAGGATGTATAATCTATCAAAAATGGAAGGATACAGAATGGAACAAAACTACAAACTTTTGATTGTAGATGATGAGCAATCTATATTAGATATGTTGAAGCTCCAACTTGAGTTTGAAAATTATACCGTTTATACTGCGGCTAATGCAAAAGACGCTTTAGAAAATCTTTCTCATTCCCCGGATATTATCTTACTTGATATTAACATGGCGGGAATGAATGGGCTTGACTTGTGTGCGTCTATCCGAGAATTTGTAACAGTCCCTATTATCTTTCTTACTGCGAGAGTTTCTGAACAAGACAAAGTAAATGGTCTTATGGTTGGCGGGGACGATTATATTACTAAGCCTTTTTCCATGAATGAGCTGTTAGCAAGACTATCTGCTCATTTGCGTAGAGAACAGAGAAGTCGTGTGCGGACAAAAACGAAATTCTCAGAAGAACTCGTAATTGATTATTCAGATAGAAGCCTTTTTATAAAGGGCAATCGGATAGAACTATCTAACAAAGAATTTGAGATTATTCAGTTATTATCAATGAACGCAGGACAAGTATTTGACCGTGAAAAGATATATGAAATAATTTGGGGCATTGATGGAGTTGGAGACAATGTGGTGATTAAAGAACATATACGGAGAATACGGTTAAAATTTGCTGAATACACAGAGAAATCCTACATTACAACTGTATGGGGAGTGGGATACAAATGGGAAAAATAAGAGAAGCATTTCAAAATATGACCTTAAAAAAAGCCTTGATAACATTGGCTGTCATGTGTCTTGGAGTTGTCTGTATATTAACAGTTATTACTATTTTAAAGTTTTCAGACATCAGACAAGAAATATTGGACAGCCGACCTATTTATGTTTCTGAATATACAGTCGAAGATTATGCCTCAGATAATAGTGTAACGCTGGTTAATCCGAAAGAATTTCGCTTTGAACCGTTATCAGGAGAAAATTTAGTTTACTATTGGATCATTACAGTTTTTATGGTTGCCTTACCTGTGATATATGTCATTGCCGGTTCTATTGTTATGGCTAAATTGTACTATAAGTTAAAAATACAGAAACCTCTGATGAGTTTAAATAATGGTGTTGAACATATCTCGGAGCAGGATTTGGACTTTAAAATAGAATATACTTCTAATGATGAACTGGGGAAATTATGTAATGCATTTGAATGTATGAAAAAGGAAATCTATACAAGCAACCGTAAAATGTGGAATATGCTGCAGGAAAGAAAGGCTCTTACTGCTTCCGTATCGCACGATTTGCGGACACCTATTACCGTAATCAATGGCTATCTTGATTATCTTGATAAGGTAAATCATAAACAAATAATCACAGAGGAAGCTCTGCGCTCTACGCTAAAACAAATGAAAGGGGCTGTGCAGCGTTTAGAAAGATATGTAGAGTGTGTGAAAGATATACAGAAAATCGAAGATGTAGAAATTAAAAAGGAATACTTTAACTTGAAAGAGTATATCACGAACACTGTAAATGACTTTTCTCTTTTGGCGAAAAAATATGGTCGAGTATTGGAGTATCAAAACCAGATAAAAACAGAAAGCATATGTAGCGATAAAGATATGTTATCAAAAATTCTTGAAAATATTTTTGATAATGCTTTGCGCTTTTCAGAGAAAGTAATTTACTTTTCTATAACAGAAAAGAATAATTGTATCTGCTTTACAGTTTATGATGACGGAAAAGGGTTTTCAAAGGATGAATTAAAATATGCCACTACATTTTTTTATAGTTCTCCGACAAATAAGGGCAACTTTGGTATTGGGCTGTCCATCTGCAAAATCCTTTGCGAAAGACTCGATTGTGTCTTATCATTGGAAAACATAGCCGATCATGGAGCCAGTATTACAGTTCAAGTAAAAAAATAATGAGTTTTTCTAAAAATTGACTTTTCTATGAAATAATCTCCTTACAGATAATGAAAGGAGATTTTTTTTATGGAAATTAAGATTGAACATTTAAACAAAAGTTATGGAAAACGAACAGTTCTTAATGATATTTGCCTTCATATTCCTGTTGGTATGTATGGGTTGTTAGGAGAAAACGGTGCAGGAAAAACGACTTTAATGCGTATTCTTTCAACAATGTTAGAACCAACAAGCGGGGATATAAAAATGAATGGCGTGGATATAAAAGATAAAAAGAATATACGAAAGATCATAGGTTATCTCCCGCAGGAGTTTTCTGTATATCCTAATATGAGCGTTTATTCTGCTTTGGATTATTTGGGGATTTTAGCAGAGCTTCCTAAAAAAATGCGCAAAGAACGCATCGATTACTTATTAAAACAAGTTAATTTGGAGCAGGAAAAAAATAAGCGTTTTAAAAATCTTTCCGGTGGTATGAAGCGACGCTTTGGAATAGCTCAAGCATTATTGAACAATCCTAAAGTTTTGATTATTGATGAACCGACGGTGGGTCTTGACCCAGAAGAAAGGTTACGCTTTTACAATCTTCTTTCTGAATTAGCGGTAAATAGAATTATTTTACTATCAACACATATTGCTGCGGATATTGAAGCAACTTGTTCAAATGTTGCTGTATTATGTGCAGGTAAAGTTGTTTTTGAGGGCGATACGGAAGCTTTATTAAAGATAGGCAATGGGAAAATATATACCGTTTCATTCCCGCAAGATGAACTTGAAGATTTTAAAAATCACTACAATATTATCAGTATTCATCAAAACGGTAAGGATATTTCATGTAGATTATTTTCTGATGAAAAACAAAACAAATCATGGAGTGTATGCGAAACAACGATTGAGGACAGTTACATGTATCTGCTTTCAGAACATAGAGCGGGGGAGGGAAAATAAATGCTGTTTATTAAGGAATTAAAAAAAATATGTTTTAGTATTGTATATATACTTTTCATTGGATTACTTCTGCTTAGCTGGCATGAAAATTTTTATGGAGTAACAAGTAAAGAAATACAAGCGTCCAATGGAGCCGAAGCGTCTATTACTTCACAGATAACGGGAGGATCTATTTTAGCCAAACCAGAACAAGGGGCAGATAATTATGGTTTGATAAAAAAAGAAGTACCAGATAAAATTATGTGCGGCGGAACAGATATGTTAATTATTGAGTATTTGAACAATTCTTATGCCACATATCCTTTTAATTATTATAAGGAAGTAATTTTAAGTACAGAAGAACAAAAAGAAATTTTATCCATTATTGAAGAAATCACAGGTTTATCCGAAGAACAGATAAAAAATCTTCCAGATGATTACTTTCCGTCCGTTAATGGAAATATTATCCATATGGGAGGAGATGCTGCACAAAATCAAGATGGTAGTTTTAGTTTTTCGACGGAGAATAGCGATACTTTACAAGAGGAAGAAGATTATACAAAGCATTTTGTAGCACAGGTTTCATATGAAAGATTTAAAGAACTTATGTCACAAGCAGAGGAAATAATCGGAGATGGTTCTTACTATTCTATGGATATGCTATTGGAATACTACGGACAAGCAGAAATGACCTATGATGAAGCTATCAATGAGTATAATAAAACGATTTATGATGATAAGGTTAGCATCGCTTTTGCAAGGCTGTTTTGTGATTACATGACAAGAGTTTTAGGGTTATATCCTATTTTTATCGTTGTTGTTTTCTGGTTAAAAGACAGAAGGAATAAAATGAATGAATTAATAAACAGCAAACAAATAGAAACGGTAAAACTCATTACTGTTCGAACTTTGGCTATTTTAACAGCGGTAATACTTCCAGTTATTATTTTGAGCTTTGAGTCGCTGATACCACTTATGGAATACTCTGCCGAAACAGGTATTGCAATAGACGCATTTGCATTTATTAAATACATTTTATGGTGGTTACTTCCTACTGTAATAGTTGTCACTGGTTTGGGAACATTTTTGACAATTTTAACAACTACGCCTATTGCGATATTGGTGCAGTTCATCTGGTGGTTTATTGACTCTGCTATCACGGGGCTTTCTGGGGATACCCGATTATACACTTTAATGATACGTCATAATTCGCTGAATGGAGCAGAACTTATCCAACGAGATTTTAACATCATTTGGCTTAATAGAGGGTTAATGATGTTTGTATCGATTGTTCTGATCTATTTGTCAATAGTAATTTATAACAAGAAACGAGGTGGAAAACTGGATTATGCTTATTTCATACAAAAGCATTTTGGAATTTTTAAAGAGAGACTTCGGACTCGTTTTCAGAAATAGTTTATTGCTGACTGCAATTTACTTTCTACTCATTCCTGCTATTAGAGGTATATCAAATTTAAATCACATACAATCGGTACAATGTTTTTCACAATCAGTTGCCTTGATGGGGATAATTATACTTGTTCCTATTACTCAATATGAATTAGATATGAGTATAAAAGAAATTGTTTGCACAAAAACATGGTCGTATTTAAAAAGTGTAATTATTCGTTTGTTCTGTGGATTTGCAATTATATCTGTCGCAATTATTGGGTTTGCATTGATTATGCAAAGTCGGAACTGTATGTTTCCATTTTGGACATATGTAATCTCCACGATACTTTATGCGGGATTTATGGGAACTGCAGGAATTTTGTTTTCACAAATAGGAAGCAATATAGGAGCCGGTTATCTAACAGCTTTAGGATATTGGTCACTCTGTCAGCTTCAAATTATATCAGAGAATAATGTGGTTTCTTTATTCCCCATTGTAGCTGGTAATTTTGAAATACAAAAACTGATTATTCTAATAGGGGTTCTTGTAATTATGATTTTGGGAACTGTTTTATCAATAATAAAAATTAATCATTAGTTAAGGCTTGCTGTTAGTAGATAATACGTGAGAAAGTTATTTTACAAAACCGAGAGGTTATCTATATGGAAGCCTCTCGGTTTTTGGCCCTTTTCTAACTCCACCAAAAGAACATCTCAACTCCACCTAAACTCCACCTTTCTTATGTATCCTTAGAATGTTCACTTACACATGGACAATAGAACAACATAAGAAATGAGGTGACAGAAAAATGAATTTGTGTAAACGGGCTTTCCTATATTCCACACGGAAGAAAGGAAAGACTCTTACGCTGCTTGCGTTCCTACTGGTCATGGCAACACTGATGCTGACCTGTTTTTCCATCCAGTCTGCCACAGAAACGGCTAATTCCAACATCAAAAAGGCTCTTCTGGGATACTTCACAATCAATGGAAAACAGCTGGAGGGCGGGATCACAGAGGAGGTACGGGAGCAGATCCTGGGGATTGACGGACTGAGCGGCAGGTACACGCTCCGCTCTTACTCCTACGCGGAATATTGTGATGCACAGGGGAACCCACTTGCGATCAACACGGAGGAGGCTGCCCAGATACCGGAAGGCTATGAACACGCTGGAAAGATTGTGGCAAATTCAAACTCCCAGGATGACAGCTACTTTACGGAAGGCGGGTTTGAACTGACACAGGGCGAACCGATTACCACGGAGGGCGGAAACCAGGTGTTGATCCATGAGAAATTTGCACAGAGAAACGGGCTGAGTGTAGGGGATACGATGCTGCTGAAGGATGTGGAGGGGAAGAATCGTACCATTCTAGTAACGGTGGCCGGGATCTTTACCAATACCAAAGAACAGGACTCTATCGGCATTGCACCGTCCTATGATCTCTACGACAATATTGTATTTACAGACCTGTCCACAGCCGCCAGCCTGCTCTATGGAACAGAAGACGGAGCAAGTGTACAGTATGGGGATTTTTATGTGGATAATCCGGATGAGCTTGAGCGCATCATGGATGAGGTAAAGGATATTCCGGGTGTAGCATGGGAGGACTGTACGCTCACACGCTATGACAACGACTACCAGAACGCAAAGGAGTCCTTGGAAGGCCTGCAGAATATCGTGTTTATTGCCATTGCGGTGGTATCTGTGATCTGCTTCCTGGTGCTGGCACTATTCCTGACGCTGCGGCTGAGGGGACGCATCCATGAAACCGGTATCTATCTGGCGATGGGAATCTCAAAAGGCTCGGTTTTGTTGCAGTATCTGCTGGAGGTGGTTCTTGTGGCGGCCATCGCCCTTGTAATCTCCTTTGGCACCAGCACCGTCATTTCCCATCAGATCGGGAGCAGCCTGCTCTCTCAGGTAACAAGCGAAACCTATGAAACGGTGGACTTGACAGGGGAAAACGAAGCTGCGGAAGAATCTACCAAGGATTTGAACCTTGCCGAGATTGAGGTGGCTGTTTCAGGGGAAGATTACGCTATGGTGTGGGCTTTTGGCATGTCGCTTTGTGTGGCCTCTACTGCACTGGCGGCCTATCCCATTATGAAGATGAAACCTAAGAGTATCTTGTCGCAGATGAGTTAAGGAGGTGCAGGCGATATGAATTTAGGACTACGGGCAATTTTATATACCGTGCGGAAATGGAAAAAGACCTTGCTGGTGTTCTTCCTGCTTCTGGCCATTACTACTCTGGTGCTGTCCGGGCTGGCGATTGCCGACGCCCAGAAGGAACAGGCCGAGAAGGTTCGAGGAACCACCGGAGCCAGCTTTACCGTGGAACGTAATTTATCTACGGGTGGTTGGTCAAATGGTAGCGGCGGTTCATATAGCACTCAGGAATTTATATCTGAGGATGTGATTAAGGAAATTGCGTCTGTGGATGGAATCGCTGGCTATGATGCTTCTCTTATTGTACATGAAGATTTCTTTAATGAAGATGGCGAGGCATTGAAAACAGAAAGATACGGTTTTTATTCTTATGGTTCTTATAATTCCGAGTACAACGCTATGTTCTTATCGGGAAGATTTGAACTGGTAGAGGGTTCTCATATAACCGAAGATATGAAAAACGGACTTATCATCAGCCGGGACCTTGCTGATTGGAATGGGTTAGAAATTGGAGATACCTTGACAGGGATTTATTATTCTGAAAGCAACACTCCGGCTGTGGATATGGAAATTGTGGGTATTTTTGATATTGTCGCTGACAAAGACGATGCGGTGAATCTGTATGATAATGCCTCCTATTTCGACTATTCAAACTACACCTTTTGCAGTATGGAAGCAGCGGAAGGGTTGCTTGAGGGTTGGGGCGACGAAAACGAAGGTATTTCCGAAGCCTATTTCTATGTCTCTGACGCTGCTCAGTTAGATAGCGTGATTGAAGAAGTGCAAAAGATTTCCTCTATCAACTGGAACAACTTTAACATCACTACCAATGATGAGGTATATCAGAATATTTCCAGCGCCCTCTCTGATACCGAAACCCTGATTACCACCCTCATTGTTGTTATTACCGCTGTGAGCATGGTGCTTATTACCCTGATTCTCTCCATGTCCATTCGCAGTCGGAAACGGGAAACAGGCATTTTGCTGGCGGTGGGTATCGCCAAGCCTGCGGTCATTCTCCAATATGTGCTGGAAACCCTACTGATCGCGGCGGTGGCCTTTCCGCTGGCCTACCTATCCAGCAAGCAGGTTGCCGGTGCCCTGGGTACGCTGTTCGGCAAGGCGGCGGAGAATGTCATCGTCACACCGGAGCATTTCATGCTGGTGGCTATCGTGGGCGGTATCCTGCTGGTGGCGGCGGTGCTGGTGTCCAGTATTTCAGCCTTGCGGTTAAAGCCCAGGCAGATTTTGTCGCAGATGGAGTAAAGGAGGGAGAAATGATATGAATTTAGGACTACGGGCAATTTTATATACGGTCCGTAAATGGAAAAAGACGCTGCTGGTATTCTGTCTTATTTTATCGATCAGCACCCTGGTACTGTCAGGGCTTGCTATTGCAGATGCACAGGAGGAGCAGACGGAGGAAGTCAGGGGAACCACTGGAGCCAGCTTCACCGTTCAGAGGGACATATCCACAGGCGGCTGGTCAAGCGGAAGCGGCGGTTCATACAGCACCCAGGAATTTATGACAGAGGATATGATCCGGGAGATTGCCTCGGTGGACGGCATCCAGGGGTATGACGCTTCCCTGATTACTCTTCCTAACATATTCGACGATCAGGGAAAAGAATTGACTCATGAAAATTATAGCTTTTATAACTATGGATCCTATAACTCCCAGTACCATGAGTTGTTTTTGTCTGGTCGGTTTGAGCTGGTGGAAGGAACCCATATCACTGACGATATGACTAACAGTATTATTATCAGCCGGGAACTTGCAGAGTGGAACCATTTGAAACTTGGAGATACACTAACTGGGATTTATTATCCAGAGAATAATACCCCAGCAGTGGATATGGAAATCGTAGGCATCTTTGATGTGGTGGCAGATAAAGAGGATCAACTCAATATGTATGATGACTCCTCTTATTACGATTATTCCAGCTTTGTATTTTGCAGTATGGACGCAGCGGAAGGATTGATAAAGGGCTGGGGAGAGGACGGTGATGGGATTTCCGAAGCCTATTTCTATGTTACGGATGCCGCCCAGTTAGATAATGTAATTAAAGAAGTGCAGGACATCTCATCAATTAACTGGAACAACTATAAGATTACTTCTAATGATGAGGTATACCAGAATATCTCCAGCGCACTTTCTGATACAGGCACCTTAATCACCACGCTGATCGTCGTGATTACAGTTGTAAGTATGGTATTGATCACGCTTATCCTTTTCATGTCTGTCAGAAGCCGTAAAAGAGAGACTGGAATTTTATTGGCAGTGGGAATTGCAAAGCCGGCAGTCGTTCTGCAGTACCTGCTGGAAACATTGCTGATTGCTGTACCAGCCTTCCCTCTGGCTTATGTATGCAGTCGGCAGGTTGCGGGTGCCCTGGGAACACTGTTTGGGAAAACAGCAGAAAACGTGATTGTCACGCCAGAGCATTTTATGTTGGTGACTATTGCAGGGTGTATCCTGCTGATCATGGCAGTGCTGCTGTCTGGGATTCCGGCGATGCGTTTGAAACCGAGACAGATCTTATCCCAGATGGAATAAAGGAGACGAAATATGAAGCACAAAACGAATTTAGGAATACGGGCATTTTTATATACAGCTCGGAAATGGAAGAAGTCACTACTTTTGTTCTGCTTACTGCTGTCCATTACGACACTTGTATTATCTGGGCTGGCGATTGCAGACGCGCAGGAAGAACAAACGGAAGAACTGCGGGGGGTGACAGGGGCCAGCTTCACCGTGGAACGAAATCTATCCACGGGTGGTTGGGCCAGCGGCAATGGTGGTTCTTATAGCACACAGGAATTTATCACGGACGAAATGCTTCAGGAAATTTCTTCTGTAGATGGGGTTGCAGGATATGATGCGGCGCTTGTCGCTATGCCGGGTTATTATAATGAAGCTGGCGAAGCACTTGTTAATGGAAATGTTATCAATAGTTATTATACCTATGGTTCAATAAATACTGAATACAATCAACTTTTTTCATCCGGAAGATTTGAGCTAGTAGAAGGTTCGCATATTACAGAAAATGTAAAAAACGGTCTTATCATTAGTAAAGAAAACGCTGAACGGAATGGTTTAAAAATAGGCGATAAAATTAGAGGAATCAATGATCCGAATAATAACGATCCAGAAGTTGACATGGAGATCGTAGGATTTTTTGATGTCGTTGCCGATAAAGAGGATGAGGCTGATATGTATGATGCTGCTACGCTATGGGATTATGCTGATTATGCTTTTTGCAGCTTTAATGCGATGAAAGAAATGGCCGTTAATTATGAAGATGGGAATAAACTTACAGAGGCGCATTTCTTCGTGGAAGACGCAGCACAGTTGGATAACGTGATAGCCGAGGTACAGAACATATCCTCGATTAACTGGGATCACTTTATCATTTCTGCCAATGACGAGGTGTACCAGAATATTTCCAGCGCACTCTCTGATACCAATACTTTGGTAACAACGCTTATTGTAGTCATTACGGTAGTGAGTATGGTACTGATCACGCTGATTCTCTCCATGTCCATCCACAGCCGAAAGAGAGAAACCGGCATCCTGCTGGCAGTAGGTATTGCTAAATCTGCGGTGATTCTCCAATATGTGCTGGAAACGCTTCTGATCGCAGTGGTTGCCTTTCCGCTGGCCTACCTCTCCAGCAAGCAGGTGGCTGGCACCCTGGGTACGCTGTTTGGCAAGGCATCAGAAAGTGTAATCGTTCTGCCAGAGCATATTTTGTTGGTGACTATTGCAGGGTGTATCCTGCTGATCATGGCAGTGCTGCTGTCTGGGATTCCGGCGATGCGGCTGAAGCCGAGACAGATCTTATCCCAGATGGAATAAAGGAGACGAGATATGAACCACAAAACAAATTTAGGAATACGAGCGGTTTTACATACCGCCAGAAAGTGGAAAAAGACGCTATTACTATTTTTCCTGCTTGTTTTTATCGTAACTTTGGTGTTGTCAGGGATGGCGATTGCAGATGCACAAGAAGAACAGTCGGAAGAACTGCGGGGCGTGACAGGTGCCAGTTTTACCGTCAATGCCAACAATGGCTATACCTTACAGCCTGTCACAGATGAGATGATTGAGGAGATTGCTGCGATTTACGGTGTGGAAGCCTATAACACTTCTCATTGGACAATCGTAAATCTCTATAATCAAGATACTTTGATGAAAGGGACAGATGAACGGGAATATGTAGCAGACCTCTTTTATGGAACAGGCTGCTTTGATTCGGAGTATTCTCCACTGTTTCTTAGTGGAGCCTTGCGTTTAACAGAAGGCCGCCATGTAACGGAGGGTAATAGTGGAATTATTTTGTACGAAGGCTTGGCTGAGAAATATGGACTGTCTATTGGTGATACCCTGGAAGTAAAAAATGGAAATCCGGATGATCCTCTGGTTGAGTGCCAGATTGCGGGCTTGTTTGAGGTCATTGCGGATGATAATGACGAACAGGCAACGATGGCAAGGCCCTCGACCTTTTATGATTATGAGGAATATGTCTTTGTAGATATGGATACCATGTCCGCTATCTCTGCACCCTATACGGCAAGCGAAGGGAATGGGATTACTTCCGTAGATTTCTTCGTTTCTGACGCGGCGAAGTTGGAGAGCATTGTTCAGGAAGTCCAGAACAACACCTCCATCGACTGGAACTCCTACTACATCACGGTAAACAACGAAGTATATGAGCGTATTTCCAGCTCTCTCTCGGATACCACCACTTTAGTTACAACACTGATTGTAATGATTACCGTGGTAAGCATGGTACTGATCATCCTGATCCTTTCCATGTCTATCCGAAGCCGGAAACGGGAAATCGGTATTCTGCTGGCAGTGGGAATTGAAAAGTACGCAGTCCTATTGCAGCAAATGCTGGAGATCTGCCTGGTGGCTATCGTGGCATTTCCTCTGGCATATCTGGCAAGCCGGGAAATGGCGGGGACTCTAGGCACACTGTTTGGAAAGGCGGCTGAGAACGTCATTGTTACGCCCCATCATTTTGTTCTGGTCACAGCTGCCGGAGCGGGCTTGCTTATCATAGCGGTACTGGTGTCGTGTATCCCGGTCATGCGGATGAAACCGAAGGCTATTTTGTCACAGATGGAGTAAAGAAATAGAAATGAAACGAGGTAAACAGTATGAGCATCATGGAAGTAAAAAACGTAGGTTATACCTATGACAACCGAAGAAAAGTATTGCGTGGTATAAATGTCCAGATGGAGCAGGGAAAGCTCTATGCAATCCTTGGCCCGTCCGGCTGTGGGAAGACTACGCTTTTGTCCCTAATCGGCGGCCTGGATAGCCCGACCAGCGGGCAGATCTTATTCGAGGACCAGGATATTGCGAAGACAGGGCTTTCCGACCACCGGAAGAATCATGTGTCTTTCATTTTCCAGGCATACAACCTGATCGACTATCTGAATCCAAAGGAAAATGTAGCCCTCACCTCCAAGCTGCCGCCGCTTCCCATCCTGGAGCGGCTGGGGCTGACAAAAGAAGAGGCAAAGCGCAACGTATTGAAACTCTCCGGCGGACAGCAGCAGCGTGTGGCTATCGCACGGGCTCTGGCCAGTGAGGCGCCGGTCATTCTTGCCGATGAGCCTACCGGAAATCTGGATGAGGATACTGCACGGGATATTACGGAGATCCTCAAAGAAAGCGCCCACAAGATGAATAAGTGTGTGGTCGTAGTTACACACTCGAATGAGCTGGCGAAGCAGGCAGATGTGATATGCAGGCTGAAACGGGGAGAACTCCAGGTTCTGGACCGGATATCGGACACACCGAAGGCACGGAATGGAAGGAGGGGAAGGTAATGAGACGGATTTCATCCCCTGGATCCATCCATAAGGGAAAAATGCTTTCTGCAGTGTTTTACATCCTCGCACTGATCCTGCTAGTTACAGCGGTAACGGCATTGGCCGCCTGCCACAAGAATATTTCCCTGCAGTTGGAGCAGGGCGTTCCCGTAGCCGGAAATGAACTGGCAATCGTGAATCTTTATTTATCCAGTTGTGTGCAGTATTTTGCGCTTTCAGCAATCCTGATCTTTTGCGGATATGTGCTTCCGAGAGTTGCTGCGCAAAAGCTGGATTTACAGCCGGAAGCATCGTCTCCCATGCTTAACGGGCCAATAGAGGCTGTGTCTGAAGAAGTAGACGGCTCCAGGCAGGAAACGGAAGATACTGATTTTGAGGAATGGGGATTTAAAGAAAGGGAGCCGGAATGATCCATGCAGGCAGGAGGAGGGGATAAACAATGAAGACTGAGAAAGATGACAGGAAAGTAGAGAAAAGTTATCTGATCGAAAACTGGCTTACATTAAATAAGACGCCTTTTTCCCAGTGGAAAACAGAGACGCAGCATAAGAATCTCCTGTTGATGTGCCTGGAGATCTTTGAGGAAATGGAAACGGAGCTTCGCAAAGAAAAGATTCCCGTAAAAATGGATTTTCGGGAAATCGCAGAGGATAAAGAGATTTTGTGTACCTGCCAGGTACAGGCAGCTGTCTGTGCGCTTTTCTATGTATTGGTATGCGAAATACATCCGGTACAGGTCCTTTTCTCAGGAAAAGACCAAACACTGTCCTTCACAGCAACAGGCGGTACAGGAGAAACGGAAAGAAAGGCAGACAGTGAAAGGCTGGGAACAAGCAGATGGCTGGCGCTTCAGTATCTGCAATTCGTGGGATATGACGTGAAGATTTCCAGAAGCGGGAAAAAGGAGCTGATATCCGTAACATTTCAGACGGCGGGGAAGGCGGTACGAAACAGGTATGATTGAGCTGGTACTTCGCACGACAGAAAGTTCCGGTCTGGTGAAGGAACAGATCCTGGCAAGACTGGATGGAGGTCAGGCATTGCCGGAGGCAGATTCGGTTCTTGAGTATTCCGGACTCTGTATTGACTCACTCCGCCACCAGGCATCTTATCAGGGGCAAGGAATTTCTCTGACAGAGAATTACGAATTTCACACCCTGGCGTACCTTGCCAGTCAGCCAGGGAGAGTCTTCACGAAAGAGCAAATCTACCAGGCAGTCTGGAAGGAGGAACCTGTGGATGTAAGCAGTGCGGTGTTCTGCATCATCGGAAATATTCGCCAGAAGTTGCGGAAGGTTACAAAGAAAGAATATATCCAGACGGTGTGGGGAGTTGGATACAAATTTGTGGATGTCCCAGGGGAGTGAGCCCCTGAAAAGCGCGACTGTATAACCAAGTGCCCCGGTCTGTCTCATGGAATGAGAAGATCGGGGCACTGATTTTAAAGCTGTTCTTTCCAATTCCGGCGGTTATACAAAATCCGTCGAACTTCCATAATGTTTCCAATCACCACATAGAAAACGGTGAAGTTCCGCACCTGGATGCGATAATATGGATATTGACGTTCTCGTGCCGAGTGAAAAGGCTCGAAGGATTCTGCACAGGGAAGCCTTTCTAAAATGGCTGTTTCCACATCGTCCACCAGTCGTTCTGCTGCAGCGGGATTTCTCAGCCGATAGGTAATGTAGTCTACGATTTCATTGAGGTCATCTTCAAATAGAGGGAGAAACCGCAGGTCATAATGCTTTTCGTTCACGGATGCGCCTCCTCACCCGACCAAAAACCTCGTCGGCAGAATAGCGTGTGTCAGAGAGGTCAGCGGCGCGGTCCGCTTCATCCAACGCCAGCTCCACATCATTCGTCAGTTCTTCGTATTGCTCCAGACTGAGCAGAACCATAGAACCGTAACCGTTTTTGGTAAGAAAAACCGGTTCACCTTTGGACAGGACATCCTCTTCAACTTCAGAAAAGCGATTGCGCAGATCTGAAACAGGACGAATATTGAGCATAGTATCGCCTCCTTTATGGCGTTATTTTATCATAATTTTATCACAAAAGCAAGAAACTTATTCGTTGACTGCGATTCCTTTATCTTAAAGTGTAGCAGGAAGAATACTTATTTGGTATATTTGAGGTATCAATAGATTAACATTTGTAGTAATAATGGAAATGTTAATTTGTGTTGCTTGTGGCAACGGTGCTTTTGATATTTAATAGTTGTATCAAAACAAAGGAGGCACAGGTTATGCTGAATGAAAATATTAAAAATCTCCGAAAGGCAAAAGGATTATCGCAAGAAGAACTTGCCGTAAAACTGAATGTAGTAAGGCAGACGGTATCGAAATGGGAAAAAGGTCTATCGGTTCCTGACTCAAATATGCTCATTTCGTTAGCAGACGAACTGGATACTTCAGTAAGTATACTGTTAGGAGAAACCGTACAGGAGCCATGTGTGAATGAGTTGGATCTCAAAAGTATTTCTGAGAAACTGGAAAAAATTAACCTCCAATTTGCTAAAAGAAGTAAGATGAGGATTCAGACAATCCGCTATCTGCTTTTTGCGTTGTGTGCGGTTATCATAGTCGTATTTGTTGCTTTTGCAGCTATGCAGAGCGAATATTTGAACTGGGATTACAATGATCCGGAGCTTGCAGTTGCAGGGACCATCCTGCATGGCGTTGAATTTTTGTTCGTAAGACTGGCGCCATTCGCCCTTATTGCCTCTATCATCGGGATTATCTTCACCTATAAAAACAGATAGCTTATCACGCTAAAAAGTGTCCTGTACACCTGATTGATCCCAGTTGTACAGGACATTTTTTATTCTTCTGCAGCTACTTCTATCAGTTCTTCGTAACCAATCAGCGCCGGATCGCGAAACGCTTTTCCTGAATTTTCTTCCAGCGTGCGTTCTTTCTTAAAATAGAGCCGATAACTGTGGCCAGCCAGAAGCCGGGTATTTTTTTCCAGGCTGAAGCGGTATTCTTTTCCGTCCGTAGTACGGAACAGCACCTGCTGGTTTCGGGTGAGGGGCGATTTCTCCCGCTTAACACAGGTGGCTTCCAGGATCAGGTAGTCTTCCGTCTTGATGGTACGATATAAAAGAAGGAAGCGGATGATGCAGCACACTCCAAGAAGCAGGCTCATGACCAGCAGGATGGTATCCTTCTGGGACAGGGCATAAACGCCTCCAAACAGGACACAGAAAAGGCCGACTGCACAGATGGCAGCCAGCCGGGTAAATAATGGTTTCGGCATAGGGTTCTCCTTTCGGATCAAATCTTCTGGAACAGGATCTTCTGGTTCAGGTACAGGTTGCTGACCGCCTGCAGGATGGGATACTGGGCGTGGGTGATCTGCACGGTATCCGTAAGGATGCTGCAGGTGTCTTCCGGCGAGGTGTAGAGCTTCTCCAGGATATCCTCTTCCTTCCGGATCAGGATGCCTCGCTCCATACTGAGCAGCAGCTCTGCCGTGGACAGGGGCGCTTTCCCGGCAAGAGCCAGGACTTCCCGCTCCGTGGGCGTACATTTTGTCTTGCGCAGGAGCCGTGGGATGTCTTTCAGCTGTACCTGCCCTTTGGTGTAGAGCAGGAACACACTGGCAAGCCGGGGAAGAAAACGGTCCTCGACGGGCGTGATGGTCAGCGTTCCCAGAAGCCGGTACAGGGCATCCACGGCGCTTACTCCCATCCCTTTTACCAGAAGCCCCCGCAGGAGCAGACGGTTCAGGTAATGGGACAGCGGCAGGGAGATGGACTGGCCGGAGTCTGCACAGTTTTTTTCAAACAGACGCTCCAGTTCCGGATAGGTCAGGATCTGGAAGGCCAGGCAGCTCCACACCAGAAGCTCTTCTTTGGACATCCCGTATTCCTTCTGATTATTGATCACATGGGGGACCGGTTTCCCGTTCACATTTACAAACTGAAGACTGCCGACAGCGGTATAGAGCGTAAGCATAATTGTTCCTCCTTTATCGTTCAGGATAACAGAGCGCACAGCGCTGCATCCTGCTGTAAAAATCTGCGGGCTTTGCTCTGCCAGGCCCGGATGTGGTTGGAAGGCACCTGGTAGTGAGCGGACAGCTCCTTAGCCGAGTAACCCTCAAGCTGGAAGCAGAGGGCCTCAATGCCTTTTTGGATGGTGCTGCACTGGGAGGCTTTGAGCGTCTCCAGATAAGCACCTGCCGCCGTATCTTTCAGTGCCAGGGGCGCTGCATCCGGCATTGCTTCCTGCTCCTGGCCAATCTGCAGGGCCGGCATAGCATCCAGCAGGTCTTCCTGCAGCGGGCAGAAAAGATCTTTTCCCCGGATTTCGTGACGCCAGGAGTCATAAATGGCATTGCGGATAGCAGCTGCAGCGTATGGAGTGAAGGGGAACCCTTCCCCGCAGGAGACGGCTGCCCGGCACAGGGCCAGGTATCCGATCTGGCAAAGTTCCTGCCGCTGCTCGCTGGTTAAAGGGCTTCCGTTTGTCAGTGAGCGGATGATCTTTGGGACCAGATCCATATGATCTTCCGCCAGCTGCTTCTGGGCGGGTGTCATGGGCTTTAACATCGCATTTCCCTCCTTTCAGCCTGCCGCCTTGAGGCGGGGCCGCTGGTGTGCCAGAAGTTTTTTGGACTCCCGGATCACCTGGTCACACATATAGTTCCCGAACATCCCGATGTGTGCCTGCTCATCGGAGAGACAGAACTTGTCTGCCAGCCAGTGATAGGCGTCGGGACGGCTTAAGATTCCCCTCAGCCAGATCTGGTCAAAGATCTGATGTGCCAGCATCCGTTTCTTCCGAAGCTCCTGGTCTGCCAGCGTGCCTTTGGGGATCCGGGTTCCGGGATGGACTCCTACATAGGCGTCGCACCTGGGGTAGTTGCTGCATACATAAACCTTGCCGCCATAGGACTTCTCCCCATAGACGAAGGAAGCGTCCCGAAGGACAGCAGTGCCGCCGCAGTATGGGCAGCGGATGGATTTCTTCTGTTTCATAGTCTGTTCACCTCAATTTCATACGTATGGCATAAGTACGGCATACGTTTATCATTCTCTACGTATTGCTTACTTATAGTGTAAGGATAAAGGTGACAGATGCCCATAGGATGAGCGCGGAAACTGGTCCCAGATCCGGACCAAATGGCACGTTTCACCATTTTTACGGCCAGTCAGAGTAAAAAATGGCCTTGATCAGCGGAAACAGGCCGCTGTCCGTGAAGCGCTCATAGTTGACCGGTGTGAAGATGAATCCGGCGCAGAAGATACGCACCAGAAACAGGATCACCAGAACCTTGCAGACCAGGTACAGCCGCATGGTGCGGGGCGTCCAGGGCTTTGTGGGGCTGAACTTCCGGTACAGGATATACAGCATGGGGAGAAAGATCAGGGTGGTAAATGCCCTGTCGATCCAGCAGATAATCAGAATCAGATAACTCATGTGATGCTCCTCCTTTCGTTTTCTTACTTATCCCATACGTAGAAGCCCCGCAAAACGCAACTTTACCAGTCATAGCAGGCTGCCTCCTGGAGACGCAGCAGTGCCTCCGGAAGACAGGGGGCTTCAAGCAGCCCTTCTTTTTCCAGATAGGGCCGGTACAGGGAGGTAAACTGCTCCATGGTCAATGCGCCGGCGCACTCGGTGGGCTCCGGAAGCCGGGCGAAAAGAAGCCTGGCATCCCTCATGGGGAGGACACAGGGTTTCCCCTCCGGATCCGGATGATACAAAAAGTCCGGCTGCCTGCAGTATCCCGGAGTTTTGCAGGAAACGCAGCGCACATATACGCACTGGTGCCAGTTCCCTTCGCAACAGTCCAGGAAATGGCGGATATGCTTGGCGTCCGCCGTACAGTGGGTTCGTTCCATATCTGTCACCTTCCATAGAAACAGGCGGTTCAGTAATAGGAACCGCCTGTTAGAGTCAATGTGTGGGTTACTGGTTATCCTTCTGTTTCCGTCTGCGCAGATACAGGAAGGTCAGTGTCCCGGCAAGGACAAGAGCGCCTGCCCCGATGCCAAGGTAAAGAAGGATCGGTGCATCATCCCCAGTCTTGACCGGATTAGAAACGGAAGGTGTTTCCGTCGGTTCTTCCGGTACTTCCGGAGGATTTTCGGAAAGATGCACGGTCTGTCCCTCATCATCAATATCCTTGTGAGAGCAGATCTCCCGCTGTGTCCCGTCTGCATCTACATAGTAGAGGGTTTCAAAGACAACCAGGGATTTTCCTGCAAGGGAGCTGCCGTCTAAGGTAAATACAACCTCTACGGAGCCGCTGCGCTCTTCCGGTGTAAATGCGGTTTCAGCCGTGACCGGATTGCCGTCAAGAAGCAGTTCTTCCCCGGTTTCCTGATCCATCAGCACGCCCTTTAAGAGATAGGATGCCCCGGGAATCAGGTTTTCATAGGAAACCGTATCCTTGATGGTTACCTCGCTGTCGGCCAGGATCTCCTGATCCCCGTCCTCCCCGTCCGTGGCAGAGGTGCCGATCTGCGGGAAGTAGATACTTTGCGGATCGGAAGAAATATCCCTGTGGGACGCAACCACCTGATCTTTATAAAGGATCTCCTCGAAGACCACCAGGGTTTTTCCGGCCAGTGCCTCTGCATTAAAGGTAAAGGTCAGCTCGGTGGTTCCGGAAGTCTCCTCCGGGGTAAATTCTGCTTCAGCCGTCACGGGCTTCTCATCGATCAGCAGCTCTTCGCCGGTTTCCTGATCCATCAGCGTGCCGCGGATCGTGAAGGTTTCCCCGGCAAAAAGGTTCGTATATTCGGCTGTATCCGTAATGGATGCTTCCGCCTTTGCAAGTCCGGTCTGGTTTCCAAGCTCCGGATTTGCTGCAGTGGTGCTGACAGAAGGCAGAACCAGTGTCTGCTCCGGTGAACTAAGATCCTGGTGGGAAGCGATTTCTTCCTCCCCATAATACAGGGATTCAAAGACAACCAGTGTCTTACCTGCCGCTTCCGTGGCGTTGAAAGTGAACTCCACATCCATGGTCCCTTCCGTGCTTTCCGGTGTAAAGGTCAGCTCAGAAGTCACGGTTTCCCCGTCAATCTCCAATGCTTCCCCGGTTTCTTTATCCATTAAGATGCCTTTAAGTGTCAGTTCCTCTCCCGGCTGGACATTGGAATAGGACACCGTATCAATGAGTGTTACCTCTTCATCTGCGTGAGCCATCTGAAGGCCGGTTTCGGAATCTTTCACCTGAGTACCGATCTCCGGGAAGAAGATGGACTGGTCCTGATCCTCGATATCGGCGTGAACAGCCATTTTCAGGTCATCCTGCCACAGTTCCTCGAAGCAGACCACGGTGGTTCCGCCAAGGCCCGTAGTGTCAAAGGTAAATTCCACTTCCACGCTGCCGGTAGATTTTTTAGCCGTAAAGGTCGTCTCTGCCGTTACCGGTTTCCCGTCGATCTCAAAGGGTTCCCCGGTTTCTTTGTTCATGAGCGTGCCGACCACCCGGTACTCCACGCCTTTTTTCAGCCCTTCATACTCAACCGTGTCCACAATCGTTACCTTATCATCCGGTTTTGCCATATGGGAGCCGCTTTCTTTATCCAGTGCAGTGGTGGCAATCTCCACCTTGTCATTGGTCAGCGTTCCCAGGTCGATGGTAACAGAGTCCCGGTATACTTCCACATCAAAGGTAAGAAGATTTCGGCCTTCATTGGCTTCACAGCGCTGCTCTTCGATGGTGTAAGTATCATAGATCAGGGCGCCCTTGGAATCATCCGGCTCGGAGGTGCCAAACCAGATGCCGTCTTCCGCAGTCTCACCCCGGTTGGTATTGGAGGTATGTTTGTTCCACTCTGCGGATGTGCTGGCATAACCGTTTTTATCTGTTACGATGGTATGGCTCTCGCCGGTTGTTTTGGACGTAATGGTAAACGGTACGCCTGCGAGACGGGACAGATCCCCGTCACTGACTTTAACAAGCTCCAGATCCCCACGGATGACTTGGTTTTCAATGGATGAGCCGGTTTCGGTCAGTTCCACGATCTTGCCGTTTTCTGTGATGTCAAATTCCAGGGAGATGCGGCCTTCATTCAGATACCCTTTGGGTGCTTTTGTCTCATCCACCCGGTAATGGCCGTAAGGCAGGGCATCTTTCGCAGTGGAAGCCAGCCCCTTCTCATCCGTCACAAGCGTCAGGACGATTTCCCCGTTTTCGTAGGTTTCCCCGTCCACGATCACCGGATTGGCATTTAAGCTGGTGATGGTAAATTCTGCGCCTTCCAAGGTAGCACCGCCCTGAGCGGCAGCTTCCCCGGTTTCGATGTCCCGTTTCTGCACTTTGACGCCGCCCCGGATGATCTGGTTTGAGATGGAACTGTCTTCTCCAGTCAGGTCCACCATTTCCCCGTTCTTAGAGATGGTAAACTCAGCGGAGAGGGTGCCTTCCCCTAAATAACCGGTGGGAGGCGTCACTTCATCTACACGGTAACTGCCGTAAGGCAGAGCGTCCGCAGCAGTGGATGCCAGTCCGGAGGCATCGGTCTTGATGGTCAGGACGACTTCACCCTTCTGATAGGTCTTCCCATCGACGACTACCGGGTTCTTATTTAATGAGGTGATGGCAAACTCTGCGCCTTCCAGTGTAGCGCCGCCCTGGGGCGTGGTGCCGCCGGTTTCCAGATCCCGTTTCTGTACTTTGACACCGCCCCGGATGACAGCATCCGGTACATCCGGCGCCTGGTAAGCAGAAACAGTTTCTTCAGTTCCGCTGCTGGAAATGGGTAGAACGAATACGGTATCATTGAGCTGGTAGCCCGCTGGCGCTTTGGTTTCCTGAATGGTCACAGTACCAAGAGGCACGCACAGCGTTTTCCCGTCGCTTGCGTAGTAGAACGCATCCCCGCTGACCTTGTATTCCTCCGTAAAGGAAATCTTCCCGTCTTCTCCTGTGCGGAATACCCAGGTGCGGGCAGGCTCACTGCCGTCTGCAGCCGGATCCGTATCGGAGATGGTGGTGTAGAACTTCACGGTAAACTCCGCATCCTTCAGGCTGGCAGCGCCCTGGGGAATGGCATCCTTTAAGTCTGCATCCAGCTTCTGAAGCACCAGGGAGAGCGGGTTGTTCTGGGGGATTTCCTTGACCTCTGTTTTTGCTGTCTCACCCGAAGAAACGGTCACATCATAGGCATTGGTATCCAGTGCGTATCCCGGAGACGGAGAAAGCTCTTTGATCGTGTAGCTGCCGACCTCAAGATCTCCGGATTTGGCATAGCCCTTTTCATCGGTGGTCAGTGTCTCTACCAGGTTATTTCCCTGATAAATGCCGTACTGGGCGCCTTTTAAGCTGTAATTGCCGTTCCCGTCAGAAACGGAGCTGTTTGCCGTGGATTTCTGGATCTCGATCCAGCCGTAGGGCTTTTCGTACCAGCATCCCGCTACGGTCTGATTGCTGTCAGATGGGATGATAAAGGCACGGAAGGAGTCCGGCGGCGCAGGCAGGCCCTGGATCGCATTGGCGATCTCCACCGCCTTATCAATGTAGCTTTGGGGCGCACCATAAAAGGCTCCGCTTCCGGCGTCATAATTGCTGTACACATAGGAAGCCACCAGATGACCGATTACGTAGCGGTCATTTTCAGACCAGCCGCTTAAATAGGTGCCGGCGATGTTCTGCTCTTCATAGCCGTAACCGCCGGGCAGGTAGTAGAGCGCCTTGCGAAGCGCAGAGTCTTTTCCCAGCAGGTCGTACTGATAGCTGCCCGCCGCCGGCGTTTTCTTCATGGGCTGGACACAGTAGGCCGTGCCGTTGTTATCCACAGACATCTTTGTGGTGTAGTAATCGCCATAAGAGATTAATTCACCGGTCTGGAAATTAAGGGTTCCATCCGCCGCATGGGCTGTCATGGGGCTTGTGATGGCTGTCCCCGCAAGGACGATGGCTGCCATCAGGAAAGCGAAACAGCGGCGGAGGATGTGGGTTTTGATTCGTTTCATAAGTCTCCTCCTTTTCAAAAGGTACAGGGGAATGAAAAAAGGAAGTGCCTGCCCTGCATCAGACACTCCCCATGGGTTGCTTTGGCATCGTTACCCGGCTGCTTTTTGTCTGTGCCGTTCCAGGATCTCCAGAAGTTCCTGCCGGTCCGTAGTGATCAGCTCCTTTTCCAGGGCGGATGCCTTAAATTCCACAGTAATGTTATTGTTATTCGTGGATATCAGACCATTGCCCCGCTGGAAGTGTGTAATGTTCATCACCTCCGTTTCCGAGAGATGCAGGATCTGTTTCACCCGCTGCGCCTCTTCGTCTTCCAGGTTCAGGACAAGTTTAGTCTTGCAGTTGTTTATGATTCCCTTTCCGTACTTGCCGTCGTCCAGGGCAAAAAAGTCGTTTAAGTCCTGCGTTGCAAAGACGGCAGAACCGCCGTATCCCCGGATGATCTTGGCGATCTCCAGGACAAATTCCGCAGCCAGACGGTTGCTGGACGCACCGATGAGCTGCCAGACTTCATCCACGAAGATCGCTTTTTCCTCCGTCCGGTTCTCTTTGGCGATATCCCAGACATAATCCAGGGCAACGAACATTCCAACCGTCAGCAGATCCCCGGTCAGCTCGGAAATATCCAGAACCGTATACTTATTGGTCAGATCCACATTGGTCTGCTGGTTAAACGAGGATGCAGAGCCGTGAACCAGACGGTTTAAGATATGGGCCATGCGTTTCGTGTCATCGCTTTCCATCAGGATATCGTAGACATCTTCCAGGATCGGCATGGGTTTATACCGGTCCGGATGAGCCGGATCGATCAGGGACTCGTTTTTGTGGGTGATCCCCTTTTTGGCATAGGTCTTGATCAGCGCCTCATCGAGAAGCTGCCGCTCCTCATGGGTCATGTCCGGGATGAGCAGGCTGAAGAAGATATGCAGCTTCTGGATCTTCCCGGCCAGCGCCGAGTTGTCCATGGAAGGGCCGTCCAGTAGCTCATTGACGGAGTTATCCGTTTTCCGGATCTCCATGATGTTGATGCAGTTCCGGCTGGCGGGGGAAATCTGGATGAACTCCCCGCCGATATTCTTGCAGGCCCGGTAGAACTCATGCCCTTTCAGCGGAGCGATAATAAATACTTTGATATTTTTGCGCCGCATCCGGGTGGAAAAAAGCTGCATGGTGAAGGTTTTCCCTGCACCGGAGCAGCCCAGGATCGCCACGTTGGCATTTTTGTACTGCCTGGAATCAAAGATATCCGCAATGACAAGGCTGTTGTTGTGCTTGTTGACACCAAATAAAATCCCGTTGTCATCACAGATGGAGTAGCTGACAAAAGGATAGCAGCTTGCCGCCCCGCTGGTTAAAACGTTCCGCCTGGAAAGCTGATACAGCTTCTTATCCAGAGATGCCAGGGGCAGCGTGGATAAAAAGCCCTGCTCCTGCAGAAAGTAGCAGGTTCTCAGGTCCATGTCCTGGGAGATCAGGAGCTTTTTCATCTCCTGTACCCGCCACTGCAGTTCCTCTAAAGTAGAGGCTGTGACGGTAATGAGAAGGCTCATGTAATAGAAGTCCTCATTATTCGCCAGCCCCTGTTTTAAGAAATAACCGGAGCGGATGGCGGAATCCAGGTCGTCATAGTCGGTATTGGTATCCGAGGCGTCCTTGATCTTGGAACGGTTGATCCGGATCTGTTGTCCCAGCCGCTGCTGGATCTTATCCTTTGGCTGCCGGTGGAGGTAAAAATCCACGTCAATGCCTTCCCCGGCGTTTACCAAAAGAGACAGCCACCCCGGCACCACCCGGCTTTTGTAGCCAGCCGATGGTACGTACAGATAGGAGTGGTATACCCCGTTGATCAGCACATAGCTGGAGTGCCTGAAATCCAGGGCTTCCGGTGAGAGAAATTCACTGATGCGGATATCCTCATCGGAACGGTTCTCCTTTGCGTACCGTGCCAGTACGGAAGCAATGCGCTCCTGCAAGGGATGGGTAGCACAAAGGGAGCGGTTTAAGAGCGTATACAAAACATCCGTGGTAAATTCGTCCGGATTTTCATGCTCTGTGACTTCATTGCCGCACTGGTACAGAAAGGTTTTGGCTGTCTGCGCCGTCGTCTCAAGAGACTCTAAGATCTCCCGTTCCGTCACCTTCCGGTTGGCATTAAAAGGTTCATATTCCATAACAAGGAAGAACCGCCGGGAAACGGCTTCCTTGGAGCTTAAATTCCGGACGAACTTCAGGTAATCTTCCTGCAGCTCCCGGCACCGGGGATCCGTTTCATTTTCCAGCTCCTTTCTGGATTTCTCCAGATGCTGGTTGATGTCCGCCCGTTTGGAAATCATCTTGATCTGCAGCTTCACCGGACTGATCTTCAGGTAGCTGATAAAGCTGTAGATAATTCCCATCTGCTCCCTGGCACTTCGGAGCAGGAAGTTGATGGGCTCGACTTCCAGGATCTTTACATACCGTCCATCCGTTGTGTAAATGACACCGTGGGCAATCTTTTCAATCGGAAGGTAGTCCTCTATGGTCTGTAGCTGCCGTTTCTTTTTCCTGCCGGAAGACTGGGATGCTGTCTGACGGGATTTTGAAGCACTTTTTTGTACAGCCTTATCATCCTGCGTCTCCTTTGCCTTTCGGGCCGCTTTCGTCTGCCGTGCAGCAAGGCGGGCGTCCTGCGCAGCCTGTTTCTTTTCCGCACGGAGCTTTTCCTTCTCCGCCCGCTCTTCCCGGCGTTTTGCTGTTTTTGCACATTTCTGCTCATAGGCTAACTGCCGGATATCTTCTCTGGCCTGCCTGCGGATGCCCCGCCGGGTAGAGGTGTCGAAGGATTTATGCTCACGAACCTTTGGCTCCCGTTTCTTTTTCCGTTTCGTTTTCCCTGAAGGAGTGGGGGAAGGGGAGCCGGACAGATCCTGCTGGGGCGCCTCTTTCGTGGGAGGTGCATCGTCCTGCTGACCGGCCCCCTCAAAAGGGGGAGAATCCTCCAAAGAGCCCTTTTTCGTTTTCTTCCGCCGTTCACGTTTGGCAGGCTTTTTTGCTTCTTTCGTGCCAGGCTGCTTCTGCCGTTTCTTCTTTGGCTCCGGCATTGCGTCAGAACGGTAAACCACCCGCCGGTTTTTTAAAAACCGCAGGGCATTCATAAGGAAAGCGGTGATGCTCTCCCCGCCGATCCCGATGAGGGATACCATGGCCGCCGGCAGTGCAGTCATGCAAAGGATGATAATGCGGGTGGTCAGGGAAAACGGCAGATGGACCACCGGTACACCAATCAGCAGGGCGAAAATAATGGCTTCAATCGCATTGCGGATATCAAAGGTTCCATTTAAGATTTTCCCTTTTTCAATAAAGTTTGGCGGAATAAAAGAGGTCCGCTGCTCATCCGGATTGCTCATGGCAGCACCTCCTCTCCAGCTTCGGTGTTCTGTGAAAGATCCGCTCCTTCTGGGGAAGTTCCGCTTTCCGGAGACGATGTTTCTTCTGCTCCTGTATCCGAGGCAGACTCTGCTGGTGCAGTCACATCCGCATAGCCGCCTTCCTGGCGCTGCTCCACTTCACTGCTGGAGACAGAAGGGAGGGTATCCACTACCGGTTTTTCATAGGTCTGTCCGGATGTCCCTAGCACCGTCCGCTCTTCTCCAAAAGAAAAAGCACCCGTCATGGTGTCATAGAACACCGGAAGGGTGCTGTCATCGGACAGGAGAAAATGCAGTTCAACTGTGGTAGTATCTGGATAACCGGTTTCATCCGGCAGATATTCTGCCGATGTAATGTCTGTCTGCCCGGTACGGGTAAGATATACCGGAAACTGCTCCTTTAAGGATACAGTCTGGGCGGAAGAGAAGAACTGGCTCAGCTCTTCAAAGGATAAAAAGTCCATCTCCGTCAGCTTCTCCGGCTGGTTGCTTTCTTCCTGGGAAGCGGTCTCTTCTTGAGACTTTGTATCCGGTGTTTCATTTCGTTCCCGGAGCCTGGAAGGAAGAAAGATGGCGACCAGCAGGAGAAAGAGCATCAGGAGGATGGACAAAATCAGTTTTATTCTGCTCATAAACGCTCCTTTATTTCTTCTCGAAAATCCAATACTGCGAGGATGTCGCATGGATTTCCGTCATCATGTCAAATGCACGGTTCACATAGTTCTTGGACTCGCTGTCATTGGGATCATTGACCAGCACCTTCCCGTCTGCGGTCAGCCCGCGCAGGACAATAAAGTGTCCGGCTGAGGTAAATAACCCCGGCCCCTGGGAGGAGATCACCGGGCGCCCTTCGGAAAGGGCCTGCAGGACCGCATTGGCGTCCATGGTCTGGGTGACGCTCCCGCATCCGAAATGAGAAGCCGCCGCCTGGAAATAGGACCAGTAGGTGCCAGCCCCCGGCTTATAGTAGGAATTGCCGCACCAGGCGACTGCATCCACCGGAGTTATGGTGCTTCCGGTCAGGTAGCTTGCTACCATGGCAAAGGCAGTAGGGCCGCAGCCGCAGTCCGCAATCGAACCGGTGCCATAAGGGATGTTTCCGTATTCCGTCTGGATGTAGAGGGGGATCTGCATCCCGCCTGCCGGGTAAGTGCCGCCGGTATTCAGTACCTGGTAATAGCGCAGGACATGATCCACGTACTCCTTGTCCCCGTAGATGGAATAGTTCCAGCCGGGCCGGGCGCACATCATGTCGGAGTAGGCAATGGCGTTTTCCTTTGTGTAGCCGCCGTCCCGTTCCATGGCCCAGTCGATGTAAGCGGAACCGTAATTATAGCCCTGGAGGGCCAGCTTGATCCGGTCCAGGTCCGTCGGCCCGGTGCATCCGGCTTTCTGCAGGACGTCTCGGAGCGCCTGGATGCCGCACTCAATGGAGTATTCCGGATCGGTGATCGTGCCGGGGCCTCTGGGGAACCGGGTATTGTATCCGCTTTCCGATGCCTGCATGGGATCGCTTCCCCGTCCGCCGGATTCCTGCATCATGACGGCCAGGATCAGCTCCACATAATCGCTCATCCCATACCGGGCGGCAATCTCGGATACCAGTGGTCGGTAGGCAAGCACCTCATCACTTAAGTTGATCGCCATAGCCGTGCCGGAGGCAGCGCCAAAGAAGAGGGTCAGGTTACTGGCGTAGTTTTCCGCCAGTTCCTTTTGTTCCTCGGTCAAGTAAAATACATGGTCAGCAAAATAGGCGTCACCGGCAAAGGAAACGGTATAGGTATAGCGGGTAAATGTTACGGTTTCCGTCTGAGGCGTTTCCCCTTCTGCGGTTTCCGTCTCCACTTCCACAGAAACGGTTTCTTCCGCTACATCATAAGAAAAAAGCCCGTCCTTGTTTTCCCGGATCAGGCTTTGGAGTTTGTCAATATTGATATTTTCATAATCATCCTGGCTCGCACAGAACTGGGAGATTAAAAGATGGGCATTGACCGCTATGGTCGTCTCATAGGGATCTACGATCTGTACGGTGGAGCCCTCCGGAAGCGCTGCAATGGCAGTGTTGATCTCTTCTAAAAGATCCGCATGGCTTTCTTCCAGGACTTCCACAATCGCCTGCCTGGCGTTCTGGATATTCTCATTGATCAGGGCATTGCTGTTTAAAGCCCCAGTGTTTTCTGTCAGAGATCCAAAGATCAGCCCCGGCAGCATCAGGATGAATAGCACGGGAAGCAATAAAAACCCCAGGATAACGGCTCCGGCTTTCAAAAGAGTATGCCGGTTTGCGATGGCAGCACTGATGGCTGCCGTAAAGGGACCGGCTGCCGCACCCGCCACGGTCTTGGACAGATGGGCGGCGGTCTTCATGGCCTGTAAGTGGGAGGCTGCACTGGTGCCTACATCGACAGCTTCCCCAAGGCCGGAGCTTTGCTCCGCCATTTACATCCGATCCTTTCGCTGCGGGGCAGGCGGCAGCTTCTGGACAATGGATTCGTTGTAGGCGACTTTTCCATTGCCAGCGTCATACGGCGTTTTCTCCACCGTATCCTGTGCGTACTGTTTATACCAGGCAGCACCGTCCACGGATTGGACTGTCTCAAAGCTGCCATGGGTAGGGGCTGCATACTGGTCAGCACTGTAAAGGGCAAATTCCCGGCTGCCGGCATCGGATTTTTCCACGCCGGTCATCCGTCCGCCGCCAATCTCCATGTTCGAGTAGGTGGCAGCGTCCGGAGCAGAGGTGTCGATGCCCATGTAGGAGGCATAGGCTTTTGCCGCATCCTCCCCTTTGATAGAGCCGACCTGCCCGTAATTGCCCTGGGCGATATTGCTGATCACATTATTGGCAAAGTCTCCGCCTTTCTTGAGCGAGGACTGATAGAGCATATTCCCGACGCTGGGCCCTTCCGAATAGTGGGTAGCAGCATTGACGGCTTCCCGCTGTACCTGGCGTCCCACTGCACCGGCAAGGCCGCCGGAGAGAAAGCTGCCGCCAACGGCTGCGCTTCCAGGAGAGGATGCCCTGCGGTATCCGCCGCCACCGCCATGTCCGTGGAAGGCTCCGGCAAGACCCCGGCCTGCAATGAGCAGCTCCGCCATCATGTTCCCGCCAGTGTTTCCTACATTGATCCCCAGGGATGCCATAAAGCTGTCGATCTTCTGGGAAACCTTGAGGAAAGCGATGGCACAGAGGAACCAGATGAACACATTTCCGGTCACAGCTTCCTTTCCCTGTTCTGCTACGGCTTCCTCTACCTGGGCTTCTGTCAGCTCTGCCGCAAAGACCGGCATGGAGCAGAACAACACCAGACAGGAAACCAGTACCAGGGCAGTGAGGATTGGTTTTTTGTATTTCATGGACTCCTCCTTTCATCAGAGTGATAACGGGTTTGCGAGGAAAGTGCCGACCATGCTGGTAAACAGCCGCAGGCACCAGGCGTTCATCAGCAGCAGGAAGAACTGCCCGCCCAGCATCCGGCACCAGGATTTGAAGATGTTCCCGGTGGACTGGGAGGCGCCTGTGGCAAAGGCAACCGGCGCCGTGTAGACCAGCACTCCCAAAAGGATGTAGCGTTCCGCTGCCTCAAAGAGCAGCTTGATGTAATTCCACGCCAAAATCAAAACTAAAATCAGGGCGATAATCGCCACGGCTCCATTGGCGCATACACCCAGGATGACAGTGATGACTGAATTGAAGCTGGCAAAATCCAGGGAGGGAAGCTCCTCCGTCAAGATCCAGTCATAAGGCGTCCCTGCGATGCCAAGGAGCAGGTTCACGATGTCTTCTGCATAAAAGGCCAGGAAGATAAAAATAAAAGAACGGATGGAAAGTTTCAGGGGATCCTCCGCTTCGATTCCGGCACCCATGAAGTAGTTCTTGAAAAGCTGCCACACCCAGTTTAAGAGGATGAGGCCAAGAGCCAAAGCAAGAAACACATCGTACATCGTCTCAGCCGCAGGAAAATAGCGCAGGAACGTGTCCATGGAGCAGCCGAGGGCGCCCAGGACTGAAGTGGTGATCAGATCCAGGATGTTCATGACCTGTTCTGCGATCCATTCCACGATTCCGTCCAGTATTCCCATGTGGTTTCCTCCTTTCCGGGCTTATCCGCTGTATGTGCCTCCGGCAAAGAACGGGGTAATGTATGCCATAATAAAACCAAGGCCGTTCAGAATCGCCCAGGTAATGATGATCCGCTTCAGCCAGGCACGGCTCTCATCCACGGTCTTGCCGGATTTCGAGAAATTCATCAAAAGCAGCGCCACGGATGCGGTCACTACGGCGGCAATGGTGGATATGAGGACGATCTGGTTGTAGACATCCTTCATGATCTCATTGGCCTTGTCCCACATATTGGAAGCAAGCACCGGCTGGACATTCGCTGCGATAAGCGTAAAGAGCAGGAAGGCTGCGTAGAGGTATTTCCCGTAGCAGACCGTCCGCTTTTTCTCCGGTGAAGAGTTTGCAGGTAACTGTTTCATGTATGACCTCCTTCATTGATCTTGAAAAAACGGACGGGATTGCTTTTCCCGCCCGTGCTTATAATTTCCTGCCTCAAAAAGCAGAAGCAGCCCGGTCAATGCGGAATGCTTCTGCAAAGCCATATGAAGTTGTTGAAGGGAAACCTCCTTTCCCTGCACGAAAAAACGCAGCCAATCCGGGCGGGAGGCTGCCGCCTTTGGATGCGCTGCGTTTTCGCTGCATATAATTTTGACAGTACCTATTGTAACATGGGGAAATTTACGGCACAATCGCAAAACCGTGCCAGTTTTGTGCGAAACCGGGAAGAATGTGTGCCACGGTCAGAACGAAGAGAAAGTGGGAAGATTTGGAGAGAAGAATTATTCCGAACCTGGGAGATGGACATCCCGAAAGAAGGTGTTATAGTCCACCTGAAAGATCTGGGCCAGGCCTGCAAGGACCGAGATGCGGATGCTGTAGGTACCGCCTTCGATCTGAGAGTAGATGCTCCGGGTGATGTCCAGATCCATAAGCTGCAGTTTGGAAACCACCTGGTCCTGTGTCAGCTTCCGCTCCATGCGCAGGGAGCGGATGGTTTCGCCAATCTGAATATCCTGTTTCAGTTTTTGTTCCATGAAAGAAGCCTCCTTTTTCGTGTTTCCGGGAGTATGCCGAAACCGATCTCGTGAATTTGCAATGTATTCATTGCAGTTTCCTTGATTCTACTGGATATTCCGAGTATAATTGCAATGTATTCATTGCAAAACCGCAGGGGGCTTAGGCCCTGCGGTCAGTTCTGTTTCTCTACCAGGGAGGCTTTGGAGAGCAGCTCCTGGATCGTTTCGATGGTTTTGTTATTCAGGGAGCTGGCATATTGGATGAGGTTTAAGGCAGCCGGTGACATCCTGGAATCATGCGCCTGGCATAAAAGCCAGCGATCCATGGACAAGCTGAAGGTTTTGGAAAGGACCATGGCAACTTCCAGAGATGGAAGTTGTTGTCCACGTTCAATCTTGGTATAGTATGAATAGGAAATGCCTGCTTTTTCTGCAGCATATTCCTGGGTGTATCCGAGCTGGAGCCGCCGTTCCTTCAGGATCCTGCCGATCCGACTGATTTCAGATTGTTCCATGTTCTTTACACCCCCTTTCCATGTTTGCCTTTATGGTAAGACATAAATAGTGCCTGAACCACACACTATTTATGCTCATAACAGACACAAATAATGCTTGTTACAGACATAAATAAAGCGGGAGGAAGGACGATGCAGAAGGGAAAGTATTACCGGATGAGGAAAGAACTGGTATGGGGAGCGGGCATCCTGGCTGCCCTGCTTCTTTTTTTCACAGCTTTTGGGAAAATGAAAGATACGGCAGATATGCCGCAACAGGAGGAGTTCACTTCAATGGAGTATAAAGAATTGCCAGCAGTCCAGTCGGAGCTGTCGGATCCGGAGGGCTGTTATCTGTGCGGCACAGCAAAGGAAAGCCTGATGGAATATTTCCGGCAGTTTGATGATCTGGGGATTATCAGTGTAAACCAGTGGTATGTGCTGGATTTCGGCATCCTGCCTCATGAGGAGGACGGAGCAGATACCAGTGGCACCAGGACTGCCATGACAGGCACCGGGGAAGGCGGAGACTTCTTTTCCAGCACACAGACGCCCTCCCGTGGGATTTCCACGGTGGAAGTCAGTTATGGGGAAGACAGTATCCTGAATGTGGAGAAGGCAAAAACCATTCTTTGCCAGGACTGTCTGGATAAGGTGCTTTCGGTTATGGAAACTTATGGCCCGGAAGGGGAAGATCCAAAGCCCAGAGGTTTGTGCCTGGTGGATTTTCAGACGCTGGAGCTGTATTCCCTGCAGGAACAGTATGCCAGCTACTACATCCGGGATTATTATGTGCGGCTGGATCAGACGGATGACGGGATGGAGGTGGAAGCGGTCTATGCACCGGAAAGAAAGTAGCGGGAACCTGCAGATACATTTTGAAAATTCCATGTCTTTATGGCTTCGCATATTTTTTTCTGATATTTTTTGAAGTGAAGCAAAGAAATGAAAGTGTGGATATGATGATTCTGAAACAATCTGCCTCTGCAAAACTTCAAAGGGCAGACGGGGAATATGCTGCATCAGAACAGTCAAAGAAATGTTTCAAAGCCAATCACGAAAAGCTATTTCATTCTGATTAATAATGCGGGGCGGCGGCACTTTGTGCTGTCCCCCCGTGCTTGCCTATCTGTAAAGGCTAATAAGAATGTCAATGTCAATGCCAATGCGCGTTCATCTTGATCGTTGCCTGGCTCGGCTGCCTTTGCTACTTTTTTTATAAATCCATTTTCTCAATCTTGCGAATACCAATATGGGTAAATAATATTCCCGCACAAATAGAATAAAGGAGAAAAATCATTGTAGAGAGTGCGATTTGTGAGCTGTTTGAAGAAGTTACAACTATGTAATGTAATGGCGAGAGATATTTTATCCCGTCTATATAAGACATTAAATTCATTATGATATAGAGAATCATGTACACGCCTACACATACAAGTGTCTTCAACCTTGTTGCCATTAGCATTACGAGAAAAATCGTTATCAGCCAAAACATACAATTACAAATGATTTGAGCGACTTCCATACTCACATTACTATCATAGAATATGCCGCTTGCAACATTTGGATTGTGAACAAGCACAGCATAATAAAATACGATACTCGTTAGAACTAATAAAATATCTATGAATACCGAAAAAATTAACAGTGCTAATTCTTTGCCTCCATATATCAATTTTCGGATACCGATTTGATTTATGTATAAGCGAATACTCTTATTCTCAATTTCTGATGCCAAACTTCTTCCAATGATTGCAGATAAAATCACATTGAAAATGAACATAGACTGACTCATCTGAAACATTGCGCTGGCAAAGCCTATGGCTGTTATTGCAAACAGCCACTTTCCGCGGCCAGCAGGGCCGCATTTCCCGGCCAGTCAAGGCCATATTAAGCGGTCGGCTTTAGAGATCGGCAGGGCAAGAGGGGCTCCGCCCTGCTGATCAGTATTGATCGTTGTCACCGAAGGCTATGCCTTCTCAATCAGTACGGTAAATCCTGTCGTCAGCCTTCGCCGGATTCCGTCAAGCTTACCGTAACACTCCTTCTCGTCACTCAGCTGGTTTCCCCACTCATCTGGTGAATACTGACAGGTGAAGAGGGTGGAGGTCCCAAGGTCATCCCGAAGTTTTATGAGATGGTATAGGATCTTGATCCCTTCCTCGGAATACCGGCTGATAGCGAAATCATCAATGAACAACAGCTGGATCCGTGCATAGTACCTGATCCTCTTACGGTACTTATTCAGATCTTCCTGCCGGTTGAGAACGATCAGTTCGTCCAGCAGATCACTATAGTCTACAAACTTACAGCGATAGTTGCGCCTGCATGCTTCTACACAACAGGCAGACAGAAAATAGGACTTGCCAGCGCCGGTGACTCCATAGACCCCCACATTCTGCCGGTTCTCAGCAAAGTGGAATGTCAGAACCTGTTCAACCGTGGCATCATTATAGATGCGCCCGTTTCCGGTTTTCAGGTTCTCAGTCACAGCCCCTTTGTTGATCAGGCTGCTAAGCCGCAGATTTGTTTCAAACCGCTTATTGAGGGTTTCTATGTACTGAGGCTCCAGGACTTCACGAATGAACTGCAAAGCGGTATAGCTGCCGAATTCAGGGCTTTCAGACAGTTCCACAAAGCGCTGGGCAGCCACCGGCAGAGATAGTGTGTCCAACATCTCATAGATATCGTTGGTTTCACTCTTCATGGCCGGCCTCCGTTTCCTGACGCTTCAGCAGGTTCTTAAGGGAATACTTGCTGTCGTCATCTTTGTAAGTGCCGGACACGGCTGCTGCATCCTCTTCTTTGATTTTGCTCTGTGGTACCGTACTCTGTGCTGGCTCCTTATAGTAAGTTGAGATTGTGTTACAGATATAGGAATAGTTGCATCTCCCAGCTAAAACGGCGTCTTTACAGCAACGTTCCAGGGCTTCCGGCGAGTACTTCTCCGCATACCGCAGAATGCCAAAGCAGCTTCGGAATGACTGCACCGGATAAGCGTATTTCTGAATGACTGCATCGATCAAAGCACGGGTGCTGGGGCCGATAGCAGATGCTTTCTGCTGGAAATAAGGCACCGTCCAATAGCCATAGTCTTTGTATTCGGCAGGCATATCCGAGGGGATGATCACCCAGTCTTTCGGTGTGTAGCTCCGCTTATGCGTCCGGATGAAGTCACCGTGTTTGTTATAGACATAGATTTCTTTTTCCCCTGCCCGGATCTCAAGTTCCTGTCGCAGATATTTCCGGGGCATGCTATAATGGACCTTGTCGAAGGTGAAGGAGAAATCTTGTGCTACTTTAACAGTCTTTCGTTCAAGATATTCAAAACGGCTGGGCGGAAGAGGCAGGAGGGTCTCCTTCTCTTCTGTTGTAAAGAGATCGTACCGGGAATAGGTGAGTCCTTCAAAGGGTTTCCGGTTCTCGGCATCCACCTTTTCCATCAGGACACGGTTTAAATCATCCAGCGAATAAAAGACCATATCTTCCATATCCATGAGGATGTGCATGGTAATGATCTTTACGTGGCCTTCCACAACTGGTTTCCAGCGGGGGGATTTCACTTTGGCAGGGGTTAAAACCGTATTGTTATGTTCTGCCCATGCCTGGAAATCTTTATTCAAGACAGGGCTGATCCAGTCCTTGTTCCGGGCAACTGCTACTTTGCAATTATCCGGGGTGATCGTTGGTGTCACGCCGCCAAAATAGGTCAGAGCATTATTATTGACCCGGATCCAGTTCCGGATATCGCATTCGGTCATTCCTTCAGCGTAAAAGTAATCACTGTAGGTGAGGGCAGCGATAAAGATCGTGACCTTTGTGGTCTCATCCGGGTTCCGGCGGTTATGCAGATAGAGCTGCTTCCCCGCATAGTCCAGTTCGAGATTGACACCGGGATAACGCTGGATGTGGAAGGTCAGCTGTTTGGAATCAGCCCATTCGCTGTAACGCCTGCAGTATTGGCGATAACTCATAGGTTTCTTCCCGTCTACGATACCTATGGCATTGTATTTCTGCCACAGATGTTTCAGGGTCTCCCCTTTGCGGGCTAAAGCCTTGTAGACAGCTTCCTTGTTAAAATCCCGATAGAGAAGCTGGTTCGCTGATACACCAGGCTTTTTATAGAGAATACTCTCAATGTATTCATTCGTGACATCTACCGGTAAAGGGTATGAGAGTTCCGGATTCTCTCTGAAACGCTTCAGGAACTCGTTTACGGTTGTTTTGCTGCAGTCACCGCAGCTTTCGGCGATCTCGCGACCGCTGAGATGGTTCACAAAGTGAAGTCTCAATACTCTTTTGTAGTCCATAATTGAACCTCCAGTTATGATATTTCCCCTTGAACAGGAGATGCTTATATTATAACTGGAAATTTTGGCCGCTTAATGTGTCCTTGGCTGACCGCCATTTAAGTCACAGGCTGGCCGCCAAATATGGCACAGGTGGCCGTTTAGGCTGGCAATCTGCAGTTATATTTCCTGTAGCCGCAGACAATGTAGATCTTCTCAAGTCCGGAGATATCCCCTAACATGAGAGCTCCTGAAGCAGGTGGAATGTCCTGGTGAGCAGAACAGGATCTGCATCATTGCTGATGCGGACCGTGATGTTCTTCATAGCAACTTCAATCGTATGCGAATTGTCAAGGTACGGGTTCTGCATCTGTGATGCTGTATGCTGCTCCGGAATGTGATCTGGAACAATGTCAATGGGGACCACGTCCTGTTTTGGGCGGGGGACCTCAAGATGACCATAATTCGCTGCCGGGATCTGATCCGCTGCCGCTTTCCGGCAGCGGATCAGATCCAGTTGTAAAAGGTGCTTACTGCAATGTCGTTTTCACGGCACCAGTCAGCATCTGTCATGCCGCTCTGGCGGCATTCATTGATAAGCCTGATTTGTTCCGCCATCGGAACACGGGCTTTGCGAGTACCTGCCATAACCTAGCCTCCATAATTGTAGTGAAATAGTCTAAATATCTATCGGCTACAATTATAGGCAAAACCTGAGGCTCTGGAAATCCGCAGGAATATTTGGCGCTTACAAAGAATTAGCGTAAGCGCAAAATATTAATGCGGTCGGATACAAAATTACTCCAGCCCTTTGCGAGTTGGAGTAATTCACTATAATTCACATGCGATTTTTGATAGATTGGAGTTTTTCACTCCAAGGTGCCAGCTCTGCCAGCTGTTCATCGGTCATATCTTTACTTGGCCGGTGCTCCAGTAAAAATTTAAGATATCCATAAATATTCAGATCGTATGCTTTTGCCATCTCAACCATTGTGTAGACTACCGCACTGGCATTCGCTCCGTCAACGGAATTGCTGAAGAGCCAGTTCTTCCGGCCTACTGCGAATGGACGAATTGCATTCTCACTGAGATTATTGGTAAAGCTGCACCGTCCGTCTTCCAGATAAGTCTCCGCTGTATCACGTCGGTTAAGAACGTAATTCACGGCTTTATCCATCCGGGTATTCCGGACGGGCTTCTGCTGATCGAGCCACGACCAGAAAGCCTCCAGAACGGGTTTTTCCTTCTCGAGACGCAGCTGCTTCCGCTTTTCATAATCACCGGGATACTTTTTGTTAATGGAGTCCTCAATGGCGAACAACCGGTTGCAGTACTGGACGCCCTGCACTGCCGGCTGGCTGTAGTCATACTGTTTTCCTTTGGGAACGGCGTCGATAAAGTATCGACGGATATGCGCCCAACAAGAGCAGCGTCTGATCCTCGGAAGATTGTTGTATCCCTGATATCCATCCGTTTCCAGGTATCCGCTGTAGCCTTCCAGAAACTCCCTTGCATGGCTGCCACTCCTGGTAGGGGAATAGCCATACAGGATGATCGCCGGAAGTCCATCCTCGCCGCTTCGGAACAGCCACATGAACGACTGGGTCTGGGCCTGGCGCCCTTCCTCTTTTAACACCTGGACCCGTGTCTCATCTGCCATTGCAAAACTGCGCTTCAGCAGCTCCCGATGAAAGTAATCATACATCGGCTGGAAATAGTTCTGCGAACAGTAGATGATCCAGTTGGCAAGGGTGGTCCGGCTGATCTGAGCCCCATACTGCTTCCAGTCTTTTTCCTGCCGGTAAAGGGGAAGCCCGTTGGCATACTTCTGGTACATGGTCCATGCAACAGTGGATGCTGAGGCAGGACCTTTCCCAACCAGAGCCGCCGGAACCTGAGACTTTATGATCACAGGCTTTTCCGTATCGCCGAGTCCTTCCTTGCAGGATGGACATCCGTAACTCTGGCTGTAGTATTCGATCACTTTACAGGTGGCAGGAATGAATTCCAGTTCCCGGCGGACATACTCCTCACCGATCAGGACCATCTGTGTGCCGCATACCGGACAGATCTGTTCTTCTTCGGGAAGAGGGATCACTACTTTTTCAACCTTCAGGCCTTTGAAGAGATCCTCGTGGGTTGCCTTCTTTTTACGGGTATGTTCCTTGATCACAGTTTCTACTTCCAGCAGGGATGGATCCTCTTCCACTTCCGCTTCATCGAAAAGGTTCTGTTGTCCCGGAATATCATCGGATCTTTTTTCGCTGGATGAGCCGAAAAGCTTTTTGGTCAGATAATCTACCTGTTCCTGAAGCGCTTTCTCGTGACTGGATTTTTCGTCAATGATAAGACGGAGAGATCGGATCAGTTCAGTCTGTTCGGATACCATTGTTTTCAGTTGTGATACCGTATCTTTCAGCTCTCTGAGCTGGATATCTTTTGCACTGGAAGCCATCGTTTCCCTCCTCGGTTCTGATACCTTTATTATATCAGAAACGGGGCTTTTACTAAAGGAAAATAGCTCCTGAAAAATGCCGAATCTACAGGGGATTTCCGTATTTTTCTGTGCAGGATTTCTGCTAAGATCCAGATGATTTTTTACTCTGCTTTGAGGGCTTTGGGCTGGTCAATATCGATCCCGGACATCAGCCAGTCAAACTCCCGCCAGGAAAGGTTCCGGACTTCCGACTGCTTCCTGGGCCATTGATAGCCGCCGCGGACAGACAGCCGCTTATAGATCAGAACGAAGCCGTCCGGTTCACGGAACAAGGCTTTGATCCTGTCCCGTCTTCTTCCGCAGAAAAGGAAGAGAGCACTGGACGAGGGATCCATCTTAAGCTGGTCCTCGATAACGGCACAGAGTCCGTCAATGGACTTCCGCATATCGGTGTAGCCGCAGACAATGTAGATCTTTTCAAGTCCGGAGATATCCCCTAACATGAGATCTCCTGAATCAGGCGGAATATCCTGGTGAGCAGGACCGGATCTGCATCATTGCTGATGTGGACTGTGATATCCTTCATGGCAACTTCGATCGTATGTGAATTGTCAAGGTGCGAGTTTAGCATCTGTGATGCTGTATGCTGTTCCGGGATGTGATCCGGAACAATGTCAATGGGGACCACGTCCTGTTTCGGGCGGGGAACCGGAGAATGACCATAATTCGCTGCTGGGATCTGATCCGCTGCCGCTTTCCGGCAACGGCTGACCCAGTTGTAAAAGGTGCTTACTGCAATGTCGTTTTCACGGCACCAGTCAGCATCTGTCATGCCGCTCTGGCGGCATTCATTGATAAGCCTGATCTGTTCCGCCATCGGAACACGGGCTTTGCGAGTACCTGCCATAACCTATCCTCCATAATTGTAGTGAAATAGTCTAAATATCTTTCGACTCTACAATTATAGGCAAAACTTGAGGATCAGGAAATCCGCAGGAATATTTGGCGCTTACGAATTAGCAAGAGAATTCACAATAAGACAGAAAAGAAAAAGTCGGCTTTGCCGACTTTTTAATCCCCATAAACTAAGATTGCATACATTTACTGGTAACACTTTAAAATTACGAAGTACATATATTATTCAAATTTATTTCCTATAAATATAAGTATAATTGCAACTAACAACATACTCCATTGAATTATACCATTAGCAGGTATCATTTTTAACATAAATAATACTACAGATGTTAATGCAATAATTTTCCCTAATATACTCAAAAATTTTCCTAATTTATCTTTTTTCATAATTTTGCCTCCATTATTCGTTGTAGATTATTCTTTTCTATCATAAATGATATTGCTTACTTTTAAAGAAATAATAATAATAACTATTGAAAATACTGAAGTAATAATAGTTATCAGATTAAAATACATATTACTATTTATGAAAATTTTAGAAATATTTATTAAGTAATTATCTAATTTATTAAATATAAAATAAAATAGGCTAAATCCAATTAAAGGTATGAAAGATATAATTCTTCCTTTAATTGCTCCATACTTATAATACGCAGGTATTTGTAATGAAATATTAATAATATAAATTACACTACTTATAAATACACCTATCATTAATTCTTGAAACTTAATATCTACACCAATAACAGTAAGTGTAATTATTTGCAGAATAATTGATACCATTAAAGAAATTATCCCTAAAGCAATAATTGATGCAAAACGTCCTGTGACACGTTGTTTTTTACTAACAGGTATAAATCCATAAAATTGTTCAATAGTATTTTTTTCTTCTGTTTCAAATGGCAAAGATGTTAGCCTTAATGAAACTATTGTAATAGCTGTTACTAATCCTCCTATTAATGATTTTGAAGATGCTGTTAACATAAGTGCTATAAGTAAAAGATAAATAGCAGTTTTAAGATATTCTTTTATCAGAATATAGTCAAATTTAACTAGTTTATATATATTATTCATTTCTTAAAATGTCTCCTTTATTAGAATAAACTATAATATCATCTATTGAAGCAGGCTCAAAAAGTAAGTTAGGATACTCTTTAACAAATTCAGTTTTGATTAATCCCTCAAATCCGCTTGAATATACTCTGGTACTAATTAATTTATTTTCTAAATCTGATACAAGTTCATCTCTACCACCTTTTGCAATTCTAAAAGCATCAATAAATTCTTCTTTTCCTCCAGAATAAATTAATCTACCTTTATGTAAATAGGTAATATAATCAGCTATCTTCTCTAAATCAGTAGTTATATGAGTAGAAAATAAGACACTACGTTTTTCGTCTTCTATATACTCTTTTAAAATATCTAATAACTCATCTCTTGAAACAGGGTCTAATCCACTTGTTGGTTCATCTAAAATTAATAATTTTGCATCATAAGATAATGCACAAGCTAACATTAATTTCATTTGCATACCTTTAGATAGTTGAGAGATTTTCTTATTAGTGGAAATATTAAATTTACTTATTAATGATTTAAATTTAATATTATCCCAATTATCATAAAATAGTCTCATTGACTTTTCTACATCTTTAATTTTCCAACTATCAACAAAGTAGTTAGAGTCAAATACCGCTCCAATATTTTTTTTAATTTCTATTTCATCTTTAATATTATTTTTACCAAATATGGCAATATCACCAGAATCTTTACTTATCATATTAAGAATAGCTTTAATTGTAGTAGTTTTTCCTGCTCCATTTTCACCTATTAATCCCATAATAAAACCATACGGTAAGCTAAAATTAATGTCTTTTAATTGAAATTCATTATAAATTTTGCCTAGATTATTTACTTCTAAAATATTATTCATCTACATTTCTCTCCTCTAATATATTTAGTAAACTATGTAAATCTTTTAATAATAAATCGGCTTGCTTAGCTAGTTTAATTGCACTTAATAAATGCTCTTCAATACCTCTAATTAATTGTTCTTTAATTAATTCAGAACTACTACCTAAAACATAACTACCTTTTCCTTGAACATTTTTAATAAATCCATCTTGTTCTAGCTCTGTGTAAGCTCTAGTAATAGTTAATACACTAATTTTTAATTCCTTTGATAGTTTTCTTAAGGAAGGTAACATATCATTATCTTCTAGGTCACCGTTTATAATTGCAGTTTTAATTTGTTCCTTTATCTGTTCATAGATAGGAATTCCAGAAATATTAGATATAATTATTTTAATAATTTTCAGCTCCTTTCATATAAAACTATAACAACTGTTATTGTATTATATATAACAGCATAACAGTTTCCTTTTATATCATCAATATATTTTCAATTTTTTCTCTATTTCAAATAAATTTATGTAACTATAAATGAGCAAGTTCGTGATTTTGCATAAAAGAAAGACACCTCGATTCCATGTGTTGTATAATGAAAGTGCCAAAACAAACATTTGCAACATTTACGAAAGAAGGTGTCTCTCGCAAATACTATACATCATTCCTCATTCATATACAACCAGTTTAAAAAATTAAACTTATGCAAATTTTATTCGAACCGAGTAATAAACCATCTTATGAGTATCCTAATCAGTATTTTCATTTTAGGATATCATGGAAAAACTACGGACTTTGCTAAAAACAGTTCCTGCCACAGAACTACGATTGCCCATTTTCTCAATTCCGGAAAATGGGATGATTCATTACTTTCAGATACGTTAAAATGCTCTGTCATTGAGATTATTTATTCAGAAGCAGCACGCACCGGAAAGCCTGTTTTCTGCATTGTGGACGATACGATTGCTTCAAAGACAAAGCCTTCGTCACGGGCTTTACATCCGATTGAAGATGCGTATTTTCACCAATCCCATTTAAAGGGAAAACAGGACTACGGGCATCAGGCAGTTGCTGTTATGCTTTCCTGCAATGGCATTGTTCTGAACTATGCTTTTGTAATGTACAATAAGTCAATTTCCAAGATTGACATTGTACAAAGCATTGCAAAGGAGCTGCCTGTTCCACCGGTAATGTCCTATTTTCTTTGCGACTGCTGGTATGTTTCTGAAAAGATAATCAATACCTTTGCACAGAGAGGGTTCCATACCATCGGTGCTTTGAAAACAAACCGTTTGCTGTATCCATCGGGAATGAAAAAGAAACTTCGTGAACTGGCCGCCGAATTGTCTGTTACACATCGTGAATTTGACCTTGTGACAGTCAAAAAACGAAACTATTATGTGTAGGTGCCTATTTGGCTATGAATGCCTTATCAGATAAGCAAATAGAAAAAGCTTATTTTGTTTCCCCTGTTGTAAATATGGAAAAACTAATTACAAATATGATGTTTTGGGCAAATGTTACAGAAGATAAACTTCGAGATAAAAAAGAAATTAAAACAAGTTTTGGAGAGACACTTTCATGGGATTATCTCTGTTATGTGAGAGAAAACCCAATTACATGGAAAATTCCAACACATATTTTATTTGGCGAAAAAGATAATTTAACTTCTTATTCGACTATATCTGAATTTGCAAAACAAGCCAACGCGACACTTACTGTTATGAAAAATGGAGAACATTGGTTTCATACAGATGAGCAAATGAAATTTCTTGATGATTGGATAAACAATCTTCTCGATAAATCCTAAGTTGTAGTGCAGAAAATTGGAATTGCCAGGTTCACCAGGGGCGTGGATAAATATAAAACTGGGGGACTTGATTTCTCGCATCCCCCAGTGTATAATGAACTCAGAAAGGTAATCAGATGCAAGATCTGATGCCCTCAGTTAATTCAGTATTTCATAGAAATAGCATCCTTGACTTTGGACGGTACAGGATGCTATTTCTTATTATGTCGATTATCTATGTAAGTCAAAGCCGCAAAAATAACTAACAGTAAAGTCAGGACTTCTGTGATAGTCATGGGCATCACCCTCCTTTTTTACTAGAGGGCAAGATCGAAAAGCATCCGTCTTTCTGGTTCAATTATACCGGAATAGTATAGCATGACGCATCGCTATGAGCAATAAAAATATATGGAAAGAAACGGCAATATTGCAAAATTCACTTTGTTGCGCTGCCGCTTTTTTTATAGGTTCTGCCGGATAATCCGGGTGATCAGGCCCACCGCCACATTGCGCTCCTCATCAATATGCGTAACGACAAAGGATACCTCATCCTTTTTTCCTACGGTACGGGGATCATAGCAGGAATGGGCGATGGCGTTGACGCCAATCGAGAGCCGGACGAATACGGTGCCTTTGTGGATATCTTCCACAACACCGGCATATTTGCCCTGGACTTTGCATTTCTTCATGTTTTCCTTGCTGGTATTGCCTTCTACGCTTTTGACATCCGCATGGACGGTAATCTGCTCCGGAGACTCTGCCTTTACATCCAGGATCCGCACCAGGATGTGATCCCCCACACGGAACCGCTCCCTGGCGTCTCCCAGCCAGTCAAAGGACAGATCCCTTGCCAGGATGGAAGTCTCCACGCCAAAAATTTCAGCACGGACAACCTTTTCTGCCACAGCGATCACTCTGGCCTGCACGATGCGGTCTTCGCAGACCTTGGGCTTTCCGGATGCATCTGTATCCAGATAGAAAATCTGGCGTTTCTTCAGCATGGCTTCCTTCCGGCTTGCCACAATGCTGCGTGTCTTGGTATCTAATCCTTTCACAAGAAAATCAATCTCACATCCCAGCATATTATTGAGGATTTTGTTTTGCCGCAGGGAAAGTTCCCCGTAATCGTGGGCGTTATCCTGGACAAGATTCAGCATCATTTCCGAGATGGGGATGACGGTACGGAAGTCCTTATAGTAGACAATGGCAATCAGACTGCCGGCCTCCGTTTTTTCAATGCCGCCCAGTTTCCCGGTAAGGATTTTCCGGGTGCGGTAGGCGTTCTGGATCTCGTGCCAGATGAGATCCGCTTTGGACTGCGGCGTTTCCAGCTGAGCATCGGCGTCCAGGGTAAGGATAGATGTTGCATGGTTCAGTTCGTTTGGCATAAGCTGCCTCCTTTCATAAATCAAGACATTATGGAATCTTTATCCAGCGGAACAATCTCCTCTGGAAACTCCGGAAATTCTTCCGGCAGGTCACTAAGCTCTTCCGGCTGCCCGGAAGGGTAAGCGTGTTTGTCCGGTTCCCGTCGAAGCGGTTTCTCCTGAGAGGGAAAGGCAGGGCGTCTGCCGCTGCGGCCAGGCCGGGGCTTTTTCTTTAAATTCTCCGCAAGAGTCGGTGTATAGTCGTATTCTTCCTGCTCGGCCATCGCCCGCCACTGGGGAACATGGTCTGCCGCCTTTCTTGGAATCAGTTTTTTGGAATCCGGGTGGAGCGTATAATCGTATTTCTCCACTTCCAGGATTTTCTGTCCCCGCAGGATGATAAGTGCCTTATTTAAGGGCAGCCGCTGAATCTCATCCGGTGTTAAGAGCTTGCGCTTCCCGATGGATCTGGTCTGCCGGTACTCCGGCGTGTAGTCCGACACCCGCCAGGAATTGAGCTGCTTCGCTTCGCTGCTGACTCCAACCGTCACATCTCCGGACCGGTTGGATATAAAGGTGGCGGTCACTTCATCGGTACAGCCTAAGAATAACTGGCTGTCACAATTCCCGATAATTTCCTGCCATTGGTTCAGCGGATACCGGTTCTGCATCTGGGGCAGATTCTGGAAAATACAGGAAATGCTTAAGTTTCGGCTCCGGATAACAGAAATCTTTTTATTCAGCTCCAAAATGGCGCCGGTATTGGCCAGCTCGTCCGCTAGAATATGTACCGGAACCGGCAGCTTTCCGTCCTTCCCCTCTTTGTCCGCAAAACGGACCAGCTTGATAAAGATAAAAGTCATGAACAGGGAGGAGAGGAAATCAAAGGTGCTGTCCTGGTCTGAGGTGATGCAGAAATACGCACATTTCTGCTTGCCTGGCAGTGTCAGGTCGATCTCGTCATAGGAGGTGATCTGCCGGATTAGCTTATTTTGGAACACCTGCAGCCTGGCGCCCAACCCGATGATGACGCCGGAGCGCACTGTGTCGCTGGCCTGCTTATAGATGCAGTAAGGCACTTTTGCCGGATGGGATACCGGGAGCAAGTCAAACAGGCTGTTCAGTTCTTTCTCGGAACTCATAGTCAGCAGCTTGTACACTTGTCCGATATTTTTGACTTCCGGCGGGAAACCCTGGTCTACATACAGAACCAGGGCTTTCAGCAGGTTCATCTCCGCATTATCCCAGAAATGATCCCCTTTAGCAGAGCCGGTATTCTGGATGATGACATCCGCCAAGACCTGAGCCATTGTCTCAGACCCGTTAATCTCCATAAGACAGTTCCAGCTGTCGGAGTTTTCCGGGTTGACCAGGTTGAAACATTTGACGGTATAGCCTTCATTCTCCAGATACACGGACATACTTTCATAGAGTTCGGATTTCGGATCGGTAATGATGAGACTTTCTCCTGGTCCGTCAATTCCGCGGGCAACACTTTGGAAGATAGCATTTCGGACATAGGCACGGCTCTTCATGGAGCCGCTGGAGCCGTAGACTGCCACATTCCGATTCATATAGGTGTGGTAGGGCAGGCAGACGGCTTTGCCGTTCAGCTTGCCTAAGATGGTGCCTTTGCTCTTCTTTACATCAGAAGTCAGCTCCAGGACTTTATGCATTTCCTCCGGCGTCATGAAACCGGAGGTTCCATAGGTTCCTTTGGTCGAGTAGTTCAGGTTCCGTTCCCGGTCTGCGACTTCGCCGTTGCGGTCATAGCCCATTCGCATGAGCAAAAAAATCAGCAGCCCAAATACCACAAGGCAGATCCCAATCCCATGCAGGTTATACGGAAAATCGGTGACTGCCTGGAAACAGGCTGCCGGATGCGGGGATGGCATCTGTGGGGAACTGCCATTGCCCGGCGTGTTACCAGCGGCAGTCCAGATGCGATAGTTTCGGATAAACTGAGCGATATAGCCGCCTGCATATAAGGTGCAGAGGCTGATGGGAAGCAGATAAATGAGCTTCCACCATTTACGGTTCATGCAAAAACCCCTTTCTAAACTTAGTGAGGTCAATACTGGAGAACCGAATGTCGGCGGTCAGATACCGTTTTAGACAGGGGATTTGGAAATCAAAGCAGATCATCATCCCCTTTCTGCCATATACATTCAGCCCGGTATTGAATCGGTTAATTCGGTGCAAGTCAAAATCATATGCAAGAACCGCAGGGTTCCCGGAAGCGTCCACCCCATCATGGTCGATGGGAAGGTCTGGCTGCCGGGAACCTAAATCGGATAACAGTAACTGGTCCAGCTGTTTCATGAGCCGTGGCCGGACCAGCAGTTTCAAAAGCGTTTCACCTTCCGGTGTGTTTGGCAGATAGTGAAAGTGTTCATAGGATGTATCCGCTACAAACAGACTCTTTTTGTATCCGCCGGTACTGGTCAGGAGCTGGTAAGCGGTGTCCATGTCCTTCCCGGTCAGGATCGCCCGGACTTTCGGATGTCCCGTATAGGGGAAATCCTGCAGGTAATGCTGCAGGAAGGCGTTCAGCCGTACCTCTGTCCGGTATTCCCACTTGAGTACATGGTCACCGGTGTTATACAGTGCATAGGCACAGTGGGGAGCAAGCAGCACCCCCATGCTCCGGGAATTTCTGATCTTGGTTGCCTCTGAACCGATGTGCTTAAACTCCCGTGATGAGTAAAAAAGGGGCAGGTTCCCCATAGTGAGGATACCGGCTTCGCGGCCTTCCCTGAAAATATCCGGTTTCTGGTCAGCAAAGAACGGGATGCCGGCGCTTAGGAGAGTCAGATAGGTTTCTGCTTTCTGGTACAGACGCAGCCGACGGGTTACTTCGCTTCGGACCTGATTGGTTTCGGTATTCCCGGTGAGGAAGTCACGGAAACGCTCCGGATTTTGAGCAAGGAGCATCTGTTTAGCCCGTCCGGTCAGACGATAGCCCCTTAAATGATCCCGATAGTGAGTCCGCAGCAGTTTTTGTGCCTTTAACTCTGTAATGAGCTTTTCTCCATAAGAGGGGCTTGGGATCAGACGGGTAAGCTGGTCAGCAGGAAATTCCCCACTAAGAGCGACCATTTCCAAGAGCCTGTATTTCTGGGAGGTAGAAGGATACAAAATCAGTCACCCCTCCTTCCGGTAGTTACCCATGTAAGTCTGTACTTGGGTAAAAAGTTGTGCTTCCCGGCAAACAAAAAAAGCAGGGATTTCCTGCTTTCAAAGGATGTTTTACCAATGTCGGATAAAATGATGGAAAAATCATGAAATTTCCGATATGGTTTCAATCTCGTTTTTTCGTCCTTTCAGCCACTGGGGAAACCGGGATTTTCCCATCACATAGATGACAGTATGATCCGTATCTCCCAGCTCCGTGGTGTGGTAGGAGTCGCAGTAAAGCCCGCTGTCATCCACCATGATATAGGTGGCAATCGTGTCCAGAAGCTGTTTGAACTCCAGGTTATCGTAATCACGTACCCGGTCAAATGGGCCGTTCCGGTCATAGATCTGGCTGAAGCAGACCACACATTCCCGGTACAGGGGAAGGGAATGGACCGTCAGGTAGTTCTGCAGCGCATAGTTCAGCGGCTCATGGAGAAAGGCAGCGTTGACGTGCTGCTTTCTTTTGGGAAGCAGGCCCGGAAGCGTAATGGAGATCAGATCTTCGTCCTGGCAGATCTCAATCCCTTGGGCATCAGCCGCATCCTTTAAATATCCGCCCCGTTTTTCCGGGGCGGCCAGACAGACCAGGTTCCGCATCTGGCAGGCGATCCGCTCAGCACGCAGCGCAGCGTTCATACTCAGCTCCCCGTAGTTTTCCGGATATGTACGAATATCAGTGGTTTTCAGGGCAAAAACGGTGTTGTTGAGTTTCTGGATCTCTCCTTCCAGCTTCGCAAGCCGTTCATAGAGTATTTTCTGGTTTGAAATGGTGTATTACCTCCTTCCGTAGTAGCTGACAGAGCCGGAGTCATCCACGACACAGAAAGCAAGCACTCCTTCAATCGAGAGTTTCGCCGCCTGCTGGATATTTTCCAGCATCACAAGACGCAACACATCGTGGCGGGGAATGGATTTCATCACATGATCCACTAAAATTTCCTGTTCCAGCGGCACATAGAGGATTTCATATTCCTCATTCTCTGAAAAGAAGTGAAGTTTAACAGGAAAATCCCCGCTGGTATGGAATACGATGGGCTTTTCAAAATCCAGTAAAACCCAGAAGGCGGCAATCGTGCCTCGATCCGGGTTTTTGGCAGCCTCCGGGCTGTCACATAACAGGCCGGCTTCCTTATCATGATAAATCCTCCCCTGCTTGACCAGGCTGGTGATCAGCGACTTGATGGAGTCCTGGTTACCAAACATCTTCATTACCTGCTCATACTTCAGGGCATGGTAGGTGGTCAGGAAGCGCAGGAGCTTTTCTCCTTCCCTGTGGTATATCTGATCTCTTGTTTTCATGCCGGATTTCCTCCGTTCAATAGAATGTGCGTGTGCTGTACGTAGAGCATACGTAGAAATTTCTACTTATTATATATGTAGGCTGTACGTACAGCAGTCAGCGTTGGTTTATGGGTACAAAAAAAGCACCGCCGAGGGTGCTGTAAAAAGAAAACTATAAGCAATACCTATTGTAGCATGGGTAAATTTACCCTGCAATCGCAGAACCGGGACAATCCTATGCCGGAGCTGTGCCACTTCCTACTCCGGGAAGAATTTATTCAGGGTGTCTATGGTTTCCTTTGCCGTATAGCCCCAGAGGATGCTGCTCAGAGCTTCTATCGCCAGGTGGCGTTTCCGGTAGTAAGTACGGTAGGAGATATTGGGAATGTGCTGCTCCAGCTTTTCCAGGATTTCTTCCGTGTTCTTCAGCTGCTGTGGAGAAAGAAAGGCATAGTAGAGGATCCAGTAATACTGCTCCCCGTATTTGTGGTTATTCCGCAGAAGATCTACGGAAGACTCCAGCAGCTTCAGCATCCGGTTGCTCCGCTCAATGCTTTTGGCACGTTCCGCAATATCACTTCCTGCCAGGTCTGCCCCGGCTGCATAAATGGAGTCCAGGAACTCATCAATGCTGGAACCGTACTGCACCTTGAACTGGTTCTCCATCTGGTGAACGACCACTTTCAGGCTGTATGTGGCATCCCGGTAACGGCGCAGGAACTGGTACGTATCATGAAACCGGGGATTTTCTTCCGGTGCTGGAAAGTCCTGTCCTTTACGCTTCGGCATACAGATCACCTCCTTCCTGACTTCCGGTTCCCGGATTTTCCGGTACTTGCGGGGGAAGATCCGGCAGTAAGATTTCCGGTGGTTCCATCTTGTGCATCCTTTTAGCCCGCTGTCCTGTCCTGCTCTCTTTCGGAAGGGCAGTGTTCGCCAGTACGGTTCGGTGCTGCTGTCCGGTCTTCTTTTCAGGCTCCAGCTTTGCAGACTCCGACCTGGGTTCTATGGTCAGCTCAAACCGGTAGTTTGCGGCTCCAAAGGGGCAGATAATATTTAGACCAATTACAGGTATACTATCCTTGCAGTCTGATAAAGGAGATAATATATACCTGGTCCGTGGACAGTGACAGCAGGAAATCCCTTGTGTATCCAGGAGTTTGGCGACTTTTTTGACCATGTAGCGGATGTGCGAAATTGGAACGCAGGGAATGGGATTTGAAACAGTAATCTGTTCATCCGTCACCGTTTCTGGTACGCACACAGACTCTGGTTCTGCGGGTTCCTCTGCAGGTGTTTCTTTTGGAATGTAAATCGGCAGTTTCATTTTCATGGCGATCTCCTCCTTGTCAATCAGTACGTCGCTGATGTTAAACATAATGGAAAGGTAATTGTTTAGGTATATCATGCTCCCGTGATTTCCACGGAAGGATACCAGGGTGATCAGGTTCATCTTCTCCAGCTTTTTTAATAGCCTTGAGACAGTAGGTTTAGAATGTCCCCAACGATCTCCCAGTGTCTGGAAGCTGGTCAGAGGGGAACCGGTATTATTCCGATAATAAACGACAGGGCCGGTGTCAGAGCAGAGGACAGACGGATCATTGTATACAGCGTGGATCCACAGGTCGAGCAGAATGTCCATCTCCGAGCATTTGCCTGCCTGGATCAGCTTGTGAGCTTTTCCAATAGGGAAAAAGAAGAAACCAGTATCCTTTTTGCAGGGATAATTGTATTTCAGGGCAGTATTATCATTCTGCCAGTCGGTAATCTGGAATTTGACCAGACGGTTTTTCTCCAGCAGGGAATAGGTAATGCAGCCTTCCTCCTGGAGATGCTTCAGGATGGATATGGCCTGATGTTGGAACCGGCAGCGAAACCAATCCTGCAGTTCTGAGATGCTGCAGATCCATTCTCCAGGTGAGAGCGTATAAGTGAGCTGCTCCATGCGCCGGTTTGAATTGCTGTAATTGGCGTAGGAGCAAAGAATCAGATACCAGAAAAGAAAAGAGCCTCCGGTGGTTCGGATGCTCCTGTCATTTAATAAGGTCTGTATGAAGTTGCGGTAGATCCGGCAGCGTGGAAAATCTACGATTTGTTTGAGTTCTAATTGATATTCCATAAGGGCTCTCCTTTGCTTAAAATATTTGTGTTTTCAGGTACGGTGTGGTAAGATTTTATATGAGAAATTATATAATATCATATATTTTTCAGATGACACGTTATTTTATTACGGGTAAAATTCAGAATGTCTAGTTTTGCGTGTCGGCGTTCCTGAGAGGTGGTACAATCTGCTAATCAAATGGCGGATGTACCGGATTCCAGTCCGTTTGCTGCTAACAACCTGCTAATTTCACACCAGGATACAAGAAGAAACGAGATGGAACTTGAGGTTATTCCATCCCGTTTCAAAAGGCTAAAATGTCCAGGAAAATAGGGCGTTCCAGGACATTAGAGGAGTCTTTGTTATACGCTGGTTGATTTGGTTGTGGTTTCTCCTAAGCGGTAGGTCGGAGGTTCAAATCCTCTTAGCGACGCCAGAAACTCCGTCGAAAACGTTGATTTTTCAAGGTTTTCGGCGTTTTTTTATTTGTGCGGGGAACGAGCCAAGCGGACATGTTTACATGTTCATTCGGCGACTGCCGCGAGGGTCTGATCCCCCGATGCCTGCATCGAGGCCTTTGACTTTTTTTTTAAGATTTGGACTTATCATAATGTATGATTCATAGAAATAGAAGTGGTATTTTTTATTAAAAGTTTAAAAAGAAACGGAACTATGGTTTTTAAGGCATTGGTTAGCTTATAAAAGTTTGCTGGCCAAACTTGTGTAGAGGATACGCAGCCTATATAAAAATGAAAATTGAAAGAGCAATAAAAAGGTTTAACTTGTAATAATAGACAAGAAAGACAGAAAAAAGTTGTGAAAACTATATAAAAAGCGAATAAATAGTAGAAATCCGTTGACGGCTTATTGGGACGATGTTATCATGGCACTAATAGGAAAGCGTTTTCCCGCAGAGGAAAGATTATGGTGAACAGTTTTTAGGCGGGAAACTCCTGTTTAATATTGGGAGGGAAATATGGCTGTAACGATTGCAGATATCGCCAAAGAGGCTGGTGTGTCAATATCTACAGTTTCGCGGGTAATGAATAATACGAAACCGGTTAGTCCGGATCTTCGTGAGAAGGTATATCAAGTAATAAAGAAAAATCATTATTCGCCAAACATTTTAGCTCAGGGATTGATTACAAAAAAAACAAATATTGTCGGTGTAATTGTACCGGACATATCCAATGCTGTATTTGGTGCTTTGACAAAAGGAATTAACAGTGTCTGTTCTAAAAAGGGATATACGATTATGGTATGTGAATCCCAGGGAGAGTTAGAAAACGAACTAAGATTATTGCATATTTTGGAGGATCGGCAGATTGACGGTGTACTGTTTGCAGGCGTCAATGTCAATCAAGAATTGGTTGAAGCAATGGGGAAAAAGGATTATCCAGTTGTTCTTGTTACACAGGAATCATCTTTACAAGAATGCCGGATAGAGACAGTTACCCATGATAATGTACAGGCACTGTATGATGCTGTGAAATTTCTTCAGGAGAATGGACATGAAAGAATCGCCTATCTAGGTGGCCCAGAGTATGACTATTCTTCAGGGCAGAAGCGTTTGAATGGATATAAAAAAGCAATGGGAGAGATGGGCGCGGGAATTCCAGACTCCTATATAGAGCAGGTTCCATTTTCCTTTGCAGGCGGCTATGAAGGAATGAAAAGAATATATGAAGAAAGCAGTATTTTACCAACAGCAGTTGTCTCAGGGAGCGACTTGATTGCAATAGGTGCAATTCAGTTTTTGAGCAGCTGCGGTGTAAATGTGCCGGAAGAAATTTCGATAGTGGGGTTTGATGATTTAGAGTATGCTACTTATTTCAGGCCGGAGCTTACAACAATACGGATTCCTTATTATGAAGAGGGGGGGAAAGCAGCCCGGGAATTGTTAAAGTATATGAGCGGAAAAAAGAAAGAGCCGTCTGTACACTATGTGAATCACAAGATTATCCGGCGGGGAACAGTAAAAGCTTTTCGGAAATAAGGCATTGATAGAGTAACAAAAAAGAGAGCTGTTTAGATACAGCTCTTTCAAAATCATAAGTAGGAAATCCTTTTCCTGAAAAAATATTGATATATATCATATTATCAAGGAAAAATAAACAATATAAGTACAAAAATAAATATTATATAAGTACTTTTTTATAGGTAATAGGAAATCCTTTTCCTATTACATAAAATTTATTTTGGAGCATTCACCCGAAAGGGGAAGCAAATAAATCTTTTATTTTAAGGAGGAAATAGCAATGAAAAAAAGAATGAAGCAACTTGGTGCATGTGTGATGGCAGCAATGATGACATTATCATTGGCGGCATGTGGTTCAGGCGGAAATGGTGATTCTGGTAAGGAAGCAGCGGATGGAAAAATTACTCTGAGATTTTCATTTGATCAGGGTGTAGGGGAGCCTACTCAGAAAATTGTAGATGCGTTCAATGAAAGTCAGGACAAAATTACTGTTGAAACTGTTTTACTCCCCCAGGATGCAAATCAGGTACATGATGATTTTGTAAACAAGCTTGCTTCCAGTGACACAAGTATAGATATCATGGGTCTGGATGTAGTTTATGTAGCAGAGTTTGCATCAGCGGGTTGGCTTATGGATATGACAGATAAACTTGATACAGAGGGAATGTTGGAAGGACCTGTTGCAGGAGCAACTTATGAAGGAAAACTGGTTGCAGCTCCCTGGTTTACAAACTCCAGTGTATTATTCTATCGTCAGGATGTATTGGAAGCTCTTGGAGCTGAAGTTCCTACAACATGGGAAGGCTGGATGGAGCTTGCAGATAGGGCAGTTGGAACCAATGGTATTGAATATGGTGCAGATTTCCAGGCAGCACAGTCTGAAGCTCTTGTTACAAACTGGGTAGAGTATGTATGGGGCAATGGCGGAGACATTTTGGATAAAGACGGAACTCCTATTGCAAATTCAGAAAACAATATTGAAGCAACAGAGATTATGAAAAAACTGGCAGATAATTATGCACCGGAAGGTGTTACAACATACGCAGAAACAGAGAGTGAGCAGGTATTTAAAGAGGGAAAGTGTCTCTTTATCCGTGACTGGTCTGGCTTCTGGTCAAGCGGCCAGGATGAAGGCTCAAAGGTAACAGGAAAAATCGCTGCAACAAAACTGCCGGTTGGTCCAAAAGGAACAGAGTCCAATACATGTCTTGGCGGATTAGATCTTGTTGTAAATAATGCAATCAGTGATGAACAGAAAGAAGCGGCAGTTGAATTTATTAAATATATGACTAGTGCAGAAACTCAGAAAGAGATGACATTGATTTCCTCACAGCCTCCAGTTGTCGGATCTGTATATACAGATGAAGAAATCTTAGCAGAAATTCCGTTTTATGCTGATTTCTATGACATTATTATGACAGGTAAATCAAGACCTGCATCACCGGAATATGCAAAACTTTCAGATGCAATTCAGAGAAATGTACATCAGGCGCTTACCGGAGAGGCCGAAGTGAAAGCGGCGCTGGATACTTTGCAGAAGGAATTAGAAGAACTTGGAAGTGAAGAGTAAAGGATTTTAGGATGAGAGCCATGTTATAAATTGAAACAGACAGAGGCCACAGAATATGTGGTCTCTGAAAAAATATAAGTTGTGCAATAAACCAGAGGAGGCGTAATCATGATAAATAAAAAGAAGAAATATAGCTCCCTTGAAAAAACGGAGAGCAGAGATGCGTGGATTATGATGGCACCTGCGATTATTGTTCTTGCAATAGTAGCAGTATACCCCATCCTCAGAACATTTTGGCTGAGCCTCCACGAGATGGTGCTGACAGATCCGAGAAGCGGGTATCCATTTATTGGTCTGGAAAACTATATGAAAATATTTACAGATGAGAGAGCAATTGCTTCAGTTATTTTTACATTGAAATTTACAGTAACTACGGTTTTTTTTGAACTTCTGATAGGATTTACCGCAGCACTGATTATGAATAAAGCGTTTAAAGGAAAAGGTTTGGTACGGGCAGCGATATTGATTCCTTGGGCGATCCCTACATCGGTATCAGCAATGATGTGGAAGTTTATCTATAATGACCAATATGGTCTGTTCAATGATATTTTATATAAATTAGGCATAATTGACGGATATAAAGCATGGCTAAGTACAGCGGACGGTTCATTTATGGCGCTTGTTATTACAGACATTTGGAAAACAGCTCCGTATATGGCTTTATTGATATTAGCAGGTCTTCAGATGATTTCAGAAGACTTATATGAAGCAGCAAAAATTGACGGGGCAAATATTATTCAACGTTTCTTGTATGTAACACTTCCAAATGTAAAGGGGACCGTTATGGTTGCACTTCTATTTAGAACCTTAGATGCTTTCCGTGTATTTGACCTTGTTTCGGTTATGACAGGCGGAGCGAATAATACGGAAAGTGTTTCGCTATATGCATATAATAATTTAATGAAATTCTTGGATTTTGGATATGGTTCGGCAATGTCAGTTATGATTTTTGTGATTGTATTTATTATCAGTCTCCTATATATGAGAGCCATGGGAGACCAGTTGACAGACCGATAGAGGAGGGAGTATTTATGAACAAGAGGACACTATATATAGTTAGGCAGATGTTATTTTATCTTTTTGTAATCGCCTTTGTTGGAATCATAGTTCTTCCTTTTATATGGCAGTTCCTTACATCTATTAAACCGATGACGGAGATTTCAGCAATTCCGGCAAAATGGATTCCAAGTGAAGTCAATATTCAGTACTACTTTAATGTATTTGAGAAACATCCTTTTGCAAAATATTTACTAAACAGTTTTATTGTCGCATTGCTTACTACGGTATTGAGTATTTTAATTGGGGCTTCTGCAGCATATGCGCTTTCTAGACTGCGATTTAGGGGAAAGAAATTTATGCTGATGGCAATTCTGAGCATTTCCATGTTTCCTACAATAGCCACATTGAGTCCAATTTATCTCCTCTTAAAGCAATTTAGACTATTGAATACATATGCAGGTTTGATAATTCCATATATTACATTTGCATTGCCGCTGAGTATCTGGCTATTGACGAACTTTTTTTCTCAGCTTCCGCGTGGATTTGAGGAGGCGGCAGCAATTGATGGATGTTCCCGTGCAGGAATTTTTTTCCGGATTATGCTGCCGTTAATTAAACCGGCAATTTTCTCAGTAGCATTGATTGTATTTATCAATGCGTGGAATGAATATATTTATGCATTGACATTTATGACAAATGATGAGATGCGTACAGTGCCCGTTGGCATTGCGATGTTCCCAAGTAATTACGAAATGCCGTGGGGAGACATGGCGGCGGCATCTGTTATTGTAACAGTTCCGCTGATTATTCTTGTGCTAATTTTCCAAAAGAAAATTATTGCTGGTTTAACTACAGGTGGAGTAAAAGAATAAGTCAAAAATAGAACTATGAAGGAGAAATGAAAAGATGAAGAAGATAAATATAACAGAAAAACTTGAAATATCACAGGTTGTAGCAGGATGTATGCGTGCGGCTGACGCGGGAGTGCAAGGAGATGTCTTTCTGAAATTTGCAGAAGAGTGTATTGATATGGGCGTGACAACATTTGATCACGCACCGGTTTACGGAGGATATACTTGTGAAAAACTGTTTGGAGATACGGTTTTAAGAAAAAGGCCGGAACTTCGTGGGAAAATGCAAATTGTTACAAAAACAGGAATTGTTTTGCCAGGAAAAAATGGAAATGAGACTATTTATTATGAATCTACAAGAAAAGAAATAAAAAAAGAGCTGGAGGCATCTCTGCTGAATTTTGGAACAGATTATATAGATCTTCTTTTAGTACATCGTCCGGATCCATTGGCTGATCCTGCTGAGACAGCAGAGATTTTGGATGAACTAGTTCGGGAAGGAAAGATTTTAAGCGTAGGAGTTTCAAACTTCATGCCATCTCAGATTAGTATGCTTCAGAGTTATATGAAAACACCCATTGCAGTGAATCAGGTGGAATTATCTGTAAAGACAACAGAAAACTTTTTCAATGGTGTGACAGATGATGCATTTACAAGAAAAACGCCGCTTATGGCATGGTCGCCACTGGGTGGAGGAAGTGTATTTGCCGGAGAGGATGAGCAGTCTGTTCGTTTACGGAAAACAATTGGAGAGATTGCGGAGATTCATAATACAACAATGGATGTAATTATGTATGCATGGCTGTTTATTCATCCGGTTAAAATTGCGGCTATTACAGGCACTATGAATATTGCACGTGTAAAAAATGCGGTTGGCGCATTAGAGGTACAGCTATCATATGATGAGTGGTACCGGATTCTCGAAGCATCCCGTGGATATAAAGTGCCGTAAGGTATAGAGTTTTGTAGGAGATTATAAAAATGAAGAGAATTAAATTTGCAGTAATTGGTTCCGGGTGGAGAGCACAGTTTTATATTCGTATTGCGAAAGCTGTTCCGGATATGTTTGAATTAACAGATGTATTGATTAGAGATAAAATAAAAGGAGAAAAGTTCAGCCAAACTTATGGTGTGTCTGTGGTACAGACAATAGAGGGGATTCAGAAGAAGAGTCCAGATTATGTCGTACTTGCGATAAAACGAGGAATTATTTCTGGGTATCTCCCAAAGCTATTCGAAGCGGGTATTCCAGTATTGTGCGAGACGCCGCCGGGGGAGGACGTAGAGGCGTTAGATAGTGTATGGGAAGCATATCAAACATATAAGGGAAAAATTCAGGTTGCGGAGCAGTATTTTGTACAGCCATTATATGCGGCATGGGGGAAAGTGATTGCATCTGGCAAAATAGGAGAAGTGGAAAATATAAATATCTCCGCACTTCATGGATATCATGGTGCGAGTATGATTCGTCGGTATTTAAACGTAGGGTTTCAAAATGCAGTGATTTATGGAAAGAAATTCTGGTTTGATGTAACGGAAACATGCGGGCGGGATGGAATGGAATTTGATGGTGAAGTATTTAAATGCTCGCGTGACCGTCTGACCATGGAGTTTGAAAATGGAAAAGTTGCATTTTTTGATTTTGCAGATCCGGTACAGTATCATTCTTTTATCCGTACAAGACAGCTTTCTGTTCAGGGAGTACGAGGAGAAATAGATGATCTTACCGTACGTTATCTTACAAAAGAAAATGTTCCTGTGACAGCAGAGCTCAATCGAATTGACTTGGGTGTATACAATAATCAGGAATGGTCTCATTATGGAATTATGCTTGGAGAGGAATTCCTATATAAAACGCCATTTATCAATGCGCGCCTAAACGATGATGAAATAGCAGTGGCTACTTGTATGTTGAAAATGGGAGAGTACTTGGAGACCGGAATAGATTTTTACAGCTTGAAGGAAGCTTTGCAGGATATGTATATTTGTTTGAAAATGGATGAGGCACTGGCGAATCCGAATAAGGAAATAAAGATGGAAGTACAAAGCTGGGCATAATATTCAGACAAGTCAAACAGAACGAGTAAAAGAATATGATAGGAGCTGGAGATATATGAAGAATCAGGTTATGCTCATTACTTATGGAGATAGTCTGGGGAAAAATTTCAAAGAGTTAGAAATGATCTTAGATAAATATTATGAGGGTGCAATCGGAAGTGTTCACATATTACCCTTTTTTCCCTCCTCAGCAGACCGGGGATTTGCACCGATGTGCTACGACAAAGTAGACCAAAAATTTGGCGATTTTTCAGATTTGACAAGAATGGGAGAGAAATATGATTTGATGTATGATTTTATGGTCAATCATATCTCCGCACATTCTCCATATTATTTAGATTTCAAAGAAAAAAAAGAAGAATCGGAGTACAAAAGTCTATTTATCCGCTATAAAGACTTCTGGGAGGGGGGAGAACCGACACAAGAGCAGATTGATAAAATTTATAAAAGAAAACCGAAAGCTCCATATGTCAGCCTGACATTTGGTGATGGAACAACTGAAAAAATCTGGTGCACTTTTGGAGAAGAACAGATTGACCTGAATGTTGCCAATCCACAGACAAAAGAGTTTATTAAAAAAACCATTCGTTTTATGTGCGAGCATGGTGCAAAGGTGATTCGCCTAGATGCATTTGCTTATGCGGTAAAAAAGGCAGATACAAGCTGCTTTTTTGTAGAACCGGAGATGTGGAATCTACTGTACAGTATTGAAAAGACAGCAAAAGAATATAATGTGGATATTCTTCCGGAAATTCATGAACATTATTCAATTCAATCCAGAATTGCTGATAAAGGTTTCTGGGTATATGATTTTGCGCTCCCCATGCTTGTTTTACATGCGTTGTATATGCATCGAGGAGAACGGCTGAAACATTGGCTGGAGATTTGCCCAAGAAAACAAATGACTACATTGGATACTCATGATGGAATCGGAGTAGTAGATGTTGTAGATCTTCTCACACCAGAAGAGATTGAGGAAACAAAAGAGAAATTATATAAAAAAGGCGCAAATGTAAAGAAAAAATACAGCAGCGCTGAATATAACAATCTAGATATTTACCAGATCAACTGCAGTTTTTATTCTGCACTGGGAAATAATGACGATGCGTATCTTCTTGCAAGAGCAATTCAATTTTTTGCACCGGGAATCCCACAAATTTACTATGTAGGAATGCTGGCCGGTGAAAATGATTTGGAGTTATTGGAGAATACAAAGGAAGGAAGAAACATCAATCGACATTATTACAGCGTAGAAGAGGTGGATGAAAATTTTGCAAATAGAGCTGTTGTGCAAAAGATTAGAGATTTGATGTTATTTAGAAATCGCTGTAAAGCATTCCATGGAGAGGAATGTATTTGTAAGAGCGAGGGCGACAGCCTTATAATTGAAAGAATAAATGGGGACATAAAAGCCGTGCTAAAGGCAAGTCTGACAACATACCAGTTTGAAATCACAGAAGAAACACTGAAATAAATTTAAAATGAATATGGCTGTATAAAATAAAAAGTACGGGAGAACTGCATAGACTTCAGTCCCCTGTGCTTTTTTCTTATTTAGATTATCTTAATTTTAATCCCGTAATCCTTTTTCCCATTTTAATTTCTCCTATGCTATTTTTACAGACGTAAGGAGGATCTGATTACCTTTCCCATAGCGTGGATTTGCGGATGGCTGTAATTATCTTTATAAAATCTTAATTTCACGCTGCTTCTGCTAATCCCATTTTAATCTGAGCAGTGTTAGAATTGCAAAAGCAAAGGAGGAAAACTTATGAGTGTAATTGTGGGACTTATTGGCCTATGTGCTGCAGCACTGCTAATCTACTATGTCTATATTCTGATGAAAGGAGATTCGCGATAATGAGTACAGTGATTCAATACATACTTTATCTTGCCATTCTCGTGATACTTGCAATTCCTTTTGGGGGTTATATTAAGAAAGTAATGAATGGCGAAAAAACTTTTTTATCCAGAATATTTATACCTTGTGAAAATGCCGTTTATAAAGTCATGCATGTAGATAAGGAAGAGCAGATGAGCTGGAAAAAGTACACTGTTTCAGTACTTATCTTTTCTGGCATTGGTTTTATTTTTTTGTTTCTTTTGCAGCTTCTCCAGGGTGTCCTTCCGGGTAATCCCCAAGGACTGCCGGGCGTAAAATGGGATTTGTCGTTTAATACGGCCTCCAGCTTTATTACTAATACAAACTGGCAGGCATATAGCGGTGAATCTACATTAAGTTATCTGACCCAGGCAGTTGGGCTGACAGTACAAAACTTTGTATCTGCAGCTACTGGCATTGCTGTTTTATTTGCGCTGATCCGTGGCTTTATTAAAGTGAAAAGCGATGGGTTGGGCAGCTTTTGGGCTGATATTACAAGAATAGTTATCTACATCTTGATTCCACTTAACCTTGTAGTCTCATTGCTGCTGGTGGGGGGCGGTGTTATTCAAAATTTGAAGGGCGCGGAAACTGTGTCCCTTGTCGAGCCTATTGCGGTCAGTGCAGATGGGGAAGTCTTAGAAAATGCAGAAATCGATCTTGGGACTGGGACGGTAGAGGTTGATGGAAAGGCCGTCCGAGATGCTGATATTGTAACCCAGCAGTTTGTCCCTATGGGGCCTGCTGCAAGTCAGGTGGCAATTAAGCAGACCGGAACAAACGGAGGCGGGTATATGGGGGTCAACTCTGCACATCCGCTGGAAAACCCAAATGCCTTTACAAATATTATTGAGATGATTTCACTGCTTTTAATTCCTGCCTCCCTATGCTTTACATTTGGAAAAGCGGTCAATAATAAAAAGCAGGGCATTTCAATTTTTATGGCAATGTTTATCTGCCTTGTTATAGCAGTTAGCTCTATTGCTGTCAGTGAACAGCTTGCAACGCCACAGCTTGCACAGGATGGAAATGTAGATATTTCCATGGTAAATCAAGCAGGGGGTAATATGGAGGGGAAAGAAACTCGGTTTGGTATTGCCTCCTCCTCTACCTGGGCAGCATTTACTACAGCTGCTTCCAACGGTTCTGTCAATTCCATGCACGACAGCTACACACCGCTGGGCGGCATGGTAACAATGCTTCTAATACAGCTTGGAGAGGTTATCTTTGGCGGTGTAGGCTGTGGACTTTATAGTATGCTTGCATTTGCCATTTTGACCGTATTTATTGCAGGGCTTATGGTGGGAAGAACGCCGGAATTTCTCGGCAAGAAGATTGAGCCATATGAAATGAAATGGTCTGTACTGGTCTGCCTTGCGACACCAGTTGCTATATTAATCGGCAGTGGAATTGCCGCAGTTGTTCCCGGTATTGGGGACAGCTTAAATAATACGGGGGCACATGGTTTTTCCGAACTTCTGTATGCATACTCTTCCTGCGGCGGAAATAATGGTTCGGCATTTGCGGGATTTAACGCGGATACTGTATTCCTAAATGTTTCTTTGGGCCTTGTTATGTTGTTCGCCCGGTTCCTGCCGATTATAGGGACACTGGCGATTGCGGGAAGCCTTGGGGGAAAGAAGAAAATTGCAGCAACCTCAGGAACACTGTCCACAACAAACGGTATGTTTGTGTTTTTGCTAATTTTCGTCGTTCTGCTTGTCGGTGCGCTGAGTTTCTTCCCAGCGCTGGCACTTGGGCCGCTGGCGGAATTTTTTAGTAATATGATTTAAGGAGGCGCTTCCATGGAATCAAAAAAAAATAGTACTTTTGCCGACAAAAAGATGTTTGGCAGAGCTGTAAAAGATTCATTTATAAAGCTAAATCCAAAGATACAGGTACAGAATCCTGTTATGTTTTTAGTTTATATTTCAGCAGTACTGACCACAGGACTTTGGATTGTATCTCTGTTTGGGTGGCAGGATGCATCCAGTGGATATACATTGACTATTGGGGTTATTTTATGGTTCACTTGTATTTTCGCAAACTTTGCTGAGGCCATTGCAGAGGGGCGGGGAAAAGCACAGGCTGATTCTCTCCGCGCTGCAAAAAAGGATGTAGAGGCCCATAAAATTACTTCTCCTGAAAAGAAAGAGCAAATCACTACTGTTTCTTCTGTCACGTTGAAAAAAGGTAATTTTGTTATTGTCAAAGCTGGTGAACAGATTCCTGGAGATGGGGAGGTTGTAGAGGGGGCCGCATCTGTGGATGAAAGCGCCATTACTGGTGAGTCTGCGCCAGTTATCCGCGAGGCAGGCGGGGACAGGAGTGCTGTCACCGGCGGCACTACGGTACTTTCTGATTGGATTGTAGTACAGATTACAAGTGAGGCCGGTGAGAGCTTCCTGGATAAAATGATTGCCATGGTGGAGGGAGCTGCGCGTAAAAAGACACCAAATGAAATTGCGTTACAGATTTTTCTTGTAGCGCTGTCCATCATCTTTATACTGGTTACGATGTCCCTTTATACATATTCTGCTTTCTCGGCAAAGCAGGCAGGTATTGAGAACCCTACTTCCATCACCACGTTGGTCGCATTGCTTGTTTGTCTTGCGCCTACTACCATTGGCGCATTACTTTCGGCTATTGGCATTGCCGGCATGAGCCGGCTGAATCAGGCAAATGTGCTGGCTATGAGCGGCAGAGCAATTGAAGCCGCAGGGGACGTGGATATTCTGATGTTGGATAAAACAGGTACGATTACTCTGGGAAACCGGCAGGCGCACACGTTTATCCCCATTGACGGCACAAGTGAATCAGAGCTTGCCGATGCTGCACAGCTCTCCTCACTTGCCGATGAAACACCGGAGGGACGCAGCATTGTAATCCTTGCAAAAGAAAAATTTGGGATCCGGGGCAGAAGTCTTTCTGATAAAAATATGACTTTTATTCCTTTTACTGCGAAAACCCGTATGAGTGGTGTGGATTATGACGGAGACGAGATACGTAAGGGCGCGGCTGAGGCTATTCACGAATATGTGTCCCATGCAGGCGGGACCTACTCTGATGAGTGCGGCAAAATTGTGCAGGATATTGCCAGACAGGGCGGTACACCGTTGGTGGTCGCTAAAAACCACAAAATTCTTGGTGTCATTCATTTAAAAGATATTATTAAGCAGGGTGTACAGGAGAAGTTTGCTGACCTCCGGAAAATGGGAATTAAGACGATTATGATAACTGGCGATAACCCAATGACTGCGGCAGCCATTGCTGCAGAAGCAGGTGTTGATGATTTTCTTGCAGAAGCAACGCCGGAGGGCAAGCTTCAAATGATCCGGGATTTCCAGTCTAAGGGACATTTGGTAGCCATGACAGGTGACGGCACGAATGACGCACCGGCTCTGGCGCAGGCAGATGTGGCTGTGGCCATGAATACGGGCACACAGGCGGCGAAGGAAGCCGGAAATATGGTGGATTTGGATTCTTCGCCTACAAAGCTGATTGATATTGTCCGCATCGGCAAGCAGCTTTTAATGACAAGAGGCAGTCTGACTACCTTTTCCATTGCAAATGATGTGGCAAAGTATTTCGCCATTATCCCTGCTCTGTTTATGGGACTTTATCCGGGTCTGTCTGCATTGAATATTATGAAGCTGCATTCCCCGCAGAGTGCGGTGCTTTCTGCCATTATTTATAACGCATTGATCATCATTGCTCTGATCCCATTGGCACTAAAGGGTGTAAAATACCGTGAGGTTCCGGCAGGAAAGCTACTGTCCCGCAACCTGCTGATTTATGGCTTGGGCGGCCTTGCAGCGCCATTTATTTTTGTAAAGCTGATTGATATGGTACTGGTTCTGTTTGGACTGGCGTAAGGAGGTATGACAATGAAAACAATTAAATGTGTGCTGCCCAAAGCAGCCATTATATTTCTGATTTTTACTGTACTTTGCGGCGTAGTTTATACAGGAGCTGTGACTGGCATTGCACAGCTTATATTTCCGGGTAAGTCAAACGGCAGTATTATCGAAGTAAATGGTAAGAAATATGGCAGTGAGCTGCTGGGCCAGCAATATACAGATGAGTCCCATATGTGGGGGCGTATAATGAATATCGATGTGTCTACTTACAAGGATGAAAACGGCAAAACACTGATGTATGCCACACCGTCAAATGTAAGTCCGGCAAGTGAGGAGTACAGGGAACTGGTAGCTGAACGTGTAGAAATGCTCCGTGCTGCCAACCAGGATATGGATGAAACAGCAATTCCTGTTGATTTGGTGACTTGTTCCGGCAGCGGACTTGACCCCCATATCTCCCCAGCGGCGGCAGAATATCAGATAGCACGGATTGCAAAAGCAAATGATATGACAGAAGACGGTGTCAAGGAAATTATTGAAAAATGCACGGACGGCAGATTTTTAGGGCTGTTCGGTGAGGAAACTGTTAATGTCCTGGAGGTAAACCTGATGTTGGACGGGATTCTGTCTATGTAGCTTAGAAACAGTCTGATATTCGTCAGAAAGGCAGGAGGATTCTTTCTTCTGCCTTTCTTTATGCAATCTTAATATGAGATTAAAATTACTTATGCGCATTTTACACCAATAAAGATAGAATAAAGAAGTCACAAAGACAATATTAAGATTGCACAGGTATTCATAATGCAGATAAAACAAAACAGCAGGCATAGGCATATTACTTCATGGCAAGTGATTATATTGGGTTTTTTCTCCGTGATTATGTTAGGCAGTTTTCTTTTGATGTTACCTATTTCTACTTACAATGGACATGGAGCCTCCTTTTTGGACGCTTTATTTACATCCACTTCTGCCGTATGTGTAACAGGATTGGTAATACATGATACAGCAACTTACTGGTCATTATTTGGACAGGCAGTTATATTATTGCTGATTCAGATAGGGGGTATGGGAGTTGTAACTGTGACAATTTCCATTGCAATGATTTCAGGGCGGAAAATTGGCCTTATGCAGCGGAGCATTATGCAGGAGGCAATTGCAGCGCCTCATGTGGGCGGCATATTGCTATGAAGCTGGATGCATTGCACCATCAGGTGCTGGCTATAGATAAAGAAGAACAGCGGGTTGATTCTGTCCTTCCCTTTGTAACCAATGGGCAGATTGGAGATGCCACGAATGAGGAATTTTTGGAATCTCTAGGAGTCAGGAATTTTGATGTGTGTATTGTTGCTATTGGAGATAATTTTCAGAGTTCACTGGAAACAACCTCGCTGCTCAAAGAGCTGGGGGCAAAAATGGTGGTATCCCGCGCGGCCAGAGATGTCCATGCAAAGTTTCTTTACCGTAATGGCGCAGATGAGGTTGTCTATCCCGAAAAGCAGCTTGCCCACTGGACTGCGATCAGATATAGCGCCGACCATATTATGGATTACATAGAGCTGGACAATGAACATGCTATTTTTGAAATAACCGTACCGGTGGGATGGGTAGGAAAAACGATTGGGCAGCTGGATATACGGAAAAAATATAATATAAACATAATGGCGTTGAAACATAATGGCGCAATGAATATGAACATTACTTCAGGTATACACTTCCTAGAAGAAAATACAATACTTGTACTTGGAAATATGAAGGATATTCAAAAGTGTTTTCACATTTAGCATACCCAAAGGGCCCCCTTTTCAAAACTATTGATTTTGAATTATAATGTTCTATTGTAGTAGGAGGTGAATATATGGATATGGGCAGGCAAAATCCAGACCAACTATTAGAGGTAATCCGCCAGGAAGAGGAAAACCAAAAAAGAGGGCATCTGAAAATCTTTTTTGGATATGCCGCAGGTGTTGGAAAAACCTATGCTATGCTGAAGGCGGCCCATGCTGCCAAGAGGCATGGCGTTGATGTAGTGGCAGGTTATATTGAACCCCACGCACGTCCCAAGACAGCAGCTCTTTTAAGTGGGCTGGAAGTGCTTCCTGCACGGAGTATGTACCATAATGGGATCCGACTCCGGGAATTTGATATTGACGCAGCTATAGGGAGAAAGCCGCAGCTTCTTCTTGTAGATGAGCTTGCACATACAAATGCTGAAGGATGCAGGCATACGAAGCGTTATCAAGATATTGAGGAACTTTTGAATTTAGGAATTGACGTATATACCACAGTCAATGTACAGCATATTGAAAGCCTGAATGATATGGTGGCTTCCATTACAGAGGTTTTTGTGCGGGAACGTATCCCAGATTCTGTATTTGACCGGGCGGATCAGGTGGAACTGGTGGACATTGAACCACAGGATTTAATCAATCGGCTCCAGGCTGGCAATGTCTATCAGGAGGCACAGGCCAAACAGGCAGTTGAAAATTTCTTTACTGTGGAAAATCTGACAGCACTTAGAGAAATAGCGCTGCGCCGGTGTGCTGACAGAGTGAACCTGCTGACAGAAAATGCAAGGATTAAAAGCCATGGCGACTACTATACAGATGAGCATATTCTGGTTTGTCTTTCCTCTTCCCCCTCCAATGGGAAAATTATCCGCACCGCTGCAAGAATGGCAAAGGCTTTCCGCGGTGCGTTTACCGCACTGTTTGTTGAAACACCGGACTTTTCATCTATGGATGAAGAAAACAGGAAAAGGTTACGCATCAATATGCGCCTTGCTGAACAGCTTGGGGCAAAAATAGAAACAGTTTACGGGGAGGATGTTCCATTTCAGATTGCAGAGTTTGCCCGTTTATCTGGTGTGTCTAAAATTGTTATTGGAAGAAGTTCTGGCGCAAGGAGGCATCTGTTTAGCAAGCTGACTTTAACGGAAAAGTTGATTGCCGACGCCTCAAACCTGGATGTCCATATCATACCTGACGCTGTTTCTGGTACGTCTGCTTACCGGGCAAAAAAATTAAGACGGAAAAACAGTATTATATTTTCAGGCCTTGATATTATAAAGTGTATTGGTATTTTGATTGTATCTAGTTTAATCGGTACTATATTTCAAAATCTAGGCTTTGCAGAAGCTAATATTATTACGGTCTATGTGCTCGGGGTACTTGTGACTGCTGTGATTACAAAACATCAGATTTATAGCCTGATTTCTTCTATTGTAAGCGTTTTGGTTTTTAACTTTCTCTTCACTGAGCCAAAATTTACACTGCACGCTTACGACCAGGGTTATCCATTTACATTTATCATTATGTTCCTGGCGGCTTTTTTAACCGGATCCCTTGCCACGCGCCTCAAAAACCACGCCAGGCAGTCTGTACAGGCTGCATACCGTACAAAGGTGCTTTTTGATACAAATCAACTTTTACAGCAGTCAGGCAGCCAGGGTGATATAATATCATCCACTGCAAATCAGCTTATTAAGCTGTTAGGCAAGGACGTTGTATTTTATCTGGCAGAAAATGAAAGTCTCGGACAACCCCATATTTTTCCGGCGGCAGAGGAAGCTTTAGATAAATGCTATACTTCTGAGAATGAAAGGGCCGTCGCCCAGTGGGTGTTAAAAAACAACAAACATGCGGGGGCAACCACAGAAACCCTTTCCAACGCAAAATGCCTGTACCTTGCAGTTCGGGTCAACAGTAATGTGTATGGCGTTGTAGGAATTGTGATTAACAGCCAGCCGCTGGACTCCTTTGAAAAAAGTATTTTGCTGTCTATTCTAGGCGAATGTGCATTAGCTTTGGAAAATAAAAAAAATGCCCGAGAAAAAGAAGAGGCGGCGGTTTTGGCGAAGAATGAGCAGCTCCGTGCAAATTTACTTCGTGCAATATCCCATGATCTGCGGACACCGCTAACTTCTATATCAGGCAATGCAAGTAATCTTATTTCCAATGGAGATTCTTTTGATCCGGATACGAAAAAGCAGCTTTACATGGATATTTATGACGATTCTATGTGGCTGATTAATTTGGTTGAAAACATCCTTGCCGTAACGCGGATTGAGGAGGGCAGGCTGAATTTTACAATGTCAGAGGATTTAATAGATGATGCAGTTGCAGAGGCTTTGCACCATGTGAGCCGTAAAAGTGTGGAGCACCATATTACCGTTGAAAGTAAGAAGGAGTTTCTTCTTGCAAAAATGGATGTCAAGCTTATTGTCCAGGTGATTATCAATATAGTGGACAATGCCATTAAATATACTCCCAAAGGCTCCCATATTGTAATTCGGACAGAGCAGCAGGGGGAGAATGCTGTTGTGTCTATAGCCGATGACGGCGAAGGGATCCCAGATGAAGCCAAGGAAAAAGTATTCGATATGTTTTACAGCGGCGCCAATCAAATAGCGGACAGCCGCCGCAGTTTAGGGCTTGGGCTGTCATTGTGCAAATCCATTATTAACGCCCATGGCGGGAAAATCACCGTTTCTGATAATATACCTAAGGGTACAGTGTTTACCTTTACATTACCAATAAGGGAGGTACAAATTCATGAATAAGCCATTAATATTAGTTGTAGAAGATGATACGTCTGTAAGAAATCTAATGACAACAACCTTAAAAGCACATGATTACCGTTATCTCACGGCATTTAATGGTGAATCAGCGATTTTGGAGGCTTCGTCCCATAATCCCGATATCGTCCTGCTTGATCTAGGGTTGCCGGATATCGACGGAGTTGAAATTATACGGAAAATCCGCACATGGTCCAATGTACCTATTATTGTCATCAGCGCGAGAAGCGAGGATACAGATAAAATTGATGCTTTAGATGCGGGAGCAGACGACTATCTTACAAAACCGTTTTCCGTCGAGGAACTGCTTGCGCGGCTCCGTGTAACCCAGAGACGGCTTATTATGATGCAGAAAGAATCTCCTGCAGAGGCTTCAGTTTTTACAAATGGAATGCTCCGTATTGACTATGCGGCGGGATGTGCGTATCTAAATAAAGAAGAATTGCATTTAACACCCATCGAATACAAGCTGCTTTGTTTATTGTCAAAAAATGTGGGCAAGGTTCTGACACATACTTTTATAACCCAGAACATTTGGGGCAGCAGTTGGGATAACGATATTGCTTCTCTGCGTGTTTTCATGGCAACACTCCGAAAGAAAATTGAAAGAGAACCTAATTCGGCCCAATATATCCAAACCCATATTGGGGTCGGATATCGGATGATGAAGGTCGAATAATTTTTTCTGCTTTGAGATAGATATTATATATGGAGGAGATTTCCAGTATGGGGAGCTTAGAAATACTTTTTCACGCCTTAAAGAGAGGGTCAAAAAACTCCGCAGCGTCAGGAGAAAAAGGCGCTGTGGAGTTACGGGAGTCCTGCCCTTTGGATAAACATTATTTTTTTCTTCTAAATATGGAAAACCGGATGAGTTCTGATAGGAGGCATGAAACACCCAGGATGAAACACCACAAGGATGCATTTTTGTGTCCACTTTCTGCCAATTGTCTTGCACCGATTATCAGTCCAATTCCAGCTAGTATAGAAGTACCTCCTGTGGCTAGGCGGAATATACGGCTGTTATTCCATGCATGAGTAAGATTTTTATCTAGTTTGTCTGCTGATGTATCAACATACTGCTCAAACCGTGCGGCCAAATCTTCTACTTTCTGATCAAATTCTTGTTCTGTCATAATATTACCTCCATACTTTTAGTTTTATACATTCATTTGGTATGTAAGTATTATAGCAGCATTTCTGGCAATTGTAAATATACATTTCATTAGTATGTATAAATTTTATTTTCAGGATGGTAGGAGAATATATCTACCAGAAAATAGGGGAGTATGCTATACTGATATAATTAAAAGAAACAATATATGGGTATACCTTATTGAACATTAGCAGTTCAATAAGTATACCTTGTTGGACGAAGTCCACCCGTCCGAAGGACATGTATTAGGGGGTGCCCTGTGGGTATACCTTGTTGGACGAAGTCCATCCGTCCGAAGGACATGTATTAGGGGATGCCCTGTGGGTATACCTTGTTGGACGAAGTCCACCCGTCCAAAGGACATGTGTTAAGGGATGCCCTGTGGGTATGGAAATATAAACAAATGCTTTCATGAAAGAGGAAAGAGGGAAAGCTTGTGAGTAATATATTAGAAATGGATCAGGAAATAGAAAGTTGTCTGGATACGATTCGATTTTTAAATGAAAGTACAGACGATTATCTTTTTGTGTGGGATATTAAAAGAGGAAAATTACATTTTACATCTGATATTCATGAGAGATTTGCAATCGAAGAGCAGCCGGAGGAAGGATATGATCTGGCGGATTGGAATAAGATTGTTTATGATAAGGATTTGCCTGCCCTCAAAGAAGATCTGGGGCAGGTTGAAAAGGGAAATATAAAGAGCCACAATCTGGAGTACCGGATTATTGACAGAGAAGGGAATAGAATATGGATTAACTGCAGGGGAAAAAGCCAGCTTGGGCAGGATGGCAGGCCTCAGTTCATGATTGGAAGAATATCAGATACTGTAATGGCAAGGAAGGTAGATTTTTTGACAGGCTTGCTCAATGGAGTTAAATTTGGGGAGGATATGGCAGAATGTCTTTTAAAAAAGCAGCAGGGATTCCTGCTGATTTTAGATATAGACAATCTGAAAGATCTTAATAATAAATATGGCAGAAGTTATGGTGATGAGGTCATAAAAGGGGTTTCTGAAATATTGGAGGAAACAGTTGACAGCTTCTATAGGATCTATCGTATGGATGGAGATAAGTTTATTATTAACTTACTCTATTGTGACAGGAATGGGGCTAAGTCAGCCTATAATATCATACAGGATAAAGTGGCCTTATACTGTACAATTTCTGCAGGCGCGGTGCCATATTCGGAATATACAGATGAGGACAGCAGTATGCTGTACCAATATGCAGAGAATGCGTTAGATCAGGCCAAACAGACCGGGAAAAATAATCTGATATTCTTTTCACTGGAGAATTATGAGGAGTATTTACATAGAATTGATCTGCAGGAGGAATTGAAGAAGAGTATTGACAATGGATTCCAGGGTTTCTATCTGTGTTACCAGCCTCAGATAAGTATTGAGGATTTTCGATTATTTGGAGCAGAGGCTCTTTTAAGGTTTCATTCACCAACCAGGGGAGTGGTAGAGCCATCAGAATTTATCCCTATTTTGGAGCAGACAGAGTGGATCTGCCCGGTGGGTGAGTGGGTTTTAAGGACGGCCCTTGGCCAATGTAAGGAATGGAGAAATGTGATACCCAAGCTGCATATCAGTGTCAATATATCTTATGTACAGCTCAGAAAAAAGGGGATTGCGAAGAAGGTCTTGGATATACTTAAAGAGAGTGGGAATCCGGGGAGTGTACTGACTATGGAGGTTACAGAGAGTATGCAGCTCCAGGATTATCCATATTTCAATAAGATATTTTACCAGTGGAAGAAAGCAGGCATAGATATATCCGTAGATGATTTTGGCACTGGTTATTCCAGCCTTGGCTATCTGAAAAGCCTGGAGATTAATGAAATTAAGATTGACCGTTGCTTTATCAGCGGAATTAAGAATAGTACTTATAATTATAAGCTGTTGAACAATATGCTGGAATTGGCTTACAGCGCACAAATCAGAGTATGCTGTGAGGGCGTTGAGACAGAAGAGGAATTATATGTATTACGGAAGCTTCACCCAGACACTATACAAGGGTTTTTGTTTGGCAGGCCCTATAAAAAAGAACAATTTGAAGAGAAGTATATTGCGTGGGGAAACCAGGTATATTGGGAGGCAATGAACCTGGAGACAGGCTCAAAGCCTTCTCTGAAAAGTATAGGCCAAAAAGAAAGTGAATTGATTTTTAGCAAAGATAAATTGGCTACAATTGTAGATGCCATGGAGGAAGCTGTCTACGTCAGCGATATAGATACCTATGAGCTATATTACTTGAATCCGGCCGCCCATAAAATGATAGAGGGATGCGATTATAAGGGCGAGGGGACTAAATGTTACCAGGTACTCCAGGGAAAGGATGCACCTTGTGAATTCTGCACGAACCCTATAATAGATAAAGAAAATTTTTACATATGGGAAATGGAGAATACGCACCTTGGCAGGCATTTCATGTTAAAGGATAAGCTCATACCATGGGGAGATAAGATGGCGAGAATGGAGATTGCCATTGACGTGACAGAGAGGGAGCTTATAAGCCAGGATGTCAGAGAAAAACTAGACTTTGAGAAAAATGTTACCGTCTGTACAAAGATGCTGATCGAGGATCCTGATATGAACCGCGCGGTAACGAAGACTATACAATCTATAGGAGAGTTTTATAAGTGTGACAGAGTTGTTATTTTTGAGCCGGATGTGGATGAAGGGCATTGGAGCAATACCTATGAATGGTGTAATCAAAATATTAGCCCCAGACAGGATGATATGCAGAACGTCCCCGCCTATTTTTTCAGGAGATTTTTAGGGGATTTGGAAAGGGGTTCTTCTGTCATGATAGACGACCTTGGCCAAATAAAAGAAGACTGTCCTGTGGAGTGGAGGGTACTTACGGATTTAGGCGTCTGTAATTTCCTGGCTGTACCTATCATGAAAGGAAATAAGCTTATAGGATTTATTGTCATAGAAAATCCAAAGCACAGGGATGACAATGACAGGCAGATTCGTATAATGTCCCATTTTCTGGCGGACAGGGTAATCAGGAATGAGGCGGATGAGAGACTGAGTGAGCTGCTGAACTTCCGGTATGAAGATATTCTGAAAGCAACAAGGCTAGGACTTTGGATCATTAAGTTAGACAAGAAGTCTGGAATTGGAAAAATGTATGCAGACCATACAATGCTGCAGATCATGGGGATTAAGAAGAAAATTTCTGCAGCGGAATGTTATGATTACTGGTATGGCAGGATCAACGATGGATATTATAACTATGTGAATCTTGCAGTAGATGAAATGATTCATAAAGGGAATCCGGTTCAGCTGGAGTATACATGGAACCATCCTGACCACGGGGAGGTTGTCGTAAGATGTATGGGAGTCCGTGTACAGGACGATGAAGGGATGATCAGCCTGGAAGGGTACCACTGCATTATAAGCGATATGGAGATGCCCAGATTCTTTTCCAGTACCTTGGCCAATGAGATGTTTGAATATAATGAAATAAAGAAGTCCATATATTTTCATACTGAACGCAGCATTTTGTTTGGTGAAGAGAAACGGGAGCAGAATTTTCCTGATTGTTGGATTGACACAAAGATCGTACATCAGAATTGTGTCAAAGAATTTAAGTCTATCTTTTATGGCCTAAATAAAAATAAGGAGATCGAAGGCGCGGAGCTGCTTCTCAAAACAAAAAAGGGGGATTATGAGTGGTTTAGGCTGGAAACCCACCGTCTGGGAATGGATGATAAAGATATACATACAATCGTAGTTTCCCTGACCCCTGCAGCTAAAGAGCGCACTATGGAGTTAAATTATATACGGAAGAATGATTTTTATGAGGCGTTGCTTTCAGAGGCAGCGGCCTATGCAGAGATAGATATAAGCAATGGACAGATTAAAAATACCGGGGGCCTTTGGAAAAAATACGAAGAAGAAAGCCGGTGGTGGGGAGAGTCTTTTTCACAGACTATGCGGAGAAATATTCTACTATCCGTATATTCAGGGGATGTGGAAATAGTAAACTATTATATGGATGCAGATGTCATGAGGGATCTGTATGAAAATAAAAATTCTACAATAAAGCTATGTTTCCGCCACTTTATAGATGGGGAACTGCGATGGGTAGAGATGACTATACATTTGTTTAAAGAAAAATACACAAATAATATGTATGCCCTTTTATATCTGAAAAATATTGATTTACAGAAGAAAAGGGAGATAGCACAGGTCACTGCTGCTTCCATAGATCCCCTTACACAAGTTTATAATAGGAGGAGCTTTGAGGAAAAAGTAAAAGAGCATATTGAGTCGGAAGAATTTATGCGGGGGGCGTTTCTTCTGATCGATCTGGATGATTTTAAAGTTATCAATGATAAATTTGGCCATCTTGCTGGAGATGAAGCGTTGAAATATCTGGCAAGGTTATTGGTGTCTACCTTTAGAAAGGATGACGTTGTAGGGCGTTTGGGAGGAGATGAATTTTTCGTTTTTGTAAAAAATGTCAGTGACAGGGAGATTATGAACCGCAGGTTAGATGCTTTGTATCAGTCTTTAAAAGACGATCCAGATATGCCGATTTCCTGCAGTACGGGAGTTGTTTTTGTAGAAAGGGATGGGTTTTCCTTTGAGAAAAGCTTAAAATGTGCTGATATCGCCCTCTATAGAAGCAAGAATGCAGGAAAGGCGGTTTATTCTTATTATGAAGATTTCGCTGATACCATTGGCAGCTGAAAACATGCGCCGTAAATGCCGCAAAATGGATGAACGGCTTAAGCTGTGGGAGGCATTTTCCAGTAATATTTTGAATAAATTTTATAATTAAGATGTATCAGAAATATAAAAAGTATTTATATTAAACAGGACAGAGGGCGTGCAGGAAAGAATGCCCTCGGGTATAGCTTTTATACGTATGTGCCTGGAGGAAGTTATGAAAATGAAGAGATTACTATTTTGTATGGCAGCAGTATTCATTTTTATGCTGCATCCTATGGAGGCTTTTGCAGACGAAGTACCAGGGGAAGCAAAGACAGCAGAAGAGCTTGCGGCGGAGGAAGAAAAGGAAAAGGCTGATTCTTATGCCCGTGAGATTGATACAAATAAACTAGAAGGATGGCCTCAGGGGCCGGCTGTCTATGCGGATTCGGCCATTGTCATGGATATGGACAGTAAGGCCATCCTTTTTTCGAAAAACGCTGACGCAAAGCATTATCCGGCAAGTATTACAAAACTGCTTACAACCTTGGTTGCCCTTGAACATGCAGAGCTGACAGATAAAGTGACATTTACGGAGGACAGTGTATCCTTCCTGCAGTATGATGATGCACAGATAGGGATGAAGCCAGGAGAAGAATTAAGCATGGAGGATGCCCTTCATGGCGTGCTGCTGGCTTCGGCCAATGAAGTGTCCTATGCAGTGGCGGAAAGCGTGGGGCAGCAGAAACTAGGCGGTAATTATGAATCCTTTATTCAGACAATGAACGACAGGGCGGAGGAGCTTGGCTGTACTGGTTCACACTGGGCAAACCCCAATGGGCTGCATAATGACGACCATTATACCACAGCACACGACATGGCCCTTATTGCATCTGCTGTGTATCAGGAAGAAGAGTTCCAAAAGATTATGGACACATTGGAGTACAAGATAGGCCCTACCAATCTGACAAAGGAGGAGAGAGTATTTCAGCAGAACCACAAGATGCTGTGGCCAGAAAACTACTATTATTATGAATACTGCACTGGCGGAAAAACAGGGTATACAGACCAGGCAAAGACTACCCTTGTGACGATGGCGGACAATGGCGATATGAGGCTTGCAGCAGTTGTACTCTATGATTACGGCGTAGACGCCTATACAGATACAAGAGAGATGCTGGACTATGTATTCCAGAATTTCCAGAAGGTCTCTGTCAGCGGGCAGGAAACATCAGAGGATGTCCAGTCTTTCAGCGATCCAGACTCATATGTGGTACTGCCTGAGGGAATTAGCTTTAGCCAGCTCGATAAGGAAATTTCTTTGACAGAGGAAGGTATACGAGATGGAAGGATTCTGTATTCGTATAAAGGGCAGAGTGTGGGCAGTGTAGATGTAACTGTCACAGAAGAATGTTACTGTAAATTAATGGGAATAGAGCCAGGCGGCAAAGGGGACAAGGAAGCTCTGCATACGGCAGAGAAAAGTAAGACAATTGCAAAACAGTCTGTCTCGGGGGAAAACAGACAGCTTAAATTGATAATTGCAGTAGGATCAGTTGTTATTTTTGTATTGATTATTTTTATGTATGCTTTAAAAAGAAGAAAAAAGAAAGCGCTCAGGCACAGAAAAAGGCCAATAAGGGGCAGGGACTAAATATATGTATATTGTTCCAGGTACCTAAATTTTCTGTAAAAACTCAGGTTTTAGCATCTTGACTAATTTTCTGTTTCTTCTTATAATAAGCCTGTATACGTTAAAAAGACATTGACGGAGACAGTAGGATATATACTGAAAGTTTCAGCGAGCCGGGGAAGGTGTAAGCCCGGTACCAGTAAGATATTTCTGAATATCACTTCCGAGTTGCAGCGCCCGAACCACATGCAGTAGGGGCTGACGGTGTTCTGCCGTTATCAGAACGCATATGCAGGGCCTTTATAGGCTTTTAAGTATGGCGTAACAGGTGGTAACGATAGCTCATGCCTTCGTCCTATTACAGGGCGGGGGTTTTTTATTATATAGGAAAGTTCTCCGAACTTCCTATATAATAAAAACACATTTCGTGTGATGGTGCGCAGCTCGCGGAGTGGAATTTAGCGTTTCACCCACCGCGCGCGCGGAGAATGTGCCGGAGGCACATTCTTTGTCCTTTCATGGAAAAATCCGTTGGATTTTCTCTGTGGGCGGCGACGGGGCGGATAGGAACAGGCCTGCCGAAGGGGCAGCACATCGGGGTCTTTGACTAGAATCTAAGAAAGGAAGGATTAAGCCATGTATAAGAAAGTTTCCACGGATATGAATTTTGTGGACCGTGAGAAAGAGATTGAAAAATTTTGGATTGACAATAAGGTTTTCCAGAAGAGTATGGAGCAGAGGGAGGGATGCCCGGAGTATACTTTTTATGACGGGCCTCCTACAGCAAATGGAAAACCTCACATAGGGCATGTCCTGACACGTGTCATCAAGGATATGATTCCCAGGTACAGGACAATGAAGGGGTATATGGTTCCCAGAAAGGCAGGATGGGATACCCATGGGCTCCCGGTGGAGCTGGAGGTGGAAAAGCTGCTGGGCCTGGACGGCAAGGATCAGATTGAAGAATATGGCCTGGAACCATTTATTGATAAATGTAAAGAAAGTGTATGGAAATATAAGGGGATGTGGGAGGACTTCTCAAGCACCGTAGGATTTTGGGCAGACATGGAGCACCCCTATGTAACCTATGACAATGATTTTATTGAGTCCGAGTGGTGGGCCCTGAAGCAGATTTGGGACAAGGGACTGTTATACAAAGGCTTTAAAATAGTGCCTTATTGCCCCAGATGTGGGACGCCCCTGTCCGCCCAGGAGGTTGCCCAGGGTTATAAGGATGTGAAAGAGCGGTCTGCGATTGTCAGATTTAAGGTGAAGGATGAGGATGCTTATTTTCTGGCATGGACAACTACACCCTGGACCCTTCCTTCTAATCTGGCCCTCTGTGTGAACCCTGACGAAGATTATGTGAAAGTAAAGGCTGCCGACGGCTATGTATATTATCTGGCCCAAGCGCTGCTGGATACAGTGCTGGGCAAACTGGCGCAGGAAGAAAACCCTGCATACGAGATATTAGAAACTTATAAAGGCAGGAACCTGGAATATAAAGAATACGAACCCCTTTTCCAGTGCTCTGCAGACGGGGCGGCCAGACAGGGAAAGAAAGCTTTCTTTGTGACTTGCGATTCCTATGTAACCCTTACAGACGGTACAGGGGTCGTCCACATTGCTCCTGCCTTCGGCGAGGATGATGCAAATGTGGGAAGAAAATATGGACTTCCTTTTGTGCAGCTTGTAGATGAAAAAGGAAATATGTCTGAGTCTACTCCTTTTGGGGGTGTATTTGTCAAGAAGGCTGATCCATTAGTGTTAAAAGACCTGGAGGAAAGAAACCTTCTTTTCGATGCGCCTAAATTCGAACACAGCTATCCTCATTGCTGGAGATGTGATACACCTTTGATCTACTATGCACGGGAATCCTGGTTTATTAAGATGACAGAGGTGAAGGAGAATCTGATAGCCAACAATAATACAATCAATTGGATCCCCGAGAGCATTGGGAAAGGACGTTTTGGCGACTGGCTGGAAAATGTACAGGACTGGGGCATCAGCCGCAACAGGTACTGGGGCACTCCTCTGAATATTTGGGAATGTGAGTGCGGGCATCAGCATTCTGTAGGCAGCATTGAAGAGCTAAAGGAAATGTCCGATAACTGCCCCGGGGACATTGAGCTCCACAGGCCGTATATTGATGATGTAACGATTAAGTGCCCTAAGTGCGGGAAAGAGATGCACCGTGTACCGGAGGTTATTGACTGCTGGTTTGACAGTGGTTCCATGCCGTTTGCCCAGCATCATTATCCATTTGAGAACAAAGAGCTTTTTGAACAGCAGTTCCCGGCCGATTTTATTTCTGAAGCAGTGGACCAGACAAGAGGCTGGTTCTATTCACTGCTGGCCATATCTACGCTTCTGTTTGATAAAGCGCCATATAAGAACGTAATCGTTCTCGGGCATGTGCAGGATGAAAATGGACAGAAGATGAGCAAATCAAAGGGGAATGCAGTGGATCCCTTTGATGCGCTGGATCAGTATGGGGCAGACGCCATCCGCTGGTATTTCTACGTAAACAGTGCGCCCTGGCTTCCTAACCGTTTCCACGGAAAGGCAGTGACTGAGGGACAGCGTAAATTTATGGGGACATTGTGGAATACCTATGCGTTTTTTGTATTGTACGCCAATATTGACCAGTTTGACCCTTCCAGATACAGCCTGGATTATGAGAAACTTTCCGTCATGGATAAGTGGCTTTTATCAAAGCTAAACACACTTGTGAAGACAGTAGATGAGAACCTGGAACAGTACCGTATACCCGAAAGCGCAAGGGCGCTGCAGGACTTTGTGGATGACATGAGCAACTGGTATGTCAGAAGAAGCCGCGAGCGTTTCTGGGCAAAGGGAATGGAGCAGGATAAAATAAATGCTTATATGACCTTGTACACAGCTCTTGTGACAGTTTCTAAGGCAGCGGCCCCCATGATTCCATTTATGGCGGAGGAGATTTACCAGAATCTTGTATGCGGCATAGACAGCGGGGCGCCTATAAGTATCCACTTATGTGATTTTCCGGCTGTGAATGAAGCCTATATAGATGGCGCGCTGGAAGAGAATATGTCCCATGTATTGAAGCTCGTGGTGATGGGAAGGGCGTGCCGAAATACGGCCAACATCAAAAACCGCCAGCCAATTGGGCAGATGTTTGTAAAGGCAGATTTTGAACTTCCGAAATTTTATCAGGAAATCGTCAGGGATGAACTGAATGTGAAAAATGTAAAGTTTACAGAGGACGTGAGGGACTTTACTTCCTATAATTTTAAGCCACAGCTAAAGACAGTTGGGCCAAAGTATGGTAAAATGTTAGGTGGAATCAAATCTGTACTGGACAGCCTGGATGGAAATGCAGCCATGGATGAGCTTCAGGCATCCGGGTCACTGAAGCTGTCTGTAGAGGGACAGGAGATTGTATTGTTCAGGGAAGATTTACTGATTGACACTGCACAGATCCAGGGATATGTTTCTGAGAATGATAATGGGGTAACTGTTGTCCTTGACACAAACCTGACTGAAGAACTCCTTGAGGAAGGTTTTGTGCGTGAGATCATCAGCAAGATTCAGACTATGCGCAAAGAGGCCGGGTTTGAGGTAATGGATAAGATAAAAGTAACTTACGGCGGCAGTAAAAAAGCAGAGGATATTTTCGAGGCCCATGGCATAGAAATTGGAGATGAGGTATTGGCCAACGCGGTTGTAAAAGCAGAGCCTTCCGGTTATATGAAAGAGTGGAAGATAAACGGTGAGGCTGTTACAATGGGCGTTGAGAAAGAAGGTGAATAAGTATGTACAGTAAGCGTTTTGAAAAAGAAGCCTTTAAGGCTATGGTCAAGGATAACGTAAAGACATTGTACAGGAAAACCATTGATGAGGCATCAAAGCAGCAGATTTTTCAGGCTGTTTCTTATTCGGTAAAGGATATTATTATTGACGACTGGCTGGCAACACAGGAGGAGTATAAGAAGAAGGACGCCAAAACAGTATATTATATGTCCATGGAATTTCTGATGGGCCGCGCGCTGGGGAACAACCTGATTAATATGATGGCTTACACAGAGGTCAAAGAGGCTCTTGAGGAGATGAATATTGACTTGAATGTGGTGGAGGACCAGGAGCCTGACGCAGCCCTTGGGAACGGAGGGCTTGGCCGCCTGGCGGCCTGTTTCCTGGATTCCCTGGCAACTTTGAACTATCCGGCTTATGGGTGCGGCATCAGGTACCGGTATGGCATGTTCAAACAGAAGATTGAAGATGGGTACCAGGTAGAGACTCCCGACAGTTGGTTAAAAGAAGGGAACCCCTTCGAAATCTGCAGGGAAGAATATTCTAAAGAAATACGTTTCGGCGGGAGTATCAGGTTTGAGAAGGATCCGGAGACTGGAAAGGATATTTTTATTCAGGAGAATTATGAGTCTGTACTGGCGGTTCCATACGACATGCCCATTGTGGGGTATGGAAACCATGTTGTAAATACACTCCGTATATGGGATGCAAGGGCAATTACTGATTTTTCCCTGGAGTCTTTTGACAGGGGAGATTACCATAAGGCAGTGGAACAGCAGAATTTGGCGAAGCTGATTGTGGATGTGCTTTATCCTAACGACAACCACTACGCAGGTAAGGAGCTGCGGCTGAAGCAGCAATATTTCTTTATTTCTGCCAGCCTGCAGGTAATGGTGGAGAAATATAAAAAAGACCATGATGATATAAAGAAGCTGCATGAGAAGGTTGCCATCCAGATGAATGATACACATCCCACGGTGGCAGTGCCTGAACTGATGCGTATCCTCATTGATGAGGAGGGACTCAGTTGGGAGGATGCATGGGAAGTGACCACAAAGACCTGTGCGTATACGAACCATACGATTATGGCCGAGGCCCTTGAGAAGTGGCCTATTGACCTCTTTTCCAAGCTCCTTCCCCGTATTTATCAGATTGTGCAGGAGATTGACCGCCGTTTTGTGGAGGAGGTAAGAAAGAAATATCCAGGCAATGAAGATAAAGTTGCCAAGATGTCCATTCTCCGCGATGGCCAGGTGCGCATGGCACATATGGCAATCATAGCAGGTTATTCTGTAAATGGCGTGGCAAAGCTGCACACAGAGATTTTGAAGAACCAGGAATTAAAAGATTTCTATGAGATGATGCCGGAGAAGTTTAACAATAAAACAAATGGCATTACCCAGAGGCGTTTTCTGCTCCATGGAAACCCGCTGCTTGCAGATTGGGTTACAGGCCGTATTGGCGACGGATGGATTACAGATTTGTCCCAGATAGGGAACCTGAAGCCATTGGTAAATGATGAACAGGCAAGGCGGGAATTTATGCAGATTAAATACCAGAATAAAGTGAGGCTTGCCAAATATATTAAAGAGCATAATGGAATAGATGTAGACCCTGCCTCTATTTTTGATGTACAGGTAAAACGTCTCCATGAATATAAAAGGCAGCTTCTGAATATTCTGCATGTTATGTATCTGTATAACCAGATTAAAGAACACCCTGAGATGTCGTTTTATCCAAGGACGTTTATTTTTGGGGCAAAGGCGGCCGCAGGATATTTAAGGGCAAAGGAGACAATTAAGCTGATTAATTCTGTAGGAGATGTGGTAAACAACGACAGGAGTATTAACGGAAAGCTGAAAGTTGTATTTATAGAGGACTACCGTGTATCCAATGCTGAAATTATATTTGCCGCTGCAGATGTCAGTGAACAGATATCCACTGCCTCAAAAGAGGCATCTGGGACAGGAAATATGAAATTTATGCTCAATGGGGCGCCAACCCTGGGAACAATGGATGGGGCCAATGTGGAGATCGTAGAAGAGGTCGGGGTGGATAATGCGTTTATTTTCGGCCTTTCCTCGGAGGAGGTAATCAACTATGAGAAAAACGGAGGTTATAATCCCATTGATATTTATTTCAATGACTGGGAGCTAAAGAGAGTCGTGGATCAGCTCATGGATGGGACTTATGCCAACGGAAACCATGACATGTACAGGAATTTGTATAATTCACTTTTAAATACACAGTGTACAGACAAGGCTGACACATATTTTATTCTAAAAGATTTCAGGTCCTATGCAGATGCCCAAAAAAGGGTAGAAGCAGCCTACCGTGACGAGCAGAAATGGTCTAAGATGGCCATGATGAATACTGCCTGCAGCGGAAAATTTGCATCTGACAGAACCATTGAAGAGTATGTAAGAGATTTGTGGAAGCTGGAAAAGGTGAATGTGCCGTCTGGCCAGCCGGAATAGGAGGAATTTATGGATTACTACGATTACAGTTATACTTATAACATGTCGGATGAGTCGATCGTGGCAGGGATTCTTGCCATCTATCTGATTATACTTGCCGTCCTGTTTATATTCTATGTAGTGAATTATGTGTTTAAAGGTATTGGGATGTATACGATCGCAAAGCGCCAGGGCAAGGATTATCCATGGCTTGCTTTCATCCCCTTTGCAAGGACATATCTGCATGGTGAGCTTGCAGGGAACATCCGGCTAAAGAATAAGATGATTAAGAACCCGGGCATTTGGTACCTGGCTCTTCCATTTATTTTTGGCGCAGTGAACTTTGTCTTTTATATTTTAATGTGGGTGATCGGGTTTGGCGCATTTGCAGACATTTACTCAGACCTTATGTATGGGTATTATTATAGCTCACCAAGTATCAGCGGCGGTATGATTACAGGATTGATCATCCTGCTGATTATCTGGGTTGTGCTGGCTATCATATATGAGGCGATATACGGCGTATTGGAAGTACTCATAAATCATCAGATTTATGAGAGATTTACTTCAAATAATATGTCCATCGTACATGCAATTCTTGGGACAGTGATACCGCTTTATGAATCATTCTGCCTTTTTGCAATGAGAAATAAAGAGTTTAATCCTGGAATGGGGCCAGATCTGGGAACTCCCTTTATGCAGTCCCCGCCTCCAGCCATTCCTCCCCAGGGAGGGCCTGTGCCGGTAGCACAGCAGCCTGGGCCAGACGGGCCGGGAATGTATACAGCTGCCCCAGGGCAGGGAGTGGATACAAAAATGTATGGGACAGAGGGGCAGCCTGGTGGGCCTGGGACATACTCGGCAGCGCCTAACGCTGTACAGCCTGGAGTCTATGTGACGCCGCCTGCACCTGGAAATAGCGGGGTATCACCGGAAGCTGGGCCATATGCGGCAGGGCAGCCTGATGAACCTGGAGTGGATACAGCGGGGCCTAACGCTGTACAGCCTGGGGTCTATGTGACGCCGCCTGCACCTGAGACAAGTGGGGTATCCAAAGAGACAGAGAACAGTGCGGCGAATTCTGAGGCGCCGGCTGAGGCACAGAGTACTGAGGAGAAATAATTTCTGTAATAATACGCAGAGAGTGCCCTGGGGCATACTTTACAAATTTCATAAATAATGCTAAAAGGGGCATTCCCCTTTTTAACCCTTCATATATTATAAAATATGGAGGGTTTTTTTATGGGACAACATTATATGCGCCAGAAATTGAAAGCAGTCTTTTCTTTTTTAATTATTTTGATTTTACTCCCTTACATAGCAGCCGTATTTATCAATGGCGGCGATATGAAAGCTGAGGGAAAGAATAACAGTGCATTTGTAAAGGTGAAAAAGAAGAAATCAGATGGGGAAGAGCAGATTGTAAAGGTTTCCTGGGAAGAATATTTTATAGGGATGCTTGCCAACGAGATCCCTGAGTCTTACGAGGAAGAGGCATTGAAAGCACAGGCAGTCCTGATCAGGACTACTTTGTACCAGACTTTGGACAACAGCGAGGATAAGATACTGGAGGATTCCTATTTGGAGGCAAAGGATTTAGAGAAGAAATGGGGTTCTAAAAATTATGATAAAAACTATAAAAAGTTAAAGAAAGCCATGGATGATACCAAAAACCAGGTATTATATTACAACGATGCATATGCGATGACGCCTTTTCATCAGTCCAGCAACGGAAAAACGAGAAGCGGGCAGGAGGTGTTTGGAACAGGGGATTACCCGTATTTGGTAGTCAGGGAGTGCCCCCAGGATAAAGAGGCGGATGATGAAATGCATGTATATACCATGGATTATAAAGAAGTACAGTCAAAATGCCAGGCATTTCTGGTGGCTGTAGATAAAGAAAAAGCAAAAGATACGTATGATTTTTCAGACTTTGAAATACAGGAATATGACTCTGCCGGATATGTTTCTAAAATGCGTATAGGTGATACAATATGTACAGGCGAGCAGTTCAGAGAGGCCTTATCCCTGGCGTCCAGCGCATTTTCCCTGCAGGATGCAGATGGAAGGCTGCGCATCACGACCATGGGTACAGGGCATGGCGTTGGAATGAGCCAGTGGACTGCAAACCAGATGGCTAAAGAAGGAAAAAGCTGGGAAGAAATCGTACAGAAATTTTTTGAAGGAACAAATATTACAGATGGCGGAGAAATATTTTCAAAAATAGAATAAGGCGTCATTTTTCTGGCAAAAATATAGCCAGAGGTGATGAATATGAATAAAAATGAAAGGCCGTTTTCACTAAAAGGAAAAGGCGCAGCAGTCGGGATCGTAATCTGCTTTGTAGCTGTGATTGTAATGGTGGGAGCTTTTACATTCAACAATTATAAGAAAAAAACAAGTGAGCAGCTGGCGAAAACCGAAGAACAAATTCAAGACATGACAAAAGAGAAGAGCGAGGCCACAACGACGAATGATATCGTTTTGCCGGAAGCAGAAGGTAATACATCAACAGAAAGTGAAACAGAAGAAGAGCAAGAAGCAAGCACACAAGAAAATGTGGTGGGAGAAGCAGCGCCATCAGGGTCAGAAGCAGCGGCTGAAGTATACTTTAATGAAGAAAGCATCCTTGCGTGGCCGGCCAGCGGTGCAGTACTGATTAATTACAGTATGGACAAAACAGTCTTTTTCTCAACACTGGAACAGTACAAATACAATCCTGCCCTTATAATCGGAGGAGAAGTAGGAGAAATGATTGGCGCATCTGCACCAGGAATTGTAACAAATATAGAACAGTCCGCTGAGACAGGCACAACTGTAACACTGGACATGGGCAACGGCTACAGCGCGGTATATGGCCAGCTCAAAGAAGTGCCCGTACAAATTGGAAGCTACGTGGCAGCAGGAGAAATTGTAGGATACCTGAGCGAACCAACTAAATATTATAGTGTAGAAGGGCCAAACCTGTACTTCGAAGTGTTAAAAGACGGAGAACCGGTTAATCCTATGGATTTTATGGAATCATGAAATTTAGGACGTAACAAAATTAATTTTGTTACGTCCTAAATTCACATTAGACCTGTACCTTTTTCATTTACCTTGCCATTTCATAGATTTTGACAATATCTTCTTTATTGAGTGTACGGAAAAAACCTACAGTTCCTCCGCCTCCGGCAACGCATTTCTCAGCCATTTCTTCAATTTGTGCATCTGTGGGGCAGATACCCAGCTCGTGCATGTTTGTTGGCATACCGATTTTTCGGCACCATTCTTCCCAGGCCAGGATGCCTTTTATGGCCGTGGCTTCCAGGTTGTAGAAATTTTCAGGGACATCAAAAACACGTACCGCGAATTGTGCGAACCTTGCAGGGTTTGTCTTGTATACGTACCTTGCCCAGCTTCCCCAGACAGCGCAGAGTCCGGCGCCGTGGGCCACATCAAACATCCCGCCCAGTTCGTGTTCAATCTTGTGTGAGGCAAAGTCGCCCACACGGCCTGTTCCGGTGAGGCCGTTGTGGGACAGACTGCCGGCCCACATGAGGGTTGCCCGGGCTTCATAATTTTCAGGTTCTGCCACTGCTGTCAAAGCCGCCTCCCTGACAGCTACTAAAAGTCCTTCTGCCATGCGGTCAATTAAGTCTACATCTGTGGTGTTTGTAAAATACCGTTCCATTGTATGCATCATAATGTCGGAGGCGCCGCTGGCTGTCTGGTAAACAGGGAGTGTATAGGTAAGCTCAGGGTTCATGATAGCGAACCGTGGACGTGCGCAGTCATGGTTATAGTTACGTTTCAGGAGTCCGTCCTCAATGGTAATTACCATTGAATTACTTGTCTCGGATCCAGTGGCTGCTATTGTAGAAATGCATCCTATAGGGGCAATTTTATTAGTTGTGACCTTGCCAAGCAGCAGATCCTCCAGCTCAAAATCATTTGCCAGCCCATATCCGATCCCTTTGGCGGAATCTATGGCGCTTCCGCCTCCGACAGGCAAAATAAAATCTATCTTTTCTTCTTTACATATCCGAATCCCCTCCTTTACAAGTCCCAGCCTAGGATTTGGCACAACTTTGCCTAGATCCACATATTCCAGTCCCGCATCAGACAATCCCTGGTGTACACGGTCTAAAATACCATTTTCTTGTAGAAAGGTACCTCCAAAATGGACGAGTACTTTATGTCCCCCCATGGCCTTAATTTCTTTCCCGGCTTCTGTTTCTGTTCCCTTTCCAAAAATTACCTTTGTCGGGTTGGAAAATTCAAAGTTAATCATTAGCAATCCTCCTCAATAGATATTTTCTTAAATTATAGGGCGGCTTTTACAAAAAGAATAATGGGAAAAAAACACTATGTATGGGCAAGTAAGTGTAAATGTTTCGGGGTTTCTGATAAGGTGCACAAGTAAGAATATAGAAAATTGTGAGATTTACACATAAAAATGGAAACCTAAGTAAGGTTGGTTTCGCAAGATTTTACCCTATAAACTGGAAGGGCATATAATTTCGGATTTAAAACACTGCGGGAAATTTGAGTAAATTGCATTAAGTTTATGTTCACAAGTGAAAATATATCATTTGTGGAAACTCAGGGCCAGTAGATATAATAGGCTCAAACAGCAAGGAAAGGTGGCCAAATGTTTTTACCAAGAGAGAAGAAAATATTAGGTGTGCTCTTTAAAAAAGAGAAAAAATTCACTACGGCACAGATTGCCGTGGAGCTGAAGGTAAATCCCAGGACAATAAAGGCGGACATTAAAAAGATAAACGATGAGCTGGAAAAGCATTCCTGCTCTATCAGGACAAAACGGGGCGTTGGACTCTGGCTCGACTACAATCCAGAAGGGGAAGCTTTTCTAAAGACTGTATTGTACGAGGATCAGGACTCCTATATATCAGCGGATATCAGAAAGTATTATATAGCCGCAAAACTTTTAAACAGTACGGATTTTATATCCGCTGAGGCACTGGCCAATGAGTTTTTTGTAAGTAAGGCAACTGTCCTGAATGATCTGAATGATTTAAAAGATTTCTGGGAAGAATTAGGAATTACTTTTGTAAAAAAAGTAAAATACGGCATCCGGGCCGAAGGCACCGAAAGGCGCATACGTCATGCTTTGTTTGTTGTTTTAGGAGAGGTGTTGGCCTATTTGGGCGGGGCAGGGGCAGATAACCTGCAGCCACTTTTTGAGGATGTGGATCTGGGGCAGTTAAAGGAAATGATCCTGTCCGCCGAAAAAAGATTTCAGTTTGTCCTGACAAGTATTTCCTTTGACGAGCTGTTAATACAGATCGCGGTTATCCTGCAGAGGACAGTGGTCAATAGATCTGTAACCTCAGGCTGCCAAGCCCACTTAGCGGACGGTGGGCAGAGTGACACGCAGTTTACCCCATATGCAGAGGAAAGTAATCTTACTGATGAGGGCAGGAGGCCATATAGAAGTCCTGACAGAGATAGGAAAGAATGGTTTATCTGCCAGTATTTCAAAGAGCAGATTGGGACATACATGAATATGAGGTTTCCGGAAACAGAAATCCCAGGCCTTATTACATGCCTGAAAGGACTGCGGTTCCAGGTTCCCATGGCAAGGGCAGGCGACAGGGAGACAGCGAGAAGCAGGAATCCCCGGTTGTTTGACTACATGATGCAAGTCCTGATGGAAATTGATAGTAAATATTCTTTGTCCCTGGCGAAAGACGAAGAGTTTATATGCGCAATGTTCACACATTTGGTCTGTATGTTTTATAGAATACAGAGCCGTATGTGCCTGGCAAACCCGATCCTGGAATCCGTAAAAAAAGAAATGTTTTATGAGTATGAGATGGCTTCTTATATGATTGACAAATTTAAATCGAAATACGGTATAGAGGCCACAGACGATGAGATCGGATATATTACATTCCACATCGGCGCGTCGATTGAAAGGATGGCGCAGCTCAAGAAGAAGCGGCTTACAGTGACTATTGTCTGCACCACGGGTTTGGGAACCTCACAATTTATATCTATAAAACTAAAAAGATTGTTTCCTGACCTTGTAATCCAGAAAATTATCTCTGACAAAGAAACGAGGGATTTGAAAAAGGAGGAACAGGATTTTGTCATTTCCACTGTGCCGTTAAGCCTGGAGGGGATTCATGTAGTCCAGGTATCTCTTGTACTAAACGAGGAAGATACAAAATGTATCCGGAAATATGTGGAGGAGAGGGGAGCCGATGTACAAGATAAAGAAAATGAGACCTATGACTGCCTGAAAAATTATCTTCATGATGAAATTACAATTTTGACGTGTGATTTAAAATCCAGGGAGGAGGCTATACAGCTTTTGGGGAACAGGATGGCGGGAGAGGGGTTTGTGGATGCAGGTTATGTGGAGTCAGTATTTAAGAGAGAAAAGCTGTCAGATACATCTATGGGAAGTCTGATTGCCATTCCCCATGCATTTGAGGGGCATATATTAAAACAGGGAATAGGGTTTATGACACTAAAAAAGCCAATTGTATGGGGAAAACATAAAGTCCAGATGGTATTTATGCTGGCCTTGAATACAGATACTGGGATTGAAGAGTTCCAGAAAATATTTAAGGCCATATTCAGGCTGACCAGAAATTTTAAAGATATTGACAAAATATTAAAAATGACAAGCTTGGAAAAGCTAAAAGACCAGTGTTTATAAAACAGAGTTAGGAGACAGAAATGGAAGGTGGTTACATGGATCTGGAAAGTATGATTGACGAGCGGCTGGTACATTTTGGCCTTGACGTCAAAAATAAGGATGATGCAATAACAAAAATTGCACATATGATGCTGGCCGCAGGTAAAGTTGCAGACGAAAATGCATATCTGGAAGGTTTATATGAACGGGAGAGAGAATTTGAGACTGGCATAGGGAATGGAATTGCCATACCCCACTGTAAGAATAAATGTGTGAAAGACGCGGCTTTTACACTGGTCAGGCTAAATCAGGCGGTTGAGTGGGGAGCCATGGATAACCTTCCCGTCAAATATGTAATTATGCTGGCAGCGCCTGACAGTAAAGACAATGTTCATTTGGATATGCTGGCCGGCCTGGCAAGAAAATTAATGGATACAGGTTTCCTAAATGGCCTGCTGGAAGCCGATACCATTGATGATATAAGAAAAGCTTTTCACTAAAGGAGGAAAAAAGAATGTTTATTGTTTGTGTGACAAGCTGCCCTGTAGGAATTGCCCATACATTTATGGCAGCAGAAGGATTGCAGAAAGCCATCGAGGCCCAGGGGCATGAAGCAAAAGTGGAGACCCAGGGGGCCCAGGGACAGCAGAACCAGATTACTGAGGAGGATATCAGACGGGCGGATGCCTGTATTATCGCCTGCGACGTAAAAATCAAGGATCCGGGAAGGTTTGAAGAATTACCTACACTGGAATGCAGTGTGTACGAGGCTGTCAATGAAGCTGAGAGTGTAGTAAAGGAGTTACTGGAGGCGATAGGATAATGGCAAAAATTGAACGTAAACAGACAAAGAAAATAAGCAAATGGGCCAGGGCAAAAGCTATATTCCTGACAGGCACTTCCCATATGATCCCAGTTATCGTAGTTGCAGGATTTTTGCAGGCCATTGCAAAAGCAATCGGCGGGTATGACATTGCTACAAATACAGAAATGGCAGGTACGTTTGCCTATAATCTGGCACAGCTCGGGTCTGGGGCCATGGTGCTGACAATCCCAGTGCTGGCTGCTGCTATTGCATGGGCCATAGGTGACAAACCAGCGATTGCCCCGGGCATTGCCATTGGTTATCTCTCCAGCCAGGTGATTAAAGCCGGCTTTGTAGGAGGGCTCTTTGGAGGGATTGCATGTGGACTTATGGTTCTGTATATGAAGAAATTAAAGGTTCCAAGCTGGATCAGCGGCCTGATGAATATTATGATCATTCCCCTGTGTACGACTTTTGTTGTGGGCATGGTGCTGTATTACATAGTAGGCGGACCTATTGCATTTGTCATGAGCCTGTTCACCGATTGGCTTGTATCATTGGAAGGGGGATCCAGGTTTATACTGGGTGCAGTGATGGGGAGCTGCTGGGGCATTGATTTTGGCGGCCCCATTACGCAGACAGCGGCAGCTTTTGCAAATGGACTAAATGCGGACGGCGTATACGGGCCTACGGCAGTAAAAATGGCTGCAGGTATGGCGCCCCCCATAGCCATGGCCATTGCCACCTTTATATCGCGGAGAAAATTTAAAAAAATAGATGTAGAAAATGCAAAGGTTGCAATTCCCCTTGGGTGCTGCTTTATTACGGAAGGGGCGCTGCCGTTTTTCCTAAATGACCCGGTCCGTGTCTGGATATCCACCATCCCTGGATGTGCCATAGGAGGAGGCCTGAGTATGCTATTTGGCATAGAGTCCCCTGCCCTGCACGGAGGCATCTTTGCAATACCGCTGATGAATAAGCCAGCCATGTTCCTGCTGGCTCTGGGAGCAAATATACTAGTGACAACTCTGGTGTATTCAGTTATAAGGAAACCCCTGCCGCCCAATGAGCAGGACTATAAACCAAAACAGGCCATAGAGGAGGTAAAATAAAATTATGTATCAGTCCATGAAGAGTATGCTGCAGGATGCAAATGAACGTGGATTTGCAGTAATGGCAGTTAATTGTGTAAATATGGAACAGGCAAGGGCCATTATAACCGCTGCTGCCGAGGAAGGCGCCCCTGTTATTATCAATGTCTCCCCCAGGCAGATGAAGGCCCATGCCACGCCGGAGATTCTGGCTTTAATGGTAAAGGCAATGGCCGGGGAGGTCAAGGTTCCCGTTGCCCTGAATCTAGACCACGGGCAGGAGTATGATGATATTGTAAGAGTAATCAAGGCTGGGTTTTCAAGTGTCATGATTGATGCCTCTGCCTATGAGTATGAGGAGAATGTAAAAAGAACTAAATTAATCGCCTCTATTGCACATGAAAATAATATTTCTGTGGAGGCTGAACTGGGGCATGTGGGATCTGCAGTGGAAGGGGATAACGGAAAATTGGATTTATATACAAATCCTGAACAGGCAAAGGATTTTGCCGATAGGACAAAAGCAGACTGCCTTGCAGTAGCCATAGGAACCGCCCACGGAAGTTACCCTAAAAATATGATTCCAAAGCTGGATTTCCAGCGCCTGAAAGAGCTGAAGGATATTTTAAAAATGCCTCTTGTGTTGCACGGAGGCTCTGGCGCGGGGGAGGAAAACATTAAAAAGGCAGTAGAGCTAGGAATCAATAAAATAAATGTATGCACAGACTTATTTAAATACGGACGGAGGGCAATGGTTGAGGCAGCGGCAAAAAACCCGGATATCGATTATATGGATTTCCAGATTGCAGGCCAGGAAGCTATGAAGGAATTTATAAAGCAATATATGAGAATGATTGGATCTAGCGGGCGGTACTATATGGCCGAAGGGCAAGGGAAACAGTTTGATTGATGAAAAACAGGCAGAAATTGATATATTACAGAAAGATGATATAATATATGTATACTTCTTGGAGGGAGCCGGCCTGTCCCAAGGACATGTATTAGGGCATACCCTTTGGGTTACTGATGTTCAATAAGTATCATAAATGAAGAGTAAAACGTGGAGTAAGGCATGAATTATACATATATTTTAAAATGTAGGGATGGGAGCCTGTATACTGGCTGGACCAATAATCTTGAGAAAAGAGTAAATGACCATAATGCAGGAAGAGGAGCTAAATATACGAAAGCGCGCCTGCCTGTTGAGCTCGCATATTACGAGTCATTCAATACAAAAGAAGAGGCCATGCAGAGAGAGTACAGAATTAAGCAAATGTCCCGCACAGAAAAGCTTGGCTTATTGGAAAACGGGTACACCACACAGGAAAGCTAAATTCGCTGGAAAATGAAAATAAATAAAGGCAGGGCACATCCTTAGTATACGGGGGATGTGCCCTGCCTTTTAAATAAACATAACCGTTTTGCCCTGCCGGATTATTCATACTGGCCGTGGACTCTGCAGGGTTAAATATGATTTCCTTATAGGAAGCAAGTCCTCAGGGGCGTATTGTATATCTGTGCCTCCGCGGCTGGACTGCTTTAGGTAAATAACACAGAATATTTTAATAATTCTCTGCTTTTCTTTCAAAATAAGCGCGGGGATGGGCGCATACAGGGCAGATCTCAGGAGCTTCGTCACCCTGGTAGATATATCCGCAGTTGCCGCATTTCCATCCGAGAGGAGCCTCATCTTTAAATGTCTGGCCTGCACGGAAATGTTCAAGAAGCCTCTGGTAACGCTTCTCGTGGGACGCCTCTACCTCAGCAACACCTCTGAATTTAGCTGCAAGTTCAGTAAATCCTTCCTCCTCAGCTTCCTTTGCCATGCGGGCATACATATCTGTCCACTCGAAGTTTTCACCTGCAGCAGCATCCTCAAGGTTCTCTGCCACATCACCGATACCATGGAATTCTTTAAACCACATCTTTGCATGTTCTTTTTCCTGGTCAGCCGTCTCCAGGAAGATATTGGACATCTGCACATACCCGGCCTTTCTTGCAGCTGACGCATAATAGGTATATTTATTACGCGCCTGGGATTCGCCTGCAAATGCTTCCATAAGGTTCTTTTCTGTTTTTGTTCCTGTATACTTAGACATAATTTTCTCCTTCATATTATATAGAATCAGAGTAAATTACCTGCAGAGGAGAATTCCAATGCAGGCAATTACTATGTTATGGTGCAGCCTTATTAAACATTAGTAGTTCAATAAGTGTATATTTTAAAATTTAAATGTACAAACTACACTGCAAATTAGCCGAAGTATCTCTTAAGAAGTCCCTCGAATGCTTTTCCGTGTCTTGCTTCGTCTCTTGCCATTTCATGTACTGTATCGTGGATTGCATCCAGGTTAGCAGCCTTAGCGCGCTTTGCAAGGTCGAATTTACCAGCAGTAGCGCCATTCTCTGCGTCTACTCTCATCTCCAGGTTCTTCTTTGTACTGTCTGTCACTACCTCGCCTAATAATTCAGCAAATTTAGAAGCGTGCTCTGCCTCTTCATAAGCAGCCTTCTCCCAGTACAGGCCAATCTCTGGATAACCTTCTCTGTGGGCAACTCTAGCCATAGCCAGGTACATACCAACTTCTGAGCATTCTCCCTCAAAGTTCGCCCTTAAATCAGCCAGGATGTCTTCGCTTACGCCCTTAGCCACGCCTACAACATGCTCTGCAGCCCACTCTCTGTCTCCTGTCTGCTCTTTAAATTTATCAGCAGGCGCCTTACAGACTGGACATACTTCTGGTGCAGCCTCTCCCTCGTAAACATAACCACAAACTGTACATACAAATTTTTTCATAGTTAAAATCTCCTTTTCTTAGAATAAATGATTATAAAATTAGTTAGTAACCTGGGAACTTTATAGTCCCTCAGTATTTATCTTAATACAGAAAGGAAAATCTTTCCATATTAAATACGTATTTTAAGACTTTTGGATACAGTCGCCGCATTTGCCATAGAAGATTGTGGTACTGGATTCTATAATACCATCAAAATTCTGAACAGAAGATTGGTTAAGCCGCTCAACCTGTTCCATATCCATATCTAAATCCAGTACTTTTCCGCAGCAAGTACACAAAAAATGATTGTGAGGCTGTGTGCGCCCGTCGAAGCGATCCCCTCCGTCAGGAGTAGAAATTTTAATTGCCTCGCCCATATCAGTAAGAAGGTTTAGATTTCTGTATACAGTGCCAAGACTGATGTTAGGAAAATCTTTTCTCATATGCAGGTAAACCATGTCAGCAGTCGGATGATCATGGGTGTTCATTAAATAGCCTTTAATCGCTTCACGCTGTCGGCTGTATTTCAAAGCTGCCAATGTAAGCCTCCCCTCTGTAAGGTGATAATTAATAATAGTAATTGTTACTGCAAATAAAATATAATACATATATTGGCCTTTGTCAACAGGATTCTGTAAATATTTAAAAAAAGTTGCAACAGAAATTTAAAAATTATTTTTCTCCAGATTCTGTTTGACTAAGATTACGTCTATAAAATAATTCTTAAATAACAAAATAGAAGGAATAGAGTTGATAAAATGTTACAAAATAATTAACAAATAAGTGTAATTAATTATTCTATAAGTTGAATTATTAATTTTAATGTCGAAGTGTGTAGACTGAAAATCCAGTAAAACAGTTGACATGGTGGTACATGATTGATATAATGGCAACGTAACAAATTTAACAATTGTGTAACATTTAGAACTTCCTACAAAAGATAAAGACACTTATTAAGGAGGTTTTATATGAAAACAATACGAATGAAGCAGAAATTGATTCTTTCTGCTTTAGCTGGAGCGATTATGATTCCGGGGAGTGCATTTACGGTAAGAGCAGCAGACACCAGTACAGGAAGGCTGCCGTCTTTACCGGTTGCAGGAATCGAATCGGCAGTACAAGAGTGTTACCAGGCAGATGTGAGGGACAATATGAATCTGTATCTGGTACAGAACAGCGAGGGTGAGTATTTAAATATGGCATTTTCTAATGTAAGCGACTATACTTACATTAGAAGTGCCCCGGATGAAACAAGCGACTGGAACGGAAAGCTTTACCAGAATTCAGCGGCAGAAGTGCTTGAATATAATGGTAATTGGACCCGCATAAGGTCAGGCACAGTGGAAGGATATGTACCTGCAGAAACCCTGCTTACAGGGAGTTCAGCCGAGGAACATGCTGCAGAGTACGAACAGAACCAGGCCGTTGTGACTGCGGATGTGCTGAATGTCAGAGACGGGCAGGGAACCTGGGCTAACATTTTGACACAGATTATGGCAGGGCAGCAATATGAAGTGACAGGTGAAGCTGTGGATGGATGGTACCCGGTGAATGTAAATGGAGTATCAGGCTGGGTATGCGGCGATTACGTAAGTGTACAGAAACAATTTGCATATGCTGAGTCAAAGGACGAGGAGGCGGCCAGGCTGGCACAGGAAGAAGCGGCAAGGCAGGCCGAGGAGGCCAGAAAAGCACAGGAGGCACAAGCCCAGGCTGAAGCAGAGGCGGCAAGCCAGGTTCAGGAAACTTCTGCACTTACGGCTCAGTCCTCAGGGGGACAGGCAGTTATCGATTTTGCCTGCCAGTTTATTGGAAATCCCTATGTATGGGGAGGAACAAGCCTGACAGAAGGGGCCGATTGTTCTGGATTCGTACAGTCCGTGTATGCGCAGTTTGGCATCAGCCTTCCAAGGACTACCTGGGATATGGAAGGAGTGGGAGTACCCGTCAGCTATGAACAGGCGCTGCCTGGTGATATAGTCCTGTATGATGGCCATGTAGGACTCTATATGGGGGACGGCAATATTGTCAATGCAATGAACGAATCAGATGGAATCGGTATTTGCAGTGCAACCTATGCACCTATCATAACAATCAGAAGAGTATTATAATTCATAATATATATAAATAAGGAAGCTGCACTAACCTATACTTATTGAACTGCTGATGTTGAATAAGGCATACTTATAGGAAGGTGCAGTTTTTATATGTAGGTTATAACATCTGAATAAAGTGGCGGTTCAGTGTATGGATACCCCACAATACATATTTTATACCTGCCACCGGGCCAAGGGGATATGCTTACATATCCATTTGGCGGCTGCCGCCAGGGTCTAACAACCGGATGCTTACATCGCTGCTGGTTTAATGCCCTGTATGCCTGCATCGGTGGTTTTGATTTGGCATTTAGTAGTATGGAAGTAGGATGTCGGAAAAGTGCGGACATCTCTATCTGAAAAAGATGAATTTTATCATAAATGTGAAAAGGATGGCATATACAAAATGCACAAAAATGTAATTATGTGTCGAAAGGAGGAAAAAAGAAGTTTTCAACTTATCCACACTCAAAACACGAAAAACCGTGGAAAAATATAGTTTTATTCAAAGTTATCCACATTATCCACATAAAAACATGTGTTTTTGGTGGATTACTTTTCAAGAAAAAAAGAACGGACGTTTTGTTAAGTTATGATGAATTTATTTTTTTGTCGAAAAAAAGCAGTGAAAATATTGACTTTTAAGAAGTCAAAAAGTGAAAATAATTGTGCAAACAATTCAGAGAATTTAGTTGGAAGATAGTGGAAATCTTCTGCCCTTTGTCCGTTATGATAAAATACGGCCAAGCTGCTGTATCCACGTGGGGGCGTGCCCTAAATAGGCAGATTTTATACCAATGATAGGATAGAATTTGATTGAAAAATTGTATTTTATATGGTTGATTATTTAAAAAATAGGGATTATAATAAAGAACACTGAATAAGAAAAATAGGAGGAAATTGAAATGACACAAGTTTCTAAAGATACAACAATCGGCGAAATCTTACAAATTTATCCAGATGCTGCGCCAATTTTGATGGAAGTTGGCATGCACTGCCTGGGATGCCCTTCTGCTCAGATGGAGACTCTCGCAGAGGCAGCTATGGTACATGGGATGGATGCTGATTTATTGGCTGAGAAAATAAATGCTTCTATGAAAGCAGCCGCTGAATAATTTCAGGAAACCCGTTAGCCAGGTTCTTTTGCGTCTGGCTGGCAGGAAGATAAGCATACCCGCAGTATGGGGCGGAAGGTATTTACCTTGCCGGCCTATGCTGCGGGTTTTTGTTTTACAGTTGGGAAATTTTTCAACATATATTTCTGGCAGAAAAAATAGCATGTAAACTTGTGGTTTGAGGAGTAAAGAATCTTTCATAATATGCCGATATATAAATTATACGGCTGAAGCTTCCCTTATGGTAAAGAAGCCATGTAAAGGGCGGGAGGGATGAAATGGATATCACTTTAAATGAAATTCAGCGAGTCGAAATCCATGGCCGAAATCGTTTTATTTTGTGTAATTTTATGATATACTTAGCATAAAAAGAAAATTCCACAGGTAAAATTCTAAAGAGCGAAAATAAAAATACGAGATGGGGAAGGATTAAAATGAAACAGAAAAAAATACGCAAATTAATAGCAGTGGCGTCGGCGGCCCTTGCAGCTACGGTTCTTATGCCGTTGGGAGTATCGGCAGAGGATTTGGGGTACCGGACAATAGACCAGGGTTCACTGATTCTGACAGATAAAGATTGTAAAGATGGGTGTAATGGACACACTGTATCCGGGACAACATCAACAAATAGGATATCAGTGGAGAGCGGTACCCACAAGATTACCTTAGACGGTGTGGATATTGACACGAGCAAGACCACAGGTGTGGAAGGATGTGCGTTTTCTATTAGTCCCGGCGCTACGGTAAATTTAACTATAAAAGGGGAAAATACGCTGACAAGTTCCAAAAACAATGCCGGTATATATGTCCCTGATGGCGCCAAGCTGACCATTGATAGCGCAAAAGATGGCAAACTGGAGGTTCAGGGGGGCGAGAATGCCGCAGGTATTGGCGGCCAGGGAACTTCTGTATCCGCCACAGCAGGGAATATTATAATTAACGGGGGAGAGATCACTGCTAAAGGCGGAAAGAACGGTACAGGTATAGGCGGAAGCAATAACGGCGGCGGTGGTAATATAACCATAGAGGGCGGAACCATCAAAGCTACGGGGGATAGTAATGCAGGCATAGGCGGTACTGGCAAGGATGGCTCTGGTGTTGGGACTGTCAATATTAATGGCGGAAGCATTACGGCGGAAGGGACAGTGACCAATAATGAGGGCAGCAGCCAAAATATAGGTATAAATTGTAACACCCTTTCCTCAGAAACAGGGAAAGGCGGAATGATTATTGGAACCTTAAATGCTGTTAAAAAGGATAGTTTTAATAGCATACAGACTAATAGTACGAAACCCACAGATGGATATACAGTATATGGAAATTTAGTTCTGAATGACGGTATCAAATTAGATAGCCAGAAGCAAAATATTTTAATTCAATCGGGAAATTCGCTTTCAGTTCCAAAGGATTGGAACTATAACGGGACAATTCAGGGCAATGGGACCTTGATTGACCCGGACAGGATTACAGGAAACCCTACGATTGGTGAGGATCTAAAATTAAAGGTAAACTTATCCAAGCAAGATATTGAGTTAGGGCAGCAGATATATTACACAGGCAGTAATTTAACCGACACTGTAATTACTATAAAACCCACCAGAGAGGTGGGAGGCAAGACATATGATGTAGAGGCGTCTGGGTGGAAATCAGAAATCAAGAAAGATAATACGAAAGTAGATGAAATTAAAGATGCCGGAAGCTATACGGTTACATACTCCAAAACGGGTTATGATTCATTTACCACAGATACGATTACCGTAGTCCCAAGGCCATTGAACGAAGTAACGAATATTGTTTTTCCAGCAGTGACTTATAATGGTGAGTCACATAATGACAATAAGCCCACATCGATTACATATAACGGTAAGGAGTTAGTAGAGGGCACAGATTATACAATCCAGAATTACAGTGACCCGGTTAATGCAGGAACATGCCAAGTGACCTTAGCAGGGATTGGAAATTTCTCAGGTACCACAACCGCATCTTTTATGATAAACAAAGCCTCTCTTACGGGGGCGGAAGTAGAAATAAGCCTGGATAGTGATGTATACGATGGACAAAAGAAAACACCTACAGTGACAGTTACGCTGGATGGAAGGACTTTACAGGAGAATACGGATTATACAATTGCTTATTCAGATAATGAGTTTATCAAAGCGGGCACTATAACGGCGACCATTCAAGGAGCCAATAACTATGTAGACACTGTCAAAAAGGAATTTGAGATTAAGAAGATTGCCCTGGAGATTACAAGTATAGTTGCTGCTAACAGAGCGTATGATGGAACAGATCAGGTGGCCATAGAGGAGATAACCTTTGATGAAAGTCCTGTGATAAGTTCTGATGTTGTTCAGGTAAATTTAGAAGGACTAAAAGGAACCATCGCGGATAAAGATGTAGGTGACTATGATGAAGTCACGCTTACAGAGGTGCCGTTGACTGGGCAGGGGTCAGAAAATTATAGAATGAAAGTATCTGAGGACCCTATAAAGCTGGACACTCCTGTTAAAATCAGTAAAGGCGCCCCGCCGGAGGCTCCGGTAGTAACTGGAAGCTATACAGAAAGCGCTAAAGATGACAGTAAATTTGTCTATACAATCACACTGAGCAATGCATCAGACGCCAAGTATGAGTACCGTATGGACGGGGATGAGTGGCAGGACAGCAGCAAATTTGACAAGATTAAGCCGGACAGTACCCATACTTTTGAGGCCCGTACAAAGGAAACCGGGAATTTTGAGGCAGGGAAGATCGGCAAGCTTGAAAATGTAGTATTTAGTAAGCTGCCCCAGGATGCGCCAGAGGCTTTTACACTGGAATTTACTGAGGAGGATGACGGGACATTTACAGCAGTCATTCCTAAGGTGAAAGATGCTGTGTACAGCTTTGATGGAAAGGACTTTTCCGAAAGTAATAAATTAACAGAGTGTAAACCTAATACAAGTTATACAGGATATACTAAGTTCCTGGAGACAGATACCCGAAAGGAGAGTGCGGTAACTTCTGATACTCAGACTACGCCGAAGCTGGTTGTAGAGACGCCTGTTATTTCCCCCGAGGGAAGTAAATTCCTCTCCACACAGACGGTCACTATTACCTGTGAGACAGAAGGGGCAGATATTTATTATACAACGGACGGCCAGGATCCAAGTACATCCAGCACGAAGTATACAGAGCCTATTACGATCGATTCATCGGTAACAGTCCGGGCCATTGGAGCTAAGGAAGGGATGGACAACAGCTCTGTTGCATCGGCAAATTTTGTGAAGGCAGGAGGGGATTCTATACAGTCCAAACTGGTCATCACAGACGGCATACCAGAAGTGCCGGCAGGGCTTGAGAATACAGAATCAAATTCTATAGAGGCTATTACTTCAAAAATGACCCGTATCCTTACTTCTATAGATGGATATACATATTTGAATATGGCGTTCTATGATATCAAAATACAGATTAGCGCCGATGGGGTCAATTGGGAGGATGCTACTGTAGATAATTTCCCGAAAGAAGGGGTTGCAATTACAATGCCCTACCCAGAAGGCACTGGGAAGAGCACACATGATTTTGTAGTATGCCATATGTTTACGGTAACTTCCGAGAGACTTGGCATTACTGCCGGGGACACAGAGGAACCCGCTGTCACTAAGACAGACGAAGGACTAAAGTTTACCGTGAAAGGTACTTCACCAGTTGCCATTGCATGGAAGGATGCGGCCCAGAGCGGCGGAGACAATAATAGCGGTGATAACGGCAACAATAATGGAGACAATAATAACAATAACGGTAATAATGCCGGCGGGAATAATAATACCGGCGGCGCTGGGAACAGCGGCACAACAGGTAATGATGGAAACAATGGAATAAATGCAGCCAGCGATGGAACAGGCGGAACCGGGACTTCTTCTGGGAGCGGGACGAATAATAATGGAAGCGGCAGCGGGAACAACAGCGATGGAAGTACAACAGTAGGTGCAAGCAACCAGCAAGCATCTGGGGACGGAACAACTAATACAGGAAGCGGCGTTCTTTCATCTCTTCTCCCAAAAACAGGAGACACAACATCTATCTTGATTTGGGTTGCCCTTGGAGTGGTAAGTGTGGCAGCCGTGATTGCCGTCATTATTAAAAAGAGACGCTAGGGTTCTTATCTCAGCCAAGAAATATAAATAGAATTTTTGCTTAGGGGTAAGCAATGGGGCATTGTACTGATAGTAGTGATAAACGCCCGGGAGGCAGGCAGCCATGCCTGCCCCATGACCCCGGAATTAAAAAACAGACTCTGTAAGAGGGGGCAGTATTGGTTACTGCTGATCTTACAGAGTCTGTCTTTATGTCTATACCTGATTGAACATTAGCAGTTCAATCAGTATACCTTGTTGGACGAAGTCCACCCGCCCCTTTAAGGTTTGGGTATACCTTATTGAACATTAGCAGTTCAATAAGTATATATTAGGGTACAAACCATGCAGGCGGGTGAAAACCCGCCTGGCGTTTATATTGCAGCTAAATTCTGAACTGCATCTGCAGATATCATAATATCACAGTGCTCTTCAAGGAATGCAAGGACAGAGCCGGAGGCCTTCTCCAGAGAGCCATATTCAGAAAGCATATTACATATTTTGTTGAACTCAATAGTAGAATGGTCTGACTGTGTGAGCGCAAGTATAAATAAGGAATTCTCCAGATCATGGTAAAGTGTATTGGAGCCGTGGTATACCGGCCCTAAAAGCTGAGCCGCCTGGATCACCCGGTCAATACTGTCAAAAGAAAATAGCCTCACATTAAATGAAGCGGGAGTATCCTGGACAGCAGCCGCTTCATCAGTCTCAGCAGCCGCTTCCTTTACTTTGTTGAGCAGATTTAAAAATTCTTCCGCGCCTTCTAGCTTCTCCAGGGACTCTGAAGCAGAGGCCTCTGCTTCCCCCAGAGGAGTGAACTTGGAAAACCTGGTATCTAATTCTTCTGGATCTTCCACCTTGGTAATAATCAGTACAATGGAATCCGCGGAGGCAGGAATTGCTTCTATCATCAAAGGAATATCCTCTGCCTCAAACCCAAAATCAAATGATGCCTGCTGCATCATATCCCTGAACAGTGATTTTGCTTTTTCAGTGCCGTAGGCCAGCTCGCTCAGCTTTAAATGCCTTGCCGCAAGATCTGCATGAGTTAAAGTGCAGCGAATCTGATTGTCATTTAATTTTTCAATCTTCATATAATCACATCCTTACGAATTGTAATATCTAAAAAAATATATCTTCTCACTATTAGTATAAACAAAAACAAAAAATATGTAAAGAAAAACAATAGGAGTTTATAATACATTTATATTCTGGCCTGCAAATTATTATTTCAGGCGGCCTCAGGCGCTAATATAGACAAGGCCGCCACTGGTTTTCAACAAATGTGGAAGGCTTATGAACAAAATACACATTGAAATGGATATATAAGCTGCTTATAATAGCACTTACAGAAGATAGTATTTCAGGGTAAATATTTGTTTATACGAAAGGAGGACTAATCAATTAAATAATTTTCTTGTAATAGTTTTCAAAACTTCTATCTAAATGATATTCAGGGAAAATTCAAATGTTCATTTCAATCATAAATTCAGCAAATTTTAAGAAAAATCTGCGGGTCAATACTATCTTCCATGCTGCTGCGCCTGATGGTACGTCACGATGCCTCCAAAAGGTCTTGGGCAGTTTATAAATATTTATCTGGATCTGTGGGGAAAGGAGCAGGCTATGGAGGCTGACAATACGGCCTATATGTTCAGACAGCTATATACAGAGCTGGAGAACTATGAAAAAAATGGTGTATACATGGCTATGGACGGATATAAGGTAAGTCCATTACAGATTGTCACGGCGCACATGACCCGGGAGGAAGGATGCTATATGCGGGACTATGTCCTGGATGGCAGAGGTTACATAGAATCACTCACTTTTGTAAATATTAATGAAAATAACTAGGCAGAGAATCCCCTCAGTCTGCCGGACATAGAATTAGTTTGTGGAACTAACTGTACAGCATAACACGATATTTAATTTGGCTGAGGGCATTTCCCTCCCAGCGCTTTTACAGTCCCAGGCGGCATCCGCTTAAAACCCTTTATTTGCCTTCAAGATTGGGGAGCCAAAGGTATTTTTAACACCCCAATCCTTTCCTTTACTGCCCTGCGCAGGGGCAGGAAAAATCCCGCCTGATGGGGGTAAATTCTTGTAAAAAAGGCAAATTATTAATGACGTACATAAAAAATATGTTATAATAGGGTCTGTAGGAGGTGCGGCATGGACGAAAGAGAAAGAAGAGCTGCGAATGTCAGAAGGGCCAGGCAGCAGAATGTGCAGAAGAGACGCCCAGGCACCAGCGAGCAGGGAGTAAAGACTACCCGGCCAGGGGGCATCAGGCCCGGTGGGCAGAGGCCAGGCAGGAGAAGCAGCCGGGCAAGGAGAAGAAAAAGAAATCTTATAATCAGGACAGTAATCCTGATTGCCTTAATTATAATTGCAGTCGGCGGGTTTATAATTTGGAAAAAATACGGCTCATCAAAAGAGAAAGCTGATTTGAATGAATATTATGGAATACAAAACAACGATGACCTTGCTATAGTGGTTGATAATTTGGTGGTGGGCCCATCTGAAGATGGCATTGCCAGAGGCAAGATATTTGACGGGACACCCTATGTGGAATATTCGGTGGTCCGGGATTATATAAATGAGAGATTTTATTGGGATTCTAACGAGAATCTCCTTCTCTATACTCTGCCCAACGGAAGCGTGTCCGTAAATGTGGGCAGCAAGGAGTACACAGACGTAAAAGAGAAAAAGAGTGAGGATTATGTAATCCTTAAGGCGGAAGGCAGGACTGCTTATATAGCCCTTGCTTTTATACAGAAGTATACCAATATGGATTATTCTGTTTTTAAAGATCCTAATAGGGCGGTTGTAGACTGCACCTGGGGCAAACAGGATACCGCAAGCCTAAAAAGGGATACACAGGTCAGGTACCAGGGCGGTGTTAAGAGTCCTATACTAACTGAAGTCAGCAAGTCTGACAAAGTCAGGGTGCTGGAGGATGAGAACGGCTGGAAGAAGGTGCGTACCAGCGATGGATTTATCGGATATGTAAAGACAAGCTCTTTAAAGGATATGAAGCAGGAGACAACTTCCAGAGAGTTCGAGGAACCCCAGTACACCAATATTTCAATGGATTATACCATCAATATGGCATGGCATAGTGTGGAGAATGATACAGCCAACAGTTATGTGCTTGAGATGATAGCGGGCACTAAGGGACTGACAACAATAGCGCCCACGTGGTTCACGATTGCAGATACTGAGGGTAATATATCATCACTTGCTAATTCTGACTATGTGAATTATGCACATCAGTCTAATATTGATGTATGGGCTGTATTGAGAGACTTCCATGGAGGAATCAGCTCTTACGATGAGACTTATGAGGTCTTAAGCTATACTTCTAAGAGAGAGAATCTTATCAACCAAGTGATCGCAGGCGCCCTTCAGTCAGGTATTGATGGGATTAACCTTGACTTTGAATTGATATCTGAGGAATGCGGTGAGCATTATATACAGTTTGTCAGAGAGCTGTCTGTAAAATGCAGGCAGAATGATTTGGTACTTTCTGTGGATAATTATGTCCCCATGCCCTATAATGAACATTACAACCTTAAGGAACAGGCCGAGGTGGCAGACTATGTTATAATCATGGGGTATGACGAGCATACGGATGGTTCCTATGAAGCAGGTTCCGTGGCATCTTACGATTATGTCAAGAATGGAATTGAGAATGCATTGACGTTAGTGCCGAATACGAAGCTGGTAAATGCAATCCCATTCTATACACGGCTATGGCTGGAGACACCTAAGACAGAGGCTGAGCTGGCAGAGCAGCAGGGCACGGAAGCCGCCCAGTATCCGAACAATGTATCCAGTACAGCTATGGGGATGGATGAGGCGGAAGAATTAATCCAGTCATCAGGCGCAGAGGCGGCTTGGGACGACAAAACGAAGCAGAATTATGCTGAGTGGGACACGGAAGACGGTGTCTATAAGATCTGGCTTGAGGACAGTGAGTCCATAGAAGAGAAGCTTAAACTTATCAAGAGCAACCAGCTTGCCGGTGTGGCTGAGTGGAGGCTTGGCTGGGAAAATTCCTCCATATGGGATCTTATCCTCCAGTATGTAAATTAAACTAAGAAAGAAACATCCCTTTTCCGCATATATATTTTAAGAAAGCAGTGGAAAGGGGATGTTTTTTTGCGCCGTAAAGCGGGAATACTGGGACTTCTCGCATTGCTCATATGTGCAGTAATAGGAAGCCAGAAAGCAGGAGAATATCTTTATAAAAATTACATGGGAGAAGAAGGGGTACAGACTGCGGCGGGGACAAAGAATAGCCAGGTAATCGTAATCGATGCGGGCCATGGAGGGTCAGATCCTGGGAAGGTAGGTGTAAACCAGGCGTTGGAAAAGGATATTAACCTGGATATTGCAAACAAAGTTAAAACACTTCTCAAAAAGCAGGGATTTACGGTCATTATGACACGCACAGATGAAGGGGGACTGGGAGGATCCAAAGCAGAGGATATGAAAGCCAGAGTGACGTTGATTAATAAAGAGAAGCCATCTCTGGCTATCAGTATACATCAGAATAGTTACGGAGGGGAGAGTATCCATGGGGCGCAAGTCTTTTATTATTCCCATTCTAAGGTTGGTGAAAGTGCCGCAAAAACTATGCAGGAGGCACTTTTGGCCGCTGATCCCGAAAATACACGGCAGGCTAAGGCAAATGATACATATTATATGCTTAAAAAGACGGAGGTGCCTGTCATTATTGTAGAATGTGGTTTTTTAAGTAACCCTGCCGAGGCCGGGAAACTGGTGACAGAAGAGTATCAGGATATATTGGCCGAGGCTATTACAAATGGAGTAATAAATTGTGTTTCAGGAAAAGAGCAGTGAGAATACAGTGATAAAATATATAAAAAACGCCGAAAAACGTCGTTTTGAATTTTAGAAAGAGAGTTTTTTTTTAAGATAAATAATGGTATAATGAACCCTATGAATACAATAATAAAAAAAATAGATAAAAATGAAATAGATGAAAAGATAATAGAGGAAGCAGGGAATATGATCAAACAAGGCGGCCTTGTTGCTTTTCCCACTGAGACGGTCTATGGGCTTGGGGCCAATGCACTGGATGAGGAAGCGGCAAGAAAAACTTATGCCGCCAAAGGGCGGCCGTCAGATAATCCTCTGATTGTGCATATCGCCGATGTCCGGGCACTGGGTAAGATCGCTGTAAATATACCTGCGGCGGCAGAAAAGCTGGCCTTCCATTTTTGGCCTGGGCCTCTTACAATGATTTTTGAAAAAAGCGGTATTGTCCCATATGGAACGACTGGAGGACTGGATACAGTGGCTGTCCGTATGCCAAGTGACCTGGTGGCCAGGGAGTTGATTCTTGCATCAGGCGGCTATGTATCTGCCCCAAGTGCAAATACATCAGGCCGCCCAAGTCCTACTACAGCAGAGCATGTGGCGGGAGATCTGGGCGGCCGTATAGATATGATACTGGATGGCGGAAATGTGGAGATAGGATTGGAGTCTACCATTCTGGATATGACAGTCGCCCCCCCTATGATCCTTAGGCCGGGAGCGGTCACTGTGGATATGCTTGAGGACGTCATAGGGCCGGTCAGTGTAGATGAAACTATATTAGGAAGCGAGAGCAGCCAGCCGCCTAAGGCTCCTGGAATGAAATACAGGCACTATGCGCCCCGTGCCAAGCTGATTATTATAGAAGGGAACTTGAAGGAGGAGATACTTGCCATCCGCCAGCTTGCCTATGAAGCACACCGTGAGGGAAGGACTGTGGGGATTATAGCTACAAATGAATCTGTTCCCCTCTACACCCATGGAATTGTAAAGAATATAGGCACCCGGGAAAATGAGAAAACAATAGCTAGGAATTTATATGGGGTTCTGCGTGAATTTGACGGGGAAGATATAGACACAATCTACAGTGAATCATTTGCAGTCCAGGGGATTGGAAGTGCGATTATGAACCGCCTGGAAAAGGCTGCAGGGCATTTGAGGCTTCCGGCGGCGCCGATCGTAAAACAGCAGAGGTACAGAAGAATTGTATTTCTCAGCAATACAGATACAAGCAGAGGGCCTATGGCAGCAGAGCTTTTAAGGCAGCAAGACCTTGAGCAGGAGTATGCGGTCTGCTCCAGGGGACTAGTGGTCCTGTTTCCGGAGCCTGCCAACCAGAAGGCGGAGGCTATTATGAAGAGTTGGCAGCTAAGCCTTGAAGGGCACACTTCAGTTGCGTTTTCAGAGGAGGACCTGCAGGAGGATACACTCATACTGACTATGGATGAAAACCAAAAATGGAAAGTAGTATCTGCGTATGAAAACATTAAGAACGTTTATACTTTAAATGAATTTATTGAGGAGGATATAGAAATCCCAAACCCATATGGACAGCCTCTCACTGCATATGGGGAATGCTATGAAAAAATATCTATATTAATAAAAAAATTAACTTATAAACTTAATTCTTTTACTAAGGGAGGAAAATGATGTCAGAAGTACGAATTATGGATCACCCGTTGATTCAGCACAAAATCAGTTATATCCGCAATGAAGCCGTGGGAACAAAGGAGTTCAGAGAAGTGGTGGGCGAGATTGCCAGCCTGATGTGTTATGAAGCTACACGGGATTTGAAGCTGCAGGATGTGAAGATTAAGACGCCAATCTGTGAGACAATCGGCAAGGAACTGACAGGTAAAAAACTTGCAGTTGTGCCTATTTTAAGGGCTGGACTGGGAATGGTTGACGGCATGCTGAAGCTGATACCAAGTGCCAAGGTGGGCCATATAGGATTATACAGAGATCCAGAAACGTACGAGCCTAAAGAGTATTATTGCAAACTGCCTGCTGACTGTGACAGCAGGGAAGTATTTGTTGTAGACCCAATGTTGGCAACAGGCGGTTCCTGTTCGGCTGCCATCCAGATGCTCAAGGACAAGGGGGTCAGGCATATTCGTTTTATGTGCATTATTGCAGCGCCGGAGGGCGTTGAGAGGATGCAGCGGGAGCATCCAGATGTAGATATTTATATAGGATCTTTGGACGAGTGCTTAAACGACCATAAGTATATTGTACCCGGATTGGGGGATGCGGGGGACCGTATTTTTGGGACAAAATAAAGGAGGGCAAGGATATGTCAGGTAAAAGGGAGGACTATCTTTCATGGGATGAGTATTTTATGGGGGTGGCCATGCTGTCAGGCATGCGTTCAAAGGATCCCGGAACACAGGTAGGATGCTGTATTGTGAGCACGGATAATAAAATACTATCTATGGGTTATAATGGATTTCCAATTGGCTGTTCGGATGATGAATTTCCCTGGGCCAGAGAAGGGGATGATCCATTAGAGACTAAGTATGTATATTCTACCCACAGTGAATTGAATGCAATACTCAACTATAATGGGACAAGCCTGGCTGGCGCGAAGCTGTATGTCTCTCTTTTCCCCTGCAATGAGTGTGCAAAGGCGATTATACAGGCAGGCATCAAGGAGGTCATCTATGACTGTGACAAATATGCAGATACTCCCTCTGTCATAGCGTCCAAAAGGATGATGGATGCAGCAGGCGTGCGGTACCATCAGTATCACAGGACAAACCGGGAAATAAGGATACAGCTTTAACGCAGCTGTAAGCATACCCAAGGGCATGTCATAATACAGGCCCTTGGGGCAGGATTCTTGTTTATAGCGAAGCAGGTTCTTGGACTTTTTATCATAAATGCTGCCGAAGCAGAATATTATATCATATATGCAAGGGCGGAGGAAATGTGATAATGGAAAATAAGCTGACATCTGTGATTGTAAATTTTGTAATGCGTGCAATTATAGGGATGGGATTGATTTATTTTATTAACCAGTATATGCTTCCTGACGAAAATACATTGAATGTGGGGTTGAATGCAGTTTCCTTTTTGACAACTGGGAGTCTTGGGATTCCCGGGGTTTGTTTGCTTTATGGCATTTTATTTTATCAGACCTTGTAAGGTTTTCACAAAAAGAAGCTAATTTAGAAACAAGTATGGACAATCTGTAAAGGTATGTTTATAATACGAATCACAGCAGCCAATCAGTTTGCTGCATACATCTTTAGCCGGAGTTGATCTGGATCCGGCTGTTCTTTTAACTTATCATGCCGCAGGATCGCGGTAAAATTTCAGTTACTTTACTTTTATTATTTATCATTTTGAATATTTGGACAGGAGGGATAGGTTGTACCCAAAAAGCTTTGTAATTTGCGATGTGGAGCAGGAGTATGCCAGAAATCTTATGCAGGCTTTTAAAGAGCACAGAGAGCTGGGGTTTCAGATACATCTGTTTCAAAGGATGGAGGATGCGCAGGAATTTTCGAGAGAAAAGCAGGTTCATATTCTGTTGGCAGGGGAGGATTATGAGACAAGCCAGAGACAGTTAGTCAGGGCCAGAGAAAAATATGTGCTTGTGAAAGGGGGCAGTGCAGAATTATTAGATGATGAGAAGGCTGTGTACAAATACCAGGCCTCGGACAAGATACTGTCAGCAATTCTGAGAGAGGCACAGGAGGGGGAGGGCCTGGGAGCAGGTTCAGGGGCGCATGGAGGAAAGCTGATCGGGATTTATTCCCCTATCCGCAGGATTGGCAAGACCAAGTTTGCGCTGGATTTGGGAAAAGAGACAGCCAAGAAGGAACCTGTCCTGTATTTAAACCTGGAGGAATATTCAGGGGGCAGCCACTATTTTCCAGGACAGCAAGGCGATAATCTGGGAGACCTGCTCTACTTTATCCGCCAGGAAAAAGGGAACCTGGGACTACGTATCAGCGCTATGGCGGGACAGATAAAAGGACTGGATTATATTGCCCCTATACCTGTTATGCAGGATCTTTGGTCTGTGGAGGAGACACAATGGCTGGGACTGTTTGAGGAGATATTTGCAAATTGTCTTTACAGGACGATTATTTTGGATCTGGGAGATAGTATCCGGGGCCTGTACCGCATTTTAAGGGAATGTCAGACAGTCTATACTTTGTATATGGACGATCCTCTGTCTATGGCAAAGCTGGCACAGTATACAGAAAACCTGAGGCAGACAGGGTATGAGGATGTTTTGGAACATACTGTACAGAAGAAGATACAGTTGGAAGCAGGTGGATGTCCATGAATTTGATTGGGCAAATGTATGACAGAGTACTCGAGCAGATGGATATGAGCCGGGAGATGGAGGAGGACGAGCTGCAGGAGCTGATTCATTTGGTCCTTAATGAGGCGGGCCAGGAAAGATATTTGCCGTTACAGGAGAAGATCAGGCTTAGCAGGGAGTTATTCAATGCATTTAGAAAGTTAGATATCCTTCAGGATCTAATTGAGGACGAAGAAATCACGGAGATTATGATTAATGGCACAGAGAATATATTTTTTGAGAAGGGAGGCAGGCTGTTTCAGTCAGAACGGCATTTTCTGTCACTCTCCAGGCTGGAGGATGTGATTCAGCAGATTGTGTCTGGGACTAACCGGTATGTCAATGAGTCCTCACCTATTGCAGATGCCAGGCTGGAAGATGGATCCCGGGTCAATGTAGTACTGAGGCCAGTGGCGGTAAATGGCCCGATTATGACAATTCGGAAGTTTCCTAAAGAAAAGGTTACAATGGAACAGCTGATTTCATGGGGCAGTGTCAGTGAAGAAGCTGTGGAGTTCTTAAAAATTCTTGTTTGTTCTAAATATAATATCTTTGTAAGCGGGGGAACAGGCTCCGGTAAAACTACATTTCTAAATGCTCTTTCAGATTATATTCCCAAGGATGAAAGGATCATAACAGTGGAGGACAATGCAGAACTGCAGATAAAAGGCGTCCCCAACCTGGTCAGGCTGGAGGCGAGGAATGCGAACCTGGAGGGGGAGGGCGCTGTTTCTATACGGGATTTAATTAAGTCGGCGCTGCGGATGAGGCCGGACAGGATTATTGTGGGTGAGGTCAGGGGGGATGAAACAGTAGATATGATTTCATCAGCAATGCTGAATGGCCACAGTGGGTCCATGTCAACAGGACATGCCAACAATCCGGCAGATATGCTGCACAGGCTGGAGACAATGATGATGATGGGAATCGATATGCCTCTGGCAGCCATCCAAAGGCAGGTAGCGTCTGCAATCGATGTTATCATACATCTGGGGCGTCTGCGCGATAAAAGCAGAAAAGTACTGGAAATTACAGAAGTACTGGGATTTGAAAATGACATGGTACAGACACACACCTTATTTGAATTCAGGGAGGAGGGGGATGAGAATGGAAAAGTACAGGGGAGGCTTGTGAAGGCTGAAGAACTTGTTCATTGTGGGAAGCTGCTGGCAGCAGGATATCAGGCTTGATGAATATATACTTGCAGGACTAAAAGGGGCTGTTCTTATGATTTTTGGAGGATATTTATTCTATGGGACATGGACAGCAGGAATCCTGTTGATGCCCCTGACAGGATTCTACCTGTATATCTGGCAGCAGGAACAATGCAGGCGTAAGGAACAGGAGTTTCGGGGGCAGTTCAAAGAAAGTATACGGGCATTGGCAGCAGCCCTGAATGTAGGGTATTCCGTGGAGAATGCCCTTAGAGAGGCGGCTGTGGAGATGAGGGCCCTTTATAAGAAAGACAGCCGGATCCGCAGGGAGTATGACCGGATGATATACCAGATGGATATGAATAGGACAGCAGAACAGGTTATGGGAGATTTTGCAGAGCGGGTGGAGCAGGAAGATGTTATAGGCTTCACAGCCGTATTTACTGCGGCAAAGAGAACCGGAGGGGACAGCATCCAGATTATTAGGAATGCGGTGAAAGATATCAGTGAAAAAATGGAAGTGGAGAACGAGATAGATACACTCCTCTCAGCTAAGAAATTAGAGTTCAGGATTATGTGTGTAATACCCATGGGGATAATCTTATATATGAAACTGGCCTTTCCTGAATTTATGCAGGTTTTGTATGGGAATTTGTTTGGAGGGGCAGTGATGAGCATGTGCCTGGGAATATATCTTGCCGCATGGCGGATTGGGAAGGCAATTGTGGAGATTGAGGTATAGAGTATGCAAAGATGTAGGCCTGTATATAGAAAGATGGGTTTAGTATTTATGTTAGTCTCTTTTTTAGCCCTGCTGGTATTCATTATGGACAGCTTGCGTGCGCCAGATAAAAATAATGAGGGCAAAAGTATACTGAGAAGGGGAGATTATGGATCTGGCAGTGAAGATATAGACTTGGAAGTGGAGCTGGATGGCCGGGAAGGAGAGATGACTGTAGCCTTAGGGGAGAAGCGATATAAGAAGGAGGAGATGCCGCAGGTCTTTGAGGAGGCAGCCGCTTCTCTTGAAGAGCTTATATTAGGAGAGAATAAAAGTCTGGATGAAGTCAGGCATAACCTGGACCTGCCAGATCAGATTCCCGGCACGGGTATAGAAGTAGCCTGGGAAGTAGGGGATTATGACATTCTTAATCTGTTAGGCGAGATTAAGACAGAGAACTTAAAAGAGGAGGGTACCCTTTTAGAGCTTAGGGCGCTACTTACATATGGAGAAGAAGAGGCAGTACATACCTTTTATGTGAACGTCCTTCCGCCTAAACTGACTAAGTGGGAGAAAAAGCTCGAAAAGCTTAAGGCCGCAGTACAGGAGCAGGAAAGTAAGACGGGAGAGGAGGACTGGCTTACTTTACCTGATGAGGTAGATGGAAATAAAGTTACCTGGAAGTATCCAAAGGACTCACGTGCTGGGGGACTATTTATTCTGGGCATTGTTGCCGCAGTAGGCGTATATGCACTGGATAAGCAAAAGAAAAAACAGAGAAAGGAGGACAGGAAAAAACAGATGACAGCCGATTATCCCCAGATTATCAGCCAGTTTGCCCTCTTTCTTGGAGCTGGAATGACTGCAAGGGCCGCATGGTTCAAGGTGGTGGAGGAGTATGGGAGGCAAAAAGGGCGAAAGGGACGGCGCGAAGCATATGAGGAAATGGCATATACTATGCATGAGATACAGCAAGGGGTGTCAGAGAGCCAGTGCTATGAGAAATTTGGTATGAGATGCGGCCTGGCATCCTACCGCAAATTTGGTTCCATGTTGTCTCAAAACCTGCGCAAGGGAACTAAGGGAATGGCGGACTTATTGAAAAAGGAGGCCGCAGATGCATTTGAGGATAGAAAGAACAGGGCCAGAAAACTGGGCGAAGAGGCAGGCACAAAACTGTTGGGACCTATGTTTATGATGTTGGCAGTGGTAATTGTAATCATTGTCATACCAGCATTTTTTACTATACAAATATAAAGGATTTGGCGTCTGCATATCTGTTTTGGCTGTCTATCCGGCAGTCCGGGGGTTTATAAGAGGGAATACAGGGACTTATGTTTAATATAAAAGGAGGAAATAAGTTTGAAGATATTTAGAGAAAAGATTAGAACAAGGCTTTTCCAAATCAAAGCAATATTAAAGGATGATTCAGGGTTGTCAGTAGTAGAAATGATTTTAATATTGGTAGTCATCATAGCACTGGTTCTTATATTTAAGACACAGCTTATCAGTCTGGTAAACTCTATATTTGAAAAGATTACCAGTGAAAGCGCTGGTATTTAGAAGAGGAAAGGAAAGTGCAGAGAATTTATTGGAAGAGAGGAGAAATCACAGTCTTTTTAAGCTTTATATTCGTACTTTTTATTTCGTTTATTGCGGCAATGTTAGAAAGTACAGTGCTCCAGACAGCAAAAAACCAGAAAAGACTTGATACGGACCGGGCGGTATATTCTGCATTTGGAGAATACGAGAAGCAGCTTTTAGAAAAGTATGAGCTTCTTGCTATTGATGGGAGCTATGGGTCAGGGACATTCAGGGAGGAGAATATTCTGGATCATATGCATTATTATGGGACAGTGGGCATAGACCACCATATACAGGGGATTCAGTACCTATCAGATAGAAAGGGCACAGCTTTTAAAGAACAAGTATTGGCATATATGGAGGATACATATGGAATAGCGGCAGTCCGTGAACTTGCAGGCATGTCAGGAATATGGGAGGAGCAGGAATTACAGGGAGAAGAAGCCCAACAGGAAGATATGGAGGTAAACACTGAGCTGCAAAAAATACTTGAGGAGGGGGAGGGCATACTTCCAGAAGAGGACAACCCTCTCCCACATGTAGAGGAGTTAAAAAGCCGCGGCCTGTTAAGCCTGGTACTTCCCGATGAGTATGAAGTATCAGGCAGGAGGGTCGCGGCAGGGGAGCAGCCTTCAATGAGGAGTTTAAGGACGGGCAGGGGAAGTTTTTATTTCCGTCAGGGATTGAATGGACTGGAAGAGAAACTTTTGTTTAGGGAGTACCTTCTTAAAAAATTTGGGAATGCCATAGAAACAAGGGGGGAAGATCAAAGCCTGTCCTATGAGATTGAGTACATGCTAGGGGGAAAGGAAGATGACTATGGGAATTTGGAGGCAGTAGCAGGAAAACTGTTGGCAATCCGATTTGGCATTAATTATTTGTATTTACTGACAGATTCAGTGCGTAAGGCAGAGGCGGAAGCGCTGGCGCTGACTCTATCTACACTGGCCGCGCTCCCCGGAGCGGCAGAGATTGTAAAGCAGGCTCTTCTGGCAGCATGGGCATTTGGAGAAAGTATTGTGGATGTCAGGGCGCTGATGGCGGGAAAGAGGACTGTGTTGGTGAAGGACAGCGCCAGTTGGCAGCTCTCTCTTTCCTCTCTTCTGACTTTGGGCACAGGAGGCGACATACAGGATGGTATGGATGCCGAAGGGGGTGTGTCCTATAAGGACTATTTGAGAATTTTATTATTTCTGCAGGACGAGGACACACTGACAATGCGGGCGCTGGACCGGGTTGAACAAAATATGAAAATGGAATCGGGAAGGTCAGCATTTGCTGTTGATAACTGTATTGTTAAGGTCAGAGTACAGAGTGAAGCGCTCATACGTGATGGACTTACCTACAGTTTTCCCACATATTTTGGATATGAGTTTTAAGTGCTGATTCAAAAAAGTTGTTTTTGGACTCAATACAGACGCCCTTTCTTTCTATAATCAAACCTGCCGGACATCCCTTACGGCAGGGAAATATATCCCTAAACGAAAAAATATTAAGAAAGGAAAGACTGCGATGACACAATCTGATACAAACCCATCCGAATCTAAAAAAGAAAGGGCGTCTGTATTGAGTCCAAGGGCAAGTGTGACTCTGGAGGCTGCCTTGGTTATTCCCCTGTACTTCTTTGCTGTACTTACCTTGGTGTATATGCTGGAGATCCAGGCTGTGGGTATAACCATCCGGGCAGCGCTTCAGGATGCAGCTAAGACAGCCGCAGCCGATGCGGTTCTGCTTCCGGCAGTAAATATATTTAAATTTAAAAGTGATGTAGTAGAGGCTGCCGGTTTTGACAGGCTTGACCGCAGCATTGTAGCGGGCGGCAGCTCAGGGATAGACTGCAGCAGGACATATTACTCTCCACTTAGTGGCGAGATTAAAGCAGTGGCTGAATATTCAGTACAATTGCCTTTTCCAGGATTTAAAAATTTAACCGCCAGGTTCAGGGAAGAAATGAGAGTAAAGGGATGGACTGGATATACAAAGAGAGATGGGACGAAGGGGCAGGATAAAATTGTATATCTGACCGACACCGCGTTTGTATACCACGAGGATTACCAATGTACTTATCTTCAGCTCTCAGTACGTTTTACGCCCTTTTCTGGATTGGAGGGATTACGCAGTGAGGACGGGGGAAAATATAAAGGATGTGAGAAGTGTGTCCATGGGGAGACTATGGCCGGTGTGTATATTACAAATACAGGCAGGAAGTATCATAATTCATTAAACTGCAGCGGCCTTAAAAGGACCATCCATGCGGTAAAAAAATCAGATGTTGGATCAAGGGCAGGCTGCAGCAGATGTTCGGGACAGGGATAAGTATATTCAGGATTACTTACAGGATTAAGAGAGGGGATGTAAAATGAGCGAAGCAGGACAGATTGTATGTACTTTGTATTTATGTATTTTATCAGCTATAGATATCCGTATCCGCAGACTGCCCCTGTGGCTGTTGGCCGCAGGCGGTGCAGCGGCCGTCAGCGTCCATATATACCAGGGAGAAATGCCTGTTGTACTGGTACTGGCAGGAGCCGGGACAGGGATTGTATTTCTGGCAGTCAGCAGGGCGACTGAGGAAGGGTTTGGCTATGGAGATAGTCTGTTAATTTTAGTTTTGGGGATTTATCTGGGGTTTTGGAGCCTGCTGGGACTTCTTCTAATTGCATTCACACTGGCAGCCATATATGCAGCGGCAATCTTTATATTTCACAGGCTTGACCGCAGGACTGGATACCCGTTTGTACCATTTTTAATGGCAGCATATGTTGTCTGGATATGTACAGGAGGGTTTTAGTATGTTTCCCTTCAGAGAATACAGTACTTTGCTCTGCAATACAGCAAGATGGAAAGATACAAGAAATCAAAAAAGGAATCAAAAGAAATGTCCAGTTGCTTTCCTAAAAGGCAGTGTAACTGTGGAGATGTCCTGGATTATGCCATTGGTATTGCTGGTTCTTTTATTTACAGTATATACAGTATTTTATTATCACGATAAAAATATAATCATTGGGGCGTCAGCGGAGACTGCATCTGTAGGGGCCCAGAGTAAAAGAAGTAAAGGGGAGGAGATTTCAGATTTAAAAGGGTTTTGCAGAGAACGTATCGGCCATAAATTGATTTTACTACATATAACAGAAATTAAAGTAACAGATGGGGAAGATATGGTAGAGGTTTCTGTACAGGCGGGGAAGGGCAGGATGTTAATCCAGACTGCAAGCAGGGCGGCTGTGTTAAAACCAGAGGACAAAATAAGAAAGAGAAAACAGTTAGAGTCCATTGTGAGTAAGCAGTAGGCAGGCTTTACTGGATGCCTTAGCGTCCATTTGCCTGCATAGGAGGATATCCCGGCATAGCTTTAAAATACACATTATTAAATTTGAAGGGTTGGGCACGAAGATGAAAACAGGTTATAAAAAAGAATTGAACAAAGTATATTTACATATAGATTTTCCTCATTTGTATGAAGAGGATTATCAGATTCCTATGATCAGGGAAAATAATATCCCAGGGTTGTTGGATGTTACAGGCTGTGGGATAGATGGCAAGAGCCGTTACAGTTATGCGGTTACGGGTATGGTGTCCATGAAGGCCAGGTTTGAGTCCTCCCCAGTGAGGCAGGAAGATATGCTTGTTTTTGTGGACAGGCTGATGGAGGTGGTTAAATCAGTGGGAAAGCATATGCTGAGTACAAATAGCCTTCTGTTACATCCAGAGTTTATGTTTTATGATGGAAAGACCTGGTTTTTTTGTTATTTGCCAGGCAGAAAGAAAACACTGTGCGAAGCATTCCATGTTATTACAGAATATTTTGTGCAAAAGCTGGATTATGATGAGACAGAAGGAATTATGCTGGCTTATGAACTACATAAAGCTACGCTGCAGGAAAATTATGACCTGGAAAAGATAGTGGAGGAATATCAATTACACAAAGAGCAGAGAGAAAATAAAAAGCCAGGAGAGGACGTGGAGGAGGGGGGAAGCCTGCCTAACGAACATCTATTTTCCCCTCTTGAGGAAGAATATCAACCTTCCGCTGATGTTCAGACTATCCGTGAAATTGGAGGACGCTGGACTCCTTGGAAAAGGGCGGTGGGGAGAGCTAAAAAAAATAGATGGGGCAGCTGGAAAGATTTGATTTTTGAAACAGATGGACAGGAGCAGGAAGAACCTTTATAATGTGAAACATATTGTACGAAGAGAGGGACTTCCATGAAAAAGGAGCAAAGAGCAGTCTGCACGATTGCGTTGATAGTAATAAATATAAGTTTATTTTTAATTTTAACAGCTGTGGGGGGAACCCAGGATACAGGGCTTATGCTGAAGTATGGAGCAATGTATGGGCCGTATGTCACAGAAGGCCGCCAGTATTATAGGCTTTTGACCAGCATATTCCTCCATTTTGGCATAGAGCATTTGTTAAATAATGTGATACTTCTGGGAGCGTTGGGGTGGAATTTGGAGATGGAGATTGGAAAGATAAGGTTTCTGATTGTTTATCTTGTTTCAGGCGTGGCCGGCAATCTATTATCCTTGTTGATGAGCCAGGCCGGAAATATTAACTATGTCTCTGCCGGTGCATCTGGCGCTATATTTGGACTAATGGGAGGCCTGGTCAGCGTGGTAATAAAGAACCGGGGGAATGTGGGGCGCCTGACAAATAAAGGGCTTTTGTTTATGGTACTCCTGAGTCTTTATTTTGGGTTTACAAGTTCCGGAGTTGATAACACTGCCCACATAGGGGGACTGATCAGTGGGTTTATATTGGCGGGTATTTTGTACCGCAGAAAAGTATCCCGGCATGTTCTATAATATAGAATTTCTGGCGGGGTAAACGATTTAGATTGCTGGCTCTTAAGTTATACATTCCATACAGCATGGGCTGTATATTTACCCCCAGGGGGGAGAGGAGGATGCCATTGGATTTACCTCATTGGCCATCAGCAGTCCAATAAGTATACCTCATATGAACATTAGCAGTTCAATAAGTATACGCTAAGGGGCGTCCTTTAGGGTATGCGGATATGAAGTGTATAACCTTTTGACCCAGGCATCATATTAGTATTTTTGGTATTTAATATTGGTAGTATAACAAGTCCACTGCTGTTAAATCGGAAGAATGATGGTAAAGGTGGAACCTTCATCTATTTTGGAATCAACGGATATGGAGCCGCCATGTGATTCAATGATTCTTTTGGAGAGTGAGAGTCCTAGGCCGGTGCCTCCTTCTTTATAAGTTCTGAACGGTTCAAATATATAGTCAATAATATCTTCTGATATGCCGCATCCACTATCTTTACATTGTATTATTAGTGAATTTTTATTACAGTTTGCTGTAAGTTGAATTTTGCCTTCGCCGGTGATAGATTCTTTAGCGTTGCGCAGAAGGTTTAGGAAGACTTCTTCCAGTTTTATTTTATCCCCTGTAATATCGCCGAGGCCAGAAGGGATAGAAGAAGTAAATTCGATGTCAGAATCATCTGTATCCAGAGAAATTGCAAAAGAAACTGCAACATTTTTAAGAAGCCGCTCTATGGAAAAAACTGAGTAGTGCAGGGTATTCCCATTGTTAAAGGTAGATAGTTCATTTAGGAGCTGGCATACAAAATTGACATCCCCAAGAGTCTGTTTCCAGTGAGGAAACTCCTGTATTTCAGGGTGTTGGATTTGCATGACCTGAAGGGATGAAGATATTAGAGTAAGGGGGTTACGTATTTCGTGGGCAATCGTGGAAACGGTTTCATGATGGTTGTCCAACAATTGGCTGATAATCTGCTTTGCGGCAGGGTTTTCCTCCATAAGCGTATTCATTTTATTGATGTCAACATTATGTAACATTTATTGGCCCTCCTTTTGTAGTTCTGATTGTAGTCTAGCACGTTGATTCGCTGTGTTCAACAAAATCAGATTGACAATTTTCGACAGGAAGCAAGGGGAAAAAGCGTATGAATAGGAGGATAAAAACTCTTCTCATTTCGATAAAAATGGGATATACTATGGGTAAATAAAAAAGAAATGAGGGAATACTATGAGAGACGAGAGTTGTATTTTTTGTAAATTGGCAGCGGGTGAGATTCCATCCGCAACCCTTTATGAAGACGAAAACTTCCGTGTTATTTTAGACTTAAGTCCAGCTGCAAAGGGACATGCTTTAATTATTCCGAAAGAGCATTATAGGAATTTATATGATTTGGATGAAAAACTGGCGGCTGAAGTGTTGGTTTTGGCCAAGAAAATGGTAGTGAAGCTCAAAGGTATTCTGGACTGCGATGGCTATAATATCGTACAAAATAATGAAGAAGCGGCAGGGCAGACTGTCTTTCATTTTCATATGCACCTGATCCCAAGATATAAAGGTGATAATGTAGGGTTAGGTTGGAAAATGGGTAAGCTTTCAGATGCGGATAAAGAAGAGATACTAAGTAAAGTAATGTGATATCGGGGATAAAATGTTGACTGAAAATAATGGATTTGATGAGGTTTACGAGAAATATAAAAATCTTGTCTTAAAGGCGGCATATACATACTCCGGTAATTTTGATGTGGCGGAAGATATTACCCAGAATACGTTCTTGCAATTATATATTTATTATAATGATATGAATCGCAGTAATATTAAATCATGGCTATATACCACTGCTAAGAATTATGCCTTAAATTATAAGAAAAGAGCCGTGCGCGAAGTGCCGGATGATGAAATAGCAGGGGAAGCTCAGGAGATAGTCGAGAGTGCAGAATATGAATTTATGGAAGAATTAAAAGATCTTGAACGTCACGAGCTTCATGAAAAAATATTTACAGCACTGATGGAGAGAAACAAGAGATGGTATGAAGCCATGACTCTGGTATATTATCTTGAAATACCTCAGGCGAAAGTAGCAGAGGAGATGGGAATTCGTATTGAAGTTCTTCATAGCCTATTACATAGAGCCAGAACTTGGATAAAGAAGGAATTCGGTGTAGAGTATGACGAACTAAACCGGTCATAGTAAGTAGGAAGAGGCCGCAAGGAATAAGATTTAATTGATGTGTCCAGTACATATCTAAGACTTTCTGCAGCTTTGGCTGCAGATGTGGCAACACTGCTATGTGTTGCCAATATCCTATATACAATACATAGTGTTTTGGGATATTTATATTTGTGTAAATGAATTAAATAATTTTTTGTTCTGCAATACTGAAGATAATGGCAGCACATGCCGATAACAATTAAGCCGATAGAAATAAAATAGAGTTATTTTATAGAAAGCAGACGTATCAGTGTACTATGAGTGTTTGATAATTTGTTTTATTCTTCGGTTACTTTTATCAGGGGCGCATTCCAGACAAATCGAATCAGTACAGTAGGTTTGCTAATTATAAATTTGCCTGAAACACGCTATCAACTGAGGAAATGTCCCAACCCATATCCTATTGGAGATTAGCAGATCAATAGGCGGCATATCCCATTGAACTTAGCAGATCAATAGGCATATCCCATTGAACATTAGAAGTTCAATAGGTATATCCCATTGAACATTAGAAGTTCAATAGGTATATCATATTGAACGTTAGTTGTTTAATAGGCATGTATTAAGGGATGCCACTAAAGAGGATAGTTCACTACAAATACTTTAAAATAAAGAATCAATAGTAATAGCTTTTATGGCCATCTTTAAGAACTTTGTTTGGCGCTGGCTGCTTCTATAAGGCTTATAATTGTATCAATAGAGTCCTGCTGTCTTGAATCCCGCATGGCATCCATATAAGTGCCGCGGTTATTATATAGCTTTCTTACAGCTTCAAGCAGTGATTCTTTTGTGAGATCTTCCTCCTCCAGAACCATACTAAAACCTTGACGCTCAAATGAGCGGGCGTTTAAGATTTGGTCCCCGCGGCTTGCATTCGCGGAAAGCGGGATCAGGAGGTTGGGTTTTCTAAGAGCTACAAGTTCACATATGGCATTTGCACCAGCCCTGGAAATAACAATATCGGCCAAGGCGAATATATCACGGAGTTCATTTTTGATATATTCAAACTGAGCATAGCCATCCATACTGCTCAAGGATTCGTCTATTTTGCCTTTACCGCACAGATGTACAATTTGGAAATGCTCAAGCAGATCAGGCAAGGCCAGGCGAACTGCATTATTAACTGCTACAGAACCCAGGCTTCCGCCAATTACAAGAATAACAGGTCTGTCTGCGGAGAAACCACACATATCCAAGGCAGCAATTTTATTGCCGGATAATAATTCTTGGCGGATGGGGGAACCGGTGAGCACTGCCTTATCCTCTGGAAGTGATTCGAGTGTCTCAGGGAAATTACAACATACCTTAGTTGCAGATGGTATAGCAATTTTATTAGCTAAGCCTGGTGTCATATCAGATTCATGAATGATGACAGGAACTTTGCACCTCTTGCCTGCCAGGACAACAGGGACAGATACAAAGCCTCCTTTTGAAAAGATAATATCGGGCCTTAGCTCTTTAATAATAGAATGGGCCTCGCCAAAACCTTTAATAACACGAAATGGATCTGTAAAGTTTTGTACACTAAAATATCGTCGGAGCTTACCGGAAGAAATACCATGATAGGGAATCCCAAAAGGTTCGATTAATTCCTTTTCGATACCTTTATAGGAGCCTATGTATTGGATATCATAACCCAATTCCCTAAGCCGGGGAATCAGGGCTATATTGGGGGTGACATGCCCGGCTGTTCCACCGCCGGTAAGTATGATTCTTTTCATAATATATAAGACCTCCAGATATGAATTGTTTATATTATGCTTAAAAAACCGAAAGTTATACTTGCATATAACTGGCAAAACACATATAATTTCATATTAAACTTATTTATTAAAAAGTCAAGAAAAACTAGTAACCAAAATAAGGGGAGCAAGAATGAAACAAATCAAAAAACTCTTACTGAAGGAAGAAATCGAAAAAGAGGCCAGGAAGATAGAAAAGAAAATAATAAATAACGCTGACCTCGAAGATATATGCGTGTCGGAAAAGATGGAAGAGGAGCTTTTGGCTGAAATACGGGCTTATGAGGAGAAAGGCGTCAGAAGCCATAAGCATAGTAATAACGAAGAGTTTTCGCAGGAGATTACGCCAAATTTTTCTCTACTTACAAATGATAAAATCAAGTTTAGGCTGTCAGACACAGATGCGGTGGCGCTTCACCTTGGACGAGAGTTGCTCAGATGGGAAGCTGAGGAGAGAGGTTTGCATAAGGGAGAGTCAAAGTTTTATACCCTGCTGGATGGGACTCACTCATCTACCGGACAAGAATTAAGGGACGCCATTGGGCAGACTCTGTTGGATGAAGTCCGTCAGTCCAAAGGGGATGAAATGGAGGATACCCTTGTTGGTGGGAATTTGAATACAGATAAAGAGACAAAGAAGAAAACCAGGAGATTTCATTTTTCTGCAGGAAAACGCCTGGCGGCGGCAGTGGCAGTAGTTTGTTTAATGGTAGCCGGAATGAGTATGACAAGTGTGGGGAGCAAGTCATATTGGAAAGAGATAATTGGTGGACTATTAGGAAATCAGGCGACTCAAACTATAAATGTGGAGGATATGGAGATACAGACGAGTGAGGACGGGGAGGAGATAACAGCATATACAGAAGCAACTGAAAAATTGGGTCGTTCAATTATAGAACTAGGTTTCAAACCTAAAGGTATGAGTTTACAAAGAGCGGAGATAGATGAAGAACAAAAACAGGCGAAATTCTTTTATAATTATAATGGACAAATAATTAGATACTTTGTTTATATAAATGGTGCGGACTCCTCATTGAATCAGAAAAAGGAGGACATTTTAGTAGACAAATTTGCTGTAAAAAATTCCAAACAGGAAATCATAGTTGAAGAATATAAGATACAAGGTCAAGATGCGACTAGATATATAGCTAATTTTGAATATTTAGGTATCCATTATCAAATAAAAGGTATATTAGAAAAAGAGGAAATCAAAGAAATTTTAACCAAAATGATTTATTTTGAATAAGATGCGTAAGTTTTAACTTGCTATTTTGTTTACTTATCAGAAATAAAAAATAATAAAAGTAAATACAAAAGGGAGAAAAGAAGCAATGAAAAAAAGAATACTGTCTGCTATATGCACGATGGGAATTATGTTCAGCGTTTTTTCTAGTTCAGTAGTTAATACAAACGCGATGCAAATTGATAATTCGCCGATACAGATTGATGGTTCTTATCTTACGAATAATGATACAGCATCAGCAACTACAAAAAGTGAAATGACTCGAGGCATACATTTAATGGATGGGGATTGTTCCATTACGAAAGCTGGAAAAGGTAGAATATATGTCTATGCCTCGACGACAGCAAACCATACAGTGGATTATGTATCAACGGTAATATATGTTGACCAATATAATGAAGAAACCGAAAAATGGGATCAGATTGATTTTTGGCAAGTAGAGGATGAGGATACATACTATGTTGCTACATCTAAGACAATGAAGGTAGACAGTGGTTACTATTATAGAGTTCATGCTGATCATGTGGCAGGGATGAAGGATACAATACCATATGATAGAGCTAATACTGCAACAGACGGTATCTTTGTAAACTAGCCTCCATAAATACTATCCATCTCGAGCGATTGAAGCAACTGTCAAGTGTACCGCATACAGGAAAAGAAACTATTAACAATTTTGATTATAGAAAAGACCTGTACCGAGAAAACACCACAAATTTTTTGATGCGCTGCACCAGACAGTTGCTTCAATCGCTCGAGATGGAGTGTCATTTATTAAAATAGAGTTCATGGAAATCCATATAAAAAAGCAACCGGTTCTAATTCCCGGTTGCTTTTTTTAATGCCTGTGCCAGCTGATCCGGGCAGGATGTTTTTTTAAATCCGCATTTAATGCCTTCAATTCTTGCAATTGCCTCGCTGGTATCCATTCCCTCAATCAGACTGGCAATACCTTGGAGGTTTCCACTGCATCCCCCGAGAAACTTTACATTTCTTACCTTATTATCCTGAATTTCAAAATCTATCATCTGTGAACAGACTCCCTGCGGCTTATATTGCATAGCATGACCTCCCAAATAAATTCTATGAGAATTATAACAAATCATAAAAAAAATTACCAGTATATTATTTTCGTCAGTCAATTTTCGGGTGATTTTGCTATAAAATGACAGGAGCATTCTTAAGGCGCACAAAAATACTATGTTTAAAACAGGCTGTTAAATTTAAGGATTAAAAGACTTCAAATGCCCTAGAATTCTTAAGTATCTCAGATTGCAGTATGAGGGCCCGGGACTTTGCATATGGCGAAATATGTAGAACGGTTTTTAAGGCATGTCCGGGAAAGTTGGGCTATAATAAGCTCACACCAAAAAATGGTAGTTGTGGCACAACCAAAAACAGGAGGTCTAGTTATGTTTAAGAATGTAGCAGCTGACACAAATATTGTTTTCTATCTAATGATTGCAATAGGTGTCATAGGAGTGCTGGCCAAGATTGTAAACCAGCTTACTCTGCGCCGCATGGCAAAGGCGGCAGGTAATATGTCAAAGAGTACACACAAACTGATGAAGCTCGTGCGGGCCAAATATGAACACGCATGTATGATACACGATACGGTGGATAATGTAGGGGCATTTGTAGAGAAGTACATATATGAATATCGGGGATTTATTTTCCGAATACATACGTGGAGACAGCTAGAAATACAGACAATATGGTTTTCAGGAATCCTGGCCGCCGCCGGGGCGCTTGGACACTATGCGGCACATGGATTTTGTGAGCAGATGTTTCAGTATCTTGCAGTGGGGGCCGCAGAGATGATTGTCCTATCAGTAATCAGCCAGTTATCTGATGAGACTTACAAAATAAACGCTGCAAAAAATTATATGGTTGATTATTTGGAGAATGTCTGCGCCCATCGTTACAGGAGAGTAAAACAGACAGAAAAAGAGAATATAGATGTTATCAGTCCAGAAAGCACAAGTGCGTCCAGGGCGGCAGCGGTGAAGGAGGAAAAGGAATTATCTATTAATATAGAAGGAGAGCCAAGAAAGGTGGAGAAAGGCGATGCCGCCAGACAGGTAATCCGCCGTACAGTGAAAGAAAAGACGGAGGAAGGGGAGCAGCCTGCATTAAAAGAAGAGGCCATCCGTCAAATATTGGAGGAGTTTTTAGCTTGATAAAGAAGGGCATATTTGGTAAAATTAATATATATCTAAGCGGGCCTGTACAACATGGGCCCGGAAGGGCGGGGCCAAGGCAAAATCAAAGTACAAAGCTGCCCCAGCGGAGGTTTTGCGGCAAAGGTCCTGGCTAGTAAATATACAGCAAAACTGTGGGGTAAAGTATAGAGAGATACGACTCAGGGAGGAAGGATAACAATGGCAGGAAAAGTTACATTTGATTATTCAAAAGTAAGTAGTTTTATTCAGGGACATGAGATGGAATATATGAGTGGCCTGGTTGCACAGGCAAAAGAGGAGCTTGTTGCAAAGACAGGCGCGGGCAATGATTTTCTTGGATGGATTGACCTGCCGGTTAATTATGATAAAGAAGAGTTTATGCGTATTCAGAAGGCGGCAGAGCAGATTCGCAGTGATTCGGATGTATTATTAGTAATCGGTATCGGCGGCTCTTATCTGGGAGCGAGGGCCGCGATTGATTTCCTTGGACATTCATTCGCCAATGTGGTATCGAAAGAGATCAGAAAGTCGCCGGAGATTTACTATGTGGGTAACAGTATCAGCAGTACTTACATAAAAGATCTGATGGACGTAGTAGGGGACAGAGATTTTTCTATCAATATGATTTCCAAATCAGGGACGACTACTGAGCCAGCCATTGCTTTCCGTGTATTTAAAGAAATCTTAGAAAAAAAATATGGAAAAGAGGGAGCAGCTAAGAGAATATATGCTACTACTGATAAAGCAAGGGGAGCGTTGAAGAACCTTGCAACCGAGGAAGGGTATGAGACTTTTGTAGTGCCTGACGATGTGGGAGGCCGTTTTTCCGTGCTGACAGCAGTAGGCCTTCTTCCAATTGCAGTGAGCGGTGCAGATATTACAGCACTGATGGAGGGCGCTGCTTCAGCGAGAAAGGAAGCCCTGGAAAATGATTTTGCAGAAAACGGCGCATTACAGTATGCGGCAGTCCGTAACATTCTGCTGAGAAAAGGTAAAGTAATTGAGGTTATGGCTAATTATGAGCCGAGCCTGCACTATATATCCGAGTGGTGGAAACAGTTGTATGGAGAGAGCGAAGGTAAAGACCAGCGGGGCATCTTCCCGGCATCAGTAGACTTGACGACCGATTTGCACTCCATGGGACAGTTTATCCAGGATGGAAACAGGATTTTGTTTGAGACAGTCCTCAATGTAGAGATGTCTAAAGAGGAGATTATTATCAATGAGGAACCCGTTGACCTGGATGGCCTGAATTATCTGACAGGTAAGACGGTAGATTTTATTAATAAAAGTGCAATGAACGGAACAATTCTCGCCCATACAGACGGCAATGTGCCTAATCTGATGGTGACAATTCCCGAGCAGACAGAGTTTTATTTAGGCCAGCTGTTTTATTTCTTTGAGTTCGCCTGCGGCGTGAGTGGATATTTACTCGGCGTTAATCCATTCAATCAGCCTGGCGTGGAGAGCTATAAGAGGAATATGTTTGCACTTTTGGGCAAGCCTGGGTTTGAGGCTGAGAGAGAAGCCCTGTTAAAGAGACTGTAAATTAAATTTTTGATTGTAGGAAGTTCTGTAAGACAGAGGCCCTGTGAATCAGGGGCTTCTGTCTTTTATCATAAGTATTGGACATTAGAGGCTTGGTACGTATACATTGTTTGCCCGAACCCACCCGCAAGGGTGCGTGCCAGAGGATGTCTTTAGAGTATACCCAAAGGGCACCCTTTAATTTACGTCCTTCGGGCGGCTTTGGCAATAAGCCTGTTGTCCGGTATATGGTTATGGGAGGCAGGCAAAAGCCAAAGGCCCCGATGCAAGCATACGGGGCATCAAACTAGCAGCGATGCAAGCAGTGGGGTATTAGACCCTCGCGGCAGCCGCCAAAGGGACATGTAAACATGTCCGCTTGGCTCGTTGCCCGCGGGAATAAAAGGAGGAGAGAGGTATGAAAGGGAATCACAAAAGCAAAATACGGATATTGATTATTGTTGGAGTTATACTGGCATTTGTGCTGGGAATTACGGCAGGAGTTATCGCAGGGAATCTGCTGTCCGGAGAAAAGACAGAAGAAAATAAGGCTCAGGTTTCATCCCAAGGTGAAACTGATAAAAATACAGATAAAGCCGGGCAGGAGAACAGCAATCATGCAGCCGATGCAGATAAATCAGGCCAGGGTCAGGAGGATAATGGAGAGGCGGGGACAGACACAGCCAAAGGGACAGAGGGGAGTAAAGATCAGGTGAGCCAACAGGCAGGCGGGAGCTTAAATACCTATGACTCCTCTATTCCCGCCGACGACAGTTCCATTCACCGATACGAGTATATAGTGAAGGATGCCACATGGGAGGAGGCATTTCAGGACTGTATCAGCCGGGGCGGGTATTTGGTAAGAATTAATAGTGAAAATGAGTATGAGGCTATCAGAAAAGAAATAAGCAAACAAAAGCTCACAAATATTTATTTTCATATTGGGGGCAGAAGAGACAGCCAGTCCCAGGAATATTACTGGGCAAATGAGGAAAATAAGCTGTTTGGTGAGGAGCTTAATTCAGAGAATGTCTGGTGCAGCGATGCATGGAAAGCGGGGGAACCCAGCTTTCAGGATGGAAATCTGGAGGAAAAATATATGAGCCTATTTTTCTTTGACGGAGAAAAAAGATTTGTATGGAATGATACCCCCAATGATATGCTTGCCGCGGAACCAGCCTACTCAGGGCAGATAGGGTATATATGTGAGTACGAGAATTAACTAACAGGAGGCAGAAATATTTTGTATGGCTTGCCTGAAATGTAAAAATATAGTACTATAAACTCTTGAAGGAGTTGATTTACGAATGATGTACTGGATTATTCTGACAGTCCTGGCCGTATTAATCTTAGTCACTATTATCATAACAGTTGTTACGATTGTAAAAGAGAGAAAAGACTATAGACATTTTGAGCTGGATGAAGAATATATGTTGGACGATGATGACAGAACATCGGGAAAGGGCAGGAAGGCTGGCGGCCAGAGGGCATCCCAGGACAGCGTAAAGAGGCGCTGGAAGGTTATTCTGGAGGATGATGATACCCAGGAGCGCTATAGCTTTATTTTCTATGACGCACTTGGCATAGGAAGAACGACAAAAGAGGTGGCTTTTGAGGAGTTCTTTTCACTCCCTGATGACAGGAAGATATCTAAGGTTCATTGCGCAATTGTCAGGAACGGAGATAAGCTGTATCTCAGGGACGAGGGGTCTAAGAACCATACGTATTTGAATGGAAAGAGAATCCAGAAGCCCATATTGATTCAGAAAGAGGATATCATTTCTATGGGCGAGACGGATCTTATAATTGTTAAGATTATGAGAGAAGCAAATTAAGGCGTGCCGGATAGTTCACTGTATTTAACAGACTGGCCTTACTGAATTTCGCATACAGGCTGAATTAAATTGCTGCATGGCCATCTCATAAATTAGCTGAAAATCCCGATGAGTGGTATAGTCAGACTTTTACATGAATGATTGAGAGTACTCTTGCAAAGAAAAGGGACTGCTGCAAAATTGTTTTCATATAGGGTGATAATGTTAATAAAGAGACCGCTGTCATACCAATGTGAAATTTTATAATTTGCAGCAGTCCTTTTTATGGCGCGGTAAATTTTCCTGCATATTTACATCCATTCTTTATCATGCTAAAATGATAAACAGCAGTGAGTAAAAACAGGATATTCAGGAGGTTGAATTATGATAAAATTATATGACCATGGTGTTTATTTATTAAATGGCACCGAGATAGTTGAAGATACAGGCAATGTACAGGCTCCGGCATCAAAAGCCGAGGCTGCTGAGAATACCATTGCATATAGTATATTAAAAGAACATAATACATCAGGGGGCATGGGGCGCCTGCAGATTAAGTTTGATAAGCTGACTTCCCATGATATTACATTTGTGGGTATTATCCAGACTGCGAGGGCTTCAGGGCTTGAAAGGTTTCCGGTGCCTTATGTGCTGACAAACTGCCATAATAGTTTGTGTGCAGTAGGCGGGACCATCAATGAGGATGACCACATGTTTGGCCTGACCTGCGCCAAGAAATATGGCGGTGTGTATGTGCCTCCTCATCAGGCAGTTATCCATCAGTTTGCCAGAGAAATGCTCGCGGGCGGCGGTAAGATGATTTTGGGATCAGACAGCCATACACGCTATGGCGCTCTGGGAACTATGGCAATGGGAGAAGGAGGGCCTGAGCTTGTTAAGCAGCTCCTTGGCAAGACATATGATATTAAAATGCCAGAGGTTATCGGAATTTACCTGGATGGCGAGCCGGCTAAGGGCGTAGGGCCTCAGGACGTTGCCCTTGCCATTATCGGCGCTACATTTGGGAATGGATATGTAAACAATAAAGTGATGGAATTTGTTGGGCCTGGCGTGGGCCGCCTGAGCGCTGACTTCCGTATTGGCATTGATGTCATGACAACGGAGACAACCTGCCTGTCCTCAATCTGGCAGACAGATGAAAAGATACAGGAGTTCTATGAGATACACGGCAGAGGCGAGGATTATAAGGAGCTCAGTCCTGGGGCATGTACATATTATGATGGAATGGTATATGTAGATTTAAGCAAGATTAAGCCAATGATAGCTATGCCGTTCCATCCAAGCAACGTTTATACTATTGATGAGGTAAATGCAAATCTGAAGGATATTTTGCATGATGTAGAGAAAAAGGCGCTGGTGAGCTTAGACGGCGCGGTGGATTATAGCCTGCAGGATAAGGTTGTGGATGGGAAGCTTTATGTTGAACAGGGAATTATTGCTGGATGCGCAGGAGGCGGATTTGAGAATATTTGTGCGGCAGCAGATATTATTAAAGGGAGAAATATCGGCAGTGATGAATTTACCTTTAGTGTATATCCGGCAAGTACGCCCATTTATATGGAGCTTGTAAAAAATGGTGCTGTTGCAGATTTGATGGCGGCGGGAACGATTGTTAAGACCGCTTTCTGCGGGCCTTGCTTTGGGGCAGGGGATACTCCGGCTAACAATGCTTTTTCTATACGCCATTCCACCAGGAATTTCCCCAACCGTGAAGGGTCCAAGCTGCAGAGCGGCCAGATTGCTTCCGTGGCATTGATGGATGCCCGCTCTATTGCGGCAACAGCGGCAAATAAGGGATTTTTGACTTCCGCAGCAGATTTGGATGTAGAGTATAAAGGGCAGAAGTATCACTTTGACAAGAGCATTTATGAGAATAGAGTTTTTGACAGTAAGGGTGTGGCAGACCCATCGGTAGAGATTAAGTTTGGCCCTAATATAAAGGACTGGCCGGCCATGTCCCCCTTGCCTGAGAATTTAGTTTTGAAGGTTGTTTCGGAGATACATGACCCTGTTACTACTACGGACGAGCTTATTCCTTCCGGTGAGACTTCTTCCTACCGCTCGAATCCGCTGGGACTTGCTGAGTTTACACTTTCCAGAAAGGATCCGGCCTATGTGGGGCGTGCAAAAGAAGTGCAGGCCGCCCAGAAAGCCATTGAGGCAGGCGCATGTCCTCTTGATGCCCTGGAGGAGTTAAAGGCGGTTATGGCAAAGATACAGGAGAAATATCCGGAGGCAGGAGAAGGAAATATTGGAGTGGGAAGTACAATTTTTGCTGTAAAGCCTGGGGATGGATCTGCACGTGAACAGGCTGCCTCCTGCCAGAAAGTCCTTGGAGGATGGGCCAATATTGCAAATGAGTATGCTACGAAGAGATACCGCTCTAACCTGATTAACTGGGGCATGCTTCCATTCCTCACAGATGCAGGCCACGAGTCGCTTCCGTTTAAAAATGGAGATTATATCTTTGTCCCTGATGTGAGAAAGGCGGTTGAGAGTAAAGCCGATGAGGTCAAAGCGTATGTAGTCGGGAACGGACTGAAAGAGATTCAGCTGCGCCTTGGCGATTTAACAGATGTAGAAAGGGAGATTATATTAAAGGGATGCCTGATTAACTATTACAGAGGTTAATATAAAAGTATTATTTTAGTATAAACTGTAGGACTATATAGCTGCTGCATAATAAATTTCGTTTTAGGATGACATTGCCGGTAAAAGGCATAAGGTTGTATTTAAATGATAATTTATAGATTGCAGCAGCTTTTTATTCCCGCGGGCAACGAGCCAAGCGGACATGTTTACATGTCCTTTTGGTATGCCAGGATGGATTCTTATAAGGCCCCGGCAGGAGACTCATTGTTATTGCTATCAAAGAGTTCAAATGTAAAAATTAGGTTAAAATACTGGGTATATTGTTTTAGCTTATTTTCTATATTTCTGGAGCCTTATCTATGGAAAACATTATTATTGCGCTGGAAGGTATTGACGGTGCAGGGAAAAACTCAACAATTCATTATCTTATTAATAAATACCCGAATCAGACAGCAGTATATAAAAGGACTAGAAAGGGCCGTTTTATAGACAAGCCGGTTTCAAGTAGATTTATGCGCAGATGTTATAAGTTTTAAGTACCTATATATTTGGCTCTCAGCCATTGAGACTTACATAAACATAAATCTCTTTTAAAGAAAAAAATAGTAGTCATGGATAGATGCTTTTTAAGCAATATATGTTACTTTTTCCCAAAGGAATTAAGATATAAAAAATTATTTGACCTATTAATAGCTTTTGAACCCCAATTTTTCTACAAAAGATTTTTATATTAGATGTCGGCCCTTCTATTGCCCAAAGCAGAGATTCATATAAAGAAGGACTTACATCAATATAGTGAGCGTGACAAAGGGGTGATAGCGCGGCATATACCAAAGAAAAAGGGCATCTTTCAGAGAAAAAAGGGAACTCCAGAGATTAATTCCTTATTTCAAGGAATATTTAGTATCATGCTGTCTCTTGGCATGACACTGTCCAGACTTTCTGATAATACTATATTTACAGTCATTTCTAATATTTTTCTAACTTTTTTATTAATCCTGGTAAATGTTTATTTTTATTATATATCTAAAAATCATGATAAGTAAGGGCACAACTGGGGAGGGTTTAAAAAGGATTTTTGCCTTGCAGATTTTTTGCAGCGCCCATCACCCCTTACACTGTATATAAGCCTGTTCTTTTAGTGTTCCTGTAAGCTGCTTTAGAAATATAATGGCAGTAAGGATATATGGATTCAAAAAGGGGGAACTCCGGCTCATTTTCCGAAATAAAAGTAATTATTTCTATGCAACAAACAGAACAATATTTAACTCTTATATATAAAACAGAATAGAATATTTTGTTTTGGCCGCACTCATAAATGCTTCACACGATAATGTCCTGAACATACAGGACTGGAGAGGAGGGGGAAGATGCATGATTATGAGAATAGTACAGAGCGTGTACTGATTAAAAAAGCATGCAGGGGAGATACAAAGGCATTTTCCGAACTGTATGCAAGGATTCATGTAGAGTTATATAAATTTGCACTGTATACATTGAGGCACCCTCAGGATGCTGAGGATGCAGTAAGCGAGGCGGTTATGTCGGCTTATGAGAATATAGGAAGGCTTCGGAAGGCGGAAGCATTCAGAAGCTGGATATTCCAGATTTTGAGCAACCAGTGTAAGAAGAGGTTTAGGACTGAACAGCCGGCGGATGAGCTGAAACCAGATATTCTGGAAGCAGAGAGGGATTATGCGCAGGCTCATGACGTAAAAGCTGCATTTGGGGCATTAACTGAGGAGGAAAGGATGATTGTGGCATTTTCTGTTTTTGGGGGCTATCAGAGCGGTGAGATAGGAAACATGATGGATATGAACCCTGCCACAGTCCGCTCGAAAAAGACGCGGGCATTTGAGAAGATGCGCCGTGTCCTGGAGTAGAAAGGGGTATGGATTATGAGTATGGATGGGAAAGAATTAGGGAACAGGAGCCGGGATGACAGGGAGATAGAAGAGCTTATTAGGGAATCAGCCAGAGATGCGGAGATTCCTGTATGTCTGAAGCCGGAGAATATCGGAAACCTGCTGGATAAAAAGAAAAGCGGGAAGACAGGTGTGTGGAAAGTGGGATATACTATTGCGGCAGCAGTATGCTGTGTGGTGATTCTGGGAGCGGCCGCTGCAGGCGGGATTCTAGGAGGAGACAGACCAGGAGGGGCAGCCTCGGCTGTGCTGGGCCAATCTTCAGAGTCAGAGACAAAAGATATCTCTGAAGGAGAAATAGAAGACTCGCCTGAGTCCGGTTTAACCATTGCATCGGCCAGCGGATATGATGAGATATATAAATATATTAAGGCGGAGAGGAAGCAGAGAGAGAAGGAAGAACAGTATATAGAGAGCAGGACAGAGGACAGTATGGCGGGCGGGGAAGAGAAAAGCTTGGAACAGTCAGCTGAATTTGCTGTGTCAGAGGACAGCAGCGGGGCGGCTTCTTTTTCTGATACCAATATTAGGCAGGAGGGGGTTGCTGAAGGCGATATTATTAAAACAGATGGGAAGAATTTGTATATTTTGGATGGACAGAAAGTACAGATTGTGAATATTGAAAATCAGGAACTAAAGCAGATGGGCACCATTCGCTTAGACGACGGCAAATATGGGTCTGAGATATATATAAAGGATGAGAGACTGGTTCTTGTCTATACAAGAACTGAATATGAGGATGGAGAAGCGGGTTACGGACAGAGTTACAGGCAGTATACTGTGGCCGAGACCTACGATGTGAGTAATCCCGCAGAACCTGTATCAGTTGGGAAGATTACCCAGAGCGGGGAGTTCCATACAATGAGAATCGTGGGGGATTATATATATTTGTTTAGTAATTTTTACGCAGATATAGCTGCCCAGAAGAAGGATATACAGGCTTATATTCCAGAGGTGCAGGGCCAGTCTATAGACAGCAGGAATATACTGATGCCGCAGGTTATACGGGGGAGCCAGTATACAGTGGTCTCTTCATTTTCAATGAAAGAACCGGGGGAGAAGGCTGACAGCAAGGCTATCTTTGGAAGCTCGGGTTTGACCTATGTCAGCAACAGCAATATTTATGTATGCGAGGCGTATTATAATTCTGATGTATCTGATGTGAGCCAGACTTATATCAGAAAGGTGTCTTATCAGGATGGGAAACTGGAGGCTGTGGGACAGACAAAGGTTGACGGCACACTAAACGACTCCTTCAGCATTGACGAATATAAGGGAAACCTTAGGTTAGTGACCACAGTGAGTCCAGTGGATGGGGGAAGCGTATCTCCTATTCTAAGAATTGGCGCACAGGATTCGGAGAAAAAATCGGATGCAAAGGAGAGTAATTCCCTCTTTATTCTGGATGGAAATCTCCAGGAGCTTGGACGGATAGAAGGGTTGGCAGAGGAAGAGACTGTATACTCGGCAAGATTTATGGGAGACACAGGTTATTTTGTGACTTATAAACAGGTGGACCCATTGTTCTCAGTAGATCTGTCAGATCCCTCTGCGCCTGTTGTAACAGGAGAGCTCAAGATTCCAGGATTTTCAGAATACCTCCATCCATATGGGGAGGGACTTCTGCTTGGCATAGGCATGGATATGGATGAGACGGGCACAGCTGCAAATGGTGTGAAGCTGTCAATGTTTGATATTTCTGATCCTGGGGATGTAAAAGAAATTGAAAAATATGTGCTGGAGGATTGCTATTCTACAGATATTGCCTATAATTATAAGGCAGCTTTGATTGATACAGAAAGGAACCTTATAGGATTTTCGGCAAATGGGGATATTCAGCACTATTATGTATTCTCCTATGATGAGAATGCAGGGTTCCAATGTATCTTTGACAGAGAATTGAGCGGCTATGGAAGCGGCAGGGGCGTGTACAGCGGCGATACCTTTTATTTAGCAGCCGGGAATACGGTGGAGTCCTATAGCATGGTAACATTTGAAAAGTTAGATGATATTGTGTTATAATACAACAAAAGTAAGAGTCAGGTCCTGATCACAGGGCCTGATTTTAATATACCTTATTGGTATGTTCATGTCCGCCTGTCTGTGCAGACCAGCATTATGGGCAGCCTTCAGGGTATGCTTAGATAGGCACGGCAGTGCCCGCCTTTCTGCGGGGGCGTATGTTAAGTGTACGCCTCTGGGGGCACAGGTTTTAACGAAATAAATACAGAGGTTCTAAAAAACAGGAGGCAGTTATGATTTTTGATACACATGCGCATTACGATGATGAGCAGTTTGATGTGGACAGAGAAGAAATATTAGGAGCTATGGCTGGAAGCGGGGTGGGTACGGTTGTAAATGTCAGCTCTGACGTAAGTTCGTGGGATAAAATAAGAAGGCTTACAGAGAAGTATACCTTTATATATGGGGCGGCAGGCGTACATCCTGATGCAGTTGGAGAACTAGACGAGGAGAAGTTTCAGCGTTTGGAAAATATTATACAAGAAGATAAAATTGTGGCCGTGGGAGAGATTGGATTGGATTATTATTGGGACAATGAAAGCCGCGAATTACAGAAAAAATGGTTTATCCTACAATTACAGATGGCCAGGAAACATGGACTTCCTGTTATAATCCACAGCCGGGAGGCGGCAGCAGATACATTGGAGATTATGCAGGAATATGCCAGAGGGATGAAAGGGGTAATTCACTGCTTCTCCTATTCAAAAGAGCTGGCCCAGGAATATGTTAAAATAGGGTTTTATCTTGGCATTGGCGGGGTAGTGACCTTCAAAAATGCAAAGAAGCTTAAAGATGTAGTGAGGCAGGTACCATTAGAATCCCTTGTACTTGAAACTGACTGCCCATATTTGGCGCCTGTCCCTAACAGGGGAAAAAGGAATTCTTCTCTGAATTTGGTTTATGTGGCGGAGGAGATTGCCCAGCTCAAAGAGATGGTTTATGAGGAAGTTATTAGGCAGACAGAGGAGAATGCCAGGGAATTGTACCAACTCTAGGGCATGCTGCCAATAGATATGTCAGGCGGACGGTGCGGATGCTTTTGGCAGCCCTGTGGGTATACCCACAGGGCACCCCTTAACACATGTCCTTCGGACGGGCGGACTTTGTCCAATAAGGTATACTATATGTATAAACGCAGTACAGTTTAAAACGATACCCCCACAGGGACTACCCATTCTGAAAGTTCTATCCTGCGGATAGGGCAGTGAGGCAGGGATAGGCTCTTGGGGCAGGAATGATTTCAATGCAGTTAGGAGGAATTTATGAAGGAACCTATATTAGGTAATCCACAGAATACAATAGCAGTTCTTCAAAAATATAATTTTGTATTTCAGAAAAGATTTGGGCAGAATTTTCTTATAGATACACATGTATTAGATAAAATAATACGGGCAGCAGAGATTTCACGGGATGATATGGTTCTGGAGATTGGGCCTGGGATAGGTACCATGACACAGTATCTTTCAAAGGCGGCACGGAAAGTGACAGCAGTAGAAATTGACAAAGCTTTGATCCCGATTCTGCAGGAGACTCTTGACGGGTTTGACAATGTAAACATACTTAATCAGGATATTATGAAAGTAGATATAGCGGCCCTGGCGGAAAAAGAAAATAGCGGGCAGCCGATAAAGGTAGTTGCTAATCTGCCGTATTATATCACAACACCTATTATTATGGGATTGTTTGAAAACCATGTGCCTGTCAAAAGCATAACAGTCATGGTACAAAAGGAGGTGGCTGAGCGTATGCAGGCCAGGCCGGGAACCAAAGACTACGGTGCCCTCTCCCTGGCAGTACAGTACTATTCCAAGCCTGTTATTGTTGCCAACGTCCCTCTCAACTGCTTTATGCCAAGGCCTAAAGTAGGGTCCGCAGTCATCCATCTGGATAAGTTTGAAAGACCACCAGTACAGGTTGACGATGAGAGACAAATGTTCCAGATTATCCGTGCGTCCTTTAATCAGAGAAGAAAAACATTGGCAAATGGATTAAAAAATTCGCCAGACCTAAATTATACAAAAGAACAGATAGAGGCGGCAATAAATAGACTCGGCAAAGGCAGCGGCGTGAGGGGGGAGGCCCTGACACTAGAAGAATTCGCAGAGGTGAGTAATAGTTTAGGACGTAACAAAATGTAAAAGGGTTACGTACCCAATTGCCTTTAGACCTGTACCTTTTGCACAGTTCATAAAGATTTTATATACATTTCATTGTATAAAATCTACTTTTTTAGTATAATAGAAGGGTCAGACAAGTGAGATTAGTGAGAGGAAGGAGAGGTTCTATGGCAAAAGTACAGAAGGACATTGATAGTATTATTTTTGAAAACACTCCGAAAGTTGAAGAGTTAGCCCGCATTTGTGAGGAGAACAATGCTATTGAAAAAGAGCTTTATACGAAATATGAGGTTAAGAGGGGCCTGCGTGATTTAAATGGGAAAGGTGTGCTGGCTGGCCTGACGAATATTTCAGATGTATGTGCCACAAAGGTTGTGGATGGAAAAGAAGTTCCCTGTGCAGGAAACCTCTACTACCGCGGTTATAATATAAAAGATCTTGTGAAAGGCTTTTTGGATGCAGGTCATCCGGGATTTGAGGAGACTGCATATCTTCTTTTGTTCGGCAGCCTGCCTACGGCAGGGCAGCTGGAAGATTTTCAGGGTATGATTGCTGACAGGAGGATGCTCCCGCCTAATTTTGTAAGGGATGTTATTATGAAGGCTCCGAGTAAAGATATGATGAATATGATTTCCCGGTGTATTTTAAACCTTTATAGTTATGATAAGAAGGCAGATGATACATCAATTCCAAATGTACTTCGTCAATGTCTGAACCTGATCAGCCAGTTTCCGATGCTGATGGTATATGGGTATCATGCATATAATTATAGAAGGGGCGAAGACCTATATATATATGCTCCGAATCCAAAGCTGTCTACAGCGGAAAATATTTTGATGATGCTCCGTGAGGACCGTAAATATACAGAGCTGGAAGCCAAAATACTGGATATGGCCCTGGTGCTCCATATGGATCATGGCGGCGGCAATAACTCTACATTTACAACCCATGTTGTCACATCATCAGGTACGGATACTTATTCTACCATAGCGGCGGCCATGGCATCCTTAAAGGGACCTAAGCACGGGGGTGCGAATATCAAGGTTACTCAGATGTTTGATGACATGAAAAAGAAGCTGACCAATTGGGAGGATGAGGATCAGATACGCCAGTATCTGACAGACCTTTTGGATAAGAAGGCGTTTGACCAGAAGGGATTAATTTATGGCATGGGCCATGCCATTTATTCTATTTCTGATCCAAGAGCAGATATTTTTAAGCGTTTTGTCAAGCAGCTTGCATTTGAGAAAGGGCATGAAGCAGAATATGCCCTCTATGAAAAGGTTGAATTTATGGCACCTGAGATTATTGGTGAGAAACGTAAGATGTATAAAGGCGTAAATGCCAACGTAGATTTTTACAGCGGCCTTGTCTATAGTATGCTGGATCTTCCAGATGCGCTGTATACTCCAATTTTTGCTGCTGCCCGTATTGTCGGCTGGAGCGCCCACAGGTTGGAAGAACTTAAGAACGTGGATAAGATTATCCGTCCGGCATATAAGCCGCTAGCACCTTATCGTGATTACATAAATTTAAATGATAGGTAGATGATAAGATAGATGAAAGACGAATTTTACTTCCCGTCTAAGGATGGAAATACAGAGATTCATACAATTGAATGGAGGCCGGAAGGCGAAGTAAAAGCGGTTTTGCAGTTGAGCCATGGCATGGTGGAGTATATTAACCGTTATGATGAGTTTGCAAAGTATTTATGCCAGCAGGGTTATTATGTGGTTGGGAATGATCATCTGGGACATGGAAAGTCGATTCAGAGCAGGACAGAATACGGATATTTTAATGAAAAGTATGGGAATGCCTGTGTATTAGGGGACATGCATACATTGCGCCAGAGAACCGAGAAGAAATATCCTAATATTCCCTACTTTATGCTTGGACACAGTATGGGATCTACTTTTCTGCGGCAGTATATTCAGATGTACGGCAATGGCCTGAGCGGCGCAGTGATTATCGGGGTTGTGGCTGAACAGAAGAGGTCTGCCTTGCGCTTAGGAAAACGCTTATGCCGTATAATCGCTGTGTTCAAGGGGTGGCATTACCGCAGTAAATTTGTAGACCGCCTAGCTATTGGAGGCTATAATAAAGCTTACAAAACCGTCAAGACACGGGCCGACTGGGTTACAGGAGATCAAGAGAAACTAGATGCATATATATCGGATCCCCTTTGCTCATTTATATTTACAGTGAATGCATATTACCACATGTTCAGCGCTATGCTCCAGATGCAGAAGAAAGAGAGTATTTATATGATACCTAAGACACTTCCTGTTCTGATTGCGGCTGGTTCTGAGGATCCTGTGGGGAATTTCGGGAAGGGTGTCAGGAGAATATACGAAAAGTATAAATCGGCCGGAATTCAGGATATAACTCTCCGTCTGTATGCGGGTGACCGCCATGAAATACTAAATGAAACAGACAGGGAGCAGGTGTATGAGGATTTGTATGAATGGATGGAAAGCAGAAGATAGTCTTTCTTTATTCCCGTGAGCAACGGGTCTTTGGCTTTTCCTCTTGATAAGTGAAAATTAAGTTTTGAGATAGAGGAGACATATGCTGTCAATGAAGCCTAGGAGGCAGTAGATAGATATTTATGCAGGATTATGCATAGAGCATACATGCTGCTGAAACTTTACATGAAATATAAAAGACTCTCCTGTGGAGAGCCTTTTATATTTAACGTCTTATCGAACTGCAAATGTTCAATAAGTATATTTAATCGTAAGGAATGAGAATAAAGTGCGACATCTTGGGTTTCCCCAAGATGTCTTACTTTTATGAGGGGGAGATAGTTGTTTATCAACTATCTGAATTTAGTATATAGGATAAATGTGTCTAAAATGTGATAGTTCTGTAAAAATAGCTGCCTAATTAAGCACACCCACAGGGCGCCCCTTAATACATGTCCTTCGGACGGGCGGACTTTGTCCCATAAGGTATATTTTTTAATATATACTTCTTGGGATGTTAATGTCAAAAGGATACACTCAAAGGGTCACACTTAGTCCTATGCCCTTGTGGTGGGCGTACCTTGCCAGACAGTGCTTAGTAAGTATAAAGGAGCGTGGAAGAAATGGATAATAGATACCGGAGAGATTACAGAATGGCGTATTTTGCAGATGAAAGCATACTGAAAGAGCCGTTTATGATAAAGCAGGCGATTGAATGCTGTAAGCATTTTGCATAAACCCGGAAACAGTGAAAACCCGTTAGCCATTTGACTAACGGGTTTCGTTGTGTTTATCGTTATCTAAAGGAATGAGAGTAAAGTGTGACATCTTGGGTTCCCCCAAGATGTCTTACTTTATGAGGGGGGAGATAGTTATTAATTAACTATCTGAATCTAGTATAAGAGAAAAATGTGCATAAATTATGTCGGTTCCATAAAAGAAATAGAAAAAATATAATAAAAATATAAAATTCATATTATGAAATTCTGATTGTGTTTCCGGCGTATATTAAATTTGGATCGGCAATGCCGTTTAAGTTTTGCAGCGCACTGACGGTTGTGCCAAATTTAAGGGCAATGGCGCTGAGGGTATCTCCTGGCTGTATTGTGTAATATCTGGCGGATGAGGAGCTGTTTTCGGGTACACGTATGGTCTGGCCTGCATATATGAGGTTTGGATTCGAGATACTATTTAATGAGGCCAGGGCCTGGTAGGTGGTTCCGTAGCGCTGTGCGATGCCGCTTAACGTATCCCCCTGCTGTACAACATAGGAAATATAATCCTGGGCAGGCGGCTGTGGCTGAGGAGAGGTACCGTCAAGATGGTTTAGGCCTGCCTTACGGATTACGGAAGGATAGTCAATAAAACCTTGGTCCAGATCCACGTTCCCACTGATTCCGGGTATGCTGCCCTGGCTAGTGTACTGCCAGATCCCACAGTTTCTTCCGTCGAACTGGCTGTTATAATATGCGTACCAGAGGGCGTACCTGTCGGAAAGATCTGCAGGAAAATAGGTGTTTATAAAGTTACGGTTGCTGTAGAACATAGAATAATAGCCACGTTCTTCCACGCGGTCACAAAAGCGCTGTACAAATTGGGTGGCAAGTGAGGGCGTCACTGTCACTCCATTTTGGGACGCGTAGTTTAGTGTATCTTGTTCAATATCATAGCATACGGGATAATCCAGCCTGTAGGGAGAGATTGCATTTATACATCCGTCGGCTTCCTGGGCAGCAGTTTCAGGACTTACTGCATAACAAAACCAGTAGGCTCCGATAGGAAGGCCGATACGGTTACACTCGGAAGCATTTCTTTGAAATTGTTTATCTAAAGTGCCGAATCCATATCCGGCACGGAGCATGGCAAACTGGTAACCTGCGGCTTTGACTTGTTCCCAATCTATATTACCTTGAAATTCACTTACATCAAGTCCTTTTATACTCATAAAAACTCCTTTATCAGATTTACTCTGATTGCAGTTGTCTTTTTATTATATGAAAAAGCGCGAAAATTGTTCCTATATTTTGGGGTCCATTTGTAACTTTTATATGTAGGAAATATGCAGGAAAGCCGGCTGAAAATAGCTCTTACAGTCCCTGAAAAAGGCGGTTACATACAATCAGCTTAATTTAAGAATTTCATAAGATTTTCCTCAAGGGGTCTTAAAAAATGTAGGATATCATGTATACTGTAAGGGAGGTGATGAAGATGTATAATATTTTAGTTTGTGATGATGACAAAGAAATAGTAGAGGCCATAGAAATATATTTGACACAGGAAGGGTACCATGTGCTGAAGGCTTATGATGGGTCTGAGGCTCTTAAGGTACTGGAAAGTGAAGAGGTACATCTGCTTGTGTTGGATGTCATGATGCCCAGGCTGGACGGAATCAGGGCCACCCTTAAAATTAGAGAAAGTAACAGCATACCTATCATAATTTTATCTGCAAAATCTGAGGATGCAGATAAAATATTGGGACTCAATGTAGGGGCGGACGACTATGTCACGAAACCCTTTAATCCGCTGGAGCTTGTAGCAAGAGTTAAGTCTCAGCTGCGCAGATATACGCAGCTAGGTGCAAGTGTAAATGAGAAATCTGAGAAAGTATATGAAGTAGGCGGCCTTGCCATCCGGGATGACCTGAAAGAGGTAACAGTGGATGGTGAACCAGTAAAATTGACGCCTATAGAGTACAATATATTATTACTATTGATGAAAAATCAGGGAAGGGTGTTTTCAATCGACCAGATTTATCAGGCTATCTGGAACGAGGAGGCCATCGGGGCTGATAATACTGTTGCAGTCCATATCCGCCATATCCGCGAGAAGATAGAGATTAACCCCAAGGAACCACGTTATTTAAAGGTAGTCTGGGGCGTTGGATATAAGATTGAAAAGCTTTAGTGTAACGGCGGCCTGAATTTATGGCAGCTTGTGCTGCATTGCCTTTAGGGCATACGCCTTGTTTCCAACGACGGGGCAGGCCCACAGCCGGCCATGAGGATGAGAGGGCCCATACATTGGAAAGGAGTATTATGAAGAATTGGTATAAAAGACCAGTTACAAAGGGGATTTTATTGCTGCTGGCCCATGTCATGGCTGCAGCGGCAGTAATTAGCTTAGTTATAATTATAGTGTTTTCGGGGAATCTGGGAAAAGCAGAGTTTTTTAAACTTTCTAGCACCCCTTATGAAGAGTCTGACAGCTTTAATAATTTAGTGTCTAACGCCGTATGGGATGTAATGAGCAGCATCACCTTGAAGAATAACTTCGAGACTGATGGGAAGTATAATCCCAGTAAGCTGGTGGACATTGTTGATCTGGGCAAAAACGGGCAGATAACAGGGGAAAATGAGTCTGGACTGGCCTATAAATTGGAAGATCTTGAGAATTGGAGCAAAGATTACATCGATGAGGGACATTATAATGAGGAAGGAAATATCGTTGTATGCCAGAAACCGGATGGAACGTATCACTATTATTATACGAATGAGTTTCGTTCTTTGATTGAGGACGGTACTTTGCGGCTGGAAGTGGCAGACCGGGGAGTGTCAACATTTCTAGATGATTTGGAAATGGGATATTATACATCAGGAGGCGCTGCTGGTAATATAGCTATTAAGAACACGGAGGGGAAAACAGAGTACAGTGACTGCTGGACATTTAATGAAGTATTGGATGAAAAGTATGCGCCTGAAGGTGCAGATAATATTTTGGAGGTTATCAACCGGACACCGGAATTAAACGGTAAGCTTTCAAAGGTCTTTAGCTATATGCAGGAGATACTGTTATCCATTTCTGAACAGATAGATAATTACCTTTATGCCGGGGATACCTGGGAAGAGGGCAATACAAATTTTACCTATATATTTGTGAATCAAAATGAAAAAAAGGTATATACCAATCGGAATGAATATAAGGATTTTGAAAGTCTGGAGGAAAATTTAAATAATCTAGTGGCAAGAAAAGACTCCAAGTATTTGGTTGTCATGCCTAAGCTTTCTGAGTTTAAGACAAATATGGATATATCAGCCAGTGAATGGCGCTCCATGATAAAAAATTATACGAATAACCCAAACAGTGATTATATTTTTGCAGCATCTGTAGACACCAAATTTCCGGTACAGGATGTATTTTATTCAGATGCACAGGAATACAATACATTTGCTCCATATCTGAAGCTTGCAGCATTTGGCAGCGTTTTTTGTTCAATACTGTTTTTGGCTATCCTCGTGTGGCTGACTCTCATAGCAGGGAGGAGCAACGGGGATGAAGGGATACATCTGAATTTCTTTGATAAGCTGAAAACAGAGCTGGGAGGGGCGCTGGTATTCTTTGCCTGGCTTTTCCTGATGCTGTTTATCGTACAGGGGTGGGGCGGAATATATAATGATTTTAGCGTGGAGTATGTTGGAAGTGGATACTATACTAGTCATTTCGCAGTCAATACAGTCTATCCCTATTCTCTTTCAGCCTCTGACCTGATTATAACAGGGTTTATAGCAGTCCTGACTACTGCCTTCTTTTTCATTGGTTATATGAGCCTGGTGCGTAGAATCAAGGCAAAAACTCTCTGGAAAAATAGTCTTTTGAGGAGTATTGGCTTGTTTTTCAGGACATTCTGGTATAACCGCAATGTTACATTCAGGGCGGCGGCAGTTTTGGCAGGATTTATACTGTTCCATTGGTTTGGCTTTATGGTTTTGAGTAACGGAGGCGGATGGTTTATTCTCCTTGTATTTCTGGCCGAGGCGGCGGCAGTATATTTTGTTATAAAGAATGCCGTGGCAAAGAGTAGGATTAAGACCGGGATTCAAGAAATTGCATCGGGGAATGTAAATTACCAAATACCTGTAGAGGGTTTAAAAGGTGAAAACCTGGAAATGGCAAGGATGGTGAATGACATTGGAAATGGCCTTCAGCGCGCATTGATTGAAGGGATGAAGAGTGAGAGGCTTAAGACTGATTTGATCACTAATGTGTCCCATGATATTAAGACACCGCTGACATCTATCATTAACTATGTGGATCTGCTAAAGCGAGAAAATTTTGATGACCCTAAGATACAGGGATATCTGGAAATACTTGAGGCTAAGGCTCAACGTCTGAAAACACTGACTGAAGATGTGGTAGAGGCGTCCAAAGTAAGCAGCGGGAATATTACATTAGAGCAGATGGACGTAAACTTTGTTGAGATGATCAACCAGACCGAAGGTGAGTTTGCTGAGAAGCTGGAGGCAAAAAAATTAGAGGTAGTACAGAGCCTGCCCGAGGAGCCTGTAGTAATCCATGTAGACGGCAGGCGTCTGTGGAGGGTATTGGAGAACATCTATAATAATGCTGCTAAATATGCCATGCCAGGAACCCGCGTGTATGCGGATCTGATAGCAGATGCACAAAAAGTAAGTTTCTCACTGAAAAATATTTCTGAACATCCTCTAAATATTTCAGCAGATGAGCTGACGGAACGTTTTATCAGAGGAGATATCTCAAGAAGCACGGAGGGAAGTGGATTAGGATTATCTATAGCGAAAAGCCTTACCCAGATGATGGGAGGAGAATTCAGACTATATCTGGATGGAGATTTATTTAAAGTAACGATAGAGTTTCCCCGGGTACGGTGATGATGGATGGGGTCAGTCCCTTTTGCAAAAGGGACTGACCCTTTTGCGTGCCATTTTCAGAATATTCTCATTTTTTATAAATATGCTACTATTACCTGCGCATACTGATAACAGAAAATATTCCGATTCTGAACTGATTCTTGCACCATTGGTTTTTTTGCATTACAATAGGAAAGAATACAGATGGATTGTTTAAGAGGTAGTTTGATGGAAGAGATACGGAAGTTACTGGAGGACTTTTTAAATATAGATTTTATTCAGGCAGTGCTGAGCAACCCCAGAAGGAGGGATGGGGTTTTGAAGGTGAAGGTACGGCCCATTGACAAAAGGGGAGCGCTTTATTTTCAGTGTGAGTCCTTTACAGATACCCAGGCATTTCATGAGAACCTGACGGCGGAGGATGCTGTAGGGAGGCTGACAGGTTATATGGAGAATTTCAGGCAGATGCAGATTGCGGTCAGGACAATGAATTGTACCGTACTTGTAAGCAAGAAAGGTAAGGTGTCTATTCGCAGGAAGTGTCTGGGGAATGCAGCCAGTCCTGCAGAGCTTTCCCATAACCGCAATAAAAAATATATTCTGAAGGAAGGCACGGTGATTCCCTTTTTACAGGATTTGGGTGTTATGACAAGTGAGGGGAGGGTTGTCAGAGCGCATTTTGATAAGTTCAGGCAGATTAACCGGTTCCTGGAGTTTATAGAGGATATACTTCCTCAGCTTGAGAAGGGGAGGGAACTTCAAATTCTTGATTTTGGCTGTGGCAAGTCTTATCTCACATTTGCTATGTACTACTACCTTCATGAATTAAAGGGGTATGATATTCGGGTGACAGGATTAGATTTGAAGCGGGAGGTGATTGAGCGGTGTAACCATCTCGCTGATAAGTATGGTTATAGCAAACTGCATTTTCTGGTGGGAGATATAGCCGACTATGAGGGCGCCCTGAAAATTGACATGGTGGTTACGTTACATGCCTGCGATACGGCTACTGATTATGCCCTGGCAAAGGCAGTTGGATGGGACGCCAGGGTAATCTTATCTGTGCCATGCTGCCAGCACGAGCTGAATTCCCAGATAGAAAGCCGTGAGCTGGCGCCGATAATGGACTATGGCCTTTTGAAGGAGCGGTTTGCGGCTCTTGCCACAGATGGCCTGAGGGCCAAATATCTGGAGGCGGCAGGCTATCACACACAGGTGCTGGAATTTATTGATATGGAGCATACGCCTAAGAATATTCTTTTGCGTGCTGTCAGAACAGGGAAAGCGAATCATTTGGCCAGGCAGGAGGCAGATATGTGCAGGAGCTTTTTAAAGGCTGACCCAGTTTTAGGAAAATTGCTATTTGGAAATGGGAAATAAAGGGGAGATTCCGTGACAGATAAAAAATAAAGGGGACAGACAAATGAAGAAAAAAAGGCTGATGAAGGCGGGTGTGCTGGCGGCTGTTTTCCTGGCAGCTATGATTATCAGCAGCTTGATTACAAATAGAGGGACAGATGATCTCACAATAGACCTGGGAGATCCTACTCTGCCCCGGGTGTCTTATACCGTGGCGGGGAAAAAGGTCAATATACTGGCAGGTTATGTAAATGATATGGATATAACTGCTATGAGGGATACAATAACTCCTTTGGAGGAAAATGGGACATTGGAGATGTCCGTAGAGGCAAATGGAAATAAAATACAGGAGATCCAGTATGAGGTATATTCGTTAAATGGCGAGGAGGTATATGATAAGTCAGAAATAAAGGATTTATCCCAGGAGGCATTTAAGCTGGACTTAAATGGCGCATTAAAGGAAAATGTATCTGAGGCCGTACTGAAGGTAATCTTAAAGACAGAAAAGAAGGAAGTATATTTCTACACCAGAGTTGAAAGGCCGGACGATCTGGCCATAGGGGAGTGCCTGAGTTTTGCTGAAGATTTCCATGCGAAAACCTTTGATAAGGGGAGTGCGGCCGAGCTTTCAGGATATCTGGAGCCTAATGAGGAAGGGGATAACACGACCTTTCAGACAGTAACGATACATTCCAGCAGTTCCCAAGTAACCTGGGGAGAATTAAAACCAGAGATTTCTACGGATGTTGAGTGGAGTATTAAGGAGAGCAACAGCGTTTATACTTCCCTGCAGGCGAAATACCAGGTTACATGTGTAGGTGAAGAAAATGAGATTGACACTTATAATATCAAAGAGTTTTTCCGTGTAAGATACAGCGGCGGTGAAGTGTATCTTCTGGATTATAACCGAAGCATGAACCAGGTATTTAACGGAAACAAAAAAGTTTTAAACGAAAATGGAATTCTGCTGGGAATTGCCCCATCTGATATTTCATACGAGACAAGTAAAGATGGGACAATAGTTTCATTTGTCCATGAAAGGGATCTTTGGACTTATAATCAGGAGGCAGATGAACTTTCACTAGTATTTAGTTTTGCAAATACAGAGGGACATGATGTCCGCAGCAGATATGACCAGCATGAGCTCAGGATCATTAGCATGGATGACAACGGAAGTACTACCTTTGCTGTTTATGGATATATGAACAGGGGAGATCATGAGGGCGAAGTGGGCGTAGATGTTTATTATTTTGACATTGATAAAAATGCTGTGGAGGAGAAAGCATTTATACCAAGTAATAAGTCTTTTGCTATAGCAGAGGATGAGCTGGGTAAGATGGTATATTATAATCATGGAGACCAACTCCTCTATGTACTGGCGGGAGGGACGCTCTATCAGGCGGATTTGGAGAGTAACCATCAAAATATTTTGGCCAGAGACTTGGAGGAGGGGCAGTATGCCGCATCCAATGACGGGCATTTGCTGGCGTATCAGACGGAAGGGAGCCTGGAGAGTGCCAAGTCTGTAACAGTCCTGAATCTTAAGACCGGAGAGGAGAGAATTGTGGAGGCGGCGGAAGGGGAATCTATACGTCCCCTGGGATTTGTGGCAAATGATTTCGTATATGGCTACCAGCGGGCTTCAGATAAGGGAAAGACGGTGGTGGGCGAGGATGTTCTTCCTATGTTTGAGCTGGAGATACGGGACAGCAAAAACAAGGTTGTGAAAACCTATTCTGTGGAGGGGACCTATATCTCTGACATACTGATTGAAAATAATCTTGTCACACTAAACCGGCTGACAAAGTCGGGGGATGTCTACACTGGAACAAGCCAGGACTATATCAGTAATAATGAGGAGCGCAGGGAAAGTAATATTACCCTGGAGTCTTATACAACAGAGCTGAAGGAAAAGCAGATGAGGCTGACATATACAGATGGTATTCCCGATCAGTCCCCCAAGCTGCTGCGCCCGAAGCAGGTTATGCTTAATAAACCTATGACGATTGCTTTTGACGGAAAAGTTAAGACAGACAAATTCTACGTATATGGGATGGGCGAGCTAATTGAGATATACGATAAGGCAGCCTATGCGATACAGAAGGCGGAACAGGTATCCGGGGTGGTCATATCTTCAGAACAGTCCTATATATGGGAAAAGGGAAACCGGGATTTAGTTTACTACACTGATATGCAGGCTTTTAAAAAAGGGGATGGACAGACTTCTATTGAAGCATGTGAAGTCCAGATGGAGCAGTATGGGGCCAAGAGAGTGGATTTAACAGGATGCAGCCTGGATCAGGTTCTTTACGTGATAAATAAAGGCCTGCCGGTGATCGCAATGACAGATTCCAGCCATGCTATACTGATGACAGGATATACTACAACGGATGTTACTTATATAAATCCAGATGATGGATCCCAGAATACAGTCAGTTTGACAGATATGGAGGCCATGGCTGGAGGAAGTGGGAATACATTCATTGGATTTGTAAAATAAGATTGGAATTATCATAGTAAATGCAAAAAACTGCCGGAAATAACTGGATAATCAGTTATTTCCGGCAGTTTTTTAAATGAAAATATCTTTTATTTGGCAGTTAATTTTGAGCGGTTTTGAAAATAGTGTGCCTGTATTTATTCAGGGCAGTGTACACAATCATTCCAAGTATGCCGCATGATATTACTTCACCGATTCCTACTGTAAGCATCATAAGTGGAATCGGCAACGGGACCTGGTAGCCATAGCGCAGTACGAATGGGACGATAAGTATATTGGCAATAATCGGCGGCAGGGGCGCCAGAAATTTGCTGCTGTTCCGCAGAGTATAAGTAAACACTGCGCCAATTAATGTAGCAAGGCTGCCGAAAATGATATCCGGCACAATACAGCCCCCTAGAATATTACTGATCAGGCAGCCGATAAACAGGCCGGGAATTGCTGCAGGGGTAAATGCCGGAAGAATCGTCAGGGCCTCGGAAATACGAACCTGTACCTCTCCGTAACTGAAGGGTGCGAAAACCATTGTCAGCACCACATAGATGGCAGCAATCATTGCTGCCTGTGCCATGAACAGCACACTGAGTGTTTTTTTCTTTGTCATTTTTTTAATCTCCTTTAGTTTTGTTTTACGTGTGGAAGGTCTCGAACACACGCGCCTTAGCGGGCAGGAAAGGCTTCCAGTGGATGGCTTTCCTGTCTTCCCGTTCCCGCGGGAAGCGGATGCAAGTCCTATAGACCTTGGTTTTTGTGGACTGTGCAACGTGTTGTAGTATAGCATGAAGAAGAGGGAAAATCAAGGTTTGTACGGAATTTGTCCGGAATGGGAAAATAAGAGGCAGAAAGATTGTAATACTATTGCAGACATCCATTTTTTGTATTAGCAGATATACTTAAAGAAATGGCAGATACAATGGTGTATGAGGGTGTATCCAAGAAAGACGATTAAAATATGATGTCAAAGATAGAATCCGGGAATAGAAGAAGTTCCCGGATTCTGCTAATGATAGAGACGTTGAGCCTCTACATACTCTGATACGGATTCTCTTGGTATCTTCCATATCCGTCCGATTTTAAATGCTTTAATCTGGTTTGTCTTTAACAAGTGGTAGGCGGTGTTCTTGCCGATTGTCAGCATCTCACATAAATCGTCTATGCTTATCATATCATTATAATTTTCCTGAAACATTATCTGATACCTCCGTTTGTTTTTTGTCCATTATTAATACTGTTATCTTCCTATTTATTTATCATGTTACGAAATAGAACGAAAAACAAAATAATGTATCGTAATAAAATACAACATTTCTAACACTTAGATAAGCCTGGGAGGTAATGCAAAGTCCGGCATAAAAATGTCCGACACTGCATTACCTGCTAAATATGCCGGAGGAGGAAAATAGGGTAATGGATGGCAAAAGAATAAAGATAAAAGAATCATTCAGGGCAGTGTAAGAAAGGCAGAGAGGCAAAACATACGACCTATTGCCAGCACTGTGACAAATACTGTCCACGGGCGAGAGTCAGATGTATGAATAGAAAGAAACAGTACAATGAAAAGATGCGGAAGAAATTTCGCTGCTCTTTATAGTGTTTTGAAAAAGTTGAGCAAGGCTATCTGCTGTTCCTTGGAGAGGTGATTTATCTCTAGTAACAAATCTTTTTGAAGGCTGGTTAGGGAGAAATTGTCAGAACTGGTTGCAAAAAATTGTGACAGTGTAATATCGAAAGCAGTACATATTTTTTCAAGTGATGAAAGGGAAGGAAGCATATTTTTTCGATACCAGGAAGAAATAGTTGATTGTGTTAAGCCAGACTTTTCAGCTAATTGATATTCTGACCAGCCTTTTTGTATTCTGTAATAATTAATTTTCTCTAATACATTAATCATATTAGCACCACCATTCCTAAAATATATCGTTAATAATATTCAATAAAGCGTTGCAAAATAATATGTAATAACGTATAATTTTAACGAAAATATGTAATTTCTATAAAAAATGAACAGGTAAGAAAATAGAATAAGAGTAATATATGTGAAAGGAAATAAGAAAATACTTACTTATGAAAAAAGCATTAAGAATAAATAGAATAGTAAAGCAGACCCGGACAGAAGGATTTGGGAATAGATATTGTATATGGGTTCAAGGGTGCAGCATTTGTTGTAAAGGCTGCATCAATCGTGAGATGTGGGATAAGACTGAAGGAGAGATATATAGTGTGACCAGTCTTATAAAAGATATAGAACATCAGGGAAAACGAATAGAAGGTATCACTGTTCTAGGTGGGGAACCATTTGAACAGACGCAAGGATTGCTGGAATTGGTTAGAAAGTGTAAAGAAAAAGGATATACTGTTATTTTATTTACAGGCTTTCTTTATGAACAGATATTGGAAAAAAAAGAACAAAGAGACGTTCTGTCTTATACCGATTTATTGATTGATGGACCATATATGAAGGAAAAGAGGGATTTCTCAAGACCGTGGATCGGTTCTTCTAATCAGAAATATATCTTTTTATCAGACAAGTATTCGGAAAAAGATTTGGAAAAAGTTCAAAATAAATTAGAAATCAGAATATCAAAGGACGGGGCAGTATGGATAAACGGGATGGGAAATATCAATAAATGGAAGTAGAGGGAGGAAAATAAAGTGGCATATATAAAAATAAGAATTTGCCCAGATGGACTAATTTACGCTGAGACAAAGGGAATAAAGGGAAAAAAGTGTTCTGACTATGAAAAAGTGATAGAACAACTGACCGGAGCAGAGGTGATAGATCGAGAATTTACCGAAGAGTTTTATCAGGATGATTATATTGAAGAAATTTTGAAAGATGAGGATAAACTAAAATGTCAAGGATAGAAATTGTAATTAATAGAGTTGTGATTATAGCACTGAGTTTTGTAATGTTTCTAAGTGGGTTAGGTCTTATAGTCGCAGGCATAAGAACACGAAAAAAAATCTGGAATATATATGGACTGGTATATATAGGTGTGGGGTGGATATTAATGAGTATAGGATTAATATCTGTATATCTGATTATGTGGGCTGTCAGTATTATACATACTGTTATAATGAGTAAAGAGTATTGCCTAAGGTTAAAGGTGATAAAAGAATCTAAGGATATATTGCGGACAAAAGAACATGAGCAAGCGAAGAAATTCCAACAGGATATATATAAAGAATTAATCGGAGAAATAGAAAGTGATGAAAATGATGTTGATGAAATACAGAGAATTGTAAATCCGATTGATATTAATAACTGTAAAGAGTCAGAGCTAATCGAGATCCCAGGAATAAGTCTCATATTGGCAAAAAGGATTGTTGACGTTAGGAAAGAAGTTCCATTCTCATCTGTGGAAGATTTTTATATGAGATTATCTATAGATAAGAATAAAGCAAAGCGAATGGAAGAATATTTGTTATGTTCAGAAAAGACAACAGAAAAAGAAGATTTAGTAAAGAATGAAACGAAAGATGCGCCAAGTCGTGCATCTGGAAGAAAAATAGATATTTAAGAGGATAAATAGAAATGGAAAGTTTAAAAACAAAAGATTATATTTGTAATTTGTTAAAAGCGCGTTTCCCGATGATTTACATATCTACGTGGGAAGAAAACAGAGTTACACAAATGATAGAAGATATTGTCACAGAAGAAAATAAAATCAAGACAATAAGAAAGGTATATTTGTGGAGCCAAACAGAAGGAATTACAGCAGGGAGGGAAACAGTTAGAAATACGGAAACTTCTTTATCTGCCTTGGATTATATTTCAGAATGTAATGAACCATCTGTATTTATATTAAAGGATTTTCATGTTTTCTTAAGTCCCAAGCAGCCAAATGATTATATTGTTATCAGAAAATTACGTGATATGGTCAATGTTTTGCGTGAAAGTGAGAAGCCTAAGAATATTATATTTGTATCTCCTATGCTACAGCTTCCAGAAGAATTACAAAAAGAAGTAACAGTTGTTGAACTGGATTTTCCTAATACTTATGGACTGGAAACTCTATTGAATGAGATGATTGCTGTAAATAGAGACAATCCTAATATAACTATCAATCTGTCAGCGTCAGAAAAAAGGCAACTTTGTAAGACTGCATTAGGGTTGACGCTACAAGAGGCAGAAAATGCGATTGCAAGAGCAATGGTACAAAAGGGACAGCTCAGCATACAGGAATTGGATATTATTCTGGAGGAAAAAAGACAAGTCATCCGAAAAACAGGAATATTGGAATTTATAAAAAGTGACTTGAAATTGGAAGATGTGGGAGGTCTTGAAAATCTGAAAAGATGGTTAGTAAAAAGAAATAAATCATGGAAGGAAGAAGCGCTGAAGTATAATATCCCTGCGCCAAAGGGGGTGCTTATTACGGGAGTACCAGGATGTGGAAAAAGTTTAACTGCAAAAGCAATCAGCGCAATGTGGCAACTGCCATTATTGCGTCTGGACATGGGAAAAATTTTTAGTGGTTTGGTAGGAAGTTCAGAGGAAAATATGAGAAAGGCGATAAGAACCGCAGAAGCAGTATCTCCAAGTATTTTATGGATTGATGAAATCGAAAAAGGATTTTCGGGGAACGGTGCGGGAGACGGAGGAACTTCAACAAGAATTTTTGGTACCTTTTTAACGTGGATGCAGGAAAAAACAAAACCGGTTTTTGTAGTGGCAACAGCCAATAATATTAATAAATTACCTTCAGAATTATTAAGGAAAGGAAGATTTGATGAGATATTTTTTGTGGATCTTCCAACATTAAAAGAACGTATGAAGATCTTTGAAGTTCATTTAAAGAAACGTTTAGAAAATGAAGCAGTAGTAGGAGATGTTGAGCAAACGGAAGAGGGATTAAGAAAATTAGCATTATTAACGGAAGGATTTGTCGGGGCTGAAATAGAAGAAAGTGTGATTGCGGCACTTTTTGAAGCTTTTGCGGAGGATAGAAAAATCAATATGTCTGATCTGGAAAGAGCAATAAAAAATATGGTGCCGCTTTCTATAACACAGGCAGAGCAGATTACGGCTATCAGAGAATGGGCAAATGTCCGGGCGGTTGCGGCTACTGCAAAAGAAGATCGAATAGAGTATGTTGCCGAAAGAGAGGAGATCGCAAAGACATTAAATTCAAATGATAATTTCAGGCATTCCAGAGGCGGAAGAACAATTGATTTTTAGAAGGGGAAGAGAGTATGTCAATATCTTTGGCTTTAATACTGGCTGCATTATTATTAAAAGTAATATTATTTGATAAAGATTATGAACAGTTGATGAAAACAGATGTGAAATCCTGGAAGGATATTCGGCTTCCCACTAATTATAACGATAAAGACTTGCTAGAGAAAACTTTGAGAGAATTTAATGCCAAGCATATAAAAGTAGATGGAGAGAATATTATTTGTTCTATCGAAAGTTATCACTTGAAATTTTTGAAGGGAAAGAAGAATTATATCATAGAATTATCTGGGATAAAAAATCCAGACAGACTGATAGATGAGTTAAAGTGTTTAGATGGATTATATAAGGAAAATCTGCAGCAGCAGGTATATGTTAAAACAAAAGAGAGAATACAAGAACAGGGAATGAGAATTGAAGCAGAAGAAATATTAGAGGACAATTCAATTGTGCTTACTGTTGCTGTATAAAACGAGGAGGAAGATGGAAATGAAATGTAAAAAGTGTGGAAAAGAATTAGAGTCTGACTGGAAAATTTGCCCAGGATGTGGAGAACCTGCGGAGGAAACAAGCGGAAGTATAGAATTAACAAAAAAGAAAAAACCAGTATACAAAAAAATCTGGTTTTGGGTATTGGTAGTATTTGTATGCTTTATAGGATTAGCTGTTTATGGAAGTACTTTGCCAGATGAGGGCGAAGAACAAAAGTCAACAGAAAATAAAGTTACAGATTTTTCAGAATATGACTTCAAGGAATTATTAAGTCAGCCAGAAACTGAAGCAAAGAGTATTGGATTAGAAAAGAAGGGGAAAGAAAATATATATACAGGTTTAGATGAAGAAATCCAGGTAGTATATAAAGAAGGTGTAGTTCAGACTATACAAATAAAGGGCGAAGGGGCAAAGACACCGACTTTTTATGGTGTTAGAATTGGAATGGAGAAAACAGAAATAGATGGGAAGCTAAAAGAGAGCTATTCTGAAAAAATAGAAGCAGAATCTGAACAGAAATTTATAAATCTACAAACCAAGGAAAGTGTAATATGCGGTATTGCAGAAGGAAAAGTAAATACAATTACATTTCAAAAATTATCAGATGAAGAGATTGCAGAGTATCAAAAAGTAAAAGAAGAACAATTAAGGGCACAATATATATTCCCAGACAGTGACAGTAAATATTTGTCTGAGGATGAAGTCAGAAGTGTCGAGGCGGACAAGCTTGCATTCGGAAGAAATGAGATCTTTGCAAGGCATGGGTATATTTTCAAAGGGGAAGAGTTCCAGAAGTATTTTGAATCTACTTCATGGTATGAAGGGACAGTGCCAAACGACCAGTTTGATTCGGAAAAAGTGTTCAATGATTTCGAGAAGAAAAATGTGGAACTGATTCAGAAGGTTGAAGATGAGATGAATGGTCCGAGTAAAGAAGAGGTTGAAAGGCGAGAGGCAATAGATGGGGCTTATAACTTTGTTGCAGGAAGGGCATTTCATATGCAAGATTCTGAAATGGCAATTGAGTTTACCGCAGATGGAGGTCTTATTGCCTTAGGATATTATGGTTCTGCCCCAAGGGAAGATAAATATACGACATATTCTTTTGATGCCCGCTACGAGGTATATAAAGATGATGTTTATGAATGGCTTGTCTTTGTTAATATAGAAGGGGTAGAGTATTACTTTAGATATTTTGAAGGTGGCTCTATCAATCTGACAGGAAATGGAGAGTTTGACGGTTGGTACGATCTTTATTATTAGTAAAACTCCAAATTTATAATTATATATAATATCTATGATACATTAACCACCGGGCAGAATCCTTTATGGGTTCTGTCCTTTTTCAATTTGAAAGGAGAGTTTACATGAAGCAAGAAAAAACAAAACCTAAGCAACTTCCATCGAAGTGACCCGTCAGATGTTGAAAGTATGGGGAATTATTGAAGAAGAACTATGGGAGAGGACCTTCCGTAACCTGAATGAGACAGAGTTTCAGATTCAGGATTTGAGGGACGTGCCGCCGAACTTACCGAAGATACCTGCGCGGCAAGATCGGCGGCAGTATGTACTGAAGAGTGAAAGCCATTGCTATGGTGCGGGAAGTCAATCGGAAGGTCGTGGAGCCAAACGAACGGTTGGCAGAAGGTGTGTATTATTTCCGGCGAGCGGACAGAAGGGTGTATAAGATCGGCAAAGGTGGCAGGTGGGAGGAGTAAAGAGAAATCTTCTGCTTGTTTAAATGTGGGTTTCCCCGTATACTATATAGAGAAGAGGTAACGTTATTTCTTATAGTGGAATGAAAAGAAAAAGCTGATTTTTAGAAATGGGGTGAGAAAATGCCAACCGCTATTAGTGATATTATGCAGGAATTTGCAAAGGAAATGAGAAGCCTATATGGCGATTCGCTGAGCAGCATTATTGTCTATGGTTCGTATGCGAGAGGTGATTATACGGAAACTTCGGATATTGATGTGATGATTCTTGTGACACTTCCAGATGAAAAAATTAAAATGACTACAGATATGGTATCGGATTGTGCATTTGATTTTATGATGAAATATAGGGTAGATATTTCTCCTATTGTAAAGAATGTTGAGCATTTTGCCTATTGGGTAGATACTCTTCCATATTATCGAAATATAAGAGACGAAGGAGTGAGGTTAAGTGCCTGATATAAAAGATATAGAATTGTCTAGGTATCGTTATTCGTCGGCGGAAGAGACGTTAAGAAATGCAAAGATGTGTCTGGAAAATGGATTTTACAGAGATTCCATTAATCGCTCATACTATGCCATGTTTTATGCAATTAAAGCGATTTTAGCACTAGGCAGTATTGATTTTAAACGTCATAAAGATGTGGTTGCTTATTTTAATAAAGAGTATGTTGCAGGGGGGATTTTTCCGGGAGAGTTGGGAAGAAGACTGGCAAGACTCAAAACAAAGCGAGAAGAAAGCGATTATGATGACTTTTTTGTAGCTTCAAAAAGTGAAGCGGATGCACAGATTCAGACAGTGGAGTATGCGTTGCCTTTAATCAGAAAATATCTTATGGAAGAAAAGGTTTTTGAAAAAGATTTGTAGACTCGCCAGTTCGTGAAAGAGTTTGAGTTACTGAATGTAAGGAAATAGATGGAGATTATATATGAAGAAGGTGAAGGGCGAGGGTTCTTCACCTTTTTTGAAAAATAGTTGTATGAATAGGCCAGAAGGAGAAAAAAGCCATGAAAACCACAAAAACCATGAAAGATGAATAGGCAGAATAGGCTAAATCGAAAGGGTCTAAGTGGTGGTTTCCATGGTTTATATGGAAAGTATGAGAGAGAAGTTATTAATTGAGGGGTATACTCCTCAGATTATGAAAAAGATGGAAGAAGATTTTGCAGGGATTCATTTACAAGAGCTGGTGGAGGAATGTAAAAGGCGGTACGCAAAAAAAGAAAATATATGGGACGTTATTTATGAACAGATGAGCCGAGAATTTGTGAGGGAAGAGATTGATTCCGAGCCTATTAGTGTTATAGATATTTTTTGTGAGGCAGATCTGGATTTTAGGATTTTTTATGAAGAGGCGATACAATGCTTACGCTATAATTTGGTGCGTTTAAATGGTAACGAATATTACATAGATACCAGTGAAGAATCAGATATGGAAGCGTTAGAACGAACCAGGGATGAGTTATTCAAAGAACAAATTTATCCTGTTAAGGCTGAGGAAGAACTCAAAGATGAATTGCCGTTCATCATTAAAAGAGTTCAGAAATATCGGGACAGCGCAAATCCCTCCATTGAATTTCATATCAATTTGGAAAAAGAAGAACTAGATGGGGGGACTGAATATACAGCTAGAGGATAATTTTTTGGTCTTGCAATTACTTTTCCTGATGAACGACCGCTTTGTCTCGCTGTTTACATGTCAAGACGAGAAGCCTGACGAAAAATCATATAAAAAACGGGCTGTGCAATATGAATTTGAAACGTTGAATCATATTAGGGAGGCCCTGGCGAAAGCGGAAAAAGATTTTCCAGAGGGGAGGTCAGTAGACCTTTATGCGTGGGAAAAACTTACGCATATGAATATGGCAGTCTTGCTATCCAATTATTATGAAGGGATTAGGGAGCAGTTTAAAGAGTACGATCTTGCATGCTCCAGATGGAAAGGGGAGGGATATAACAGAGCTTTCACAGAATTGTATACAGAAGATGATTTTGCAGAAGATATTTATCGTCTGGCGATTGAGATCGGTAATCTACCGGGTAGTTTATCTGTGCTTGTAGTAATTAAAAGGTGTTTTGAGTTTATATTAAGTCATAAAAAGATAAATCTTTCCCAGGAAATAGGAAATGTAATCCGGACAATTAATAATATATATACACCAATCTGTCTTGAGCAGGGAAAGACAATAGATAAAATTCAATATTATGTAGAAATAATCTTATATTTGAGGAATGCATGTTTTGAATCAAGTGAGGATTATAGTAATAGATATAATACTATATTAAGTGAATTAAAAGGAAAATCTCCGGATTATATCATTTGTTCGCTTGACCATAGAATTGAAAAGATTCTTGATGAAGTAACAATGAAGGATAATCCTGAAATAAAGGTTACAAAACTAAAGAATTGGGACAATAAATTTCAGGAGATGAAAGAGCAATATAGAAAAAAACCTGACCTTTCTATAGAAAGAACCATGTATCAGGTTGAGCAGGCGATATATTGTTGTTACAAGGATTTGAACGGAAGATTATTGCAGGATGATTTGCGGGCGATGCAAATCAATGCGGTAGAGGATAGAGAGATCCGAAAAATAATAGTTCAATGTAACAGGGAATGGAAAGAATTCTTTGGCGATCAATTAAGAAGTATCCTCAAGGAAAGTGAAGCCGAGAGTGCGGAGGAATGGGCGGCAATATTGCTGGAGCAAGGGTGGGTAAAAAAAGATACCATTTGGAAAATAGTAGATCGGGAGTTGGGAGACAGTATAGAAGAAGCGCCGAAAGATGTCTTTGCTGAATTGGAAGTGCCAAATAAAGATGATAAAGAGGCGTATGAGGAATTGAAGCACTGGATTAGGTCCAACATAGAGTTATTTCGTAATCATAAGACTGGAACTTTGCTTTTCCCTGAGAAGATATTAGGAGAAATATCTGCCAAAGGTAGATTAAAAGAAGAGTATAAAGAAATACAGAAAAAATTATTATATCAAAAAATATAGATTATGTCAAAATAGTATGGAGAATCTGAGCGTTTCCTGTAGCGAAATGCAAGATTCTCCTTTTTGGTGTACCATGCAGACATCTTAAGATAAATGACGCGTCAAGACAAAAAGATGGAGGAAATTACGATGCAGGATAAAAAAATAAGCGATGTAAAAATGGTAAACGGAGTAACCTATGGCGGTCTGATTCGGGGCGTTTCATATAGCGATGAATTTATCCGGTTTGTTACGGAGCATTATGAACAGATCGTGCAGTATATTAAGACGAAATCATATGTTATCCGTAACCAACAGGTATGCAATATCCCTAGATTCTCCGAGGTTTATGCGGTTTTTGTGGTTACGATAGGCATTTTCTTATGGTTTATCAAAGAAACCAGGCGGTTTGATTATTCGATCGCTCTAAGTGATAAGCGGCAACTTGTGATGTATTTGAAAGAGGCGGGGATCTTAGAATCTGATCAGAGAAATAACACGAGAAAATCAAGGGAGTACCCCAAAATCATATTAGGTACTTATATCTGAAGCGGGATATGATTGAGAAGAAATTAAAGGAGGAGGCAGAATAATGAGGGCAACGAACAAGTTTAGCATGGAAGAATCGACAATCTGTGTACCTCGTGACAGGCTTCCGCAGTTGTTGGGGTGTGGCCAGGCAACAGCAGACAGAATCGCAATTGATGCAGGGGCCAGGATTAAGGTGGGAAAACGGGTTCTGATAAAATTGCATAAACTCCAACGTTATCTGGACAGCCAGACAGAGTAAGAAAGGGGCGTTTGCCCCTTTTTAAAATATATGAGGAGAAAGAAGATGGCGGTTAATAGACAAGGGCGGACGCTCCCAAAGGGGATTCGCCAGCGAAGTAAAGGATACGAAGGACGGATTTATTATGAATATAAAGAATACACAGTACATGGAAATACGATTACAGATACACAAAAAAAGATGACAGAGTTAAAGTATAAACTAGAGCATGGACTGTATATTGCAAAAGATAAAATGACCGTTCAGGGGTGGTTTGATACCTGGATGAAGGAGTATAAAAGAAATCAGGTGAAGTTAGGAACCTATATAAATTACCAGAAATATTATGATGGACTTATTAAAGAAAAGATCAGTTCGAGAAAACTTTGCAGCATTCGTGGGGAGCATATACCAAAAACAGAAACGTCTGTGAGGGATATTCCTTTGACAAAAGATATCGAATACTATCTTGAAGCACAGCGGAATTACTGGGGATTTAAGATCGAGAGATTTGACCGTTTCTTATTCTGTACGGAATATGGAGAACCTTTAAGCCGGTGGCGGGTGCAAGGGGAGATTGACCGTATTGTAAAAAAGATACGCAAGGATGGCTGCGAATTTCCACATACAACGCCACATATATTTCGCCATACTTTTGCAACCAGAGCAATTGAAGAAGGAATGCAGCCGCAGATCTTAAAAACGATTTTAGGACACAGTACGCTGGCGATGACGATGGATCTATATAGTCATGTATTACCAGATACTAAGGCAGAAGAGATGAACAAGATCGCCGGAGGGTTTTCGCGTTAGAGAGAAAGGAAAAATTAAATGATGTATAGAGGGAAAAGTTCTGCTATAATGAGAATACTGAAAGAGAGGAGGAAGGCCATGTATCTGAAAAGAGATGTATACAAACGTTTGATAGAGTGGAAAGAAAGTGGAAACCACAGTACGCTGGAGGTTAGTGGCGCAAGGCAGGTTGGCAAGACATACCTTATCAACCGATTTGCTGATGAATACTTCCATCATAAAATCTATATCAATTTGTTTGAATTGTCAGGAAAGCAGTTTATGGAGTGCTATCAGCAGGCTTTATCCTGGAAACCGGGAACAAAAAGACCGGAACATCCGCTCCACGAGGCATTTCGGCTGTATGAGCCAGACTTCCAGGACACAGAAGATACAGTGATTATCATTGATGAGATACAAGAATCAGCAGAAATCTATAACCGAATTAGGGAATTTACAAGGCAGTTTAAGTGTCGCTTCATTGTGACGGGCAGTTATCTGGGACGGGTATATGACTCGGAGTTCAGATATTCCAGCGGTGACGTGACAAAGATTACGATCTATACTCTTTCTTATGAGGAGTTTTTAAGAGTGTATGATAGTGCGCTATATGAAGAATACTGCGGTTTGGCAAATGGAGAATGTGATAAGGATATCTATAGTTCTCTGAAAGAGGTTTTTGACATTTACTGTCAGGTAGGCGGCTATCCTAAAGTGGTAGAGGCATACCTGCTGACAGGGGAAGTGCAGGAGGCTCAGGGAGAGCTGGTTAAGATCATAGATACCTTTATGAATGAATCTATCCGTTATTTTACTGATATTTTAGACAGCAGAGTATTTGCTCAGATCTTTCTGTCGATCTGCCGAATCTTGAACCGGGAAAAGAAAGGACTTGCAGAAGACAGTATCAGTGAAGAACTACAGAAAATCGTGACGAGAGATTATTCTAGTAATATTACTAAGGCGGCTTGCAACCGGGCGATAAGCTGGCTTTATTTTTCGGGAATTATTGGTTTTTGTGCCAAGATTACAGAGATGGATATTTTAGAATTTAAACCTGCCAGAAGGTGTTATTTTATGGATCTGGGCGTGGCGAATTATTATTTGAGGCTGACGGGAACGGATTTTCGTGTGTTGTCCGGTACTCTGAATGAGAATTATGTATATATTAACCTAAAAAAACGTCAGGATTTCCCGCCGGAAATTGCATTTGAAACCCCGGCGTTTGCAACCTATAAAGGTGGAGAGATTGATTTTGTTGCACAAAGCCTGAAATCAGATTTAAGGTATCTGATAGAGGTAAAAGCAGGAAGAGGGACAGCGTCTACGTCGGTGAAAGCATTGGAGAGTGGAAAAGCAGACAGGCTTTTGTATCTGAAAGGAGATACCAAAGGAGGCAGGGAGCAGAAGGTAGAGACGATACCGATCTACATGCTGGAGAGATATGTGTTTTAATTCAGAGGGCAGTGTTTGCCCTCTGAATTTCTGTCCGGAATTTGTCCGGAATCTGTCCGGACTCACATGGATATTGATAGATTGTGATAAAATAGATATCCCCGGAAACCGTTGATTTCCGGGGATATCAGACATTGATGATATATTATAAAATCAAGGCCTTTACAGCTTGACTTAAAATACCTGGGGGGGGGGTATAATGGTATACATAATAAAAGTTACTGTACACGATAAGATACAGTAACAAATTTCTGTATACAGGAGGAGAGAAATGAGAAAAACATTGAGTATTGTGCTGGCGGCAGTGATGGTATTTTTCGTGTTCGGCTGTTCCGCACCCGCTGAAAAGAATGCAAAGCAGGAGGATTCTGCAAAAGCAGAAGAGTCGGTTGAGACTGAGGAAGAAGAAACTGATACGGAAGAATCTCAGAAATTAAACGAGTACGGAATCACCGATAAACAGTTGGATGCATTTGTGAGTACGGTGAAAGAACGGGTGCAGAAGGAATATCTGGAAGCATATGGAATCGACCCGGCAGAATTTACATGGTCGGACAGCGCGGGAGCAACGTGGATGCCTAATGAGTTTAATACGGTACTTGCGCTATGTTATGCAACAGGCGATGATTTGTCAATAGGCTGGGAGTCCTGGAAAGAGAGAAACAAAGAGGCAGCGGGAATAAAGAGCTTTGAAGAAGATGAAAAACCAGTGAATAAGAAAGATGAGTTACGGTATCTGCTGGGTGATATATGTGTAAACTGGCTTGAAGAGGAAGAGATGGATGAGGCAGATTATACAACATTTCAAGAGACTACAAAAGCAGTGTATTATGATGAAGCATATACGTTCTCCAAGGAATCTCAAGAAATCATAGAACTATATTCAGGGCAGACTGACGAAATAGAAGAATGGGCAGCAAGATACGCAGAGAGTATTTCTCCCTGGGAGTGGCTTATCCGGGATAAAGTGACATTTGAGTGATGATATGGAACCATAATACAGAACAAGAAGGATATGTAAAAGATGAAAAGTCTGTAAATGTAAATTTTAGATATGATATTATAGGATAATAACAGGGCGGAGAGGTTAATTTTTTTAAACTTTCCGCCCTTGCTTTATCGGGCATTAGCAGTTTAATAAGTATACCTTGCTGGACGAAGTCCACCCGTCCGAAGGACATGCATTAAGGGATGCCCTGTGGGTATACCTTGCTGGACGGAGTCCGCCCGTCCGAAGGACATGCATTAAGGGGTGCCCTATGGGTATAGATATGTGTATGTTGTTTGGCAATAATTTTATTGACCTTTTCATACTCACAACCTATAATTATTACATTAGTAGTATTAAGGAGTGATACATATGGAAAAACTACCTCAGATTTCAGAAGCGGAATATGAAATTATGAAAATCATATGGGCCGATTCGCCTATCAGTACCAATGAAGTCTGTGAAAAGGTCCCCAAAGTGCATAATTGGAGCAATAAGACGATTCATACATTATTATCCCGGCTTACGGCTAAACATGTTATTTCTTATGAACAAAGAGGACGTATGTATTATTATTATCCCATCATTTCACAGAAAAAATATCTGTCCCAGGAAAACCATTTATTTTTAGACCGCTTTTATAATGGAAAGGCAGAGACCCTGCTATCTTCATTACTGTCGAGTTCTCAATTGTCTAATGCTGATCTGGAAAAAATGTATGAGCTGATCCATTCAAAATTAAAACGAGGTGATAAAGCTTGACATTTTCAGGACATTTTCTGTCATGTAATCTAACCGTCAGTATTCTTTTAGCCATTATATTGTTGTTGAAAAGAATTTTAAAAAAACATATGACTCTAAGCAGCCAGTATCATATATGGTATATTTTTATTTTAGTACTGTTTTTTCCATTTGTACCAGCCAGTTTTTTTAGTCCGAACCCGTTTCTATTAAAATTACAAAATGTTTTTAACCACAAATCTGGGGGTATTATAAATGTATCAGCTTATGATCCTCTTGATGCCGCCCAACTTACTGGATTGGGACTGTCTGATTTTGCGCCGGGCGCAGGCCATTCTGCCGGGTATGTATCCGGCACTGTTTTTCAAGTGATATGGATGTTGGGATGTGCTGTGACAATCGTATATTTTATCTATAATGTTTATACGGTTTATAAGATTAAAAAAGCCTCTTATTTAATTACGGCTGAAAATGAGCAAGATTTATACAGACATTTTGCTGCCTGTATGGAGGAACTGAAGATTGAGCGCAGGGTTGCCCTGTATGCTTCCTGTAATGTGCCTAGTCCTGTATCTTACGGTCTCATTCGTCCGACAGTCATTATTCCGCAGGATATGGATATTCTATTGGAGGAACATGATATCCGTTTTATTTTCCTTCATGAGCTGCAGCATTATAAAAATAAGGATGTCATTTTAAACTATCTAAGCTGTATCTTCCAGATACTTTATTGGTTTAACCCCTTTGTCTGGCATGCCTTTCATGTCATGCAAAAGGACAGGGAAATAAGGGTTCCTTCGTTTTGTACGATATGGTGGCGGGCAGATATCATATATATAATGAAGATTTAAGTATAAAACGGGTATTGCCGGACTCTGGTTATAAAATATACAGTGGTCTGTTTGCTCTGGAGGAAGGCGTTATTTCTCCCGATTCCTCTGGCCAGTCCTGGGACGGCACATAGTATTCCTTTGATTCGTGGAACAAAGACCAAACTTTTTCTTTTGCTATGCAGAACTCTGTAAACTGGTATTTTCAAAATCTCGACAGCCAGACAGGACTTCCCTCGCTGCATGCTTATTACCAGTAGATTTCCTATGGGAACTGTGACCTGACAGCGGGGATCCACGACTATTGGGCAGAATCTTCCCTGAAGATCTCCCCTGTAGAGCAGGTAATACTTTTATCTGAACTGCTTGAGAATAAGTGGGGGTTTGATGAACAGAATATTCAGGCTGTCAAAAATGCCCTATATCTGTCTGATACTTCATCCGGGAGGCTTTACGGCAAAACGGGTACGGGTTTGGCAGATGGGGAAAATGTAAACGGATGGTTCGTAGGGTTTCTTGAAAAAATGGGCATATTTATTGTTTTGCGACTATTATACAGGATTCGGAAGATGCTGCTAGTTTGATGCCCCGTATGCTTGCATCGGGGTCTTTGACTGGCCAGTCTGTCTGATAGATGGCTTTAAAAAGGTGCTGGGGGAAATAGTAACTGACAGGTAAGGTTGAGGCTAAAGGGCTGCATGGAGGAGTTTGGGATGTATCATATACTGGTTGTAGAAGACGACAAGGCGCTCAGCGATGGAATCCGGCTTGCTTTGCAGGACGGAGAACATGGGGTATTTCAGGCAGAGAGCCTGGCACAGGCGGAAGGGGCAGTTTTTGGCAGGAATGCAGGGGGAATAGATCTCGTGATTTTGGATCTGAACCTGCCCGATGGAAACGGCCTTACGCTTTTACAGAAGATCCGGAAGGCGATGGATCTGCCGGTGATTATTCTGACGGCAAATGACCTGGAAGTGGATATTGTAACTGGATTGGAATCTGGAGCTGACGACTACATTACAAAACCTTTCAGTCTGATGGTTTTGCGGGCCAGGGTGAATACCCAGTTGAGGAAGATTAAAAAAGGGGAGAGAGCCAGATTGGGAGATGCGGGGGAGTTGATACTTGGCCCATTTTGTTTTGCTTTCTCCAGTATGGAATATACAAAGAACGGACAGCCTCTTTTTTTGAGCCGGACAGAGCAGAAATTGCTGAAAATTTTGGTGGAGAACCGGGGAAATACAGTGCCTAAAGAACGTATTTTAGATGCAATCTGGACGGAAGGCGGAGAATTTGTAGATGATAATGCACTTCCTGTTGCAGTAAAACGGCTGAGGGAAAAGCTGGAGGATGACTCCTCGTCCCCGGAGTATATAAAAAATGTGTATGGTGTGGGTTACACCTGGGTGGTGAAGTAGATGGGCATAGAGGCAGGGATCATACTGACCTGTATAGGACTGGCAGCAGGAATTGGTCTTTTCTGGGGATGGCAGTACAGAAGAATGCGGGGGATTTTGAGTTCACTGCAGAAGATGTTGGATGAAGCGGTGGAAGGTACGTTTCGGGAGAAACGCTATGATGAGACAAGAATATCTGCTATTGAGACGCGCATGGCGCAATATTTAAAGAAGTCAGAAACAATCATCCGAAAAATGGAGCAGGACAAGGGCAGCATTAAAACGCTTATTTCGGATATTTCGCATCAGACAAAGACGCCCCTTGCAAATATATCGCTGTATACACAGCTTCTTCTGGAAAAGGAATTGCCCCGGGAGGAGAGAAATTGTGTCAGCCAGATACAGGGGCAGGCCGGAAAGCTTCAGTTCTTGATTGAGGCTCTGATTAAGGCCTCCCGCCTGGAAAATGGAATCGTGACACTGCACCCGAAAAGGCAGGATGTGTTTATATTAATTGAACAGGCCGTGGAACAAATTCGGAAAAAGGCGGAAGAACGAAAAATAAAGATTCACTGTGCAAATCACCAGGGAACTAAAGAAAAGGGGGACGTGGTCTGCGACGGGAAATGGACCCAGGAGGCCCTTTATAATATCTTGGATAATGCAGTAAAATATACAGAGCCAGGGGATGAGGTGACTGTGTCCGCGACACCTTATGAATTGTTTTACCGCATCCAGATTACGGATCATGGGCCTGGGATTTTGGAGGATGAGCTGGGGAAAGTATTTCAGAGATTCTATCGCGGGAGGCAGGTTTTGGAAAAGGAGGGTGTCGGTATCGGACTATACCTGACCAGCCAGATTATTCAGGAGGAGGGGGGATATGTAAAGGTGGAAAGTATGCCTGGAATTGAGACTACATTCTCTGTGTTTCTCCCTAAAAAAGATGTGTATTTGCAGAAATAAATATAGCATTATTTTAACAGCCGTGAAGCCAAAACTTTCAGATCTGTTAGTTTTCAGAAAGCACCATGAAAGATTGTTCTGTTATAGTGTAATCAGACAGAAACAGTTTAAGCGTAGGGACAGAAAGGGGTTAAGGCTATGGCAATTCTGGAAACACGAGAGCTAAAGAAATATTATGGGGCCGGGGAGACTATGGTGAGGGCGCTGGACGGTGTAAATTTGTCAGTAGAGGCAGGCGCATTCACCGCCATTGTGGGTACGTCCGGCAGTGGGAAATCCACGCTGCTGCATATGCTCGGGGGACTGGACCGCCCCACCTCAGGAGAGGTGATTGTAGGCGGGGAAAGAATATTTGGACTCAAAGAAGAGGCGCTGACTATATTCCGAAGGCGTAAGATTGGATTTGTCTTTCAAAATTATAATCTTGTTCCAGTACTGAATGTATATGAGAATATTGTGCTTCCCATTGAGCTGGATGGAAATAGGCCGGATAAGCGATATGTGAAACGGATTATTCAGACTCTTGGGTTGGAGGATAAGGTGGAGAGCCTGCCCAATAATTTGTCCGGAGGTCAGCAGCAGAGGGTGGCCATCGCCCGTGCCCTGGCCGCAAAGCCAGCCATTCTGTTAGCAGATGAACCTACTGGAAACCTGGATTCGCGTACGAGTCTGGATGTGATGGGACTTTTAAAAGTAACGGGCCGTCAGTTTGAACAGACCATCGTGATGATCACACATAATGAAGAAATCGCACAGATGGCTGATGAAATCGTTCATATTGAAGATGGGAAGATTGTAAACGGCAGGCAGGCCAGCGGGCAGACTACAGGCAGGGCAGGAGACAGCGGTAGAAAGGGTGTGGCAGAATGAAGGTAGCAAACAGACGCACAGTCCGCCGTCTTGCATTTCGCAGCCTCCGCGCCGGCAAGACGAGAAATCTTGTGGCAGTACTGGCAATTATATTGACTTCCCTGTTATTTACTGCATTATTTACTGTGGCGGAGACCATGAATTATTCTGTAGAGCAGCAGAGTATGCGGCAGGTCGGAGGATATTCCCATGGTGGGTTTAAAGAACTGACAAGGGAACAAGTGAATGAGCTGAAGGACGATCCATTGATCCGGGAATATGGGACTACATTTTTATTTGCCAAGCCGGAAGAAGCACCGTTTGATAAAATCTGGCTGGAAATTCGGTATGCGGACGAAAATTATGCAAAATTTGGATGGAGCCAGCCCACTACTGGCAGAATGCCTGAGAAAGAAAAGGAAGCAGCTGTAGATACAGCAGTTCTGGAGGAGCTGGGCGTGCCAAAGGAGCTGGGGGCAGAAGTGACAGTTACCTACCCTCTCGGAAAGGAAACAGTGACAGATACCTTTACATTGTGTGGATTCTGGGAAGCAGACCAGGCTGCCCAGGCGCATATGATGTGGTTGTCAGAGGAATATGTTCTGGAGAAGATGGAAAAAGTACCACGTGAAGATATTTATTACAGTGGCATTGGAAGTTGGTTTCTGGACGTAATGTTTAAAGATAGTAAAAAGATTGAAGAAAATTTGGATCAGGTAGCAGAAAATCATGGCTATACGACCTTAGATGCGGATGCAGGCAATTATCTAAGCACTGGAGTGAACTGGGCGTATACCTCGACGAGAAGTGACACCGGCGATATCCAGGACCGGTTTATTATGATTCTTGCGCTGGTATCCATCATCCTGGCAGGTTATTTGATTATTTATAATGTATTTCAGATCAGTGTGGCGGGAGATGTACGGTTTTATGGACTTTTGAAAACCATCGGGACTACCAGGGGGCAGATCCGCAGGATGCTCTTCTGGCAGGCGGCGCTCTTGTCGGGTATCGGGATCCCAGTGGGACTTCTGGCAGGATATGCCGTGGGAAATCTTTTGGCTCCGGTTATGATACGCAATTTTGATGATGTGGAAGTGTTTTATACGGCAAATCCTTTAATTTTTGTGGGTTCGGCACTCTTTGCATTGGTGACAGTGCTGATTAGCTGCCTGATTCCCGCTTGGAAGGCAGGAAAAGTTTCTCCTATTGAGGCGGTGCGCTATACAGAGCAGAGCCAGAAAAGGAGCAAGAAGAAACGGAAGAGTAAGAAGAGAAGCCGTATTTACCAGATGGCCATGGGAAGTCTGATGCGGAACAAACTAAAGACTGTATTGGTCGTGTTGTCACTATCGTTGAGCCTGACGATCCTGAACGGAGTGTATATATTTTCTGTGGGTTTCAATATGGATGGTTTTCTGGATAAGTTTGTGCTCTCTGATTTTCTGGTGGGTACTGTGGATTATTTTAACTATTCCGGCGGCGGGGATGTCTCAGATTCTCTTGTGGAAAATCTAAATGCCCAGCCGGGCATGGAAGACGGAGGGTATGTGTACTATGCAAGAGAATACCTGGAAATGGATGTGACAAAGGAGCAGTGGATTAAGCAGCGCGCAGGTTATTCGCGGGAGCATCTGGATCCGAGTATCCTGGCTCTTCCAGACGATGCAGCCGTGAGTGAATATCCAAATTTGTTTGGGCTGGATGATTTTCCGTTTACCTATCTGGAAGAGGTGGAGGGACATCTGGAGGATTGGAAAAACCCAGACAGTATCATCCATGTAATCCAGGAGGATGACTACGGAAGACCCAGGACAGAAAATATTCTTTTCCATCCAGGGGAACAGGTTAAGCTGACCTATTCAGACGATTACACCTGGAATGAGGAGGGCACAGAAGTGACATTGCATGGGAAGACAGAGAAAACCTATACCGTAGCGGCAGTTGCAGTAATGCCAGGAAATATGACACTTCGCAGGTATGGGAACCCTATGTTTGCCATGTCAGCAGAAGGGATACAGTCATTGGCGGGCAAAAATGCCGGAAAGATGATCTATATGGCAGATTTCACGGAAGAATCCCAGGCAGATGCGGAACAGTTTTTGAAAAATTACACTGAAAATGTGGAGACAGATATGCAGTATGAGTCAAAAGCGGGGTATGCTTCTAATTTCCAGCAGATTCAGACAATGATCTGGGTCGTGGGGGGCAGCATGAGTCTTCTCATCGGCCTGGTAGGTATTTTGAATTTTGCCAATGGGGAGGTGACCAGCATCGTATCCAGAAAGCGGGAACTGGCAATGCTGCAGAGTATCGGCATGACGGGGAAGCAGATGAAAAAAATGTTGATCATGGAAGGGATACTGATTGGCGGGAGCACCATTATCCTGGCATTAATTTTAAATTTTGGTATTTATTTTGGACTGCTTCCGGTTGTGGAAAGTCTGTATTGGTTTTTCAAACGGAAAATGACGGTTACGATGATTCTTATTGCTGTACCAGTTTTAGCTTTGCTGGGTGTGTCTATTCCAATTTTAGTATATAAAGCTGTCTCAAGGAAGAGTATTGTAGACAGGTTACGGGAACATGAAACATAATAGTAAAAACAGATGCTTTCTGCTATATTGGCGGCCAAACACCTCTGTGATATACTATGCGCCGGAGGCACATTCTTTGTCCTATACATTGTTAAGGCTATGTTAATTTTTATTATGAATGGTATATAAAGGTGGTATAATATGTAAAAAAGATAAATTAAATTGAGACGGAGGGGTTACAAATGAAAAAGAGAAAAATTATTTTGGTTACTTTGGCGGCAGTTTTATTTACTTCTTCACTTGCAGGCTGTGGGAAGAGTGAGAAGGCGGATCAGCAAAACAAGCAGGCGCAGGAGGCTGCTGCAGAGGCAGAACCTAATCATGAAGCGGAGAAATATTTTGAATCCATAGAAACTTCTAATACAATAGAAGAAATCAATGGGATTATTGGATTCGAAGCAGAGAAAAATGAATATAAAGAAGAGTACAAATGGAAATTTGAGGATGAAACATCTATTGTAGCAAATATGACTGCCGGCGATATGACGCTTGGATTAAACTTTAAGAAAGAGGCATACGCAAATGATAAGGTCGATTTATCCTGCTACTATGATATTGAGGAAGCCCTCGAGAGTGGAACTTCTTTTACTTATGAGGAAATGGTAGAAAAGGTTGGAGGAGAAGCGGGTATTCTTGCAGGAAAGACATCCACTTCTAAACGTTATTCCTGGGTGGATAAGCATCATGTGGTTTTCAGTGCTACTTTCTCAGATAATTTAGAGGGAAGATGCTCTATTATTTCTATGAGATAGGGGTGAAATATATAATTTAAGAATATTTTATAAACCTCCGGGGACTTTGGTACCGGGAGGTTTTTTGCGTGTATCCATAAGGCTGCATTCGAAGAGTCCCTTAATAAAAGTTACTGTCCCCAAAAACAAAAAGTTACTTTCCCTATGTTACCCTCAGTATGCAAGGCGCTATACCAAAAAGGATATGCCTTGTTGGATACTAGCAGTTCAAAAAGTATATCTAAGGGCGCCATGTCCAGGTACAAAATCATGTTTATCAAACTGTCTAAAAGAAAGGGGAAAGAAGTGAAAAGTAAAGTAAACAGAAGCCTATATTATTTTATTCTCCCAGCTCTTCTGCTGTATGTAGTATTCTGGGTTTCACCTGTATTAATGTCATTTTATTATGGGTTTACAGACTGGTCAGGAGTGGGGGACTATAAATTTGTAGGATTGGACAACTTCCAGTTTTTGATGAGAGATGGTACGCTTTTAAATGCACTGAAAAATACGGGTATCTATACACTTTTTACTGTGATATTCGGGAATGTCCTCGCCCTGGTGCTGGCCTTTATACTCAATATGAAAATGCGGCTTAAGGGGGCGTTCAGGACTACATTTTACATACCTGCATTATTTAGTACGGTCGTAGTGGCATTTATATGGAGTTATGTATATGCGCCTTATTATGGGATGATTTATAGCGTGTTCGACGTCTTTGGGGCAGGCGAGTCTGCCCCGAATCTCCTGGGCGGCACAGGCACGGCGCTAATTGCATGTGCTTTTGTAGAGCAATGGAAGACCTGTGGGACAATGACGCTGATTTATTTGGCGGGACTGCAGAATCTGCCGGACGAAGTAATTGAGTCAGCCAAAATAGACGGCTGTAAATGGTATCAGGAGATGTTCAAGGTAAAAATACCGATGCTCGCCAATACTATTGCCATTAATGTAATGCTGGGACTGATCAATGGATTCAAGTCTTTCGATTATGTGTTTACTCTGACAGGGGGCGGCCCGGGCAATTCATCAAGTACTTTGATGTACAGCGTGTATAAGCTGGCCTTTGTAGAGTATCAATATGGGACTGCCGAGGCGCTCGCGGCATCGGCCTTTGTACTTATACTTGTAGTTTCCTGCGTGGTACTATATTTCTTTAAGAAAAGGGAGGTGGAGGCATAATGAAAAAATCAACAAAAAAGGAAATTGTGTGGAGCATACTTATTATTCTGTTTTTTGTCCTTATGCTTTCCCCGCTTTTAATTGCACTGTCCGGGTCTTTTCGTTCACCCGACAATGGCACATCCTTCCTGCAGTTGTTTAATGAGTTTTCTTTGGAGAGTTATAAAGAGGCATTTGAGGATATGCACTATTTCCGCTCCCTTAAGAACAGTATAATTACTACATTTTCAAGTGTGGCAATCTTGCTTGTAACAGCGTCCCTGGCTGGATATGCCCTGGCCAGGCTAAAAACAAAGATAGGGGGATTTCTGCAGGTTTTCTTTTTGGCCGGCATGATGATATCGGCCCAGATGTCAATCATCCCCATTTACAGCATTATGCGTTCTTTAAAAATTAATAACAGCTATATGGCGCCTATTGTGATGTATGTTACAATATCCATCCCTTTTTCTATTTTCGTCTATACTAATTTTGTGAAGTCAGGCGTGCCCCTTGCACTGGAGGAGGCGGCAAGGATCGATGGCGCAAGCAGGGTGGGGACATTCTGCAAGGTAGTGGTGCCTCTGACAAAACCTGTGCTTGCGTCAATTATCATCACTCAGGGAGTGCCTATATGGAATGATTTCTTTTTATCTATGCTTTTTTTGTCATCCTCCACGAAAAAGACTCTGCCCTTAGTTATGCTTTCATTTTTAGGTGATATGCAGAAGCCTACACAGTGGACGACACTTTTTGCTGCATGTTTTTTAAGTGCGCTGCCAATATTAGTTATATATGCATTTTTGCAGAAGCAGTTTGTCGGAGGACTGACAGTGGGCGCTGTAAAGGGGTAGAATACTCGGAGGTTTCAAATGAACAATAGTTTAAAGAAGAAGTTTACTTTCGGACTTTTGTGTGTGTCTATTATACCAGTTCTAATTCTTTTTGCACTTCATTTAAAAAGCTCTTATGAATTTTATAATGAACAGACCAAAACCATTGCATCTGGTGAGATAGATAAGGCTGTATACCAGGCGGATACTGTATTTAAGGAAATAGATGATCTTGTGACTTCGCTGATCTTCAGCCAGTATGAGAGTGAATATTTTATCCGCTCCATGTCCGTCCAGGAGGAAGAAAATTCTTCTTTATCTGCCATTGACAGACTTAAAAACTACAGGAAATTTATTTACATCTGCAGTAATCTTATCCGCAACAATAAATACGTGGAGGGAGTCTATCTGTTTAACAGAAGCGGATACACTTACTCTTATACAAAGTCAAAGGATTTTTACCTGGAAAATAATTATAAAGACAGCCAGTGGTATAGAGAAATCACGTTGGAAAATATCTATCAGGCCATGATGTTCTGGCAGCCTTATGATGACGCGGGCAAAGAAAAATATTTTATAGAGGTCAGGCCTGTATCAGATGAAGCTGGAAATAAGATTTCTTATATTGCAGTGGTGTGCAATACGGAATTTATAGAAGAGATGGATGACGCCATATTAGATGACGCTGCTGCAATACTCGGTGAAGGAGGAGAACGTATATATGAGATTGCTGGGAAGATAGACCTTGACAGCAGTGAGTTAAGTAAGGTACAGGAGCAGTCCGAAGGTTTTATAGAGACTGGCAGCGGAGGGTATATATTCCGGAGCCTTGGGATAAACGGATGGAAAATAATATCAAGATATGATGTGGAAGAACTCGGCGTACTCTATAGGGAAAACACAAGAAACTTTATATTGATTATTGCAGGCTGTATTGTATTTATTACATTGTCTGCAGTTGTGATTGAGAAGCATTTTATCGAACCCATTGTGAGGCTTTCAGTAACCATGCTTAGGGTGCCGGAGAATGAGATGCGTGTTGACAGTGTGTATAAAGGGCGGAAGGATGAAATCGGGATACTGTATAAAGAGTTTGACCGGATGATCAGCCAGATCCATGAACTGATACAGGAGCGCTATATCAGCCAGATCCATCTTCTGAAGGAAAAGCTGAATGGGCTGATGTCCCAGATTAATTCCCATTTTTTGTTTAATACCCTGGAAAACATAAACTGCCTTGCAGATATGGAAGGGGATCAACGGATAGCCCTCATGTCTAAGTCTCTTGGCGATATGCTGCATTACAGTATGGACTTTGAGAAAACAGAAGAGACACTGGAAGCAGAAATAGAAAATATAAGAAGATATACGGAAATCCAGGAGATCCGGTTTGGAAATGAAATCCAGGTGATAGAAGAGATACCAGACGCCTTGAGAAGATGTGCTGTTCTTAAGTTTATGCTGCAGCCCATTGTGGAAAACGCGATTGAACATGGGATGATTGATATTGAGAATGGATGGTATATTGTCATACGTGCAGTAAAAGAAGGGCAGGGATTATTGGTTCAGATCGAAAATGGAGGGGAGAATATTCCGGTAGAAAACCTGCAGGCTCTCAGGCAGAGGATTTCTGGAGTAACGAGGCATCTTGACGAGAAGCCTGACACGGGACTGAAGCAAGGGCATAGCATAGGCCTTGAAAATATTCAGAGAAGGATACAGCTTGTATATTCAGATAAATATGGACTGGATATTGCAAATATAGAGGGCGGAGGCGTTCTTGTGGAAATCAGGCTGCCTTTGAAATACACGCTGGGAGGTGAGGATAATCGGGATCTATACGTATATAGTGATTGATGATGAGGTGATTATCAGAAAGGGGATCGTTAAGAAGATATGGGAAGCAGGGGGAGCTCAATATCAATGTGTGGGCGAGGCCTCCAACGGCATAAAAGGACTGGAGTTAATCAGAGAAAAATCTCCGGATTTTATTATCACTGATATGAAGATGAATAAAATGGACGGCGTGAAATTCCTGGAACAATTAAGGGAAGAAAACTTGCAGCAGCCGGTCATTGTGATCAGCAGTTTTAAAGATTTTGAATATATGCACAAGGCCATTGAGAGCCGCGTAATCGGATATGTCCTGAAGCCATTTTCGGCGGAGGAGATAGCCGGGCAGCTAAAAAAAGCAGCGGAAGAAATAGAAAAGCGGCGGCAGCTTATAGACGCAGAGAAAAAGATAATCTGGATGGAGGAAGAGGACAGGACTAAGAATCTTCAGAGAATTATACTGGGCGCTGAAGAGGAAGTCCCGTCCGGGGAACAGGGGGGATTCGGGCCTGCCCTGCACATGGTTATGGTTACTGTGAATGCGAAGTCGAGGAAAGCATATGAATTAGCATTTACTGCCTGCGGTGAAATTAAGGGGAGCATCCAGTGGGCGGTGGTACAGAATACGCTATCAAAGCGGCAATTTTTTGTCCTGCTTTATATGGAGGAGGACAGGGAGCAGTATTTACTGTTAAGGGCGAAGAGGGTATGCGAAAAAATAAAAGAGCTATATGACAGGGAAAATGTGGGAAGTATTTTCTGTGTCATAGGGGGGCCTGTTGAACATTTTTCCAGGCTTAAGGATGTGCAGAAGAACAACGACAGGCTGCTCAGGGGGATTATGGCCGGGGAGAAAAGCAGAATCATAGAAGAGGATGCACAGGACCGGGAATACAGGCTTATTTACTCCAAAGAATGTATGGACGACTGGGTTAGGAGGATGAAATATGATATATCCCAATGCAGCATAATAATGGAAAGCTTTTTCCAGAGCATAGATATTTCAATCTTTACCTTGGGGGATATTAAAAAAACCGTGGATTATATGATACGGCAGATAAATGATTACGCATCGTCAAAGGGAGTAGAATCAGATGATATAATGAGATATTTTGACACGCGGTATATTTTTGAGATGAACCTCAGAAAGATGCAGCAGGAAATTTCGGGTTATATATTGCTTATTTTACAGTCTGTGACAGGAAATAAAGCTGCAAAAAATGATATGTTCGGGCAGATCATAGATTTTATGCAGAGAAATTATAGAAAGAAGATAACTGTACAGACGGCTGCAGAAAGTCTTTTTGTGAGCCAGGCGGCAGTGCGGGGCGCCTTAAAGGAAAAAGGGGTGGCCTTCAATGAATACCTGACTGAAATCCGTGTAGGGCAGGCAAAAAGAATGCTGTCAGAGACAGAATTTTCAATTGAGTTTATTTCAAGCGAGATTGGGTATGTGAACCCTAAGTATTTCTTCAAGGTTTTCAAAAGAGAGACAGGGAAAACTCCCCAGGAATATAGAAAATTGTACCGAGATAAGTAAGAGAATTATATGAGGGAAATTTCAAATGTTCCCAAGATAACAGGAAAGAAGGAAATGGATTATGATATTGGATGCCCATTGCCATCTGGGAGATGACGTGATATTTGACTGCAGCCATTCAGAATATGAACTGCTGGAGGCAAACCACAAATATGGAATAACAGGTGGAATTATACAGCCATTTATAGGCAGGCCATATGTTGAGGACACAAGAAGATACCACGACAGGATAGCAAAGTTTTGTGAAAGAAATAAAAACTACTGGGGGATGGCGTCTATAAACCCCCATTTCAGACATCAGGAATATGCTGTGGAGGCAGCACGGTGTATAGAAGAACTCCACTTTGTGGGGATAAAGCTGACGCCTGTAGGACATGCCGTGGACCCGGAGTCAAAGGATGGGCTGTTTGTATTCGAAAATGCCAGAAAACTTGGCGTGCCTGTTATGGTACATACAGGATACGGGGTTCCTTTTTCAGACCCTGCAAAATTGTGGAAGGCGGCCAGGAAGTTTCCGGATGTGAAACTGGTTATCGCCCATCTTGGAAATGGCTTTTTTGCTTCGCAGGCAATCAGGCTGGCAGAACAATTCAGCCAGGTATATATTGAACCCAGTGGATGTGGAATCGGGGAAACCTTAAGCGCCCTGTTGGCCTTAGGGCCCGAAAGAGTGATGTTTTCCTCAGATTCCCCCCTCCAGCTCCCTACAGAGCTGGCAAAATACAGAAGAATACTGGAAGATTACCCTGAGTGGGAGGAACAGTTATTTTACAGGACAGCGGAGAGCGTTTTCGGCATCGGCTTACAGTGCCATGAAAAGTGACTGATAATAAAATAAAAAGTTACTTGGGCGATGCTATATTGTATCCAAGGGAATGAAAGGCTTCCGAAGTTAGAAGTACTGCAGATTACTGAGAAATTTCCGGAAATTTAAGCAAAAGAAGGGAGAAAGAAAATGAGGAAGAAAATTGTAAGCGGACTGCTGATATTCAGCATGATAGGGTCTATGATACTGACAGGATGCTCAGGAGGCAGCTCAGAAAAAAGCAGCGATTCTGGCAGCTCTGGGCAGGCAGAAAGCACAGACTCACGTTTCACATACGATGGGAAAGATGTGACTTTGAATTTTATGTTTATTACAGGCGGTGAGAATGAGTTTTATAATGAGACTTTGCCTGAACTGGTTCACGAGCAGTTTCCAAACATAGACATAGAAGTTGAGGAGCTTCCCAGTGATAATTATAAGTCTACCATTCAGATGAAGTTTGCCAGCGGGGAGGGCCCTGACTTGTTTGAATGGTGGCCTGACAAACAGGCAGAGCCATTGATTGAAGCAGGGTATTGCCTGGATTTAAGCGATCTGGAGTGTATTGGGGATTTTAGGGAAGATATGGTGGACTCTTTTACATTTGATGACAAAAATTACGCAGTGCCGCTGGGTTCCAGCTTTTTGACTACCTGGTACAATGAGTCTATGTTCGAGGAGGCAGGGATCTCAGAGGCTCCGATGAATTGGGAAGAGTTTATTGACTGCTGTGAAAAACTGAAGAGTGCTGGAATCACGCCTATAGTCATGGGGGATAAGGATGCCTATGTGATTCAGTTTGGCATATACATGACAGGGGCTTCTGCCATATATGCGGATAACCCTGAGTTTGACGACCAGTTATATACGGGAGAAACAAAGTTTACGGATGCCTGCTGGGTGGAGGCCGTGGAAAAGTATAAATATCTGTATGATAACGGGTATGTTATGGAAGATACACTGGGACTTTCCCATGATCAGGCCAGACAGGCGTTTATTGACGGCCGTGCCGCTATGACTTTTGACGGAAGCTTTGGCTGGGAAGCCTTGATGGCAGAGGGGGCGGCAGAGTTTGAAAGAGGATTGTTCATGCTTCCTTCCAATGAGGAGGGCGAGGATATGGTCTACAACCTGACTCCTGCAGAAGGTATTTTTGGAGGTGCAAACGAGGGGCATGAGGATGCGGTTAAGGCTGTAATGAGTTATTGGTTTACAGAAGGAACCCCTCTTTTTGAGGAATGGGCAAAGACCAATGATAATATCCCTGCGCATAATAACCTTTCTGACAACCGGGAGTTAATCCAGGAGTATTTCGCAAGATATGACGGACTGTCTACAATTTATAACCTCAATAATGCATGGCCCAATGGCGTGAGTGATGAGATGACTGCGAAGTTCCAGGAAGTAATTGCAGGGGATGCCAGCGCAGAAGATGTGACAACGGCAATGCAGACGAAGTTTGAACAGGTAAAATAACTATGCTTTACAAAGAATCACATGAAGAATTGAGGGAAGATGTATTTAAAGACCCTCCTGCCCCATATAGGGGAGCTCCGTTTTGGGCCTGGAACTGCAGGCTCAAAACAGAGCAGTTAATCGAGCAGGTTCCTGTATTTAAAGAAATGGGAATGGGAGGGGCGCATATCCACTGCCGGATAGGGCTGGATACCCCCTACCTGGGAGAGGATTTTTTTCAGAATGTAATAAAGTGCCATGAGAAGATGAAAGAGGAAGGCCTGCTTTGCTGGCTCTATGATGAGGACAGATGGCCTTCCGGCACTGCCGGAGGGGGCGTCACCAAGAACAGTAAATTCCGTTCCCGGTTCCTTGTATGGGAGCCATATGGGTTTTGCCAGGAGGCAGAGGAAGGTTATATGGCAGCCGCCAAGGCTGTCAGAAGCAGTGAGAGAACTCTTTTGGGCCATTATGAAGTTATCCTGGATAAGGAAGGGTATTTGAAAAGATACACAAGGATCAGCGGGGAAGAGTGCGGCAGCGTGCACGGGGACAGCCATATAAAAGCTTTATCAGACAAGAATGTAACCCGTAGGTCTGTTTGGTCAGCATGGCTGGAAGTATCGGGGGATACCCCCTGGTTTAACAACCAGGCATATGTAAATACTATGGACAAAGAGGCCATAGGAGAGTTTATCAGGCTTACCCACGAAAAGTATGCCGCCCGCCTGGGAAAAGACTTTGGGAAAACAATCCCTGCCATATTTACGGACGAACCTCAGACGGGCCATAAAGAAATTCTTTTTGGCCCTTTCGAAGAGAAACCAGTGGTACTGCCCTTTACCGATGACTTTGAGTCCTCTTTTAAAGGAAAGTATGGAGTATCTGTACTGGCACATCTGCCAGAGCTTATCTGGGAGAGGGGGAAGGGGGAGGTCTCCCAAATAAGATACCTATATCACAGGCATGTGTGCGAACGCTTTTCAGAGGCTTTTGGAGATCAGGTGGGAGCCTGGTGTGAGGGTCACAATCTGGCGCTGACAGGACATATGATGAATGAATGGACCCTGTACTCACAGACAGTGGCTGCAGGCGAGGTGATGAGGCCCCTGAAAGCCTTTACACTGCCGGGAATTGATATGCTCTGTGACAGGAGGGAGTTTTCTACAGCAAAACAGGCCCAGAGCATTGCCCGCCAGATGGGGCGGGAGGGATGTACAAGCGAAATATATGGGGTGACAGGATGGGACTTTGATTTTAGGAACCATAAGCTTGCCGGGGACTGGCAGGCAGCTTTGGGAGTAACTGTCAGAGTCCCCCATCTTACATGGGCTTCTATGGAGGGAGAGGCAAAAAGAGATTATCCGGCCAGTATTGGGTATCAGTCACCCTGGTATAAGGAATACAGCACAATAGAGGATCACTTTGCAAGGCTGAATACCGTACTGACCAGGGGAAAACCCTCTGTGGATATTGCTGTCATCCATCCTGTTGAATCTTACTGGTTATACTGGGGATGCGTTAGCCAGACTGCCGCTGTAAGACAAATGCTGGAAACAAACTTTGAAAATATTATTCAGTGGCTGCTGTACGGACTCCTGGATTTTGACTTCATATCAGAAGCTGTCCTGGCAGAGGAGGGACAGGCCCAGGAAGGGGACGGGTTTGTTATGGGAGAAATGGAGTACCGGACAGTGATTGTTCCGGCCTGTACCACTTTAAGGAGAAACACATACGAGCGGCTAAGAGCATTCAGGGAGGCCGGAGGGCATGTGATTTTCATGGGAAAGGAACCGGAGTATCTGGATGGGTGCAAAAGTCCCCTGCCCGCTGCATTGGCTGCCCAGTGTGAGCAGATTGGGTACAATTCTTCAGAACTGATTGAGGCTCTGGAAAAATACCGGAAAGTAGATGTGTCGTCTGTGCCCGTGGACGGGACAGACCCTACCCGTATGAAGCACCGCGAAAACGGAACCAGAACCAACAATATGTTTTATCAGATGCGTAAGGAGAAAGACCATGACTGGCTGTTCCTCTGCCATGTCAATAAACCTGTAAATGAGCATATTACATATACGGAGAAATTAAGAATTACAGTAAAAGGAGAATATATCCCCAGCCTGTGGGACACGGCAGATGGGAATGTACGGAAGGTAAAAGCAGAGTATATAGATGGATGCACAGTGATTACAGCATATACGTCGGCCCATGGCAGCCTGCTTTTTAAGCTGGATACAGGGCGTGTGAATGGGGAAGGGGATGTGGGGCATGTCCAGCCAGAGGGGGAATGTATAGGCCAGGAATGTATGCCGCTTAAAAATCCCCGTTATTTGCCACAGCCACAAGGCTATGTACTGGAGGAGGATAATTGCTGCCTCCTGGATCTGGCAGAGTATGCTTTTGACAGCGGCCCCTGGCAGCAGGAAGAAGAGCTGCTGAGAATCGATAATTATTTTCGTCAGAAACTGGAGTATCCAAAGAGGATGGAAGCCCTGGCCCAACCCTGGACAGAAGGGGAAGGGGAGAAGGAAGGGCATGTATTAAAACTCAGGTTTACGGTTTCTTCAGAAATAGATATGGGTAAGATAGAGCTGGCCGGGGAGAACCTGGACAGATCTAATATTTACATAAATGGGAGAAGCGTAGATTTTAAAGATTGCGGATGGTATGTAGATAAAAGTATCCGGAGGTGTAAAATTCCAGGCTTAACAAAGGGAGATACGATATTTGAGCTGCATATACCATTTGGCAGAAAGACAAATATAGAGTGGTATTATATTCTGGGGCAGTTTGGAGTCAGGGTTTGGGGACGGAAAAAGGTCATTACGGCCCTGCCGGAGAGATTGTACTATGGCGACCTTACAACCCAGGGATTCCCCTTTTATGCGGGAAACATGATTTACGAAACAGCCGTGGATACAGAGGGGGGAAGCCTGTGGATTGAAGCGTCCCACTACAGAGGGGCCCTGGTGCAGGTGCAGGTAGGCCAGAAGGGGTGGAAAAATTTGATTTTGGCTCCCTACCGTATCGACTGTGGAAGGATAGAAAAGGGAAAGCATCATGTACGTATTAAAGTTTTTGGCAACAGAATAAACGCATTTGGCGCAGTACATAATGCAGATGCGGCAGAGAAATGGTATGGCCCGAATTTGTGGAGGACAACATTAAATAAATGGAGCTATGAGTACCAGCTTAAAGAAATGGGGCTCCTCACAACACCCCTGTTCTATATTAAGCAATAACCCAGGAATATATGATAGTGGCTTTTTGGCCGGCCGGAAGGAAGGATGGAAGATGGAAAAGCATTTTAGTGATGGAGTATGGCCTGTTATGCTGACTCCTTTTACAGAAAATAATAAGGTTGATTATAAGGCACTTGAAAAGCTGACAAGATGGTATATTGGCCATGGTGTGGCAGGACTCTTTGCAGTCTGCCAGTCCAGTGAGATGTTTTTTTTATCATTGGAAGAGCGGGTGAAGATTGCCCGGTTTGTAAAGGAAAAGGCGGCGGGGAAGGTGCCTGTGGTAGCGTCGGGGCATATATCGGACTCCTTTGAGGATCAGGTAAAGGAGTTAAATGCAGTGGCCCAGACAGGTGTGGATGCATTGATTCTTCTCACCAACAGGCTGGCCGCTGAAAATGAAGGTGATGATGTGTGGCTTGAAAACCTAAAAAAGCTGCTCCTTAGGCTTCCAAAGGATATTCCCCTCGGCTTTTATGAATGCCCGTATCCATATAAAAGAATCATAGCACCGGAGCTTTTAAAATGGTGCGCCGATACGGGCCGGTTTTATTTTATAAAAGACACAAGCTGTGACCTTGAGAATATTCGGGAAAAGCTTACGCAGATAAAAGGCAGCGGGCTGAAGCTGTTTAACGCAAACTCATCTACGCTTATAGAGTCCCTGGAGATGGGGTGCAGTGGTTTCAGCGGGGTGATGGCCAATTTTCATCCCGATCTGTATGTCTGGCTCTGCAGAAGTTATAACAAATATCCCCAAAAGGCACGTACAGTTGCAGATTTCCTGACAATAGCATCACTGATTGAACGCCAGGTATATCCTGTGAATGCAAAGTATGCCCAGGTTAAAATGGAAAACTTTCATTCGGTCTATACCCGGGTAAAAGCGCCTTCTCTTCTCACTGATACTGGAAAGCTGGAAGTAGATCAGCTTATGAGGATGACAGATTTTATAAGGAGATTGACATGAAAATATTGGTGACGGCGACAAACTACTCAAAGTATTGTCAGGCTGGAAAGAAAATATTAGAAGACGCTGGGTGTGAAATTTTGGAAAATCCCCACGGCAGGCCATATACATACAAGGAATTGAAGGATATTGTAAAAGATATAGATGGGGTGGTTGTGGGCGTAGATACATGGAATGAGGATATATTCTGCTTGGCCCCGAAGCTGAAGGCAATGGCCAGGTTTGGCGTGGGCGTGGATAATATAGATTTAAAAGCAGCAGAGGGACATGGGATTGTGGTGTGCAATAGTCCTGGAATTAATTCTTCTGCTGTGGCAGAACAGGCCATTGCCCTGATGTTTGCCCTTATGAGAAGAGTGCCTGAAATGGACAGGGCAGTCCGCAGGGGAGAGTGGCCAAGGCCCATGTTCCATGAACTGAGAAGCTGTAAAATTGGATTCCTGGGATTTGGCGCGATAGCAAAAAATGTAGCGCTGAGGCTCAAAGGATTTGGTACAGAGATGAGTGCATATGATAAATACCCAGACCAGGAAGAGGCGGACAGGTTGGGGGTCAGGATGGCCTCTATGGAGGATGTGCTTAGGGACTCAGATATTATTTCCCTGCATCTACCTGCATCTAAGGAAACAGAACATCTAATCTGCAGGAAGACAATTTCATTGATGAAGGATGGAGTACTGATTGTAAACACTGCAAGAGGGAGCATTGTGAAGGAGGCCGATGTGGCGGAGGGGTTAAAAAGCGGGAAAATCGGCGGATTTGGAACAGATGTATTTGAACAGGAGCCTGTGGATACAAAAGGGAAATTGTTCGGATTTGATAATTATATTGCTACGCCCCATGTATCTGCCGAGACGTATGAAAATTGTGAGACCACTTCTATTGTGACTGCAAAAGCACTGCTCAGTGTGTTTGAAGGCAAGGAGCCAGAAAACAGACTAGTATGACAGAGACTACGGCCAGAAACCTCCCCTTATACTGCGGGGCAGTGCACGGGGAGGTTTCTGGCTGTGGGCCTGTCACTCTGCCTGTTTTGCGGCGGGGTACTCATTACAGAGCAGACGGTATGGAGGCTCATCTTCTTCCACCTCTGGAAAACGCCCGATGGGTTCATAAAAGCGGTTATCATGCTCGTCGTCATTGCACATAGAGACTTCACCAAGCAGGACAGGCCCTCCTGTGTCGGGTACGGTGAAGTCATGGTACATATAGGGGGTAATTGTAATACTTTGTCCCGGCTTCAGAAGCACTTTAGTTCCTGCAGGGACGGATTCTTTTTTTCCGTCAGAATATACAGTCACATCTGTGCCCAGCATACTGCCATCCTCATCCCCGTTGTATACAGTAATGTAAATATCGTTGCCTCCCCGGTTAATGATGTCTTCCATCTTACTCCAATGGTAGTGCATAGGCGCCGTCTGCCCTTCGTAAAGCATAAGGAGCTTCTCTGCATATGGCTTTGGATACTCTTTAGGCCTTTTCTGGTTGCCATTGCGGATTGTAAGCAGTGAAAATCCAATCTTATCAAAGCTGCCAAGGCCGTAATCTGTGATATCCCAGCCAAGGCAGTTGTCCCGGACCTCATCGTATTCATGTCCTATGTGCCCCCAATCTTTTGGGGTCCATTTAGCAAAGGGAGGAATCTCAAAACCATGCTGGTTGATTAATGCCTCCATATCCTTTATGACCTTATTAATTTTTGAACGTTTCATATCTTTGATTCTCCTTATCTTCAAAGAACTGACGCGAAACAGAACATGCCATCTGCTGGATGGTTCTTTCGGCAGTACGATTATATTTTATATTCTGACAGAATAATCTCTGGTTTGTCTGCATGTCTTATCTTAATTAATTCTTCGTTTGTGACAAAATTGAGCAGAGCATCGATCACGGCAGTTTCATTTAAATGTGCATACCCTTTATAATAGTTAAAGGATTCTTCTTTACTTGTGGATAAGAGGACGTAATCGGCTAAATTGGAAACCGGTGACTGGGCATATGCTGTAATGGCAATACTTTTAAGGTTCTTTTCCTTTCCAAGCTCCATCCCCTGGATAACCTGCCTGGAGGTTCCGGACTGGGTAATGGCAACAAGAATATCCCCGTCATCGGCCAGGTTAATATGATTGAGAAAATATTCTGGAGCCACATTATACGTACTCTTAATGCCCAGCCTTCCGAGGCGGAACCCCATATATTGTGCCAGCGGACTTGTATTGCCTACGGCCATAATATGTGCCTGCTTACAAGTTTTTAGCAGATTTACACAGTTCCACATAACATCTGAATTAATTGTACGGCCTATGTTCCTCAGTGTCTCGGCGTATTCATTAAATATCTGCTGTACCGCGCCCTTCCCCTGTATGGGGGTTGGGTCTGCATATTGTTCTCTCCCTAAGTCCCTGGCCAGCGTTATTCGGAATTGGTAATAGCCGCTGTATCCTATGTGATGGCACATCCTGACAACGGTGGCATCACTGACGCCGCTGGCCTTTGCCAGCTCCGATACATTAGAATCCACCGCTTTTTGAGGGTTCTGCAGAATATAATCCGCTACTTTTCGCTCCGCTGAAAAAATGTGGTCATATTGCTCTCTGATAACCTGAAATACTTCCCTTGCTAAAATGTTTCCTTTTCCGTCACTTTTATCCACAATTCATACACCTGCCATAACAATTATTTGCTGTCATTATTATAGCATAAGTTATTATTAGTATAAAGACGCTTTCCCGATTGTCTGGAAGAGTTCAAGTTTGTGCTCTGCCACTTCTTTCATTGCTTCTATACAAATGGGTTCAATTACATTAGGTTCTCTTAATCCCTGATCCTGGAGCACTTCTCTCATCTTCTGGAAGTAGGCCGCTTTAATATCAGAGGAAATATTAATTTTATTAATTCCGAGAGTGACAGACTCTCCGATCTCTTTATCTGGATTGTTGGAACCCCCATGAAGTACTAAGGGTACATTAACTTTTGCTTCAATTTCTTTGAGGATATCAAGTTTTAATTCTGGTTTCATACCAGCCGGGTACAGGCCATGGCATGTTCCAATTGCTATTGCCAGTGTGTCAACGCCAGTCTCTTTTACAAATTTAGCCGCATCCTCAGGATCCGTATAGATAATAGCTGCAGTACCGCCCTCTAAGTCTTCAGGCTCCAGGGAACCGATTGTCCCTAATTCAGCTTCGACAGATACATGGACTGGATGGGCTGCCTCGACTACCTTTTTAGTTCCTTTTATATTATCTTCAAAGGAAAGCTCTGCCCCGTCGAACATTACAGAAGTAAAGCCGCTCTGGATTGCCCAGATGATTTTTCCGAAATCCCCGCAGTGGTCTAAGTGGATGCATACAGGAACAGGGGACTTATATGCCCTTTCCTTGATAGCTGTTACCATCTCAGGCCCGATAAAACTTAATTCATCAGGGTGTATTTCGATAATTACCGGTGAGTTTGTTTCCTCGCATATATCCATAATTCCAAGAAACATGGAATAATCACTGATATTAAACGCTGGCAGCGCAAATTTGTGTTCTTTAGCCACTGATAGTATTTCACTCATATTCATTAACATAATTTATTACCTCCATTTAGTTAAGATTTTTATATTAAAAACATATCTGGACTCCTCCGACAAAGGAGTCGCCAAGGCCGATTGTATACTTTGGGCGGTCCAGGTATTTGGACGGGACTAGAACCGATTCTTCAGCGTATTTACTGTTTTTAAGTTCCTGATAGTACTTTAATCCCTTTTCGCTTAATTCATATCCTAGGATTTCTTTTATCTGCCTATGGCCCCCATAGGAACCCTTCGCCGCTTTTGCGGTCGCCATCATGTTGCCATACATAAGTCCTCTCTCAATGTCAAAGTCCAGTGGATCCCCCACATACATGGAATAATCCTTAGTATGGATAATGACGCCTTTTCTCACTTTGAAATTTTCCCTGATATATTTGGCGCCTTTTACACAAGAATATATGTCGCCGGTATCCACTTCAAATTGATACATTTTATTTAATGTGTAACTTAGTTCTTCTTCGTTTAAACTTACAATATCAATGCAGGAATATATGCTTTCCAGGCACAGCCTTTTCACATGAATGTCATGATAGTGGGCATCTTCAAAAAATACGATTCCTTTTGGGTTGTTCTTTTTGTACCTCTCTATATGGCCTCTGACAAAATCCAGATGTTCCTTAAGAACCTCTGCATCCAGGAGGGCGTTAAAGCTTGAAAGTACATTACTGCTTACTTTTGGCGCATGATCTTCTACCCACCTAAAATATGGCTTATAAAACGGTACGAACTCGTTTACTGTAATTTTAGTCAGGATCAGCCGGTTTGAGCATGGGATTTCTATTACCTGCCCTTCAAGGCAAATTTTATCTCCCTTTTTAAATTGAATAATAAAATGGGGTTCTTGTTCATTTGTCTGTGCAATCTTATCCGTGTGTATAAGCTGCCCTTCCTGGGAGACTGTGTGTACAAAAGGCGTATTGAGTATTGTGCATACTTCTCTTGAATCATCTGTCAAGTGTACAACTGAGGGGCATCCTACTGCATTAAGCGCCAGCGCGGCCTGTACTGCTGTCCCTCCTATCCCATATTGAAAGGGAAAACTCTCTTTCAGGCATTCTGTATTTTCTATATCCACTTCGCCGCCGATTCCACGGGAGCAGTAATATACTACTGTCTCCAAAAGTTCCTGGATGGTATGTATTTTTGCCGGGGGTTTCATTTCAGATAGCCTTTTGCCCTTCATATGCTCTGCAAGCAGCGTATTTAGACGGCCTGTCTGGAATTCACATAAAAGATCCAAGTTACTAGTATACCCCAAGGCGGGATAATGCTCATTTTGAACTCTTCTTTGTATCACCTCATCGAGCGCGTTATATGCCTCAATATACTTTTCTTTCAAATCCAAGTTATCCACCCCTCTCTAGCTTTTGACTGACCCTGCCGTCATTCCTGCAATAAAATATTTCTGGAAAAACAGGAATAAAAGTAGGATTGGCAGAGAGCCAAGGACGCTCATTGCCATCATTTGGTTCCATTCATATGCATGCTGCCCCATTAATAAGTTGATTCCCACAGGTACTGTGCGCATATTGTTTGTCTTAGTAAGTGCCAGTGCGAACAAGTATTCATTATATGCCTGCATAAAAGTGTACATACCCACGGATACAAGTCCGGGGATGGCTGTCGGGACAAGAATTGTCCAAAGGGCCCTGAATCTGGAACCGCCGTCGATCATTACTGCCTCGTCAAGTTCTTTGGGCAAGGTATTGAAATACCCTGTTGTCATGAGAATTGCATAAGGGAGTGTGAATACCATATATGTAAGAATTAGCGCCCCATATGTATTGAACAGTCTTAGGCCTACAATTAGGCTCACATAGGGAATTAACAATGTAATAGGCGGAACAGCCTGCACTGCCACGATAATTGTATTAATCATGCTTTTGCCGGGAAAGTTAAAGCGGCTGAACGCATAGGAAGCCAGGATTCCGATAACCAGTGTAAGTATGACCACAATGGCCGTAACCGCGTAACTGTTTAAAAAGAAGCGGACTTGCTCAGGGTTTGTAAAAATTGCTTTATATGCGTCAAAGCTGAAATTCTCTGAAATCCAGGTAGGAGGCCATGCGAAAATCTCTGAATTTGGCTTAAATGAATTTAGGATCATCCATAAAACCGGGAAGCCAGCCCAAATTGTACCTATGGCCAGAAGGATAATAATGAGTATTTTAACCCTCAGTTTTTTCTTTCCAATCATACTTAATCCCCCGCTTTCTGTTGCCTGACATAGAAGATTCCTATGACCGTACATACCACAAGCAGGATGACTGCCCCGGTAGATGCCATGGAGTACTCATACTTTGTAAATCCCTGCTTATAAATATATGTACTGATTGTTTCAGTTGCATTTACTGGCCCACCTCCCGTGGTCATCCAGATTAAAGCGAACTGCTGGAGGGTCCAAACAAAATCCAGCATAAGGAGGCTGATTAAGATGGGTTTTAATGTGGGGATCGTTATATGGAAAAATGTCTGTACAGAGTTTGCCCCGTCGATGGCAGAGGCCTCGTATAAATCTGTGGAAATCCCCTGTAACCCGGCCAGGATACTTATCATATAAAAGGGGTACCCCGACCAGATATTTATAAGAGTTACAGCAAAAAGTGCGGTATCCCTTGACCCCAGCCATTCCACATTTTCACTGATTATGTGCAGGCCTTGGAGGAGGTAGTTGAGCACGCCGTTTGGCTGCAGCACCATCCTCCATACAATTGCGATTACAGATGCCGTAAACATCCAGGGCAGTGCATAAATGACACGGAAGATTCCTTTGGTCCTTTTGCTGAGATACCGTGTGTTTAAAATAGTTGCAAAGGTCATGCCTATAATGAAATGTGCGATAATACTGACAATAACAAAAATCAGTGTATTTCTAATAGATTTTAAAAATACCGGGTCGGCCAGCACATCTATATAATTTTTTAAGCCTACAAATGAAGGGTTTTTATTAATAATAACGTTGTCAAAAAATGAATAGTAGATAACCATGGCAACTGGTATAATTAATAAAATGCACATCAAAATAATTGTCGGAAGAAGATACAGATATGGCGTGGATTTTCTCTTTAAATTTGTCAATTACTCCATCTCCTTTTTCAGAAATAGGGTTACAGCGGGGTTTTATTCAAACGCAGGCTCCCAGCGTTCTTGGGCTGCTTCGAGCATGTCTGCGGCAGAAGCCGTGTCCCCGTCAAGATATAACTGTAATTCTTCGCCAAAGCTTCTCATCAGGTCTTCAGATGTAGGAAGTCCTGTAAATTCATTAATCGCCGTGCTGTCCTGGAATAACTCGTAAGCCTTTACAAATAAAGGATCAGATTCAGAATAATCTGGCTCTGATGCAGAGTTTCCTGGGAATGCATTGGCAAGTACTGCCAGCTTGGCGTTTACCTCTGGACTCATAAGGTATTCGATAAACTGCCATGCCTCTGCCTTATTTTCACAATTTTCTGCGACGCCGATTCCCCAGTTTGCGACTGACATTCCGCCTTTTTCTACATCAGTTCCTGCAGCAGGGACTTTGATGTAATCAAAGTTAAGGTCAGGAGCCCCTTCTTTGATTGTTGTTAAGTGGGAGACGCCATCTGTCATAAAGGCTACGCGGCCATTTGTAAATTCCTCTACCATGTCAGGTTCTTTCATCGCATAGGCGCCGTCTGCAATGTAACCTTTGTCAAACATCTCTTTAATAAAATCTGTGGTCTCCTCTAAATCCTTATTTCCGGCAAGGTTGGGTTTGCCGTCTTCTGTCATCATGGAAGCGCCGTCTGCCCACAGCCATGTCATAAATTGATTCTGGACTCCTGCCGGGGATTCTGTTGATAGTGGAATGGCCCACCCGGCTATACTGTCATCGTATGCTTTTACTGCCTCACAGGCTGCCAGGAATTCATCCCGTGTAGTGGGAAGTTCTGTAACGCCCGCCGCTTCGAGGATATCCAGGTTGGCGTACATTGGATATGCAAAGTTCACTACAGGAATCATATATGTATTCCCTTCAAACTGAATCTGGTCTGATAATTGACTGTCATCGTAACCTGATTCATCCATTAAAGCTGTCAGGTCGGCAATGGATCCCTGCTTTGCAAAGTCGTATACCCAGGATCCGTCCAGGCCAACAACATCGGCCATTGTCCCCGAAGCCGCCCCTGATGCAATCTGTGTTTTTGTATCCGCATATGGATTGCTGAGGAGTTCAATGTTAATGCCGGTTTCCTCTGTAAAATCCTGGCATATGTCTGCCAATGCGCCGTCAGGGAGTTCCACACCCCACCATTGCTGGAATTCCAGCGTCACACCGTCTGCGCTTTTTGTGCCTCCCTCTTCCTCCGATGAGCCGCTGGATCCGCAGGCGGCTAATGAGACTGACATAGCCCCAGCAACCGCAACAGAAAACATTTTCTTTAATACTGCCTTGATTTTCATAATTTTTTCCTCCTGATTAAAAGAAATTTTATTTCTGCATACTTATGAAAATGATTTAATACGGTAAGGTGATATTTTTATGTAATTTATATGTTTTAAACGTTTTAAATCAAGTTCAATTATGCATATTGTATAATACATTATAAAATAATATTTCATAATGTCAATAGTTTTTCTTGTATTTGTGAAATTTAGTTTCTTGTATGTAATAATATTTCTTGAATGAGACTGCCAAAATAATAGAAAATGGGAATATTTCAGAGATAATTGGAAATAGTATAGGCGGGTTAATTACTTTTTGAGGGAGATAGGTACTGTATAAAGGTGAGGAAGCCGGCTATGATATTTATGGTTTGAATAAAGTATAGAAAAACCTGGAAAGATTATTGCAATTGAAGAAACTATATGGTATTATATCATTCGCAAGTAATTGAGGGCGTGTAGCTCAGGTGGTAGAGCACTTGACTTTTAATCAAGTTGTCCGGGGTTCGAATCCCCGCACGCTCAGTAGTTGGCAATGCCGCAAACCTATGTCGGGGGTGCGGTATTTTTGTGTACATAAACCAGATAGAATATCTTGAAGAAGTGTGTAGATATACAGTATAATAAACCTTGTTGGACGAAGTCCGCCCGTCGGAAGGACAAGTATTGAGGGATGCCCTTTGGGTAAACCTTATTGAACGTTAGCAGTTCAATAAGTGTACCTTGTTGGATGGAGTCCGCCCGATGGAAGGACAAGAGTTAAGGGATGCCATTGGGTATACCCTGAAGGCCGGGGAGTGGCCTGATGTAAGCCTTTGCCTGGGCATAGTGAAGAAGTGATATGATAAATTTATATTAGGAGGTCTTAACATGAAGTTAGGAATTGTAGGGACAAACTTTATAAGCGATTGGCTGGCGGAGGCTGTCGGGCAAGTGCCTGAAGTGGAGATTGCCGCTGTTTTTTCCAGGGCACAGGATACTGGGGAGGCATTTGCGGGCCGCCACAATATTTCTGGCGTGTATACGGATTATGAAAAATTTCTCCAGTCAGGCATCGAGGCTGTTTATGTTGCCACTCCTACTTATGCCCATTGCGGACAGGCCCTGGAGGCTATGAAACATGGAAAACATGTGCTGTGTGAGAAGATAATGGCAGTAAATGAGAGGGAGGTAACAGCTATGATTACCTGTGCCTCAGAAAATGGAGTTGTACTTTTGGAAGCCATGAGGCCAGACTTTGACCCTGCTTTTTCACTTGTAAAAGAGGCGCTTCCTAAAATCGGAAAACTCAGGAGAGTGACTATGGAATACTGCCAGTATTCATCCCGGTATGATAAATTCCGCCAGGGAGAGGTGCTCAATGCATTTAACCCGGATCTTTCCAATGCAGCAATTATGGATATTGGGGTATACTGTATACATATGCTGGCCGCTATATTAGGGGCACCAAAAGAAATAAAATCATTTTCAACAAAATTAAAAAATGGATTTGAGGGAAGCGGTGTTGTTCTGATGCAGTATCAGGATATGATGGCAGAGGCGGTATATTCTAAAATAACTGATTCAGTAAATCCTAGTATATTTCTTGGAGAAGAGGGGAGTATTTTGGTAGATTCTATTGCAAAACCCAGGCGGCTGGAGATTGTATATAGAAACGGCGGCAAAGAGGAGATCCCCTATACGCCGGTGGACAATAATATGGTTTATGAGGTGAAGGAGTTTGCAAGGCTTATAGAGGAGAAAAATATCAGCCATCCGTACCTGCGTTATTCCCTTGACGCCGTGCGTATAATCGATGAGGCAAGGCGGCAGAATGGGATTGTATTTCAGGCTGATGAAGTGTTATAATAGGACTATTGTTTGATAAAAATTGTAAAAATAAGGAGTATTTGGTATGGGTCTTATAACGATTCGGGAATTGTTTAAAAACAGAGAGGAATATCTGGACAAAAAGATAACGGTGGGAGGGTGGATACGCAGCATCCGGGATTCCAAGACTTTTGGTTTTATTGTTGTAAATGACGGCTCTTTTTTTGAACCCTTGCAGATTGTCTACCATGATAAAATGGATAATTTTGAGGAAATTTCAAAGCAAAATGTGGGGGCGGCTTTGATTGTGACAGGAACCCTTGTCGCCACCCCCCAGGCAAAACAGCCGTTTGAAATTCAGGCGGAGGAAGTTGTGGTTGAAGGGGCGTCGGCGCCGGACTATCCGTTACAGAAGAAACGACATAGTTTCGAATATCTTAGAACAATTTCACATTTGCGCCCTAGGACAAATACCTTTCAGGCTGTATTCCGTGTCCGTTCCCTGATTGCTTTCGCTATTCATCAGTTTTTTCAGGAGAGGGGATTTGTATATGTACACACACCCCTGATTACGGGCAGTGACTGCGAGGGAGCAGGGGAGATGTTCCGGGTGACTACGCTGGATATGGACCAGGTTCCCAAAAAGCCAGACGGGACGGTAGATTACAGCCAGGATTTCTTTGGCAAAGAGACAAATCTGACTGTAAGCGGACAGCTTAACGGGGAGACATTTGCCCAGGCATTCAGAAATATCTATACCTTTGGCCCCACATTCAGGGCAGAGAACTCAAATACTACACGTCACGCGGCAGAATTCTGGATGATTGAGCCTGAGATTGCATTTGCTGACTTGAATGATAATATGGACCTGGCGGAAGATATGCTGAAATATATCATAGCTTACGTGATGGAACATGCACCGGAAGAAATGAATTTCTTTAATTCTTTTGTGGATAAAGGCCTGATTGACAGACTTAAAAATGTTGCAGAGTCAGATTTTGCGAGAATAACTTACACCCAGGCTGTAGAACTTCTGGAAAAGAACAATGATAAATTCGAATATAAAGTGTCCTGGGGAGCTGATCTGCAGACAGAGCATGAGCGCTATCTCACAGAGGAAATATTTAAGCGTCCGGTATTCGTAACCGATTATCCAAAAGAAATCAAAGCATTTTATATGAAATTAAACGATGACGGAAAAACCGTTGCGGCAGTGGATTGCCTGGTACCCGGTATCGGAGAAATTACCGGCGGAAGCCAGAGAGAAGACGATTACGAGAAACTGCAAAAGAGGATGGCAGAGCTTGACCTTAAAGAAGAGGATTATAAATTCTATCTAGATCTGAGAAAATACGGTTCCACGAGACATGCAGGATTTGGATTGGGATTTGACAGGTGCGTGATGTATCTGACAGGAATGTCTAACATTCGTGATGTAGTGCCATTCCCGAGAACTGTTAATAATTGTGAACTTTAGGTGGTTGGGGACGTAACAAAGTGCAAAAGGGTTACGTCCCCAATTGACTTTAGACCTGTACCAAAATGGAGGTTTATATGAGGTTTATCCATATTGCCGACGTGCATCTGGGGGCCCAGCCGGAGGCTGGCACTGCATATAGTGCCAAAAGGCCTCAGGAGCTTTGGGATACATTTGCCCGGATTATTGATTTGTGTGAAGTACAGCATGTGGATGTTTTGCTGATTGCAGGTGATTTGTTCCATAGGCAGCCGCTTTTGCGGGAGCTTAAGGAGGTCAACTATCTGTTTTCTAAATTGACGCATACCAGGGTTGTTTTTATTGCAGGTAATCATGACTATGTGAGAAAAGATTCTTATTACTGTACATTTAAGTGGAATGAGAATGTTTATCCGCTGCTCGGAGCTAAGATGGGATGTGTGGAAATCCTAGGGTTTGAGCTGGCTGTATATGGATTTAGTTATCACAGCAGACAAATAACAGAGGAATGCTGTAATGTAAAGGCCCCTGGAAAGTACAGGTATGAGATAATGCTGGCTCATGGCGGAGATGAAAAGCATATCCCCTTGAGAAAGGAAGCATTAGAAACATCCGGGTTTGACTATATTGCCCTGGGGCATATCCACAAACCTGCCATACTTATGGAAAACCATGCGGCTTACGCAGGTGCTTTAGAGCCGGTTGACATAAATGACACCGGACGCCATGGTTATATTAGCGGTGAAATTTCCCCGGCCGGGACATATGCAGAGTTTGTACCCTTTGCTTCCAGAGAATACATTCATCTGGCGTTTAGGGTGCAGGAGTCAATGAGCAGTGGAGGCGTTGGAGACTCTGTCAGGGATGCTGTAGAAAAACGGGGAATCCACAATATTTATAAACTTGTTTTAAGGGGTCTGAGGGATCCGGAAATAGTATTTGATACAGACAATATGGATATATATGGAAATATTCTGGAAATTGCAGATGAAACGCAGCCTGCCTATAATTATCAGAAGCTATATGTTGAAAACAAGGAAAATATTATTGGGAAATATATAGAGAGGTTTTGGGCGTGTGAGGATGGGAGCATTGAGCGGCAGGCCTTGCAGGAGGGCGTTCAGGCATTGCTTGAAAATCATCTCTGAATTGAAGAGATACCAATAGTATAATTTTAGACATATTTTCAGGAGATAAAGAGGTTTGTTTCAAATTCAGCGGGTATTTGGCAAGTATGGAAATCAGAGAATTATATATAAAGAATTTTGGCAAATTTACGGATAAACATTTTATTATAGACAAAGGAATCCATATCTTTTATGGCGAAAATGAATATGGAAAATCTACAGTTTACGCATTTATAAAAGCTATGCTTTTTGGCATGGAGAGGGGAAGAGGCAGAGCCGCCCTCAACGATGAGTTCAGCCGGTATGAGCCTTGGGAGAACCCCAATTATTATGCGGGGACCATGCGCTTTACAAGTGGCGGCAAGTGGTTCAGGCTGGAGCGGCAGTTTGATAAGTATGCAAAAAAGGTATCTTTAGTCTGTGAGGATGACGGTGAGCAGCTGTCTGTGGAGGATGGAGATTTAAAAATGCTTTTGGGAGGGATGACGGCAGAGAGTTTTGAAAATACAGTTGCTGTTGGGCAAATGGCGGCTAAACCTGGGATGGGGCTTGCGGGGGAGCTGAAAAACTATGCCGCTAATTTTTATGAAACGGGAAGCAGCGTGGTGGACTTAGAAGGGACTCTAAATACACTGGCTCAGCGGAAGAAACAGGCTGAGCGGGAAATAAAAATATTGACGGACGAGCAGAAAACGAAAAAAGAAAAGGTGAAACAAGAAAGCCAGTATGTGTCCGAAGATATGGAAAAGTTACATCTTGAATTATTATATAACCAAGAGAAATTAAATAATTTACAAAGGGAATGCCATTTAAAAGAGGATATTTCTTATGAGAAAAAGCTGTCGGCAGACAGAGGCAACAATCATACATGGAAAAGCCTTATGGCCGCAGGGGCAGGAGGCATTATCTTAGCGGGAATAGCAGGAGTTGGATATACATTGATTTCGGCAGACATGCCCATAGTAGGTAAGGCTGCCTTTATTTTGACATGGTTATTCCTAATAGTGGGAGCGGTCTTGCTAGGGGGCGGTGCCTTACAGTATTTTCGGATTAGATCACAGACACAAAGGAATGTTTCTGCTTTCGGCATTTATGGAAAATTTGTAAGAGGCAGGAGCCGCCGAATTGAAAGGCAATCTGAAGAAAAACAGAATAGAGCGGCAAATATCCCCCGGGAGACAGAGCAGCCTGCGGACGAGGGCCGAGACAAGAGCATACAAAAGATTGAGTGGGAGAATCAGAGAATCCGGGGAGAGTGGAAGGAAAAACAGGTGAGGTATTTAAACCTTCAAGAGCAGTTAGAGGAAATAGGAACGCCCGACGGTAAAATCAAAAGCCTGCAAAAAAGCATTCAGGCGCTGGAAATAGCCCGGGAAAAGCTGATAGAAACCTCCAGGAATATGACCCAGAATTTCGGGAATATTCTGAATAAAAGAATGTCTGAAATATTGTCCCAGATAACAGAGGGAAAGTATACAAAATTCTTAGTTGATGAAAAACTGAGTATAAATTTATATTCAGACGGCCGCAGTATCCCGGCAGACCGCCTGTCCCGTGGAACCATTGAACAGATATACCTGGGACTCAGGCTGGCCGTGGCCGATCTGCTGTATGAGGAGAAAGTTCCTCTTATTCTTGATGATACTTTTGTATTTTATGACGAAAAAAGACTAAAATCTACTTTAAAATGGTTGAGCGAACAGCAAAGACAAGTTATAATATTTACTTGTCAAAAACGTGAACAGGAAATTATAAAACAATTCTGAAAATGGTGCGCAAAGGGGACAGTCCCTTTTGCAAAGGGGACAGTCCCCTTTGCCCTCCCCCTTTACGTACTTCCCTTTGGAAAGGAAGTTTTACATGAAGATAGAGTTGCCAGGAAAAGTTATTCTGATTATCAATAATCTGCAGATGCATGGCTATGAAGCGTATGCCGTCGGCGGCTGTGTGCGTGACTCCATACTCTGCAGGAAGCCGGAGGACTGGGATATTACTACCTCTGCAAAGCCAGAGGAGGTCAAGCGTCTTTTCAGGCGTACTATTGACACAGGCATTGAGCATGGCACGGTCACTGTGATGATGGGAAAGGAAAGTTTTGAGGTCACTACATACCGGGTGGACGGCAAGTATGAGGACAGCCGGCATCCAAAGGAAGTGACTTTTACTGCAAGCCTGAAGGAGGATCTGCGGCGACGGGATTTTACAATCAATGCAATGGCATATAATGATGAGGTCAGGCTGGTAGACGCATTTGGCGGTATGCAGGATTTAAACCATCACTTGATACGATGCGTGGGAAATCCGGAGGAGCGTTTTCAGGAGGACGCGTTACGCATTCTGCGCGCTGTCAGATTTTCAGCCCAGCTGGCTTTTCCCATTGAAAAAGAAACTGCAGCGGCGGTTCAGAAACTGGCGCCAACTCTGGAGAATATTAGTGCGGAGAGGATTCAGGTGGAGTTGGTGAAGCTTTTAATGTCGGATCACCCGGATTTGCTCAGGGACGCATATGAGCTGGGAATAACGGGGGTTATTCTGCCGGAGTGGGATGCCATGGTGGGAGTGGCCCAGAATACCCCTCACCATAAATATGATGTGGCGGAACACACTCTTCATGCAATGAAGAATGTGAAAAAGGATAAGATACTCCGCCTTACGATGCTGTTCCATGATATGGGAAAGCCGTCCATGAAAACAACAGACGAAAACGGTACAGATCACTTTAAAGGACATGCACTGGTCAGCGAGGAAATTGCCAGAAGAGTGATGAGACGCCTGAAGTTTGATAATGATACAGTCAAAAAAGTAACCCGCCTTGTCTGCTATCATGATTACAGGATCCCGGCTACCCCCAAAAATGTCCGCAGAGCCATGAATAGAATCGGCGTAGAGCTTTTTCCCTACTATCTGGCTGTACGTATGGCTGATGTCAAGGCTCAGAGCCCATATGAGCGTCGGTCTAAAATAGAAAATATCGTGGCAATGAGGGAAATTTACCAGGAAACCCTTATAAATGGGCATTGCGTCACACTCAGGCAGCTGGCGGTCAGCGGAAGGGAGCTTTTGAAGCTTGGCATGAAGCCGGGCCGGGAGATGGGAGATATGCTGAATAAGCTCCTGGAGCTTGTCCTTGATTATCCTGAAATGAATGAAAAAGAAATATTATGTAATTATGTAAAAGAAAAGCTTGGCATTTAGCATACTCAGGCTGTCCTCTTCATAGATTAGAAAGAGTTATGAATCGTATAAGCAGGGGGCAGCCATGAGAGAATATGAATTAGAAGTCTTGGAGCAGTATGATATAGAAATAAGGGGCACCCGCAAAATAAGGGGTGCGTTTTTTTGCGATACCAATGAGGGCACAATGCTGTTGAAGGAAGCGGGCGTTTCCGACAGGCGTGCCCCTTTGTTATATATCATGCTCAGTAATCTGGGGAATGCAGGTTATCCCAATATTGATATCCCGGTATATAATAAAGAAGGTTCTCTAATCAGTATATCCAGAGATGGCACCAGATATATGCTGAAGAAATGGTTTTCAGGACGGGAATGCGATGTCAGGAAAGAGTGCGAAATCCTACAGGCAACTATAAATCTTGGAGAGCTTCATAATAAAATGTCCTGGTTTGAGGAAGATGGCCCAACTGGAACCCAGACAGGTTATCTGCCGTTAGGGCGGCATTTGAAGGAGGAATTTGCCAGGCACAACCGTGAAATGAAAAAAGTCCGTGCCTTTATACGGGATAAAGTGGCTAAAAGTTCTTTTGAGTTTCTTTTTCTGGAGTATTTTGAAAAAATGTATACCATAGCTGAACGTGTGACAAAGCGTTTAGAGAAATCCGGGTATAATAATTTATATGAGGAAAGCATACAGTCTAAAAAACTGGTGCATGGTGACTATAACTACCACAATGTGATCTTAACTTCAGGCAAGATGGCGACAACAAATTTTGAACATTTCCGTGTAGATGTACAGGCGCAGGATTTGTATTATTTTCTGCGCAAGGTGATGGAAAAACATCAGTGGGAGGAAGGGTTGGGAAAGGCCATGCTGGACGCCTACCAGAGTGTACGTGAGCTGGATTCCAGGGAAATGGAGTATATTGCATTATGCCTTGCCTATCCAGAGAAGTTTTGGAAAACGGCCAATGCATACTATCATTCCAACAAGGCCTGGATCCCTGAAAAAAATGTGGAGAAATTGCAGACAGCGATTACTCAGACAGAGGAAAAACTACGGTTTTTAGAGAATATATTTACTTTTATTTTATAGGCTCCTGTTGTATAATGAAAACATCCCGAGAGAGCATTTTAGGATGTTTAGGAAGTCGCTTTTGAAATAAAGTGGGAATCATTCATATGGTTAAAGATTCCCGCGGCATGTGTACAAGCTGTCTCTCCCAGCCAGCTGCGGAGTAAGGCTACGCCTGCAGATTATATTTTATTTCCCGGCATTTGCATGGACTGCGCCTGTGTATACCCACAGGGCACCCCCAAACACATGTCCTTCGGAGGGACCTGCTCTTAATCGGCAGCACAATTATATTATTTTTAGTCAGGAGGTACCAGTATGGACTATAAGGAGAGATACGAGGAGTGGTTGGCTAACCCATATTTTGATGTGGAGACAAAGGCGGAGCTTGAGAGTATCAAAGAGAATGAGAACGAAATCAAAGAGCGCTTTTACACAGATTTGGAATTTGGCACAGCAGGACTGCGGGGTATCATCGGTGCGGGGACAAACCGTATGAATATTTATACAGTCAGAAAGGCGACTCAGGGATTGGCCAATTATATTAAGAAGAGTGGGAATGAGGGCAGAGGGGTGGCAATCGCTTACGATTCCCGCCACATGTCCCCTGAGTTTGCCAATGAGGCTGCGCTTTGCCTGGGGGCAAATGGGATTAAGGCGTATGTGTTTGATTCTCTGCGGCCTACTCCAGAACTGTCCTTTGCAGTCCGCAGACTGGGATGCATTGCGGGAATTAATATAACCGCCAGCCATAACCCGCCGGAGTATAACGGTTATAAAGTATACTGGGAGGATGGGGCTCAGATTACCCCCCCTCACGATAAGGGGATTATGGATGAGGTGAAGGCTGTCGAGGATTATACAACGATGAAAACCATGAACCTTGAGGAAGCCAAAGCAGCAGGCGTATATGAGGTGATTGGAGCAGCCATAGACGACGATTACATAGCAGAGCTGAAAAAACAGGTGCTTCATCAGGATGCCATTAACGCTGTGGGAAAAGACATTAAGATTGTATATAGCCCCCTTCATGGGACAGGCAATATTCCTGCCCGCCGGATCTTAAAGGAACTGGGATTTACAAATGTACATGTGGTAAAAGAACAGGAACTTCCCGACGGTGACTTTCCCACTGTTTCTTATCCTAACCCAGAGGCGGCAGAAGCGTTTGAGCTGGGCCTGAAACTGGCCAGGGAGATTGATGCGGATATTGTGCTGGCCACAGATCCAGACGCAGACCGCCTTGGAGTCCGTGTAAAAGACAGCCAGGGCCAATACCATGACCTGACAGGGAATATGTCGGGATGCCTGCTTGCGGATTATGAAATAGGGCAGAGAAAGGCATTAAAGGGACTTCCCAATGATGGATATTTAATTAAAACAATTGTTACATCAAATATGGCAGATGCAATTGCCCAGTATTACCATACAGGCCTTATTGAAGTTCTGACTGGGTTTAAATTTATTGGCCAGCAGATACTTGGGTTTGAAACAAGCGGAAAAGGTGAATATTTATTTGGATTTGAGGAAAGCTATGGATGTCTGATCGGTACCTATGCAAGAGATAAGGATGCTATCGTAGCTACTATGGCACTCTGTGAGGCAGCCGCCTACTATAAGACAAAGGGGATGAACCTTTGGGATGCTATGATTGGGCTGTATGAGCGCTATGGCTATTATAAGGACGATATTCAAGCGATTACCCTGAAAGGCATTGAGGGACTGGCTAAGATTCAGGAGATCCTTGAGACTCTCAGGAAAAATCCGCCTGCAGAGATTGCAGGTTATAAGGTAGTGAGGGCAAGGGATTATAAAGCAGATACTATCAGGGATATGGAGACAGGGAAGGTGACAGGCACCGGACTTCCAAACTCGAATGTGCTGTACTATGATCTGACAGACGGCGCATGGCTGTGTGTAAGGCCGTCTGGGACAGAGCCCAAAGTTAAATTCTATTATGGCGTAAAAGGGACATCCCAAAGCGATGCGGATGCCAAATCTGAGAGTATGGGGAAAGAAGTTCTTGCCATGATAGATAAAATGATGTAACGCAATGTGGCAGGAAAAATTACCCTTACCGAAAGAGATGGAAAATTTTGAAAAAACCTTAAAAACCAGTATGAAAGCAAGTGAAAACGGTAAAAATCCTTGACAAAAATAGGGTAAACAGTTATAACAGTACATAAGGGTTAATCATGTGAACGCCGGTACATGAGGCCTTTATTTAAACTGTAGAATATTTTATTCTAGTACAATAAAGAGGAGGAACTTATCCATGAACAAAACAGAATTAGTAGCAGCTATTGCAGAAGAGGCGGAAATTTCAAAAAAGGACGCCGAAAAGGCATTGAAAGCTTTTACTGATGTAGTAGCAAACCAGTTAAAAAAAGGTGATAAAGTCCAATTGGTTGGATTTGGCACTTTTGAAGTGAGTGAAAGAGCAGCAAGAGAGGGAAGAAACCCACAGACTGGTAAGACTATGAAGATTGAAGCCTGCAGGGCTCCTAAGTTCAAGGCGGGCAAGGCTTTAAAAGACGCTGTGAATGCTTAGTTCTATACGGGTATAGCCATATAAGAGAACCGCTGTATGGCGGGGGTCCATGCAGTGGATTTAAGTACCGGAGAATTATTTTTTATTTTCAGGAGTTACTCAGGGGCATGTGTTAAGGGAGTCCCTGGGTACACTTTCCTGTAAGGCAAAGGCAGCTAGAATGCAGCGGGAAGATGCCGTCAGAGCGGTCCTTCCGCAGGCCGGGAATGTGCTATGCACATTCTTTTTTGTTACATAGGAAATTCCATTGGATTTCCTGTATAACAAAAAAGTACTCCCTGCTGGGCCGCACTGCGGCTAAGCGGGATTATATCCTTATGGAAAGGCCCGGGAGAACTCCAAAGGGCGTGGCTGCCGTTAATACTAAGAGATTTCCCCAAAAACTGGGGATATAGGGTGAGAGGCGGATGATATGCGGTTAGATAAGTTTTTGAAGGTATCACGGCTAATTAAAAGGCGCACAGTAGCAAATGAAGCATGTGATGCCGGCAGAGTGCTTGTAAATGGAAATACGGGGAAGGCCTCTTTGAATGTAAAGCCTGGCGATATTATAGAGATACAGTTCGGTACAAAGGCTGTCAAGGTCGAGGTACTCCAGATTCAGGATACAACAAAAAAGGAAGAGGCCAAGGAACTCTTCAAATATTTATAAAGACAGTATTTGATAAGCACGCTATTATTGCGTGCTTTTTTCTTTTATGGTAAAATAAAAGAAATAGGAACTTAGCCGGAATGTGGAGAAAGGAGGAAAGAGATGGCGGTAACGATACAGCAGATCGCGGACAAGGCAGGTGTATCCAGAGGAACTGTGGACCGGGCATTGAATCACAGGGGCAGGATAAACCCCCAGGTGGCAGAGCGCATCTGCCTTCTTGCAGAAGAGATGGGATATGTGCATAAGAGAAGGAAACGGTCGGATAATAAAGATAAGAAGCTGAAGATAGGGATTGTAACTCAGCTCGCGAAATCTTCATTTATGATGGAAGTAAACAGAGGGATCAAGAAAGCGGAAGAGGAGCTGCAGGAAAAAGGAATCGAGCTCATCTTGAAGGAGGGGATTTCTGTAGATGAGGAGGAACAGATCCGCGCAATCGAGGAACTGGAGGAGGAAGGGGTACATGGCCTGGCAATCATGCCGGTAGAATGTGAGAGGATCCGCGTGAAGCTGAACAGCCTGACAGAGGAGAAAAAAATTCCAGTAGTTACATTTAATTCTGATATTGTGGGGACGAAGAGGATCTGCTTTGTAGGCATGGATAATCGAAAGAGCGGAAAGACGGCAGCCGGGTTATTAGGGTTACTGACCAGAGGAATGGGGAAGATCCTGGTTATAACCGGTTATTTCAGCAATCATGTGGATAACCAGAGGGTGGACGGCTTTATTGAGGAAATAAAAAGCCGGTATCCACAGTTAGAGATAGCGGGAGTGCACGGCAGTTTTGACGAAACAGATGAGGTGGAACATATTGTAGAGACAACTATGGTTAATACCACAGGTATTACGGGTATTTTGGTGGTTTCAGGGGGACAGGCAGGGGTGGGCCGTGCGTTTGAGAAGCTAAGGCTGGAGCAGCGGCCCTATGTTGTAATATATGACCAGACCCCGAAAAACGAAAAAGCATTGAGGGACAATACGGTTGATTTCCTGATTGACCAGAATGGGTATATACAAGGGTATCTCCCTCCCCATATCTTATCAGATTTATTAGTGCAGGGAGTGGATCCCGGGCAGGAGTACCTATATACAGATATTAATATTAAAATGAGCTATAATCTGTAAACCAGATGTAGAGGGCGGAGGGATAAAGCTGGCAGCGGTATGTATAACAAATATAGGAGGGGCAGAGAGGACGTTTCCGGCGGAGGCGCCTCTTTTTTTTATGCAATAAAGTTTGCCGTCATATTATAGCAGTTTTCTAAATTGGCTGTTTAGGAAAACCCTAAAAAATAAATTGGAAAATAGTATTGCACGCAAATAAAATGTGTGCTAATATGTGATTAAGATAAAAAATAGTAAAGCACGCTGCGTGCTAAATGTGTAAATGACAGTAAAGGAGACGGGTATATGAAATATGTAGAATTCGATACATCCAGGCCCATGGATCTGGTGCTTTTGGGGAGAATTGCCATTGATTTTAATCCGGCGTACAACGACCAGGTAAAAGAAGAATTTAAACCGCTGAAAGATGTACATACATTTGAAAAATTTGTAGGCGGCTCCCCGGCTAATATTGCCGTGGGTGTTACCAGGCACGGACTGAAAGCAGGGTTCCTGGGAAAGGTGTCAGACGACCAGTTTGGTGACTTTGTGACAGAGTATTTTAAGGGGCAGGGAATTGATACTTCACACGTAACCCGCTGTACAGGAGGCGAGAAATTAGGGCTTACATTCACAGAGATGCTTTCTGACAGGGAGAGCCATATATTAATGTACCGCAATTGCATCGCGGATCTTCAGCTTCATGTAGACGATATAGATGAAGAGTATATCCGGAAGTCAAAGGCCCTTCTTGTCTCCGGGACGGCTCTTGCAGAAAGTCCGTCCAGGGAGGCGGCGCTTAAAGCGGTGATGCTTGCCAGGAAAAATAATACGAAGATTATTTTTGATATTGATTATAGAGAATATAACTGGACTGGCAGCGATGAGATCTCTATTTATTATAGTATAGTTGCAAAAGAGGCGGATATTATTATGGGATCCAGGGAGGAGTTTGACCTTACTGAGAAACTGATCAGGCCAGGCATGACAGATGTGGAGAGCGCGGCTGTATGGCATGGGCACCATGCAGAGATTGTGGTGATCAAGCATGGGATGAAAGGATCTGCCGCATATACATCGGACGGACAGTCCTTTAGTATAAAACCTTTCCCGGTGGAGGCGAGGAAGAGTTTTGGCGGCGGAGACGGCTATGGCGCGGGTTTCCTTTATGGGTTATACCAGGGGTGGGAGATGATTGACTGTCTGGAATTTGGTTCCGCGGAGGCGTCTATGATGGTGAGGAGCAACAATTGTTCTGAGTCTCTTCCCTGGACAGATGAAGTGCATACATTTATTAAGGAAGAAAAAGAAAAATTTGGTGAAATGCTGGCCAGGGTGTAGGGGGATGCAGGGTATGGAAAAAACAATACGTATGACAGTTGCCCAGGCAATTGTAAAATTTCTTGACAGCCAGTATGTGTCTATGGATGGACGAGAGACAAAATTTGTGGAGGGATTTTTCACGATTTTTGGACACGGGATTGCGGTAGGCTTAGGCGAAGCGCTGGATAGTAACCCGGGATCACTGAGAGTCCTGCAGGGGAGGAATGAGCAGGGAATGTGCCATGTGGCCACAGCCTTTGCCAAACAGTCCAACCGGAAGAAAATTATACCCTGTGCATCTTCTGTAGGGCCGGGGGCGGCCAATATGGTGACGGCATGTGCAACAGCCACAGTAAATAATATTCCCCTGCTAGTATTCCCCGCGGATACATTTGCATCCAGGCAGCCAGACCCGGTATTGCAGCAATTAGAGCAGAGCAGCAGCCTGGCCGTCACGACTAACGATGCATTTAAGCCTGTATGTAAATATTGGGACAGAATTACCAGGCCGGAAATGATTATGACAGCTCTTATTAACGCTATGCGGGTATTGACGGATCCAGGGGAAACGGGAGCGTGCTGTATTGCACTTTGCCAGGATGTAGAGGGAGAATCTTTTGATTATCCTGAGTATTTCTTTAAAAAACGTGTGCACAGAATTACTAGGCCGCTGGCAGTGGAGGAAGAACTGGAAGATATTGCGAACGTCATAGCCAAAGCTAAGAAGCCTTTGGTGGTGGTAGGAGGAGGAGTCCGTTACTCAGAGGCTGGGGAGGCGGTGGAAAACTTTTGCCAGGAGTTTGCCATTCCTTTTGGGGAGAGCCAGGGTGGAAAAAGTGCCTGCAGGTCAGGGCATCCATACTGCCTGGGAGGGATTGGCGTGACGGGAACTTACGCCTCCAATATTCTTGCCAGAGATGCGGATGTGGTGATTGCCATTGGTTCCAGGCTATCGGATTTTACTACTGGGTCAAAAAGGTTATTTAAACGGGATGATGTACAGTTTGTGACCATCAATGTAAGTAAATTCCACGCAAATAAGATGGACGCGGTCAAGGCTGTGGGGGATGCCAGAGTCACTGTAGAGGCATTGGCGGGAAAACTGAGAGAGCGGAAGTATAGGTCTTCCTACACAGGGGAAATCGAAAATGCAAAACGCATTTGGGGTCAGGAGATGAAGCGGCTGGCGGAGATTTCCTATACAGGGGAAGATTTTGAACCCATGGTCAAGGCCCGGGATCCCAGGACGATTCCTGAGTTTGTAAGGCTGACGGGAGGAAAAATTACTCAGACGGCAGCTCTTGCAGCGATACGCAGGGTGATCGCCGATGATTCTATTATTGTTACGGCAGGGGGATCCCTCCCCAGCTGTATGCAGCGAGTATGGACCACAGACCAAAGGGGCGCTTACCATGCCGAGTACGGGTATTCCTGTATGGGATATGAGGTGGCGGCTACATTAGGGGTTAAATTTGCCGAGCCGGACAGAGAAGTATATTGCGTCGTGGGGGATGCCAGTTTCCAAATGCTCCACAGTGAGATTATGACAATTATGCAGGAGCAAAAAAAAGTAAATATACTGATTTTTGATAATTGTGGGTTTGGATGTATAAATAATCTGGAAATGAACCATGGAATTGGAAGTATGGCTACAGAGTTCCGCTATACAGACGGAAAAACGCCCTGCGGTGATCTGATTCCGGTGGATTATGCAAAAATCGGCGAGGGATATGGCTTAAAAGCTTATACCTGTAAAACAATATTACAATTGGAAGAAGCCCTGGAAGATGCTAAGAAACAGGACATAGCATGTCTGTTTGATTTAAAAGTCATTCCCAAGACAATGACGGAAGGCTATGAGTCATGGTGGAACGTGGGAATAGCCACTACATCTGTGAAAGAGTCTGTAAGAAAAGCATGTAAAGGCGTTCTGGAGGGAAGAAAAGAAGCGAGAGATTATTAATGCTGGCGTGCCAGTAAAAATTGGAGGCAGGTCTATATGGACAAAGTATTTGGCTATCCCCGGTTTGATGAAGCCGGAGAAATGGTACTTACTACTTATGATAATGAATATAAAGCAATGATGATGGATATCCGTGTATACAGCATGAAAGGAGGGGAAAAGAGGAGATTTTACAAGGAGGCGGAGGAGACAGCCATCCTCCTGCTTTCGGGCAGAGTTACGTATACATGGGAGGGGCAGGCAGGGACTGTCAGCAGGCGGGATGTATTCACGGAAGGGCCGTGGTGCCTTCATGTATGCCGGGGCGCTAAAGCCACTGTTCTTGCCGGGGAAGATACAGAGATTCTGGTACAGTGCACACATAATATGAGGGAGTTCCCGAGCCGTCTGTATGGACCGGATGACGCCCCATGGGGATATTCCTGCGTGGGAAAATTTGGAAATGTGGCAAAACGGCGTGTAAATACTATATTTGATCACGATATATGTCCAAAATCCAATATGGTTTTGGGAGAAGTGTTAAACGACAGGGGGAATTGGTCTGGATATTTGCCCCACAGGCATCCCCAGCCGGAGGCATATCTGTTTAAGTTTGACAGGCCGGAGGGATTTGGGGCAAGTTTTGTAGGGGATCAGGTATTTAAAAGTGTCAATAACAGCTTTTCGGCAATACCAGGCGGGGAACTTCACCCCCAGGCCGTGGCGCCCGGATTTCAAATGTACACCTGCTGGATGATCCGGCATATAGAAGGGAATCCCTGGCTGCAGACTGACCGCTGTGAGGATGGACGTTATATATGGATGCATGACGCTGTATTTTAGGATTGTGGGAGACAAAGATCCCGATGCAAGCATATGGGGCATTCCACTAGCGGCGGTGTAACATCGGGGTCTTAGACTCTCGCGGCAGCCGCCAAATGGACATGTAAACATGTCCGCTTGGCTGGTTGCCCGCGGAAATAAAAAATGTGACGAAAGAGAGGAAATAAAAATGGAAAAATTAAAAGTATTTATTAACGGTGCCTTTGTAGAGTCCAAAACAGATGTCTGGTATGATTTACATAATCCATCTACCGGTGAAATCACTGGCCAGGCGCCATGCTGTACAGAGGAGGAGGTGGAGGCGGCAGTGCAGGCGGCAAAGGCGGCCTTTCCAGGGTGGAGCGGCACACCGGCCTTAAAGAGGGCCCAGATTATGTACAAAGTGCGGGAGCTGATTATAAGGGACTATGAGGAGTTAACCTATACTGTGGCAGAGGAAAACGGAAAAACATGGGGCGAGGCGGACGGAGATGTGGCTAAGGCAAAAGAGGGGACAGAACTTGCCACCCAGGTGCCGTCCCTTATGATGGGGGAGTCCATGATGGATGCTTCAAAAGGATATGATACAGTGAAATATAGGGAACCCCTGGGCGTATTTGCTGGGATTGCCCCGGTTAATTTTCCGGCTATGATTCCTTTCGGATGGATGGCTCCCACTTGTATTGCAACGGGAAATACTCTGGTTTTAAAGGCGGCTTCTTTTACACCCAGAACTGCGCTGAAATTGGCAGCTATTTATAAAGAGGCCGGGGTTCCCGATGGAGTACTCAATGTAATTACTTGTTCCAGAAATGAAGTAGACCTTCTGCTGAACCATCCAGATATCAAAGGTATTTCATTTGTGGGGTCTACCCCTGTGGGAAAATCTGTATACCAGAGGGCGGCAGCCTCCGGCAAACGTGCACAGGCTCTGTGCCAGGCTAAAAACCATGCTCTGGTGATGGCTGACTGTGCTCTCCAACGGACCGCGGCAGGGGTCATAAATTCAGCTTTTGGATGTGCTGGCCAGAGATGCATGGCTTTAAGCTGTGTTGTCGTGGAGGAGGCCATTGCCGACAGGTTTGTGGAAGAGTTAGTAAAGCAGGCAAAACAGATTGTCCTCACAAAGGCTTATGACCGCTCCCATCCAAAGGGTTCGAAAACCCTGGGGCCAATTACTTACGCTAAACACTATGAGGAGGTAATCAGGGATATCCAAAAAGGGGTGGATGAGGGCGCCGACTTGATTCTGGACGGGAGAAACCCGGAACTTCCTGAGGATATGAAAGATGGGTATTTTGTGGGGCCAACAATTTTTGACCATGTGACAGAAAAGATGAGCATTGGAAGTGAAGAAATATTTGCCCCGGTTCTCTGTGTGAAGCGGTGCAAGACCTTTGAGGAAGGACTGGCGATTATGAATGCCAATCCATATGCAAATGGTTCTGTAATATATACCCAGAGCGGATACTTTGCGAGGGAGTTTACAAGACACACAGATGGGGGCATGGTAGGCGTCAATGTGGGAATCCCGGTGCCGGTTGGTTTCTTCCCCTTCTCAGGACATAAAGATTCTTTCTTTGGAGACCTGCACTGCCTTGGAAAAGATGCATACAGGTTTTTTACAGAATCTAAGACTGTGACAACCCATTGGTTTGATGAAGAAGAGAAGAAATCTATAGAAGTATCTACATGGGACGGAACAATTTAATCCCCTGTATTTTGGGGCGCCCCTTCCTATGTGCCTGGAGGGCCAAGGGCGCAAAAACGCCCGTTTAGGTTTGTTTCTAGGGCGGGATATATAAATATAAAAGCATACAGGAGGGAACGGGTATGTTTGATAAAGAAAAAGTAAGTCTGGGTATTGCGCCAATTGCATGGACAAATGATGATCTGCCGGATTTGGGAGGCCAGAACACCTTTGAACAGTGTGTCAGTGAGATGGCCCTTGCGGGGTATAGTGGGAGTGAAGTGGGGAATAAATATCCAAAAGATCCGGCCGTTTTAAAAAGGGCCCTGGATCTGAGGGGACTTGGAATTTGTAACCAATGGTTTTCCTGCTTTCTGCTTACAGAACCCTTTCAGAAGGTAGAGAAAGATTTCCGGGAACAGCTTGTATTTCTGAAACAGATGGGAGCTAAAATTATTGGCGTATCGGAACAGAGCTACAGCGTACAGGGGCAGCAGGGCACCCCTATTTTTGGACATAAATATAAGATGAATGAAAAGGAATGGGATACGCTATGTGGGGGACTGGACAGGCTGGGCAGAATCGCACAGGAGGATTATGGAATCAGCCTTGCATTCCACCACCATATGGGGACCGTGGTACAGGATGCAGATGAGGTCAGTGAGATGATGGGGAGGACAGACACAGAGTACGTAAGCCTGCTTTTTGATACAGGGCATTTCTCATATTGTGGAGTTGACCCGCTGGAAATGGCCAAGAAATATGCAGATAGAATCAGACATGTGCATCTGAAGGATATACGGAAAGAGGTTGTTGAAAAAGTCCGGAGAGAAAATTTAAGCTTCCTCCATGGAGTCAGGCTTGGGACGTTTACTGTGCCTGGAGATGGGTGCATAGACTTTAGTCCTATTTTCAGGATACTTGCAGAGTATGGATATGAGGGATATATGGTAGTTGAGGCGGAACAGGATCCGAAGAAAGCAGATCCGCTGGAGTATGCAATAAAGGCCAGGGAATTTATCAGAGAGCAGACGGGACTTTAAGGTGCCAGTTTAAAGAAATAAAAGGAGAGGGATAACATGGTGAGAGTAGGGATTATTGGCGCGGGCCGTATTGGGAAAGTACATACTGCCAGCCTTTGCACTAGAGTTTCAAATGCAGTGCTCAAAACAGTTGCAGATCCATTTATGGATAATGAGACCGCAGAGTGGATAAAAAGTATGGGCAATATCAGTGTTACTAAAAATTATAAGGAGATTATTGAGGATCCGGAGATTGATGCGGTACTTATATGTTCTTCCACAGATACACATTCTTCTATCTCCATGGAAGCAATAGAAGCGGGCAAGCATGTTTTCTGTGAGAAACCAGTGGATCATGACATACAGAAAATCAAGAAAGTACTCATGGCCCTTGAGAAAAGCAGTGTGAAGTACCAAGTTGGGTTTAACAGGAGATTTGACCACAATTTTGAGGCCGTGCAGAAAGCCGTGGTAAATGGGGATGTAGGAGTTCCCCATATTATCCGTATCACGTCCAGAGATCCGGAACCTCCTTCACCAGAGTATGTGAAAGTATCTGGGGGGATGTTCCTGGATATGACCATCCATGATTTTGACATGGCCCGTTATCTGGCCGGGTGTGATGCCGTGGAGGTATATGCAGAAGCAGGAGTGATGGTGGACAGTAAAATCGGGGATGCGGGAGATGTAGATACAGCGGTAATTACTTTGAGAATGGAAAACGGCGCCATTGTAGTTATTGATAACTCCAGAAAGGCAGTTTATGGGTATGACCAGAGGGCCGAGGTTTTTGGGTCTGGGGGCATGGCGGCGGTTGCCAATGATACAACTTCTTCCATGGTGCTGAGTAACAGCCGCGGGGTAGTGGGACAAAAGCCGCTGTATTTTTTCCTGGAACGATATATGGATTCTTTTGCGAAGGAGATGGAGTGCTTTGTCAGGGCAATCGAGGAAGACACAGAGACACCCGTCGGCGCAGAGGATGGACTGAAACCGGTACTGATGGGTATGGCTGCAAAAAAGTCTGTTTTGGAGCATAGGCCTGTAAAGATTTCAGAGATTGAAGAATCTTCAGGCTTATAAAGCTCGTCTGTTATTTTAGTTTAAAAGGACTGGGGTAAAACACGCAAAGATTTTTGGCTGCGGCAGTTTTATAAAATTTATAGTAAAAGTACGTCTTGCAGAGGAGTCCCTCTCCTATACAAGACGTATTTTTGTGCATTTTTTTCTAGTCAGCTATTAGCCGGCGCTTTTTACTGACAGAATTTGGAGCACGAACCTCCCGCCTGGAAAGCATGTGTTAGAGGGTGCCCTTTGGGTGCGATTAAATAGATTTTAAAAAATGAGTTTTATCCATATATTACCTTCTTTTTCTCTATTTTTCTTTCGACATGCGAAGTATATAATAACGATATCAAAAATTAAGGAGGGAAAAATTATGAAAAGGAAAAAGATCTGGGCGGCAGTTATGGCGGCAATTATGTTGGCGACAGCGGTCACTGGATGCGGAGGAGGCAGCGAGGAGGGCGCAAAAGGCCAGGCCTCAAAAGACGGGGTTACGCTGACCCTCTATGGGAATGCGGATGATGCAGCCAAGCCATATATGCAGAAAATTTTTGAACTGTATGAGGAGGAAACGGGAAACAAAATTGATGTCCAGGGCCTCGACGCCAGCAATTTTGAAAGTGTGTGCCTGACTAAGTTTCAGACCGGGGATATCCCTGATGTACTGATGCATTTTGGCGGGTATAGCCTGGATGCTTATAATCCGGCAGAGAATTTTGTGGATTTTACTGATGCTGAATGGGTGGATGATATTGCGGACACTTCTGTGGCTCAGACAATGAGGGATGGCGTCGTATACGGACTTCCATTCTGGGAATCCTCTGTTTCCGGATGTTTTTATAATAAACAAATTTTTGAGGAACAGGGACTTGAGGTTCCCGCAACTCAGGCTGAATTTGACACTGTGTGCCAGAAACTGTTAGATGCGGGAATACAGCCGATTTACATGGCAGCGGCGGACTCGTGGCCTTTATTATATCAGTTTGGGATGGATCCAATCTTTGCAGAGGGAGATCTGCTGGAGAAAATAAACAGCAACCAGACGACTTATTCAGATATTCCAGAAATGCACAGTCTCCTTGAATGGTATAAGACCAGCGCAGATAAAGGATATTTTGGAGAAGATTATGCAACTGATACATGGGATTACAGCAGTGAGGTGCTTGGAACAGGGGAAGCAGCTATGATATTCTGCTGGGACACTTGGTTTGATACAGACTATGACAGCGAATCCTATGATTATACAAGCGAAGACTTTGGGTTGATGCCTATCTTTATGGGAACCGCAGAAGAAGGGACCTATGAAGGAGGTAATAATTCTCTCTTGTTGGTAAACAAAAATGGGGATCACGTAGATACTGCCATTGAATTTGTAAATTTCTGTGCAGATCCAGATAACTATAACCAGGCCTTTGACGGTGTTGCGACTACACCCACTTTCAAGGGGATGACAACAAATAAGCTTTCATCCCAGTACCAGGGGGCTGAGGACAGCATCGCCAAAGTAGGGAACCCGTCTATTGCCAATCCAGAGATTATCGGATTCTCTCAGAACGATGGAGGAAAATGTATACAGGAACTGCTGGTAGGAAATATTGATGTGAAAGAATGTCTAAAGTTGATGGATGAAGAACGTATTAAAGTAGCTACATCCCAAAATGTAGAAGGGTTCAAGTAAAAAATGGGCTGGCGGGAAAAGGGTATGTTATTTATATCAGCTTGCCCGCCAGCCTTCGTTATTAACAGGAAGGAAATGCTTATGGATGCCAAAAAGATATATCCGCGTTATATGTTGATTATTCCTGTCATTGTTTTTATAATCTTTTTCGTGATTCCATCAACCATCGGTTATGCGTATGCTTTTACAGATTGGAATTCATATGTTCAGGATGTGAGTTTTGTTGGGTTTAAAAATATTATAGAAGTATTCAGTGATAGGACAGTGCCGGTGGCGCTTATAAATACGATTATTTTTGCAGGAGTAAAAACGATTGTGGTTACAGTTCTGGGGTTTGTATTTGCCTTGATACTGAACCGCAGGCTAAAAACGAGAAACGCCATACGGACCGTATATTTCATACCTGCTATTTTTTCGGCGCTTGTGGTTGGGCTTATTTTCAGCGCTCTGTTCCAGACTAGGAATGGCACGGTAAATTTAATTATCCAGGCTATGGGGATGGATAAAGTTCAGTGGCTGGGAAGCCGTTGGACAGCGGTGTTTGCAATTTCTATTGCAGAGGTCTGGAGAAATCTTGGGTACGCAATTGTTATTACATTGGCAGGCCTGCAGTCGGTTTCTGATGAGTATATAGAGGCGGCTAAAATTGACGGGGCGTCAGGGTGGAGCTTATTTAAGAATATTACCTTGCCCTTAATTATGCCTACTGTCAATGTAAATATTTTGTTCAGCCTGATTTACGGCCTTAAGATGTTCGACCTCGTATACGTAATGACAGGGGGCGGCCCGGGGCATGACACAGAGACTTTCGGCACATTAATGATGAATGAAATGTCCACTGGCAGGTATGCGCAGTCCGTAGCCATCAACCTAGTTTTTACTGTGATTTTAGTTGCCGTTGCAATTGTTTACCAGAAATTCAGTGAAAGGTGGGAAAATGTACAGTGAGTAAAAAAACAAAAATGACAAACTTTATTTTGGAAATTGTACTTTGGCTGCTGAGTATACTGGTTATTTATCCTATTTTAATGGTAGTTTTCACCTCCTTTAAAACAAAGGGCGAGGCCAGCTATTTGAACATTTCTCTTCCGAAAGAGTGGATGTTTGAGAATTATAAGACTGTATGGGAGCAGGGGAATGTGCTCCGTTCTCTTATTAATAGCTGTATTATCACAGTTTCTGCTGTACTGATTGTGATTGTACTGACTTCTATGCTCAGTTATGTGGTTGTGAGGAGGAACACCAGGCCTTGCCGTATAATTTATAGATGTATGACCTTTGGCATTATTGCACCCTTTGCCGCCCTGCCTACAATTGAGCTTCTAAAGAGGCTGGGCCTCTATGGAGGACATGCAGGATTGATCTTTGTCTATAGTGCATTATATATCCCCTTTTCTACTATGCTTTTTACCAGCTTTATAAAGGGAATACCAAGAGAACTGGATGAAGCGGCGGTTATGGACGGCGCCAAAGGAGGAAGACTGTTTGTGCAGGTGATTTTTCCTCTTTTAAAGCCAGTACTTGCCACAACTTCAGTGCTGAACTTCATGTGGATATGGAATGAACTGCAGATTCCTATGTATTTGTTAAATTCATCTTCCAAATGGACGCTGCCCCTTTCTGTATATAACTTCTATGGCCAGTACAGTAGGAGCTGGAATCTGGTCTGCGCCGACATGGTTCTCATATCCATACCTGTTATTCTTGTCTACATATTTGCGCAGAAGTATATTATAGCCGGCATGACGGCTGGGGCCGTGAAGGGATAGGCCGCATAAGGGCAGAATAAGAAATATCGGGCCAGAGATTTATAGCTGGGAGATTGAAAGAGTTTTTTATTAACTAGAAAAGTGAGGGAATGATTATGGATAAAATATATTCAGGGACATGGGAATCAGTAAAGGGGCATCAGATACCCCAGTGGTATGAGGATTATAAATTTGGTATATTTATTCACTGGGGGTTGTATTCAGTGCCTGCATATGCCCCGAGAACCTGGGAGCTGGGGGAGGTTCCAGGGGATGAAAACTGGTTCTGCAATAATCCATATGCAGAATGGTACTATAATTCTGTTCATGTGGGGAAAGGGCCTACTTATGAGTATCATAAGAAAAAATATGGACTGGATTTTTCTTATGAAAACTTTGCAGATATGTGGAGAGCCGAGAAATGGGACCCTAATGAATGGGCGGAGGTTTTTGAACAGGCAGGGGCAAAGTATGTGGTGCTGGTGACAAAACATCATGACGGTTTCTGTCTTTTTCCCAGCAAATATACACATTATAATTCTGTGGAGAGAGGCCCGAAGCGGGATATTACAGGTGAGCTGGCCAGGGCGGTCAGGGAGCATGGCCTGAAAATGGGGACCTATTATTCAGGAATCATTGACTGGAGGTTTTCAGACCAGGCTATATATTGTGATGAGGACAATTTTAATAACGCATGCCCTAGTTTTGAGTATGCGGACTATGCTTACAGGCAGAGCCTGGAGCTGATAGAGAGGTATGAACCGTCAATTTTCTGGAATGATATAGGATGGCCCAGGCAGGGCGCGCATATGCTCCCCTCTCTTCTGGCGCGCTATTATAACCGGGTTAAAGACGGGGTGGTCAATGACAGGTTTAATGGATTATACCATGATTATGTAACGAAAGAGTATAAGCTGGGGAATCCAGGCAGGGGAGAAAAGTGGGAGATGTGCCGGGGGATGGGCCTTTCCTTTGGATATAATGCACAGGAGGGCGACGAAGAAATTATTTCCGTGGACGGATTGATCCATTTGCTGGTGGAAACTGTGTCCAATAATGGAAACCTTTTGATTAATATTGGGCCAAAGGCTGACGGTACTATACCGCAAGAGCAGGTGAAAAGGCTTAAGGAAGCCGGGAAATGGCTGCAGGTAAACGGAGAGGGAATTTATGGAACCAGATGCAGCAGAGAAAATGAAGAAATCAATGGAATTCCTATATTTTTTACGAGGAAAGGGACAGATATGTTCCTGTTTATGGAAAGCAGGGAGCCAGGGAGAGAGGTATTCGTGGACGGCTTAACCGCAGATGGGGTCACGGCATTAGATGGGAGAGTGCAATTTGAATGTACTGAAAAGAAAAATGGCATGTTATTGAGGGTCACAGAGAATCCTACCGGATACCAGATGCTTGGCTTCAGGCTTTCCCTGGCAGCTCAGTAGAGGAAAATAAGAAAGGGCGGGGACTGTAAATTATCTGTTCCTGCGAGACAAAATACAAGAGCGGGTTTAGTTATCCATATACCCGGCTGTCCTTTTTGATCAGCGGCGTGCCTCAGATAAGGTTATCAGGGGGGGCAGTGCTGCGTTGCTTTCATTTAGCTGAGGTACAACACAAAGACAGACAGCCAGGCGGATACAGCGGATGGTCAGACCTGCTCTAGTACTTTTGGGCTGGCGGAAAGAGATTTTTGGTAGCTTTTAGGAGAAACCCCTTCGCTATTTTTGAAAACCCTGCTGAAATATAACTGGTCATCATAACCTACTGCCCTGGCAATATCCTTGAGGAGCATATCAGGGTTTTGCCGCATGAGCTCTTTGGCGGATGTCAGGCGCAGTTCCAGTATATACTTACTGGGGGATATTCCAAATTCTTCTTTAAAGATAAGACTTAAATATTTTTCATTATATCCAAATATGTCTGTAAAATCTTTATAAGAAATCTGGCGGGTGTAATTCTGTTCCAGATAATCTCTTACTTTTTGCGCCAGGATCCTTGCATGGGGGATGCCGGGAAGGGGAGCCCCGTCATCCTGCTGGGCAAATAGCCTTCCAAGTTCCAAATATAAATTTTGGTACAGTTCTTCGTAAGAAGCAGAAGAAGCAAGTAATTCAGCCGGCACTGGATATATATCCAAGGGTGCCGATATTTTTAACATGGCTTTATTTAAGACGAACAGCAACTCTGTCTGAATGCGCAGCAGTGTGGCATGGGAGTTTTCCCATAATGCTGTCAGGTCCCTGCAAAACTGGCTGATATCCGAAAGGTGCATGACGGGTTTTAGAAGCTTGGACAGTTCTTTCACATTGGGAGAAACTGACAGTGTTTCCTCTGGGCCATCAGCAGGGTTTTGGAAGAATTGGCTTTCTCCAAACTGAATATGGGAGATGGCAAACAGATAGCAGCTGCGGATATGGGAGGGGATATCAAGTCCGTCCCGGATTTCATGTGAAAGGATACTGTTAATAAAGATATCTTCACATAGGATGCTGCGGTAGATTTTTTGTGCCGCGGACCTGGCTGCCAAATTATGTTCAGGGGAGGATATGATTGCGTAAACAGCTTCATTCCGGTAATTTCCTTTAAAATTGATTATTTGTATTTCTGGGCCAACATCTAAGCCATCACAGGAATTTAAATGTCTGTCCCCGGCAATTAAGCTGCCGGTGGTCAGCTCGTTGTACATACTGGATGTAATGGAGCCGTAAAAAATAAAGAGTAAGTAGAGTGACTGTCCTGTTAAAGGATTATAGCTGACAGTCTGGGGGGAATCCCTGTAAATATTCTGGCAGAGGTAATCATGTATATCCTTTTTTGAGTTGGATAATATTTGTTCCGTCAATTTTTCCAACAAGTTTTCCAGGGCATCCGGATCTACAGGTTTTAACAGATAATCAGCCACCTGAAGCTGCATGGCCCGTTTGGCATATTCAAACTCAGCGTAGCCTGTCAGAATCACAAAGACAGTATGAGGACTGGCTTTTGACGCGGATTCTATAAGCTCTAGTCCATCCATGACGGGCATTTTAATGTCTGTAATTACAATATCGGGTTTTAGGTCTTGTATTTTATCCAGGGCATCTGCACCATTCTGGGAAAGAGCAGCAATTTCGTAGTCACTGGAAAGCTGAGTTACAGTTAAAACAATTCCTCTTAAAATAACGGGTTCATCTTCTGCTATTATGATCCGTATTTTCTTTTTCATTTCAGTGGCCCTCCTATCTCTATGGTCGTGTAGTCCGGGGGTTCTCTATAGACCTGGAAGGTTTCCAGGCCTTTATAATAGATGTAGAGTCTTAAAATCGTATTCTCTAGTCCAAAGCCTGTTTTTCCTGAGGCAAAATCAGCTTCCTGCTCTTCGTGCATATGGTCCTTATAGTATTGAAGGCGGTTTTCCAGATATTCCATTTTGTCTATTGCAAAGGGGGTGCCGTTGTTGCTGAAAGCCCCGTGCCAATTGGTTCCGTCCTGGCTGATTTTAATCTTGATGTGCCAGGGAGGCGGCGTATCTGAGAAACCATGCTGAAAGCAGTTTTCTACAATGGGTTGGAAAATAAGTTTGGGAACCTCTAAGTCCAGAAGTGTTTCATCTATTTCCCAGGTATAATCCAGCATTTGTTCATATCGTATTTTCATAATATATAGATAACTTTGTATATTTTTAATCTCATTTCGGAGCAGGACATTCTTGTGAGTATAGGTGATCGAGTATCTTAAAAGGTTGGAAAGCTCGGCGCACATTTTGGGTACAGTGCGGCTGCCGGATTCTAATCCGCAGGCGCCGATAACTGAAAGTGTATTGTATAGAAAATGGGGATTGAGCTGTGCCTCCATGGCCTCAAAATGTGCCTGCATGGCCCGCTTGCGGGCCGTGATAAGCAGTGTGTTCTGCAACCGCAGCTTATTGAGTATTTCTTCAATGGCAGCAGTTAATATTGTGACTTCATTGTTGCCGCTGGCCATTGGGAGATGGATATCCTGATCCATTTCCAGGACAGAGAGGTTGTCTTTCAGTGTCCGCAGCGGCCTGGCCAGGTTGCGGGTTATAATATATAAGAATAGCAGCAGAATGCAAAGGGCAAGGAAATAGGATATATAAATAATGAGCGAAAAGCGGCTGATATCTGATAAAGGAGGGGTGATATCCCTCTCTATTATGAGGGACCAGCCTGTCAGGGGCGAACGGATATAGCACAGCAAGGTGTAATTATCCAGATAATATAGTCCTTTTTTATTGCTGATAACCTTCTCTGTAAGCTTTGGATCCAGAATGGCATTCTCCCCTGAATCACTATATGTATAATATACCTCGCCGTCCCCGCCCATAATAGAAAACTGCTGGATGTCAGTGACGGCAGCATTTTCGATAAGCTCGTTCAAATCTTCTGTGTTCTTTTGGTATTCCAGCACTCCATATGTATGAAATGTATCCCTTATAGGGCGGACGACGGAATATACAGACTCAGAGACCGCGGACCAGGGATTCACGTGGGGTGGGTAATAGAGCTGGTATTCGTCTGTGCTAAGGCCTTCCTTGATCTGGGGGAGTACCGCAATACTCTGTTTGGGGAGCAGGCGTGTCTTGTGGGAAGAGTTGCTGATCCTCAGAGAATCGTAATACTGGCTGACATAGATAAAGGTAGAGTTGACATTTCTGGCAGTCAGATAGGAAATCAAAATAGAATGTGCCAGATCTGTCTCCAGGGGATGGCGGGCAAAATAGTTAGGGTCGCCTTCTTCTATTGAAAAGACAAGATTTGTAAACTCGGAGGCAGAGTGGACAGCCTTGAGCATCTGGTCCATGCCTGCCAGGTCATCATCTAGCTGGTTTTGTATAGAAATAAGAGAATCCATACTGGAAGTCTCGATATTTTGTTTGAGCAGTGAGGTATTATAATTGACAAAGATATAGCCGCTGAGGAAAAGTACGATTAAAAGAATCAAAGAAAAACTGATAAAAAGTTTTTTCTGAAAATCTAATTTGCGAAACATTACAGCGCCTCCTGGTATTTGAGAGATAAAATATCTGTATATCATTATAGTATATTTTGTGTGTGAAGTGTGTAAAAAAATATAAAAACACTCAAAAAATGTGTATATCAAAATTGCACGCATATAAAATGGGGAGGAAAGTAATATGGATTATTGGAAACATAGGAAAATTCCTGCAATATAAGGGGAATTAATAAAAGGAAAGCAAATATAAATGCACGCAAATTATACCCTAAAGGGCAGGTTCTCGGCTAAAGCCGAGAATAAAGGTATACCCAAAGGGCATCCCATAATACAGGCCCTGAAGGGCGGGTTCTCGGCTAAAGCCGAGAATAAAGGTATACCCAAAGGGCATCCCATAATACAGGCCCTAAAGGGCGGGTTCTCGGCTAAAGCCGAGAATAAAGGTATATTCTCGAACAACCTTTCATATATATAGAAAAGCATAGTGAAGGGGGGAAAGTGTATGGAAGAACGGCAAATAGCCAAGGCGCATAAGTTGGTTGTGAATAATAGAAAGACAAGTATGGTTACGGGGGTACTGGATGTTCTTTCTTTCGACTTAAATGAAATACTTCTGGAGACGGAGCAGGGCATGCTTATGGTAAAGGGTACGGATCTGCATGTAAACCGCCTTAGTGTGGAGAAGGGTGAGGTGGATCTTTCTGGTAATATCGACAGCATCGCTTATTCTAGTGTGAGCCAGTCAGGAAAGCAGAATGAAAATTTCTTTGGAAAGCTGTTTAAGTAGGGCTGCCTATGATGCTTGGGATTGGTAAAGAGGCATTCATTTTTGTTTACGCTGCCCTGTCAGGAATTGTAGTTCTGCTTAGTTATCAGGCGCTGAGAGTATTCCGCCGTCTGATAAGGCACCACATTGTCCTGATTAACCTGGAAGATTTTTTATATTGGGTTGCCGTAAGCATTTATTTGTTTTGGCAAATGTATAAAACTACATATGGTAGTATTAGGTGGTTTTTTGTTCTAGGTGTAGTGTGTGGAATACTATTTTCCAATTTTATCCTTTCGGCGGCAAAAAAACTGTTCAGGAAAATTAAGAAAGTCCTTGAAAAAAAATAGAAAAACCGATAGAATAAATTTATTAAGTAAGGGTGTTATAATAATAATTTGGGTGAGTATAGATGACGAATAAGAAAAGGACGAGGCCGAAGCGGCGTGTACGCCGCAGGAAGAGTTCCGGTTTTAGTTATCACCGGCGAAGTATGGCGGTGATTACTATGATATTGGTTTTACTGTTGTGTGTATTGACAGTAAATGCGGTGACTCTTCAGGCAAAAAATAAGGATTACATACGGCAGGAGGCGGAGCTTCAGGCTCAGATAGAGGAGCAGAAGGCCCGCGCTGAAGAGATAAAAGAATACGAACAATATGTCAAGACAGACGAATACATCAAAGAAGTTGCCGAGGAGAAGCTGGGTCTTGTGGATCCGGACGAGATTATATTTAAGGCAGTGGATTAAGGGTGATTACGAAAGATAAGCTCCAGGAGGATTCCTGGGGCTTTTGTCGTGTTTTAACCCGATTGCCCGGCAAATGCTGGGAGAATATACCAGGATAGGAGAGGTAGACATGGACGATGGACAAGTATTGCACGCCAGTCCCTATGTGGCCCAGATAGAAAAGTTTGCGGATTCTCTTAAGCAGTTGTCCCATACATTTTTAAAACTGGAAGAAAAGAAAAAGGCATTCAGCAATGAAGAAATTGAAGAAATGTTTGAGAGGGTAAAGGAAAAGGTCTGCGGCCGCTGTGAGAAGTGCAGCTGGTGCTGGGGGGAGAATTTTGTACACACATACCAAATGGGGTATGAAATCCTTTCAGCAGTGGACAGTTACGGGAATGAACTGAATACAGAGACAAAAAGAAAGCTTCAGCAGAGATGCATTATGGCGCCCAGGTTTTTGAGAGAAATGCTGGAGGCGTTCCACGATGCAAGGCAAAACATGATGTGGATTAACAGGATTGCCCAGAGCCGGGAGGGGTGTGCAGTGCAGATGGATACATTTGCGGATATGATTAGAAGCACTGCTAAGGAAATGGAAGATAGTATGTTTACTGATGAAAGGTTAGAGAAAAAGATCAGTGTCCATTTAAAAAGAAAAGGCATCAGGGTGCTTTATACCAACTTTTTTATGAACAGAGAAGGAAAGTATGAGGTACATATTACGGCCCGTGCCATGCAAAATGAGTGTGTGACAACAAAGGAACTGGTTCGGGGGGTTTCGGAGGTTATGGGGCGCCGGTTTGTCCTGGAGGGGAACCACAGCCAGATGCTTGGGAAAGAGTATACAACTATTGTATGTATGGAAGGGCCTGCTTTCTATACACTCCAGGGGGTGGCGAGGATCGGAAAAGGCTGTAGCCAAATTTCCGGGGATAATTTTATGATGCTGGAACTTCCGGGCGGACGCCAGGGGATCGCCCTGTCTGATGGGATGGGGTCTGGTGAAAGGGCGTGCCGGGAGAGCACACTGGTGATCGAGCTTCTTGAAGAGCTTCTTGAAGCCGGGTTTCCCGAAAAAACAGCGATCCAGATGATTAACACTACGCTGGTGATGGGCCGGGAGGAGATATACTTTTCCACCATTGATATGAGTGTTTTTGACTTATACACAGGCACCTGTGAGCTGATAAAAGCCGGGGCATCGTCCACTTTTATTAAAAAAGGGGACAAGGTTGAGCATCTAAGTTCCACAAGCCTGCCTATCGGGGTTCTCCATACTATAGAAATAGATTCAGTAAAAAGACAGCTTTCAGATGGAGACTTTGTGATTATGGTCACTGACGGCGTTATGGATGCCCTTCCAGTGGGGGAGCAGGACATCCTGCTAGAAACGATCATACAGGGAACTGTAATGAATAACCCGAAAGAGATGGCCCATCATATATTGGAGCAGGTATTGAACTGGACTGGCGAGGCGCCGATGGATGACATGACAGTGCTGGCAGTAGGCATTTGGGAATGTTGAATTTTGAGAAAATTCTGAAAATGGATGACAAAAGGGTCAGTCCCCTTTGCAAAGGGGACTGACCCTTTTGTGTCCATGCCTTTACTCCCTCATCAAAACTCCTGGATAAACTGGTTAATATAATAGATTGCCGCTCCCACGGCAGCGGCCTCTGTGCGGTAATGGCATACTTGGATAAAAGATCCGTCTTGTTCAAAGGGATTCAGTTTTATGGCCTTTTTTCTAAAAATATGGATATATTCAGCCATATATGCCCCTACATACCCCCCCAGGACAATATTGCAGTCATAGCACATCCTAAGGTTGTTGACTGCAATGGCCAGTTGATCTAAATATTGGCTGAAAATATTCTGCAGTCCTTTATTGTGGTTTAGCTGTGCAAAGAATTTTTTTAGGTCTCCTCCCGTGAAGTCCGCCAGTACATTGGAAGAGCAGTACGCGTCCAAGCAGCCATATCTTCCGCAGTAGCAGCGCTTACCGTTGGGTACGATGGTCATATGCCCGAATTCGCATCCGCGCCAGTTATCTCCGGTATAGATTGTCTGGTTATTCATGTTCGCCCCCCCTACGCTGCTGCTCAGGGAAATGTATATCATGGGTTGGGTGCAGTGGGCGCGCCAGCTTTCAGCCAATCCGGCGGAATTGGAATCGTTAAAGAGGAGAGTTGGGGCATCAATAGCGGAGGAAAGCTTCTCGTAAATATTGGGCGAAGCCTGGATAACAGTTGCATAAGTAATTGATTTCTGGTCTGAGCCAATAATGACGGGCATGGAAATTCCTGCGCCCAAAAGTCTGGAGCGGTCAGGGATATGCTTCTGTATCATTTCCTCTGTTTCAGTGTGGATAGTGTTAAAATATTCTGGGGTTTCTTTATAAGGAACCCGTATTCTTTTGTCTGCAATAATATTCAAATCTAAATCGATAATTACCACAGAAAGATGGTTTCTTGTAATATCAATTCCCATGGCATATCTGGCATTTGGAACACAGCGCAGGATAGTAGGTTTCCTGCCTCCCGTGGATTCAAAATTCCCCGCATTATATATAAATCCAAGGTTTCTAAGCTGGGTCAGGTTTTGCGTGACAGTTGGCAGGCTGATGCCCAGAAGGCCCGCTATCTCCTGCCGCGAACATTCTTTATATTGATAAATTATCCGATAAATATCCCCCAGACTTTTGGAATTCACATGGCTATCATCCATAACAATCCCTCCCTCTATGAACGATTAAAGTAAGGTTATACTTATGATAACTGTTTTTTTTAAGCTGGTCAAGAAATTAACAAGATATGATAAGGGTTTTATAATAGTTATTGATAAATTAATAACAAAAACGAATTATTTGATTATTATTAGTGCAATAAGTACAAAAACACTTGGATAATTTGATATACTACTTACAAACTTATATAAAAATATTGACAAAAGTGGAGGGCGGGATTATACTTTAAAAAACAAAAAGACAGGATATTTATGGAAGGATAGTGTTTTATAAAAAGGGAAAGTGGGTGAGGAGATGGATGAGATTAAAATGCGTGTCAGCAAAGTGGAGAAGTCCTTTCCAGGAGTAAAGGCCCTTAGTGGGATTGATTTTGCGGTGCGCAAAGGAACTGTACACGCACTCTGCGGGGAAAATGAAGCCGGAAAGTCTACTCTGATGAAGATTATTATGGGGTTATATCAGGCTGATGAGGGACAGATTTATTTAGACGAAAAACCTGTGGAAATTAAGAATCCAATACAGGCAGGGGAGTTGGGGATTTCGATGATTGCCCAGGAGCTAAATTATGTCCCGGAGCTGTCTGTGGAGGAAAATCTTTTTCTGGGGCGTTTGCCTATAAATAGATGGGGTAAGGTGGATTGGAGAAAAGTCAGGAGGGAGGCCGAAAAGTTTCTGGAAGAAGAAAACTTATCTTATTCTCCCGATCAGAAGTTAAAAACACTGACTGTCTCAGATATTCAGATGCTGGAAATTATAAAGGCGATTACAAATAATGCCCAGATTATTATAATGGATGAACCTACATCCTCTATCACGTCAAAAGAGGTGGAGCAGCTTTTTGCAAAGATTGAAGAGCTAAAGTCCCAGGGCGTTTCGATTATTTATATTTCCCACAAGATGGAAGAGGTTTTTAGGATTGCGGATGACATCACTGTGCTGAGAGATGGAACGGTTGTATCTACAGACCGTGCGGAGGAACTTGACCTAGATACCGTGATTGCGCGCATGGTAGGGAGAAGGCTGGATAATGTATATCCAAAGGAAGAGGTAGAAATTGGCGGGATGGCCCTTGAGGTAGAGAATTTTACCAGGACAGATTTATTTGAGGACATTAATTTTTATGTAAAGAAAGGGGAAATCGTAGGTTTTGCAGGTCTGGTGGGGGCTGGACGGACGGAAACCATGAGGGCGGTGTTTGGACTGGATCCCCACGATAAAGGCTCCGTGAAAATTGATGGCAGAGAGGTGCAGATAAAAAGTCCCCGGGATAGTATTGCCAACAAGCTTGTCATGCTTTCAGAGAGCAGGCGTGATGACGGGATCGTGCCGGTTAGGAGTGTGGCCGAGAACGCCAGCCTGGCCAGTCTGAAGAGATTTATTTACGGCGGGTATGCACATAAAACAAAGGAAAGGGAAGAAGTGAGGGACAGCTTTAAGAAAATGAATGTAAAAACCCCTTCCCTGGATACGGCTATATCCACTTTATCGGGAGGGAACCAGCAGAAGGTACTTTTGTCAAGGTGGATGCTCTGCGACCCTGACGTCATGATATTGGATGAACCCACAAGGGGGATAGACGTGGGAGCCAAGTTTGAGATCTACAGGCTGATTACAGATATTGTGAAGGATAATAAAGCGGTAATTATGGTGTCGTCGGAGCTGCCGGAGTTAATCGGCATGTGCGACAGAATTTATATTATGTGCCAGGGGAAAATAAGCGGCTGTATAGCAAGGGATGCCTTTGCACAGGAAATCATTATGAAGTATGCAGCCGGATTGGTAAATGAGGATACGTCGGGAGGAGTTTAATATGAAATCAAGAGCATCTCATTATTTGCAAAAACTAAGTATTTTTATCGTTCTTATTGTACTATTTATTATCTGCAGCCTTATCAGTCCCTACTTTTTACAGTACAGTAATCTAATTAATGTTACTAGGCAGCTTTGTGTGGGCATTTTAATTGCTTACGGAGAAATGCTTCTGATTATCAGCGGGTTCCTGGATTTGTCGGTAGGTTCCGTGCTTGCCCTGGCCGGCGTCTTCTCCGTATCGGTTTTTAAGTCTACACAGTCTATGGCCCTGGCGCTGCTGGCAGCTCTTTTGACAGGCGTAGTCTGTAATATTATAAATGCCGTTTTTGTAGGGCAATTTAATGTACCGGCGTTCATAGCCACTCTGGGCATGCAGCAGGCCGCAAGAGGGTTGGCCCTGTATTTTACTGGAGGCCAGAATATTCTGCAGCTTGGCAGGTTTGTCAAAATCGGCCAAGGCATGGCCGGGCCTGTACCTGTGCCAGTTATTATTGTAATCGGGGTGACTGTCGTTGTTTGGTATTTGGTGAATAATACCAGGTATGGCCGCAGCCTGTATGCCATAGGGGGCAGCAGGGCGGCGGCTGAAGCAAGTGGGATAAATGCCAGGAGGAGTATTTATATTTCCTATATATTAAATGGACTTATGGTTGGACTGGCAGGGATGATCTTTATGGCGCGGAACAATGCGGGGCTTCCAAACGGCGCCGTGGGATACGAGATGACCGGACTTACGGCAGCGATTGTAGGAGGGACTTCTTTTACAGGGGGGATAGGGACAGTAAGCGGCACTATTGCAGGCGCATTTATTATAGGGTTTTTGGAAAATGTCATGAACCTGCTGGGAGTGAACGCTTACATACAGCAGATTATAGAGGGGGCAATTATTGTCCTTGCGGTTGCTTTTGATGTGGTAAGTAAATCAAAAAAATCCCGCAAAGTGATTATTGTAAAAGAGGCCCGGGCTGAAAAGGGATAATTTTTGTACATAGTCTGCCTGTGAGGCATACAGGGAGATAAGTAAATAAATTTTATTTTAAGGAGGAAGAAGTTTATGAAGGCAAAGAGAATTAGTGCATTATTGCTGGCGGTTATTATGACAGTATCACTGGCAGCGTGTACGGGAAGTGAAGGGGGCGGTTCGGCAGGGGATTCTGCGTCATCAGGGGGAGCCGCAGACAAAAAGCGAGTGTGCTTTGTGGCCCGCGCCAGTGCTGATACATTTGCTGCCTGGCTAACCACGGAGATGAAGAAAGAGGCTGAGGAATATGAAAATATTGAGCTGACATGTGTTAGTGGCGAAGGGGATGACAATAAAGAAAATGGATTACTTGAGGATTGTGTGACTAAAAATTATGATCTTGTAATTGTACAGTCTAACAATAATGCGGCACAGGCTCCTTATGTACAGCAGCTCATTGACGCGGGAATACCAGTTATCACAACCAATCCCACAACCCACCAAAGCGATCTGGACGGAAGCGACGATGATTCTGTGATGGAGGGTACTGGTACAGTGGATGCTGATCCAATTGCCCAGGCGAAGGTAAGTGCAGACAGAGCTGTAGATGAAATCCCGGAGAATGCAAATGTTGTTGTGCTAAACGGCCCGTCTGGAAACTTCCATGCAGATAAAAGACGGGAGGCGTGGACAGAATATTTCTTTGATAAGCGCTCTGATGTCAAGATCCTATATGAAGATTATGCAAACTGGAACAGCGATGAGGCGTTGACACTCATGGAATCATGGGTACAGTCGGGCACCCATATTGATGCTATTATTTCCATGAATGATAATATGGCGGCGGGTGCAATTGAAGCAATTAGGGATAACCCGGAATATATAGACGAGGATGGAACGCCTAATTTCCTTGCATATGGGGTTGACGGCACGGCTCAGGGATGCCTGCTGATCCAGGAAGGGCTTCTCACGTCAACAGCGCTGCAGTCAGCAGCAGACCTGGCAAAGAAAAATATGGAATATGCAGCTAAGGTTGTGGAAGATGAGATGGAAGTGACAGATGTAAATGACTATGTAGATGCTCCTGAGATTAATAAGGATAATGTACAGGAATATATTCAGATTTATATTGACAACGGAGAAATCACAGACGATGGATCGCTCAGTGAATAGATAGTTATTGCAGTCATTTTCCGTATGTGGGGATGGAAATCTGTACAGGGACAGATAAATAAGGAGCAGGCTGCCTGGTAATATAAATTGCCGGGCAGTTTTTGTAAAAATAGTAGATTTTATATTGTAGTTTAAGTGAAAGGAGCCTTGTGAAATGAAAATGCAAAAGGGAGCTTTTATGAGAGGGACGGATCAGATGATACTCAAGGAGATTCCTGTCCCGGAAATTAAAGACAATGAAGTGCTGGTGTCAGTGGAATATGTGGGGATCTGTGGATCAGACGTACACTATTTTCACCATGGCAGCTGCGGTGCATATAAAGTGGACCAAAATGAAGATTTTATGTTGGGCCATGAGTGTGCCGGGACTGTCGTAAAGGCCGGGGACGCTGTGAGTAGTCTGAAGATAGGGGACAGGGTGGCCCTGGAACCAGGGATCACATGCGGCAAATGCGAGGCGTGTAAGTCTGGGCATTATAACCTTTGCCCTGATGTAGTCTTTCTTGCAACCCCGCCTGTACAGGGTTGTAATGAGGAGTATATTGCGTTTCCGGCTGATATGTGTTTTAAGCTGCCTGAGAATGTTTCCACGAGGGAAGGGGCGCTGATTGAGCCTCTTTCGGTGGGGTTTTATGCAGCCTGGCAGGGAGCCGTGGATGCAGGAGATTCAGTGATTATTCTGGGGGCCGGCTGTATTGGCCTGGTGACGTTACTGGCATGTAAGGCAAGAGGGGCAGGGCAGATAATTGTGGCAGATTTGGTAGATGCCCGGCTGGAAAAAGCAAAAGAATTGGGGGCTACGGCAGTGCTTAACAGCGGAAAAGAGGACATCCTGAAGAAGGCAGGAGAGTTGACGGGCGGCCGGGGGTTTGATGTGGTGTTTGAGACGGCTGGCGCCTCTGCCACAATCTCCCAGACTCCATTTTTAGTACGGCGCGGCGGGACTGTTACCCTGGTGGGAATTTCTTCGGAGGAGGAAATTTCTTATAATTTTGCACAGATTATGGATAAGGAAGTGACAATTAAGTCTGTGTTCCGTTACAAAAATATTTATCCCAGGGCCATTGCAGCGGTGGCCAGCGGGGCAATAGACTTAGAAAGTATTGTAACTCACGAGTTTGACTTAGAACATATCCAGGAGGCATATGACGAAGCAGTAAAGAATAAGACAGACTTGGTGAAGGCTGTTATAAAGGTGAAGTGATATGATCTATATAGGAATCGATTTAGGGACGTCCGCAGTCAAGCTGCTGGCTATGGATGAAAAAGGCGTTATACGGAAAATAGTGACAAAAGAGTACCCTCTATATTTTCCCCGCCCTGGATGGTCCCAGCAGAATCCAGCGGACTGGTATAACCAGGCCATAGATGGTTTAAAGGAGCTGCTTACAGGGATTCCTGCATCAGAGGTTGCTGGAATAGGCGCTGGAGGGCAGATGCACGGACTGGTTGTGCTGGATAAACATGACGAGGTTGTGCGGCCCGCCATTTTATGGAATGATGGAAGGGCCGGTAAACAGACTGTTTTTTTAAATAAGACCATTGGAAAAGAAAAAATTGCATGCTGTACAGCGAATATTGCTTTTGCCGGGTTTACTGCTCCTAAAATCCTGTGGCTGAAGGAAAATGAACCAGATAATTTCCAGCGCGTGGAAAAAGTCATGCTGCCAAAGGATTATATTACATATAAACTGTCAGGCAGCTTCTGTACAGATTACTCCGATGCATCTGGGACACTTTTGCTGGACGTGGAACATAAATGCTGGTCTCAGGAAATGTTAGAAATCTGCGGCATCAGACGGGAACAGCTTCCTGATTTATATGAGAGCTATGAGGCGGTGGGAGTTTTGAGGCCAGAATTGGCAGAAATGCTGGGCCTGCCGCCTGGCATAAAAATTGTTGCCGGTGCGGGAGACAACGCGGCGGCAGCGGTAGGGACAGGGACAGTGGGGGAGGGCCATTGTAATATATCCCTGGGAACCAGCGGGACAGTATTTATATCCAGCAAGAATTTCAGAGTGGATAGCCATCATGCATTACATGCCTTTGGACATGCGGATGGACATTATCACCTTATGGGATGTATGCTGAGTGCAGCCTCCTGCAATAAATGGTGGATGGAGGAAATCCTGGGAACTGGAAATTATGCTGGAGAACAGGCGGGGATATCTGCGCTCGGAGAAAACCAGGTGTTTTTCCTTCCTTATCTTATGGGGGAGCGCTCCCCCCATAATGACCCCAGCGCCCGGGCAATGTTTATTGGTATGTCTATGGATACCGCCCGTAGGGACATGACGCAGGCAGTGATGGAAGGGGTAATATTTGGCCTGAGAGATTCGGTGGAGGTGGCAAGAGGCCTTGGAATCGAAATAGCACGAACTAAAATCTGCGGCGGCGGCGCTAAAAGTCCACTTTGGAAAAAAATAGCTGCAAACATATTGAATATGGATATAGAGGTGGCAGAAACAGAAGAAGGGCCCGGATATGGCGGTGCAATCCTTGCCGCTGTAGGGTGTGGGGAATTTCAGAGCGTAGAATGTGCAGCAGAAAAATTAGTAAAGATAGTAGATATAGTTAAGCCAGAACCTGAACTGGTAAAGAAATATGAAGAAAAGTATGAAAAATTCAAAAAATATTATCCGGCAGTCAAGAGCCTATTTCCATAGCAAAGAATAAAAATCAGTGCTACTGTGGGAAAGCAGGGGTTCAGGGCATTCCGGTGTCTGCTGAGGGAGGGATAAATTTTAAGAAAATTCTGAAAATGGATGATAAAAGGGTCAGTCCCCTTTGCAAAGGGGACTGACCCCCCCTTGCATTCCCCCCAAAAATTGGTTATAGTTTATCTATGATTGAAAAAGTACTCAAGTTTATAGAAAAGTATCATATGATAGTAAAAGGGGACAAGGTAATCGCAGGGATATCGGGCGGAGCGGACTCGGTATTCCTGCTTTTTGTGCTATTAGAGCTGCAAAAGAGGCTGGGAATTGATATTGTGTCGGTTCATATCAACCATGGGATACGGGGGGCAGCGGCGGATGCAGATGAGCAGTTTGTGAGGGAGCTCTGTGTAAGACATGGGGTAGAATCTGTAGTTTATCATGAAAATGTGGAATTAATTGCTAAAAACCGGAAACAATCTCTTGAGGAGGCGGGCCGAGCTGTGCGCAGGGAGGCTTTTGAAAAAGCGCTCTTAAAGTATGGGGGAACCAAGATCGCAATGGCCCACCATCAGAATGACAATGCAGAAACCCTGCTGATGAATCTGGCGAGGGGGGCTGGACTGAAGGGGCTGGGCGGAATACGCCCCGTCAATGGGAAGGTGATCCGGCCCCTTTTGTGCCTTAGCAGACAGGAGATTGAAGTGTATTTGCAGGAGAAGGGATGCAGTTACTGTCTGGATGAAACTAACGAGGGGGATGAGTATACACGGAACCGGATCCGGCATATGGTGATACCGGTTTTGGAGGAGCAGGTGAATAAAAAAGCCGTCCGGCATATGAATGAAGCCATGGAGCGTATTCTTGAGCAGCAGGAATATATGGAAGTACAGACGGACGAAGCATTTGGAAAGTGTGTGGGACTAACATCAGGAGGAATGCTTAAAATCCAGAAAAAGGAGTTTGAAAGACAGCATCCTGCTATTCAGAAACAGCTTGTGCTAAGGTGTCTGGCGGAAATATCCGGGTCGGAAAGAAACATCTCCCAGATCCATGTTAAGGCCGTGCTTAGCTTGTTCCGTATGCAGTGCGGCAAAAGAAGGGATCTGCCCTATGGGGTAAGCGCAGTAAGAAATTATGAAGGAATTGTGCTTAAGAAAAGCCGGGAGGGCAAGGCAGAAAACCGGGAAGGGCCGGATGCCGGATTTTCGCCCCGTTGGCTGAACATACCGGGAGTCACGGACATACCGGAGCGGAATTTAAAGATCCACTGCAGAATTCTTGAGAATACAGAAGGTTTTTCGGTGAAACATGTGCCCCAAAAAAACTACACGAAATGGTTTGACTATGATATAATAAAAAACAGCCTGATTGTCAGGACAAGGCAGAGTAAGGACAGCATTGTGATAGACAGGGCCGGTAAAAGACAGAAATTAAAGTCTTATTTTATTAATGAGAAGATTCCGGCAGAAGAACGCAGCAAGCTTCTTTTGATTGCAGACTCTGAACAGATTATATGGATATTGGGGTACCGTATGAGCAGTGCCTGCCAGATCACTGAGCAGACGAATCGGGTGCTTGAGATAAAAGTAACGGAGGATAAAGGGTATGTCAGAGAAGATTAGGGTTTTAGTCTCGGAGCAAGATGTGGACAGGCGGATTGAGGAGCTGGGAAAGCAGATCAGCCAAGATTATGAAGGGAAACAGGTTCATCTGATATGTATATTAAAGGGCGGTGCATTTTTTATGTGTGAGCTTGCCAAGAGGATCAGCGTGCCGGTTTCGCTGGACTTTATGAGTGTGAGCAGCTACGGGGATAAGACCACATCCAGCGGTGTTGTCCGTATTGCGAAGGATTTGGATGAGTCCATCGAGGGAAAGGATGTCCTGATAGTGGAGGATATCATAGATTCAGGCAGGACGCTGTATTATCTGATGGATGTCCTGCGCAAAAGACAGCCCCAGAGCCTGCATCTGTGCACTCTTCTGGATAAGCCGGAGAGGAGAGAGAAGGATGTGAAGGTAGATTATGTGGGTTTTGAAATACCAGATGAATTTGTAGTCGGCTATGGCTTGGACTATGCCCAAAAATATAGAAATCTGCCATATATTGGAGTGGTGGAAGGAGTAGAGTAGGAAGGAGTACACACTATTGAACAGCAAAAAATATAAAAGCGCAGGCGGCGCCACATTTCTTACATTTATTGTGATTGTCTTCCTGGCACTCTGGCTGACAAACCGGATGCAGGTAAGGGACCAGGATATGACATATACTAGTTTTACGCAGGAAGTAAAGGATGGAAATATACAGGACGTCACCATCAAACAGAATAAGACAGTACCTACAGGAGTTGTGACGGTTACGCTAAGAGACAGTGGAATAACAAAACAGGTCAACGTTTCTGACGTGACAGAAGTACAGAATCTTTTAGAAAAATATAAGATTGACTATAAGATGCCGAATGTACCAGAGGATTCATGGATCACAACGCTTTTAATGCCTCTGCTATTTACCTTTTTGGGAATCACTTTGATTTTTATGTTTATGAACCGTCAGGGAGGCGGAGCCAATAACAAAGCCATGAATTTCGGCAAGAGCCGCGCAAGAATGAGCACGGATACTGACAAGAAAGTGACGTTTGCTGATGTGGCCGGCTTAAAGGAGGAGAAAGAAGAGCTGGAGGAGATCGTAGATTTTCTGAAGGCTCCTAAGAAATATATCCAGGTTGGGGCCAGGATACCTAAAGGAGTGCTGCTTGAGGGACCTCCGGGTACTGGTAAGACCCTGCTGGCAAAAGCAGTTGCAGGGGAAGCAGGGGTTCCGTTTTTCAGTATTTCGGGTTCTGATTTTGTAGAGATGTTTGTAGGCGTCGGCGCTTCCCGTGTCAGAGATTTATTTCAGGATGCCAAGAAGAATGCCCCATGTATTATCTTCATTGATGAGATTGATGCAGTTGCCAGACGGCGGGGAAGCGGCCTGGGCGGCGGCCACGATGAGAGAGAGCAGACACTGAACCAGCTTCTTGTTGAGATGGATGGCTTTGGAGTCAACGAAGGGATTATTGTCATGGCGGCCACCAACCGGAAGGACATTTTAGATCCGGCTATTTTAAGGCCGGGACGTTTTGACCGGAATGTGATTGTGGGCCGGCCGGACGTAGGCGGCCGGGAGGAGATCCTCAAGGTCCATGCTAAAAATAAACCTCTTGGTGACGATGTGGATTTGAAGCAGATTGCACAGACCACAGCAGGCTTTACAGGCGCAGATCTGGAGAACCTGCTCAACGAGGCGGCTATTCTGGCTGCTAAAGAGAACAGGGTCTATCTGCAGCAGGGGGATATCCGGCATGCATTTGTAAAGGTTGGTATTGGGCCGGAGAAGAAAAGTAGGATTGTCTCTGAAAAAGAAAGGAAAATTACGGCCTTCCACGAGGCAGGCCATGCCATCTTGTTTCATGTATTGCCGGATGTGGGGCCTGTTTATAGCGTGTCTATTGTGCCTACAGGGGCAGCCGGGGGGTATACAATGCCTCTTCCTGAAAATGATGATATGTTTAACACAAAGGGACATATGCTGCAGGAGATTACGGTATCCCTAGGCGGGCGTGTGGCGGAGGAAGAAGTATTTGATGATATTACGACGGGAGCATCCCAGGATATCAAACAGGCTACAGCCATTGCGAAATCTATGATTACTAAATTCGGCATGTCTGAACGGCTGGGCCTGATTAATTACGACAACGACAGTGATGAAGTATTTATAGGACGTGATTTTGGCCACACCTCCAGAGGATATGGAGAAAAGGTAGCAGGCACTATTGATGAAGAAGTGAAACGGATTATTGATGAGTGCTATAATAAGGCACGGTCAATTCTAAAGGAATATCATTCAGTGCTGCAGGCATGTGCCGAGCTTTTGTTAGAAAAAGAGAAGATTACAAGAAGTGAGTTTGAGGCGCTTTTTGACGAGTAAATCAGAGCTGGGGCAAGTCCTTCCAGAATATGGAATGACTTGCCCCAAAGGAGGTTATTATGAACAGGGATGCACTGTTTAGTGATGGAACATCCGGCTATGTGATTCCGCCAGAGCCCAAAGAATATGAGACAGTAACGCTGCGCTTCCGCACAGCCAGAGATGAGGCAGACTCCGTAACCGTCTGTACAAAGAATGGAAGGTATGAGATGCAGAAGGCCTTTACCCGCGGGCCCTTTGATTACTATGAATGCGGTTGCAGGCTGGGGGCAGAACCCTTTTCTTATTATTTTGAAGCCAGAGGGGGGGAAGAAGTCTGTTATTATAACCGCAGCGGAGTATCCAGTGAGGTTGTAGAATACTATTCTTTTATGATTGTCCCGGGATTTTCCACACCGGACTGGGCCAAGGGCGCTGTCATGTACCAGATATTTGTGGATAGGTTCTTTAACGGCGATACATCCAACGACGTGGAGGACAGAGAATATATCTATATAGGCCAGCCTTGTGAGAAGGTGGCGGACTGGAGCAGGATGCCGGCTCCAATGGATATACGGAGGTTTTACGGGGGAGATTTAAAAGGGGTTATGGATAAACTGGATTATCTGCAGGAGCTGGGGATAGAGGTGATTTATTTTAATCCGCTGTTCGTATCCCCATCGAACCATAAGTATGATATCCAGGATTATGATTATATAGACCCTCATTTTGGAAAGATCCCAGAGGACGGCGGATTCCCGCTGCCTGAGGGGGCTGAGGATAACATTCAGGCGTCTATGTACCAGAAAAGAACGGGGGCGAAGGCGAACCTGGAAGCCAGCAATGAGTTATTTGCCAGTCTGGTGGAGGAGATGCATAAACGGGGAATGCGGGTGATTTTGGACGGGGTATTTAATCACTGTGGTTCCTTTAATAAATGGATGGACAGAGAACGTATTTACGAACAGCAGGCAGAGTATGAAAAAGGGGCCTATACCAGTGCGGACAGTCCCTATAGAAGCTTTTTCCACTTTTTTAATGAAAGCGACAGTGCATGGCCGTATAATAACCAGTACGAAGGCTGGTGGGGGCATGACACTTTGCCAAAGCTGAATTATGAAGATTCTCCTGTGTTAGAGCAATATATTATGGATATAGGGAGAAAATGGGTTTCCCCTCCATTTAATGTAGATGGCTGGCGGCTGGATGTGGCGGCCGACTTAGGCTACAGCAATGAGTATAACCATCTGTTTTGGAAGCGTTTCAGAAGAGAGGTAAAAGAGGCAAAGCCAGATGCCCTTATTCTCGCCGAACATTATGGGGATCCGGCAGAATGGCTGCAGGGAGACGAATGGGACAGCGTCATGAATTATGATGCATTTATGGAACCGGTAACATGGTTCCTGACAGGAATGGAGAAACATAGTGATGAGCGCAGGGCCGATTTATTTGGCAATGCGGACAATTTTGTCAGGACTATGAATCATTTTATGTCCACCTTCCTTACCCCCTCACTGCAGGTGACCATGAATGAGCTGTCTAATCATGATCATTCACGGTTCTTGACAAGGACTAACCATATTGTGGGACGGGTGGAGAATCTTGGTTCTAAGGCTGCAGAGGAAGGGGTCAACCGTGCTGTTATGCGGGAGGCCGTGGTTATCCAGATGACCTGGGTAGGGGCCCCCACCGTATATTATGGGGATGAGGCAGGTCTGTGTGGCTTTACAGACCCGGATAACAGGAGGCCCTATCCATGGGGCAGAGAAGATCAGGAGATGCTGGATTTTCATAAAGAAATGATCCGCATCCATAAAGAAGAAAATCCCCTTAAGACAGGTTCGCTGAAGATGCTGTACTGGGAAGAGCATGTACTGGCTTACGGAAGATTTAAAGAAGGTGAACAGATCATTGTTGTCCTCAATAACAGCAAAGAGCTTAAGGAGATTACAGTTCCTGTCTGGCAGGCTGAGGCGCCATTGAAGGGAAGGATGGAACGCCTGCTGTACAGCTACGAAAATGGATATACTACAGAGACAGATTATTATCTTATAGACGGCGGAGAGATTGTGCTGAATATGGGCCGGCATTCGGCAATTGTGCTGAAGGTTAAGGCAGAAGGCTTATCTTAAGGGGCGTCTCTGATCCAAAAAACTGACTCCCAGGAAAGGTATAGATGCAGGCTGATGCAAAGGTGTGCCTTTCCTGGGAGTCAGTTTTTTTGAATCTATTTGCTATCCCATACTTATTGAACTGTTAATGTTCAATAAGGAGTATACTTCTTAAAGCGCTCCTGTTTATTCCCACGGGCAACGGGCCAAGCGGACATGTTTACACGTCCATTTGGCGACTGCCGCTAGGGCCAAATACCCCGATGCTTGCATCGGGGTATTTGACTAAGATATGAATAAGCGGTACATAGCTTCAAGGCAAATTTGAGAGTGTTTCCTAAAGGAATCCAGATTGAGACGCTCGTTTGGCCCATGTGCATTTGTGGACGGCTCCTCAGGAAATACTGGCCCAAAGGCGACGACGGTATTTTTGGCATGCCGCGCGTATGTCCCCCCGCCAGTGGAATAAATATTACATTCTTTGCCAGTTACGGCCTGGTAAGACGCGGACAGGCAGGAGATAAGCCGTGACTCTCGGGGGATATACAGAGGGGCCATATGATGTACTTCTGTGGCTTTCACCTGATAAGCTGACGCGGCGGAGGTCAGGGCGGTTATAATCTGTTCCTTGTCGGCAGTGACAGGGTAACGAATATCTACAGAAATTGTCTCAGTGGCCCCTTGGACAGAAGCGATTCCGAGGTTCAGAGTCAGTGGGCCGGACTGTTTGTCGCTCATCATGACGCCAAGGGACTTGCCCTGGTATTCCATGCCTATTTTTTCAGCGGCAAAACTAAAAAGAGGCCCCAGTTCCTCTGCTGGGAATATTTGATGTAAAAGCAGAAGCAGCTTTGAGGCGGCATTCTCACCCAGTTCAGGTTCTGCCCCGTGGGCCGAACGGCCATTGGCACTTATTTGTACCAGTCCTTCTTTTTCTTCCAGAGTGAATCCGTCGAGGGCGGCGATTAGACTTTTTAGCTGCCTGTATTTTTCCTGAGAACAAGAAAGGAGGGCGCAGGCTGTGTTGGGGACAGAATTGACGGCAGTCCCTGCCTGGAAACTCTCTATGACGGAATGTTCTGTGTGAGGCGCTGCAAAATCTATCCGCAGGATTCCCTTTTCGCTGCAGCAGATGCCGTAAGAGCAGTCAGGGGTGAATCCCATGCAGGGATATCCCTGTTGGCCGTAATATACATCCAAATCATCACTGCCGATTTCTTCACCGCAGCCGAATACGGCCCGCAGACAGTAGTTGCCCTCAATTTTGGCATCTTTGAGCGCCTTGAGAGAATATAGGGCGGCAATGGCCGCGCCCTTATCATCGGCTGTTCCACGTCCATACAAATACTCTCCCCGCCGGGTCAGAGTAAAAGGGTCACTGTCCCAATTTTTGACATCACCTGCCGGAACTACATCTATGTGGGTGAGGATATCAATATATGTACTGCCGTGTCCTAGACGGGCATCTCCCGCATAATATCCAGTATTTGTGATGTCCAGCCCCAACCTCTCTGCGGTATTCAGGATGAAGTCAAGGGCCTCTGCGCAGGGTTTGCCAAAGGGAGCCTCTGGCGTTTTCTTGCTGCATACGGAGGGGATGGAGATTAAGGTTTCCAAATCCTTTATCATAGTATCGAAATAGGGTTCTATGTGGTGGCCGAAAAGTAATTGACTTTGCATAATTGTCACTCCTTTAAATTAGAATTATTAAAATAGGTAGAAATATTCACCCAAAGGGTGCCCTATCCTTTATATCCTTATGGGCGGAGGGATAGAATAGAAAATAAAAGATGATTGAAAAAAAGTCCGAATCAGTTCATAATAAACATATAAGTTTTCTCAGAAATCCATTTTATACATAGGAGAATACAAAAATGAAAAATGAAATTTCACTGATAACCCCTGTGTCAAAAGATCTCCTGTATACCAAGATTGCAGACGCGATTACGGCATATATCAGGACGAATAATATGAAATATGGGGATAAGCTTCCATCTGAGCGGGAGCTTGCGGCCCGTTTCAAAACCAGCCGGCATTCTGTGAGAGAGGCCTTAAGAGTGCTGCAGCACCAGGGGATCATAGATTCCCAGATGGGAAGTGGGACATATGTTGCCCATATTGGTGAGACATCCTCTATCTACCTGCAGTTTGTCAAAATTAATTTCCTTGAGATGCTGAGCATTAAGACTGAACTAGAGAAGTACGCCGTTTCCCAGGTCCTTCAAAACACATCGGCGGAGCGGCTGGAGGAGCTTGAAAGCAGTCTCTGCCTGCTGGAAAAGGACAGAGACAGAGGAGTCTTTGATTCTGCGGTTGACAAGCAGTTCCATTATCAGCTGGCAGAGCTGTCAGGAAATAAAATGCTGGCTCAGATGCTCAGGAAGATGATTGAAGCATTTGATGAGTACTATGGTGTTTTCCCGCAGTGTACAGACACCTGCCTGGAAACTATTGGGCAGCACAGAAGGCTTCTGGATGCCTTACGGGAGAGGGACTGCACCGCCGCGTGGGCAGCCTGTGATGAGATCCACCGCATTGATGAAAAACTGATCAGGGAAATAAACGATGCCAATGGAATTGGATGACATATCAGGCGAATAAAAACACGTTGACAAAGGAAAATAAAATGTATATGATTATTATAAATGGTATAAATATTCACTATCCTGATACTATCACAGGATAAAAAGTTGTGCAAGTTTTATGATAAACCTGGTATAGTTGATTTGGGAAGGAGGGTTGTTTTTTTTGCTCTAAATTGGTTGAGCCACTGTACCATTAATCCAATTATGATTCTGAGGAGGAAAAGATCATGAAAAAGAAATTATTGTGTATGCTGCTTTCCGCAGCAATGGCAGTTACTATGCTGGCCGGATGTGGCGGCGGCAGTGACAGCAAGGGTTCTGGCGGTGAGTCGTCATCTGGCGCCAGTGAGGCAAGCGATACTTTGATTTTTGCCCAGGGTGCTGACCCAAGAAGCTTGGATCCTGCATTTGCAGACGACGGAGAGTCAACCAAGATTAATACAAATATTTATGAAGGCCTTGTACAGTATGCTGAAAAAACAACAGAGATTGAACCGTGCCTGGCAGAGAGCTGGGATGTAAGTGAAGATGGACTAACCTATACGTTCCATTTAAGAGAAGGGGTTAAGTTCCATGATGGAACAGATTTTAATGCAGAAGCAGTCAAAGCTAACTTTGAAAGGCAGCTGCCAGGCGTTGCTACAGAAGATATGCCTTATGCGGCCTTTGTCTTTGGGGCTGTTAAGGATGTTGTGGCAGATGACGAGTATACAGTAACTATTCATTTGACTGAGCAGCAGACACCATTTCTGGCAAACCTTGCAATGATACAGGGCGCGCCTATTGTAAGCCCGAAGGCTTTGGAAGAAAATGACAATAATGTGACAAAGAACCCATGCGGCACTGGCCCGTATAAATTCGTCAGCTGGGACACGGAGCAGTCAGTAGTCCTAGTGAGAAATGATGAATACTGGGGGGAGCCTGCAAATATTAAAAACGTTATCTTTAAAATTATTAAAGATAATTCTGCACGTGTAATTGCCCTGAATAATGGCGAGGCTGACATTATTGACGGTATAGATGCAACTGTTGTTGACCAGATTACAGAGGCTGGAAATAATGTGCAGACAGATGAAGCGATGATGACAAACTATATGGCGTTTAATACGACTGAGGGGGTATTTACAGACAAGGAAGCTAGGAAAGCCGTGTGCGCGGCAATCAACATCCCTGAATTAGTTGAGACTCTGTATCAAGGGTATGATGTGACGGCCAGCACTTTCCTGCCCACATCTCTGCCGGGATATGATGAAAGCATTAAGCACACAGAGTACGACCCGGAGGCTGCAGAGAAGAAACTCAGTGAACTTGGAATTACTTCAGTACATATTATGACATACACAAACCCAAGGCCATATAACACGGTAGGCGGACAGAAACTGGCTGAGGCAATTCAGGGGTATTTATCTAAGGTAGGCGTTGAATGTACCATCGATGCGTATGACTGGACTACTTTCAAGACAAAGGCACAGGGCGGCGGATATGATATCCTGTTTGCCGGATGGGGCGGAGACAACGGAGACCCGGACAACTTTATGAATCTGCTGGCATCCACAGACCCGTCTTTAAACTATTCACATTTTGCCAATGAAAAGTACAATGAACTGATTGCAAAGGGCGTTGTCACGCCAGTGGGGGACGAGCGGAGCGCTATCTACACAGAATGTGAGCAGATTCTTGCAGAAGAAGAGCCCATTCTTCCTATCTCACACGCAAACTTTATGTGCGGAGTGAGCTCAAAAGTAGATGGTTTCTTCTATCATGTGGCATGTGCGACAAAGCTCTCTAAGGTTACTAAAAATTAGAGTGTGTTTCCGGTGAATGCCTATATGGAACGACACATATAGGAAAGGGTTTATAATTAATTATCTTCTGGGGGATATACCTATATCTCCCGGAAGAAATTTTTTATTATCAGGGGATTACATATGGGAAAATATATTATAAAAAGGCTTCTCATGCTTATACCAGTGCTGCTCGGAGTGTCGATTATTGTATTTACAATTACACACGTATTTTCTCCGGATCCCGCAGCAGTAGTGCTAGGGCAGCATGCAACTGAGGAATCTATGGAAGCATGGCGTGAAGCAAATGGTTTGACGGGATCAGTAATCAGCCAGTTTGGACATTATATCCTGGGTGTCCTTCAAGGAGACTTAGGGACTTCTTATTACACGAAAGTGCCGGTTACAGAGGAACTGGCTTCCAGGTTCCCGGCTACAATTGAGCTGGCTGTTATTGCTATTATTTTAGCTTCTATTTTCGGTGTTCTGCTGGGCGTACTCTCAGCTGTAAAAAAGAACTCAGCTTTGGATAATGCCGGGAGGATTATATCATTAGTAGGTGTTTCGGTACCGATTTTCTGGCTTGGTGTCATTATGATCATCATTTTTTCCGGGACACTCCACTGGCTGCCCTCAGGGGGGCAGATAGACCCGCTATTAAAGCCGGCCAGGGTGACTGGCTTCAATCTGCTGGATTGTATCATCGCAGGAAACGGCGCTGCGGTGGTGGACTCCCTGAAACATATTATCATGCCGGCTCTGGCTCTTTGCATGTATGCTCTTGCTATTATTACCAGAATTACACGGACCAGTATGCTGGACAGTATGAAACAGGATTACGTGAGGACGGCCAAAGCAAAAGGCCTTTCAGAGGGGAAAGTTCTGAAAAAGCATGTACTTCGTAACTCCCTGAATCCGGTGGTCACAATAATAGGACTCCAGTTTGGCAGTCTTTTGGGAGGGGCCGTTCTGACGGAAAAAGTATTTTCCTGGCCGGGGATAGGCTCCTATATTGTAGACTGTGTACAGAAATCAGATTTTCCTGTTATCCAGGGCGCGGTACTTCTGACTGCCACAATATTCGTGGTTGTAAATCTGGTAGTCGACATTGTCTATACATTCTTAGACCCGCGGATCAAACTCGGCAAAAAGGAGGCATAGGCAGATGGCACATAAAAAAGTAGTACCGGCAGAGAACGGGGCACAGGAAAAACCAGAATCTGAGTTAAAGTTGATATGGGAATCTCTGAAGCTGAGTAAAACTGCTGTGATCGGCATGGTGATTATAATTCTGTTGATTGTGATTGCACTTGTCACATTTATTACAGAATTGATGGGCATTCAGATACTTCCCTATGACCCAAATGAATCTGACATGGCAGCCAGCTTTGTGGCGCCCTGTGCACAGCACTGGTTTGGGACTGATGAATTGGGCAGGGATATTTTCAGCCGTATTATCGACGGAACCAAGATTTCCCTGTTTGTAGGATTTTCGGTTGTAATTTTTTCTATGTTTTTTGGCATTATTTTTGGGGCAGTCGCAGGATACAAAGGCGGTATAGTTGATACGGTTATTATGAGGGTTATGGATATCATGTTATCCATTCCTGGTATTCTTTTTGCTATTACGCTGATGGCCGCTTTGGGAAAGGGACTGGACAAGGCTATTGTGGCTATCGGCATCGTCTCCATACCGGAATATGCCCGCATTGTAAGGGGAAGCGTGCTATCCGCCAAGGAGAGCGATTATACGCAGGCAGCCCGTGTGATTGGGAACAACGATATTAGGATTATTTTTAAACATATTCTCCCCAATGTTATTTCCCCTATTATTGCAAGGGCAGCCCTGGGAATTTCAGGAGCCATACTGGATACAGCCGCCCTTGGATTTCTTGGTTTAGGCGTACAGCCGCCGCTTGCGGAGTGGGGGGACATGCTGGGAAGGGCGAAAGGATATATCTTTTCTGCGCCCTACACGCTGGTTTTTCCCGGATTGGCGATCACGCTGGCTGTGCTGGCGTTTAATTTGTTCGGCGACGGATTAAGTGATGCGCTGGATCCAAAATCTAGAAAGCGATAGGTGGTGGGTGTATGTTATTAGAAGTAAAGAATCTGGAAACCCAGTTTGAAATGCGTAAAGGCATTATTAAAGCAGTAAATGATGTAAGTTTTTCCATCGACAAAGGAGAGGTGCTGGCGGTCGTAGGAGAGTCAGGATCGGGAAAGAGCGTAACCTCTTTGTCTGTCATGGGACTTTTGCAGGATCCCGGGAAGGTTGTGGGCGGGGAGGTTTTGTTTAAGGGCGAAGATTTACTGAAGAAAAATAAAAAAGAAATGCAGGAGATTAGAGGGAACCACATCTCTATGATCTTCCAGGAACCAATGACATCTTTGAATCCTGTTTACCGGGTGAAGGATCAATTGACAGAAAGTATTATGTTACATATGGGCCTGACGAAAAAGGAGGCCCTGGAGCGTGCTGTTGAAATGCTCAAGCTGGTGGGAATACCGTCTGCCAGGGAACGTGCCAATGATTATCCCCATCAGATGAGCGGGGGAATGCGCCAGCGTGTTATGATTGCCATGGCTCTCGCCTGTAATCCGGAACTACTGATTGCCGACGAGCCTACGACTGCCCTGGATGTGACAATACAGGCACAGATCCTGGAACTTTTAGAGGAAATGAGGAAGAAGTTCAATATGGCGGTGCTGCTGATCACCCATGACTTAGGGGTGGTGTCCGAGACTGCGGACAGAGTGGTTGTCATGTATTGCGGAAAAGTGATGGAGAATGCAAAGGTAAAGGAACTTTTCGATAATCCGCTGCATCCCTATACAAATGGACTGCTTAAGTCCCTGCCCAGGCTGGAGGATGATTCCGAGGAACCTTTGTATATGATCAAAGGGATGGTACCTAATCCTCTGAAAATGCCTTCAGGATGTCCCTTTTCCGACAGATGTGAGAAATGTATGGAGCGCTGTACGAAGGAAATGCCGGAAATCAGGAATATAGACGGGCATGAGGTGAGGTGTTTCCTCTATTCGGATAGAAAGGAGGGGGAATAACATGAGTGAAATTCTGCTTGACGTACAGCATTTATCAAAGCACTTTACTGTTGAAAAGGGCGGCCCTGGAAAGCCGGACAAACTTTTAAAGGCTGTAGATGACGTCTCCTTTAGCGTCATGAAAGGGGAGACATTCGGCCTTGTGGGAGAGTCTGGATGTGGAAAAACAACAATTGGAAAAATGCTCGTAGATTTGTACCGCCCAACTGGCGGGAGTATCAAGTTTGAGGGACAGGAACTCTGTGGCCTCAAGCGCAGCGAGAGGCGGCGCTTCTGTAAGGACATACAGCTTATTTTTCAGGACCCCTATGCCTCTCTGAACCCCAGGATGACAATAGGGGATATTATTGCAGAGCCTATTGCCATCAACAAGCTGCTCCCTTCCGATAAAATAGAAGAAAGGGTGACGTACCTGTTAAACCGGGTTGGCCTGGCCAACCACCAGAGGAACCGTTACCCCCATGAGTTTTCGGGAGGGCAGAGGCAGCGGGTGGGAATTGCCAGGGCATTGGCAGTAGAACCTAAATTGATTGTCTGTGATGAGCCGGTTTCCGCCCTGGACGTGTCTATACAGGCCCAGGTGCTGAATTTGTTGGATGAGCTGCAGGAGGAGCTGGGGCTGACATATCTGTTTATTGCCCATGGATTAAATGTTGTAAAGCATATCAGCGACCGTGTGGGGGTGATGTATCTGGGGAAAGTGGTGGAGATTGCCTCTAAGAAAGAATTATATTCCAACCCCCTGCATCCCTATACGCAGGCACTTTTATCCGCAGCGCCTTCAGTAGGGACGAAGAAAAAAGAGAGGATCATACTGGAGGGGGATGTGCCAAGTCCAATTGACCCGCCGCCGGGGTGCAGATTTTGTTCCAGATGTTTCAAAAAAGATGAAAGCTGTGAGGGTTATATACCTGAGTTAAAAGAAGTTTCACCAGGGCATTATGTGGCATGCCGTTTCTTTAGTGAATAGGCGGGCCTAAATATAAATTCAAAGAAGGAGCAAAGAACGAAAATGAAAGACACAAAACAACAATGGTTTAAAGATGCGAAATTTGGACTTTTTATTCACTGGGGACTGTATTCTCTTCTGGCAGGTGAATATAAGGGAAAGAAGACAGAGCATATTGCTGAATGGATTATGAATTATTTGGATATCCCAGTAGAAGAGTACAGAAAGCTTGCAGATTCCTTTAACCCGGATTCCTTCGACGCTGATGAGATCGTGAGGAGGGCCAAGGAAGAATGGGGGATGAAGTACATTGTATTTACTACAAAGCACCACGAAGGATTTGCTATGTGGGATTCTAAATGCAGCAGCTATAATGTAGTTAAAGCGACTCCCTATGGGAAAGACGTATTAAGGCAGTTCAGAAACGCATGTGATAAATATGGCATGAGGCTGTGCCTGTATTATTCCCAGGCCCAGGATTGGGACGACCCCGATGGATATATTTATGGGAAGGACAACAGTAAGAAGAATTTTGGACGCTATCTGGAGGACAAATGTATCCCTCAAATCAAAGAACTCCTTACAGAATATGGCGAAATTTCCGTTATTTGGTTTGACACTCCTATGGATATGACAAAGGAAGAGTCCCAGAGGCTGATTGACCTTGTGAAATCTTTGCAGCCAAACTGTATTATCAGCGGCCGCATCGGCAATGAGCTGGGCGAGTATCTTTCAACAGGAGACAATTTTATCCCCAGGCTGCCTTTTGATGGGGATTGGGAAGTTCCGGCAACTCTGAATGATACATGGGGATATAATAAGGACGATAACAATTGGAAACAGCCGGATGACATTATCCGCCTGCTATTGAAAATTGTAAGCAGAGGAGGAAACTATCTGCTGAATATTGGGCCTGACGGCCAGGGCAGGGTCCCGGCAGTCAGCTGTGACATTCTTGGCAAAGTGGGAGAATATGTCACTGCAAATGCGGAGTCCATCTATGGGACGAAGCGGATGGAAATATACCCATATGATTTAGAGTGGGCCCAGCTTACGTCTAAGGATTATAAATTATTTGTACATGTGCTGCAGCCCAGGGTCCGTGTTGAACTGCTCAATGTGGGCAATAAGGTGAAGAGGGCGTACCTGGTGCGAGACGGCCGGGAGCTGGAATTCTGTACAAGAAAAATCTGTGAGGGGGACAGTATAATAGAAGTAGAATTTCCAGAAGAGCTCAGGACCCAGAAGAACTTCGCAGTCTGCATTGAGCTGGAGGAGAAAGACCCTATATTTGAACCCATAAGGGGATAATTGTGCAGAATTACTAAATCGTTAAAAATTTATTTAAAATGTCTGATTAAACTTGCAAAATCGACCATAATTAGTTATTATAGAAAAAGGCAATAGCAGTATTTAAAGTGCCTATGGATAAAGTTAATAAGTGGGATGATGTTTCCTGAGAGAGAGTTGGGCAGCCAACCGCCGAAGAGGCAAGCCGGGCATATGCTGGTGAACATATCCGGGTGAAACTTTCAGGTAAAAGGACCGGGAAACGTACCACACTCTGAATCTAGCGCTGTATGATAATAGCCAGTCCGAAGGACATAGGCAGAGGATATCTTTGCAAGACATTTTATCGGGGCAGGAAGACAGAAAAGGACGACTTACACACAGATGTGTTCAGGTGGTCCTTTTTTATATATTGCGGCGGATTTCCACAGAAAGAACCACGTGATAAAGACTCCCGGGACGGATATGAACTGGACATAAGGGCAGAAGGAGGACAATGGATTATGGGTAAGACAAATTATATAGTGATCACGAATAATCCGCTGGTCCAGAAGAAGCTTGGAGAGTCAGTGAGTATCATTTATAAGGAAATGTCCTATGAGGAAACCTTAAAAGAAGTCAGAGACAGAATCCACAAAGGTCACCGGCTTTTATCACACCCTTTGTCAGGAAGTGTGAAACCAGGAGAGACGCCGTATAAGTCAGTCATCATAACAGCAGGGACAGGGCGGCTTGACAGCCGTTCTCTGGAAATCATTGAAGCGGCTATACAGACATGCCGGAAGTTTGAATCTAAACAGGAGAGGTACCGGCCCGAAGTATATGAGGATTTCCAGATGATTGACTGGACGCTGCTAGAGAGCGGATTGGCATCGGCAGACGCCTGGTAGGCTTATCTGGGGCAAAAGAGGAGTCCCCGCAGACGAAACAATAATAATATCAGGAAGGGAGGGCATTGCAGGTGAGATTAGAAATGGGACACATTCATATCAGAGACATTCAGTTCGCGCCAGAATCCAAAATTGAGGATGGAATACTTTATGTATCTGAGGAGGCCGTAAAGGCGCTGGTTCTTGAGGATGAGAAGATCAAGGGCGTATCACTTGACATTGCTAGACCGGGAGAATCTGTCAGGATTACACCGGTAAAGGACGTTATTGAACCGAGAGTTAAGGTAGAGGGAAGAGGAGGCATTTTCCCGGGCGTTATCTCTAAGGTTGACACAGTGGGAGAGGGAAAGACATATGCACTAAAGGGCATGGCCGTTGTAACTGCCGGGCGGATTGTAGGGTTCCAGGAAGGAATTATCGACATGACAGGCCCGGGTGCAGATTACACGCCATTTTCCAAAACCCTGAACCTGGTAATGGTGTGCGAACCCTGTGATGGGATTAAGCCTCATGACTATGAGAAAGCAGTGAGGTTTGCAGGCTTTAAGGCTGCTGCATATATTGGGGAACTGGCACGAGAACTGACGCCAGATGAGACAAAGGTGTATGAGACTTGTTCCATAAAGGAAGGTATTGAGAAATATCCTGACCTTCCCCGTGTCGCATATGTACAGATGCTGCAGAGCCAGGGACTTTTGCACGATACGTATGTATATGGCGTAGATGCAAAGCAGATTGTGCCCGCGATCATGAGTCCCACAGAGATTATGGACGGTGCGATTGTATCCGGCAACTGTGTGTCTGCATGTGACAAGAATCCTACATATGTACATCTGAATAACCCGGTTGTCCATGATTTGTTTGACCAGCATGGAAAGACAATCAACTTTGTATGTCAGATTATTACAAATGAGAATGTATACCTGGCAGACAAGCAGCGTTCTTCTGACTGGACGGCTAAACTGTGCAGGATGTTAGATTTAGACGGCGTCATCGTATCCCAGGAAGGATTTGGGAACCCGGATACAGACCTGATTATGAACTGTAAGAAGATCGAGGCGGAGGGTGTTAAGACTGTCATCATCACAGATGAGTACGCTGGACGCGACGGCAAATCCCAGTCCCTGGCAGATGCGGATGTGGCTGCAGATGCGGTAGTGACAGGCGGTAATGCAAACCAGACAATTATCCTGCCTAAGCTGGATAAGGTGATTGGCACATTAGATTATGTAACTAAGATTGCCGGTGCAAGTGAGGAGACACTCCGGGAGGATGGTTCCCTTGAAGTTGAGCTTCAGGTTATTACAGGCGCAACAAACGAAACCGGATTCAATAAACTGAGCGCAAGATAGCAGAAAGGGGAGAAGAATAGCTGTGATTAAAGTAGTTCATTACATCAACCAGTTCTTTGCACAGATTGGTGGAGAAGAGAAAGCAGATTACCCTGCAGAGCTGCGTGTCGGTGAGATAGTGGGACCAGGACAGGCATTTACTGCTAACTTTAAAGGGGAAGCAGAGATTGTTGCTACAATTGTGTGCGGAGATTCCTATTTTAATGAGAATCTGGAGAAAGCCAAGGCGGATATCCTTGCTATGGTTAAAGAGCAGGCTCCAGATGTATTTATAGCTGGCCCAGCATTCAATGCCGGGCGTTACGGCGTGGCATGCGGTACCATTGCTGCGGCAGTGCAGGAGGAGCTGGGGATTCCGGCTGTGACAGGCATGTACGAGGAGAACCCGGGAGCTGACATGTTCAAGAACCAGGTGTATATGGTTGCCACAAAGAACAGTGCTGCCGGCATGAGAGGCGCAGTCGGCAAGATGGCCCCTCTGGCAATTAAGCTGGCGAAAGGTGAGGCGATTGGCGCTTCTGTGGAAGAAGGGTATATGCCAAACGGAGTACGTGTGAATTTCTTTGAGGCAGAGAGAGGTTCTAAGAGAGCTGTCAATATGCTGCTGAAGAAACTGGCAGATAAGCCATATGTTACAGAATATCCAATGCCTGCATTCGACAGAGTAGATCCTAATCCTGCAGTGAAGGATCTCGCCCATGCGAAAATCGCCCTGGTGACATCAGGCGGTATTGTTCCTAAAGGAAATCCAGACCATATCGAGAGTTCCAGCGCTTCGCACTATGGCGAATACGATATTACAGGAGTTACTGACCTGACAGAGGAGACTTACGAGACAGCCCATGGCGGGTATGACCCAGTATATGCCAATGAAGATGCTGACCGTGTACTGCCTGTGGATGTGCTCAGGGATATGGAGAAGGAAGGAGTTATTGGGGAGCTGCACCATTTATTCTACACAACAGTAGGGAATGGTACTTCCGTTGCATCAGCTAAGGCGTTTGCCGCTGAGTTTTCTCAGAAGCTGAAAGCAGACGGGGTAGACGCGGTTATCCTCACCTCCACGTGAGGCACCTGTACTCGTTGCGGTGCAACGATGGTGAAAGAAGTGGAGAGGGCAGGGCTCCCTGTTGTACATATCTGTACTGTTACGCCTATTTCTATGACGGTAGGCGCCAACAGGATTGTTCCTGCGATTGCTATTCCATATCCGCTGGGAAATCCTTCTCTCAATAAAGATGAAGAAAAGGTGATCCGCCGCGGAATTGTTGAGAAAGCGCTGAAAGCCCTGACAACAGAGGTAGACGGCCAGACAATTTTTGAATAAAAAGGGAAGGTTTGCGTGATGAGTGAGTTGTACGATGTGATTATCCTGGGTGCCGGACCAGCGGGCCTGGCAGCAGGACTATATGCTGGCAGAAGCCGCCTGTCCACTCTGATTATCGAAAAGGGACAGGACGGAGGACAAATTGCAATTACAGATGAGATTGAGAACTACCCGGGACAGGAGCTGGAAGGAGAGTCCGGCCCATCCCTTATAGCAAGGATGACAAAACAGGCTGAGAAGTTTGGTGTTGAGCGTGTGTCTGATACGATTAAAGAGGTGGAGCTGGAAGGTAAGGTTAAAGTTTTAAAGAGCGAAAAAGCTGAGTATCAGGGTAAAAATGTTATCATTGCCACAGGAGCCCATGCAAGGCCAATCGGCTGTAAGGGTGAAAAGGAGTATGCAGGAAAGGGCGTATCTTACTGCGCTACATGCGATGCAAATTTCTTTGAAGACTTTGAAGTCTACGTTGTCGGAGGCGGGGACTCTGCTGTGGAAGAAGCTATGTATCTGACCAAGTTTGCCAGAAAGGTTACAATTATCCACAGGAGAGATGAACTGAGGGCAGCTAAATCTATTCAGGAGAAAGCATTTGCTAATCCTAAGATTGAGTTTTTCTGGGACACAGTTGTGGAGGAACTTTACGGCGAAGACATTCTTGAAGGCATGATTGTAAAGAATGTAAAGACTGGAGAGACTAGAAAGGTTGAGGCAGACCCTGAGGATGGAATGTTCGGTTTATTTGGGTTTATTGGCACAGTGCCAAATTCAGGTATATTTAAGGGGATTATTGATATGGACGAGAGAGGCTATATCAAGACAGACGAAGATATGCATACGAATATTCCAGGTGTATATGCAGTTGGAGACGTCCGTATTAAGAGCTTAAGACAGGTAGTAACTGCAGCCGCTGACGGTGCAATAGCTGCCGTACAGGTAGAAAGAAGCATGTCCGATTACTTTTAATATCATATAGATTCTAGGAGGAACCTGTATCTTTCCGAGAGATGTACGGAGGCTTAAGGGGGAGACGCCGGCCTCTGGCCCTCCTTCCCGGAGGGCAGGGGGAGGCCCCTTGCCAGATGCTGCAGCAGTAAAATATCAAGAAAAGGAGGATATTCCAATGATTGATTTGGATAAGACAAATTTTGAAGAGGAAGTTCTGAAGGCAGAAGGGTATGTATTTGTTGATTTTTATGGGGACGGATGTGTGCCCTGCCAGGCTCTGATGCCAAAGGTACATGAGTTTGCAGAGACATACGGAGATAAGATGAAATTCACATCTCTGAATACAACAAAAGCACGCCGCCTTGCAATTGCACAGAAGGTTCTTGGCCTTCCAGTTATGGCTATTTACAAGGATGGGGAGAAAATTGATGAGGTAGTAAAAGATGATGCTACCCCTGAAAGTATTGAGGCGATGATTAAGAAATATATCTAATCATGATTCATTTCTAAATCATAGACAGGCATCTTTTATAAAAAGCTGCCACAACAAAAGAAAGGAGAATGTATAATGGCTGTTTTAAAAGGTAAAAAAGCAATCATTATAGGAGACCGTGATGGAATTCCGGGGCCGGCTATTGCAGAATGTGTAAAAACTGCTGGCGCTGAGATCGTATTTTCATCAACGGAATGTTTCGTCTGAACAAGCGCAGGCGCAATGGACTTAGAAAACCAGAAGAGGGTTAAAGAATTTGCTGACGAGTACGGCCCTGAGAACCTTGTAGTAGTTCTCGGTGCTGCAGAAGGCGAAGCTGCAGGCCTTGCAGCTGAGACTGTTACAGCAGGAGATCCTACTTTTGCAGGTCCATTGACAGGAGTCCAGCTTGGACTTCAAGTTTATCACGTATGCGAGCCAGAGATGAAGGAAGAGTTCGACGAAGCAGTTTATGATGAGCAAGTAAGCATGATGGAGATGGTTCTCGATGTAGATGATATTATCAGTGAGATGACATCCATCAGGGAAGAGTACTGCAAGTTCTAAACGCAGACGTACTTATTCTGACATCAGAGGTTTCTGACAGATAAGTAAAAAGGGGCAGGCCCCGGGTTGTGTTTGATAATTCACAGTACCCGCCAGGGGGACTGCCCTTTTGCATTTATAGGAGAGTGTTGGGCTACTAACGTCCAATTAAGATATGTTTATCGAACTGCTGACGTTCAATAAGGCATACTTATCGGACTGCTAATGTTCAATAAGGCATACTTATGGGACTGCTGATGTTCAATAAGGCATACTTATGGGACTGCTAATGTTCAATAAGGCATACTTATTGAACTGCTAATGTTCAATAAGATATAAATAAGTTCATGAAAGGCGGAGAACCAATGAATAGTGTAATCAAAGGAGCAAGCTATGTATTAGTGCACACTCCTGATATGGTTTTATATAATGGAACGACACAGACAACAGAAAAGATTGTAAACCCTGAATCTGACTATTTAAAGGCAGTTCCCGAAAATCTGCGTACATATGAGGAAGCAGTGTCCTACTGGCCTAATCAGACTTATATTGGGAATGCACATCCAGATGACCTGGCAAAGGTAGAATTTCCATGGTATGACAAGAAAAAAGATGGCGCAGAACGTTACGGGAAATACGGAGAGATCATGCCTGAGGAAGAGTTTTTACTTCTTGTACAGGCAAGCGATATGTTCGAGGTCGTAAAGCTGGAGAGCGGCTTTGTGGCAGCGCATAAAGAGGCATTTGCCAAAAACCCGATTATCTCAGAGGATATTGTAGCCAGAATTGTAGATGGATGTGAGCTTTCTGAGATTGAAAAGTTTGTAAATGAAGAACATGCAGAAGGCCTGTATTACGAAGGGAAGCTGATCGGATGTGTAAAAGCGGCCCATGACATAGATACAAATTTATCTGCACACGTTATGCATGAAAACCTGATGAGCAAGGCATCTAGCGTACTGGCGCTTTTGTATGCTATACGCAATGCAGGGGTAGCTAAAGAGGATATCGAGTATGTTGTCGACTGTGCAGAGGAGGCCTGCGGCGATATGAACCAGAGAGGCGGAGGCAACTTTGCCAAGGCAGCCGCAGAGGTGGCAGGATTGACCAACGCTTCCGGATCTGATGCAAGAGGCTTTTGTGCGGCGCCTGTACACGCACTGATCGAGGCCGCAGCCTTGGTAAAATCCGGTGCATATAAGACGGTAGCGGTGACATCCGGCGGCTGTACGGCGAAGCTAGGCATGAATGGCAAAGACCATATCAAGAAAGGACTTCCCATTCTGGAGGACTGCCTGGGTGGATTTGCAGTCATTATTTCTGAGAATGACGGAGTAAACCCGGAGATTGATTTAAGCCTTCTTGGACGCCATTCCGTAGGGACAGGGTCAGCGCCACAGGCTGTTATAGGCAGTCTTGTTGCAGATCCTCTTGACAGGGCAGGACTTAAAATTACTGATATTGATAAATTTTCACCTGAGATGCAGAATCCTGATATCACAAAGCCAGCAGGCGCAGGTGATGTACCGCTGGCCAATTATAAGATGATTGCGGCCCTGGCAGTTAAGCGCGGGGAGCTGGACAGAAAAGAATTGGCTAATTTTACCACCTCACATGGACTTACAGGATGGGCGCCTACACAAGGGCATATTCCTTCAGGAGTTCCCTATATTGGATTTGCCTGCGAAGATATTTTAGCAGGAAAGATTAAGAATGCTATGATCATCGGCAAGGGAAGCCTCTTCCTTGGCCGTATGACGAATCTGTTTGACGGCGTATCCTTTGTGATACACGGAAATACTTCATCCGAGGAGAGTGCAGCAGCAGGGGTATCGGAAGAAGAAGTTAAGAAAATGATAGCAAAAGCAATGAAAGAGTTTGCTGCCGCCCTGATGGCAGAGTAAGAGGTGTGACTATGGCAGATAAAATGGAGAAAATGATTGCCGGAGTCTTTATGGAAATGGCAGAAGGGCTGGAGACAGGAAGCTTTGGGAAAAAACCGAAGATTGCCCTCACCGGCATGGGCAGTGAGCACGGGGAAGAGAATGCTCTGGAAGCCGCAGCGGCTGCCGCAAAAGAGGGAATCGACGTATATTATATTGGCATACTGGAAACAGAGGGAGTGACAACTGTAAAAGTAGCTGATGAAGAAGAAGGCCATAAGAAAATGGAGGAGCTTCTGACGAACCATCAGGTGGACGGCGCTGTAACTATGCACTACCCATTTCCTATCGGAGTCTCAACAATCGGACGTGTTGTGACGCCTGCCAAGGGGAAGGAAATGTATGTCGCTTCTACAACAGGTACTTCCAGTACAGACCGCATTGAGAGCATGGTCAAGAATGCTGTATACGGTGTGATTACAGCTAAGGCATGCGGCAACCCGAATCCAACAGTGGGCATTCTGAATGTAGACGGGGCACGCCAGACAGAGATTGCCTTAAAGCAACTCAAGGATAATGGCTATGGATTTACATTTGCTGAGTCGGGAAGGGCAGACGGCGGCTGTGTTATGAGAGGGAACGATGTCCTGCAGGGTTCTCCCGATGTTCTTGTATGCGATTCTCTGACAGGGAATATTATGATAAAAATGCTCTCTTCCTACACCACAGGAGGAAGTTTTGAAGCATCTGGCTATGGCTATGGACCTGGAATCGGGGAAGGCTATGACAGACTTGTTATGATCATATCAAGGGCATCCGGAGCCCCAGTCATCACCGGTGCAATCCGCTACGCAGCACAGCTTGTAAGGGGACGCATCTTTGATGTGGCTGAGCAGGAGTTTAAGGCTGCTGATAAGGCAGGCCTGAGAACAATTCTGGAGGCCAGAAAAGCAGATAAGAAGAGCGAAGTACAGGCATCCGAGGAGGTTGCAGCGCCTCCTAAGGAGGTCGTAACTGCACAGATTGCAGGAATTGAGATTATGGATCTGGACGATGGCGTAAAGGCGCTCTGGAAAATAGGAGTATATGCTGAAAGCGGCATGGGGTGCACAGGCCCTGTTATCCTGGTATCTGAGGGGAATCTTGCAAAGGCAGAGGAGGAACTTCAGAAAGCAGGCTATATTAACGGCTAAATTTTTGGCGAGTTCCAGAATTTGTAGCAATAGTTTCCGCTCCACCAGACATGGCGGCGGTATCGCGCAATTATCTGATTTGACAATTTTGTACATCCCTTTTGACTTAGCATGGGCAGAGACTGGTTATCAGTTTCTGCCCATGCTTTATAATCGCTGTTTTACCAAAATGCCGTTGCACTGCTTTTGGACAGTTCATTACTGACACGGCTAAGCCGTCAGATACGGCCTGGACTTTTGGCCAATTTCTTCCTATACTGTATATAGTAAATTCCTTCTCTTTGTGCTAAAATAACAAAGTGGGCGAACTTACAGTCCTAAAATTCCTGCAATCAATTCCTACAGCGTTAAATCTGCCCTGAGGGCAAATATCGTGGGAGGCCTGCGGGGATGGGAATGTGCCCATTTAACCTGTTGCTGTGTAGAAAGAAAAAGGAGAAAAATTATGGCAGCCATCCGACCATTTCGAGGCGTGCGGCCTGCACCAAAGCTGGCTTCCCAAATTGCCGCACTGCCCTATGACGTATATACCCGTCAGGAGGCCAGGGCAGAAGTAGAAAAGAATCCTCTGTCCTTTTTAACAATAGACCGTCCTGAGACACAGTTTCCAGAGGATGTTGATATGTACTCACAGCCAGTCTATGACCGGGCCAGAGAAATATTTGAAGAAATGGCCGCCAGAGGCTCTTTCATTCAGGATGATAGTCCATGTTACTATATTTATACACTTACTATGGGAGGGCGCCCACAGACAGGGTTAGTAGGCTGCGCATCCATAGATGATTACCTGAATAACCGGATCAAAAAGCATGAGAATACAAGAGAAGAAAAAGAAAAAGACCGTATACGCCATGTGGATACACTCAGTGCACAGACCGGCCCCATATTTCTTGCCTATCACGCCTGCCAGGAGCTTACTGCTATTATGAATACGGCAAAGCAGGAAGTCCCTCTGTATGATTTTACAAGTGAGGATTCTATCCGCCATCAGGTCTGGAAAATCAGTGATCCAGATATAACAGCAAGAATTTCGCATATTTGGGAGGGCATTGACAATATTTATATAGCAGATGGGCATCACCGCGCTGCTTCGGCAGTCAAGGTTGGCCTAAAAAGGCGTAAGTCCCATCCTGGATATGATGGCACTGAAGAATTTAACTATTTTCTCTCAGTCCTCTTTGCTGCTGACGAACTTAATATTTATGACTATAACCGTATAGTTTCTGATTTAAACGGCCATACACCTGAAGCTTTCCTTGCGTTGGCGCATAACAGTTTTGAAATATCCGGGCCCCAAAAGGATATCTGCCGTCCTTCCTGTAAGGGTGAGATTGGTTTATATCTGGCTGGGGCATGGTATAAAATGCGGGCCAAACCCTGCCTTTTTACTGATGACCCGGTAGACAGGCTGGATGTCTCTGTCCTCCAAAATACTATACTTGGCCCCCTCCTTGGCATAGAGGATCCCAAGACGGACGGACGCATAGAATTTATGGGAGGGATCCGGGGATTATCTGCACTGGCAGCGGCGGTGGATGCTGCGGGGGCAGGGGCAGGATTCGCTATGTATCCGACCTCCATGGATGAACTGCTTGCAGTAGCGGATGCTGACCGGCTGATGCCCCCCAAATCTACTTGGTTTGAGCCTAAATTGAGAAGTGGTTTTTTTATTCACCGATTTGAAAAATGATATAAAGAGGAGATAAAATTTATGGAAAGAAATGCCCTTTGCTGGTGTGGCAGTGGGAAAAAATATAAAAAATGCCACATGCCTATTGAAGAAAAAATGAAACTCCATGCAGATCGGGGGGAAATCGTGCCTGGCCGTAAGCTATTGAAAACACCTTTTCAGATTCAAAAGATAAAAGAAAGCGCCGCTCTAAATACTGCTGTGTTGGACGCGGTGACAGAGCAGATTCATATAGGGATGAGTACAGAAGAAATTGATAAAATTGTATATGATGTCACCACAAAAGGCGGCGGTATACCGGCCCCCCTTAATTATCAGGGATTTCCCAAAAGTGTATGCACTTCTTTGAACAATGAGGTATGCCATGGCGTGCCGGGCCCTGATATTATACTTCAGGAAGGGGATATCATTAATGTAGATGTTTCCACTATACTGGACGGCTATTTCTCCGATGCCTCCCGTATGTTTAAAATGGGAGAAATATCTGACCGGGCCCAGCGTATCATAAAGGTAACGGAAGAATGTGTAGAGCTGGGGTTAGAAGCGGCCAAACCTTGGGGGCACCTGGGGGATATCGCTTATGCCATCAATTCCCATGCAAAGGCAAATGGTTATTCTGTAGTGGAGGATATTGGGGGACATGGAATCGGACTCCAGTTCCATGAGGAACCCTTTGTCAGCTATGTAACTGAAAAAGGAAACGAGATGCTGCTTGTGCCAGGCATGATGTTCACAATCGAACCTATGGTCAATGAAGGAAGTCCTGATTTCTTTGTAGATGAGGAGAATGATTGGACTGTGTATACGATGGATGACGGACTTTCCGCCCAGATAGAATATATGGTTTTGGTCCGTGAGGATGGAATTGAAGTAATAGCGAAATAAGATATAAAGGTACTGACTGCAAGAGGAAACTCTGACCTTGCAGGCGGTACCTTTTACCTTTCTGGATAGGAATTGCCGGGCTGACTCCAGACCTAAGCAAATTTTCTTACTCTCAGCTCAACCCCCAGGGAGTCTGCCAGACTTTGGCTTGCTTTAATTTCCTCTTTGGAAAGGACGTCAACGACCGACATTTTTACTTCTGGTATTTTGTCCCTGCATTTAGCCGTAAACTCAAGCATACCTTCAAAGGCATTCTCAAACTTAGGGCGGGTCACATTCAGATAGGAGTCCTTTTCAGGGGCATTTAAGCTGATTGACACAGAATCTACTACCTCTGCCAGCTCTGGGACAATATCCCTGCCATGGTATAAGTTCCCCAGTCCGTTTGTATTAACCCGGATTCTTACAGGATACCTCTCCTTAATGTACCGGGCAGACTTTATCAGGTTTTCAAGGGCGCAGGTAGGTTCCCCGTATCCGCAGTAAACTAGTTCCTTATATCCGCTAAAGTCAAATGCATCTATGGCTGACTTAATCTCCTCCAGATTTGGATCCTTTTTATGCCACAGAGTCTCTGCATCCCCAACACTGTCTTCATGGCTGCGGATGCAGAACCTGCACCGGCAGTCACATATATTTGTTATATTTGCATATACCTGATTTTTATATGTATATAATATATCTGCCATTTTAATCTCCCTTCTCAACATAATTATTGTCTTAAAATTAATTTCTGGACTATTTTCCTCGTTCATGCCTTTAGGGCAGCTATTTACACAAGTGCAGCATTTTCTGGGTCCGGTTCTTAATATGGCCTTTGTCCATAGCCGCTGAAAGGAACAAAAATATAACTGCACTTCCCCCTGACTGTATGGCGCTCCCCATAAGGGAAGCCAGAGGGGCGATAAAAGAACCAAATAAAATTCCCTCTGCCAAATAGTAGCCTGCTGCAGAAATCATTGCCGCTATGAAGGGTGCGGCAATATTCCTGGGCGCCAGTATTCTGCCCTCTTTGCTTGTGAATGGAAGGACAATTAACATTTTTATGATAATAGTTGCCGGTGCCCACATAGGCGCCGTCAAAAGATCTGCCATCCCTCCCCCTATTGCAGCGGCTGCCAGTGCATAAGGCCTGGGCAGAAAGACCGCCCCCATATATATCAATGCATCCCCAAAGTGAATGTATCCTCCATTGGCCCCATAGGGGATATGGCAGATAAAAGCTGTCATAAGGGTAATCATGGCGGCAAAAAGACCAGCAGCCGTTATCCTAGATGTTCTATTTTTCATTTTGTCACTCTCCTTATCTTGCAGATATGCGTTTTACTATGCAGCCTGCTTATACTGACCTTGCTGGGGCCAGCATCCCTAAATATTGTTCATAATTTATGCCATCATTGCGGGGGATCTGTTTCTCTGCTGAATCCGCCACAGCATAGCTGATGAATTTACCTGCCAGTTTCATGCTGTCTGCCGTCTGTTCCCCTCTGGCCATGCCTGCAGCTATTACGGAGGCGAACAGATCCCCGGTTCCAGAATAACTTCCCCCGATACTGGGGAATGCAGATAAAACAGAGCTGTTTTTGCTTACAGCCAGATTCCCCATTTTCTGGATATTATCTTTTTCATCCAGGAAGTGTATCCCTGTCACCACCACTGTCTTAGGCCCCAGGCTTAATATGTTCTCGGACATCTGTGTGATAATCTTCAGCAAATGCTGCTCTTTTGTCATTTGCTGGATCATCCGGTAATCTGTGCCTGTAAGCAGGCAGAGCTCTGTAAGGTTTGGAGTTATAACATCTGCTTTTTTAACAAGCTCTTTCATCAGGCTGCACAGCCTGTCAGTATACATGGAATACACTTTGCCATTATCCCCCAGCACCGGATCCACCAAGAGGAACGTATTCTTTTTATAAAAGGAATGCAGAAAACTAAAAATATTCTCTATCTGTTCTTCGCTGGCTACAAACCCAGTATAAATCCCGTCAAAAGAAACCCCCATTTTTTCCCATTCCCGCTGGATTAACTTCATTTTGTCTGTATAGTCATCGCAGTAATAACTGGCATATCCTGTCTGGGCGCTTAATATAGCCGTAGGCAGGGCGCAAGGCTGTACCCCCATAGCCGAAATTACAGATATCGCGGCAGTTAGGGAACAGCGGCCAAATCCTGATAAGTCATTAATGACAGCAATCTTTTTCGTCATACTATATCCCCATTTCCCTTGCTTCTTTTTATATCTGCCTGTCATCATAGCATATATGTGGCTGACTCTGAATGTCCAGTAATCATATTTTTAACCAGGCCAGTTTGGAGGCGCCAATGGGGATTATAGTGTCTGGCTGGGAGGGAGCATATTATATCGCTTTTTGCTGTATTTCTACAGGAAAATTTCATTTTCCAAATAAGGATGCGGCTGAAATTGCAATTAAGGAAGTTCAGGCATATATTATAAAATCAAGCAAAGAAATAAAAATATTTTAATAGTGGGAAAAGGGGATAGGATAAGGAAAACCGGCGTGGCAGAAGCCGCGCCGGTTTTCCTTCGGTTTGCGTTAAGGTATCCATTAAAGCGTATCATATCTCCTGATATATCCCGGATTGTCTCCAGGTGCGATGACTTCCTTCACATGGATCAGGCGCGCTCCCTTATCCACGACCTGATTCTCTACAATAACATTTTCTCCAACAACGGAGCCAGGGAGAAGCACGCTGTTTTTAACTACTGCCCCTTTCTTAATGACACATCCCCGCCCGATGACAGAATTATCTACAGTCCCCTCAATCAGGCAGCCGTTGGATACTACAGAGGTCCTTACATCGGCGGCTTCAAAATACTGGGTAGGGCAGGAATCATTGGTTCGTGTATAAATAGGCCACTCCTTATCAAACAGGCCCATGGCAGTTTTGTAATCTATGAGTGAAATGTTAGCATCATAATAACTTTTGAAATCCGTAATAGAAGCCAGGAACCCCCGGTGTGAAATTCCGCGGATGTCAAGCTCACTGCACTGGTTATTCACGATCTGGGCCAATGTATACATGGAGGAGAGTTTCCTTGCTTTATGTATGAGTTCAATAAACAGCTCCTTTTTCATAATATACGTATCCAGGAAAATATTTCTGCTTTTTGCCGTGCCCCGGTTCTTCTCAATAGAAAGAACACCCTTCTGGCGGTTCAGGTTTACGATGTCACAATTTACAAATTCTTCTTTGGCATTATCGGTAGACTGATATAAGAGTGTAATATCTGCTCCAGATTCAATATGGCTGGTGAGCAGTGTATCGAAATTTTCTGTATATACCATGTAATTGGGGGCGATTACTACATAAGGGTAATGCATCCGCTCGATACTCTCAATATTTTCCATAAATGAGGCAATATCTGTATTATAAATATCATTTTCTGAGCTGCTTTCTGAAAAGAGAATCTGCAGCTTGCCACGTTTTGAGTTAATATTATAATGGCGCCCGGTTCCCAGATGTTCCACAAGAGAGCGGGGTTTTTTGCGGAGATAGACTTGTATCTGGTCAATACCGCTGTTGCTCATATTGGAGATTGGGAAATCGATGACGCGGTACCTTCCTAGAAAAGAAAATGCCCCGATGGTTCTGTATGTCTGAAGTCCTTCCACCCAAATGTGGTTGCCGGAAGAGTTTACAATTCCAAAAGCGTTGTTCATATTATTCAGCCCCCTTTACACGTTTCGCAACAAGTTCTATATGCTCGCTGTCAGCGCTGCCCACTACTGCGTCTTTTCCAATCCTGACCCCGTCGGCCACCAGCGCCCGTGTGACAACTGCGCCTGCTTCTACTACGACTCCGGGCATTAGGACACTGTCAATAACCTTGGCGCCGGTATCCACGTCTGCGCCAGTGAAAAGGACGGAATTCCTGATTTCACCGTCAATTGCACAGCCCTGTGTTATGAATGCCCGCTTAATATTGGCATTGGGCCCTACATAATGGGGCAGAGATTTGGCATCCTCGGTATAGATCTTCCAGGTGGGGTCATTTAAGTCAAGCTCATTGTTCTTATCCAGCAGATCCATGTTTGCTTCCCACAGGGAGTCTATTGTCCCCACATCCTTCCAGTAGCCTTTGTATCTGTAAGCATACAGCCGCTTGTCGTCATTGAGAAGGGTGGGGATAATATCCTTGCCAAAATCATGGTTGGAATCAGGATCCTTCATGTCTGCCAGCAGCATCTTGCGCAGGAGCTTCCAGTCAAAAATATAAATTCCCATAGAAGCCAGGTTGCTTTTGGGCTGAGGGGGTTTTTCTTCAAATTCAATGATGCGCCCTGTATCATCCGTATTCATAATACCAAAACGGCTGGCCTCTTTAAAAGGAACTTCAAGGACTGCAATAGTGGCGTCAGCTTTACATTCTTTATGGTATGCAAGCATCTTTGCATAATTCATCTTGTAAATATGGTCTCCTGAAAGTATCAGTACGTACTCTGGGGAAAATGTATCAATGAAATCAATATTCTGGGATATAGCATCTGCCGTCCCGCGGTAAACATCCAGATTAGAATCTGCTTTTTCACGCGGCGGAAGGACATATACACCGCTATTTTGGGCATCCAGGCCCCAGCGGCGTCCTGCCGCGACATAACTGTTTAACAGTATGGATTCATACTGTGTCAGTACTCCGACCACATCAATGCCGCTGTTGGCACAGTTACTGAGGGGGAAATCTACAATGCGGTATTTTCCACCATATGAAACAGCCGGCTTTGCCACCTTGTTGGTCAGTTCATGAAGGCGTGATCCGCGGCCGCCAGCTAAAATCATTGCTAACATATTGTTTTGCTTCATAGTGTGTCCTCTCTTTCATATTGCTTGTACATATTGTACAATGATTCGCCAAAATTTACAATATTATTGTGTATAAAATCCATTTATAATCAAAGTTTTTTGTATATCGCTGAGTATATATGGAAATTTGATTTTTCTTGTTACACTTTTAAAAATAGGGTATAATCAATAAGTAGGACGATGGATGGCAGATAGTTATCTATTCAGATGATGGCTATCTGCCTTCGCCGGATGGAAAATTTCAAAGGAGGACTGGGTTTATGTTGAGAATCGGAATGCTGACAAGCGGCGGCGACTGCCAGGCGCTGAATGCGGCTATGCGTGGTGTTGTTAAAGGAATTTGCTCCAAACGCAGTGACGTAGAGATATATGGATTTAAGGATGGGTATAAAGGACTGATTTATGCTAATTTCGATATGCTTACATCCAAGGATTTTTCAGGGATACTGACTAGAGGAGGCACGATCCTGGGTACATCAAGGCAGCCATTTAAGCTGATGAGGGTACCAGACAAGGATGGCCTGGACAAGGTAGAAGCTATGAAGCATACATATCACAAGCTGAATTTAGACTGTCTTGTGATTCTGGGGGGCAACGGCACCCATAAGACTGCCAATATGCTCAGGGAAGAAGGACTTAATATTCTGACCCTGCCCAAGACCATTGACAATGACCTGTGGGGGACAGAGATGACTTTTGGATTCCAGAGTGCTGTAGACATTGCTACAGATACCATCGACAGGATCCATACAACAGCCACTTCCCACAGCCGGGTATTTATTATAGAGGTGATGGGGCATAAAGTGGGGCATGTTACACTCCATGCAGGGATAGCAGGGGGAGCGGATATTATCCTTTTGCCGGAGATCCCTTATGATATAGATATTATTACAGATATGATCCAGAAGCGGTCCGCGGCAGGCAAAGCTTTTACCATACTCGCTGTTGCCGAGGGAGCCATCTCAAAGGAAGACGCTGGACTTAAGAAGAAAGAATATAAAGAAAAGCTGGCGAAGCGGAAATATCCTTCTATTGCTTATGAACTGGCTGAGCAGATACAGCAGAAAACAGACAAGGAAGTCCGTATTACTGTTCCCGGGCATACGCAGAGAGGGGGATCCCCATGTGCATACGACCGCGTGTTTTCTACAAGAGTGGGGGCGGCTGCGGCAGAGCTGATTTTAAAGGGTGATTATGGATATATGATTGCTATGAGAAAGGGAGAGACAGTCAAGGTTCCTCTGCAGGATGTGGCAGGGAAGCTTAAGACAGTAGATCCCGGATGCAGCCTGATCAGGCAGGCCAAGATGATAGGCATCAGCTTTGGAGATGAAGTTCTTGAGTAGCGGGCAGTAACAGCAGGCAGAATGTGAATATGCAGCAGTACTGGGGATTTAAAGAATAGTATAGAATAAAAAGAATTAGAACAGAGGTGTGATTCATGTCGTATACGGCGCTTTACAGAAAGTTCCGCCCTGTGTCGTTTAAGGATGTAAAGGGGCAGGACCATATAATTACAACCCTGCAGAACCAGATTAAGGCAGACCGCATCGGACATGCCTACTTGTTCTGCGGAACACGGGGCACTGGCAAGACCACGGTGGCTAAAATATTTGCGAAAGCAGTAAATTGCCAGAACCCGGTGGATGGGAGTCCCTGCGGAGAGTGCGAGATGTGCAGGGCCATTGCGGCAGGAACATCTATGAATGTGATTGAAATTGATGCGGCTTCCAATAATGGTGTGGATAATATAAGAGAAATCCGGGAGGAGGTCGCGTACCGGCCTACAGAGGGGAAATACAAGGTCTACATTATTGATGAGGTACATATGCTTTCCATAGGTGCCTTCAATGCGCTCCTCAAGACATTGGAGGAACCCCCTGAGTATGTGATTTTTATTTTAGCCACGACTGAGGTACATAAGATACCAATTACCATTCTATCCCGGTGTCAGCACTATGATTTTAAAAGGATCAGTATTGAGACTATATCAGGCCGTTTAAAAGAATTGATGGATGCAGAGCAGGTAGAAGTTGAAGATAAGGCAATCAGATATGTGGCTAAGGCTGGCGATGGGTCCATGAGGGACGCGTTAAGCCTGCTTGACCAGTGCATTGCATTTTACCTTGGGCAGAGGCTGACTTATGACCATGTGCTGGAGGTACTTGGGGCTGTTGATACGGATGTATTCAGCCAGCTTTTGCGCAGTATTATTAAGCGGGATGTGCCAAAGGTGCTGGATATTGTGGAAGAACTTGTGATGCAGGGGAGGGAGCTTACTCAGCTAACAACAGATATTACCTGGTATCTGAGGAACTTGCTTCTGGTAAAGACATCTGATAATATAGAGGATGTTCTGGATGTATCTACCGAAAATATGATGCAGCTTAAAGAAGAGTCCGGGATGATCGAAACAGATATGCTGCTGCGCTATATACGGATTTTTTCGGAGCTGTCGGGTCAGCTTAAGTATGCTTCCCAGAAAAGGGTGCTGCTGGAGGTCGCCCTTATTAAACTGTGTACGCCGGCTATGGAGACCCGGGATGATACTCTGCTGGACCGTATCCGTGCAGTGGAAGAAAGGCTGGAGAATACGGATTTCGCGGCAATTCAGGAGAGGGCAGTCCATATAGCCAGTGAAGAGGACAGCGGCGGGAAAAAGGTGCAGGTGAAACCGCAGCTTCCCAGCGCAGTGCCGGAGGATGTACAGGAGGTTGTGAAAAATTTCAGGCCCATTGCAGACGGGGCGTCAGGCCTGCTTAAGACTTACCTGAAAAAGGCAAGGCTGAGCCTGGGTGGAGAGAACAGGCTGATGATAGTTATGCCAGAAGCCATGGAGGCAGAGCTGGTTGGCTCAGAGGAGCACCGCAGAGAGCTGGAAGAATTAATTGAGAATAGAATCGGCAAGAGGGTAGAAGTGGAGGTCCGCCATGTAGAGGAAGGCCGCCGCTTTGAAGATACATTTGTAGATATTGAAAAAAAGATTAATATGGAAATAACAGTGGAGGATTAGTTATGGCAAAAAGAGGAGGATTTCCCGGAGGCGGTATGCCCGGAAACATGGCAAACCTGATGAAGCAGGCACAGAAAATGCAGCGTCAGATGGAAGAACAGGCAAAAGAACTTGAGACAAAGGAATTTACGGCCACGGCGGGAGGCGGAGCAGTAGAAGTCACTATTTCCGGCAAGCGTGAAGTACTGAAGGTCAAGCTGGATGAAGAAGTGGTAGATCCCGAGGATATTGAGATGCTGGAGGATTTAATCGTGGCGGCTACAAATGAAGCGCTAAAGAAGGTGGATGAGGTATCAAACTCAGCGATGTCGAAGCTGACTGGCGGACTTGGAGGCGGCATGCCGGGAATGTTCTAAATATTCTGACAATGGTGGTCAAAAGGGACAGACCCCTTTGCAAAGGGGTCTGTCCCTTTTGAAATCCCAATTGATATTACAGGAGTGGAAGTTAAATGGACTATTATAGTAATCAAATCAGCAGACTGATAGAAGAATTTTCACATCTTCCGGGAATAGGGGCCAAGTCGGCCCAGAGGCTGGCATTCCATATTATTAATATGCCGAAGGAGCAGGTGGAAGGACTGGCCAAATCTTTGGTGGATGCCCGGAATCATGTCAGGTACTGTACACAGTGCTGTACATTGACGGACAGAGAAGTGTGCCCTATATGCAGCAATCCGGACCGGGATCAGAAGACAATTATGGTTGTGGAGACTCCCCGGGATCTGGCAGCGTACGAAAAGACAGGCAAGTATTATGGAGTATACCATGTACTGCACGGCGCCATCTCTCCCATGTTGGGAATCGGGCCAGGGGAGATACGGCTTAAGGAGCTGATGGAGCGGCTGCAGGGTGATGTGGATGAGGTAATCATCGCAACAAACTCCAGCCTGGAAGGGGAGACAACTGCCATGTATATCAGTAAATTGATTAAACCAGCCGGGATTAAGGTGAGCAGGATTGCCAGCGGCGTGCCGGTAGGGGGAGATTTGGAGTATATTGATGAAGTGACCCTTCTGCGGGCCCTGGAGGGCAGGACGGAGTTATAATGTAATACATAAATGATCCAGTTTGTAAAGGCAGTATAAATATAGGCAGGACAGGGTGCTGAAGGGGCTGCCCAAGGACAGAAAGTACATGGGAGTTTTTAAATAATGGGTATCGAGGTGGCATATGTATAAGAAGAAGGTAACATCCTCGGATGTGGCGCGCAGGGCCGGGGTATCCCAGGCAACCGTGTCTATGGTGCTTAATAAGAAGTATAATGTGTCATTTTCACGGGATGTGATTAAAAAGGTAGAAGATGCAGCGGCGGAGTTAGGGTATGAGCTTCCCAAACAGAGGAGGAGCAGGGGGAATAAAAAGGAAAAACTTTTAGTTGTTCTTTGCCCGAACCTTACAAATCCCTATTATGTCATGTTGCTGCAGGGGATTGAGTCCCGTGCGACTGAACAGGGATATGGCCTGTTTGTGTGCAATACACAGAGAAACCTGGAGTTAGAGGAACGTTATTTGAAAATCATCCCTTCCCTGAATCCCCAGGGAGTCATTTATACATGCAATCCAAGCCACTGTTTTATGCCAGTGGTGCAGGAACTTTCGGAAAAAATCCCATTTGCAGTCATAAATAACCAGAATGAAAAGCTGGATGTAGATGCTGTGGAGCTGGATAACTCAAAGCTGGGAAGGATAATGGCCAGGCATTTACTGGATCTGGGGCACAGGCATGTTGCGTATATTGCGCCCCCTTTGACTGTCAGGCAAAAGCAGAGGTCTAAGCGTGTTGAAGGGTTTCTGAAGGAATTTCAGGAAGCAGGGTTAGGCGAAAATGTGATTATCAAGGCTGCGGATGAAGAGATTGATAAGGATATTCCTGGAATTGATTCTGAATACAGGATAGGGTATGACCTTACTAAAGAATTGTTGGCGGAGGAACAGGGCCTGACTGCAATTGTGGGATTAAATGATATGATTGCATTCGGTATCTTGGAGGCTCTGCATGATGAAAAATATAGAGTTCCGGGGGACATGTCAGTGATGGGGTGTGATAATACATTATTTGCAAGAATGCATAAAATTTCTCTGACCACAATTGAACATTTTGTAATTTATAAAGGCCGGGATGCCTGCGATATTATTATGAAAAAAATCCATACCAGGAACAGGCAGTATTCGGAAATGGAGCCGGTTAGTATCTATCATGTGGAGTATGAACCTAGGATTGTCACAAGGGGGACTACATCTTATCCAAAGACCAGGAAAAAGAAAAATTAATGCTGTAGCTTAAATTATTAGTAATAATTTGAATGTGAAAATATAAGATGCATATATGGACTGTGTAAAACGATGGGAATGGTAAAAAAATAGAATCTAAATTTAGAAATATTTGAGGATATTTTACTAATAAAATTGAATTATTAATAGATGAAACGTATTAATAATATGGAGCAGTATTGACCGGTTTGGGCGCATTAGCTATAATTAATACTAGAGAAACCAAGGGATTTAAGTTCAAGGAGGAACGAACAATGAAATTTTTCATCGACACAGCAAAAGTGGAAGATATCAAGAAAGCGAATGACATGGGCGTTATCTGTGGAGTTACCACAAACCCATCATTAATTGCGAAAGAGGGACGTGTTTTCGAGGAAGTTATAGCGGAAATTGCCTCTATTGTTGACGGCCCTATCAGCGGCGAAGTGAAAGCTACTACAGTAGATGCAGAGGGCATGATTGCAGAGGGAAAGGAAATTGCCAAAATACATAAAAATATGGTAGTCAAAATTCCTATGACTACAGAAGGGTTAAAAGCCTGCAAGGCGTTAACAGCGGAAGGAATCAAAACAAACGTAACCCTAATCTTTACGGCAAATCAGGCACTTCTTGCAGCAAGGGCCGGCGCCACATACGTATCCCCATTCTTGGGCCGTTTGGATGATATATCTGTACGCGGGACAGACCTGATAGCAGAAATCGCACAGATTTTTGAGGTGGCCGGCATTGAGACCGAAATCATTGCCGCAAGTGTGCGTAACCCGATCCACGTGACAGACTGCGCTCTTGCAGGCGCTGATATCGCAACAGTACCATATAGCGTAATAGAGCAGATGACACATCACCCACTGACAGACGCTGGGATTGCTAAATTCCAGGCAGATTATAAGGCAGTGTTCGGAGAATAGTCAGAATAGCGTGACAATGGAGTGCAAAGGGGACAGTCCCTTTTGCAAAAGGGACAGACCCCTTTGAAATTCAAATTAGGAGGAATTCCAATGAATAAGTTAGAATTAATGAAAACTGCAAACGAAGTCCGCAAGGGAGTCGTGACAGCCGTTCATAGCGCAAAGTCAGGACATCCGGGAGGGTCATTGTCTGCAGCAGATATTTATACATATTTGTATTTTCAAGAAATGAATATTGACCCGAAAGATCCTAAGAAGGCGGATCGAGACAGATTTGTGTTATCTAAAGGGCATACGGCTCCGGGATTGTATTCTGCTCTGGCACACAGGGGGTATTTCCCAGTTGAAGACTTAAAAACTTTGCGTCATACAGGGTCTTATTTGCAGGGGCATCCCGATATGAAGCATATCCCTGGTGTAGATATGTCATCAGGGTCTCTTGGGCAGGGTGTTTCAGCCGCAGTGGGGATGGCAATTTCAGCTCAGATTTCCGGAGATGGCTACAGAGTCTATACCTTACTTGGGGATGGAGAAATTCAGGAAGGGCAGGTCTGGGAGGCTGCCATGCTGGCTGCCCACAGAAAACTGGATAATCTTGTATTTATTGTTGACAATAATAATTTACAGATAGACGGAGCAATAGATGAAGTTAATTCTCCATATCCGATTGATAAAAAGTTCGAGGCATTTAATTTTCATGTTATTAATATAAATGGAAATGATTTTGATGAAATTGATTCTGCTTTTAAAGAGGCAAGGACGGTTAAGGGGCAGCCAACTGCAATAATTGCGAAGACGATTAAGGGGAAGGGCGTTTCCTTTATGGAAAATCAGGCGTCCTGGCATGGAGCGGCCCCAAATGATGAGCAGTATGAAGCAGCAATGGCAGATTTAGAGAAAGCAGGTGAAGCATTATGTCAGAAGTAAAGAAAATCGCAACAAGAGAAAGCTATGGCAATGCTTTAGCTGAATTGGGAAAGGTACATGAAGATATTGTGGTGCTGGATGCCGACCTGGCAGCTGCTACAAAGACGGGAGTTTTTAAAAAAGCATTCCCAGAAAGATTTATTGACTGTGGTATTGCAGAGTGCAATATGGTAGGTGTAGCAGCCGGACTGGCGGCAGCCGGGAAAGTACCATTTGCGAGCTCTTTTGCAATGTTTGCAGCAGGGCGGGCATTTGAGCAGGTGAGAAATTCTGTGGGGTACCCAAAACTGAATGTAAAAATAGGTGCCACCCACGCGGGCATCTCTGTGGGCGAAGATGGCGCCACTCACCAATGTAATGAAGACATTGCTTTGATGAGGACAATTCCGGGCATGGTTGTGCTTAATCCATCCGATGATATCGAAGCAAAAGCAGCCGTACAGGCAGCATATGAACACGTAGGCCCTGTATATTTGCGGTTCGGGCGGCTGGCAGTTCCGGTAATCAATGATAAGCCAGATTATAGGTTTGAATTGGGCAAAGGAGTTGTGCTTAGAGAAGGCAAGGACGTGGCAATTATTGCCACAGGACTTCCAGTAGCAAATTGCCTTGAGGCTGCAGATAAACTGGCAAAAGATGGAATTGAGGCAAAAGTTATTAATATTCATACAATTAAGCCATTAGATGAGGAGCTTGTTATAGCTTCCGCAAAAGAGACGGGAAAGGTCGTTACAGTCGAGGAACATTCTGTTATCGGAGGTTTGGGAAGCGCAGTATGTGATGTACTTGCACAGCAGGCACCGACTAAAGTAATGAAAATCGGTATAAATGACACATACGGAGAGTCTGGACCGGCAGCAGAGTTGGTGAAGAAGTATGGGTTGGATGCAGAAAGTATTTACGAGAGAGTAAAAGGATTTTGCTAAATGTTCAAAGGGGACAGTCCCTTTTACAAAAGGGACTGTCCCCTTTGCTCTCCATTTTCAGAATTGTTTATCAATTTATTTTAATTCTAATTATCATTTTATCTTATGCTTGTTTCTAATGCACCGCAATATTTATCAGTAAGAGTAGCTATCCACCCTTGTTTTGTCTTCGGAAAATGAAAGAGTGTTACTGGCCACATGTGATTACGGATAATATCTTTTTCTATTTGGTTTAATTTAAAGAATTTACTTGCATTATGAAGGGCCCGCTTAGGATGTGTCATCCCATGAAAATGGTCGCCGGTTTTGGCCGCATGTGTATGCCAGTCATATAAGAATAAATCGTGCAGCATTCCCCCCCGTGCTGCGGAACGGGCATCCAAGTGAAGAAAACGGCTCCAGACGTAATTATAATATGCCACATGGAGGCAGTGCTGGTAACAGTTGGTGCGGCCATGATGCGGGTAAAGCTTCATACGTAGTACTACCGGGTGTTCGGCAATATCCCGGATACATTCATAGAAGTCCTCTCCCCAATCACGGCGTAAATTTTCTTTTTTATCAGAAGTTTCTTTCTGCAGATCCTTTAATAATTTATTTTGAAATTTCATAATAAGCACCTCGGATTCATAGTTCATCAATCCACATACTGGAGGACGAGATTGTATATTTGATGGTGTATTATATTGGCAGGGGCCTATCCATCCTGAGGATATCTGGCTCCTAAACTATAATAACATGGGACATAGGGAGATTCAAATTATTATAGTAAAATCAATAGAAATATGTTAATCTATTTTTACCTAGAAGGTGTTTGAAAATTCACTCAGCCAGATGTTCCTCTGAGGGCACAGGGACTGTGCGGTTAATTTAATTGGCCGTATACAGAGGGCGCTGCAAAATAGGGTGTATAGATTATGGGGATAAATCGTTCAATGCATTCTAGGTTATTTCTGCGCTATTTGGCCTTTGGGGCCATTGCTGTTTAGCAACAATTCTATTCCGAGTCGGAATAAACATTCCATAGTAAATTTTATTCTTGCGGGCAACGGGCCAAATGGACATGTTTACATGTCCATTTGCCGGCTGCCGCTAGGGTCAAATACCCCAATGCTGCATCGCTTTTAGTTTGATGTCCCAATGCTTGCATCGGAGGATTTGGCTACAATTATTTTAGACGAATCTTTAACGGAGTATTTGATAATCTGTATGTCCGGCCAGCTGCTCAACCAGTAATATTTCTGAGTAATTTTAAGCTGTAAAGGGATCTCGCGCTGCTCAAGGCTGGCTTGTACACTAAGGCGAAGGTTCAGGTGAATATAGCAGGCTGTCAAAGGTACTCTGCCAAAAGTGCAGTGAAAAAGTAGAGGAGGTACATATGCCCAGAACCCAAAGAAAAGAGAGCGGGACAGGTTTTTACCATGTGATCGCAAGAGGAAACAATAAAGAGGAGATTTTTAAGAAAAACAGTGATAAGCGGATCTTTATGAAAATATTAACGACGGGAATCAAGGATTATCCAGTTACAGTATATGCCCATTGTATTATGAGCAACCATGTACATTTGATGCTGGAAACCCAGTTTGAAATCTTACCCAGATTTATGCAGCGTATAAATTCGACATTTGCCGGGATCTATAATGGTAAATACGACAGATGCGGGCACGTCTTTCAGGGCCGTTATTACAGTGACTGTATAGAAACAGAAGAATATTATTGGTGCTGTCTGCGTTATATCCATAATAATCCAGTCAAAATACACTTGGCCGCAAGGCCGTATAATTATGAATTTAGCAGTGCCCGGGAGTATTATGAGGGTACCTCAAAACTACTGGGGAAAGATGCCTATAAGACCTTAAAAACCAGGTTTCAGACTTCAGAAGAATTTTGGGCATTCCATAGGCTGTTTGAAGAAAAATCATTCCTGGATACCGTTGAAGATGAGCGGATTCATAACTATGAACGTGTTAAGAATCTAGTGGAAAGATACATGTTCGAAAATCAAATCGAGGAGGTTAAGACATTGTTGATAGTAGGAGATAAAAAAAGAGAATTTTTGGAACAATGCAGAAAAGCAACGGGACTCTCTGGACGAAAAATTGAGAATATTCTGAAAACGGATTGCAAAAGGGTCAGTCCCCATTGCAAAAGGGACTGACCCCTTTTGTCGAACGCACCTGACATCAACCGATAAATTCAGCCTTTTCGTTATGCTATGCTTTAGAAAAATTTTATTCAGAGGTGAGTGCAATGGAAAGACAGATTCCTAAAAATGTGCGTCAAATCGGGAACGTCAGTGACAGCCCGAAGATTTATGTAGAAGATTATGTAGATACATTTTTCGCCCAGTTGTGCGAAAAAGCGGGAGAGGAACCAATTGGTGCGTTTCTGGTAGGAGATATACAAAAAACAAAGGATGAGGAGTATGTGTACATATATGGTGCCATTCAGATGCATGACCTAAAAATGTCAGGCAATGAGTATGTGATTGCAGAGGAGACATGGAAAAAGGCATATGAGGACTGCAAGCAGTTCTTTGAGGAAGGGGAAATGCTGGGTTGGTTTGTGGCTCATGCCGGGGCGGCCCTGACTCCAGAGGGGAGTATGGTCAAACTCCATAAGAAATCCTTTCCTAAGAAAAATACAGTTCTGGTGATGAAGGATCCTGTGGAGAAGGACGAGGTATATTTTGTACATAAGCTCAACGACCTGATGGAGATAGGCGGCCATTATACGTATTACGAGAAGAATCCCTGTATGCAGAATTATATGATTTCTTCAAGAAAGAAAAATGGGGTGAGTCCCTCGGAAACTGTTGAGGATAGAGCTACGAAGGATTTTCGTAGTCTGGTTAGAACCCGGGAGGAACAACAGCAGCAGCAAAAAAGGAGCAGCCGTCTGATGTACGCAGTGAGTGCGTGCCTTGTGCTGATTATCATAATAATGGGGGTTACTACGCTGAATAACTTTGATAAAATGAAGTCTGTGCAGACTGCCCTAAATAATATTTCCTCCTCTGCGTCCGGGGATGCGCAAGCGGTGGAGGCCAGGGAGACCAGCGGCAATGTGACTGCAGTGGGGGGAGAATCGCCAGGTGATACAGACGGCAGCCAGCAGGCGAGTGATGGACAGGCCCTGGCTGCAGAAGCAGACGACAATTCCACGAATAATGGAGAAGGGAGCAGTAAGGATGGAAGTTTGGCGGAGGATGATTCAGAAGAAACTGTGCAAATTAAATCGGGTACAAATGGAAGCGACGGTGTTTATGTTGTAGAAGAAGGGGACACTCTGGCCATAATAAGTAAGAAGATGTACGGAGATGTGGGCCATGTGGAGTCTATATGCAAAATGAACGGCCTGTCCGATGGAAATCTGATTTACGTTGGACAGAAATTGCTATTACCATAAAATAATGTTATAATCGTGAAATAAGATGAAGAGAGATAAGTTGATAAAGTAATAAGGGGATAAAAATGGCTAAAAAGAAAAATCCACATATAAGGCTTGCCTACGTATCAGATGTTGAGAATCTGAAGGCCCGGGCAATGAAGCGCAGACGGAGCAGGCGGAGACGGTGGATAATAGCGGCGGTCCTTATCCTTATGATCCTGAGCGGGACCTATTTATTGATTAAAAACCAATCCTATACAAATATACATGAGGCGGCTGCCTATACTGAAGAAACCTCAGACAGCAACAGCTATGCCCAGTTTGCAAACAATATTGTACGTTACAGCCGTGACGGCGTGGTGCTGTTAAACCGAAAGAATGAAGAACTTTGGATTCAGCCGTGCCAGATGCGCAATCCTTTCATTGATGTTAAGGAAGACACCTTTGCAGTGGCGGATATTGAGGGAAATTCCATTCTGGTATTCACTGAGGAAGGCCTGAAGGGGGAGATGGAGACGACGCTCCCAATTGAAAAGATGTCAGTCTCCAACCAGGGCATAGTCAGTGTTATATTAAAGAATGAGAATTCCCCCATGATTGTATCTTATGATGCTACAGGTAATATTCTGGTGGAGCATCAGGTGACTGTTAATAGTACCGGCTACCCTCTAGCCCTTGATATGTCTGAGGATGGCATGTCGCTGGGAGTGACCTACCTGTCCATTAAGGATGGGACAGTAAAGTCCAGAGTCGCATTTTATAATTTTGGTGAGGCCGGAAAGGCACACACAGATAATGAGGTGGGGATGGAGGAGTATGACGGGGCGGTAATCCCGGAGATATTTTATATGGATGACAGCACGGCGGTAGCGGTGGGGGACAGCTCCTTTATCATTTATGAGGGGAAGGACTCACCTAAAAAGGCAAAGGAAATACAGCTGAAACAGGATATCAAAAGTGTGTTCCATTCGGACAAATATATAGGCTTCGTACTCTTGAATAAGAATAAATCAGGTTATGAGGCACGCTTGTACAATAAATCAGGCAAACAGGTTATGAATAAAGAATTTACCGGGGAATATGGGAATATAAAGATGGTAAATGACGAGATTATTATGTACGATGGATCAAAGTGCTGTATTATTACTGCAAACGGCGTCCTCCGATTTAAAGGGGACTTGAAGTCTGATGCGTTAGAAGTAATTCCCACATGGGGAATTAACAGATACCTTGTGATGAGCGCAAATGAATTAAGAGTAATTTATTTGGCGAAGTAGGAGAAAAGATGAAAAATTGGTTATTGATAATTGTTGGGGTTATATTTTTGGTTAGTATTATAGTGGGATATGTGAGGGGGTTTTTCAGGATAGGCCTCTCATTGCTGTCTACAGTGCTGACGATTGTTCTTATGATCGTGCTGAATCCCTTGGTAGCGCAGGCGCTGACTAAATATACCCCTATTGATGAGATGATAGAGGAGAAGTGTATTGAGGCATTTATGCCGGAGATTTCCACAGAATCCCTTGCAGGCCTGGACTTGGGGGATACGCCCCTTGCAGGCTTGAACGCAGATCAGCTGGCAGATATAAACAGTCTGGACTGGGACAGGCTGGGTATCACGGGACGGGATATTCTGAAAGTCATGGGGGAGATTCCCCGGGATACACAGATAAAGGAAATTGAAGAGTCATCGCTGCCGGTATTCTTAAAGGAAGTCATACTGGAGAATAATAATTCGGAAATATATAAGGAGCTTAATGTTTCCAGTTTTCCCGAATATGTTGCATCATATATATCACGGATGGTGGTCAAAATACTTTCATTCCTGGTGACTTTTTTGCTTGCAGTTATTATTGTAAAAGCATTGATGGCAGCAGTGGATATTATAGGAGAGCTGCCAGCAATTGGTTTTTTGAATCATTTTGGGGGAGGGGTCATAGGGGCGGTAACTGCTCTTTTATTGGTATGGCTGGGGTTCTTGGTGCTTACCATTCTGTACTCGGGTACAGTGGGTAAGGCATGTTTTGAAATGATAGAGAGCAGCCGGATCCTGACATTTTTATATGACAAAAATATTCTGCTTCAGATGCTTCTGAAGTTTTAGATAGATGCGGCTGTTTTACTAATGCAGTTTGGGGTGTGAAATTTCGATTTCTCGGCTGCAGCGTGTATATGGCAGTTAATGTATATTGGCTGTGCTGGATTTTGACGGGGATGGTACGGAGCGTGGCGCCGCACCATCCCCCATATTCATTATTCACTATATGTCCAGCGGATATAGCCTGCTTTAAGGGTTCATAGCCGTCAGTTTTATGGACGGCATATATTTATTCCCGGGAGCAGCGAGCCAAGCGGACATGTTTACATGTCCATTTGGCGGCTGCCGCCAGGGTCTAATACCCCGATGCCTGCATTGCTGCTAGTTTGATGCCCGTATGCTTGCGTCGGGGTCTTTGACTAGTTCCCGTACACAAAAGGCGTCTCTTCAAATCCGATTATAATGGACATGTTTTTCTCTTCCAGCTTCTTTTTTATTTTTTCATTGCTGCATTTATCGGAAACAGCAATTATGGCCATACAATGTGAGGAATCATTTGCTAACTTATGGGCGTCAATTACTGGTATCCCCAATATATTCTCCGGATTTCCGGCAGGCTCTGTCACAAGTACTGCGGATACAGGTATCTCATATTTTAACAATAACCTGATAGTGGCTAAGCCGTAAATCCCTGCGCCATATACGTACAAATGTTCTGGGGGGGGGGGTACTCCTTATTTTTTCTATAAACGGCTGTTTAATTAACCATAAACTGTTCATAATGGTATGCCATCCTTGGATGCTGCTCTCTGCCTCAATTCCGGATTCCGATGTTGTGTCATGAAATTCATAGTCTATTAGCTTTAGATTTTTACTAATAATACGATCTCTTACAATCATATTATCAATGTTCTCATTATTCCTTATATTAATAAAAGTAAAGGCTGTTTTATCATATAATGCCCCGAATTTTTTCAAAAATTCTTCAAGAACTTCAAAGCCATCGCTCCATGTACCTATTAGGGCTACTTTTTTGGCCTCCCTAATTAGATTGCTGGTTCTGTGGTAGCGTTCCTTCATTTTAGAATAAAATTTATCCCTTTGTTCCTGTAAAGGCAGTCCTGTTGAAAAGTGATGTACTGATACAATTTGATTTTGCGTATCCTCAATCCAACGATGGCCTTCCTTTTTCAAGAGCTTATTATTTTCCTTAATCTCTGTGCATTCCTGGAAAAAGTCTTCAAATGACGTCCGGAATAAGTACTCAACAGTTTCTAAACGATATCCCATCATCCAATCCAGAGGGGATGATGTAGTTCTAAGTCCATATCTCCTTAAATACAGGGCGGGTCTGCAATGTGAACCCACTGACATAAAAAAATCGTATTTGCCTTTTGTAATATCGTAATCCATGTGCTCCTCCTAGGTGAAGTATGTTCTGACAGTGTTAAACTCTAAAGCGTATATATCACGATCCCCTGGGTAGTTTGTTTAAGCCTCCAGAATTTGTCCCTGTACAACATAAATTATATTATTTTTAATTATAGCTTGTTATATTGCAGATGTAAATTGGATGATTCTTATATATTTTTTGCGTATTGCTGGTATCATACAAGAAAAGCCATCAATGGAAACCTTTGATGACTTTCTTTATTCTCCGATCATTCTTATAAATAATAGAAAAGCAATACAGCAGCAAGCAATATATAAACGGATAATTGATATTACCAGAATAGCCGCACTGATTTTTTGATCACATACCAAAACCAAAAAATTGCAGCCAACAGCGGCAGTATAAGTATAATTACCAGCCGGTCGGGCATGGCCAAAATAAAGTTGCTCAATAGATTCAGGCCCCCGAACAAAAAACTGATGGCGGAGAATGCCAAAAGCCTTGGGAGCATAAATCTTATATATCCTTCGGTATCTTTACAGTGGCCCGTATCTATATTAACGGGTATAAGCAGAAGATTTTTATGGATTCTTCTGCGTGTGTACATAAAATAGCAGGAATAAAAGCAATAAAAACTGCCGGCCCATAGCAGGCCGTCAAATATTGTCAGAAGATCTATATTCCCCATAATTTGTGTTTCCTTTCTTATATACAACCCAACTCTTTTTATCATTTTTCCCAGGACTTCCAAAATGAAACAGGAGATCTTACAAAACAATTCCTGAATTTACCAAATATTAAATACAATATATATCCTCCACAGGCAAATGTCATTCATTGTCCAGCAAAGCGATTTTTATCTGCTGTCTTGCGTCGTCAAACTGCTGTTTTAGCAGGCTTGTGGCCATCTCCAAATCTTCTTGTGTAAATGCCGCCAAAATATCGCCATGCTGCTGGGCCAGCGTAGGTAATTCCTCATGGTAAGTCTCCACCCTGGCCAGGGAATATAAATCCCAAAATGCAGTGAGAAGCTGTTCGAGAAGAATATTTTTGGTGCTGGAAAAAAGTATCCGGTGAAATTCTCTGTCATTGGAGGCAAAGGTTTTTCCTGCCGCCGACTTTTCTTTCATAGCATTGACCTCTGCCTGGAGGAGCTGAAGCTGCTTGATATCAATGTAGCGCATAGCAGTGCTTAAGGAATTAATTTCCAGCATACATCTGATATCTAGGAGGTTTAATAATAGGGCGGGTTTTGCCTCAATAAGAATAGACCAGGTGTCGACCAGGGGGGCGCTGAAATTCGGTGGTGTTATATAGCGGCCGCTGCCCTGTACAGTGTGGATAATCCCATTGGACTCATATATGCTCAGTACTTCCCTGAGTGAAGAGCGGCTGACATTAAATTGTGCCATCATTTCCTTTTCTGTAGGGAGTTTCTGATCTGTCTCCATCCTCTCTGCAATTAAAATACCTACCTTTTCTTTTAACGTTTTTTCTTTCTTGATAGTTGCCGCAGTATTCTCTGGCATTTTACATTTCTCCTTTTATAAAAGTTTTTAATCCATCAAACTCTCCCAGTCTTTATATAGCGACATGATAACGAAGAAGATAATTTGAATGAAAATTAATAGTAACTTAAGACGCTCATATGGAAATGTTAATATATGTCTGACCAATTGTCAACTAAAAAAGAGAGAAATGCAGTAAAAGTCAATTGTGTGACTAATATTTTCTTTTAAAATTATAATATAAAAAAGCAAAATGTCCATATAAAAAGTGTAAAAAACAATAAATTTATTAAAAACTACCAAAAGAAAGGGCGAAAATATGTGAAATAATCCGAGATATAAGGGATTGACAAATATGTATGACATATAATACGATTATATAAAATAAAATCAGAACAATATTTAAAATTGGTCTAATGCAAACGGTCTGATTTAAAAAAAAGTAGAACAAAAACAACTATTGTAAGGAGGAAGAGCAATGAAAGGTAAGGTCTTAAAAAGATTGGCAGGGTTACTTCTGGGAGCATGTATGGTAGTTTCACTGGCAGCCTGCGGGCAGGGAGGAACCAGTTCTGAGGGTGAGACAAAAGGGGAGGGTTCTGGAGGAGATGATAAAATTAAAATCGGATTCTCTATGAAAACAGTACAGGAGGAAAGATGGCAGAGGGAGCTGGAGAATGCAGAGAAATGGGCAGAGGAGGCGGGAGTAGAACTGATTGTCCAAGTTGCGAATAATGATTCTAATACCCAGATTTCACAGATTGAAAATCTGACTACACAGGGAATTGATGTTTTGATGGTTGTTCCGGTCGATGGCAATGCCCTGAAGAATACGCTTAATTCTGTCCATGGCCAGGGTATTAAAATTATGGGATATGACCAGGAAATAACAGCGTGGAATGATGCCATGGTAGGGTACGACTCTTATGAGGTTGGCCGCCAGATTGCCAGCCATGTGGCTTCTCTGAAAGAACCTGGGAATTATGTGTTCCTTTATGGTGATGCGGCGGCCGGTGAGGCAGTGGAAAACATGATAGAAGGATTCCATGATGAATTTGGGGATTTCTTTGACCAGGACGGAAACGAGATTGTGATGGAGCAGTATTGTAAAGAGTGGGCCGCTTCAGAGGCTATGGCTTATGTAGAGAATGCATTGTCTGTGACGGATAATAATATTACAGGCGTTATCTGTATGAATGATGGGATCGCATCAGGGGCAATACAGGCCCTGGATGCCCAGAACCTGACAGCATATGTGACAGGGCAGGATGCAGAGCTGACAGCCCTCAAACGTATTATGGAAGGAAAACAGACGTCTACCTTATATAAAGATACAGTGGTTCTCTCCAAGGCGGCCATTGATACTGCTGTGAAGCTGGCAAAAGGTGAGGAGATAGAGGCAGAAAAGAATGTGACCTGGGGAGAAAATACAGACGCGCCATGGGTAACAGTAGATGCCACAGTTGTGACTAAGGATAATATGCAGGAAATAATTATTGACGCAGGCGTGTATACAGAAGAGGAAATTAATGCCGCTGAAACCGAATAAATCTTTCAGGAGACGTAAAGTCTCCTGAAATTTTTAAGGGACTGTTTGGGGGGCAGATGTAAACCCTCAATACATGCCTTGGGGCAGATACCAGAGGCGGCAGAAGGGAGGAATGATGTTGGAAGACTACATTTTACAGATGGAACACATCACAAAGACCTTTCCAGGTGTAAAGGCTTTAGATGATGTGAACTTTAATGTAAGGCGGGGTGAGATACACTCACTGGTAGGCGAAAATGGAGCGGGAAAATCTACATTGATGAAGGTACTTAGCGGAGTTTACCCCAAAGGATCCTATACCGGGAAAATGCTTATCAACGGTGAGGAACAGATATTTTCTGGAATTAAAGACAGCGAAAAAGCGGGAGTTGCCATTATCTACCAGGAGCTTGGGCTGGTACGGTCTATGAATGTATGTGAGAATGTTTTTCTTGGGAGTGAGAAGAAAAAAGGGGGATTTATTGACTGGGACTACGAGTATAAAAAGACGAAGGAGCTGCTTGGGGAGGTTCAGTTAGATGTAAAACCAGATGAAAAGGTGGGACTTTTAGGGACAGGAAAACAGCAGCTTATTGAGATTGCAAAGGCGCTGAGTAAAGATGTAAAAATTTTGATTTTGGATGAACCTACTTCTTCGCTGACGGAAAAAGATACAGACAATCTCCTGGAACTTCTTTTAACACTCAAGAAAAGGGGGATTACCTGTATTTATATATCCCACAAGCTGAATGAAGTTTTTAGAATATCGGATTCCATCACAATTTTGCGTGATGGAAAGACCATCGCCACCAAACCGGCGGCAGACATGGATGTGCAGGAAATTATTGCCAGTATGGTAGGCCGGGAGCTGACAAACCGTTTTCCAAAGAAGGAGCATAAAGCGGGTGAGGCCATACTGGAGGTAAGAGACTGGACAGTTGAGAACCCGGAAAATCCAGATAAGCCTATTCTGGACCATATTAATTTCCAGGTACGAAAAGGTGAGATTCTTGGAGTTGCAGGACTTATGGGGGCTGGGAGGACGGAACTGGCAATGAGTATTTTCGGGGCTTTGGAGGAAAAGGCTTCCGGGCAGCTCTTCCTGGAGGGAAAAGAGATTAAGAAAATGAAGCATCCAGGGGATGCGATCAGACAAGGGATTGGATATCTGTCTGAGGACAGAAAGAGGTATGGGCTTATCTTAGATGCCGATATCCGTACAAATACCACTCTCGCAAGCCTTAATAAGCTCCTAAAAGGCGGTGTGATTGATACAAACCTGGAGTTTAAGCGGACAAAAGAGTATATCGAGAAGCTGGGTACGAAAACCCCGTCCATGTTTCAGCTTGCCCGAAATCTAAGCGGAGGGAACCAGCAGAAGGTGGTGATTGCAAAGGCCCTTCTGGCAGAACCCAAAGTACTGATTGTGGATGAGCCTACCAGAGGGATTGATGTGGGGGCCAAATATGAAATTTACCAATTGATGAATGAATTGGTCGACCAAGGCATCAGTATTGTTATGATTTCTTCTGAGCTTCCAGAGATTATTGGAATGAGTGACAGGATTTATATTATGTATGAGGGGAAAATCCGCGGGGAATTAACTGCCGGGACAGATGAGATAACCCAGGAAAATATTTTGTTTTACGCAGCGGGAGGGATAAAAGATAATGTCAAATAGTAGTGAAAATAGCACGGCGAAAAAAATAAGTTACATACTGACAAATAATTTTGATAAGGTTTCTCTGTTTGCAGAAATGATTATTATATTTGTCACATTCCAGATTGTGACAGACGGCCTGTTCCTGACCACAAGGAATATGTCTAATCTGTTGATGCAGGGTGCCACCTGCTCTATTATCGCAGTTACAATGATGCTGGTGATTGTTTCCCAGAATGCAGACCTCTCAGCCGGAAGCGCTTTAGGCTTTATTGGCTGTTTTGCGGCGGCTATGCAGGTACAGCAGAACGTAAATACACCCCTCACAATCCTGGCGGTGCTGGCAGTGGGTGTTGTGATTGGGTTATGGCATGGATTTTGGATTGGGTATAAGAAGCTGCCCGCATTTATTGTTACTTATGCCAGCCAACTTATTTTTAAGGGAGGCACACTCTTAATAGGGGATGGCATGTCTATAGGGCCTGTATCTGACAGTTTCTCTGTATTTGGAAATGGATATCTGCCGAAAGCATTTTTAAAGGAAGCTTCATTTAATGACTTAAGCCTGTTTATTACCATCCTCATTATGGCTATTTATCTTGTGGCAGCATTCAGGGGAAGGATGAAGAGTAAAAAGACAGGGACGGCAGCCGGGTCAGATACGATGTTTGCCCTAAAGACTGTGTTTATTACAGCAGTTATATTTGTGGTATGCTCCATCATGGTTTTTCAGCAGGGATTCTCATATGCAGTAATTATTCTGGCAATTCTGGGCCTTTTGTTTGCCTTTATTGTCAAGTACACACCCTTTGGGCGCTATGTATTTGCAGTGGGTGGGAATGCAGAGGCCGCGAAACTGTCCGGTATCAGTGTGGAAAAGACTGTAATGATGATCTATATATTCCACAGTGTTGTTACAGCTATCGCTTCTATTGTTTTTCTGGGCCGTGTAGGGCAGGCAACGGCTTCCGCAGGCACATCTTTTGAGTTCATCGCCATTACAGGCTGCGTGGTAGGAGGGACCAGTATCCTGGGAGGCAGAGGGAATGTCCTGGGAGCCATTATAGGGACTATGATTATGACTGGGTTAGATAATGGCATGAGCCTTTTAAATTTGGGGGCAACTTGGCAGTATATTGTAAAAGGACTTGTACTGATGCTGGCTATAGCTCTGGATGTTATGAGCAAGAGGGGAAAAGCAAATTGATGGAGGAACTGTCGTGAAATATGGATTACATTACATTTACTGGCAGAAGGATCTAAAATGTACCAGTTATGTACCCTATGTGGAGAAGGTGAAAAGCCTGGGATTTGACCTGCTGGAACTGGGAGACTATTTGATTTTACGAATGCCCCCCGGAGAAGTGGAGGCCTTGGCGGCGGCCTCCCGCGAACAGCATATAGAGTTGTCGCTGGGCCTGGATCCACCCGGAGATTGTGCTCTGACAGATGAGTCAGAAAGTGTAAGAAGAAAAGGGATTGCGTTTTATTCCCACGTTTTTCCCAGGCTTGAGAAGCTGGGAATACGTACGCTGGGCGGGAATCTTTTAAATGCGGCTCCCAGGGCCCCGCTGAACCAATATTTGGAAAAGGAGTGGGAACATGGAATTGCCTCTGTCCAAAAAATTGGACAGGCGGCCAGGGAATATGGCATATCGCTCAATATAGAAATATGCAACCGGTTTGAAGGCCATATCCTAAATACGGCGGCACAGGGAGTTGAGTTTGTGAAAGCAGTGGATATGCCCAATGTAAAGATACTGCTGGATACCTTCCACATGAATATTGAGGAAGATAGTTTTTACAAGGCATTCCTAACAGCGGGGAACTATCTGGGCCATGTCCATCTGGGAGAAAACCACAGAAGGCTTCCTGGAAAAGGGCACCTGCCATGGAATGAAATCAGAGATGGACTAAAGGCTATCAGTTACCAGGGGGGGATGGTCATGGAACCCCTTGTAAATGCCGGTGATGAACTGGGAGACTGCTGTAGGATCTGGCGTGACATGACAGATAAAGCCAGCGCCCAGGAGATGGAGGCCTCCGCCAAAAAGGCAGTAGGATTTATTCAATACTTGTTTGAATAGGGAACTCTGTGGGACGCCTCTGCGCCTATAAAACTTCAAGGTTCTGTCATAGGGGGCGCCTACGTGGATAAACTGTGCCTAGTCACTTATTTTAAAAAAACTAAAAAGGAGGGCGTTATGAAGCCGACTGTAGCTGTACTGGGAACGTTTGACACAAAGGGAGAGGAGTTTTGTTATTTAATCCAATGTCTGGAATCATTTCACATGGCGGTTATTACAGTGGATTTGGGTACCAGGGAACAAAGGTATATACCTGCCCATTACCGTGCGGCAGAGGGAATCAGTTTGGGACAGGCGGGAGAACTTTCCAAAGATCAATGGATGAAAGCAATGGCTGCCAGTGGGGCGAAGACTGTGCAGGACCTTCTTAGGGAGAAGAGAATACAGGGTATTATCTCCATGGGCGGAGGCCAGGGAACATTCCTGGCAAACCAGATATTCCGGGAACTTCCCCTTGGAATGCCCAAACTTCTTTTATCCACACTGGCTTTGCTTAAAGACTCGGCCAGCCAGTTTACTGGATTGAACGATACCCTGGTGATGAATTCCCTGGTAGATATTTCAGGCCTGAACACTATTTTAAAAGACAATATACAGAGAGCGGCGGGGGCCCTGGCCGGCATGTTGTCCTTTAAAGTACAGGCAAAAAATAAAGAAAAGAAGCGTGCTGTAGGCATATCTTGCTGGGGAGTGACCACCCCCTGTGTGGATGTGGTGAGGAAAACCCTGGAAATGAGGGGATACGAAGTGTATGTATTTCATGCAAATGGGGAGGGAGGGACTATGCTGGAAAGGTTTGTCAGGGAGGGTTTTCTGGATGGAGTCGTGGATGTGACTCTTTCTGAAGTCAGTATGCCTCTGGCAGGTTCCTATCAGGAACCTGTTAGGGGGAGGCTTGAGAGCTCCGGCAGCCGGAGGGTTCCCCGGGTGGTGGCTCCAGGCGGCCTGGATATGGTACTGAGGCATAAAGGAGAAGCTGAGGGGATTGTGGGGCGCAAGGTGTATTTCCATACCCCGGATGTTGTCTTTGTAAGAAGTAATATAGAAGAGAATCGGCTGTTTGCCAGTGTTATTTCAGAAAAGTTAAACCAGTGCGAAGGGCCCGTGGCACTGATGCTTCCTTTAAAGGGCATATCTAAAGTGGACGTCCTAGGGGAAATTTTCTTTGAACCTGAGACAGATGCTGTATTATTTGGTATGCTGAAACACTGTGTTTCAGACAAGGTTGAAATTATAGAAATGGATTGTGACATTAACCATCCCGCTTTTGGAGAGAAGGCGGCTCAGGTATTGATTGATAAAATAGAAGGAGGAGAAAAATGATCATTAGTCCCAAACCAAAAACAAGAGATGAGATTTTAAAAAAGCTGCGCGGGCAGGTGGACCAGGGCATTCCCATTATCGGAGGAGGGGCAGGTATAGGCCTGAGCGCCAAATGCGAGGAGCAGGGGGGCATCGACCTGATTATTACGTATAATTCAGGCAGGTTTAGGATGGATGGAAGGCCGTCTATCAGCGGACTTCTGCCATTTGGCAGTGCCAATGACATTGTGCGGGAACTGGCTGCCCAGATTATGCCGATGGCGCCCAATACACCTGTCCTGGCCGGTGTGTTTGCTCAGGACAACTATCGTTTTATGGATAAATATTTGGAAGAGTTAAAGGCTTTTGGTTTTTCGGGAATCCAGAATTTTCCTTCATTTGCTGATTTTTCAGGTTCCCAGAAAGTGGAGTTGGAGGAAGTCGGATATGGAGTTGAAAATGAAATTGAGATGATGCGGCTGGCCCATAATATGGATATGCTGACGGCTCCCTACATATTTAATGAAGAACAATGCCAGGCAATGACAGAGGCTGGGGCAGACATTATTGTTGTACACTGCGGGTGTACAAAGGGCGGGATGAGCGGCATCAAGACAGATATTGCCTACGGACTTAGGGAGGCGGCAGAATATGCGGAGAGGATGGCAAAAGTAGCTAAAAAGGCCAACCCAGATGTTTTTGTTATCTGCCATGGAGGCCCCATCGCCGAACCAGAAGACGTGAAATATATATTGGAACATACAGAAAATATCTGTGGATTCTTTGGCGCCTCCAGCATGGAACGGCTGCCGGCAGAAAGAGCTATTACACAGCAGGTTAAAAATTTCAAAGCATTGCATATATAAAGAGAGGAGAAATGGACAATGGAAAAGATGGAAATGGTAAAAAAGGAACTTGAGAATTGTGGGGCATCCCTGGCCCATGTGGGGTTCTTGACCTGGGATAACGACAAGGCTATGGAAAGGCTGAACCAGATTCCGGGATTTGGAACGTGGGTATCTGATGCCACAGACTGGAGCCAGGATGACATGATTGTAGGCCCTCCTAATTCTATACGGTGCAGTAATGGTACCGTATGGGGGAATGTGAACGTGGAGCTTGTACAGCCGGTAAAGGGAAAATCATCAGGCACACATTTTGCAGAATATTTGGAGCAGTCAGGAGAAGGGCTTCACCATTTCTGCTATAAATTTCCAAACCATGAGGATTTTAAAAGGGCATATCAATATTTGAAGGATTTAGGATGCAGGGATGTACATCACGGAAAGCTGAATTTTGGAGAGGGCTCTGCATATGCGGGGGAGATGCTGGTAGAGTTCTGTTACATATCTGTGGAACCCAGCGGATTGTATATCGAGCTGAACTGGACACATCCAAACGCATAGAGGAGGGGGAATTTATGGATAAGATTATCCAGCTGGAGGATTTAAAGCCAGTTAAAGAGCGGTTCTGTATGGCAGGAAAAAAAGCCATTGTGACCGGCGCGGCAGGGGGAATAGGCAGAAGCACCGCGGCCGCGCTTGCAGAGCTGGGGGCAGATGTGGCATTGGTAGATGTGCGCACAGACCAGGCAGAAAAATATGCGGAATTTATTGAGCGGAAGTACAAGGTCCATGCAGCCGCCGTTGCATGTGATGTCACAAAAGAGGAAGAAGTCAACGCTATGGTTGAGGCTGTTGTAAAGACGTTTGGGACAATTGATATTGTCCACAGCAATGCGGGGGCTATTGGGGCAGGCTATGACGATGGTGATATAGATTTCCTGTCTTGGCGGCGCCTGATGGCCATCAACCTTGACGGCATGTTCCTGGTAAACCAGAAGGTATGTCAGTATTTAAGGCAGGAAAAAAAGGGCGGCGCTATTGTGAATACGGCTTCTATCTCCGGCCATGTAATTAACAGGACGCAAGGGAGGCATTCTGTATGCTATCCTGCAGCTAAGGCTGGGGTCCTGCATTTGACTAAGGGGATGGCAGCAGATTTTTGCCAATATGGAATCCGCATAAACAGTGTCAGCCCGGGAAATATGCTGTCTGGCATCCATGCAGGGATTCCAGATGCGGCTATGGAATCCATGACAGGGGACTGTGTTATGAAAAGGCTGGGAAGTATGGATGAAATAGGCGGCGTGGTAGCATTTTTACTGTCAGATCTGGCAACCTATATTACAGGCGCCGACGTGCTTGTGGATGGCGGCTACTGTATTTGGTAAAGGGCCGGCCTATACCTGTATGAGAGATGCCTCCTGCCTCTTTCAAGGGCAGGAGATAGGCATACAAACATATTCTATTATAAAAAGGAGGAACAGTATGATTACAAGAAGGCTTGGGAGGACAGGGTTTGAGGTGTCGGCCCTGGGACTCGGGTGTTTTCAGTTTACAGGGGAATATGATATTCACCCGGATTTATCAGAAGAACTCATGGATTTTGCTATGGAGTCCCCCATTAACATCTTTGACACTGCTTCGATGTACGGCTTTGGGGAAAGTGAGGAAATCGTAGCAAGAGGGGCGTTTAAGCATCCCGATAAAAGATGTTATGTCTCCACAAAGATTGGTTATCTCCATGACAGGACAGTGACCAGGGCAAAAGGGTATGCTGCATACCAGGATCCAAAAGAAATTAAAAGGGCAGTGAAGCACAGCCTCTGGATTTCCAGGAAGGAGCAGCTTGATATGTGCATGATACATGAGCCGGACTGGGACTGCTGGGGATTTGACTATGAAACTGGCGATAGTGTGATCCTATCCACATTGGAAGAGCTGAAGAAGGAAGGCTATATTGCCAATATTGGACTGGGTTCCACGGAGTATGTTAAGAGTGCGAAGCTGATTGACACAGGGCGTATCGACTGTGCGCTGGTGGCAGGCGGAATCAGCTTAATCGCCAGGCCTATTTTTGACTATCTCATACCGGCTGCAAAAAGACACGACTGTGGAATTTTGGTTGGCGCAGGTTTTGGGATGGGAAATAAGTTCCTTGTATCTAAACGCAGGGAAGAGCTTAACGAGCTTCTGGATTCTGGGGATGAGGTACAGGTAAATACTGGAAGGAAGCTGCAGAAGATTTATGACCTGTCAGATGAGCTGGGGATGGACATGTTTGAACTGGCTCTCCGCTATATTCTGGCTTTTGATGATATACATACACACTGTGCGGGTGCAAGAGAGGCGGGGCATATTAAGGCAAACCTGGCCTATGCCGAGAAGGGGCCTTTGGATATGGAGATTGTGGATAAGATTCATGCAATACAGGATGAGTTTGTTATCCCACAGGATTATAACATGATGGGACTGTTCGGGAAGCCACCAGGATTCTTAAGTGATTAGTGGGGACTGCCGGGAAATGATTTTTGGGAGCTGCAGAGTCTGCAGCTCCCATATTTAAAATGATTCAGAATGTAACCGGTATATTTAAAAAGCTTTATGGAAGAGGATTACCTGCGGCTTTGTACAACTCAAACCATTCTATCCTTGAAAGTTCAATTTCTGAGGCCCTGCACGCATCCTTGAGGCGTGAGGGAGTCATGCTTCCAACCAGGACCTGAAATTGTGCCGGGTGGCGGAGAATCCAGGCCACGGCCACAGCAGAGGCCGGTACCTGGTATTGTCCAGACAGCTCATCCAGCTTTTTGTTTAGATCAGGATAGTGTTCATAGTCGCCCAGATAATTTCCTTTCAGCAGTCCAAACTGAAAAGGCGCCCATGCCTGGAGGGAAATATGGTGCAGCCTGCAGTATTCAATGGTCCCCGCATCCCGCATCACAGATTCATCAGTGTCCATATTTACATTTATCCCCGCTGTAATCAAAGGGGTATGGGATAGGTTAAACTGCATCTGGTTCGCCGCTAAGGGCTGTTTCAGGCAGCTATTTAACAGTTCCATCTGGAAGCGGTTATGGTTGCTTACGCCGAAATAACGGACTTTTCCAGAGCGTTTCAATATATCGAAAGCTTCTGCAACTTCTTCCGGCCGTGTGAGGGGATCTGGCCTGTGCAGAAGCAGAATGTCCAGATAGTCCGTATCCAGGCGGCGGAGGCTTTCATTGACAGATGTAATGATATGCTCCTTGCTGTGGTCATAGTATTGAGTTGGCAAATCCAGATCCCGTATCGTACATTTGGACTGAAGGATGATTTTGTCCCTGGAACAGCCAAGGTTTTTAAGTGCCCTGGAGAAGGTTTCTTCTGAAAGGCCGTTGCCATATGCGTCGGCATGGTCGAAGAAGTTAATCCCTTCAGAGATGGCAGCGGATATGATATTTTCAGCCCTTAAGATATCCAGGGTGGATATTCTGGCGCATCCCAGGGCGATTTCTGAAACAGGAAGGGCATCTGGGCCAAGGGGAATATATTTCATAGCGCCCTCCCCTTATTTCGTCCAATCGAACACAACGCCCAGATATGTTTCTTTGTCATTCCCAAGTGCGTGGTAAATATCTCTGCATTCCTCAGGACGAACCACGTGGGTAAGGAGAGGCTTGTAGATGATCCGGTCTTGCGCCATGTAATCCATAACTACTTTTGTGTTGCGTATAATGGAATGCTTTACAAAGCTGTCTGGTTCATAGGGGTCTTTCCACTCGTGGGCGCCTTTGAAACGGAGATTATAGTCAGAGTGGAATACTTTAAAGAAAGCATCGGCACAGTTGTGTACATACTGAGTGCGTGGGGTGCCAAGCAGGACGATTTCTCCGTTTTTAGCCATATATTCCATACTGTCCATGATAACTTGTGTATTGCCGATGGCTTCAATCAGTGTGTTCAGCATCCTGCCCTCTGTGAGTTCTTGGATTTTTAAGGCGGTATTTGTGCTTTTGGGGTTGACAGTATAATCTACTTGGCATTCTTCAGCTATAGAGAGGCGTGAATCATGGCGGTCAATGCCAATGGAGACTGCCCCCTGGAGATGGGCCAGCTGGGCGGCCATAATACCAATGGTTCCCTGTCCTGTCACAGCTACATAATCGCCTAACTGGATATCCGCGGCACGCACTGCGGCTAGTGCAATAGTCGCCATACGGATGAGGGGCGCATATTTTTCGCTGATTGCAGAGGGTACCTTGCAAAAACAGCCGGTAACAGGCATGATGTTATATTCCTGATGCCCTCCATAATTGTATATAATATCGCCGACCTGATAATCTGTAATATCCTCTGCTTTTTTAACAATTTCACCGACGCAGACATATCCCGGCACAGCGGGCATGGTGAACCAATCCTCCAGTCCGTCCAGGCAGGCCAGCTCGGTTCCTGTGCTGATCAGACTATAGTGGTTTTTGAGCAGTACATGTCCGGCTGGGATATTGGAATCATCAAAATCCTCTGTGTACAGCTGTACCTTGCCGGGCTCAGAAAAGATTACTTTTCTCGTTTTTAACATAGTGGTTTTCCTCCTGTTTATGATGAGTTTGTAATTTAACCCCGCCAGGAAACTCCCGTTTTTATACAGTCTGTATAAGCCTGGATGGAAGTCTGCCTGATGAATAAGAAGAAAGGAACCCTTCTTAAAAAAGCTGCGAAGCGGCCTGAGGTTATGAACAGGCAGAAAGACGTTTTGTATATCTGCCTGATGTATGTAGCCTGATTATATAAGGAATGAATTTGAAAGTCAATATAGATATGACAAATAATAAAAAATAACCAAAATACATAAGACTATTTTGGTTAAAAAGGCATATTGACATGATAAAATTGGTGATATATATTATGAATATAAATAAAAATATTATATTTGTCATACCAATAATGATTAAGGGGGTATATAATATGCAGGAAATGCTTCATCCTGCTGAAGAGCTTTGCAGGATTATGGAACGGATCTATGACGTAGAGATGACATCCCTCACAGGGGGGAATGCTTCCATTATGGATAATGAAGGGGTTATGTGGGTAACGCCTACATCAATAGATAAAAAGTCCCTGACCCGGGAAGATATTGTCAAAATACTGCCTGATGGCACAGTTGAAGGTAAACATAAGCCCACGTCAGAATACCACATACACAGAAGTATCTTATTGAAACGTCCTGATATCAAGGCTGTCATCCATGCACATGCACCTGCTACAGTGACGATGAGCGTGCTGAACCAGGTGCCGGAGACCAGGCTGGCAGGGAAGATTTATGAGGTGGCCGGCCTTCCGGGACTGACGCCTTATGCCCTTCCGGGTTCTATGAAGCTGGTGGACACAGTGATGCAGGCATTTGAGAATGGATATGATTCAGCCATCCTGGAAAAGCATAGCGCGTTTGTGGGAAGCAAGAAAGGATTGCTGGACGCCTTTCAGAAATTTGAGGCTTTGGACATTGCGGCCCGGATACAGATTAACAGCCATATGCTAGGAACTCCTAAGAGAATCTCTGATTCAGATCTTTTAAGAAGGATGGAGGGGGCAGAAACTATATTCCCAGAAAAAGAGGTTATAGGCCGCACCTGTGTGGAATTAGACGCCAGGCGGGTACTGTCTGACATTGTCAGACGGGGATATACAAAGAAGCTGTTTGCCAGTGCAGTGGGAGTTATGTCTGTAAGGACAGGGAATCAAGGGTTTGTCATAACCCCTGCAGGCGGGGATAATGGGAAAATGGCCCCGGAGGATCTGGTTCTTATTGAGGAGGGGTACCGGGAAAAGGGAAAAGTGCCTCATGAGACTGCACCCCTCCACAAACGGATCTATGAGCTGCACCCGGAGATTCATTCAGTTATTCTGGCAAGTCCTGTTTATGCCATGGGGTTTGCTGTGACAGATACAGTGTATGAGACAACTCTTTACCCGGAAAGTTATGGGGTACTGAAGCAATGCAGCCGTTATACATATGAAGAATTATTTGAAAGCTGGGAGAAAATAGCAGAGGGCCTGGATCTGGAACACCCTGTGGCTGTCATTCAGAATTATGGGGTTTTACTGGCCGGCCCAACGCCCATACTGGCGTTTGACAAGCTGGAGGTGTGTGAATCTGGAGCCCAGTCTATACATGAAAGTAAGCGGATAGGGATAAAGATTCCTTTAATGACGCAGGGGCAGATAGATGAGATGAGTGAATAATAAAAGGAGGAAAAGACTATGAGATTAGGGTACAAGATTATTATGGGGGCGGACATTGCGGCCCATGATATGAAGGAAGAGGTTATTGGGATTCTCAGAGAGAAGGGGTATGACGTGGAAGATACAGGAACATCCGGCCCAGAACACGGGGACTTCAGTGATGCGGCAGAAATTGTGGCAAGAGGAATCCAGGAGGGTAAATATCAGAGGGGGATCTTGATGTGCGGCTCCGGGATCGGCATGGCTATGGCTGCTAATAAATTCGTAGGAGTCCGCGCAGCCCTTACATGGGATTTGGAGAGGGCGGTGCTGGCAGCCGCAGATAATAATACTAATGTACTCTGTACAGGGGGATGGCTGATGCCCAGCGCGGCCTATACAGCCAAAATGATAGAAGCCTGGCTGCTGGTACAATACACAGGACGGGATGCAGAAGGCATGGAGCGTGCCGCTGTCATTGAAAAGGAATACTAGGAGGGATATATGATGGCAAAGGAAAAAATAATTATCGGATGTGACACGAGTGGATTCCCTTTGAAGGAGGCTGTTGTAAAAGTCCTAAAAGAGGATGGGTATGAAGTAAAGGACGTGGGATGCTACAGTCCAGACGAAGGGTATTATCTGGATGCGGCGGAACCAGTGTGCAAGGCCGTGCAGAGCCAGGAATATGACAAGGGCATACTGGTGTGCGGAACAGGGCAGGGGATGAATATTTCTGCCAATAAGTTTTCGGGGATCCGTTCTGCTATCTGCTACAGTTTGTTTACAGCAAAGATGTCACGGGCAGACAGTGACGCCAATGTCCTGTGCATGGGGGCATGGTGCGTGAAGGAAGACGAGGGGATACAGGTTGCCCGCGTATGGCTGGGATCAGACTACTATGAACCGAATAACCAATATGGAATCAACCGGATGAAGGAATTTGAGCAGGCTATGAAACATTAGAGTATGTCCGGCCGCCCTAAGCGGCCTGATATACTCCGGGAAACCAGGAGGAAGGAATGAAAACAGCCAATTTTTTTGCAATGGATTTCGGGGCCAGCACTGGGAGAGGCATTATGGGTTCCTTTGACGGAAAACATTTGAAGCTGGATGAAGTACACAGGTTTAAAAATTATTTTGTGGATCTCAATGGAACGTATTACTGGGATATCCTGCGTATGTACCATGAGACAAAAAAATCAGTGCGCCTTGGAGTTAAGAAACCTGGCTTAGGTTCAGTCTTAAGTATAGGGATTGATACCTGGGGCACAGATTATGCCCTTCTGGATAAAAACGGGCAGCTCCTCGGGAATTCCAGATGTATGCGCAATGCTGACGGCCGGGGAGTCAGGGAAGTATATAAGGTAATCCCTCCGTGGGAGATGTTTCAGCGTACTGGCATCCAGACAATCTATGGAAATACAGTGTTCCAGCTATATGAAAGGCTCCTCAGCCAAGATACAGCATTAGAACACGCAGACAGGATGCTGATGCTTCCAGATATGCTGGCATATTTTTTCACAGGAGAGAAGGTTCAGGAATACACCATGGCTACCACGTCCATGCTCTATAGTCCTTATAAAAAGGACTGGGACAGAGAGCTTATAAGAAAATTGGGCCTTCCAGAGAAGATATTTCCAGAAATCATAGAGTCCGGCCACAGGCAGATCCCACTGCTGGGGGCCGTTTTGGAGGAGCTGGGAGAAAGGGGCCTTACGTATGTTCCTGTGGGAACCCATGACACAGCCTCGGCTGTGGCTTCTATTCCCCTAAGGGAGGATGAAGTATTCTGTTCCAGCGGAACCTGGTCATTATTTGGTATTGAATCCAGGGAACATGTGATTACAGAAGAGTCTTACCGCCTGAAATTTTCCAACGAGGGAACCGTGGACGGTCACATAAGGCTGCTGAAAAACATTATGGGTATGTGGGTAGTACAGCAGTGTATGGAGGAATGGCAGGATGAGGGCAAAACTCTGACCTGGGATCAGGTGGTGTGGGAGGCAGAAAAGGCCCGGCCATTTAGAAGTATTGTAGACTTTGATATGCCTGTGTTCTTCAATGCCGGAAGAATGAGGGAGAAGATCAGGGATTACTGTCAGGCCACAGGGCAGCCAATTCCTGAGACAGTAGGGGAAATTGCCAGATGCGTATATGAGAGCCTGGCCCTGAAATACAGGAAAACTTTCCTGGAGCTGGAACAGATTACTGGGAGGAAGCTGAAAGCGCTGAGAATAGTAGGAGGCGGCAGCAGTAACCGGATGCTGAACCAGATGGCCGCAGATGCGATCTGCCGCCCAGTATATGCGGGCCCTGCAGAAGGCGCCTGCATAGGAAATATTCTGGTACAGTGTATGGCCCGCAGGGAAGTGAAGGATCTCAGGGAGGCCAGGGATATTGTGAAGGGATCCTTTGAGGCAGAGTGCTATGAACCCAGAGATAAAGAAGCCTGGGATACGGCATATGGACGTTATTGTTCCCTGATAATATCATGAAGCAGTCGGTTATGAGCATTAAAATCCGTTATTCTGCCATACAGAGTCTTTTCTTGATGGCATACTGTTCTATCTGTGGGTTTGCCACTGTATTTCTGTCTGCGAGAGGGTTTTCTGCAAGCCAGATTGGGGTAATACTGGCAGCGGCTAATATACTGGCGATTTTTTTACAGCAAATATTGGCTGCTGTGATAGATAAATCGGAAAAAATCACCCTGAAAACAGCCAGCCTTTTTTTATGTGTGCTGACCATGGCCCTGCTGGCAGCTCTGTATACTGTTCATGCGCAGAAGGATAAAACAGCGGTTTTACTTCTCCTTGCCACTATAAGCATATTGGTGATACAGCCTTTACTAAATGCTGTTTATGTGTACTATTTAGGCGAGGGGGTCGAGATTAACTTTGGAGTTGCCAGAGGATGCGGGTCAGTTGCATATGCAGTTATCTCAATTTTGCTGGGTATGAGTATTGAGCAGTTCGGGGAGGGCAGTATCCTGGCTGCCGGGTTTTGGCTTTATGTAGGCTTATTTATTTGTATCTGGACTCTCAGTATCTACAAAAGAGAGCCGGCAAGGAGTAAGGAAAAGCAGCGGTTTTTAAGGGCCGCAAGTTTGTTTATCAAGAAATATGTGACATATTTTCAAATACTCTTGGGATTTGTACTTATATTCACGGAGCATTTTATACTAAATACATTCTCATTGCAGATTATGGAAAGCGTAGGAGGCGGCGCGGGAAATGTGGGCATATCTATAGGAATTGCTGCATTTTGCGAGCTGCCGGTGATGTTTGGGTTTTCATGGATTGCAGGCAGGATAGAGAGCCGTCTGCTTTTAAAAATTGCTGCAGCGGTATTTACATTAAAGGGCCTCTTTTCCCTGGGGGCATCTACAGTGGGGATGCTGTATTTGGCACAGAGTCTTCAGATGCTGGCCTTTGGCCTATATACACCGGCAATTGTATGGTATACCAGCCAGGTGATTGAACCAGAGGATATGGTTAAGGGGCAGTCTCTGGCAATTTTCTCTTCACTTGCGGGAAATATACTGGGAAATCTGCTTGGGGGCAGGATCTATGACAGCTTAGGGGCAAAGGCCATGCTGTGGGCAGGGGCGGCTATTTCTGGGGCAGGGACGGTTATAATATTTTTAGTAAAAAGAAAGGATGGAGAATCTTAAATGGAACATAAAATAGCAAAGGTTGAAGTTTTTCTTGTGACGTATCCGATTAAATCAGGACTGTCAGACGCCACAAGAAAAGTAGAAAATATCGGATATACAATCGTACAGCTGACTACAGACCAGGGACTGGCAGGCTTTGGGGTCACGTATAATGAAGTGGGCGGCGAGGCCACGAAGGTTATGATCGAGACTAATATAGCTCCCAGGATCATCGGCAGAAGTCCTTTTGAGACAGAAGTCATATGGCAGGATTTAGCCCAGTATCTACGGGGAGTGGGGCGGAAGGGACTTACCTACTGCGCTATCAGTGCAGTTGATATTGCGCTGTGGGATCTGAAAGGGAAGGTTTTGGGCCTTCCATTATTCCGCCTGATGGGAGGGACAAAGACAAGGATCCCTGTGTATGCCAGCGGCGGCTGGACTTCCTATGAAGATGGACAGCTGGTGGAGGAAATGGAGGGGTTTGTAGGGCAAGGCTATAAGATGGTTAAGTTTAAAGTAGGTGTAGAGGGCGGGAATAATCTCCAGAGGGATGTCAAACGTGTGTCTATGGTACGGGAGGCCGTGGGGGATGAAATTGGGATCATGCTGGATGCAAATAATTGTTGGGACAGCGCCACGGGCATCCGTTTTGCCAATATGGTAAAGGAGTACAATATCATGTTTCTGGAGGAACCTACCTTTGCAGATGACATACCAGGGTTAAAACGGTATAAAAGGGGGACAGACCTGCCTTTGGCCACAGGAGAGCATGAGTATACAAAATATGGATGCCGGGATCTGATCCTGTCAGAGGCGGCAGATATCGTCCAGATGGATTTCACAAGAGCCGGAGGGTATACAGAGGCGCTTAAGGTAGCTGCACTTACCCAGGCATGGAATTTGAAATTTGCGCCTCATGCTATGGAGAATATACATATTCATCTGTTAAGTGCAGTACATAACTCACTATTTCTGGAAAGGCTGCTTCTATTTGAGGAACTGACCAGCTTAACTTATAAGGACTGCCCTATGCCTGAGGATGGATATATGGAGATTCCAGAACTGCCCGGCCTGGGCCTGACATTGAATTGGGACTTCATTTTGAGCAAATAAAACATTTGGGGCACATGTATTAAGATGGCCCCATAGGGATGAACATTCAGGAGGTGTTTGATATGAAGATGTTAGTTGGACAAGATTTTACAGAAGCCGGAGACAAAGCAGTCATGCAGGTCATCAATCCCGCAGATGGGCAAGTACTTGATATTGTACCCTCTGCCACAAAGGAGGATGTGCTAAGGGCCATTGACACTGCTGTGGATGGGCAGAAAGAATGGGGAGCACGTACGGTCCGTGAAAGGACGAAGCTTTTAAAAAGTTTTTCAGATGCTGTCCTACAGAGGAGAAAAGAACTAGGGGAGATTCTGGCAAAGGAATCAGGAAAGCCTTATGAGGCGGAGGCTGTATGGGAGCTGGATTCCGTGGCCTATGTTTTTGAAGGCGCCTGTGAAGTGGCAAAGCATTATTATGGCAAAACAATGCCCCTTGGGACGGAACCGGGGTATGACCATGATATACAGTTTACAATCCACGAACCCCTGGGAGTGATAGCCTGTATTATTCCTTTTAACTTTCCGCCGGCTATTTGGTCGTTCAAGGTTGCAGCGGCGCTGGCGGCAGGAAATGCAGTGATTGTAAAGGCGCCGTCATCTAACCCGCTGACGATCCTAAAGCTCCATGAAATGCTGGTGGAGGCAGGCATACCGGCTTCTGTTGTCCAGTGTATTACAGGAAGCGGGACTAGGGTGGGGGACTGGCTGGTGGATGACAGCAGGATTGCCTCTGTAAACTTTACGGGCAGCGCCCAGGTCGGCGTTAGCATAGCCCAGCGCATAGCGCCCCATTTAACTGCATACCAATTTGAACTGGGAGGGAATGATCCATTTATTGTTTTTGAGGACGCGGATTTGGATTTGGCCGTAAAGGAGGCAGGGGATCAGTGCAGGAATAACAGGCAGTGCTGCACAGGCTCTAAAAGGTTTATAATCCATGATTCCCTGAAGGAAAGGTTTATAGAAAAGTTGACAGTGGAGTATCTATCCAAGGAAGTTATGGGGGATCCTATGGATCCTAAGACTACTATGGGGCCTATGATTAGCGAGAAGGCGGCTAAGGGCGTGGAGCAGCAGGTGTCACTGACAGTCTCCCAGGGCGCCCGTATTGTATATGGAGGGAAGCGCAGAGGGGCTTTCCACGAACCTACGGTGCTGGCAGATGTGACTGCAGATATGGATATAGCAAAAGATATGGAAGTATTTGGGCCAGTATGGCCTGTTATTGGATTTGAAACCTTTGAGGAGGCCATTTCTATTGCAAATAATTCTGTATATGGGTTGGGAGGCGGTGTGTTCTCCCAAAATATTAAGACCTGTATGAAAGCAGCAAAGGCTCTAAAGACAGGACATGTGGCTATCAACGGTTCTGGCAATTTCCGTGCGGCTGAGCTTCCCTTCGGCGGCGGGAAGCATATGAGCGGAAACAGCCGGGAGAGCCTGGCGGCTGTAATGGATGAGGTGACACAAAGTAAATCTATTGTGCTTCGTTACGTGTTGGAATAAAGGAGGTATGGCAAAATGGATATGCTGATTAATGGACAGCAGACAAAAGCAAGGAGTGGTGAAGTGCTTGGGATTGTAAACCCCTGCACAGGTGAATTGTTAGATGCAGTTCCATCTGCAGGGAAAGAGGAAGTTGACTTTGCCATAGAAAGTGCGGCTGAGGGACAGAAGGACTGGGCACGTGTGAGAGTCAGGGACAGAGGGGCCATCCTGACAAAGTTTACAGAACTGGTCAGAAGAGACAGAGATGAATTGGCAGAGATATTGACATTGGAGACAGGTAAACCAATTTTTGACTCCTATGGGGAAATTGATTCCGTGATCCATACGTTTACAGGTTCTGTAGAAATTGTCAAGCATCATTATGGAAAGACAATGCCTATGGGGATTGAGGGAGGATATGACGATGACCTGCAGGTAACTATCCACGAACCATTAGGAGTGATTGCTTGTATTGTTCCCTTTAATTTTCCGGCAGCTCTCTGGGCATTTAAGGCAGGCCCGGCGCTGGCAGCAGGCAATGCGATTATAGTAAAACCTGCCTCTTATAACCCACTCTGTGTACTCAGGTTGATGAATCTGCTGGCAGAGGCCGGAGTAGATAAAAGAGTGGTACAGTGCGTAACAGGCCCGGGGGCGGTGATAGGCAACTGGATTGTGGAGCATCCCTTGACGGCCCAGGTGAATTTAACGGGAGGCGTGGCAGCGGGAAAAGAAATTGCCAGGAGGGCGGCAGAAAATCTCACCGATTATAAATTTGAGCTGGGAGGAAATGACCCTCTGATTATTATGCCTGACTGTGATATGGATTTGGCAGTAAATGAAGCCGGAGATAAGACAAGGAATGCAGGGCAGTGCTGTTCCGGCGCAAAGCGTTTTATTGTCCATAATTCCATAAAAGAGGAATTTGTCAACCGTCTTATTGAAGAGCGGTTAAAGACAGTAGTGACTGGAGACTTGCTGGATATAAAGACGGATTTTGGTACATTAATCAGTGAAAAAGCTGCTATAGAAGTAGAAAGGCAGATTGCCCACACAGTAGGGCAAGGAGCCAAAATTATATATGGAGGACACAGAAACGGAGCGTTCTTTGAACCTACCGTACTGGCAGACGTGACTCCAGATATGGATATAGCAAAGGATATGGAAGTATTTGGCCCAGTATTTCCGATTATTGGATTTGACACCTTGGATGAAGCTATCGAGATTGCAGAAGGTTCCAGTTATGGCTTGAGTTCTGGGATTATCACAAATGACTTCCAGGATGCCATGAAAGTAGCTGCTTCTTTACGTTCTGGCATGGTGGCGGTAAATGGATCTGGAGGTTTCCGGGCACAGGAACTTCCCTTTGGCGGCGGTAAGAAGATGAGTGGAAACAGCCGGGAATGCCTTTCTTCCGTATTGGAAGAGGTAACACAGGAGAAGTCCATTATTTTCCGCTATGCGATGAAAAAGTATAATAACAGAGAGGTATAAGGACTATGGATAAAATGAAGGGCATTTACCCTGCATTGATCACCCCCTTTTGCGAGGACGGAAGTATTTCACAGGGGGCAATGGAACAGCTTATAGAAAGAAACTTAGAAAAGGGGGTTGCCGGATTTTATGTAGGCGGAAGTACCGGGGAGTCCTATCTGCTGTCCATGGAGGAAAGAAAGGACTTAATAAAAAGAGTTACAGGCATTATAAATGGAAGGGCAAAGGTAATCGCCAATATTGGCGTTTTTGCCACATGCCACGGGATCGAGATGGCAAAGGCGGCAGAAAGCATGGGGGTAGATGCTGTGTCCGCCGTTCCGCCCTTCTATTTCAAATTTTCTGCCCAAGAGCTGGCCGACTATTATAATGATATTGCCCGGGCGGTATCTGTGCCAATGATTATCTATAATATACCGGCTATGTCTGGGGTTAGTTTTTCCACACAGCAAATAGATAAAATGTTTAAGAATGAAAATATTGGAGGAATGAAACATACCAGCTATGATTTGTTTCAGATGGAGAGGGTAATCGCAAAATATCCGGATAAAACAATATTTATCGGCCATGACGAGATCTTTTTGTCTGCATTTGCGGCGGGTGCGGAGGCAGCCATAGGGAGCACCTTTAATTTTATGGCGGAAAAGTTTATCAAAATAGCTGAGTTACATAAGAGCGGCAGGCAGCAGGAAGCCTTGGCGGTGCAGGATGAAGCTAACCGCATTTTGGAGGTTTTGACAGAGATCGGCGTGTTCAAAGGGATTAAGGCGGCATTAAAGATGCAGGGGATTTCATGCGGCGTGTGCAGAAAACCTTTCCGTCCTTTGGAGGAAGAGCAGACAACAAGGCTCAGGAACATTATGGAGGAGACGGGATGTCTCTGATTTTTGTAAGATATGTGGAGGGATAAAGATGTTATTATATGCAGACAGCGCGGATATAGATCAGATCCGCAAAATGGAGAAGCTGGGCATTCTGGGGGGCATCACCACAAATCCTGTGATTGTGGCCAGGGAAAAACGGCCCGTTTACCAGGTGATAGAATCACTTTGCAGCTGTTTTCCCCAATATCCCATATTTGCCCAGGTAAACGCCCCCTCTGTTGAAGAGATGGTTTCCCAGGCATTTGTACTGAGCCGTATAAGCCCCGCTGTAGTTGTGAAAATCCCGGCATGTGAAAAGGGTATGGAAGCAATTTCTATTTTAAAAGCAGACCAGTCATTCTCAGCAGAAATTTGTGCGACTACTATCCTTACTGCCGCCCAGGCACTTTTTAGCTCCTTGGCTGGCGCGGATTATGTTGCTCCCTATGTGGGGGATATTTCTGCCCTGGGATATGACTCAATGGCCATGGTCAGGGATATTGTGGGGTGTCTTAAGGATTCCGGCACCATGGTACTAGCAGCGGCGGCGGAGAAGGCCCAGGATATGGTTGAGATTGCAAAGGCAGGAGCCGATATACTGACTGTGAGTCCCAACGCAGCCTTAAGTGCCTTACAGAAGCCTAAGCCTATCACACAATGGTATTTAGATTTATTTGCGGGGCGGTAGATTATATACCCGCAGGTATATTTGAAGGAGGAAGCAATGCAAGGAAAAGATTTCTTGACCATAAAAGATATAAAGTTCCGGCATACGGGATATATTGTGAAAGATATTCAGGCTGCTGCAGATGCATTTACCAGGATGTTTCCCATGATGGATGACTGGAAGTTTTGTACTACAAGGATGAGTGCAGAAGAAGTGGCGGATGGAAAGGCCTGCCATTTGGTTATCGGCCTGTCCAGGATTGGGACATATGCCATAGAGCTTATACAGGCCTTGGAGGACTGCCCCGATTGTTATCATATGCTGGCAGGGGAAGGGATTCACCATCTTGCTTTCGTCTACCCGGATAAATTATTTGACAAGGTACGGGATATGCTGGCAGAGAATGGATATAAGGCTGTATTTGCGGCACATCAAAAGAAATCAGGGGAAAAATGTTACTATTTCAAACATGAATCTCAGCCGGTTCTCATTGAACTCAATAATATGGAGCCAGATGACCCTGAGTACGAAACCCTTGAACAGGCAATGGAGATGGACAGATAGATGGAGAAGCCTTGCTGGAAACGTAAGCGCCCATCTCCCTGGAAGGGCATCCCCAATGCAGGCATACGCGGCGTTAAACTAGCGGCGTTGGAAGTGTTGGGGGATTAGATTCCGGCGGCAGTGGCCAAGCGGACATGTAAACATGTCCGCTGGATTCGCTGCTCTAAGGAAAAAAAGATATTGACTTTTTTGCAGGTATATGGTATTATACAAAAGCTGTCGGAGATAATTATATAATATGGGGGATTAGCTCAGTTGGGAGAGCGCCTGCCTTGCAAGCAGGAGGTCACGAGTTCGACTCTCGTATTCTCCATTCGCTTTCAATATTATTGAAAGTAGATGTTCCTCCTTAGCTCAGTCGGTAGAGCACTCGGCTGTTAACCGAGTTGTCGTTGGTTCAAGTCCAACAGGGGGAGTTAAATACCTTATGTCTTGTATATGACATAAGGCTTTTTTATTATAAAGAAAATTCCGGTGGATCTCCTATGTAATAAAAAACCACTCTTTGCTGGGTACTTCTGGGGCGAAATAGAAGAATCAACAGAGAGGGAGAGTGGAGTGAACGATTATACAGATAAAGATAGGACTGTTTGCTGAGCCTGGCGTATGGGCCGGTTTTATCAATTAATATACTTGGTTTATAACTTAATTAAATAATGATTGCCATATTTGGCAGGGTATTTTATAATAAACATACAAAACGAATGTAATTGAAAGTGGGTGTATGTATGGCAAGAAATAAATATCCAGAAGTAACTGTTGAGAAGATATTAGAAGTATCCCAGCGCTTGTTTTTAGAAAAGGGGTATGATCACACAACAATCCAGGATATTGTTGACGAACTAGATGGTTTAAGTAAAGGGGCCATTTATCATCATTTCAAATCAAAAGAAGAAATAATGGATGCTATAGGGGATAAGTTATTTTTCAAGAATAATCCGTTTGAGGTGGTTAAGAAAAGGGCAGACTTGAGCGGACTTGAAAAAATGAAGCTGGCAATTATACTAAACCAGTCTGACGCTGAACAGGCGGCTTATACAAAAGAGGCGGTTCCTCTTTTGAAGAATCCCCATGTATTAGCCAGAATGATTGATACGAACCGCCGTATACTGGGGCCGTATTGGCTGGAATTGATTGAGGAAGGCCAAAGGGACGGTTCAATTGAGACAGAATATGCAAAAGAGATGTCAGAGCTGCTTGTGTTGCTGGATGTCTGGCTGATACCTTCTGTGTTCCCGGCTGATGCTGAAGGGATTCAGCGCAGGTATTTATGTATAACTGAGATGTTAAGAAAAATGGGACTGCCCCTTTATGATGATCAGATTGCCGGTTTGATAAAGAATCATCCTGCTTTACAGGAGAAATAGAAGATCCAGACCAGGGTGTATTTGGTAAATTGCTGTACGTAACAGGCTTTTGCACAGGCCGGTATATTGATTGTCAAATACACTTTAAACAAAGGACAGAAAGGAACCCCGCTTGCGGGATTCTTTTTCAGCCAAATACATACAGTGGTTTGGTATTAAAATTCATTATAAAATACAAGAGGGATATTGATAGAAAGGAAAAAATATGGAAGAACGCAGTATATCTATTTTTGTATCGGCATTGAGAAAAAGCTACCGGGATAAAGTAGTATTAAAAAGTGTAAATATTTCTGTACAAAGGGGGATGATTTATTCCCTGCTAGGTTCTAATGGCGCAGGGAAAACAACAACAATCCGTATATTGGCAACACAGATCAAAGCGGACAGCGGGGAGATTAAAATAGAGGGGTATGATGTATGGAAAAACCCCAATAAAGTACATGAAGTCATCAGCCTGACAGGACAATTTTCTGCTGTCGACGAATGTCTGACAGGAAAAGAGAATCTAGTAATTATGGGTAAATTATGCCACCTGGAAAATCCAGGAAAAAGGGCAGATGAACTGTTGGAATATTTCGGCCTGTCTGGGGCGGGGGGCCGGATCGTCTCCACGTATTCGGGAGGTATGAAGCGGAAATTAGACATTGCCATGAGTTTAGTCGGGAATCCTAAGGTGATTTTTTTGGATGAGCCTACAACTGGATTAGATCCCCAAAGCCGCCGCAATATGTGGGAAATTATTCGGGAACTCAACCGCACTGGAGTTACTATATTTTTGACAACACAATATTTGGAGGAAGCTGAATATCTGGCAGATATGATTGGCATTTTAGACAATGGAGAGATTATTGCAGAGGGAACACCTGAGGAATTAAAAAGCTGCCTGCCCCATGGCGCCATTCAGTTTTCATTCTGTGATCTAGAAACCCTCGAAGAAGCAGCGCTGCTTATGAAAGACCAGAAAATTTCTTTTATTCCCGAAGAATGCAGGCTGACAGTATTTACAGACGGTAAGGCTGATGCAATTGCGGAGATTTTTCATAGATTCTATGAAAACAATATAGGCTTTCAGGATTTTACAAAGCTTACTCCTAACTTAGAGGATGTGTTTCTGACAGTGATCAAAGAAAGAGGGGAGCAATCGAATGGAAAATAATTTGAGGAGATGTAAGGATACCATAACAATAGCAAAACGTTGTCTGCTTCTTTCTAAAAGAAACCCAGATACATTTTTGACGAGTATTATGCTGCCAGCTCTGATGATGGTGCTGTTTGTCTCACTTTTTGGGAAACTGATCCATATAGAAGGGACTTCCTATGTAAATTATATTGTCCCTGGCGTCTTGCTTCAATGTATTGCACAGGGATCCGCCACTACGGCCATTATGATGAATAAGGATGCCGCAAGTGGAATTATGGCCAGGTTCAGCATCCTGCCAATCAAAAAGATATCTATATTAAATGGCCATATATTAGAAGCTTATGTGAGAAGTATTTTGATTTCAATTGTAGTTTTGTTTATTGCAGCCATACTCGGGTTTAACCCCTCTACTGACTTGATGGATTTAGGAGTATTGTTTATTTTGCTGTCAGGTATTATTCTGGCGTTGTCCTGGTTGGCTGTTGTGGTGGGAATAGTATCTAACAGCGCCGAGGGAGCCAGTGCATTGTCTGCATTGATGGTTATTTTGCCGTATATAAGTTCTGGCTTTGTGCCAACAGAAACATTGCCAAATGTAATGAAAATATTTGCAGAATACCAGCCTATGACACCGATCATTGATTGTCTGAGAAATGCGTTATTAGGCAAGCCATTGGATGGAGAGATATTTACGGCCGCGCTGCTTTGGTGTATAGGTTTAATTGCTGTATTTTATTTTCTGTCACTGGCCTTATTTAAAAAGCGTCTTAGCTCATAAACGGCGGAGATTTAAGTGGGGCTGATACTCTGATGTTTCTCAATAAAATAAAAAAGTTATTTGTTTTAATCTTATTTTAATTTTTCCCCTATATACTGACATCATCAGAAACATAACTAACAGAGCAGAAGGATAAAGGAGGGAAAGGATGACGACAAAGAGCCGGTTTATAGCCGCAGCCGCGGCGGTGGTAATTATGGGAAATATGACAGGCTGTGGGATAAGAAATATAGACGCCAAATCATCAGCAGGTACACAGTCCGGGCAGGAAGATACGCAGCAGAGCTCCCAGAGTATAGAGGATATGCAGAAAGAGATAGACAGCCTTAAACAGCAGATAGCTGAATTGGAGAAGGGCAGCCAGGGACAGGAGGGAACCGGCGGCGATTCCCAGCCAGGGCAAAATACCGGGGAGAGCAGCAATATACAGGCCGAGGGCAGTCATGCAGAGAAGGGACGGGAAAACAGCTCCCCGGGGACAGCAGACAGCCAGTCGGCAAGTCAGGGCAGTACAGCACAAGCCGGGGAAAACTCACAGCAGGTAAAGCTCAGCCTGGAGGAGGCCAAAAAGATCGCGCTGGACCGTGTTCCAGGGGCTACAGACCAGAATATTATAATTAAATTGGATTTCGATGATGGCTGGTATATCTACGAAGGCGATATTATTTATGACAGAGTGGAATATGAGTTCGAAATAGATGCGAATACAGGGGCGCTTATCGAGTGGAGTGAAGAGCGAATTTAAATAGGGAATTAAATAGAGAAGAGGAGTCTGACATGTTAAAAAAATTAAGTAAAAAAGGTAAGATTGGCGCAGCAATAGGCTGTGTGGCAGTTATATTGATAGTTGCACTGGTCGCAGTGCTTTCCATGCGGGTGGATGCGGCAGAGGCGCGGCAGGCAGCTTTAAGCCAGACAGGAGGCGGGGAAGTTATTTCTCAGGAGATCGAGAGTGAGGGCCTGTGGAATGAGTATCAGTTCACTATTTCAAACGGAAATCAGTGGTATGAGATTGAAGTCAGTGGATTTGGAAATATTACTAAGTTGGAGAGCGGTACAGGACAATATCCAATAGATTAAATATTCTGGACTAAAAGTAAACAAGGGAGGATCATAATTATGAGAAAAAAGTCAATGATTGTATTATCAGCAGTATGCATCACCATGGTATTGGCAACAGGGTGCCAAAGTCCGGTCAGTGCCCAAAACAGCCAGCAGGCCTCTAAAGCGGATAACCAAAACCAGACGGCAGATACAGCATCCCAGGCCGGGCAGGGGGCGTCATCCGCGGATGCAGGAGGCGCAAATACGAATGCCGCAATTACAGAAGAAGAGGCAAAGAAGATCGCATTAGATAAAGCAGGTATAACGGAGGCAGATACGATTTCCCTGACGGTTAAGCAGGAGTTTGATGACGGGAGAGATTTGTACAAAGTAGAGTTATATACTCCCCAAAAGGATTTTGAATATGAGATAGGAACTGCAGACGGACGTATCTATCAGGAGGATATTGATATGGCTGAGCAAGTGGACGGGAGTAAAGTACAGACAAGTATCACTCCGGATGCGGCCAGGCAGGCTGTTCTTGAGAAAGTCCCGGGTGCATCAGACAAAAATGTGCGCATGAAATTAGATATGGATGATGGACGTTACCGCTATGAAGGCGAGATTATTTTCGAAAATATGTCTTATGAATTTGAGATGGATGCAGAGACCGGAGCAATGAATGAGTGGTCTGAAGAGTCGCTGCTTTATTAAGCGTCGGACTCTGGCAGCTAACATTTAGAGGATTAAGCTGAGAAAATATTAAGCAGATATTTTTATCCCCAACACTTATAGATATACTATATAAGTGTTGGGGATTTATAGATATATTCAATTTAAAGTATTTATTTGCCTGTGATATAATAAATGCCGTGGGTTTATGACCCCCAAGGGCACATATTAAAAGAGGCCCCGGGGCAAACTATTTCACCCTAATGCACAGTGGCCCAGGCAGTCCAAAGGTCTTGGAGTCTGGCTGCACATGATGATGGCATATGTACGATAGGCATATCCTGCTTAAACAGGATGCAGTCCTTTAGGTTTAGCCATTTTTGGCCTATGCGGCCTTTTGTGCACGGGGTAGGATGAGAGGAGAAAGAAAATGGACAGAAAATGGAAAACAAAAGAGGTAGTAGTAATTGCAATGGTAGGGGCGGTGATCGGTGTTCTTTATACACTGATGGACTATGCGTATATGCCCCTGTCTGCATTGCTGGGAACCGTGTTTATGGAATTGACATTTGGCATTTATCTGCTGTCAGCAGCCCTGCCAATGTATATTGTAAGAAAGCCGGGTTTTGCGGTATACGGGGCGTTAGTGACCGCAGGCGTGAACCTGCTTTTGGGCAGTCCTTATGGCATACAGCTGGTGCTTGCAGGCGTGCTCCAGGGCATAGGGATTGAGATAGGCTATGCATTGTTTGGAAAGTATGAAGGTAGTTTAAAGAACATGGTAACAGGGGCCATTCTGGGGGCATTGCTGGTATTCTCAAGGGATGCGCTTGTGTTTGGCACCCTTACATATGGAGCCAAAATTGTAACAGGCATTCTTATTGTCCGTCTGCTGAGCGCAACAGTTATTGGGATACTTCTGGTGAAAGGCATCACTGCCGCAGTGAAGAAAACAGGGGTGTTGAAGGGATTCGCATGTGCAAAGAATTAGGAAGCCAGAAAGGAAATGCCATTTTGGAGATACAGGATGGGTCATTTCTCTATGAGGGTGAGGCAGACTGTGTGTGGAAAGGACTTTCCCTGCAATTTTTTCAAGGCATGATACATGCAATTGCAGGGGAAAGCGGCTGTGGTAAAAGTTCAATTCTGTATTTACTCAACGGAATTATCCCTCACATGACAGAGGGGGATATGAAGGGCCGCATTTTGTATAAAGGAAAAGACATTACCACCCAGCTTCCAAAATATCGGTGTGCTCAAATAGGACTGGTGATGCAGAATCCGGAAAGCCAGTTTTGTACATTTACAGTAGAAGAGGAGCTGGCATTTGGAATGGAAAACCTATGCTTTACGCAGGATGACATGAAAAAACGTATACGGCAGGTGCTGGAATATGTAGGCATGGGCGGATATGAGGCGTATGATTTGAATAGCCTGTCCGGCGGGCAGAAACAGAAAATAGCAATTGCTTCTATATTGGTTATGGATCCAGAAATACTGCTTTTAGACGAACCCACTGCGAACTTGGATCCCCAGAGCAGAAAGGAGATATTGCTGCTTATTACCAGGCTGGCCAGGGAGAAAAATAAAACAATTATTCTTGTAGAGCATAATCTGGAAGAGATTTTGGACGAAGTGGATTTTATGTTTTGGATCAATAGGCAAAAGGAAATTGTAACAGGGAGTACTCCCGGCGAGATCCAAACTATATTTGGCAGGCTGAAGAACTATGCAGACTCTGTAAAGAGAGTAGGGGGGAGTGCGGATACCTTGAAGGCCCCAGAAAAATTCCAGGCAGAATACAAGGCTGGGGCGGGAACTCCCATTCTGGAACTACAGGGGGTCAGGTTTGCATATCCAGGAACGGGCGGCAGACAGCAGGCAGGACCAAAGCAGATTTTAAATGGGGTAGACTTAACGATTCGAAAACAAGATTTTATTGCCGTGCTAGGCGAAAATGGCGCTGGCAAGTCGACACTCCTGAGGCTGATTTTTCAGATTAACAGACAGGAAGAGGGCAGTATTCTATTGGCGGGGAAACCGGTGGAGAAATACAGGAAGAGGGAACTGTATCATAGGATGGGCCTGGTGTTCCAGAACCCAGAGAACCAGTTTGTGACCAATTCTGTGCAGGAAGAAATGATGTTCAGCCTGAAAAAGGAAAAAATCAGCTCTTTCGAAAAAGAGAAAAGGGTAACTGACATGCTGGAGTTATTCCACTTGGAGGCTGAGAGAGAGAAAAGTCCCTTTATATTGAGCCAGGGGCAGAAGAGGCGGCTGAGTGTAGCCGCTATGCTTTTGACAGAGCAGCAGATATTGTTTCTGGACGAACCTACATACGGGCAGGACTTTGAAAACAGGCATGAGCTGATGAAGGATATGAAAAGGCTCAATGAAGGCGGCACAACAATTGTTATGATTACCCACGACTTGGCCCTGACGGCAGAATACGCGGACAGAGTTGTTGAGCTAAAGGATGGGAAAATTGCTTTTGATGGTTCTGCTGAGAAATATTTTGCTAATCACTCTCTAAAGCAGGAGGAGGTTACATAAGATGTTTGCATATATGGAACATGATTCTTACTTACATAGAAGAAACCCTATCATTAAGCTGGGGATAATTTTGGTACTGACCGTTATTGTAAGCCTTTCATATTTCCCAGTCCTGCCCATAGCCACATTTCTGATTTCGTTTATGACAATTTGGATTGGCGGGAAAATTCCTATGAAAAATCTGTTGAGGCGCCTGCTGATTTTTATTACTGTCAGTATCATATTTATGTTTTCTATGTTAATATTGAGAGGACTGGGAGAGGAGACAGATGCTGTATGGTCTTTCTGGATTTTTGCCTGGAGCAGGCGGGATTTGATCCATGTATTTTCCCTGGGATTCAGGATATTGACATTGGTTACACTTTCCATGGGGTTTGTTTTGACGACCAGGCCCCGGGATCTGGTATTGAGCCTGATTATGCAGTGTAAGGTATCGGTTGTCCATGGGTATGCTGCGTTGGCTGCATACCGGTTTCTGCCAGAACTGCAGGCACAGGTTGACAGCATTCATCTGGCCCAGGAGATCAGGGGGATCCCATGGAATAAAAATCTGTTTTCCAGGTTTACATCGCCTTTCAGGGTTTTGCTGCCGTTAATCAGCACAGCGGCAAGACGGGGAGAACGGGTAGCCTGCGCAATGGAGAGCAGGGGGCTTGGCAGGCAGGCGAATCGGAGCTTTTATGTCAGAATAGGTACAGACAGGTCAGACTGGCTCTTCCTGGCAGTTGTTTTTTTACTATATGGATTGCTTGTCCTGTTCCTGGTCAAATTTAACTTATTTCATTTTAGTTTTGCATTTGCACGATAAAGGAGGAATACTATGCCGTTTAAGCATTCTAATATTGAGTATGGGCTTCCCCATGAGGAGTACCCCAGGGAGCGGATCGGGGGGTGTATAGAGACTCTGAAGGATATACTGGAGTTGGAAAGGGAACCCGTGGGGATTACTTTTCTGTTCACCAGGGAGGAATATGACAAATATCCTGTGGAGGAAACGAAAGCTGCCATGCCCTATTGTGTAATGGTCAAACAAGGGTTTCAGGGGAAAAGCCTGAAGAGCAGGCTGGAACATCACAAGTGTGACGGTGGTACCACTGCCCTGGCTCTGGAGCCAAGTACAGAAAAAATTGAGAGTGGAGAGGAGTATTTTTCTTATAAATTATATTCCTCTGTGGCTGTGGCAAGGCGAATGCGCTCTTCCATAAAAAGCCTCCACCGTATGCCAGTGTCTACATATGGAATTGCAATCGTGCCCCTGAAGGATTGTACCCAGGTGCCAGATATTATAATAATTCTGACAAATGCACTACAGTCTATGCGGCTTATACAAGGATATGAATACCGGACAGGGAGAAAGCCGCAGATCGACATGGGCGCCATGCAGGGAATGTGCTCTGAACTGACTGCCTCTCCTTATCTGACAGGTGAGATGAATGTCAGTGTACTATGCCCCAGTACCAGAATGCTGTGTAAGTGGAGTCCTGAGGATATGGCGGTGGGTATTCCGTTTGAATTGTTCGAGACAATTACAGAGGGAGTTGTAGCAACACAGCCCAATTATTAAGAAAGTATAAAGGGGTCTGTCCCTTTTGCAAAAGGGACAGACCCCTTTATACTTATGAAGTGTCGTTTTTGTGGCAGGCAATTAGACATCGCCGGGCCATATACCATAATCCATGTCCTTCGGATATAAGTTAAAAGATTGGAAATATCCAAATATTATACCAGCTATAGAATGTGTAATTACTGCATGTTCTTTGGCTGGTATATTTTTTGGCTCAGCAGAATCTAACCTCAATATATGGCTGGGCGCTTCAGAGTCCATCCTTCTGGGAGGGCATGGGGGATTTCTGGGCGCAAATAACTGGATAATCCATAAATATGACGCAATATTCTATCCCACTGTCTGTTAGATTATGCTATTTTAGCAATAAAGGGATATGTTTCAGAAAGAGAGGAAGGTTAATGGTAAAGATAGCAGAAATATTGATTAATTATCAGGTGAATCCTATGGGAATTGAAAAATTTGAGCAGGTGGGGTGGAAACTTGTATCAGATCAAATGAATGTGTATCAGAAAGGATTTGAACTTCAGGTTGCAGAAGATACAGACTTCGTTACTCTGGCCTATGAGTGCAGGCAGGAGTGCCATGAGGAGTCTACACATATAGGCGGGGCAGATATTGACAGGGGACTAAAGCCGTCTAAAAGATATTATATCCGTGTGAAAGCAGACACTACGGCAGGAGTGACAGAATGGGAGCAGGCCAGTTTTGTTACGGCTCTTAGAGAAGAGAAGTGGAAAGGGGCGTTTATTACTATTGAAAAGGAATCGGACAGCGGGGAGAGCAGGGGTTCTTATTTGAGACTGGAAATAGAAACCCCAAAGAGGATAAGGGCGGCATATGCCTATACTACGGCTCTGGGTTTGTATCACTTCTATATTAATGGAAATAAGATCGGCGAAGATGAGTTTACCCCAGGCTGGACTTCTTATAATAAACATCTTTTATACCAAGTATATGATGTGACTGCACATCTTAGAGAGGGAAAGAATACACTGGGTGCGATGGTTGGCGCAGGTTGGTATAAGGGGGATATGGGTTTTGTCAGAATGCGCGGCCATTATGGAAAGCAGGCGGCATTCTCCTGCCAGATAGAGGTGGAATATGATGACGGAAGCCATGATACAATCTGTACTGACAGCCGATGGAAAGGTACATATGGCCCCATACTGTTTTCTGAAATTTATGATGGTGAAATATATGATGCCAGGCTTGAGATTAAAGGATGGAATGAAAACGGCTGCCAGGACAAGGATTGGGCCAGTGTGTCGGAAGTGGTGTTTGATACCTCAGTTATGGAGGCACAGAGCGGATGCAGGGTCCGCCAGGTTACAGAAGTACCGGCAAAACAAATATTTGTGACTCCACAGGGAGATACAGTGCTGGATTTTGGGCAGAATATGACAGGGTGGATAACGTTTTCTGTAAAAGGAAAACCTGGAGACAAGGTTGAATTGAATTGTTTTGAGACATTGGATGCCCATGGGAATGTATACTTGGATAATCTACGTTCCGCAAAGCAGACTGTCGTTTATATTTGTGGGAACGAACAAGAAATTACCTTCCATGAAAATTTTTCTTTTCAGGGTTTTCAATATGCAAAGGTGACATCTTATCCAGGAGAACTTAAAAAAGAGAATTTTACGGCCTACGCCGTACATTCAGATATGGCTGCCGCAGGCAGCTTCCAGTGTTCCAACAGAGATATCAATCAGCTTCATCACAATATTCTGTGGGGCATGAAGGGCAATTTTCTGGATGTGCCTACAGACTGTCCCCAGAGAGATGAGCGGCTGGGATGGACGGGGGATGCACAAATATTTTGCCGCACGGCTACGTATCTGATGGATACATATACATTTTATAGAAAATGGCTGGTAGATGTTGCAAAAGATCAGACTCCAGAAGGGGGAGTGCCCCATGTAGTACCAGATATTCTGATAGGAAAGGCCTCTCAGGACAGATTGATGAAAGATGGGGAGCATTCAGCGGCTGCATGGGCAGATGTGGATATCATTATGCCTTGGACCTTGTATTTAATGTATGGGGATAAAACAGTCATCAGGGAACAGTACCAAAGCATGAAGAAGTGGGTACATTTTATGAGAGAGCATTCAAGGGGAAATATTTGGAACTATAAGCTTCAGTTTGGCGACTGGGTGGCACTGGATGCTGAGGAGGGCAGCTACTTTGGCGCAACGCCCAATGATCTTACCTGTACTGCATATTATGCTTATTCTACAGGACTGCTTGCAAAGATGGCAGGAGTAATAGGGGAGCAAAAGGACGCAGAAGAATACTGCAGATTATATGAGGATATCAAAGGAACCTACCAGGATACATTTTTTGAAAATGGAAGGATGAATGTACAGACACAGACAGCACAGATCGTATCTCTATATTTTGATCTTGTGCCGGAAGGATATAAAGAGAATGTAACAGAAGATCTTATAAGGCTGCTGCATAAAGAAAACGGGCATCTTGTGACTGGATTTGTGGGAACCCCATATTTCTGCCATGCCCTAAGCCAGAATGGCCACACAAAAGAGGCGTATGAGTTACTTTTGAAGGAGGATTTCCCCTCCTGGCTGTATCAGGTAAAACAAGGAGCTACAACAGTATGGGAGCATTGGGATGGGAAAAAACCGGATGGGACAATGTGGAGTGCAGACATGAATTCCTTCAACCATTATGCTTATGGCGCTGTGGCGGACTGGCTGTATCGTGTTGCTGCCGGGATTGAGGTAAAAGAGGACGCGCCGGGATTTAAAGAATTTACGGTGACGCCCCATGTTGGCGGCGGCCTTGAGTACGTAAAATGTGGATATGAGAGTGTGTATGGAAGGATATGTTCGCAATGGAAAGTAAAGGATGGCGAGGTGACTCTGAGAGTAGGGATCCCCTGTAATACAAAGGCAGAGATATGTCCCTATGGCGCCCTTAAAATAGTAGACTCAGGAGGCCTTTCTTTTGAAAATACCAAAGATGGATGGAAGGCACAGGCAGGATCGGGAGTCTATGAAATTAGGTACTGTATTTAAGAAGAGTTGGAAGAATCGTCAATGTATTTGACCTGATACTCCATGTGAATGCAGAAAATATGATGATAGTATATTCATATAAGATAAAGTCTAGGAGGAAAAAATATGAAAAAGAAATTACTCTCTGTCCTTTTATGTGTATCTATGGTAGCCGGGGCGGCTGCTGGATGTGGAGCTTCAAAGGACACAGGGGGCGATGGGAAAGAAGGAAGCCTGACAGAACTTACCCTGCTGATTGACACAGATGTGTCTACCGCGGGATTTGAGGCTGTGGTAGATCTTGCCGAGGAAAAGCTTGGAATTACAGTTAAAACTGAGACAAGGCCAGGAGGTTCTGATGGAGATAATATTGTAAAGACCAGGCTGGCATCCGGCGATATGGCAGATCTTTGCCTGTATAATTCAGGAGCACTGTTAAATGCCATAAACCCGGCGGAATATTTCATTGATATTACGGATGAAGAATTTACAGACAGGCTGGATGATGGATACAAGTCTGCAGTATCTGTGGATGGAAAGGTATATGGCATACCTTATCAGTCTTCACAGGCGGAAGGTGTTATGTACAGCAAAACAATGTACCAGGAATATGGCCTTGAGGTGCCTGGGACATGGGATGAGTTTTTATCCAATTGCGATACACTGAAGGAAGCCGGGGAAACCGCCATATTGGGCACATTTGCAGATTCCTGGACCTCACAGGTAGTATTTCTGGGGGATGCCTATAATTTGGAGACAGACAATCCAGACTTTGCAGCCGCCTTTGACAAGGGAGAGGCAAAATGGGAATCCACCAAGGAAGCTTTGAGGAGCTTTGAAAAACTGGAGGAGACCACGCCGTACTATAATGAAGATTATCTTGCCACTACATATGACGATGGATGCGATATCATGGCTAATGGCGAGGCAGGGCACTGGTTTATTCTATCACAGGCGCTGACAAATATTTATGAATTGTATGGGGATCAGGTCAATGACCTTGGATTTTTCCCGGTGCCAAATGACGCAAAGGACATAAATGGAATGACATTGTGGTATCCGGCAGGTTTGTTTGGAAATAAGAATAGTGACAAGACAGAGGCGATCCTTGAATTTATGGAGTTCTATGTGTCTGATGAAGCCCTTGACGCATATTCAGAGGCAGTACTTCCTGACGGCCCATATTGTATCCAGGATTACGAGCTGCCTGAAAATGCATATGAGGCAGTATCCCAGGATATACAGCCTTATGTGGATGCGGGGAATGCACTTCCAGCTTTAGAGTATATTGCACAGGTAAAAGGCTCAGACTGCCCGGCTATTTGCCAGGAACTAGCTTCAGGCCAGACAACGGCGGCAGAAGCGGCACAAAAGTATGACAATGACTGTAAAAAACAGGCGACTCAGTTAGGCCTGGATTGGTAAATAGGGGGCGGCAGATACCCTAAACAGTAAAGAAACAGCCTGCTGGGGGTATCTGCTGTAAAAGTTGGAGAGCGGATATGAATAAGAAAAAAATATATTCAAATTGGTTTGTGGTGCCGGCTATGGTGATTTTTACGGTGTTTTTTCTCCTGCCCATGGTCATATCATTTTTCTTTAGCCTGACAGTCTGGGATTTTAACAGTTTCACTTTCTGTGGGTTTGATAACTTTAAAAGCTATTTTTCAGATGAGTCTTTATACAGCTCTATAACAAATACATTGATTTATGCAGTGCTGACCTGTGGACTGAAGCTGATTCTGGCATTTTTCCTGGCAGTGTTCCTGACAAGTAAAATAAAAACAAAAAATTTACTGCGCTCTGTGGTATTTTTCCCTAACCTGATTAGTACAGTTGCGGTAGGCATAACGTTTTGTGCACTGATGCATCCAAGTAAAGGATTGTTTAACCAGGTGATAGAGTTTTTTGGAGGACAGGGCGCCGACTGGCTTGGCAATACAAGCACGGCACTATATGCTGTTATATTTACAGACGTCTGGAAAGGCGTGGGAGTAGCGACGGTTATTTTTATTGCAGGGATGCAGTCTATTGACAAGACATATTATGAAGCGGCGGAAATAGACGGCGCCAATGGATGGCAGCGGTTAAAAAATATTACTGTGCCTTTGAGCAGGCCGGCAATGAACTCGGTCATTATCCTTGCATTTATCAGCGGGATGCGGACATTTGACTTGATTTGGGCGATGACAGGCGGGGGGCCTGGGTTTGCAACGGAAGTGATGGCTTCTACGGTGTATAAGCAGTATGCGGCAGGATATTATGGCCTTTCCACTGCAGGGAATGTGATCATGTTTATTGTTATCGCAGTACTTGCATTTCCACTTCAGAGATTCCTGCTAAGTAAGGAGGTAGACTGACATGAATAAAAGGAAGAGATTGACCTTACTGTGGGACATTATTGGCGTAGCCGCAGCGTTTATAATATTTGTAGTCCCCTTTATTTTTATGTTTGTAAATGCCCTGAAAGAAAGGCGGGAAGCAAATCTTCTGAGTATCTCCTGGCCGTCTCAATTACAGTGGTCAAACTTTGTGGAGGTGTTCAGTGCTAATGATTATCAGATAATAACAGCATTTAAAAATAGCGCTATCCTCGTGGCAGGGTCTGTCCTGGTGCTGGTCACTGTAAGCTCCATGGCAGGTTATGTACTTCAGAGACGCAGAGACAGGGTTATGGGTACCATGAATTCCCTGATTATGGCCGGACTGATGGTGCCGGCGGCCATACTCCCCACCATATGGGTGCTGCAGAACCTGCATATCTACAAGACTCTATTCGGTATGGTTATGGTGGAGGCGGCGCTTCAGATTCCTTTTACGATTATGCTGTACAGAGGATTTATGAGTTCAGTCCCCATAGAACTGGAGGAGGCGGGGTACATGGACGGGTGCACAAAGTGGCAGATATTTACAAAAATTATCTTTCCTCTTTTAAAGCCTGTGACTTCTACGGTAATTATTTTAGATGCTGTGACAATATTTAATGATTTTACGAATCCCCTGTATTTTCTGCCCGGCTCAGAGAATGCGACAGTACAGCTGACCCTTTATAATTTTATGGGGCAGTATTCCAGCTCATATAATCTTTTGTTTGCGGATGTGATCATTATTACGATTCCTATGCTGATTCTATTTATCTTCTTTAATAAGAGAATTGTGGCAGGAATGGTAGCAGGAGCTGTAAAGGGATAATAAAGGTGGCAAAAGACGGTGAAATACAGACGGCAGGGGGCCGTCTTTTTGCTATTTTACAAAGCTTATGGAGTTAAATCTGAAAGAAAATATAGAAAGGGCGGGGGGCATGAAATTCCAGAAGAAAATTATATTCGTATATATGATATTTTCTGTGGTAATTACTGGCGCTTTTGGGTGCATTTATTATAAGCTGAGCGTAGAACAATATAAGAGTAAAGAATATGGGAATCTGCACACGGTATCCAGTGTGAAGCTGCAGCAGATGGAAGACGTGCTGGAAAGCATGGATGCGGCCATTACTTATTTTCTGTCAGATATAGAGATATTGGATTCCCTGAAAGCCTTTGCGGCGCTGGATTCAGAATCTTATGCGGATATATATTTTGACGGGGCGGGGTCTAAGATAAGGATGAAGCTTTCCTCCTATTATTTGATGGATCAATTTTACCGTATCGTGGTATTCAATAAGCAGGGGGGAGTTATCTCAAATACAAACTATACGAACCTTCTGCCGGATCCGGATGCATCCTATGATACCTGGCCCTGGGCTGGGGAGGTAAGTGGAAAAAAGGGCCAGAATGTGATACTTGGACTGCACAGGGACGACTGGGGGAACCAAGTTAAACCCTGGGTAGTCTCTGTAGCCAAAGAGATCCAGGGCATGGATATGGGGTATATCGAGGTACAGCAGAGCAGAGAGAAACTGGATGAAATCTTTGGGGGCGAAGTAGGCGACAGGACGTATATTTTCCTGACAGGGCAAGGGGAGGTACTGTATCAAAGCGACGACAGCCTCGATGTCCCCTGGTACATAGAACGGATGGAAGGAGAGGGGGAGGAGATTGTAAGCTTTAAAGACCAAGGTGGGAAGAAAGTACTGTGCCTGCGCTGCGAGTCTCAGGCGGAGGACATGGTTCTTCTGACAGTTGCCCGGACTGATATCAGCAGAAGCGCCATGGGATCAGCATTTCCGGTGAGCCTTGTGCTCCTTTCAAGTATGCTTTTGTTTTCCCTGGGGTATGTATATGTCACTTCCCGGCATCTGGCCAGGCCCGTACGGCAGCTCCAGAAATACATGGAAAGTACCAGCATGGAGAACCTGGAAGCGGAGATACCCGAGAAAATATCAAATGATGAAATAGAAGTATTATATAAAGCCTACCGCCATGTGCTGGAGAGGCTGCAGGAATCTATGGTAAAAGAAAAAAGGATGTCTATGCTGCAGCTTCAGGCACAGTTTGACCTTCTCCAGGCGCAGGTAAACCCACATTTCATTTATAATGTCCTCAATGTGATATCTGGCCGGGGAATGCTCTCAGATGATGAAGTTATCTGTGATATGTGCGCCCAGCTTGCCTCGATGCTGCGCTACGCCACAAATACTAGGGAGAAATATGCGAAAGTCAGGGATGAAGTACAATATCTGGAGCAGTATTTGGGACTGTTGAAGCACAGATATGATTATAGGCTATGCTATAGTATAAAGATTGATGAGAAAATACTGGACAAGATATTGCCGAAGATTATTCTTCAGCAATTTGCGGAGAACTCTATCGTGCATGGATATGAATGTGGGGAGGACATAATAGAGATTACGCTTACAGGAAAGAAAACAGCCTGCGGCTGGTATCTGCACATACATGACAATGGCGGCGGGATTTCTAAAGAGGCTGTGGACAAGGTAATGAAAGAAATTGAAGAAGTGAAAAGAAGGCTGACGGACAGGAGAACTCATGTGGAATTAGATATAGGAGGCATGGGGTTGGTGAATACATATGCACGGCTGTATCTGCTTTATAATGAAGAATTGATGTTTGAAATACAGCCTGGCAGGGGGGGCGGGACAGAGATCATAGTTGGGGTTACTGAGGAGGAGGAAGGATGTACAGAATATTGATTGTTGATGATGAACCGGCAGGGTTAAACCATGTAAGAATGATTTTGCAGAAAAAATGTCCCCAATATAAAATTATAGGTTCTGCAAATAATGGAAAGGAAGCGCTGGATATGATACGGAGAGACCAGCCTGATGTCCTTATTACAGATATCCGTATGCCGGTAATGAATGGGATTGAGTTTGTAGAACTTGTTAAACAGGAATTTCCTTCTATCCTTGCTGTGATTGTCAGCGGATATTCAGAATTTGAATATGCAAAAAGTGCCTTGAAATTTGGAGTTTGTGATTATCTTTTGAAACCTCTTGTTCCATCAGATATGCAAAAAATTATGGAAAAGCTGGAACATAGGCTAAATACACTCTATTATGAAAAGAGGAACCATATTCTAAGCGTACTGTGCAATGGCGGGAACATCGGGGCGGGTGAAGTTCTCCGGTACTTTGTGCCAGGCAGATATTATGCGGCAGTATTCAGAAGAAGTGGGTTTTTAGGACGTTATCGTAAAGTTGGATCCGGAGTGGAGATTTTCTCTATGGAAGAGGAACAGATTTACATATATGGGCGGGATGAGATGGAGGGACTTTATCTGTTTCCAGAGAATATGCTCTGTGGAGGACAGTTTTATGATTTTGTAATAAAGATCTTTGAAAAAGAAAAGAGAAGTGGAACATATGTAACTGGAATATACAGGGTTTCGCCTTTTACCTTGGATAGTCTTGGAGAGGTGGCAAGATGCCTGTACCGGAGGATGGACGAGACGATTGTAATTGGCGTCAGCAGGATACAGAGTGAAACAGACAAGGCGGTTTTGGGGCGGAATCCAAAAGAACGTATCCGTTCTGAATATATTGAAGAAGTAATCAGGCAGAAAAAGAATGGGCGGCTTTTAGAAGAACTTACAGGATTATTTAGGATATGGGCAGATGAGGAATATAGCCAGATGTATGTGGAGGCAGGGATCCGATATATCTTCCAGATTATAAGAAATGTATATCCTGTGGAGTATGATTTCAGTGAGCTGGAATTTATGTTGGATGACGCCTTTTATTATGCCTCCAATATGGATGAATTAAGGGATGCAGTAATCAGTATCATAAGAAGATGTATTCCAGATCTTGAGACAGAAAAAATTGATGATAAAGAGTCTCTGTTCACATCTATACAGATTTACCTCAAAGCACACATGAAGGAAGCCATGACTTTGGGGGACATCTGCCGGAACTTTGGGGTATCACAGACATCCCTGAGCAGGATGTTCAGGACTTATGGCGGGACTTCTTTCAGTGCATACTTGATGCAGATCAGGATAGAAAGCGCAAAACAGATTATGAGTATGGAACCGGAGATTTATATAAAGGATGTGGCGGAGAGAGTGGGGTATAGTGACCAGTTCTATTTCAGCAGAATATTCCGGTCAGTGACAGGAGTATGCCCAAAGGAATATATGGAACAGGGGGAGGCTCGGCCGCCTTTGGATATGGCTGGCAATAGGGCATAATCTGTGCTATACTAAATCTTGCTAGTAAGAATGACCGGAAACAGGATTTATTTAGGAGAGAGACAATGAAACCTACGGAACAGATTATAGAATTATTTGAAAAGGACCGTTTTGCTACAGACAACGGCGCAGTTATCGACGAGGTAGAGGAGCATTATGCAAAGTGCAGTCTGCGCATTGAGGCAAGACATAAAAATGCCATGGGTGCAGTGATGGGCGGCGTATATTTTACTCTGGCAGATTTTGCATTTGCCGTGGCCTCTAACTGGCAGGAGATCGGAACGGTGTCACTTCAGTCAGATATCGCATACTTAGGGAGCGCTAAAGGGGAGAAGCTGACGGCAGAGGCCGTATGTATAAAAAATGGAAGAAAGACAAGTTATTATAGAGTTGAGGTAAAGGATGAATTAGGGCATCTGGCAGCAGTAGTAAATACCACTGGATATCACAAATAGATATAAAGGGTTAGCCGTCCGATTTGGCGCTGCCACAGGAAAATACAAATGGATTGCAGGATCCGTCCTGGGGTCCGATGATGGAACCTGGGATACACTTATATGAAAACATTTATATGAAATTTGGGCACTTTTTACTTTCTGATAAAATAGTTTTATGTTACAATTAAAATCAAAGTACATTTTTTGTTTCATATTTGACTAGATGGCACAGTTTACTTCCCCCTGTATGGCGGCGGCGGTATTTATTCACCTTTGCCGGCAGGCGGGGAGACGGTCCATTTGGAAAATATGGAGGGTTACTGACGATAGATAACAGAAAGGTAAGAGTGCATATTGAGATTATATCAGACAAGACTATTAGAAAAATTAAGAGAGTCATTAGGAGCCGTCCTACCAATTATTGGAATTGTATTATTGTTGTGTTTTACAATTGCGCCTATCCCGCCCGGTATCCTGATGGCTTTTATTATTGGCGCTGTCCTATTGATTGTAGGGATGATGTTTTTTACTCTTGGGGCGGAGATCGCTATGACCCCTATGGGAGAAAGAATTGGCACAAGAATGACCCAGACAAAAAAGTTGATTGTGGTTATTTTTCTCTGCTTTATTCTTGGCTTTATTATTACTGTTTCGGAGCCGGATCTTCAGGTACTTGCGGAGCAGGTACCTTCAATCCCTAATTATACTTTGATAGTGGCGGTAGCTGCAGGGGTGGGGATTTTCCTTGTGACTGCTGTGGTGAGGATGCTGTTTGGCATACCGCTGTCCCATATGCTGCTTGTTTTGTATCCTCTTGTATTTATTCTGGCATTTTTTGTGCCGGATGACTTTGTATCAGTGGCGTTTGATTCGGGCGGCGTGACTACAGGGCCGATGACAGTCCCATTTATTATGGCCCTCGGTATTGGTTTTTCAGCAGTGCGTAGTGATAAACATGCGGAGAATGACAGCTTTGGCCTGGTTGCCCTTTGTTCCGTTGGGCCTATTCTGGCAGTATTGATTTTAGGCATGATATATAAACCTTCTGGCAGTGTCTATACACAGACAGTTATCCCAGATGCAGATAACTCTGTGGAACTCTGGGGATTGTTTGCATCAGGGATTCCTCATTATATGAAAGAGATGCTGGTATCCCTCTTGCCTATTGTTTTGTTTTTTGCATTGTTTCAGGTGATTTCCTTACATATTAAGCGAAAGACGATTCTGAAAATAGCAGTTGGCATTGTCTACACATATATAGGGTTGTTTTTATTTTTGACAGGAGTAAATATTGGATTCATGCCGGCGGGGAACTATATGGGCCAGATTATAGCAGGGCTTCCTTATCGCTGGATTATTATTCCCATTGGCATGGTGATTGGATATTTTATTGTTAAGGCAGAGCCGGCAGTCTATGTCCTGATGGAACAGGTAGAAGAACTGACTTCAGGGGCAATATCAGGCAGGGCCATGGGTTACAGCCTGTCTATTGGCGTTGCTGTGTCACTGGGACTGGCTATGATCCGGGTGCTCACAGGCATATCCATTTTCTGGTTTTTGATTCCGGGATATGCTATTGCAATTATTCTATCTTTCTTTGTTCCGAAGATTTTCACGGCTATTGCATTTGACTCTGGAGGCGTTGCTTCCGGCCCCATGACTGCGACTTTCCTTCTGCCGTTTGCCAAAGGGGCCTGTGAGGCCGTAGGCGGGAACATCGTGACAGATGCTTTTGGCGTGGTAGCGATGGTGGCCATGACGCCCTTGATCACTATCCAGATACTGGGGGCAGTTTATCATTATAATGAGCAGAAAGTGGCGAAAGAAGAGGCTGCCAGGGAGACAGTCCCTGTCCAGCCATTGGAAGCATATGGGGATTACGATATTATTGACCTGTAGAGGAGGAGCCTATGAGCAGATTATACATGATGGTTACGATCACAAACCGAAATATGAAGAACCGGTTCCGGGAATTCTATGGGGAACACGAGCATGAAGTTTTTTTCGGGACACTGGCCAGGGGAACTGCAAACAGTGAGGTATTGGACTATTTTGGGTTGGAGGCATCAGAAAAGGTTGTGTTTTTTTCAGTGGTGACAGAGGAGCGCTGGAAAAAATTGAAGCGTGGTATGATCATACGTATGCAGATTGATATCCCGGGGACAGGCATTGCATTTATTGTCCCGCTCAGCAGTATTGGAGGGAAGAAAGTACTGCAGTTTTTGATACAGGGCCGCGACTTTGAGAAGGAGGAGGAGACAACGTTGAAAGAGACAGAATATGAATTGCTGGTGGCCATTGCAAACCAGGGGTGTATTGATACAGTGATGGATGCGGCAAGGAGCGCAAAGGCTGGTGGCGGTACGGTGATTCACGCCAAAGGGACTGGGATGGAGAGCGCCAAAAAGTTCCTGGGTGTTTCTCTTGCTGAGGAAAAGGAAATTATCTTTATTGTGGCCAGGGCCAATGAGAAGAACCAGATTATGAAGGCAATTATGGAGCAGACAGGACTTGACAGTAAAGAGAAGGCCATCGTATTTTCCCTGCCGGTTACAAGCGCCGTGGGCCTCAGGATGCGGGAGGAGGATATTGAGGATTAATCCTGCCTTTGGGGGAAGATCCATCTGTGTCAGAAGATGTATATTCAGGACTGCCTTTTGTATACCTTGATATAGACAGCGAAAACCCGCTAACCATGTGGCTAACGGGTTTCGTTATGTTTATCGTTATCTAAAGGAATGAGAGTAAAGTACTGCACCTGAAACTGAGTTTCAAGGTGCTTTACTTTATGAGGGGGGAGATAGTTGAAATGTTTATCAACTATCTGAGTCTTAGTATAGACGCAAAATGTGTACAAGCCGTGATGATTTTATAAAAGAAAGAGAAAAAATATAAAATTGTTATAAAGTGCCTCTGTAAATGAGGTGAGATTCATGAAGACAGATGAGCCAAAATCCTGTATGCGGAATTTGGCTTTTTTGTATCCCCATATGGAGATAATTTTGCAGAGGTGTTTAAAGTATGCTGAAATCGTTAGTATTAACAGCTCTTTTGTAAATAGTAAGGCAAAATAGGACAAAACATATCAATAGGGGAAAAGAGGGCACGTCATTGGTGTATTGTCCGTTGACTTTCGGATTAACGTACTCTAAAAATAGAAAATACGAAGTAAGTTTCCGGCGGCGTTACGCTGACGGAAACCACTATCGCTAACACAACTTTTTTATACCGGATAAGGAAAATTAGAACCAGACAAGAATAATATAGTTCCAGATAAGGGAAATTCGCCTAATGATATAAAGGGAATGGGCTCAGAACGTACCTTACCCCCACAGACGGGCGATAACACGAAGATCATGCTTTTATATACCGTTATGAAAATGCAGGAGAAGAGACATATTCATCGGGTGGATGGCACGACGGCATTCCAGGCCTGCCAATATTTTATGGAACTTCGCGTCGGAAAAGTATTATCAGAGACAGAAAGTACTAGGATATAAAAAGATTGCAGTAAAACAATCTAATTCATCAAGAAAAGAGCACAGCGAAAACCCGCTAGCCATATGGCTTGCGGGTTTCGTTGTGTTTATAGTTATCTAAAGGAATGAGAGTAAAGTGCTGCACCTGAAACTAAGTTTCAAGGTGCTTTACTTTATGAGGGGGGAGATAGTTGAAATGTTTATCAACTATCTGAGTAATACTATAATAAAAAAATGTGTCTAAAATATGTTGAAATTATTAAGGAAATCATAAATATATAAAAAAGGTATTAACAGTTTAAAGCGTGTTTGGTAAACTACATGCCAGGCGATCCTCGGCATACACTAGATTTTCCAGGAGTGTATAGTTGTTTTTGGCCTCCAGATATCTTATTATAAATATAAAGTAGAACAAAGGGCCGGCGGATATGAAAAGAGACAAAAGACAGAAAAAGGATAATATAATAGAAAAGAGAATGGTTATAAGCTGTGTATTTCTGGTGGGAACAGTGGTTTTGACAGTACTATCAAATGAATGTGACGGCATGGCGGAATGGTATTCAGTCCATGTTTACGCTGTGATTGCCTCTGTGATTGGGCGTATTTCCGGATTATTCCCGTTTTCGCTGGCTGAGTTGTGTTTGTATGTATTCTTAATATTGCTTGCAGGGACTTTAATACATACACTTGGAGAGGCTTTTCTGAGGAAGAAAGGCAAAATGGCAGTACTGCGCTGGGGATCAGGAGTATTTCTGGCAGCATCCGTTTTAATACTGCTTTATGTTACTAATTGTGGTATTAATTATCACAGGGTATCCTTTTCAGAGAAAGCGGGACTGGTACTTAAAGAATATACTGTGGAAGAACTGAAGCAGGCATGCATCTGGCTGACAGAAGAGGTCAATAGAAGAGCAGGAACCGTCAGGCGTGATATTTCGGGAGTGATGCAGCTGGCAAAGCCGGAGGAGGAGGGCGCTGTCAGTGCAATGGAACAGCTTGGGAAGACGTATTCATGTTTGGCAGGCTATTATCCAACACCCAAGGGACTCCTTGTATCAGAGATTCTTTCTTACCAGAGCCTGACAGGAATATACTCACCTTTTACAGTAGAAGCCAATTATAACAAAGATATGGCCTCCTATAATATACCGTTCACTGCCTGCCATGAATTATCCCATTTAAGGGGATTTATGCAGGAGGAAGAGGCGAACTTTATTGCATTTCTGGCTTGTAAGGATTCACCGCGTGAGGATTTCCAGTACAGCGGATATTTGATGGGATGGATATACTGTATGAATACACTCAGGCAGAGCGATTACCAGGAATGGGAGGATGTTAGGCAGGGCCTTAACACGCTTGTAGAAACAGATTTAAAGGAGAATAATCAGTTTTGGGCCTCCTATGAAGGGGCGGTAGCAGAAGTTTCCACAAAAGTCAATGATACATACCTGAAAGCAAACGGACAGAATAACGGCGTACAGAGCTATGATAAAATGGTTGATCTGATAGTGGCTTATTATGGGGAGATGTAGTGAGAATGCAAAGGGGGCAAAGGGGACAGACCCTTTTGCAAAAGGGACAGAGCAAAATGCAAAAGGGACAGACCCCTTTGCAAAACAACAGCAATTATTCATTTTTCTTCTGAAAAGCCTTGCATTTTAAAATGGGTTATGCTATCATAAAAAACGGTCACTACAAATTTGGCGGCCAGGTTTTGTGGTACGTGGCTCCTTGGTCAAGCGGTTAAGACATCGCCCTTTCACGGCGGTAACACGGGTTCGATTCCCGTAGGAGTCATTCATCACCTAGGTGAATCTTTAGAGAGATTTACTGATAGTGGTGATTTATATCGCAGCATATAATTATATGTTGCGTGTTTGTAATAAGGCGCAGTAGCCAAGTGGTAAGGCGTGGGTCTGCAACACCCTGATCACCGGTTCAAATCCGGTCTGTGCCTTTTAAATAATATGATAATTAAGTATGTAAATGCTCCCTATAGGCAGGTATTGAAGATGTACAGAACCTTCTATATAGGGAGCATATTTATATTGTTCTAAAAGAGGTTTACAAGGAACAGGCGGACACTGGCGTGTCAAATGAGGTACAGAGCTCAGGGGATTCATTGGATAACAATAATGAAATAAAACAGGAGTTTAAATAGTTTTGTATATAAGAGATGTGCCGGTCAGTAGGGAGGGAGAGCCATGCATTATGTTAATGCCAAAGGGATTTTGTCAGCAAGAAATGGAATGAATTTATACCGAGGGTGTTCCCATGGCTGTATATATTGTGATTCAAGAAGTAAATGTTACCACATGGAACATGATTTTGAAGATATTGAGGTAAAAGTAAATGCGGTTGAACTGCTGGAGAATACCCTTAGGAGGAAACGTTCAAAATGTATGGTTAGCACAGGCTCAATGACAGACCCCTATATTCCTCTTGAAAATGAAATTGGAAATGTAAGAAAAGCAATGTCATTAATATATCAATATGGTTTTGGGTTTACCTTGATCACAAAGTCAGACAGAGTGCTGCGGGATATAGATTTATTAAAAGCCATAAATGAGAGGGCCAAATGTGTGGTTCAGATGACACTGACTACGTATGATGAGAGCTTGTGTAAAAAGCTGGAGCCAAATGTCAGTACGACCCGGGAGCGCTTTGAAGCATTAAAGGAACTTAACAGCGCCGGAATCCCAACTGTTGTATGGCTTTGCCCGGTTCTTCCATTTATTAATGACACAGAAGAGAATATCAGAGGCATCCTGGAGTACTGTGTTGAGGCAAAAGTCTATGGAGTTATCTGCTTTGGAATGGGCCTTACACTTAGAGAGGGAAGCAGGGAATATTTCTACAGGCAGCTGGACTGGCTTTTTCCTGGAATGAAAGAAAGATATATAAAAGCATATGGTATGCAGTATCAATTAAACAGTCCCATAAACAAAGAACTTATGGGGGTGTATCACGGCATATGTGAAAATGCTGGTATTGTACATGACAATAAAAAAATATTTGAGTACTTGAACGCATTTGAGGAGAGAAATAAAAATATCCAATTGAGCCTGTTTGACTGGCAGCAGTGAATAAAACAGCGGTTGCACCATTGTTTGCCGGCTATTTGGGGGAATAGGCTGGTTGGTTAAAGATGGCGCAGTATGTTAGATGAAATACTCCATCAGGAGTATCCGAGACTGCTTCAAAGTGGACCTGTTGACAAACTAAAGAGAAATGGCTTTCTGTATGGTATACTTATTATATCAATTACAGGAGGTCATTTTTTATGATGAGAAAACAAAGCGGACAAATCCAGATGGTAATCCTTGACATAGATTCTATGGTTCCAGAAGATCATCTTCTGAGACAAATTAAAAACTGTGTAAATTTTGATTTTATATGCGAAAAGGCAGGCCCCTATTATTCCCATGTTGGCAGAAAATATATTGCCCCCGTTGTTCTGATAAAAATGCTGCTAATTGGTCAAACGGTATGGAAGTACCTTTTATTGCCTTGACGGTGCATCCAAAAGTCCCGTATGAAATCGTAAAGATATCTGAAATACAGCCTTTGTCAGAGGATAATGGGAAAGTAAAAAACGATTCTATCTTTCCGGATAATGAAAATCGCAGATTTGCGGTGTATTATTTGGAGTTAGCGCCAGAAAGTTACTGGCAGTCAGAACCACATCTGCGGGGCACCACAGAATTTATTACCGTTTTTGATGGTATCATTGAAATAATAGCCGATAGTCAGTATTTTACTGTTGCTAAAGATGAAAGTATTTGATTTAAAGGAGATACAATCCACTTTTACAGAAATAAAGGCGTAGAAACATCAGTACTGCACATGATCCTGTATAATCCTTAAATTATAGAAGGGAGCAAAACTCTCAAATGAGATAATCTTTTTCCAAAAATAAAGAAAGGAGCTGTTGCTTTAGCGAATGTTGATTCTCTGAAGCAACAGCTCTTTTTGTGTGTAAAGCAATATTTAAACTGCTATGCCTCCTCTTTTTCGAAGGACTGGAGGACGGACCAGGTGTCCACAGAAGAAGTGATTACTTTTGTAATCTGGCTGGATTCTCTTGTATCAATAATATCCATGATGTCTTTATGCACTTTATAGACGATCTCACCGTTCTGGTGCTTATGAGTGGCGGATATGGAAGGCTCCATAAAGTCGATCACAAAGTTATAAATCTTTTCGGATAAAAGATTGCAGGAGGCTTTGCCGAGTAAACGGTGGAATTCCAGGTCATTTTCCTTTAACTGTGAGGGAGTTGCGCCGGACTTGATGAGCTGCTGCAGTTCTTTTAAGTTTTCTTTCAAGGACGTTCTGTCTGTCTGGTTTTCATCATAGTGTTTCAGAATCTGTTCTAAAATATCAATTTCAAAGATTTGACGGAATTCATATAAGTCTTCGATATTCGGGTTGGAGAGGAAAAAACTAAACAAAAAGGAGTCCAACATTCCGTTTCCGGGAGTTTCGCACACATAAGTTCCGTTTCCAACACGAATATCGATCAATCCAAAAGCGGATAGTATCTTCATCGCTTCTCGGACTGAACCGCGGCTTACACCGAGACCTTCCGATATCTCCAGCTCGCTGGGCAGTTTCTCCCCTGGTTTTAATCTCCTATCTATCAATAACTGTTTGATGTTATTCACCACTATATCTACGGCTGATTCCCTTTTAACAGATTTATCATAGAAAATAGACATAAAGCACCTCCTCGATCTCTTAAATAAGATTTTATCATATTAAAAGATTAAATGCCAATTGTTTGTCAATTGTTTCGTGAAAGGATGTACAATACGGCGGACGATATTAAGCTTTTAGTATTTTGTCAGGTATTAATAAACAATTTTAAGTCGGTTTAGTTGTAAATATTATACAAAAAGTGAATTTGGTTTAGTAATTAATTGACACATATAACAAAAGATGTTATATATAAAACATCAGATGTTTAATGAATGAGAAGGGAGATGAACAAATGAGGAAAATGGTTGCTGCGGTTTTGGCCCTGACATTATTGATATCACTGACAGCCTGTAGTAATTCTTCTACATCATCGGTACAGGAAGATGATGGTATGATGGGGGCAGACAGCGCGAATATCAGATTCAAGGTGGGGACGACAACCGCGCCGGAAGGACATTATGTGAAAGGACTGCAGAAGATGCAGAAACTGTTGGAGGAATACAGTGACGGCGAGATGACACTTGACATTTATCCGAATTCTCAGCTGGGAAATGAAAGAGATATGATGGAGAGCGTGGGACTGGGAGTCCAGGAGATGTGCCTGATCTCTACCGGTCCTATTCCTAACTTTGTATCAGACTTTGCAGTACTTGACTTTCCGTACCTTTTTGAAGATGCAGAAGATGCATATTCAAAATTAGACGGGGAACTGGGACAGGAACTGTTGGATGAATTGGAGACACAGAAGATCAGGGGCGTAGGCTTTTGGGAAAATGGTTTCCGTGAACTGACGAACGACGATAGAGTGATTGCAACGCCGGAAGATCTTGCAGGGATGAAGATCAGAACGATGGAAAATAACGTTCATATCGAGACATATGAAGAACTTGGAGCGACGGCGACTCCTATGGCATGGTCGGAGATTTTTACAGCATTATCTCAGGGGACGGTTGACGGACAGGAGAACCCGATCGCGATTATAGATACAAGCCGGGTATGGGAAGTCCAACAATATATATCTATGATTGATCTTTTCTATTCTCCGTGTGTTCTGATGATCAGTGAAAGGATATACGATGGGTTGACTAAAGAACAGCAGGAAGCATTTGACCGGTCGGCGGAAGAAGCGAAAGACTGGCAGAGAGAGTACAGCCAGAATTATAACGAAGAAGCTGTCGCCAACATGGATAAAGAAGGGGTTACAATTACAGAAGTTGACAAAGAAGTCTGGAAGGAAGCTGTGTCGGATGTATATGATATGGCTGAGACGTTCCAGATTAGTCAGGAACTTGTCGATAAATGGACAAAGTAGAACGGAGGATGAGTGGTGAAGAAGTTTTTTTTAGCGGTTAAAAAGATAGAAGAAATACTTCTTGTAATATTGATGATTGTGATGTGTACCATTGTATTTATTGCGACTGTCGCAAGATTCACGAATCTGTTTATTATATCTTGGGCGGAAGAACTGGCAAGGTATTGTATGATATGGATTATCTTTCTTGGCATCGGAGTGGCGGCGATTGATGGAGAACACTTTTCGGTGGAGGCGCTGGATTTGTTCGTGCCGAAAAAGGTTATGAAGGTAATCCGGGGAATCTGTGCAGTGATCGTGTTAGTATTCAGTTTGTTTGCTGGATATTACGGGGTTAAGATTCTGGCGTTTCAGATCAGCGGGGGCCAGATTACACCGAGCCTTAACTGGCCGATGTGGCTGATGTATCTTGCGATTCCATTAGGACTTGTAATTATGGCGGTGTGCTATGTATACCATACGTACACACAGATTACAGGGAAAGAAGATAAGAAGGATGAGAAAGAACTGATAGAAGAGGGGGAACAGGAAGTATGATAGGAATATTATTTAGCGTACTGTTTCTGATGTTAATCCTGGGAGTACCTATAGCTGTCTGCCTAGGAGTGGCGGTGTGTGCGGTTATCATGTTAAGTGGCAATATGCACCTTCTGCCGGTCGTGACACAGAGGATGTTTACTCAAGCGGATAACTTTACTCTGATGGCGGTTCCATTTTTCATTCTGGCAGGAAACATTATGGAAAAGGGAGGAATCTCTAAAAGGCTCATTGATTTCATAGAAATTCTGCTTAGAAAACTGCCGGGCAGGTTGTCCTGTATTACAGTAGTGGCTTCGGCATTCTTTGGAGCTATCTCAGGTTCTAATCCGGCGACGGTTGCTGCAATCGGAGGGATTACGATTCCACGGATGAAGAAAAAAGGCTATCCGGATGAAGTGGCGGCAGCTGTAGCGGCTTCGGCAGGGACACTGGGAGTTGTTATTCCGCCAAGTATACCGATGGTTACATATGCGGTAACAGCGTCGGTCTCTGTAGGGACGATGTTCATGGCTGGAATCGTGCCGGGTATTCTGCTTGCGATAGTCCTTGTATTTACGAATATTGCCGTGTGCAGGAAATACGATGCACCGGATAATACGAAGATAACAGTGAGAGAAGTTGCCGTTTCCTTTAAAGAGGCGCTCCTGGCTATCTTGATGCCAGTTATTATCCTGGGAGGAATCTACGGAGGACTCTTCACACCGACAGAGTCAGCGGCTGTAGCATGTATCTATGCGTTAGTTGTAAGTGTGTTCGTATACAAGGAACTTAACATTGGGGATATCTATGATATCTTGAAGAAATCAGCGGTAAGTTCAGCAGTCGTTCTGTTCGTCGTAAGCATGTCCGCTCCGTTTGGTTGGTTTATGACGCACCAGAATATGTCGACGGCAATTGCGACAGGTGTGCTTGGACTTTTCAGTAACAAATATATATTACTGTTGATGATTAATATATTACTTTTATTCCTTGGCTGCTTTTTAGAGACACAGTCCATCATCCTGCTCGTGACGCCGATTCTGCTGCCGATCGCAACCTCTCTTGGACTGTCGCCTATTGCACTTGGAATTATTATCATCATTAATACATCGATTGGTATGATCACGCCGCCGATGGCAGTGAACCTGTTCGTGGCATCGGGAATCGCGGAGACGAGTATCGGAAAGATCAGTGGGCGTATACTGATCTACCTGGGAGTCGAAGTACTAGCGCTTTTATTTATGACATTTATACCATCTATCATTACGTGGCTTCCAAATATGTTAGGAGCGTAGAAGAGGCCATATAGAAAAAACTATGTAGAAGAAGCTGCAGGGATTTATCAAAAAGGAGGAATTTAATATGAACACAGTAGAATTAAAGCAAATTGCCGATAGGCTCCGGCTGACGGCGGTAGATATGGTCTATAAGGGAAAAGACGGACATCCGGGGCCAGCGCTGTCAATTGCAGATATTGTAGCGACACTATTTTTTGACGAAATGAGAGTCGACCCGGCAAATCCGGAATGGGAAGACAGAGACCGTTTCATCTTATCGAAAGGACATGCGTGCCCGATCTATTATGCGGCTCTCTCCGAGAAAGGATATTTTGGAGAAAAAGTAGAGGACTTTAGTCTGAGGGCGCTTGGAAGTAAATTTCAGGGACATCCGGTTATGAATAAGACAAAGGGCGTGGATATGACGTCCGGTTCTCTGGGAAATGGTATTGCAATAGGTTCTGGTATGGCTATGGCCGGAAAATACCGGAAGAAAGATTACAATGTGTTTGTAGTGGTCGGAGACGGCGAACTTCAGGAAGGTATCTGCTGGGAAGGGATTAATTCGGCGGCAGGCCATAAGCTCGACAACATGGTCGTATTCGTAGATAAGAATGGATGGCAGAGCGGCGGTTCTGTAAAGGACACGATCGGTTCTAATAATATTAAGGAACGTTTTGAAGCATTCCAGTGGCATGCGCAGGAGATCGACGGCCACGATATCGATGCGATTAAGAGGGCTATTGCGAATGCGAAAGCCGAGAAGGGAAGACCGAGCGTGATCGTGTGCGACTGTGTCAAAGGAAAAGGACTTCCTTATATGGAAGACAATAATGCATGGCACAAAGGAGTTCCGACAGAAGAGCAGTATGAAGAAGCAGTAAGAATTTTAGGAGGTGTATAGAGATGGCAGAGTTTAAAGGTACAAGAGAGGCATTTGCACAGGCGCTTATCGATATGGCGGAGACAGACGATAAGATTATGTTCGTGTCGCCGGACTCATTAAAAGCAATGCGTGCGACAAAGTTCGCAGAACTTCACCCAGATCAATATGTAGAGGTGGGAATTGCAGAACAGAATGCAGTGGACACAGCGGCAGGGTTGGCGGCAGCAGGGTTGACCCCGTTTGTTGGTACATACGCAGGATTCCTTACGATGCGTGCATGTGAGCAGATGAGAACATTTGTTGCATATCCGAATCTGAATGTTAAATTTGTCGGAATCAATTCCGGACTTCTTGGAGGAGAGCGGGAAGGTGTGACACATCAGTTTTATGAAGATCTGGGGATTTTGTCAAATATCCCAAACTATACGATCTTTACTCCTGCGGATGCGGCTCAGACATATCATGCTGTTAAGATGGCGGCGGAAATCGATGGACCAGTCTATGTGCGTGCAGGAAGCGGCCGCGAGGTGGACGCCTATGACAAAGAGACACCGTTTAGTCCGGATGGAATCCGCATTCTGAAAGAATACGGCAATGACGTACTGCTTTTGTCCAGTGGATTCGTGCTGGATCGTGTTCTGGAGGCGGCAGAGATTCTGAAGGGACAGGGAGTCAATGTGACAGTTGGAGATATCAATATTTTATATGGTAAAGACCCGTCCAAAATTTTAGAGGCGATCGGAAAAGCAGACTGTATCGTGACGGTGGAAGACCACAATGTAAATGGTGGGATGGGCGCTTATATCAGTAAGCTGGTAGTGGAAAATGATCCGAAGATCGTTAAGAGAATTGGTCTTACGACGTTCGGAGAATCAGGCCCGGCAAAAGAACTAGCGGACGCATATGGATTTACGCCGGAGGATATCGCAAAAACAGGGGCTGAGACGGCGAAGCGTTAAACCAGGGATATTAAGATAAGAAGTAAAGGATCAATGAAAAAAGAGAAAGAAGGAATTAAAATGAGTAAAATCGTAGTAAGTGTAATCGGAGCAGGCGGTAAGATGGGAACTAGGACAAGCAATAACCTGGCAAAGAGGCCAGAAGAGTTCGAACTTCTGCTGGTGGAGGCATCTGAAGCAGGGATTAAGAGTATCAAAGACCGCGGATTTGAGCCCACGGACGTAGAAGAGGCGCTTGCAAAATCCGACGTAGTAGTGTTTGCAGTGCCGGATACTTTGATCGGTAAGTTATCAGCGGTTTATGTTCCACAGTTAAAGCCAGGCACAGGCTTCATTATTCTGGATCCGGCGGCGGCAGTGGCAAAGGAACTTACATTAAGAGATGATTGTACATTTGGGGTTGCACATCCTTGTCATCCTTCTTATTTCCTCGATCAGGATACCTTCGAGGCGCGCCAGGACCGTTTCGGCGGCTGCGGCGGCAAGCAGGATATTGTAATGTCTAAGATTCAGGGAGACGATGACAGGTTCGCGCAGTGTGTAGAAGTGGCAAAGCAGATGTATGCGCCGGTAGAACACGCCTATGTTATGAGCTCTGAGCAGATTGCATTCCTGGAGCCTACATTAGTAGAACTTCTCGGAGCTACCTGCCTGTATGCGATGGCTGAGACGGTAGATGAAGCAGAGAGAAGAGGAATCCCAAGAGAAGCGGCAGTTTCCTTCCTGACAGGACATATCTATAATCTGTCTGCGAACTTCCTTGGGTATATCCCGGGAAATCCGCCTGTATCGGATGCATGTAAAGTTGCTATCGGCCTTGGAAACCGTCTTGTTATGAGGGAAGACTGGAAACAGATCTGGAATGACGACGTATTAGACAAGGTAATCGCTACGATGCTACATCCGGAAAAGCCGCAGATATAGGAGGGAGATGTCAGATGAAAATTGTTGTATTAGACGGATATACGCTGAATCCCGGAGATTTGGACTGGGAAGGGTTGAATGCGCTGGGTGAATGTACTGTATATGACAGAACGTCGCTCACAGATATGGAAGAAGTGGTAGATAGAATCAAAGATGCAGAGATTGTGTACACGAACAAGACTCAGCTTCCAAAAGACGTGCTGGACCGGTGTCCGAACCTTAAGTTTATCGGGGTACTGGCGACAGGATATAATGTAGTCGATGTAGAAGCGGCAAAGGTAAAGGGAATCCCGGTAGCGAACGTCCCTACTTATGGGACAGCGGCGGTCGGACAGTTTGCAATAGCGCTTCTGCTTGAGATCTGCCATCACATCGGTCATCATAATGAGGTGGTTCATGACGGAGCGTGGGAACATAATGCAGATTGGTGCTTCTGGGATTACCCACTGATCGAGCTGGACAGGAAGACGATGGGGATTATCGGATATGGACGAATCGGCCAGTCTACGGGACGGATTGCGCAGTCGCTGGGAATGAACGTGCTGGCATATGATGCATATAAAAATCCAGACTTAGAGTCTGAGACATGCAGATACGCAGAGCTTGACGAGGTGCTTAGCCAGTCGGATGTGATCGCCCTCCACTGCCCGCTGTTTCCAGAAACGGAGAAGATGATTAATAAATCTACAATCGCAAAGATGAAAGACGGGGTTATTATCCTGAATAACTCCAGAGGGCAGTTAATTGAAGAGCAGGACCTGGCGGATGCCTTAAACAGCGGCAAAGTTGCGGCTGCAGGGTTAGACGTTGTATCTACAGAGCCGATCAAAGGAGATAACCCGTTGCTTCAGGCGAAGAACTGCCTGATTACACCGCATATCTCCTGGGCGCCAAAGGAGTCCAGGCAGAGACTGATGAATATTGCGGTTGATAATCTGAAGAGCTTCTTAGACGGAGCGCCCGTGAATATTGTAAATAAATAGGACAGCTTCATTCACAATGCCATGGTGAATTGAACTAAAGTAAATGTTCCCTCCCGGAATCCGATGCCGGGAGAGGAAGTATTAAAAGAGATACGAAAGAAGGGGCGTACACCGGTGAATGTGCTGACGGCGAAGGACACGATTGATACGAAGGTGGAGTTTTTGCAAAATGGGACGGACGATTATGTGACGAAGCCGTTCGACATACAGGAAGTTCTGTCCCGAGTGGAAGTCCAGCTGCGAAAGAGTACCCCGGGACTGGAGGAAGAAGATTAAGGAAGTGACGAACAAGGAATACATTGAAACGGCATGGAGAGAGCTTCAAATCCAAAAACAACGAGATATACTGTAGTTTACAGCTAAAGGATAGGTCAAAAGAGTATAATGTGCGAAAGCTGTGGAAGCAGTCGGTTGAGGAAAAAGAGTAACTTTACTCAGCGGTTGGACAAAACGGATGATTATTATGGAAATCGGTATATAGTTTAAACTTTAGGAGAAAAGAGCAGAAAATTTTTATGGGAGTGATATCTGCTCTTTTTCTTGTATTATAAAGAAGGAGGATGTATATTATTCTTAAAAATAATTATTGATCGGCAGAAAAACTTAGAGAAGCTCGCACGAAAGGTAACCGTAAGTATTATCGGCGGACGGCTATATATCCGCCGTGGGCATGGTCAGAAGAAGAAATCATAGAAATCACGGAAAGCAAGCTGAGCGACAGGGAGTTCTCTGGACGGCTTCAGCGTTCAATGAAAGCAATCACGAATAAAAGGAGTTGCGAAAAACAGAAAAATATGCAGAAAGTAAAAATCGGTATATGCGATGATTTCCCTGAAGTAGTGGAGGTCCTAAGTAATATTGTTTCTGAACACTTAGATAAAAAGGAATATGCGTATAAAATTGAAAAATTTTATAATGGCACAGACCTCCTTGAATCAATACAGGAAATGGATATAGTATTTCTTGATATTGAGATGCCGGGACTGGATGGGATTGAAATTGGCGGCAGAATCCAGGAAAGTAATGGAGACTGTAAAATAATTATGGCAACCGGAAGAGTGGATCGCTTTAAAGAGGCATTTAGGATCAGTGCATTCCGGTTTGTGACAAAGCCATTTGATCCGGAAGAAATCATATCAGCTTTAGATGAAGCGCTGAATTCTATGTTGGGAATAGAAACAGTCGAATTATATTTGAATAGAATCCCTTATAATGTACAGCAAAAAGATATTTTGTACGTGAAAGCATATGAAAGTTATGTGGGAGTTTATGTGAAGAACAGAGGTATGATGAGAAAAGATATGTCTTTGACAAAAATAATGCCGCTTTTGGATCGAAGGCTCTTTTATAGAGCAGACAGAAAATATGCCGTAAATTTGGCGCTTATAGAGGAATATAAGCGGGGAGTGATTAAAATAACTGACGTAGAGATAAAAATCCCAAGAGGGAAAAAGAAAGAATTTGAAAGGGAATATGAAGAATTCCGATTTAGGTATAGTTAAGTATGAATGTGCTGATATTGGTAGTGAATTATTTTATAGAAGTAATACGATTCTCAATGGGGTTAGAGATATTTTTCGGAAAGAAAATGAAAGCATCCGGCTCTGTAGCTGTAAGCGGCATAGTATATACACTATGTCTGCTGTGGGTGGAAGAAATCGGTCCGATTTTGCTGTATATATTTGCGTGTGCGGCAGTGTATTGTATGACAGAAGGGAGAATAGGAGAAAAAATATTTCAGATTTTGATGGTGCTTTGTATTTCCGGAAGTCTGGACGAGATAATCGGTATTGCAATACAATATTATGTGGCAGACTATAGATATATAAGATTTTTGGAAGCGGTTATTGTTCTTATTTTGTTTATTTTCGCTAGGGAAGTGCAGAAACGCAAACCTGAATTTGGAATGTATATAACTGGAGTTATTAAGGCAAGGGTTATGATTACAATGCTTGTAATGACTATTATATTGTCATGTATAATCGTAGGCTTCAGTAATATGCAAGAATATGCGCTTAAAGAAAATTTTAAACTGATAGCAGATTTTATCAGCGTACTTGCATTTATAGGAATGATCGCATTACTGGTATTTATTGCATATATCCGAAAAGCAAATGAGATTATGCGTGAGCTGGTTGATACGGAACGTTCCTTAATTAGTATGCAGGAAAAGTATTATAAAGAATTGCTGAAACGTGAAGAAGATACCCGCAGATATAGACATGATATGCAAAATCATCTTCTCTGTCTGACACAGTATATAAAAAATCAAGAAATAGAAGAAGGCGTACAATATATAAAAGGCTTGCAGGATAATCTTGTAAGTATTCAGAAGAGATGTTATATAAGCGGTAATGATTTACTGGATATGTTTTTAAATTATTATTTATCGCCATTGAGAGAAGTGAAAATAAATATATGGGGTGGATGCAGCGGCAGTCTGCTGATAAGTGAAGTGGATTTCTGCATCATATTTTCTAATCTGATCCAAAATGTGGCGGAAGCTATGCAACGACAGAAAACAGGTGAGAAATATATACGCATAATCATACAAGAAAGAGCAGAGCATTGTGAGTTTGGCATACAAAATAGTATAGATTCCCAGACAGTTTCTAAGGATGTGACTTATAAGATAGACAAGAAAAATCATGGGATAGGTCTAAAGAATGTTTCGGAAGCGGTACAAAGGAATAATGGATATTTTGAAGCTGGCATAAAAAATGGAGAATATTCTTCGATTGTAATATTAAAAAGAAAAAAGACAGTCAATACAACTGTTTAGAAAGAAAAGTGCGCGTTCGTAAAGAAAGGATGGAAGTACATAGTAGGATTTGCTACAATTCATTTAAAACAGAAGCAACGCTAGGCTCTTTCTTTGAAGAAGAAAACGTACCTACATCCAGTGGAGAAAAGCAAAAAATAGCGATACTTAGAGTGTTATATAAAGATACTCCAGTAATGATATTTGATGAACCGACATCAGCGCTAGATTCAAAGTCAATAAAATCTTTTATAAATTATTTAGGCAGTATAAAAAAAGAAAAGATTATAATTATTATAACACATGATGAATATGTTAGTAAAACATGTGATAGAGTAGTTTCTGTTGGTTAATAAAAATGTTTGTTACGGATTTGTCGAAAATGTAAAAGAAAGGTGGAAGAAAAGGCGTGAGTGAAAATCAAGAGATTAAAAAGGATAGTTCAAAAGAAAAACGAAATAAAAAAAATGTAATAAGTATTTATCTGGTAGCAGGTATGTGTATAGGAATACTACTCGGAGTGGCAGTAGAATCTTCAGGAATTATCGTACGAGGTGTGGGAATAGGAGTAGGTCTTGCTATTGGCACGGGAGTAGGTTTTGCTATTGGACAGCATTTTGCGAATAAAGAATAAGTTCTTTAAAATTATGATAAATATGTACTTTTTAAGTAGCAGGGTAGCATGAATCGTAATCGTTCCATGTGCCTTGCTTATTTTAGTTTTCAATAGATTTCTAAGAGGCAGGGGCGGGTAATTCTTCAAATCCGAGAAAGTAGTGTGAGGAATAGACTGAATCTGCTGTGCCGGAAAGCTGCGGTTTAAAATATAGACGATAATGATGTCCTGTAAGAAGTTTTAGGTGTTTATCTAAAGCAAATTCATATTCAGTTCCTTCAGGAGTGGTAAACATAATTTTTTGTGTTTTATTCCAAAGTGCAGAGGGAATATGTTTGGTGCAGATTCCCGTTAAGGTGCAGTAGGATTTAGTGCGGAACTGCTGGAAAAGTAAGAAAAAGCGAACAATACTGCACAAGCCTATAAGACTGCTTAAAATACACAGGCTTTTGTCACGGGCATTTAACCCATATACGATACCGAAAGAGGAACAAAGAAAGCCGATCGCACAGATCGCGACCAGCTTTGTAAATAGTGGTTTTGGCATAACAGCCTCCTTTTTACTTATCCAGTATGATTTGCTTTTTTAGATACAGGTTAGCAATGCTTTGAAGTACAGGATATTGTGTATGATGTAACGCTGTCTGTTCAGCAAGTTTAAACAGGTACACAGCCGTAAAGGAAAACTTTCTTTCACCGGTGTAATGTGCATTTGAGATAAAAGCCGATAAAGCGCATCTACTGCGCTCACTCCAGCTCCTTCAGCTACGGTTCCGCGCATGAGCAGACGGCGCAGATAATGTGAAAAGTCAGGTTCAGGGATAAGTTTTTGACGTTTCAGTACTCCATCTAACTCTGCGCCTCTGTCTTAATTCTTACTATTCAGCCGGCTATACAAAAATGTCATCCTTTAAAAATGTTCCCGCTCTTAGTTCTGCAAAAGCCTTTTTCAACTCTTTCTCCGTGTTCATCACGATGGGGCCGCCCCAGGATATAGGTTCATCTAGCCTGACAGAACTAATCCATAATATATGTGACTTCTCTTTTCCTGGATTCTGCAGATTTACATGTTCTCCTCTGGTCAGCTTTACAGCAGTTTTCTCAGGTATGTGGGTAGTCCCAACCTTGGCCCCGCCAGATAATGTAAAAAGCATAATAGAACGGTCTGGCTCTGTGTCAATGACAATCTCTGACCCAGAGTCTAGCTGGATATCATAATAATCCAACGGCAGATATTTTCCCTGATAACCGGAGTATTCTTTGTAGTTTCCTGCCAATAGACGCAGCTTACCGCCGTCCAGGGCGATTTCTTGAATTTCTTCCTTCTTTATGCTGTGGTAAACGGGTGCTGTCATTTTATCCTTCTGAGGGAGATTCAGCCACAGCTGCACTCCCAAGAGCCGCTTAGATTCTGGTATCATCTCTTCATGTAGAATCCCGGAACCTGCTGTCATCCATTGTACCTCTCCATCTGAGATTGTATCAGAATATCCCAGGCTGTCCCGATGCTGCATCTTCCCTTTTACAACATAGCTGATTGTCTCAATGCCCCGGTGGGGATGCATAGGAAACCCTGCTGTATAATCGGCCGGATTTTGGCTGTCAAAAGAATCAAGCATTAGGATTGGATCGAAGGCCTCCATTGTCTGGCTGCCCAATACCCGTACCAGGCTTACGCCCGCGCCATCCTGTGTCAAAAATCCCTGTATCAATTGTCCTGCTTTTCTATCCATCATTTTCCCCCTTATATTTTTTTAAAAGAGAAGTTAATTCTGCCTTCTCCTCCTCACTATAGATCTGAAATTCATTCAGGATCATGGATTCATTTTGGGGATATACTTCTTCGATCAATGCCCTCCCCGGTTCTGTCAACTGCAGAATACAGCGTCTTCTGTCTGCCTCGTCCTTTAGCCGGACCAAAAGTCCGCGTGTTTCCAGATTCTGTATAATCAAAGGGATGGTCCCGCTGCTGCTCAATATCTTTTCCTGTACTTGGCCCACTGCCATATCCCCTTTATGGTAAAGGGCCTCCAAAACTGCAAACTGCCCCAGAGTTAATTGGTATGGCTGCAGCAGCCTGCTTGTTTTTCTGTCTATCGCGTTTGCCATCCGATGTATCCCTATTAATATTTTTAATTCCTGTTTGGCCAAATTTTGCGCCTCCTCCCAAATATCTCTACATAGAGATATTTTAATCTACATAGAGATAATTGTCAAGTCCTAAGAAAATCCTTCTCAAAAACATCTATGCAGCATGGCCAGTACCAGGAAACTGCATGGATTCCTGGTACTGGGGATAACTGCTTTTATACCTATTGTCTGTGGGTTTTGGGGAAATACAGAGGGAGAGGATATGCAGTATGATTCATAGAGTATTGTCTGAATGACACAAAAGAGGAATACAAATATTTTTACTGCGCTTTTTCCGTAATCCTGAATGTTAATTCCGTCATACATACCATGATTATGATAAAGATAAAAAGGTATACGGGAAGTATTGCAAAGCTAATTAAATTGCCGAGAAATCCAAATAGAGGCGGAATGAATGTGGTTCCTGCATAAGCGCTTGCCATTTGGATTCCGATAATTGCCCCAGAGTTTTCTGCCCCGAAATTATTCGGCGTGGAGTGGATGATACAGGGATAGATGGGGGCGCATCCAAAACCGATAATGATAAATCCTGCAAGTGAGACGGCTGGGCTCCTGCCGGGAATCAGCAGAGAAATAATGCCGCAGAATAAAATACAAGCGCCAAGAAGGATCATCCTTCTGTCACCTAGTTTATTCATTACAAATCCACCGAGGAATCTGCCGATGGTCAATCCTATGTAAAATAGTGAAGCAAATAGGGCGGCCTGGTCTGTCGTTATCCCCTTTACTTCGACCAGATATGTACTGGCCCAATACATGGCGGTTGCCTCTGCAGAACAATATGCAAAAAAACCAATTAAAAGATAAGGAACCCCTTTAATTTTCAGTGCATCGATTACCCCCATACTTTTTGTGTTTTCTGCAGTATTTTGCTGATTGACCTTCCAGACAGGAAGCGTGGCAAGGAGAAGCAGGCCAATACCGAGTTGGATAAAAGCTACAGTGCGGTACCCGTTATTCCAGGTGGAATATGTCAAAGCGCCGCTCATGACAAATGGACTGACAATGGCTCCGACGCCCCAAAAGCAATGGAGCCAGCTCATATGCCTTGATGTATAGTGAAGGGCAACATAATTATTTAATGCGGCATCAACTGCACCGGCGCCAAGGCCATATGGAACTGCAAATATAATAAGCTGCCAGAATTGGCCCGAAAAAGAAAAGCCAAGCAGGGCAACTACCGTGAGGAAGATACTGCCTACAGTTACAATGCGGGTACTTAATTTTCTTGTCAGCTTATCAGAGAGAATACTTGATATAATGGTCCCGCCGGATATAATCATTGAAACAATTCCCATAAAGGATATAGGGACATTCAGGTCATTATGCATAGCGGGCCATCCCGATCCGAGAAGTGAGTCAGGAAGTCCAAGGCTGATAAAAGCTATATAAATAAGTCCAAGTAAAAGTGAGTACATTTCTATTTTTCCTCCCAAAACAGTACAATAAGCATTAGGTGTATAATGCGGGGTATGTAAGCGTCCGCCTGGCTGAAGAGGCAGGGGTTAAGGGGGAGTTGGAAGGATTATTTAATGGGGGATGTTTCGTTAAGCATTGCAACAACCTCCAGGCCTCCCACTCCTGTATCGATATATATGCCTGTCACCGGGTTTTGTATATAGTCTTTCTTCTCCTTTATTACAGGAGGCTTGATATCACACAGGATACCCTGTCCCGCAAGACGGCCTGCTACATTTCCGCAGGAGATATTTGTGAGCTCACAGAGAGCGGAGAGCACCAGTTCATCCAATTCATGATACTCCATCATGGTCATAGTGCTTACAAGACTTAAGGCTAGTTCTTTGGAAAAACCGAAAATAGCTTTGCCATTAAGCGCACCTATGAAGGGGAGTTCAATAAATACATCTCCCTGTATGGGGCGTCCTGCCACAACTTCCTGCCGGGCAGTTCCCAGGTCAATGCCGGCCATAGTGTTTATAACATCAATGGCGCTGCTGGAGAAGAGCTTCATGTTAGAATCAAAACTTCCCCCAGTGTACTGGGGGCGTCCTGCCACAATTTTCTGGTCTGTGTCTGCCACATGGTATATGAGCCAGGCAGTGATAACCCCGGCCAGATCTTTCAGTGTGTGCACATCAAAATTGTTCTTCTCTAGTTTATCCTCATATTCCAAAACAGTTTTGGTAAAGTTTAGGTGTTCCTTCTTATGTTCTTCCAGTCCTTCATAATGGATAGAGGCCTGGTACTCTTCTTCATCCCGGAAATGGTAAATCACATAATCCTTTAAGAAGCCGAGCGCCTCTCTGTAGACTTCAATAGGTGCATTTTGAGTAATATCTTTGATTAGATTTTCCGTCCTGTCAAATAATTCTATGTGCTGGTTATCGATACGGTCTATACCTAGACGGTAATTTTCCTTCCACATCATCTTTGTATACCTCCTGTTATAGCTGCATTATAGAGCTGGCTGGCGCTGTATGCGCAGTTTTATTATTATAGCATGAATAAAAGGATAATCACAGCATAAAAGATAATATTTTATTTTTCGGATGCTTATTTCTAAGAAAAGCTTCTTTGCCATTTCCGAAAGACTCCGGTATAATATTCCTATAAATATGAAGAGTTTTGTAGCCTCAAACCTTATTATAGGTATAAGGTTTTGGGGCGGCAAGAGGAGGTGCGGTTATGGAGCGTTTAACAGTTGGGGAGATGGCAAAATTGAACCATATTTCTGAACAGACATTGCGCCTGTATGATAAAATCGGCCTGTTTTCTCCCAGTATGCGGGGCGAGAATGGTTACCGGTATTATGATATTAAGCAGAGCGCACTTTTAGATATTATACAATATATGAAGAGCCTGGGGATATCCCTGAAGGAGATTAAATACCAATTGGAGCAGAAGGATCTGTCTTGTGTAGAAGCGGCATTGAAAGAAAAATACCGCCAGACAGAGGAGGATATCCGGGCGCTGAAATGCCAGCGCCGGGCATTGGAACGCACAATAGAGAGCTTTTCCAGATACCGCAGCGCCCCTCCGGACGGGACACTGCAGATGGAATATATTGGACAGAGGCAAATGTATGTGATCGACACAGGGATGAATTTTTATGAGCATGATACAGAGTATTATGAAAATGCCCTCAGGCGTTTGCAGGACCGGTTTCTGATGGATAACCTTCCTCAGATTTATTTCTGCAATGCGGGAACCATTCTCCGGCAGCAGGATTTTCTTGTTCCCCGTTTTTATGCCACAGAAGTATTTGTTTTTGTAGACCGTGAATTTGTAAAGGAAGAATTGATTACTACAATTCCCGCAGGTAATTATGCGTGTATTTATTGTGATGACTTTTATAAGGAAAAGGAGTATATTTCCCGTCTGTTGAAGTATATTAAGAATGCGGGGTGTGAGGTTTGTGGGGATTATCTATGTGAATCTATTGCTGATATACCAGTAACCAGGGGGGATTCCAGGGGACTTTACCTGAGGCTTCAGGTTCCGGTCAGATTTCGTTAATAAAAAAACAAAATATCCTTGACCTTATAGCGGAAGCAGGCTTTATAATCTAAGGCAAGATCTAGGGTGTGCTTGATAATTATTCCTGGCAAGATGCAGGCCGCGATTTTATGAAAGACACTCTGGCAGACAATAATCTGCAGAAAAATGCATATATGAAAGGATGGTAATGGAAATGGTAAATCTTGAAAAGGTCCGTGTAGTACAGTATGGCTGTGGCAAAATGAGCAAGTATATTTTAAGGTATCTGTATGAAAAGGGGGCAGAGATAGTAGGCGCTATCGATACCAACCCAGAGGTAGTAGGGATGGACGCCGGAGATTATGCAGAGCTGGGCGTAAAGCTGAATGTTCCAATTCGTTCTGACGCTGATGCGGTATTGGATGAATGTGATGCTGATATTGCTGTTGTTACATTGTTCAGCTTTGTGTCAGATGTGGAGCCTCACTTCGAACGCTGCCTGTCTAGGGGAATCAATGTAGTGACTACCTGTGAGGAGGCTATTTACCCATGGACCACCGCTGCTGCCATTACAAACCGCCTGGATAAGCTTGCAAAGGAGCATAATTGTACTATTACTGGAACAGGCATGCAGGATATTTTCTGGGTAAATATGGTAGGCGCTGTAGCAGGCGGCGTGCAGAGTATCAAGAAGATAGAAGGCGCAGTCAGCTATAATGTGGAGGACTATGGGCTGGCGCTTGCAAAAGCACATGGGGTCGGCCTGACTCCGGACGAGTTTGAAGCACAGATCGCCCATCCGGAGGTGCTGGAGCCTGCTTATGTATGGAATTCCAATGAAGCTCTGGCCAATAAACTGGGCCTGACGATTCAGTCAATCAGCCAGAAGTGCGTACCTTATTTTTATGACAAAGATTTATGGTGTGAGACTACTGGGGAGACAATTAAAAAAGGAAACTGTATTGGAATGAGCGCAGTTGTCACGACAGAAACATTCCAGGGGATTACAATCGAGACACAGTGTATTGGAAAGGTATATGGGCCTGACGACGGGGATATGTGTGACTGGAAAATCATCGGTGAGCCGGATACAGAATTCCATGTGGTAAAGCCAGCTACACCAGAGCACACATGCGCTACCTTAGTGAACCGTATTCCCACTATCCTGAATGCGCCGGCGGGTTATATTACTGCTGAGAAGCTGGATGACGTGGAATATCTTGCTTGGCCTATGCACATGTATTTGAATTAGTTTAGAGAGGTTCTAATCTGGCATAAAGTGCACATAACCATACGCCCTCCAGGCAGACAGAAAGAATTGTCTGCCCGGAGGGCGTATTTTATTTCCCGCCAGCAGCGCGCCAAGGGGACATGCCTAAGCGTCCATTTGGCTGCTGCTGCGGGGGGCTAATACCTGATGCTTGCATGGCTGCTAGTCTGATGCCCTGTATGCTTGTACCGGGGTTTTTGCATTGTCCTACATTTGGGGGCGGGTATGCAGGGGAGTATGTTGTATAAGCATTTTAGGTCTGCTATACTAAAACAAACCTTTGTGCTGTAGATATGTGTTATAGCGCGGCGGGTAAGGTACAGAGTTATCTATGGAGAGGGCGTGGGATGATGGAATCCAGGCATGAGATGATTTTGCCCATTCAGGGACTTCCCTTTAAAATGTTTATATTTGAGGGGAAAGATGGAAACTATTCCCGGGGGAAACACTGGCATAGTTCTGTGGAGATATTTGCTGTGTTTGAGGGGGATTTGGTTTTCAAAATGAATGAAGAAGAATATATACTTAGATCGGATGAATTTATGCTGGTGAATTCCAATGAAATTCATGCTATTGATGCGCCCTGTCCAAATAGGACCGTGGTAATACAGATCCCTCTGAAAGTTTTTGAAGCATATTATACAGGGGAGGAATTTATAAGATTTACACATAATCCAAAGTCACATGACAAGAAAGTGATGTCTTTAGTCTCGGATATATATGAGGCATATGATAGGCAGTTTATAGGATATGAACTCAAAATACAGAGCCTTTTTTACATGCTGCTATATTTTATGGTAACAAAATACCGGGAGTCAGAGGCCAGCCTGGATATGCTGAGGAAAAACCAGAAGCTGAGCCGGCTGTCGGTCATTACCTCGTATATAAAGGAACATTATACTGAGGATATTTCACTGGAAGGACTGGCAGAAATATTTGGCTATTCACCTACTTATCTTTCGAAGCTGTTTCAAAAGTATGGGGGGATTAATTACAGGCCTTATTTACAGAATGTGCGCCTGGAACACGCATATAGGGAATTGTCTGAAACTGACCGGACACTTGGGGAGATAGCTATGAAAAATGGATTTTCGGACAGCCGTGCCTTGGCTAAGGCGTTTCGCAGGAAATATGGGATATTGCCCAGTGAATATAGAAAAATGACAAGAAAGTGACATTCTTACCATAAGTATTTGGTCGAAAGAGGAGCGTATATCTGGTAAAATGATTTTATGGCACAGTGGAGGATAGTGTGTTAGGAGCATACTGCTTAAAATTAAGAAGGGAAGGTGCATTTTATGGATAATATGCCGGAATTAAAAATTGGAGTTGTGGCTGTCAGCAGAGATTGTTTCCCGGAGAGCCTGTCAGTTTCACGCAGGGAGGCGCTGATTGAGGCATACAAGAATAAATATGGAGATGAGGAGATCTACGAGTGCCCAGTCTGTATTGTGGAGAGCGAGATACATATGGTCCAGGCCCTTAAGGACATAAAACGAGCCGGCTGTAATGCCCTTGCTGTATACCTTGGTAATTTTGGCCCGGAGATATCGGAAACCTTACTGGCAAAGCATTTTGATGGGCCTAAGATGTTTCTTGCAGCCGCCGAAGAGACAGGCAGTAACCTAATACAGGGGCGGGGGGATGCATACTGCGGTATGCTCAATGCAAGCTATAATTTAAAACTGAGGGGGATTAAAGCCTATATTCCCGAATATCCTGTGGGGACTGCGGAAGAATGTGCGGACATGATACATGAATTCCGGCCCGTGGCTAAGGCGGTTATAGGACTTAACAGCCTGAAAATCATCAGCTTTGGCCCGCGCCCCCTGAACTTTCTGGCATGTAATGCACCCATACAGCAGCTTTACAGCCTGGGAGTTGAAATAGAAGAAAATTCCGAACTGGATTTATTTGAAGCGTTTAACAGACATGCAGGTGATGAGCGGATCCCTACTATAGCTAAAGAGATGGAAGAGGAACTGGGGGCGGGCAATAAAAAGCCAGAGATACTTGCAAAACTGGCCCAGTATGAAATTACACTAATGGATTGGATAGAGGAACACAGAGGCTACAGAAAATATGTCGCGATTGCCGGGAAGTGCTGGCCGGCATTCCAGACCCAATTTGGGTTTGTGCCGTGTTATGTAAACAGCCGCCTGGCTGCCCGGGGCATCCCGGTATCTTGTGAAGTCGATATATATGGGGCGCTGAGTGAGTTCATTGGGGCAGTGGTAAGTGAGGATGCAGTAACGCTGCTGGATATTAATAACACAGTGCCCGCGGACATGTATCAGGAAGATATAAAGGATCAATTTAATTACACACAAAAGGATATTTTTATGGGGTTCCACTGCGGCAACACAGCCTCTAAAAAACTGTCCTTCTGTGAGATGAAATATCAGATGATTATGGCAAGAACCCTGCCGGAAGAAGTGACGCAAGGAACCCTGGAGGGAGACATAATCCCCGGAGATATTACATTTTACCGCCTGCAGAGCACGGCAGACTGCAAATTGCGGGCATATATTGCCCAGGGAGAGGTGCTTCCTGTAGCTACAAGATCTTTTGGGTCTATCGGCATATTTGCAATTCATGAAATGGGAAGATTTTACCGCCACGTATTGATAGAGGGTAACTATCCCCACCATGGGGCCGTGGCATTCGGAAACCATGGAAAGGCTCTGTTTGAAGTATTCAAGTACATTGGTGTGCCGGTAGAAGAAATTGGGTATAATCAACCCGCTGGGGTACGGTATCCCACGGAGAATCCCTGGAAGTAGACAGAATATTCAGAAAATGGAGGGCAATGGGGACAGACCCTTTTGCAAAAGGGTCTGTCCCCATTGTTCATTTGGAGGTAATCATGCTTTATATAGGTATAGATTTAGGAACATCTGCTGTAAAATTATTATTAATGGATGAAATTGGAAAAATTCACAAAATTGTATCAAAGGAGTATCCTTTATATTTCCCGATGCCGGGTTGGTCGGAGCAGAATCCTGCTGACTGGTATGGGCAGGCAGTGGAGGGGATTAAGGAACTGACTGCAGATTGTGATAGGTCAAAGATTGCAGGGATTGGTTTTGGGGGCCAAATGCATGGACTTGTGGTGCTGGACGAAAAGGATGAAGTAATAAGGCCGGCTATATTGTGGAATGACGGCCGGACTTTTGAGGAGACGGAGTATTTAAATGACGTTATTGGCAGGGAGAAGCTTTCGGCCTACACGGCAAATATTGCCTTTGCAGGATTTACAGCCCCTAAGATTTTATGGATGAAGAAACATGAGCCGGATAATTTTTCAAGAATAAATAAAATTATGCTCCCCAAGGATTATCTGGCTTATAAATTAAGCGGAGTATTCTGCACAGACTATTCGGATGCGTCAGGAATGCTTTTATTGGATGTCAGGCATAAGTGCTGGTCAAAAGAGATGCTGGAAATTTGTGGGATAACGGAGGGCCAGCTTCCATGTCTGTATGAAAGCTATGACGTTGTAGGGACTATAAAGTCAGATTTGGCCGCAGAGCTTGGATTTACGGAAAATGTAAAAATAGTGGCTGGCGCCGGTGATAATGCGGCTGCTGCGGTAGGGACAGGAACGGTAGGGGAGGGGATGTGCAATGTGTCACTTGGGACGTCAGGCACAATCTTTATTTCCAGCAGCACCTTTGGTGTGGATGACCATAATGCGCTGCACTCCTTTGCCCATGCCGACGGGCATTATCATTTGATGGGATGTATGCTGAGTGCTGCATCCTGCAATAAGTGGTGGATGGACGAAATTTTGAGGACAGCAGAATATAAAGAGGAGCAGGAAAAAATAGTGCGGTTGGGAGAAAACAGAGTATTTTATCTGCCCTATCTGATGGGAGAGCGCTCCCCTCATAATGACCCAAAAGCACGCGCAGCCTTTATTGGCATGTCTATGGACACAACAAGGGAGGATATGACCCAGGCTGTCTTAGAAGGAGTTGCATTTGGCTTAAGAGATTCACTGGAAGTTGCGAGGAGCCTGGGAATCCACATAGAACGGACAAAAATCTGCGGGGGCGGCGCCAAGAGTGCGCTGTGGAAAAAAATCATTGCAAATGTCATGAATTTAAAGGTAGACGTCATAGAGAGTGAAGAGGGCCCGGGATATGGAGGCGCTATGCTGGCTGCTGTAGGCTGCGGAGAGTTTGCCTCTGTGGAAGAAGCCGCAAAGAGGCTGGTGAAGGTTGTAGAGACAGTAGAGCCGTCCCTTGGACTGGTAGAAAAATATGAAGAATCTTACCAGAAATTCAGAAAGATATACCCCGCTGTGAAACCATTATTTCAAGAAATGTAAATTTTAATAGTTAAGAACCTTTTATATATCTCCCTATGGATAGGGGAGGCTGAGGTATCTGATAAGATTCGTGAAAGGATCCGGAATTGCCGCTGGCGTGCGGCAAAATCCCGGACCCTTTTTTGTGGGAAGGCATATTTTTAGTTTTTTTGCGCCCTGTGATTGCCAGTCCAGTGCAAGCACAATATAATAAAAATAACTGTGTGATTGTATAGGGAGGTATAAATGAAAATATTATTGGTGGAAGATGATTTAGAGATAAGTACCATGTTAAAAAACTTTCTCTCCGCTGAAGGTTTTGAGGTGGAAACAGCCGGCGATGGTGAGAGCGCCTGTAACACGTTTTTTTCGGATATATATAGTCTTGTCCTGCTGGATCTTATGATTCCCAAAATAAATGGCATGGAAGTAATGCGCAGAATAAGAGAAAGAAATACTGTCCCTATTATAATAATTTCTGCAAAAGACTCAGACTCTGACAAGACTTTGGGCCTGGGATTAGGGGCGGATGATTACATTACAAAGCCATTTTCTGTCTCAGAGCTTTTGGCCCGGGTTAAAGCAAATATCAGGAGGACGACTCAGTATGCGCCACGGATTTCTGATATGGCCGAATGTATTAGGCATGGGGAGTTGGCCATGAATTTAGAAGATTTCTCTGTGACTAAAAAGGGAAGGCCCATAGAACTGACTGCAAAGGAATTTGAAATACTGAGGTTATTTATGCAGAATCCTGGAAAAGTGTATACAAAAGCGCAGATATATTCTATTGTATGGAACGATGCCTATTTAGGGGATGAAAATGCTGTAAACGTACATATCAGCAGATTGCGCAATAAAATTGACGATCATCCCCGTAAGCCGCAGTATATTGTGACCGTGTGGGGGATTGGCTATAAGCTGGGGGAGATCCGGGATGAATGATATGATTTTTATTTTTGGGGGAGCGGCTATCTTCCTGCTGCTTATCATTTTGCTTCAGCAATGTATCTATATTAAGGAAATGCAGAAAAAGTTAATAAAAGTCAGCAAAAAGCTGGAACATATTTTAGAGAGCGGCAGCGATGAGCGGGTTATGGAATTTACATCGAATAAAGCACTGATTGAATTGATGTCCCGCATAAATGAATTGCTGATTGACCGCCAGAAAATTAAGGTGGATTTTAAGAGGACAGAGATTTCTTCGAAAAAAATGCTGGCCAATATATCCCATGATATAAAGACTCCGCTGACAGTAATCTTGGGATATTTGGAGATTATGCGCCTGAACCATGCAGAAGATGAAATGCTTCGGAAAACAGAGGAAAAGGCGAAGCAGGTAATGGAAATGCTCAGCCAGTTTTTTTCTTTGGCAAAGCTGGAGGCAGGAGACACGCCAGTGTGTATCTGCAGGACTGATATCGCAGAAATTTGCCGGGAGAATATTTTGAGTTTTTATGACATTTTATTTAAAAATAATTTTGAAGTGGAAATATCTGTTCCAGACAAGCCGGTTTATGCCCAGTGTGACAGAGGGGCGGTAGGAAGGATTCTCTCAAATTTAATTACAAATGTGGTCCGCTATGGGAATGAAGGGAAATATGTTGGGATAAATGTACGCCAAGACGATTCTTTAGTATATATAGATGTGAAAGATAAGGGGAGGGGAATTGAGAAGGAGTTTGCCTCTGCTATATTTGAACGGCTTTACACCCTAGAAGATTCACGGAGCCGTGATATACAGGGAAATGGCCTGGGCCTGACGATTGCAAAAAATCTGGCCGCCAGGATGGACGGCGATATTACCCTTTATAGTGAACCAGGAGTTGAGACCATATTCACGGTGCAGCTCAAAAAATAAAAGATCATGGCGTGTCTGAGGATTGGTTCTGGGACGCGCCATCAGTAATATATGAAAGAAATTTGTAAGAATTATTCAAGAGTTTTGCAAATCCCTGGCGTTACAATTGCCTTAAAGGAGGAAAAATTTATGAGTTATATTTTAACAACAGACCACCTGACAAAGACTATGGGAGGCAGGGATTTGGTGAAGGATATCAGCATCCATGTCAGGAAAGGGGAAATCTACGGCTTTCTGGGGCCTAATGGGGCGGGCAAAACTACAGTTATGAAAATGATAACTAATCTATGGAAACCTTCTAGTGGTACGGTTGAGCTATTTGGGGAAGTCCTGTCCCCTGCCTCCTATGAGGTATTGAAACGTATGGGGAGCGTCATTGAATTTCCAACGTTTTATGAACAGATGAGCGGCAGGGATAATCTTAAGCTTCATTGTGATTACATGGGATATTATAACCATGGGAGTGTGGGAGAAGCTCTTGAAATGCTAAATTTGAATGAAGCTGCTGACAGGGCAGTAAAGGGATATTCTTTGGGAATGAAACAAAGGCTGGGCATCGCCCGTGCAGTGTTGTCCAAGCCAGAGCTTATGGTATTGGATGAGCCTACAAACGGACTGGATCCTGCCGGTATGAAACAAATCAGGGATTTATTCCGTATGCTCTGTACAGAGTATGGAATGACACTGTTTATATCCAGCCACCAACTTTCCGAGATAGAAAACCTTGCTGATACAGTAGGAGTCATTTGCCAAGGGAAAATGGCTAAAGAGTGCGCCATGAAAGATATAAAGGAGATGAATACAGCCTATATAGAGCTCATTACAGGCAACATAGAAAAGGGGGCATATATACTGTCTGATACACTGGGACTGCATAATTTTAAAATTGTGGACGGAGGCAAAATCCGTATTTATGAACCTAAAGTAAGCATACAGAGTATAACCAAAGCTATGTTACAAGATAATGTGGAGCTGATTTCAATTAACAAAAAGTCAGAATCTTTGGAAGATTTTTTCCTGAAGATAACGGAAGGTGGTATAAATGGTTAAATTAATCAGGATGGAATGGAAAAAAAATAATCTTAAAAAATATATATACAGTGCGGTTATGCTGGCAGTCCTGCTTTGTCTGTTTATTTTTGCGCTGGCGTTCTGGGGAATAGCTGAGGATCCAGATGGGACACTGGATGCGGCGCCTGGGGCGAATGTTATATCTTCTTCTGTGGAATTGTTTACAAGCATGTCGTTTTTAATTTTTACCAGTGTTATGCTGGCGTCCTTTATTGTAAGCGCATATAAAAATAAGACGATGAATTTAATGTTTTCCTATCCCATTAAACGTCAAAAAATACTGGCATCCCAAATGCTGGCGGTCTGGATTTTTAATTATGCCGCCCTGATCTTGACTAAACTATTTATCTACACAAGTATATTTGTGGGGTCAAGATTTATGGAAACCTCATTTATTATAGATATAGATATGGGCAGCCTTTCGTTTTACGCGCAGCTGGCCGTGAAATCCTTTGTCATTGTAAGTATGGGGTTTATTGCTCTTTTTGTTGGGATAAGGATGAGGTCTTCAAAGGCAGCGATTATAACTTCTTTCTTGCTGATTTTTCTAACCCAGGCTAATATAGGGGACTTTTCTATGGCAGGAAACAGAATATTTCCTGCAATCCTTACATTTATTTCTCTGGGGTTTGCTGTCCTTACTATATGCAGCGCAGAGACAAAGGATTTGATTTAATGTTTTAGGGCCTGTTTGGTAATGGATGAACCAAACAGGCCCTAAAATATAGCAGATATAATTTTAGAAACCAAGGCTGTCATTCACAAGTATGACTTTTATTCTGTCCTCCACTCCTGAATTTCTTGTTACAAGCATCTGGCAGCAATTTGAGCTGGTGCCCTTGCAGTCATAACATAAGCCTTTGCTGCGGCATGGAGTATATGTATCCAGACGTACAGCATTTATGGGGGTAGCTTCATTGCGCACCCTGCTGATGGCCTCATCCAGGGTGGGGACGGCTTTATTCATACCCACGATGAGGATAACGTTTCTGGGCCCGAATGCAATAGCGGCAATACGGTTGCCAAACTTATCAATATTGACCAGCTCTCCATTATAGGTGATAGCATTGGAACTGGCTAAAAAATAGTCGCTGTCAAGACAGGCCAGTTCAATCTTACGCTTCTCTTCAGGAGTCTTACAAATATCCCGGTTATATACTGTGTAATTCCCCTGACAGACTGCCTGCTTCAGGCCGATTTCAGAAATGGACGCAGATCCGCCCCATCCGATAGTGCTGCCCTCGGGGATCAGATTCAGCGCCGCCTGCAGTGCCTCCTGCTTACTTTCTGCATAATAGCCTGCTATATTCCTTATCTGCAGATTCTTTATAATGTGTGCTGCAAGATGCTGGTTGCGGATTTTGCGGTTCTCTTCCATGTTCATTCCTCCATTTGTCTGTTTGTTGTACTGTATTTAGTGGGCGGATGTATTACGCAGACCTTATCCAGGGGGAGTGTGGGGATGGATAAAGCCTCCCAGTCCAAAGTAGCAGAGTACGCCCTTGGCATAAATAAATATATATAAAACCAGTCCCTCAAAAGAAGGACTGGTCCTATACGCTATTTATAGAGGCGCAGACCGGATTTGAACCGGTGAATCAGGGTGTTGCAGACCCACGCCTTACCACTTGGCTACTGCGCCGTATTTAAAACTAACTACTGTATAGTTTACTCATACAGCTTCTAAATTATACCAGAAAAATTAAGCATAGTCAAGAAAAGAATCTGTCTTTGGACAGCTGTGAATTTCTTGTAAAGATTTGCATATTTGTTTTCGCTATTCTTTAACCTGTGGTATAATGCTGTAAAAAGCATTGGATCAGGCGTGAGTAAATTTGCAGATAAGGCTTATAAATTTGCATTTTTATATTGGTATATAGTATACTGTCATACATTGAGGTGAGCGTATGGAAGTACTGTTGGACTTATCAAAGGAATACGGAATCGTGCTTGACGGGGGCGGCGCCAGGGGGGCGTATCAGATCGGAGCATGGAAAGCCTTGAAGGAGGCAGGCATAAAAGTAAGTGCAGTTGCCGGGACATCCGTGGGTGCTTTGAATGGTGCCCTTATCTGCATGGATGATGTGGAGAAGGCTGAAAATATCTGGAGCAGCATGACATTTTCCAGAGTAATGGATGTGGATGATGATTGGATGGAACGGCTGTTTGGCGGCGAAAATAAATTTACGGATGTGATCGCCGAGATATGGAGGACGCTCTCAGACGGGGGCGTGGATGTCACGCCTCTTAGGAGGCTGATTCATGATCTGATTGATGAGGAAAAGATAAGAAACTGCGGGAAGGGTTTTTTTCTGCTGACGTTTTCCTTGACAGATTTTAAAGAGCTGGATTTAAGTATTGAGGATATTCCGGAAGGGATGCTTGAGGATTTCCTTCTGGCTAGTGCCTATCTGCTGGGATTTAAGAACGAGAAGCTCAATGGCAAGCGTTATATTGACGGAGGCGTCGTCAATAACGTTCCCCTGAAGTCTCTTGTAAAACGGGGATATACGGATATTATAGAAATCAGGATATATGGCCCGGGCAGGGAACCCCGGGTTAAGATGCCCCAGGACAGTGAGAAATACCACATTGGCCCCAGAGTCGGACTCGGGAGCATTATAGAATTTGACAGCAGGAGAAGCAGGCAGAATATGAAAATCGGCTATTATGATGCCATGCGGATGTTATATGGCTTAGACGGATATATCTATTATCTGGAACAGACACATGACCAGGCATGGTATGAGGATCAGCTGTCCCTGCTTTCTGACCGGGAGAAGGCGGAAATGGCTTTTGTTTTAAAACTCCCTCTGACGTTTACTGATAAGGAACTGTATCTGGCGATGCTGGAGGCCAGTGCAAAGCAGCTTAGGGTTCCAAAGTACCAAATCTATACGGTGGACGAGCTGTATGGACTGGTAGCCCGTCGGTATGAAGAGCGCGGGGGGAGGATACACTTGCCCAGGTTTACACATGTACTAATAAATATAGAAAGGAAAAATACAATGAATTTAAAAGGAAGAAATTTTTTGACATTAAAGGACTTTACTCCAGATGAGATTACTCATCTGCTTGATTTGGCAGCTGATTTAAAAGAAAAAAAGAAAAATGGCGTGCCAGTAGATTATTTCCGGGGCAAAAATGTGGCTCTTATTTTTGAAAAGACAAGTACAAGGACCCGCTGTGCATTTGAGGTGGCGGCACATGACATGGGCATGGGGACAACCTACCTGGATCCTAACGGCTCCCAGATTGGGAAAAAGGAGAGTATTGAAGATACGGCCAGAGTGCTGGGCAGGATGTACGATGGTATTGAATACCGCGGATATGGGCAGGAGATAGTGGAGGAACTTGCAAAGTATGCGGGAGTGCCTGTGTGGAATGGACTTACGAATGAATATCACCCCACGCAGATGCTTGCAGATCTTTTGACTATCCGTGAGCATTTTGGAAAATTAAAAGGAATTAAACTTGTCTATATGGGAGATGCAAGATATAACATGGGTAACTCGCTTATGATAGCATGTGCAAAAATGGGGATGGATTTTGTTGCATGTACGACAGAAAAGTATTTTCCAAATTCAGAGCTGGTAAAAACTTGTAAGGGTTACGCGGCAGAGTCGGGTGCATCCATAACCCTCACTGAGGATGTACAGGAAGGGACCAGGGGCGCTGATGTTATCTATACAGATGTATGGGTGTCCATGGGTGAGCCGGAGGAAGTATGGGAGGAGCGGATTAAAGAGCTTTCGCCCTATAAAGTTACATCAGATGTTATGGAGAATGCAGGAGATGGAGCTATTTTCCTCCACTGCCTGCCAGCATTCCACGATTTAAAGACTAAGATAGGCAAAGAGATGGGGGATAGGTTTGGGGTTCAAGACATGGAAGTTACAGATGAAGTGTTTGAATCTCCTCAGTCAAAAGTATTTGATGAGGCTGAGAACCGTATGCATACAATCAAAGCGGTAATGGCGGCAACATTGGGAGAATTTTAAGAATATTCTGAAAATGGAGGTCAAAGGGGACAGACCCTTTTGCAAAAGGGTCTGTCCCCTTTGAAATCGAGGTGCGAAATTGAAATCAGAAATATTAAAAATGCTGCGTGAGGATGATGGCTATGTGTCCGGACAGCAGCTATGTGAGAAATTTGGTGTTTCCCGGACGGCTATCTGGAAAGCAATTAACCAGCTAAAAGAGGAAGGATATCAGGTGGAGGCTGTGAGGAACCGGGGATATCATATTGTAAGTAGTCCAGATGTAGTTACAGAAGAAGAACTGATAAGCGTTTTGGATACGGTATGGGCCGGCCAGCAGGTATTTTTCTTTGAAAAGACAGATTCCACTAATATTCAGGCTAAACAGCTGGGGGAGAAGGGAATGCCCCATGGGACACTGGTCACGGCAAACCAGCAAGATAAAGGCCGCGGCCGGCGTGGCCGTTTTTGGGAGTCGCCTGCAGGTAGCAGTATTTATATGTCAATTTTACTGCGCCCGGAGATTCCGCCTGATAAAGCTCCTATGCTGACCTTGGTGGTGGCTCTGAGTACTGCAGAAGGGTTAAAGGAATGTACTGGCCTGGATGTGCAGATTAAATGGCCCAATGATATCGTACTGAACGGAAAGAAACTGGTTGGAATTCTGACGGAGATGAGTACAGAAATAGACTATATAAATCATGTTGTAATAGGTGTCGGGATTAATGTAAATATACAGACATTCCCGGAGGAACTGAATGAAAAAGCAACTTCCATTTATATAGAAACAGGACAGAAAATAAAGCGCAGCAAAATTATTGCGGTTATCATGAAATATTTTGAAAAGAATTACGCTTTATTTATGCAGGCTCAAAATCTGGAAAATCTAAAGGATAAATATAACAGCTTGCTTGTGAACAGAGAAAAAGAAGTCAGAATTTTAGGTGCAAAAGAACAATTTACTGCAATTGCCCTAGGCATTAATAGGCATGGGGAGCTCCTGGTACGTCGGGAAGATGGACAGGAAGAGGCCGTATTTGCAGGAGAAGTATCCGTCAGAGGGGTATATGGGTATGTATAAAATACTCGAAACAGGTAGATTGTTTCTCATAAATTAAGAATATTCAGAAAATGGCGTGCAAGAGGGACAGTCCCCTTTGCAAAAGGGACAGACCCCCTTTACACACCAGAAAGGATCTATAATGGAAGAAGAGGTTATACTTTGTGCCGCCAGTTCTTATGAGCGTAAATTTTATCTGAATCCGGAGTTTGAGTCTCTTCCAGAGACAATCCGGCAGGAACTGCAGATCATGTGCGTCCTGTTCACGGAGGACGTGGGAGGGATCCTGACGGTTGTTTATGACGGGGAAGGTAATCTGGAGCTGCGTGTAGAACATCAGGAGAATGATTTTGCTTTTGATGAGATAGGCAGTGTCCTTAAAATAAAAGAGCTGCAGCGCACGAAAGCTGAGACTTTTGAATCTCTTGAGTTGTTTTATAAAATATTTTATTTGGGGGAAAAGATAGATGTTACTGACAATTGATGTTGGGAATACAAATATTACACTAGGGGTTTTTGAAAATGAGAGTTTGTCAGGGACTTTCAGGATGACGACAAAACAGCCGCGTACTTCGGATGAATATGGATTTACGATCTGTGGGATCTTAGAGCACCGGGACATTGGCCCCCAGGATATCCACGCAGTCATTGTGGCATCGGTGGTTCCTGATATTATGCATTCGCTCACCAATGGCATTATAAAATATTTGAAGGTCAACCCTCTTGTTGTTTCCGCAGGGATTAAGACAGGCATCCGGATTGTGACAGAGAATCCAAAAGAAATTGGGCCGGACCGCATTGTAGATGCTGTGGCGGGATATGAATTATATGGAGGGCCGGTGATTGTTGTGGATTTCGGGACAGCTACAACATATGACCTAATCGGCCCTGGCGGGACCTTTGAGGCCGGGATTACTGCGCCGGGGATAGAGACTGCGGGCCGTTCGCTGTGGGGAGGGGCCGCCATGCTTCCGGCGATAGAGATTAAAAAGCCGGCTACTATACTGGCCAAGGAAACAATCACCAGTATGCAGGCGGGACTGGTCTATGGCGCTATTGGCCAGACCGAATATATTATTAAAAAAATGAAGGAGGAGTCCGGCTACAGAGAGGCTATGGTGGTAGCTACCGGAGGACTGGGAAAGATTATCGCTAGAGAAACTGACTGTATCAATGAATATAAGCCGGACCTGACTCTTGACGGACTTCGTTTGATATATAATAAAAATAGGAAATAGTGAGATAATAGACATGAAGTATTTGAAAATTGGCAATGTTCAGTTTGAAAACTCTTATATATTAGGACCTATGGCAGGGGTAACAGACCTGCCATTTCGCTTGCTTTGCAGGGAACAGGGAGCCGGCCTGGTATGTATGGAAATGGTAAGTGCAAAAGGGATTTTGTATAATAACAAAAATACAGAAGGCCTTTTGGAGATACACCCAAAGGAGATGCCTGTATCCCTTCAACTATTTGGGTCAGATCCCAAAATTATCAGTGAGATGGCTCGGCGTATAGAGGACAGGCCATTTGCATTATTGGATATAAATATGGGATGCCCGGTTCCTAAAGTAGTTCGGAATGGGGAAGGGTCTGCGCTTATGAAAAATCCGAGATTGGTGTATGAGGTTGTGTCTGCGGTAGTAAAGGCAATCCATAAACCTGTTACGGTGAAAATACGGAAAGGGTTTGATGATGGACATGTAAATGCTGTGGAAATCGCAAAAATTATAGAGGAGGCGGGTGCGTCAGCATTAGCTGTCCATGGCAGGACTAGGGAACAGTATTATTCAGGTAAGGCAGATTGGGATATTATCCGCAAGGTCAAGGAGGCCGTTACTATCCCGGTTATTGGAAACGGAGATGTGACTTCAGGAGAAAAGGCAGTTGCCATACAAAAGGAAACAGGCTGTGACGGCGTTATGATAGCGAGAGGGGCCCAGGGTAACCCGTGGATATTTTCAGAGCTTATATCATATGAAAAGACAGGCAGCATGCCCCCACGGCCGGATATTGGCCAGATCAGAGAAACTATGCTTAGGCATGCCAGGCTCCAGATGGAATATAAGGGAGATTATCTGGGAATCAGGGAAATGCGCAAGCATGTTGCATGGTATACGAAAGGCCTTCATGGGGCGGCCAGGCTCAGGGATGAGATTAATAGGGTGGAGTCTTATGAAGAGCTGGAAAATATCTTGACATCATTATAGGTATTAGTTATAATATTGAAATTGTGAAATATAAATTTAAAAGGACAAGAAATCGGTAGGAAGAAGAACTGATTTTAAAGAATAAATCTTTAAAAAGAAAGATAAAAATACGGAAAAGAAAATAGGAAAGAAAGGGAGCAGTAGCAATGGCAGAAGCAAAGAAGAGATTACTTACTTATGCAGGTTTAAAGGCTCTTGAGGATGAGCTTGAAAACCTGAAAGTAGTCAAAAGAAAAGAAGTTGCAGGTAAAATTAAAGAGGCACGGGAGCAGGGGGACTTGTCTGAAAATGCTGAGTATGATGCAGCTAAAGATGAGCAGCGCGATATTGAAGCCCGCATAGAGGAACTGGAAGGCATTTTGAAGAATGCCGAAGTAGTTGTGGAGGACGAGGTTGACCTTGATAAAATCAATGTAGGCTGTACAGTAAAGGTATTTGATGTTACGTTTGACGAGGAGATGGAGTTTAAAATTGTAGGGTCAACAGAAGCAAACAGCCTGGAAGGGAAGATTTCCAACGAGTCACCTGTAGGACAGGCGCTGTTGGGAAAAAAGGCAGGCGATTTGGTAGATGTTGAAACACAGGCAGGCCAGATTCAATATAAAGTATTAGAGATCAGCCGCTCAATGTAATATAATCAGGAAAGGCAGGGGCTGCCGCAAACATAGAACTTCAGCACATGATAAACCCTAAAGGGGGATTACTTTATTTTGTGGTCAAGAATCTATTTTGCCGCAGCTCCTGAATTTGCCTATATAAAGGAAGGAGAAGAGCAGTGTCCGAGCAGCAGAAAAATAGTAAAAAGAACGAACAGGAACCAGACCTGAATCAATTGAAGAAGGTACGCCGCGAGAAGTTGGCAGATTTACAGCAGAATGGCAAGGATCCATTTGTCATCACAAAATATAACCAGACACACCACAGCCAGGAGATCAGAGATGATTATGAGGCATTAGAAGGAAAGACAGTTTCTATTGCAGGGCGGATGATGTCCAAACGTGTTATGGGGAAAGCTTCTTTTTGCAATGTGCAGGATCTGAAAGGGAATATACAGTCTTATGTGGCAAGGGACAGCCTGGGAGAGGAAGCCTACAAAGAGTTTAAGAAGATGGATGTTGGCGATATAGTTGGCATAACTGGGGAAGTCTTTACAACTAAGACTGGCGAGATCTCTATTCATGCCGCATCTGTAGAATTACTTTCTAAAAGTCTTCAGATTTTACCTGAAAAGTTCCATGGCCTGACAAATACAGATACTAGGTATAGGCAGAGATATGTGGATTTGATTATGAATCCAGAAGTGAAGGACACATTTATTAAACGTTCTAAAATATTGAGTGCAGTCAGAAGGTATTTAGACGGAGAAGGCTTCATGGAAGTGGAGACTCCGATGCTCGTAAGCAATGCAGGCGGCGCTGCGGCAAGGCCGTTTGAGACGCATTTTAATGCATTAGATGAGGATTTCAAGCTTCGCATTTCTCTGGAACTGTATTTAAAGAGACTGATTGTCGGTGGAATGGAACGTGTATATGAAATTGGCCGGGTTTTCCGTAATGAGGGACTGGATACCCGCCATAATCCCGAATTTACATTGATGGAACTTTATCAGGCATATACAGACTACCATGGCATGATGGATTTAACTGAAAATCTGTACCGCCATGTGGCTCAGGAAGTACTGGGGACTACAACAATTGTATACAATGGTGTGGAGATGGATCTGGGCAAGCCGTTTGAGCGAATTACAATGATAGACGCGGTGAAGAAATATGCTGGTGTAGATTTTAATAAAGTGGAGACAACCGAGGAGGCTAAAAATCTTGCCAGGGAAAAGGGGATTGAATTTGAGGACAGGCATAAGAAAGGGGATATTTTAAGTCTTTTCTTCGAGGAATATGCAGAGGAGCACCTGATTCAGCCTACTTTTGTGATGGATCATCCCATTGAAATTTCACCCCTCACAAAGAAAAAGCCAGAAAATCCCGAGTACGTGGAACGTTTTGAGTTCTTTATGAATGGATGGGAGATGGCTAACGCATACTCTGAGCTGAACGACCCTATTGATCAGAGAGAACGCTTTAAGGCCCAGGAGGAACTTCTGGCTCAGGGGGATGAGGAAGCAAATACCACGGACGAAGATTTTCTGAATGCACTTGAGATTGGGTTACCGCCTACAGGGGGAATCGGATTTGGGATTGACAGGATGTGTATGCTTATGACGGACTCTGCAGCTATCAGAGATGTCCTACTGTTCCCGACAATGAAGCCCATCGACAAATAAACCCAGTAAAATCAAGGGTTTCCGGCTCCTCAAATCCGAGTTGACAACAAATTGACAACAATTTTTCGTATCAATACGAAGAATTACGACGCAGAATGAATAGTTGGCGGCTGAAACGCAATACAGCACGTATCGCTGAGAGAACACTTTTTGAAAGAAATTTCAAAGGTGTTCTCTTTTTTTCGTTTGGTGCAACTCTCTGTCGAACAACAAATTGAATGGAGGATTTAATTTATGATTAGTGACAGGACGAAAGCCTATTATGATTTGAAAAAACGAAATGATGTGCGAGAAAGTGCAAAGAGACTGCGCAGGCAGTTCCTCCGGTATAAGGATGCAGAAATCGTCTATAGCATTACGCACAAGAAACTGTTGGAGCTCGCTGGTAAAGCAGGAGCCATATATCGAATGGATGGAACTGTTCTGATTAACCGGGATATTTTTGATGAATATCTGGAACAGTTTCATGAGCCGAGTACCTTGGCTTCACAGGAGGATAAAGAATGAGCGGGAATCTATGGATGTTTTCGGATATGTTGGACGATGAAGATGCGAAGATGATACAGCATGAATTCGTCACCTATTATGAGGGCGCTGATTATTACGGACTGGGTCTGAAAGTCTTTACAAGGTTGGCCCATGAAGCAGGTGCGGTGTATAAGATTGGAAAGCGGGTCTTAATACGGCGAGATATTTTTGAAGAGTATCTCAGGATATTGCGACGCAAAGAGGATACATCCGAGATGGATGAAAACATGAAAAGTGAGGATAATGATATGAGACAAGGAGCATTAACATTAGATGCCCAGACTGGGAGAATGGATATCCGATTTGATCTGGAGAATTATTACGGAGGTCTCCACTGCGGAGAGTGTCTGGATATTCTTATCAATGGAGATTGGGTACCGACCAGAATTGAAATGGGAGACGGTTGGTATCTGACTGGGATCAAGACGGACAATCTTGAAGGTCTGATTGTAAGAATTTAATAGTAACTTATCGCCGGGCGGTTTCTTATTTTAGGAAGCCGCCCTATTTTTATGCCCATTTTTAAGGAAGGAGGGTACCTGAGTGAAATGTCTGATGAAATACCAGTGGGTAAAGCTGCCCAGAAATCGTCTGCCTGAGGGCAAGGGGGTAATGGGCGCATGGGCGCGTTTAGCGTCCCGTGCGGCATTCCGCAAGGGACAAGCCCTCTACTGTGGGCATATAAACGCTGTAAGCCCCGGAATGTGGTCCGGAGGCATTGTGGGGTTAAAGAGTATTCTCTGTCTAAAAAGCCGCCAGAAGGCTCTGAAAGTGCTTCAGACGATGGCTGGCTTAGGTTATGTGCAGTATACACTTGACTCTAAAACGAAAAAGCTGACATATCAAATTACAGATTGGGTAGTGAAATGTTCCGGAGAGGAATGTATGCAGGGCGCTGTTTATGCCACAGAAGGCTATGGTTTTCTATGCCTTCCGCGTAATATCACAGAACGTCTTGCGGAGAAGCGATATATCTTTGAGGAATCGGACGCATGGATGGATCTCTGGTGCCATTCCGTATGGGAAGACCCGAACAATGCGTTTTCTTTTATGGCTCCAACTGTCCAGTATGGGAAGTACGGGGCTTTACTCACATTGGAAACCTTGGGACAGCGCTGGGGCTGGGAAAAGACAAAGGTATGGAGGTTTATGAAAAAGCATGGGGATGTCTTTGCCCTATACCGCCTTCCAGGCTCTTATGGCTGTCTCATTTTTAATAAACTGTATCCGGCAGGATCAGAGGTTTCAGTTCCAAGCCAGGAGGAAGTTATGCGTATTCTTGGCAAAATACGCATTTGTGGTGCAAATACGCAGAAGTCAGGTTCAGACCATGAGCATATGAATAAGCTCATCACATGGTATAGCCGCAGACTGACTGGAAGTAACCTGTCAGATGCAGCCATACAGGATGCTGAAAATCGCGTTGCATTTTCAGACCCTATAATACGCGCGTATCTTTCTCCGTGTAGGAATTGTAAGAATTGTGGATATGACTGCCAAGGTAAAGGTTATATGACACAGGCAGTGATTGAAACGAGTAAAATCCGCGGGCCATGTGAGCCGGTGGATATCACAAAAATAGCAAAGGAGTGTTTTACATATGAGCAAGCAGGATGAAAAAAAGCTGTATGAACAGCAGGAAAACAGGATATTGGCGCAGTCAGACGCATTTATTTCCCTTCTTACAAAGCGAGGGATTCTTGGAGATCAAAAAATTGATGATGAAAAGGTGCGTGCTGCCCAGAAGGAGAAAAAGCGGAATGCTTATCACAATACCCAGATGCTTCTCAAGAATTACCGGAAGATGGTTTGGGTGTTCAGCTGTTACCCGGAGGAGATTTTGCAGGAACTGGAGGCTCCGTTTGAGAACTTTGACCGAATGGTGGACAGGCTGGATCTGGAGATGGCCATTGGGAATAAAAGGATGGAGAGCCGTCTGGAAGCTGCGGCAAGGTCGAGACTGTTGCTGGATCGGTTTAACGAGGCAATGGCGGTTCTCCGCAAGGAGCCGACACGGGGTGAGAAGCTGTATCAGCTGATCTATACGGCCTATCTGGCGCCGGAAAAGCTGAAGTTGGAGGAGATACTGTTCCGATTGGACCTGTCACAGAGGCATTATTACAGGCTTCGTGAGCAGGCAATTTCTATTCTTTCCATTCGTCTGTGGTCGGCGCCCAGTGAAGATGTGGATGTATGGCTGGAGCTGCTGACGCTCTTTGAACATTTGGAATGACAATTTCAGGGTAAACAAATTGGCACAAAAATGGCATATGTTCCGCCGATGACAGGGGAATAAAGCCGTGCTATACTTGTATCATCCCAAACTGGGATTGGGCAAACAAAGATGCCGTTTCTGAAGCTGAAATGCTTTTAGAAGCGGCATTTTTTATTGCCTAAAATCAAAGAAGGAGGTACTCGGCATGGTTAAACAAATCAAAAGAGGCGGAGGGCGCATGAAGACCGCCTACTGGTCACTGGTTGGTATGGCGTCTGCAATGCTGATTTCGCTGCAGCCTGTCATGGCGGACACAATCTGGAACCGCTTTTCGACGATCATGAAGGATGTGTACGGCCAGCTGGTGGGAATCAGCACCATTGTGGCGGTAACGGCGGCGGCCATTGCGCTGATTGTCAGGATGATTTCCAGAAACCAGCGTGCAGTCGATGAGGCAACGAGCTGGCTCAAACGAATTGTAGTGACGTGGATTGTCCTCAATTCCCTGGGTTTTGTTGTTGCTTATCTGCAACCCCTCATTGCCGGCGGCAATTACACAGGATAACCAAAAAAGAGAAAGCAGATGGAGGAGGTGATAATAGATGCTTGATTGGATTTTTGAAGGAATCGTGACGTGGATCAGCAGCATTGTTTCACAGATGATGGATGCGGTATCTGGTTTGTTCCTTCAAGCTTTGGGAACGGATATGACAGCGATGGAAGAATACTTTCCATTCGTGTCTAAGGCATTTACGGTCATGCAGTACACAGCATGGGCGATTCTGTTCCTTGTAACGGTATGGCAGCTTTTCCGTGTCTTTGGAGGACCAATCACAGAGGCAGAAAATCCGTGGGTGCTTTTGGCAAGAGGTTCAATCTTTGCTTTATTGATTGGCTATGCAAAGCCGATTTTCATGATTGTGCTGGATATCGCCCGTGCGCCATATACGGCTTTGATGGAGATTACCATGTCGGCAGAGGATTTTACCTTTGCAGGTGTGGAACAGGCGCTGTCCAATGGTTTGACCACGATTGTAGCTATCGTATCGGTGGTAGGGCTGCTGCTTCTCATCATTTTAGAGATTGCCCTTGGGTGGAATTATTTTAAGCTGTTACTGGAAACCGTTGAACGCTATATTGTGGTTGGCGTACTCTGTTACACCTCCCCTCTGGCTTTTTCTATGGGTGCTTCCAAAACAACGGCGCCGGTTTTCAAAAGCTGGTGTCGTATGGTGGGCTCACAGCTTTTGTTGCTGGTGATGAATGTATGGTTCCTCAGGGGCTTTAACAGCTCCATGGGACAGTATATCGGAAATGGCGGTGCGCTCTCCACAGGTCAGGGCAGTATTTTTCTCTGGCTGTTCTGTGCGCTGGCATTTTTGAAGACGGCGCAGAAGTTTGACAGCTACCTGGCGGCCATGGGGCTGAATGTTGCCCAGACCGGTTCCAGCATGGGTATGGAGCTTTTGATGGCAGCGCGGGTGATCAGCGGCGTGGGAGGCGGTGTGAAAAATGCAGGCAGTATGTTCCATAGTGCAAGCACTGCAACCGGAACGGGTGCAGCCGCAAGCGGATTTGCTTCCGGGTTCGCATCACGCTTCAAGCCAAATTCTTTTGTCCGTGACGCAGTTGTGGATGGCGGAAGCCGTATGGGTGCCGGTGGCAGCATCGGTTTTGTCGGTCGTGCCTTTGGCGGCATGGCGGCACGTAATGGCGCTACTCTTACAGGAGACTCCATTTCTTCTGTAGCTTCAAGAAATCCTGGTGTTTCCGGGACAATTGCCGGGGACATTGCAGACCGCAGCCTTGCGGGCTATATGCCCCAGCTGCAGGGCCACCAACTGAAAGACACCCAGATTACAGGAGGTCAGATCAGTACAACTTCAATTGGTGCAGATGGAAAGAGCACAGCGCTTGAAATGTATAACGCATCACAGTTTGAGAAACCAGATGCGCCACATTCCGTGGTTACAGCTTCTGATGGAAGCCAGTGGTACCAGATGGCAAGCGGAGCCGGGGCAGGTGCATTTTATGATGCGCCGGCATTTATGGGAAGCCCGTCAGAAGCGGCGCAGGTTGCGGCGGCTTTCCCCGATGCTTCCGAGGGAACAACCCTCAGGACGGTTGGCGATGGCGTGATCGAGGCAAGCTCCGAGTCTGGCAATACCATGTGGTACAACAGTGCCTACTATGATGAGCCGGATGCGCCGCATACGATTATGCAGTCGGCAAACGGTGTAGACTGGTATGCGATGCAGCAGCACGCAGAAACACCTGCCTTTGAGCAGGGCGAGGCAGCTTTTGCCTATAACCAGGCGCAGTTCCAGCAGTTTATGCCGGGATATGAACAGCAGGTATCCTCTGTGGATGGATCCGGGCGTAAGGATGGTCATTTTGAGGTCCGCCATGAAAATGGATCCGGAACCATGTTCTACGATACATCCCAGTATGCGGCTCCCCGTGGGGATTATCAGGTGTTTGAAGATGCCCGCGGAGGCCAGTGGTATGCGATTCGCGGCGAAGCCGCCGTGGAACGCAAGCCGGTATACCAGGATGGCAAACCGGTTTATGACGGTGACAGTGTACGGACAGTCTCTGTGGAAACTGTTCGGTATAAGAATACGCCATCACGCTTTGGAGAGCCAAAACCCCGCAACCATGGGGAGATGAAACCGCCGAGGCGGAAACGGTAAAATAAGTGCAGGCAGCCGAATCAGAGAGATGCTGGTTCGGCTGTTTTGCATATTTCATGTTGAAATTACGCTGCTTTTGCAGCAGCTTGATATAAGGAGGTGGACCCAATGGCTGAGCCAGAAAAACAGCAAATCGGTGATGGCTCTGATAATTATGGACAGGTAGCCGGGCAAATGGCAAAAGCGGCAAAGCAGGCAGGCCAGGAAGCAGCAAAGCAAACGGCAGCAAAAGGTGCGGAGGCTACGGCTAATGCGGCCGCCGCTACAGTAAAGGCCAGTGTGGAGGGTGGAAAGGCCGCCGCAGAAATCGCTGCCGGCACTGCCGCAGGTGGTCCATGGGGCGCTATCCTGTCTGCGGCATGGGCAATGCGCCATACTCTTTTTAAAATACTGGTATGTATCTGTCTGTTTCTGTTGTTCCTGATTACCATGATTGTTTCCCTGCCGACGATTGTATCAAACAGTATTTTCGGACTGGATGGTACAAAGCCGACAGAAGGAGCAACCCTGATGTCAGCCTATACGGAGATGTCAGGTGCCGTGTCTGGTGTGGTAGATGAAGGATATAACCAATCGCTTTCTCATGTGGATCAGCTGATTACAAACGGTGGATATGATTATGATCTTTCGACGGATGCACTTATCAATTACGCACAGAGTTCCGCCGGATATGATGTCTGTTATATACTGGCAGCTTATTCAGCGTCCATGCAACAGCAAAATACAGGCAAGGATGATATGGTATCAAAGCTTAGAGGCTGTGCCGGGGAGATGTTCCCCGTTACATCAGAAGAAAAGGAAAAAGAGACCATCATTCCTGTTTCCTATTATACATATAAACCGATAACGCTTACCGTAGTTACGAATAAGGTGCAGACCGGGACGATTAACGGTACGCCCCAATATCGGTATGATACGACATCAAAGACCTACTATCTTCCGGATGAGGCGCATAGCAGCGATACGGCTGTCACGGTGGATGCCTATAAAGAGGTGGCGGTGGATATTCCCGTTTATTCCGGTGGGAAGATTACGGGAACAACCACGGCAAACTATTATGTGGCTAACGGGCAGGAAACACTGACCCCAGGTACAGAGATCATCAAATATCTGGAGTGTACCATTCATCCATTTGATAATACAGTGGTTGCCAAAGCGTTTGGCATTGACCTAAATGCAAAATACGATCAGTTTAACCTTACTTATGGCGAAGTAATCCAGAACATGGCGAATGCGTTAAAACGGACGCTGTATGGTTCTGTGAGCGGCGGACAGGCGGTTCCCCTGACGGACGCCGAGCTGATTGCTTTTGTGAACCGGCAGAACTGTAGTGCGACAAGAAAGCACATCTTGAGCACCGCTCTGTCCCTTGTGGGCAAGGTTCCTTATTTCTGGGGTGGTAAGTCAGCACCCGGGTGGAACGATGAATGGAATACGCCAAGACTGGTAACAGCTGCAGGATCTTCTACGACAGGCACGATACGTCCTTATGGGCTGGACTGTTCAGGCTTCAGTACATGGGTATTTAATACTGCTGTGGGTGTAGAAATTGGTGCAGGTTGTAACGGGCAATATCCAAATACCTATGGGATTTCTGCATCAGAGCTTTTGCCTGGTGATTTGGGATTTTTAGCAGATGATGACGGATGGGGACATGTCCTTATTTTTGCCGGGTATGGGGAGAGCGGAGAACGAATGTGGGTACATTCTTCTGGTGGACAGGGCGTTATTCTAAATACGCCAAGTTATGAAGGAAGCCTTTCCTACCGGCGTCTTAGCATTGTAGATTACGATGCACCGGTATTGGGTGAGATTTCAGGAACACCCATTTCTACTTTAGAAGTGGATGTCACCCATTACTGTGCATGTGCAAAATGCTGCGGCAGTAATGCAGACGGAATTACCGCCAGCGGCAAACACGCGGCCCGCGGCATGGTGGCAATGTCAAGCTATTATCCGTTTGGCACGCAGATTATGATAAACGGAACCATGTATACCGTAGAGGATCGCGGTGGTTCCGGCATTGAAAATGACATCCACCGTGTGGATATTTTTGTGCCGGATCATAACGAAGCGCTGCGTTTGGGCAGATACAAGACAACAGCTACGATTTACAGAATAGGCAGGTGAGAAATTTTGGATGAAAAGGAGTACAGCAATATTTATGCCATACCGGCGAACTATACAGATTCCGGCAAGATTTTTGGCGGAATGCTGGAGCCGAGGAATGCAGTAGAGACAGGGATATTATTAGTCATTTTGGGATATCCGGAATTGATGTTGATTCCCATGTCCGGAACGATTCGCATCGTCGTTATGACACTAACACTTTTACCTCTTGCTGTTCTTTCCATGATGGGTATTGACGGCGATTCGCTGTTTCAGTATATAGGACACATCATTCGGTATTTTGCAAGCAGGAGAAAATTACATTACAGAAGGGTGGGATATAGATATGACCCAAAGCAGCTCCGAAAAAAGAAAAAAGGCAGCTCAGCAAAGAAAAAAGGCAAAAAAACCGGAAAAGCTGGAGTTCGTCCAGGACTTCATTCCGGTTAAAAGTCTCCAGCATGGTATTATTGAAACGACTGATGGGAGATATATTCGGATTCTTGAAATTGAGCCGATTAACTTTATGCTGCGTTCCGGAGAAGAACAGTTTAATATCATATCGTCTTTTGCCAGCTGGCTGAAAATTTCTCCTATGCGGCTTCAGTTTAAAAGCATTACCAGAAAGGCAGACTCAGATAAGCACGTCGCCATGATTCACGAAGAACTGGAAGCAGAGGAAAGTGAAGAATGCCGGCACCTTGGAGAAGGTTATATCCGCCTGATTAAGGATGTGGGAAGCAGGGAAGCGCTTACAAGGCGCTTCTTTTTAATTTTCCAGTATGAAGAAATCCGCCGTGGAGATGGAGATGATTTCTCCCAGATTTATGGCATGATGCAGACAGCGGAGCAGAATGCCCGTGCTTATTTTCTGCAATGTGGGAATACGATTCTCCAGCCAAAAGATCCGGATGAGGCAACGGCGGAGATTTTATATATGTTTTTTAACCGTCGGTCTTGTGTGGATGAGCCGTTTTCCTCCCGCGTGAACCGTGTGGTCGTGGATACGATGGCGGCAAAGGATAAGGTCATTGGCGTGGATCCCATCCCGCCGATCCGCATGGCGCATTTTCTGTCGCCGCGCGGCATTGATCTGACCCATCATAATTATGTTGTGATGGACGGATTGTATTATTCGTTTCTGTTTATCAAAGGAAACGGTTATCCGGGTATGGTACGGGCAGGATGGATGTCGGCACTCATCAATGCCGGGGACGGGATTGACATAGATGTGCAACTGCGGCGTGAGAATCGGAGTAAGACAATTGATAAAGTAGCACAGCGCATTCGCCTCAACCGCACGAAGCTGAAAAGCATGCAGGATACCAGCACCGACTATGAGGAATTGACCAATTCCATACAGGCGGGCTACTTCATTAAGAATGGTATTGCCAACAACAATGAGGATTTGTTCTATATGTCCGTATTCGTTACGGTTTCCGCCAAAGGCTATGAGGAACTGATGTGGCGTAAGCAGCAGATCGTGGATATGTTAAAGTCTATGGACATGTATGTGAGCGACTGTCGTTTCCAGCAGGAAGCGGCGCTCCGCTCTGTGATGCCGTTCTTAAAGATTGAGCCGTCACTGGAAAAGAAATCAAAACGGAATGTGCTGACCAGCGGCGCAGCCTCTGCCTATATGTTTACATCTTTTGAAATGTCGGACGATACAGGCGTGCTGCTGGGCATCAACCGGCACAATAATTCGCTGTGTATCGTGGATCTGTTCAATACAAAGAAAAACAAGAACGCCAACCTGAATCTGCTTGGCACCAGCGGCGCAGGCAAGACTTTTACCATGCAGCTTCTGGCGCTTCGTATGAGAATGAGGGGGATCCAGTGTTTTATCCTGGCACCTATCAAGGGACACGAGTTCCGCAGGGCCTGCAAGAAGATCGGCGGCGAGTTCATCAAGATTGCTCCCGGTTCCCCGCATTGCATCAACATCATGGAGATCCGGCATACCATCTCTCCGGAGATGGAGCTGATTGACGAGATTGACTACAGTGAAATGGATTCCATGCTGGCTCGTAAGATTCAGCAGCTGATGACGTTCTTCTCCCTGCTGATTCCGGATATGTCCAATGAGGAAGAGCAGATGCTGGACGAGGCTTTGATTCAGACTTATGCAAAGTTCGGAATCACACACGACAATGATTCGCTGTATGTAAGTCGCAGTGTCTCTCCGCCGAAGATGAAAAAAATGCCGATTATCGGGGATCTTCATGAGGAATTGCTGAAAAATCCCATGACGAAGCGCATTGCTATTATCATCAGCCGCTTTGTAACAGGTTCCGCCCAGAGCTTCAACCAACAGACCAACGTGGACCTGTCCAATAAATATATCGTGCTTGACCTTTCGGAACTGAAAGGCAAATTACTTCCGGTCGGGATGTTCATTGCACTCGATTACGTGTGGGATACGGTCAAGGCAGATCGTACCAAAAAGAAAGCCATTATGATTGATGAAATATGGCAGCTGATCGGCGCCAGCTCCAACCGGATGGCGGCAGAGTTCTGCTTAACTATCTTCAAAACCATAAGGGGCTTTGGTGGTGCCGCCGTCTCCGCAACACAAGACTTGTCCGATTTCTTCGGTTTGGAGGATGGCAAGTATGGACGTGCGATTATCAATAACAGCAAGAATAAGATTATTCTGAATCTGGAGCCGGATGAAGCCAAGTATGTGCAGGAAGTGCTGAAACTGACCAAAACAGAGATCCGTTCTGTTACCCGGTTTGAGAGGGGCGAAGCATTGGTCTGCTCTAACAATAACAAAGTTCCTGTTGTAATCAAAGCTTCCAAAGAGGAGCAGGAAATGATTACAACCGACCGGGCTGAGTTGGAGGCGCTTTTAAAGGAACGCCAGCAGGAACAAACGCATTCTGCGTAGAATACGCATTTTATGAAAAATACGCACAAAAAGGAGGTGTTGCCTATGCTGCTGCAAGATGAGCAGTATGTTGTAAAGTGGCTCTCACAATATGGAGCCTTGCCGAAAACTCAGATTACACGAATGCTGCAAAAGCCAGCCCAGACCGCAGATAAAATCCTTCGGAACCTGAAGAAGCAGATGCGGATTGCGGATGTGTCGAGCGGCTATTATATTGGGCTGGATGCGATGGATAAACCGGATCAGCGGACTATTCTTGCCGTATGGGTTCTTTTGAAATTCATTGATTATGTTGACCCAATGGCGCATTATCCGGCGGTTTATCCATCTCAGCTTTTTTTCTTAAAGGAGAATATCGGTTACGAAATCGTGGTGTTATATGAAGGCGAGCAGAATCTTTTGAAACTGCTCCAACCTCAGGAGGATTTGAAGTATATTATTGTCCTTCCCCGTATCTCTATGGCATACGGGATGCGGCTTCCTCATGCACCCTGCTTGTTTGCAACTGTGGATTTTCAGGGGGATGAGGAGCCAGGGGTTACTTTCTATTCAGAGGAGGCGGTGAGCGATGATAAAATTTCTGGACACGATGGGTAAAATCGTGAGATTGGAAAAGCGATTGCAGGGGCAGCTTGCTTCTATACAATGGTTTTGTGAAAATGGGAGCACTTATGAAGTTTATCTGCATTCACTTAATATGGAAGAAACAGCGGAGCGGCTGGTTCTTTTGACACGGACGCTTCCCGCTTACACCGGTGTGCCGAATGCAAAGCTTGAGGTAGAGCGTCGGATAAAGGATTGTATTCCCGTAGAAATCGGTTTTACGGCGGAGGGCTGGTTTTGTCTCCGCATCCCGGCTTTGCTTCCGAAAAAGTCGGGTGGGTCGGCGGATTATATCCGCTCTTTTTTATATCCTGCTATGCGGGCTTTTTTTGAAAAGCAGCCTCCTGTGCGGTATCGGGACGGTATCCTGATTTATCGTCATGTATATGACAAAGCCAGACCCGAAAGAAAAAAGCGGGATCATGACAACATTGAAATCAATATGGTTTCGGATATCGTAGCCATGTATGTGATGACGGACGATGGCCCATCGGTCTGCTCTCATTATTACTGCAGCGCAGAAGGATCGGAGGACCGGACTGAGGTTTATGTAGTGCCAAAATGGGACTTCCCCATTTGGCTGGTAAAGGAAACCGGGATACCGGATGAGGGGGTACTGCTCTATGAAAAAAGGTAAATTTAACCGAAAAAACATATGTAAAAACGATGCTTTTCGGGCGGAGAAAAAATACATATCTTCTGAGAGGGCAAAAAAGCCCAGTATAGCAGCAGTTTGGGGGCGTCATTACGCCGGAAATTCCGACAAAGAGAGCAGTCATGTTGTCGGAAAATGCTTATGAGCGGAGGTGAGGGTCTATGGTTCATTTCCGCCCGGGCAGTCAGGTCTGGCAGATCATCACGCTCCTTTCATTTGTGGGGGAGTTCCCATTCAAAAGCCTCTCTCTGCTTGGGAGTGAACGGGTCTATAAGGCTCTTATTTCCAGACTGACTACGCTTCAGACGATTCGTAATTTCAATTCCGGTGACGAAATCACCTGCCGCCTCCTGACCGTATCCGGGAAAGGGGCGGGCAAGACCATACGGCTCTACAAGGGTGCGCTTCCCATACTGGAATGGCTGCATCCGGGTGTGCATGGATATTATATGGATTCATTCTGGGGACACCGCTTTCCAGGAGACGTATCACACCGGGACAGGAACCACCGGGTTGCGGAAGCTGCGGCGATGTTCCTGAAAGCCGGTATGGAGGCAAGGCCATATCTTCTCCCCAGGCTTCAGAACAGGGAGATTCTGCAGGTTGTGCATGGTACGCCCTGTTTTTATCTGGCTAAGGATCTGAAGAAAGTTGGGGAAGCGGAGATGAACAAGACCATGTTCACCCGCATGGCCGGCGCATTATTTTCTTCCGGCAGATGTTATGCCGTTTATAATACGAGGGATGCCGTGATGAAGTGGAGCGGCATGGGTGAGTATAAAGCCCTCCACAGTCTGATCGAGCTGGCAAGACTGAATGCCGGTATTTTGGAGGTGGATTCAGCGATACTGTTTGGCCAGTCTGGAGAGACAGCGCTGCGAACCCTGTTAGAATCAGACAAAACCAGACGGCTGGAGTTTCGATTCGATTCCATTTACCGCCATGTCCATTTTATCCCAATGAACGGGGACGGCATCCGGCAGCTGCGTCTTCTTTCTGCACCAGATTGGAAAGCGCAGCTCCTTGAACTTTTATTTGAGCCTGAGGTCAGATCCTATGACCGAGGGCTTTTTGAATACGACGCCTGTGTGAATGGCGTAAATATCTTATCGCATCTGGATGGGGACATTGCAAGACTCATTCGCTTTCGGGATGCAATTGAAAACCAAACCGGACGGTTTGAGGTTCTATGCTTTCCCCACCAGACGCACTTCCTCCGGGAATACTTGGGCGGGCTTGCCAGCATCAAAACCATCGGAATGGACTCGGTGGAAGCGGAGCTTTGCCCAGAGAGGAGGAATTTGTTTGAAAGATAAAAAAAGGACAGTCGGCATTACCATGGCTGTCATACTGGGATGCACAGCGTTTTTCTATCTTGGCGGAATGCTTGGCCAATTGTTTTCAAATTACGCAGCCTGGATGCAGGCGGATGGGCTTGCCGGTGAAGCGGCTATGAAACCAGTCAGTTGGAACCCTGTGGTGTGCTTCCCAATGGCGTTTACCCCAGACGGGCTGAAAGGATTGCTCGGAATCTTGATTCTTGGAGGAGGAGTCTTTGCATATGTCAAGCTTCATGATAAGTTTGACGGAAAAAGCTATGACCCCAGAGGTTTCACCAAAAGCAAGACCGGAATTTACGGAACCGCCTCGTGGATGGAAGAAAAAGAAATGCACGAGGTGCTGGAGGTGTCTTCCGTCGATAAAGCAGAAGGGACGATTCTGGGTGAGTATAAGGGAAAAGTGGTCTGTATGCCGAAGGACACCAGACTTAATCGGCATATCGCCATATTCGGTGCATCGGGTACCATGAAATCGCGCGCTGTTATCCGGAATTCATTATTTCAGGCGCTGAAACGTGGTGAGTCTGTGATTATCACGGACAGTAAGGCAGAATTATATGCCGATACGGCAGAGATGTACCGGCAGGCAGGCTACGAGGTAAAAATTTTTAACCTGGTCACGCCTGAGCATGGGGATTCGTGGAACTGCATGTCAGACCTAAACGGCGATACCCTGATGGCGCAGGTGCTCACTAACGTCATTATCGGCAATACCAGTTCCGGCAAAGGTGACCATTTTTGGGACAATGGAGAAGGAAACTTGTTGAAGTCTTTGATTCTTCTGGTAGACCAGGACAGAACCCGAAGTCCCGATATGAAACACCTTACTGCAGTATATCAGCTCCTGACCCAGAACAGCGAGCGGCAGCTGACGGCAATGTTTGACAAGCTTCCGCTTGATCATCCGGCAAGGGCGCCTTTTAATTTATTCGCTCAGTCCAGCGACACCGTGAAATCTGGCATTATCTTAGGACTCGGCACACGGCTGCAGGTGCTGCAGAACCAGGCGGTACAGCGGATCACAAGTCAGTCTGACATTGATTTGACTTCCCCTGCCAGACACAAATGTGCATATTATATTATCCTGAGCGACCAGGACGCCACTATGGCATTCCTGTCATCGCTCTTTTTTTCGTTCATGTTTATCAAACTGACTCGGTATGCAGACAGTCGGCGAAATGGCCGCTGCGATGTGCCTGTAAATTTAATCTTGGATGAGTTTAACAATGTGGGCCGCATTGGTGGTGCAGAAGACGGGTCGGATTTTGCCCGGTCTCTTTCGGTTGTCCGTTCCAGAGATATCCGGGTCATGCTGGCAGTGCAGAGCTTGGGTCAGTTACAGAACCGGTATCCCAATAACCTGTGGGCCGAGATTATCGGCAACTGCGATATCCAATTGATGTTGGGATGTACCGACGAGGTTACGGCTGAGTATATCTCGGCAAGATCAGGGGATATGTCCGTACAGGTAAATTCTACTATGACAGTGCGGCAAACCATTGCAATCGCTCAGGTCATTCCCCAGTATCGTCATACTGAGGGACAGGGACGGAGAAGACTTCTGACTCCGGATGAGGTCCTGCGGCTTCCAAACGAAGAAATGCTCTGCGTCATACGAGGCTGTAACCTCTTGAAGCTCACAAAACTGGATTTTACAAAACATCCCATGTCGAAGCGGATTGTGAGGACATCCATCATGGATTACCAGCCGGCAACAATATTTACGGCACCGATACTCAGTGAACCTGTCCCAGTGGCAGAGCCGGAGAAAAAGCCGGCACGCAAAAAAAGTCTTTACAGTTCGGCAAAACCGCCGGCTGAATTTTAATTTTACAGGAGGTACTAACTATGGCAACAAAAAAACAAGAATTGCTCCCTGAGGAGGAAGCTCTGCAGGAAGCAGCCCCTCAGACTGATGTGAATCCGGAGCTTGAGGAGATGTCCCAGCCTGAAGACAGCTCCCCGGATACGGCACTGCCCCAGACTGACTCTGAAACTTCAACAGAAGGCGCCTCTTCAGAGGAATTCAGGGATGCAGAAGCGGCAGAAGCTCCCGTCTCCCAGATTGATATGGAAACAAATGACGGGCAGCCGCCTTCGGAGTCGGCAGAAGAAATATCTTCCCAGACGGATATGGAGAGTGCCGAAGACGACACCTCTTCAGAAAACGCATCGGACAAAACTACTCCCCAAGAGGGCTCCCCCCAGACTGAGCCGGAGAAAGTGAAAAAGCCCCGCGGGCGTAGGAAGACCAAGGAAAATCCATCCCAGTCTGACACAGAAGCGGATTCAGGAGAAGAGAATGCATCCGACGGCGTCGAAAAGGCGCCTAAGCCCAAAAGAAAGCGTGCGTCTGCTAGACCGGTTTCGCCGGTGCTGGCCATTGATGACCAGCTCAGCGTCGAGACAGATGCAGAAAAAGCAAAGAACGATTTGTTGGACTTACTGGAGTCCCAGAAAACCGGCCGCATTCTGACCGGAACCATCCAGGGTGTGGAGCGCCCCGAGGACAACCCCTCCCGTTCTTTCGCAGTCATTTACCACGGTGAGTTCAAAGTCATCATTCCTGCAGAGGAAGCGGTGGAGCCGCCAGCGGATTATCGCGGCAGGCTTCCGGAGGACGTGCTGCATTACATGCTTACCAAGCGACTGGGCGCGGAGGTGGATTATATCGTCAAAGGGATCGACCCGGCATCGGGCATTGCGGCGGCGAGCCGTTTGGATGCGATGAAGGCAAAACGCAAGCAGTATTATCTGGGTACGGACAGGGATGGGAACAACCTGCTCTACTCAGGTGTGTGCGCAGAAGCCAGAATCGTGTCGGTGATTCGTGCCGGCATTTTTGTGGACTTGTTCGGTCTGGAGATCTATATTCCACTCAGAGAACTCAGCTATCAGAGGTGGATGGACGCAGCGGCCCATTTCCAGCCGGGGCAGCGTATCCTGGTGAAGGTGCTGGAGGTGGACAGGAGCGACCGGAACCATGTCAAGGCAACAGCTTCGGTCAAGCAGTCTGGTGAGAACCCGTATGAAAAAGCGCTGCGCAGGTATTCCGTCGGCAATCGCTATGTGGGTACGGTCAGTATGGTGGACACCAACGGCGTATTTGTGGCGCTGGACGGCGGCATCGACTGCTTGTGCAGTTACCCCAAGCGCGGCCGCCCGCCCAGAGGGTCGAGAGTAACAGTACGCATACTGGGAATCAACCATGATTCCAACCGAATCTGGGGCGCCATCACCCATATCGCAGCGCCCAGATAGTATAGGAAACTCAATCTGAGAGAAAGGAGGAAATCCATGAACCATTGTGATCTCAGTCAGGCTGAGCAGAAGAAGCGCAAAGAAATTGCCGAGCATACCCGAAAGATGATCCTGTCCGAACTCAAAATTGAAAGTCAGGACGACATATCCCTGATGGCGGGATACCGGGATTATTATCTGCAGATTTCGTTTTCTGAGCTTCATCCACTTTTGGTGTTCTGTTTGGCCAAGGCACTTGAGAAACCGAGCACTGACAGACAGAGGCAGATGACAAACGAGCTGAATCTGCACAGCATCCTTGGCAGCCATGCCATCAATGATGAGGTCGGTTGCTATTCATACCGTGCGACCCAGTGGCTTGACGCAGAACTGGATGCACCGCGTTTTTTTGAGATACTTGACCGGTGCGTCGATGAGGCGGACCGTGGGTTCTACAAGCTTGCGGGTTAAGATGCGTTGTATTTCTCCATACTCAGTCGTGTAATGTAAGTAAAAGCGACAAAAGGAGGAATGCGTCATGAAAAAATGCGTATTATTTGTGGTACTGGCAGTGTTTCTGGCACTTACGGCCTGTTCCAAAGATGTGGGTACTTCGGATGACCATGGGCAGGAAAGTAAACATACCGCTCAGTCTCAGACAGAAAAAGAATCTGAAGATGAGGACCTGAAGGAGACTGCTCCAATAGAGGAACCAAAACCAGTTTCCCAGAGTGAGGCAAAAGAGGAGGTATCCCTTTCGGATCCGGTTCATGAAATGGATAAAAAGTCTGAGTCTGGGAAAGAGACGCAGAACCGGGCGGAGGAAAATGTTCCCGAACCAAAGCAGCCTGCCGCAGGCAATGGACAGGCCACGCCGGAGCCAAAACAACCGGAACCACCCAAACCCACAGAACCACCGGCAGAGCCGAAGCAGGAAGAAACTCCTGTATCTGCTGTCGAACCGGAGTCTCCGAAAACCATCTATGATTATGCGTTTGATGTAGAAGCCATACGCTCAGAGCTTATTGCACTTGGGCAGTCCATGGGTCTGACACATATTACGGATGATGATGGGATTCCATGCACACCGGATACCTGTTCCTGGGCTTCTCCGGTAACAGCGTCTGAATCCTTTCAGGGCAGTAACCTGAAACGGGTGCTTCAAAACTATGTAACCTCTATGCCGTCTACCATTGCTTCCTATGGAGGCACGCAGATTACCTGTTTTACCATTTATGTGCGGGACAACGGAGGAGGAAGCTATACATTTTATTTTCTATACTAAGCATAAGCCTGGCTCCCTGTATGATACGGGGAGCTTTTTTTGTGCCCAAAATTGAAAGGAAGGTAAACCTTAATGAAGAAGATCATCAAAGAAAAAGGCAAGCGCCTGCTTGCCGCATTTTTAAGTCTCCTGACCGTCATCGGCTTGATACCGACGACGGTTTTTGCTTTTACACCATCGGAGGGACAGACCGTATCCTCCTTTTATGGCGATTATTATGTCAGCGCGGACGGAAACTATTATTATTCCGCAAGTTCATACAGTTTTCTGGTGTATGACAGCGATGGCAATACTTCCGTGCAAACCATCTCTGCCGGAAATGCCAGAAAGAAATACATGATTTCCAATGGTTCAGAGAGCCGATTCGTGTATTGTATTGAGTCTGGCATTAATTACGGTACATCTGATAATGGATATAGATCCCAGAGCGGAAAGAACAGCGCATATTTTCAGAACCTCCCTTACAGCGCCCAGTATGGTATTATGCTGACCAGCGTGTATGGATGGCAGCCGGGGAAAAGCTCTCCTGTGTCAGGCGCTAACGAGGATGACTATGCGGTGGCTACACAGGTTCTTCTGTGGGAATACCAGCAGCAGCTCAGAACCAGCCCGCAGGATCTGCACGCCAATTCGGCAGGTATCCGTGCGGACAACTACCTGCGTACCATTCAGGGCCGCCCGGCGGAACAGTGCTATAACTGGATTTTAGGTCAGATGTCGCAGCATACGACCATTCCGAGCTTTGCATCGGGCAAAAGCAGTTCTGCACAGGTACATACGCTAAAGTATGACCCGGCAACCAAGAAATACTCCCTCACGCTAACAGATACCAATAATACGATGGCAGATCTTAAATTCAGCAGCAGTGATGGGATTACGGTAAGCCGTTCCGGAAACAAGTATACCTTCACCAGTAGCAAAATGATTACCAGCCCGGTATCCATCAGCGTGCAGAAGAATGTGCCTGGGGTGAAAAACGATATGTTGATCTGGGGCCGCGTCGGTTTCCAGACGATGATGTGCGGCGCCGATGATCCGGTAGTATTCTACATGAAGATTGATACGGAAACCTATGGTACCGGGCGCATCCGCAAGACATCAGAAGACGGCGTGGTATCCGGAATCAGTTTCCATATTTCCGGTAATGGTGTGGACAAGACTGTAACCACAAAGGAAGACGGTACAGTGGATATCCAGCTGATGCCTGGGACTTATACAGTAACAGAGCAGTCGATAGACCGCTATCTGCCGCAGGATACTCAGAAAATCACTATTGCCAGCGGACAGACTTCAACGGTAACATTTAACAATAAGCTCAAGCGCGGCTCTCTGGAGGTTATCAAATCTTCAGAAGATGATTTCGTGGAAGGCGTTACATTCCATTTATTTGGCACATCCCTCGCAGGTTTGCCCGTAGATGAGTATGCCATAACAGATGCTTCCGGTGTAGCGAAATTTGAAAATGTCTTGATCAGCGGAAATGAACCTTACACTGTGGAAGAAGTCGATACGGCAATCCGTTATGTCGTACCGGACAATCAGACAGCGCCGATTCAGTGGAAACAGGTGACAAAGAGAAACTTCGAGAATATCCTGAAAAAATTCCGGGTTGAAGTGGTCAAAACGGACCACGTAACCGGCTATGCTCAGGGCGATGCCAGTCTGGCAGGGGCGGTGTACGGTCTGTATCAGGGCGATGAGTTAATCGCTTCTTACACAACAGATGCCAATGGCTCCTTTATCAGTGATTATTTCATTTGTGATTCTAACTGGACGCTCCGTGAAATCAGCCCTTCTCCGGGATATCTTTTGGATGAGACCATTTATCCGATTCCGGCAGAACCTGGTAATTTTACGGTTGAACTGAACCAAATTCCGATAAATGTTACGGAACAGGTTATCATGGGTTGTATCCGCCTGATCAAACACATTGATTCAGAACTGGAGGATCCTGAAAGCACACCTGCAGCAAGAGAACAGGAAGCGGGTATGGTAATGCTTGCGGCCGTAAGCGTGGACGACCAGCCTGAAGAATCCGTAGACGGCGCTGATGTCCAGACTGAGGAAACTGTAAGCGGCAACGATGCCCAGACCGAGACAGAAAACACAGAACCTGAAGTAAGCGATGAAGAGGCTCAGGAACCTGAAGAATCCGGTACAGAAGAAAGTGCTGTCCCGGAAACTGAACCGGAAACGAATCCTTATGAGCCGGACCCGGTTCCTATGGACGAAATCGAAGCATCTGGACATGAAGGTATAATCGAACAGCCTGAGAAAGGTGCCAAGTTCCAGATTTACCTTGCCAGCGCAGGCAACTTTGAAAATGCCCGCGAAGCGGAGCGAGACGAGCTGATTACCGATGCAGACGGGTTTGCCATTTCCAAAGATCTGCCTTATGGCCGATATGTTGTCCATCAGACTGAGGGCATGGAGGGACAGGCATTTATTCCGGATTTCACGGTGTTTATCCGATCTAATGAGCAGACGTATTCCTATATCCTAAACAACCTGACCCAGTCAAGCTTTATCCGCGTGGAGAAGCATGATGCAGAAACTGGAAAAATTATTCCTGCAGCGGGAGTCGGTTTCCAGGTACGAGACCTGTCCACAGGAGAAATTATTTCCCAGACAGTGTATTATCCGACACCTGTTACCATCGACACATTTTTCACCAATGATGAGGGCTGGCTGATGCTCCCCTGTGAGCTTTCCTACGGCCAGTATGAGCTGATTGAACAGGAAACCTGTTTTGGCTATGTTTTGGACAGTGAGCCGGTGCCTTTCACGGTAGACGGCACACAGGATGTGGTCGTGGTCGAAAAGCATAATATGCCTCAGAAGGGCATCATCCATATCACAAAAACCGGCGAGGTCTTTGCTACCGTTGCGGAAATGGACGGTGTGGATAAGGATGGCGCAGAGATTATGTACCAGCCTGTTTATGAAATCCGCGGACTTGAGGGAGCAACCTATGAAATCCGTGCAGCGGAAGACATCTATACGCCAGACGGAACCTTAAGAGCCGCAAAAGGCGATGTAGTCGATACCATTACGACCGCCGGAAACGGAATTGCCTCCAGTAAGGAGCTCTATCTGGGGAAATATGAGATTCGTGAGACCGAGGCGCCTTTCGGTATGGTACTCAATCAGGAAAGCAAGCAGGTAGAGCTTGTATATGCCGGCCAGGAGATCGACGTAACAGAAGTTTCTTCGGGCTTCTACAATGAACGTCAGAAAGTCCAGATGAGTCTGGAGAAGATGCTTGAGGTGAACGAGATCTTTGGCATCGGCAATAACAATGAGCTTACCAATATCACATTTGGCCTGTATGCGGCGGAGGACATTACTGCAGCAGATGACACGGTTATCCCGGCAGACGGCCTCATTGAGGTTGTCTGTATTGATGCAGACGGCAACGGCGTGGTTAAAACGGACCTTCCTTTTGGAAGCTATTACCTGAGGGAGCACAGCACCGACGCCCATTATATTTTGAGCGATGAGAAGTATCCGATCACATTCTCCTACGGCAGTCAGGAGGACGCCGTTATTACGGTGAAGGCCAACGATGGCGAAGCCATTGTCAATGAGCTGATCTATGGCTCTGTATCCGGCATGAAAGTTGATGAAAATGGAGACGCACTAAGCGGCGCCAAGATTGGCCTGTTTGCACCTTCCGTTACAGAGTTTACGGAGGAGAATTCAATCCTTGTAACGACTTCTGCGGAAGATGGCGCCTTCTCCTTCAACGATATCCCATACGGAAAATGGATCATCAGGGAGATCGAGCAGCCGGAAGGTTTCGTGCTTTGCACAGAGCAGTTCCCGGTCGTAATTAACGAAGACGCGCAGGTAATCGAAGTGGAAATCACCAATGAGTTTATCCGCGGAAACCTGCATCTGACCAAGTTTGACAAGGATTATCCGGAGAACAAGCTCAGCGGTGCAGTATTTGAGGTATATCGTGATACCAACGGTAACAAAGAGCTTGATAAAGAGGATGAGCTGCTTGGTGTAATGGAAGAGACAGAGCCCGGTCAGTATGAGATGAAAGATCTCTTGTACGGCGGTGTGCTCATCAGAGAGAAGACAGCTCCGGACGGTTTCTATCTTGATGAAAATACCTATTATATCATGATTGACACCGATGGAAAGACCTATGAAGTCGAGAATGAGGCCGGCAAGGGCTTCTATAATCAGGCGTTCAGAGGCAACTTAAAGATTGTCAAGACTTCTTCCGATGGAAAAGTGGAAGGCTTCAGCTTCCGCATTGTCGGTGATAATTATGACAAGACGTTCCAGACTGATGCAAATGGTGAGATTTTTATCGAGAACCTGCGTGTGGGCAAGTATACTGTGACTGAAGTGGAGGACAGTGTCAGTGCAGGCTACAAGCGTCCGGATCCGGTAACGGTAGAGCTGGTGAAAGATGAAACATTGACGGTGAATGTTCATAACGATAAAGTCACTGTGGATGTGCCGAAGACAGGCGATAACTTCAACCCGTGGATTTGGGTTGGCTTGATTGCCGCCAGCACCGCTGGACTTGGTGCAAGCATCTTCTGGGCAAAAAAGCGCAGAAAGAAAACGGCAGAGACAGCAGAGTAAGAATATGTAAATGAACATAAAGGAGTCGGGCAGGAATTTTCTGCCCGATTCTGATTTTAGGAGGTAATGACCATGAGAAAAAAATTGTTAAAAGGGGCTTTGACAGTCCTCTCTCTCATCTGTATCCTCTGTATTCCGGTTACGCCGATCTATGCGGAGCCGCAGGGGACAGATGGGACGGAAATGCAGGTCATAGAGCCTGAGAAACTGGAGATTCAGCTTGGTGCAGACTGGGCTGGCGTAGAGTTTCAGCTGAAAACGGATTCCGGGCTGTATCCCGGTACCATAGCCGTCGGAGAAGATGGTGTTCTGAGAATGGAACTGGGCGGCAGCAAATCTTATGTGCTGACTTGTATGAATTCATCCGTATCTGCCCCAGAAGCGACGCAGGCCCCTGCCACAACAGAGGAAGCGCAAAATGAGAGCAATGCGGGACAGGAAAGCAATGAATCAAATAGCGGGCAAGATACAGAGGGCACAGTTGCCGGTATCCCAATCCTTCATCTGGTATTGTTTGCAGGCGGCATGGTCTTGGCCGTCGGCAGCCTGGTCGTAATGCGGGTGATGAAAAAACGCAGAGAAAGTGATGCGGAGTATGAGGATGAAGATGAATATGAGGATGATTAGTCCCAGACTGAGTCCAAAATACACGAAAAACCCTAAAAGGAATAATTTTATACAAAAATCAAAATAAATATTCCTATAAGGCTTGACATGTAGACTTTTGTTTGCTATACTATAACCGTGGCAGGGGCTTGCGTTCAGGCTCTCGGTACGTTTGTGGTATAGCGTCAGACCTGATTCAAGGGAATCAGGGAACCGTTACGGATTCTGCGCACTGAGCGGATCCACAACAACGCAAGTCAATTGAATATTAAGGCCGGAAGGCTGCTTAAATACTTACAGAGTCAATTTGCTGGATGAGACATTGAAATTCCAGTGCCTTGGCTCTGTATGCTTTTTTGCAGACCTTCCGGCTTTTTCTTTTATCCAAACGGAGGTAAGACGATGAAAAAACAAAAAAAGAAAAGAAAGGGATTTCAGGCAGGTTCCATGCGATGCCCTTATTGTGGCAGCCCGGTTATTTATAGAAGTGCTGATGGAATCTATCATGATAACAGTAAAAACACCATGCTCTATGTGTGCAGTCACTATCCGGAATGCGATGCCTATGTCCGTGTCCATGCCGGAACCAATATCCCGGTGGGAAGTCTGGCCAATCATGAGCTTCGCACTCTCAGACGAACCGCACATCATTATTTTGACCAGCTGCACCAGTCTGGAATGATGAGCAAACAGGACGCCTATCAGTGGCTGGCGGATTTGATCTGCGCACCATTATCGGAGGCACATATCGGTTATCTGGGCGAGTATTACTGCAAGCAGGTCATTGAGGAGAGTCGCAGGCTGTTGGAGCGCCAGAAATCCAGAAAGAACAGGTGCCGGTTTCAGGCATTAGAAGGGAGAGTGGCGGTTTCATGACACTGACTGAGAAAGAACGGGAAAAGATTGAAAAGAATATCGGTCTGATACATAAGGTGATTCGGGATAAGCTGCAGCCTCCATATCAGGTGGGTATGTATTCCTACGAGGATCTTTTCCAGATCGGCTGCATTGGGCTTTGTAAAGCAGCGTCAACAGACAAAGGCGGGACGTTTTCGACCTATGCCTACCGTTTGATCTGGCACCAAATCTGTGATGCCATGATTTATGCAACCAGGCGGCAGACGAAGGAGACCACCTGTGATGTGATGCCGTACATTGCTGCAAAACAGGAAAACCCAGAGGAGCTGTCGGATTTCCGCATGGATATCAAACGGGCACTCGAACAGGCAAAGGCTGATGCACCGCCTTCCACTAGGAAAGGCATTGATGCTATCTGCATGATGTCGAAGGGGTATACAAGCAGCGAAATTGGAGAAAAAATGGATGCTTCGGCAAAGCTTGTGTGTGCATGGGTATCCAAGGCACGGAAGTTTTTGAAGAGCCGGCCGGAGTTTGCACAGATTGCAGATGCCTATCACTTGGAATGATGACGGGCAGAACATAAGGGATGCTGACAGCCTTGTTTGGTTTTCAGCATCCCAATTTTTTATTTTGGAGGCAAATTATGAATATAAGAAAAAAGAATATTCGGATATGGCTGATTCCATTTCTTATTATGGCCATTACGCTGATTTTATTTAAGGCAGTATTTTTGTTGGGTTATGTGCCAACAGAGTCCATGGAACCGACGTTGAAAAAAGACAGCTATATCGTTGGAACTCGGATTTTCTCCAAACTTGAAATAGGCGATATCATTATTTTCTATCATGACGGGAAGCTGCTGGTGAAGCGTATTGCAGCGGCGGAGGGGGAATCGGTAGAGCATAACGGAGTCAGTCTGACAGTACCGGAAAACAGTTATTATGTTCTTGGAGATAATGCGGAGCATTCACTGGATTCGAGGTACTGGGAAGATCCTTTTGTAAAGCAAGAGGATATTGTGGCGAGATTGTTTTGGCCATAAGATTTTTTACTCCGCTTCATACGAAAACAGACATTATGAAATAGGCTGTATTTGAATTGGGTAGCAGTGTAGTTTTGACATTATAAATGAAAAAGAATAAATATGGGATATTACGAGGAACAATCTAGGAGCACATAGAAGATAATAGTAAGAAAAAAGCAGCCAACCGGCGTGGCCGCTTTACTTCTTGCTGTTCAGTTCCTTCATAATGCCGAGGAGATAAGCCATCGACTTGGGATCCAGTTTCTTTCCCTCTTCGATAAATTCCTGCAGAGCCTCCGGATAAGGATTTCCTTCATCGAAGAACTCCCGCGGTGTTACGCCCAAATATTCGCAGATGTAAAAAAAGGATTGCATGGCTGGAAGTGACTTTTTATTTTCGATGTTATTGATGTAGTTGTTTGCCTGTCCCAATGACAATGACATGTCGCGTGCAGATACACCCTTTTGTAATCGCAGTTTTGCCAGCCGTTCCGGGACGAAATCTTCATACATTGCCTTTACCTCCCATTCTCTAATAGATTGTACCTCACATATATGATTTATTCGCAAAAATAAAAGGGGTGTTTACGTTGACCTAAAAAAATAAATCTATTATAATTAGGTAAAATGAAAAAATAAAACTATCGAACGAGGGAGATACAATGAAAGGAAAGACATGTTGTATTACCGGGCATAGGGATGTGCCTGATAAAGAGATTAACAGCATAAAGAAGGCTCTGCATCAGGAAATAAAAAAAGCAGTGAAGGACGGATTCACTGTCTTTCTGTCTGGTTTTGCAGATGGTGTGGATCAATATTTTGCTGAGATTGTTTTGGAACTGCAGAAAGAAAACAGGAACTTAAAACTGATTGCAGTGCTTCCATACCGTGGCCGTGTGAAAGGCTTGAATCACAGGGTACAAACAAGAGCTTTGCTGAGTGCCTGCTCTGAGATGGTGGTAATTCAAGAGGAATATCAGCCCAACGTCTACTTACAGCGCAATCGGTATTTGGTCGAGCATTCAGACCGCGTGATTGCTGTGTACGATGGGAGGGAGAAAGGCGGTACGGTGAAAACAATCCGTTTTGCACACCGCCTCCAGAAAGAATTGCGTGAAATTCCGGTAGGACTAAACTTGGACAAAAAAAGGATAAATCTTGGATATAGTCGTGTATAGTAAGAGTGGAGATGTAGGCAAAACTATGATAAAATAAAATTTTTAAGGATTATTATATAAGCAAAACCCTAAGAGCGGGTTTGCAGATTAGTAAAAGAGATATGGGAAAGAAGGAAAAACAGATATGCTTAATAAAATACCAAATATGGACGATATGACCGCTTTAATCGGACAGTCTTTATATGACGTGTGGCAAAAGCTATGCGCTGCGATTGATGAAATGTACGATATGGACTGCATTTGGAACAGCGGCGGCAAGGCATGGACCTATGAATACAAATACCGCAGAGGAGGAAAAACACTCTGCGCTCTATACGCAAGGGAGAATTGTGTTGGCTTTATGGTAATACTGGGAAAGGACGAGCGAGTGAAATTTGAATCCGTCCGAAATGAGTATTCGGAAAGCGTCCAGAAGATCTACGATGACTCAAAAACCTATCACGATGGAAAGTGGCTGATGTTTGAGCCTGTTGATACATCTTTGTTTGGAGACTTCATGCAACTATTAGCCATTAAGAGAAGGCCGAACAGGAAATAGAAGGACGTGGAGAAGAAGATGGCAAAAAAATAGATCCAAAACAAACAAAACGTGCGATGGCTTTTGGATTATGGATGAATGCCCCGGATCCTTCACCGAATAAAGCATGTGAAATTCCGTTATCAGATATACAAAAACAGGAACTGTCGCATAGAGGTGTTCCAGATGTTTTTGTTACTGATATTTAGAGTAACTTCCTAATTTGAAGGAGAGACTTATGACGACAAAAATTCTGATTCACGGTTCTGGACATAAAGCGACAAGTTGGAAAACAACTATTTCTTATATGACAAGCAATGAGGATATCATGTGCCCAGATCTATTTACTATCCTTGAAGGGAAAGAAGCAAGTTATGCAAATCTATATTCCTCATTTGTAAAATATTGCGACAGAATTGACGGGAAAATTCATTTGTGTGGTATTTCATTGGGTGGCATTTTAGCGTTGAACTATGCTTTGGATTTTCCACAAAAGGTAAAAACTTTAGTTTTGATTGGTACGCCTCATAAGATTCCAAAGGTAGCATTTGGTATTCAAAATATAATTTTCAGATTTTTACCAAAATCTATTTTTGAAACTATGGCATTTGATAAAAAGGGCACGTTTGCTTTAGGAAGCTCTATGAAGGACTTGGATTTCACCAGCAGAGTGAATAATATGAAGTGCCCTGCTCTCATCATTTGCGGAAAGAAGGACAGCGCGAACATAAAATCAGCATATTACTTGTCAAAAAACATAAAAAGCGCAGAATTGAAAATTATTGAAAACACTGGTCATGTTGTAAATGAAGAAAACCCAAAAACCTTAGCAAAAATATTGACAGAATATTATTTGTTGAATGATTAAAAGCTTTCGTTTTTTGTCGATAGCCAGACTGGAAACGATAAGTCAGGAGGTAGTTAATATGATATCTGCAATTTATGAAAGGCGGAGCACAAGAAAATTTTTAGCAAGTGACATATCAAAAAGTGATATGACAGATATTATCCAAAGCGGAATGAAAGCGCCTTCGTCTAAAAACAGACAGCCCTGGAAGTATATTGTGGTACAAGGAGATGCAAAAGAAGAAATGTTAAGAGTTTTCCGTCAGGGAATTGAAAGGGAAGAAAATGAATGTGCATTCCTGCCTCAGAGCAAACGCTATATTGCTGCGGCGAAACATACTGTTGATGTAAATATTAAGGAGGAATATGTTTATGAGTGAAAAATTCCCGCAGGAAGCGGAGAAGATAATGGATGAAAGATTTGGGCACGATACCTTACTGTCACTTGCCACTACGGACCAAAACATCCCGTATGTGAGAACGGTGAATGCTTATTATGAGGATGGCTGTTTTTATATCATCACATACGCTGCCTCCAACAAGATGAAGCAGATAGGTAATAACCCCATAGTAGCGGTGGCCGGCGAATGGTTCACGGCGCATGGCAAAGGGATAAACCTTGGGTGGTTCTGCAAAAAGGAAAACCATGAAATGGCCCAAAAGCTGAGACAGGAATTCAGCGAATGGATTGATAACGGACACAATAATTTTGATGATGAAAATACGATCATCTTATGTGTTCAATTAACAGAGGGAATTCTTTTCTCTCATGGCACGAGATATGACATAGATTTCGCTGGTAACTGATTGCAACCTGCAGAAGCCATGTCTGTGCTATTGTAATTGGAAAGGGGGACTGTGAATCAGTATGTTGGATTTGAAGGATATAAATTATATGCCAGATATATTTGAAATAAGTGATTACATTGGTAATCCGCTGTTTGATCAGTTTTGTGAATTTATGGATAGAGAATATAAAGCATTGCGTAAAATTGAATACAGCAAGGACGTTTGGGCCCGCGGATGGAATATAAAGTTGAGAAAAGCAGGAAAATCTTTATGTGTAATCTATCCCAAAAAGAATTACTTCACTGTGCTGGTGGTTATCGGCAATAAGGAGAAAGAAAAGGTTGAAGGAATATTGTCTCAATTATCTAATGAGGTGCAGACAATCTACCGTGAAACAAAAGAAGGCAACGGACAAAGGTGGCTTATGATTGAACTGCATTCAAATGATTGTATATATCAGGACACCTTGAAGCTGATCCGCATTCGCAGAGAAAGTAAATAAAAAAACAGAATCATTGAGGGAGGTGTCTCTATGACAGAGTTAGAAAAATGTATGGCCGGCGAATTATATAATTGTCATGATGAAATCTTTCTGCAATATAAGAAGCAGGCAAAAGAGCTGCTTGACATTTATAACAGACTGACCTATGACCAGAAAGAAGAGAAGAAAGGGATTTTACATAAGCTGTTCGGCGGGATTGGAACAAACGTGTCGGTAGGGGCGCCGTTCCTGTGTGATTATGGGTGTAATATTATTACCGGCAGCAATGTGTCGATCAATATGAACTGCTCTTTTATCGACTGCAATCAGATAAAAATCGGAAATAACGTCATGATTGCTTCCAATGTGCAGATTTATACGGCAACGCATCCCGTGGAACTGGCAGAACGCCTGACACCAGACTGGACCCCGGAGAGCGGAAAGCATTTCTGCCAGGTATATGCGCTGCCGGTTGAAATCGGGGATGGATGCTGGATCGGCGGTGGCGTCATCATACTCCCCGGGACTAAAATCGGGGCTGGCAGTGTGATTGGAGCAGGAAGCGTTGTTACCCGGGATATCCCGCCAAATTGCGTGGCGGTCGGAAATCCATGCAGAGTGATTCGCAGAATTAACGGGGAACCAAAGCATGATTAAATTGGTGGCATTTGACTTGGATGGGACAATCGGAGATACGATACCAATGTGTATAAAGGCATTCAGACAGGCAGTATCCCCCTATACAGGGCATTTGCTGACAGACAGGGAGGTTGTTGAAACCTTTGGATTGAACGAGATTGGAATGATAAAATCCATCGTTCTAGAGAAATGGAAGCAGGCGTTATGTGATTTCTATTTTCTATATGAAAAACTGCATCATGAATGCTCCGAGCCTTATGAAGGCATCCCGGATTTGATTGCCGCTCTGCGGGCAAAAGGATTTATCCTGGCACTGATAACGGGAAAGGGCGAAAGAAGCTGCCGGATTACTTTGAATGAGTTTGGGATGGAACATGATTTTGACGAAATCCTGACGGGCAGTGAACATGAAAATGTTAAGGCGCAGTCATTGAAGCTGCTGCTAAAAAAATATGATTTGCTTCCCGCGCAATGTCTATATATAGGGGATGCGGTTTCAGATGTGTCTGAGGCCGGAAAAGCCGGGGTCATATGCTTGTCTGCTTTGTGGGGAACAACTGCAAAGGCAGAAGAATTGAAAAGCATCAATGCCGATTATATTTTTGAAACGGTTGGAGAATTAAAAAATTACTTGATGAAAAATACAAACCAGGAACCGGAGGAGGTGCCAATACCATGAAAGGATTTAACCGACAAAATCAATTATTTTCCCTTTGTGGCTTGAACTGTGGGCTTTGCCCCATGTTTTTGAATAAATATTGCCCCGGCTGCGGGGGCGGCGAGGGAAATCAGTCCTGTAAAATTGCAAGATGTAGCATGGAGCATAACGGTGTGGAATACTGCTTTCAGTGTGATGAATACCCTTGTCCAAAATATGAGCATATTGACGACTATGATTCTTTTATAACGCATGGAAACCGAAAAGTTGATATGAAAAAGGCCCATCAGATTGGAATGGAAGCCTATAACGCAGAGCAGGAAGAAAAGGCACGTATCCTGGACATTCTACTTGCCGACTACAATGACGGGAGGAAAAAGACGCTGTTCTGTGTGGCAGTTAATCTGCTGGATCTGCAAGACCTGCAGGCGGTACTCAGGCAAATTGAGAACAGAGCCGATTTGGATACACTGACGCTCAAAGAAAAAAGCGCTTTTGCCGCAGGACTGCTTCAGGAAGCGGCAGCAAAGAACAATATTGAGTTGAAGTTGCGAAAGAAAAAGTGAGGACTTCAATACTGCAATTATTTAATAAAGTATTGAAAAGGATAGAGAATATAGATAAATGAACGTAATAAACGCCCCTTTGCAGAAAAACAAGTGATGTTCTGCAAAGGAAATCAGATATTAATTATGGAGGTATGCTTGTAAATGGATAAATGGTTCACGATTGACCAGATTGATGAAGATACATATATTATCAGCGAATACCGGCATTGGGAGGAGACGCATTGCTATCTTTTAAATGGCTCCAGCCGCAGCTTATTGATTGATACGGGTCTAGGAATCTGCAATATTTATGATGAAGTAATGAAGCTGACAAATAAGCCTGTTACGGCCGTGGCTACCCATATTCATTGGGATCATATTGGCGGCCATAAGTATTTTTCGGACTTTTATGCCCATGCGGAAGAATTGAGCTGGCTGAACGGTGAGTTTCCGCTGACAATAGAAACAATCAGAGAGATGGTGGCAGACCGCTGCGATTTACCAGACGGTTACGATACAGGCACTTATGAGTTTTTCCAGGGGACGCCAACAAAGGTACTGGAGGATGGAGAGAACATTGAATTAGGTGGACGGAATATACAGGTATTGCATACCCCGGGCCATGCTCCGGGGCATATGTGTTTCTGGGAATCAGACAGAGGTTATCTGTTTACCGGAGACTTGGTTTACAAGGACACTTTATTTGCCTATTATCCGTCAACAGACCCGGACGCATACCTTGCTTCTCTTGAAAAGATTTCGGAGCTTCCAGTCAAACGGGTTTTTCCTGCGCATCATAGTTTGGATATTCAGCCGGAGATTTTAAGCAGAATGAGAAATGCGTTCAGGCAGTTACGAGAAGATGGTAAATTACATCACGGCAGCGGTACATTTGACTATGGAGATTGGGCAGTATGGTTATAAAGAGAAGGAAGCAGTATAATTTCATTTAGTTGTGTGCTATACAAAAGGCTTTATCAGAACTAAAGACAGCGAAAGAGGCTTGAAAGGAGCATTTATATGAAGTATGTATGTACAGTTATATCGGTAGCGGATATCAGCGCCGCAAAAAAGTTTTATGAGGAACTGTTCGGGCTAGAGGTCTATCAGGATTACGGAAAGAATATCGCTTTTACCTGCGGTCTGGCATTACAGCAGGATTTTGACTGGCTGGTAAATATACCAAAGGAAAAAGTATTGAAGAAATCTAACAATGCAGAAGTCGTCTTTGAGGAACAGGACTTTGACGGTTTTCTGAACAGGCTAAAAGAATATCCTGAGATTGAATATCTGGGAGAAGTCATTGAGCACAGCTGGGGACAGCGCGTAATTCGGTTCTACGATCTGGACGAGCATCTCATAGAGGTTGGCGAGGATATGAAGATGGTGATAAAACGGTTTCTTGCTTCCGGTATGTCTATGGAAGAAGTTTCTGCGAAAATGGACGTATCTATTGAGGATTTGACAAAACTTCTGAATAGTTAATGTGTAGCGGGCATATAAACAAAATGGAATTTACGGAGGTTTCGCATGAAAAATAAGGATATTGCAAAATATTTCTATGAAGTTATTATTTCGGATAATTTACTTGATGAAATTTCTAAATATATATCGGAGGACTGCGTTCAAAGGATTGGAGAAAAAAATGTTCATAGGAATAGACGGAATGAAAGAACACCTATTAGCATTGAAAAAAACGTATCCTGATTACACTATGAAAATTATCCGTCAATATGAAGTAGATGATTATGTTATTTCAGAATTTATTATGAAAGGCACTCATAAGGGAGAATTTCTCGGAATAACACCCACAAATAAGGTTTTAGAAATTACAGGGGTGGATATTGATAAAATTATAGATGGAAAAATCGTGGAACATGGTGGTGCTACAAATACTTTTGAAACTTTTTTTGAACACCATTTGATTAAGTCTGTATGAAATATAAATTCCAGCTTGTAGGGCTGGAAAATCCCTGTTTGTAGAAAACAATAAATACAAAGATAAATTATCATTTTCGTAGGAGGTTTTTAATGAAAATAGAAATAGGGAAAGTGTTCCCGCAGTATTTCAAGCCCTCATATCCAGAGGAATTTGAACTGTTTTCCCATTTAGAAACAACGGCGGCAATTCCTACGGTTTTATTTGCAATTACCACATGGAAAGAAAACGAAAAGCCGAATGTCTGCTTCCACGCATGGAGTTGCTTTCATGGTGATAAAACGGCTTTCTTTGCGGTTATGGGAAACCTCTATCAGCATACCCATACCTATGCAAATATCCAAAGAGAAAAATGCTTTTGTATCAATTTTCTTCCAATAAGCTATTACGATAAGCTGATAAAAACAATTAACCATAATGACTATGAAGCTGATGAATTTTCAGTAGGAAATTTTTCTCTTGTAAATGCCAAGACCATTCATGCTCCAATGATACAGGAGGCATTTGTAAACATAGAGTGTACTTTACAAAGAACACAAGATTTAAGCGGTGCAGGTATTACTTCCATGATTATCGGACAGGTACAGCATATTTCCGTTGAGGAAGAATATGCACAGGGCTATGAAAAACGATATGGAAAAGACGGATTTATGATGTTAGTCCCTGCCCCACAAGACTTAAAAACAGGAGAACCTAATCAATCAGCGATTGCTACGATAAATATTGAAAAGTATGACTGATAAATCGAGAATTTGGAGCAGGACATTATGTTTGAAGGCGGAAGAAATGTTTTTGTTGCTCATTGTTTTCTCAATCAAAATTCCATTTCTGACGGAACTGCTTAAAATGAAAAAGGTGGATATGCGTTTGTACGACTTTGGCAAATAAGGTGAACTTGACAAAGCTTGTAAAATGCCCAAATAGTGTTCAACCAAAAAGGAGAGGCCGATGATTATATTTATTTTAGTAGCAGAAATAGCCGCATGGGTTGCCTTTACATTCGGATTTAGTTTCATAGGTACACAGTTTAATAGCGCAAAGCGTCTCAAAAAGCAGTTATGGAATGGGCGTATTGACAAACTCGGAAAAGCACCATTTTCATTGTTTATGCGGGCTTATGATAAAAAAAGTTACATTCAGTCATTTTTAATGGTGCTTATCTGCAATGCTCCGGGTCATGTTGTGATGTTTCTCCTGGGCTATATAAAAATTGGATTAGTGATGATTTTGATTCAACCGTTCCTACAAGGTGCAGTTGTGGGTATGGGGGATGATAAAACCAGACTCTGGGGCGTTACTACGTCCATGTTTGAAGTAACCGGCTTTATCATATCTATCTGTCTTGGTTCCTGGGGCGCATTAAATTTATGGTGGATTTCTGCACTGTTTTTAATTCTGAATGCGCTGATTGAAGCAGGCGGTGTTTTAATTGGGGTTCGAGGAGTTCCCGGCGCACAAGCAGTAAAGAATAAAGAGTATATTGAATGAAGAAAAGTACCATGCAGAGCAAATCATTCACCAAACTGTGGGTTAGAAACGAATGAATGTTTTTATTGAGAATTTAGAAAAGTTGCTGTATAACTGAGCGGGGAAAAATCAGAAGTTGGAGGAAAATGTATCTATGGCAAATGAATATAAAGTAATTGATGAAAAAACATGGGATAGGGCAATGCACTGTATGATTTTTAGAGACAGTGTTGAACCAGCATTTTGCGTAACCTTTGAAGCAGATATTACAAGATTTAGGCGCATGGTAAAGGAGCAAGGACTTTCTTTTACATTGGCAATGGTACATGCAGTTTGCAAATGTGCAAATGAAATAGAGGCGTTTCGTTATCGGTTTGTTGACGGACAGATTGTTTTGTTTGAAAAGATAGATACTGCATTTACATATCTTAATCAGGAAACAGAATTGTTCAAGGTAGTCAATGTACCTATGATAGATGATCTGAAAGAATATTGTGAACTGGCAACAAAAGTGGCAAATGAACAGAAAGAGTATTTTACGGGACCTTTAGGAAATGATGTGTTTCAATGTTCTCCCATGCCGTGGGTAACATATACGCATATTTCCCACACTAATTCGGGTAAAAAAGATAATGCAACACCGCTTTTTGATTGGGGAAAATATTATGAGAAAGATGGAAAACTTTTGATTCCAATTTCTGTGCAGGCACATCATTCTTTTGTAGATGGTTTGCATATCGGACAGTTTGTGGAAAAATTGCAAAAATTGTTAAACGAATGGTGATTAGGAGTTAGGAGATGCAATAATGAAAAAGATTACCACTTTTTTAGTACTTATGTTACTTATTATATCATTGTCTGCTTGTTCATCAGACTTTGATGGAAGCAGAACAGGAAACGACACTCAACTAATTATGGAATATACAGAATTTAATACTACTGATACTCAAGATTTGGTTGTTGAAGCCGGAAATATTATTCATGCAGAAATTGTGGTTGAGGATGGCCATTTATCATATAAAATTCAGAAAGATGACGAGGAACCTATCGCTGAAAGTGAAGGCATTTTCTTTTCGGTAGAATATGATTTTGATGTAGAAGAAAGCGGAACATATACAGTAACTGTAACAGGAGAAAACGCAAAAGGGAGTGTAAAATTCGTCGTTGAGAGTGCCGAGTAATAATTGGCGTAAATTAACAAATATTGGTTTGTTGGTAAGTAACACAGCAGAGATCTGGACGAGCATCTCATAGAGGTTGGCGAGGATATGAAGATGGTGATAAAACGGTTTCTTGCTTCCGGTATGTCTATGGAAGAAGTTTCTGCGAAAATGGACGTATCTATTGAGGATTTGACCAAACTTCTGAATAGTTAATTTGCAGCGGGCATATAAACAAATTAAGATTTACCGAAAGGAGTAGAAAACTATGAAAATGCCAGAAAAAATTGATATAAGTATGTTTGCTCCATGTGGAATGAATTGTAAAGTTTGTTATAAGCACTGTTACCATAAAAAACCTTGTGCTGGGTGCTTGAATAGTGATAAAGGGAAACCTGAACATTGTCGTAAATGTAAAATAAAGGACTGTATCAAAGAAAAAGCGTTATCCCATTGTTTTGAATGTGCTGAATATCCATGTGAGTTGATTAAAAACCTTGAAAAAAGCTATAACAAACGGTATCAAGCAAGTCTTATAGAAAACAGCAGTTTTGTTCAAGAACAAGATTTGGAGCATTTCATGGAACAGCAAAAAATAAAATATACTTGTTCTAAATGTGGTGGAATTATTTCTATTCACGATAGAGAATGTAGCGAGTGTCAAGAAAAAATGAAATAGCAAAATCCCAGTTTATAGAGGAGATTGTTGTATAAATCAATTTAGGTTTGTCGGTAAGTAACACAGCAGAGATCTGGACGAGCATCTCATAGCGGTTGGCGAGTATTTAGAAAAGCTGCTGTATAGCTGAGCGGGAAAGAAAGTCAGAAGTTGTGGGGCTTTAAAATTTTAAGTTGCTTTTATGCGTTCTTGGTGGAAAAGGTGTATTTCAAATTGAAAGGATGGTCGGGTGCTAATGAAAGAAATCATCAACTTCATTGAAGCGAATGTGGATGGCAAAACGCTGTTTACAAAGGAATTAGTTTACGAACTTGAAAATGGTGTGTTGCAGGGCGTTTACTCAGATCAAATATCTTTCTCTAATCTAAAATATTCTCAGAGCGGATTTCAGTTGGATATGTTTATTGTATCTAATGAGAAGATATGGCTCATGGGAAAGGATGGAGAACGGGAAAAATTGCGAAAAGATTTCAGTGGTGTATCCCTGTTCCGATTTGAACTGGCGAAGCGAAAAAGCACGAATAGTTTGACTGGCTGTTTTCGTTTCATTTCAGCCTCAGGGAAAAATGTGGCAGCAGAGGCTATCGTAAGTGGAATTTATGATGTGCGTCTTGAAAATGATGTGCTGAAGTTATCGGAAGATCAGGTCTTGTATCGGGATCAGCCGATACAAGAAGGGCATTTTAAGCCCGTTGCATTTCAATCGGAACATCGTTTTTATGTTAAAGCTAATAAGCTACACTATGAATACAACGGCAAGTGTTTTGATGTGGACTCAAAAACTATGCGGCGTAACGATAGCTCCGATACCTTTCCTCCGTTTATTTCAATCGAAAAGTAAGAAATGACGAATCAGTTTGACAGGAGTGCAGAGATTTGGAAATGCTAATAGATAAATAGTAAAGGGGAGTTCTCGATGATAAATAAAAAAATGATGGCCTTTTGTGGTACATATTGCGGCGTGTGTGAATGGAAAGATAAAATCGGGTGTAAGGGCTGCAAAGCCAATAGAGGGATTATGTTTTGGGGTAAGTGCGATAAAGCAATATGCTGTATAGAAAAGGGGCTTGAACATTGTGGGGAATGCTCAGATATGCCCTGCCAAAAGCTCAGAGACCTGTTTGATGATCCAGAGCATGGTGATCACGGAGCAAGACTTCGCAATCTGAAAAATTGGAAAGACGGCATTTATGCCTATGAAAAATTAGGTAATACAGCGCAAGAGACGGCAAAAAGTTTGAAAGCAATAGAAAATACCAATGACTAGGAAAGATGATTATTTCAATGGATAAGTATTGGGGCGATGACGGTACAGTTCCACGGTGGAAATTGGTAAAGGTGATTGGAACAAATCTACACTGACTTTCGGGTTAATAATTAAATTTTGTGAGAGTATATACTATGTTCAATGATGGTAGAAGTAAAAAGGTTGTTTTTGTTGCGCATTGCTTTTTAAATCAAAATTCTATTTCTGATGGAACGGCGATTTATCCGGCAGCAAATAAAGATGTTGTTGATTTTTTCTTAAATGCCGATATTGGTATTGTCCAAATGCCCTGTCCGGAGTTTGGCTGTTTAGGACTTGATAGGGGAAATATTCATGGTGCTGATACCCCGGAAACCAAACAGCGGTTGCTACCGTGAATATCAAAAAATATGATTGATAGTTTCAGAATTGGAAAAGGAGGAGTTGCATGGATAAAAAAGAAACGGCAACAAAAGAAGACTTGATGGCAGTCGTTAGCCTGTTTGAAAATATGGGAATACTATATTGGGTGGACGGTGGCTGGGGGGTTGATCTATTGGCGGGTAAACAGACAAGGGATCATAGAGATATTGATATCAACTTTGACGCTCAATATACAGAAAGACTATTAGATATACTTTCGGAGCATGGTTATAAAGTAGAGACGGATTGGAAACCTGTTAGAATAGAGTTATATAGCGATGAATACGGTTATTTGGACATCCATCCATTTGTTTTGAATGATGACGGGACGTCAAAACAAGCCGATTTGGAAGGCGGCTGGTACGAGTTTGAGAAGGACTATTTTGGTAGTGCTGTTTTTGAGGGTAGAACAATTCCCTGTATATCTTTGAAAGGACAAAAAATTTTTCACTCGGGTTATGAGCTAAGGGATAAGGACAAGCATGATCTTTCTGTCCTTGAAAGTATATCAGAATAAGGCGAAATGGTGATTTGCATGGAGGAAGCAACGAGATATATTGCGCTTTTGCGCGGTGTTAATATAAGTGGAAAAAATAAAGTTCCGATGGCTGAACTGAAGAAAATTTTTGAGGAGCTTGGGTTCGGAGCGGTTAAGACCTATCTGAACAGTGGCAATGTGATTTTTTCAAGTGATGAAGAGAATATAGGGAGCCTTACAGACCGGATTGAAACAACGATAAAAAAGTGGTTTGGTCTGGATATTCCGGTTTTCGTCACATCAAAAGAGGAGCTCGAAGATATTTTGCAACACGCGCCTGACTGGTGGGGTGATGAAAATAAGGAAATCTATGATAATCTGATTTTTATTATGCCTCCGGCTACATTTGCTGAAGTGCGGGACGAGATCGGAGAACCCAGGGAAGGATTAGAAAAGATTAAGAATTATAAGGCAGCGGTATTCTGGTCTTTCAGCCGAAAGGATTATCAAAAAACAAACTGGTGGAGGGAGACGGCAAGTGCGAACATCAGCGGCAAACTGACAATCAGAACAGCAAACACTGTCAGGAAGATTGCCGGAATGTAGTTGTTTCTCAAATTCCGGTTTGAGGGGTGAAAAATATGCAGAACAACGAATTACTGAATCATTTGGATAAGCTACATACGACCGAATTGGGTGTAGAAAGAATCAAGAGAAACCTTGCTTTGGATACCGATCATGTTGTTGATTGGTGCAGAAATAGGATATCTTCTGTTGAAGCATCCATGTGGAGACGGTAGTTTTGATGTCAGGGCGGAAAAATAAAAGTATAAAAAGTGTAGAAAACAAGGGGTTTCCGGGAGTTGGGAATTGCCGATTGGTAGTTCCGGCTCCCGGATTTTTTTCGCTTCATAGTTCTGTGGGAACTGGTCTATGGCGAAAATTGGCATAGGGTTGAGTTGACAGCTTGGATATGGGATAGGTTGTGGAGATAGGATTGTTATAGGTAGGTTGAGGAAACAAGATGGACAATATAAGGCAACACTATAATAAAAAATCAAAAACCGCAGGACCCATTCTATGGTATAGAAGCCAAAAAGCTGCTGAAAGCGGGCGAAGCTTTATTAGATATCACCTATCACCTATCAGCTTGGCTTTAGTAGCCAAAGTCATTTTACCAATTTTTTGTATAGAAAATTAGACTTGACAAGCGACCATCGGTCGCTATATAATGAAGACCAAACAAGAAACGACCGGTGGTCGCTATGAGGAGGTATCATAATATGCCAAAAGGAATTATGCTTACACCAGAACAACAAGAAGAGCGCCGAGAAGAAATAATCAGTGTTGCTTTGCAGCTCATAGAGAAAAATGGATTCCAAAAAACATCAATGAGGGAAATTGCGATTTTAGCAAACATGGGAAAGTCCAGTCTGTATGATTTTTTCAAAACGAAAGACGAGATTGTTGTATATGCAGTTGAGAAAGAAATAGAAGAAACAATTAAAAAGGTTCATAGGATTATTGCCGATGAATCCTCGCCGGAACAGTGTCTTAGAAAAATCATGCTGAATCATCTTGGAGTACCAAAGCAGTATCGAACGGTGCTGATGTGGTTAAATACAGAATCTGACTATTTAGAAGAAGATTATCGAAAGCGGCTGAAAACTGCGCGTTACACATATCAGGATATTATAAAATCTGTAATTGAAAATGGAGTGGAATCAGGCGTCTTCCGTAAGACGGATGCCGATTTAGTGGCGCGTTTGTTAATTAACTCCATTATATCAATCATTTACACATCCCGACCATCAGCCAGTCCGGAGAAAATGCTTGATGAAACAATGGATATATTTCTACACGGAATTATGAAAGATGGAGGTGAATTATTATGATTTATTATACTCTACCCTTGTTGCATAAACAGGCAACCCTTGAAATGGTCGGCGGAAAAGGTATGTCTTTATCAAAACTTTTGACAGCGGGTATCCCTGTGCCGGAGGGCTTTCATGTTACGACTGCTTCATACAAGATTTTTGTTGAAAAGAACCATATTCAGCCTCATATTAATAAGTTGCTGGACGGTATTGACTCTAACAATACCAGCCAGCTTGAAAATGTATCTACGCAGATAGGGATGCTTTTCCATAATGGAGAAATGCCGCAGGAAGTATCAGATGCAATTAAAACCGCATATGCCGGATTGGGAAATATAGCAGTGGCTGTCCGTTCCTCTGCAACCGCCGAGGATTTGCCCGACGCTTCTTTTGCAGGCCAGCAGGAAACCTATCTTAACATACAAGGTGAGAATGAAGTTCTTGACGCTGTAAAGAGGTGCTGGGTTTCCCTATGGACAGCTCGCGCTATTGCTTACCGCGTGAAGAATGGTATAAAGCAGGAAATTGTTGCACTTGCTGTTGTAGTACAAAAGCTTGCGTTTTCCGATGCGTCCGGCGTTATGTTTACGCTAAACCCTATCAATGGCAGACGTAGCGAAATGATTGTTAACGCCGCGTGGGGACTTGGCGAATCGGTGGTTTCTAGCTTAGTCACCCCTGATACAATCGTTGTAGATAAAAATGCTGAACGAATTGTATCGTATGAAGCAGCAAACAAAGAGATTATGACAGTCCGCACCTCAGATGGAACAGAAGAAATCCCAACTCCTAAACAGTTGAGGAAAAAACATGCTCTTACCCGCAATCAAGTTATGCGATTGACACAGCTTGGGAAAAAAATTGAGAAGTATTATGAAATGCCTATGGATGTAGAGTGGGCACTGGAAAAAGATAAGTTGTATATTGTTCAGGCCCGCCCCATTACTGTCCTGCCGCCGGAATGGACGTTACCGGAAAAGGATGTTATATATACAAAAGGCAGTCTGGCGGAACACTTGCCAAATCCTGTTACGCCCTTATTCGCCACACTTGGACTTGAAATAGTCAACCGCGCGTCGGCGCTTTTATGGATAGATATGTTTGGTAAAAGTGCGAAAAAGTTACTGCCAGAAAACGGAGCATATACGATAATTAACGGATATGTTTATCTTTCCGCTAATTCAAAGCCTCTTTTGATTGCTGTCAAATCCCTTTCACCCCGATCTTTACGCCGTGCGCTCACGAACAGTGTTGCACGCTGGGAAACAGCACGAAAAGAATTTGAGGATGTGATTAAACAATGGGAAGAAAAGCCCATGCATATGCTGAATGCTCATCAAATAATGGAGGGGATTCAGACTGTGTTTTATGGAGCGTGTATTTATTTCACGAGGATTCAGCTTACATTGCCAGCCGCCTCTATCAGCGAAACATTATTTACAAAATTTTTTCAGGGAGCGGCCCGCCGTGCTGGTATAACAGACACTTCCGTTCTCTTGCTTGGGTTTGATACGATTGCGCTGCAATCGGAAAAGAACCTGTGGGATCTTTCGGAATGGGCAAAGCAAAATAACACTTTAGGCTTCTATCTGAAAAGCAATCCTGCAACAAAGATAGCAGAAGATTTCAAGTCCTCCATTTTGCCTGCGGAAGTTTCGCAGGAGGTGTGGATAGAGTGGAAAAGCCGAATTAATGCCTATTTCAAAGAGTTTGGCTGTACTGCTTATGAATTTGATTTTGCATATGCCACACCACAGGAGATACTTACGCCAACCTTTGAATCCATAAAAGCATTTTTGGAGGAGAAAGGGGAAAATCCGTATTCGCGCCAAATCGCATTTGAAAAGCGCAGGAAACAAGCCGAAAACGAGATTTTGCAACAGATAGGCGGTCACCGTAAAAAGCTGTTTTTGAAGCTGCTCCATTGGGCACAAAATACTGCCCCCATGCGTGAAAACGCTATTTATTTGATGGGGATGGGGCACCCGCTGATTCGCCGTATGTTACAAGAAATTTCTGAACGTCTCTTAACTGGCGGAGCTATTTCACATCTGGACGATATTTACTGGCTCACAAAAACAGAATTGGAAACGCTCATAACACAGCTTGATAAAAATATACCCCTATCTAATCTGAGTGAGGCAATCCCTGCTCGACAAGCGGAGCATGATACATTCCGAGGTTATGTGTCGCCTTCCCAGTTGCCGGAAATAAACAAAAAAGCCGTATCACATGCAACTCAAATACAGAAAGATGGGAAAATTGTATTGACGGGCATAGGAACCAGCGCAGGCGTTGTTACGGCTCCCGCCTGTGTACTGAACAGCCCGGCAGATTTTGAGAAATTCCAGCCGGGAAGTATCTTGATCGCCGTTACCACAACTCCTGCATGGACGCAGTTGTTTGCCTCCGCAAGTGCGATTGTAACAGACATTGGCGGCCCTCTTAGCCATTCAAGCATTGTTGCCCGTGAATATGGTATCCCCGCTGTCATGGCGACACACACAGCCACGAGAAGTATTAAAAATGGACAAATGATAACGGTGGACGGCTCGGAGGGGACGGTGACGATTGATGAATAAAAAGCCTATTTTCGCTTTAAAGCTTGCTACTTTGGTGATTGCGTTAGGATATAGCTTAATTCTTCCGGTCATGCCATTTTACATGGAAAATCTAGGTGCTGGCGGTCGTGAGCTTGGATGGCTCACTGCCGTATATGCTCTTGCACAAACAGTATGCGCACCTTTTTGGGGTGCACTGTCTGACCGAATTGGTAGAAAGCCGATTATCAGCATTGGTATTATAGGATATTCCATCAGTTTGTTCCTGTTCGGTTTGGCTTCATCCTTTTGGACACTATTTATAGCTCGCAGTTTATCGGGTATATTGTCATCTGCTACGTCCGTTGCATCTTTGGCATATGTTGGAGATTCCAGCTCGGAGGAAGAAAGAAGCAAGAATATGAGTCAACTTGGAGCTTCAATGAGCGTTGGCGTAATGATGGGACCATTATTGGGAGGCATTCTTGCAGGCTATTCGCTTGCGCTCCCATTTTTTACAGGAGCTGGCATTTCATTTATTGCCTTTCTGCTAATTCTAACACTTTTGCCAGAGTCAATTGAGCGTTCAGGACAGACGGAAAAAAGAAAACCCTTTGATTTTTCAGACCTGAAAAGTATAATTTTTGGCTCAGCAGGAATGGTTTTGATACTTATTTTCGTCGTGAATTTCTGTCAAACAGGCTTGCAAGGAATTACGGGGCTGTATGTCGTAGATAAGTTTGGATTTTCCACTAAGCAAGTTGGTGTTATTTGGATGGCTCTAGCAGGCATTTTGATTGTAGTACAAGGCTTTTTGACTGGTCCTTTAGCAAAAAAAATTGGTGAGAAGCGACTAATACTGATAGGTATGTTTTGCAAAACCTTAGTAGCGTTTGCCATGGTATTGACAACTGGGTTTGTTAGTGTGTTGGTGGTTTTTGGCTTATTTGCGGTATCTTCTGCTATTACAGTACCCACATTAAACGCAACCCTTTCAAAAACTGACAATCAGCATAAAGGAACACTGATGGGATTTGCCAGTACCGCCGGAAATCTTAGTAAAGTTATTGCTCCTTTATTAACTGGGTATCTGTATGAAAGCAATATTGAATTGCCATATATAACCACGGGAGGAATAGCCTTAATCGGAGTGGTTATCTGCTATATCTGGATAAAAAATCAAAAGAACAAATGATGGAAGAGGACGTTTATATGGAGGTTATACACAGTAACTAATCTGGTATAGAAATTCAATTGAGGCTTTTCTGCTTTATTAAAGTCTTGCTACCACTTAAACCTATAATATCCTTAATTCATTATGATAAATTCCAATTCAACAGTTTTGATACATAAGGAGGTAACAATACTATGGAATAGAATAAAAAACGAAAGGAGATACGGACCATGAATCTTAAAAAACTTGAATTTGAAAAGCTTATAGAGCAAATCTCCACTCTTTACAGAGAGAAGAAATATTCACAGCTTAAAAGCATTTTAGCAGACATTAATCCAACTGATATTGCTGTTCTTTTTGATGAATTTCCAAATGAACAGAGGATTTTGCTCTTCCGTCTTCTTCCTAAAGAAGAGGCGGCTGAAACATTCGTTGAACTTGACGGTGAAACGCAGGAAGCTCTCATCCATGCTTTTTCAGATACAGAGCTTCGTGAGGTTATTGACGAGCTTTACCTTGATGATACAGTTGATATTATTGAGGAAATGCCTGCGACAATTGTAAAAAGAATACTCAGAAATACTGATGCGCAGACACGAAAATCAATTAACACTCTTTTAAAGTATCCTGAGGACAGCGCAGGCTCAATTATGACCCCTGAGTTTGTTGATCTGAAAAAGGATAACACTGTTGAGGATGCCTTTAAAAGAATAAGACGTACAGGTGTTGATAAGGAAACAATTTATACTTGTTACGTTACTGACAGCTCAAGGCATCTTATTGGTGTAACTACAGTAAAAGAACTTTTGTTACACGATTATGGCGATAAGATTGAAGAGTTTATGGAAACAAATACAATTTTTGTAAACACGCATGATGATAAAGAAATAGCGGCAAATTTCCTTGATAAGTATAACTTCCTTGCTCTTCCTGTTGTGGATATGGAAAACAGGCTTGTGGGTATCATTACAGTCGATGATGCTATTGACGTATTGCAGGAAGAGAATACTGAGGATATCCAGAAGATGCACGCTATTATGCCTAACGAGAAACCTTATCTCAAAACAGGCATATTTGAAACATGGAAATCCAGAATTACGTGGCTTTTGTTTCTTATGATAAGTGCAACATTTACGAGTATGATTTTAAATGCTTTTGAGGACAAGCTTTCAGCACTGATTGTACTGACCTCGTTTGTGCCTATGCTTACGGGAACAAGCGGTAATTCGGGAGGGCAGGCGAGTGCCGTTATTATCCGTGCTCTTTCACTTAAAGAAATAGATTTTAAAGATATTTCTAAAGTTATATGGAAGGAATTCAGAGTAGGTGTTCTGTGCGGAATTACACTTGCTGCTGTCAATTTTGTTAAAATATGGTTTGTTGACAGAACATTGCTCGGTATGAGTGCTATTACTATTCAGGTTGATCTTGTAATCAGTCTGACACTTATAATCGAAATTATATTTGCCAAAATGGTTGGATGCGTATTTCCTATTCTTGCAAAAAAAATGAAGCTTGACCCGGCTGTAATATCATCTCCGTTTATTACGACGGTTATGGATGCGCTTTCACTTTTAATTTATTTCTGGCTGGCAACAATGATACTTCATATATAAAAAAGCAGTTTTTCAAACCTGGTTTTTTATAGTGCGCCCGACGGCACACGCTTCTAAAGGGTGAAAATCCTTAGTCTGCCTTAGTAGTGGGAAGGACACAGCCGAACAGCAAGGGTGTCCATCGTGAGGTGGAATCTGAAGGAAGCTGTAAGCAAATCTCTGGTCTGACAAACAGAAATCACATCAGGTTGCAGTTAAGGATAAGGTGGTTATACAAACTAAAGTCCAATAACTACTCGGAATTAGCTGTAATAAATGTGGCAGATATATGGAGAGAAAGAAGTGTGTGGTACTCGGGGAGGTCTCGCCAGCAGGAGAAAACAGAGTAAGAAAGAGGTGTTTCAGAAAATTGCTGAAAGAAGAAATATAGCACTGAAACTTATCATGAAGAAGTGATTTTCAAATTCCGGTTTGAGGGGTGAAAAATATGCAGAACAACGAATTACTGAATCATTTGGATAAGCTACATACGACCGAATTGGGTGTAGAAAGAATCAAGAGAAACCTTGCTTTGGATACCGATCATGTTGTTGATTGGTGCAGAAATAGGATATCTTCTGTTGAAGCATCCATATCGAGAAAAGGAAAGAACTGGTATATAACGGTTGACGGGTGTATCATTACGGTCAACGCTTATAGCTATACGATCATCACGGCGCATAAGGTACAGGAACAGCAAAGATAGCAATAAAGAACTGACAGAAAGAGCGGTACAAGAATATGACTTCACGAGAAAAGAAAAATAAAGTAATTCAACAAGTTATCAAACCGGCGCTCAAAGAAGCAGGTTTTCACAGCCTTCGGGGAACACAGGCTTTTTCCATCCATAAGGAAGCCTGCACAATCGCCGTAAATATTCAAAGCTCCCAATTTAACAGCAATGTTACTGGATTTTCCTTTTGGCTGAATATCGTAGTAGATACGCCTGACCTTTCAGATGAACAACTGCAAGATGTTACTTTTTTCAAATCTTTTACAGAAGCTTGCTTTTTGCCGCATCAAGGCAGGTTACACCCGCTCCGTGATATACGGGGTTATGTCATTGACGGTTATAAAAACTACAAGCCGATGGATACCCCCTATGAGAAGATTCAAGCCATCATTGCAAATGATATGCAGCAGTATATCATTCCGGGGCTATCCGAGATTGACAGCATAGCAGATTATCAAGAATGCGTTGCGCTGTGGCAAGAAGAATCAAAAAGTCAGTTTGTACGTCTGGTAGATTACTTTTCGGAAGCGCATATGCTGACATTACCGTTTCAAAAAGATACTTGGATTGGCACCGTAAATATGAAAGAGCTCGTTGAGAAGAAAAAGACACTATGCCTTACCACAGATGAAATCATGCAAAATAAATCAATTTATTGCAAGGTGCGTGAATTATCAACGCATCCGCAAGAGGACACATGGCCATTGATTTGCATGACGCTCTCTGCAGAATAAGATGATTTGAAATGTGCGGAACTTCCTTTGAGAAGGAGGAGCAAATAATGAAGCGTTATGGAAATGATTCGGGATCATTGCCTCCGTAACGCTTGTTCGTATTTTTATACAGGTATAAAAGTACGATATTCGACAGACCTTAACACAAAGAGCAACATTATGCAAGAAAAAGAAATACGAATACACTATAATGATATTATTGGAGTAATTTTTGCGGAGGTGACTTATGGATCATTCCAACAGTAAAATCGTTTTTGACGAAAAACTTAATATAGAGGTACTGACACTGACAGGAATGATTGAAAGTTTGCCTCCGCATTTTCATGATTACTATGAATTAGGCTATATAGAGAGCGGGAGCCGACGAGTAATATGTCAAGGTAAGGAATACACCATAGGAAAAAATGATCTGCTCCTTTTCAACCCGAAAGATACTCATACTTGTTTGGAATTGAAAAAGGAACTGTTGGATTTTAGATGTTTCCACATCACTACTGAACGCATGGAAGAATTGACATTGGAATGTTTAGGATTTGCCATATGTCCGTATTTTGAACCGCAGATTGTTTATCAGAGTGATCTTATTCCGCAAATCACAGAGTTGATTGACTTAATTGAGAATGGTTCATATTGCGATTTACAAAAGGAAGAATTGCTTTATATGATCATTGGCGATTTGGTTGCAGATTATTCTCAACCATTGGAGTGCGAACAAATAGAAGCTTCGGATATTGTAGAACGTGCTTGTGAGTATATTGAAAGGCATTACGCCTCAAACATATCTTTATGCGATTTAAGTACCTTTACGGGTTTCAGCAAGTACCACTTTATTCGGATGTTTACGAGAGAAAAGGGAATATCTCCTTATCGCTTTATTGAATGTACTAAAATGACTGAAGCCAAAAAAATGCTGAAGGCCGGAGAAGATTTATCAAATATTACCTATCAGCTTGGTTTTAGCAGCCAAAGCCACTTTACCAATTTTTTTAAGAAATACGCCATGGTTACTCCAAAACAATATAGTAAGCTTTATAACGCTTAAAATGTATTTTTTGTTGAGTATAGATCCATACTAACAGGAGATGATGATATGGGAAATTAGCCGTGATAGAAATCTCTGAGTCAGGAGATAAAATTGGAGAAAAACTGCTTATGCTGTTAAACGTCCAGCAGCGGCAGGCATTAATAAAATACCTTCTTAGTCAAGAAAAGAAGGATACCGATTCAGCTGATAGCCCATGTGACAGCTTTCAAATCCATGATCCGCAGGCGGAGGTCGGTGGAGTATTCACAGAGATCGAGATGGGAGAGCTATACTTTTGTTTGGAGCAGCGGCTTGTACGTGTGAGAGGACAAGTGATTGAGTTAACAGCAAAAGAATTTGATATTCTTGCGCTATTGCTCACACATCCCAAAAGGGTATTTACTTATGAACTGATCATGGAGTTGGTCTGGAACGAGGATTATACTTTTTATTCCAAAAAAGCGGTAAGCAATCACATGAGTAACCTGCGGAAGAAACTCAAAGTTACACCGGATGCTTTGAACTATATTAAAAACATTGTTGGTGTCGGCTATAAATTTGAAGCACCATAAAAAACATATAATTTGCCATTGTTAGCAGAATAGCGGTAATCGTCAAGAATCTGGATAAACTGGCCCGTCAGCTCGCCGTGCCTTGACGATTATTTGCGATTCTGCTATTGTTGTTTCATATACGGTTTTGACACATAATAAAGACAGATTATCGCAATGTAAGGAGTAATGCAATGAATGAAAAAATCTTAGTGGTTGATGATGAAAAAGAATTGGCCGACTTAGTTGAAGTATATCTGAAAAACGATGGATATACCGTTTATAAATTTTATAATGGCAAGGATGCACTAAAGTGTATTGAATCCGTGGAACTGGATTTAGCCATATTGGATATCATGCTTCCGGATGTAGACGGGTTTCAGATCTGCCAGAAAATCCGGGAAAAGTTTTACTTCCCTGTTATCATGCTGACAGCAAAAGTGGAGGACGGGGATAAAATCATGGGACTGTCTGTGGCAGATGATTATATTACGAAGCCGTTTAACCCGTTGGAAGTGGTTGCGAGGGTAAAGGCGCAGCTAAGGCAGTACATGCGGTACAAGCAGCCCAGCTTAAAGCAAGAGGCTGAATGCACAGAATACGATATCCGGGGTATGACAATCAGCAAGAGCAGCCATAAGTGTATCCTGTTTGGAAAGGAAATTCAGCTGACGCCAACAGAGTTTTCCATCCTTTGGTATCTGTGCGAGCGTCAGGGGACGGTTGTTTCTACGGAGGAATTATTTGAGGCAGTATGGGGAGAACGGTATTTTGACAGTAATAATACCGTGATGGCGCATATCGGGCGTCTCCGGGAGAAAATGAAGGAACCGTCAAGAAACCCGAAATTTATAAAAACTGTGTGGGGAGTGGGATATACCATTGAATAATAAAAACAAGACCAGTCATGAAGATGACTATTTACTTTTTAAAAACAGACTGTCCCTTAAAATACTGCTGATAATGGCATGTTCTATTCTAATTATAGCGGCAGTTTATCTGTTCGTTTTAAAAGATAATTTTGCAAATGTGGTGGTAGCCATATTAGATCGTTTCATTTATCATGACCGGGATGAGGCAGTGGTTGTTTACCTGAGAACCTTTAAAGCGTATGAGACAGGGCTTTTCCTGATTGCAGTCATGAGCGTGTTTTATATCATTTTACGCCGCTATCTGGACAGTATCTCAAAGTATTTTAAGGAGATCAACCGGGGGATTGATACCCTGGTGCATGAAGATACCAATGATATCGCCCTGCCTCCGGAACTGGCTTCGACCGAAAGGAAAATCAATTCCATACGGCATACACTGACGAAACGGAAAACGGACGCCGAGCTTGCGGAACAGCGGAAAAACGACCTTGTCATGTACCTGGCTCATGACTTGAAGACCCCGCTTTCATCGGTCATAGGGTATTTGAACCTGTTAAGGGATGAGAATCAGATCTCCGAAGAACTCAGGGAAAAATATCTGTCCATTTCACTGGATAAAGCTGAACGTCTGGAAGAGCTGATCAATGAGTTTTTTGAAATTACGAGGTTTAATCTTTCAAACATCACGCTTGTGTACAGCAAAATCAATCTGACGATGATGCTGGAACAGCTGGGGCATGAGTTTAAGCCGATGTTGGCCGGAAAAAATCTTAAATGTGAATTTGATGTTCAGCCGGACATGATGCTGTCCTGTGATGCCAATAAACTGCAGAGAGTGTTCGATAATCTGCTGAGAAATGCCGTCAGTTACTGTTATGAGAACACTACCATTCAGGTGAAAGCCAGACAGGCAGAAGACCATGTGCTCATCCAAATCATAAACGAAGGGGATACGATTCCTCGTGAAAGGTTAGAAAGAATCTTTGAGCAGTTTTACCGCCTGGATGTATCTCGAAGCTCAAGTACCGGCGGGGCCGGTCTGGGGCTTGCGATTGCAAGGGAGATTGTGGAACTGCACCATGGACAGATTACTGCCCACAGTGAAAACGGTATCACTTGTTTTGAGGTTACATTGCCCGTTGTAGGAAAATCGTAAGAAATTCCGAGATAAACCGTGTGTTATCCATAAAAGATTACGAAAACATAAATCGCTCCATTCTGATATGCTTTATATCAGGAGGGGCGATTTTTTTTGCTTTCAGAAAGGAGTTCAGGGTGATGATGGAATATCAAAATAATAATGGAAATTATGACAAAAGGAATCGTAGAAAAGCCAAAAAAAGAAAATTGCTTTTTTACAGGGCTGCATGTGTCATACTTTGTTTACTCATTGTTTCTGTAATCTTTGGAGTTGTGCATTTTTTAGGGGAGAGTAAAGATCCGGCTCTTCCATCCAAAGAAAATACAAAGACTGGCAAGGACTATTCATTTCTGGTCGACGGTCAGAGTGAGGATGAGTCTCCAGCTTCAAATTCAGCCATATCCGATCAAGTGAGCACGATTGACCTGAACATCATAGCAGCAAATGCCATTGTTGTGAACAAAGACACCAATGCGGTATTGTATCAGAAAAATGCTACGGACAGAATTGCGCCGGCCAGTACAGCCAAAATGATTACGGCGTTGACCGTGCTTGAATATTGTTCCCCGGAGGATGAGATGAGGGTAGGATCGGAGATTGAAATGATCCATAGTGATTCGTCAACCGCATGGCTTATGAAAGGCGATACCCTGACTGTCAGGCAGCTTCTGATTGCCCTGATGCTTCCGTCCGGCAATGATGCAGCCTATACCCTTGCAGTTAATACCGGAAAGACGATTGCAGGTGATAACAGCCTGTCCAATCAGCAGGCCATTCAAATATTCATGGATAAGGTGAATGAGAAAGCCAGGGAGCTTGGCGTTACAGACTCGAATTTTGTGGTTCCGGATGGGTATGACGCCGAAGGACAGTATACCACGGCCTATGATCTTGCCATCATTGCAAAGGCATGTTTGGAGAATCCCATTATTTCAGAAATTGTGGCGAGCAATACGTCATATGAAAGATGGCCGAACGGCAGAGAGGTCACTTACAACAATTCTAATGAACTTCTCGATCCGAACAGTCCCTATTACCGTCCAGAAGTGATCGGTCTGAAAACCGGGACCAGCAGCCTTGGGGGTGCATGTATTGTTTCTGCAGCGGTGATGGACGGAGAAACCTATATCTGCGTAGTCATGGGCTCTACGAAAGAAAGCAGGTTTCAGGACAGCGTTGATATTTTAGATAAAATCAAAGCCCAGTAGTAGGATAAGGAGGAAACGAATGAATAAAAAAATGGATATTACTGTTTTTGGATGTGAGCCAGACGAAATGGAGGTCTTTCAAAAGATTTCTTATGAGCTTGGTGTTACAGCCACACTCATAAAAGATTCTATATCAGAAAGCAATGCTGGATTAGCTGATGGATGCTGCTGCGTAAGCGTAAGCCATAAAGCGGAGCTATCAGAACCGATTCTTCTTGCACTAAAAAATGCAGGGGTAAAGTATATCAGTACCCGGAGCATTGGCTTTAACCATATTGATATACAGGCGGCCGGGTTACTGGGTATGGTTGTTGGCACAGTAGAATACTCGCCGGGAAGTGTGGCCGATTATACCGTCATGCTGATGCTTATGCTGCTGCGCGGCACAAAGTCGGTCCTGCGTGAAACCCAGAAGCAGAATTATTGTCTGAATGACTGCCGTGGAAAAGAACTGCAGGATTTGACGGTTGGCGTCTTGGGAACCGGACGAATCGGACAGGCAGTCATGGAACGCCTGGAGGGATTCGGCTGCAAGGTATTGGCCTACGACCGAAATCACAAAGCAGGAGCAAATTATGTTTCGTTTTGTGAATTATTGAAGAGCAGCGACATTGTTACGCTGCATGTGCCTCTGGCAGAGGATACCCGCCATATGATTGGGCGCGAGCAGCTAGAGATGATGAAGAGGGAGGCGCTTCTGATCAATACAGGACGGGGCGCTTTAGTGGATACCGCAGCATTGGTAGAAGCATTAAAAGAACAGAAAATCGGCGGCGCCGCCCTGGATGTTTTAGAGGGCGAAGAAGGTATCTTTTACCGTGACTGCACTCAAAGAACGATAGAGCATCCTTTCCTGTCTGTCCTGCAGGGAATGCCGAATGTCATTGTTACGCCGCACACAGCCTATCACACGGAGCGGGTGTTGGTTGACACGGTTAGAAATACCATTAGAAATTGTTTGAATTTTGAAAGGAGTCTGGGAAATGTTTAAGATTAAAGTTGCAGTTCTGTTTGGGGGCTGTTCAGAGGAACATAATGTTTCGATAAAATCTGCGATGGAGATTGCCGCAAACATAGATACAAAAAAATATCAGCCTTATTATATTGGAATCACAAAATCCGGCGTTTGGAAGATGTGCGAAAAACCTTGTTTGGAGTGGGAACAATATGCGGGGGATCCGGTTGTTTTTTCGCCGGACAGAAATACGCATGGTCTGCTGATACAAAAAGACACTGGGTATGAAATCCAGCCTGTAGATGTGGTATTTCCAATGATTCATGGCAAGTTTGGCGAAGATGGCTCCATACAAGGCTTGCTTGAATTGTCAGGCATTCCGTATGTGGGATGCGATATTCAAAGCTCCGTAATCTGCATGGATAAGGCGCTTGCATATATCGTTGTGAAAAATGCGGGTATCGCTGTGCCTGGGTTCCGGATCCTTCAGGAGGGGGATCGCCTGGAAACGGAGGATTTCGTATATCCCGTTTTTGTAAAGCCTGCCCGTTCCGGCTCATCCTTTGGCGTAAACAAGGTATGTAAGGCAGAAGAGCTGCAGGCAGCAATCGAAGAAGCAAGAAAATATGACAGCAAGATTTTGATTGAAGAGGCCGTTACCGGGAGTGAGGTAGGCTGCGCCATACTGGGAAATGGAAATAATCTCATGGCTGGCGAGGTGGATCAGATTGAGCTGAGACACGGCTTTTTTAAGATTCATCAGGAAGCACAGCCGGAGAAGGGATCTGAAAATGCAGTCATCCGAGTTCCAGCCGCCTTACCGGATGAGGTAAGAGAACGGATTCAGAAAACAGCAATGAAGATTTACCGGATACTTGGCTGCAGAGGATTGGCCCGCATTGACCTGTTTTTGCGGGAGGACGGTTACATTGTGCTGAATGAAGTGAATACCATGCCGGGTTTTACTTCCTACAGCCGCTATCCCCGCATGATGACAGCAGCCGGTTTTACGCTTTCTGAAATACTGGATCGCTTGATTGAACTTTCACTTAGGAGGTAACTGTCATGAAAAAGAACTTTGCCTTTTTAGATGAAATGATTCCCGGGATCCGATGGGATGCCAAATATGCCACATGGGACAATTTCACTGGGAAACCGGTAGACGGATACATGGTAAACCGTGTTATGGGAACGAAGGAGCTGGGAGTTGCTTTGCGTAAGGCTCAGAAGATGGCGGAGAAGCTGGGATATGGTTTGCTCTTATGGGACGGCTATCGCCCCCAGTGCGCAGTGAATTGTTTTCTGAATTGGGCTTCCCAACCGGAAGACAATCTGACGAAAAAGCGTTACTATCCAAATATCAAAAGGAACGAGATGGTCACGAAAGGGTATGTGGCTTCCCAGTCCAGCCACAGCCGCGGAAGTGCGGTTGACCTTACGATTTTCCGTTTGGATACGGGGATGCTTGTGCCAATGGGCGGAGATTTCGACTTCATGGATGTGCGGTCACATCATGCCGCCAGCGGTCTGAGCGAAGAAGAATCAAAAAACCGGCAGTGCTTGCGTTATATCATGGAGAGCAGCGGATTTGAAGCCTATCGTTATGAATGGTGGCATTACGTCTTGGCGGACGAGCCATACCCGGATACATATTTTGATTTTTGCATTGCCTAGTGAGAACTTGAAGAAATGAAAAATGTAAGATTATAAGGACAAGCGGCATGAGGTGCTTTACCTTTTTATAAAGGAGCGTAATTTCCTGTATGTTTGTGGGTAAAAATATAGAAAAATGATATACAGGAGTTTTACGATTATGAAACAAAGAGGTAAGGCTCAGACGGTCGATAGAACACTGTCGTCTATTAACGCTTTTCTGGAATTCTGCGGGTGGCAGGACTGCAAGATAAAACTCATAAAGGTACAGAAATGGAAATTGCAAGTTGTACAAAGGGCAGGAATAAAAATCCATAAAAACACCCTAAATAAAGGCTTTCGGCACACATTGTTGTGGCTGAAAGCCTTTATTTTTTATGTAGTTAGATTGTGAAGCAGCAAGGCTGCTCGTTTGTGTGTGCCCCGTGTCTGTTCTGGAATCTTAAAAATAAAAATCAAAAAGTGATAATTGGATGAATTTTTTTTGAACATTCTGCGAAAATTGACGTCCCCTACTTACTTTTTTACTTTTCCTATGATACAATACTGACAGACAGTCGGTTTAATAAATAAGGGATGGTGACAAAAATGCGGATTGTCAAAGAAGCGGAAGAACGCAAAAATGAAATTTTGGATGTGGCTGAGCGGTTATTTGGAACAAAAGGCTTCGATAACACCAGTACAAATGATATTTTGAATGAGATTGGAATTGCAAGGGGAACGCTGTACTACCATTTTAAGTCAAAAGAAGATATTCTGGATGCCATGATTGAGCGGATGTCGAGGCAACTCATAAAAAGGGCGGCAGACATTTTCAACCAAAAAGACATACCCGTATTGCAGCGGTTAACTATGATGATGATGGCATTAAATGTAGATGGAAATCTCGGACAGGAAGTCATGGATCAGGTTCATAAACCGCAGAATGCGCTGCTCCATCAAAAAATGCAGATTGGACTGCTGACCGGAATCAATCCCCTCATCACCAGCTTGATTGAAGAAGGAATCGCCCAGGGAATCTGCCAGACAGACTTTCCAGCGGAGGTGGCGGAAATGACGCTGTTGTATTCCAACACCGTATTCGATGACCTGATGCAGTATAGCGAGGACGAGCGACAACAAAAGGTTACAGCCTTTATTTATAATTTGGAACGATTGTTGGGGATGGAACGGGGAAGTATGCAGGCTGCTATTCTCCCCATATTTCAAAACGACCAGCAAAAATAGAGAAAATAGAGGAACAGGATGGTTCCTTTATTTTCAATCTATAAACCGACAGGCAGACGGTCTATGTTTTGTGGAGGATTGAGAGAATGAAATATAAGAAAAGCAATTTTTCAAAATTTATGCTGTTGTGGGCAGGCGAATTTATCTCGGCCATCGGTGGAGGGCTGACAAGTTTTGGGCTGGGCGTTTATGTGTTCAAGCAGACAGGGAGTGCAGGAAGTATGGCGCTGGTTACACTGTTGGCTTTCCTGCCAACTCTGCTGCTCAGTGTCCCGGCTGGCGTACTGGCAGATCGTTATGACAGGCGGCTGCTTATGATGGTCGGGGATGGGTGTTCGGCATTTGGTATTTTTTATATACTGCTGTGCATGATGAATGGTGAAGCGGCTCTCTGGCAGATATGTGTCGGCGTTTTCATCAGTTCTACCTTCTCCGCTCTGCTGGAACCGTCCTATCGGGCAACTGTGACGGATCTCCTGACCAGTGAGGAATATTCCAAAGCCAGCGGCATGGTGAGTATTGCCGGAAGTGCAAGGTATTTGATCTCTCCTATCCTGGCTGGTGGGCTACTGGCGGTCAGTGACATTAAGCTGTTGCTGGTGATTGACATTTGCACTTTTTTCCCTACCGTGATTGGCGCCGCGGTGGTGCGGAAGGAGATCGCCAGAAAGAAAGCCTGGGATAAGCCTTCCTTTGGAGAAAGTCTGCGTCAGGGCTGGAGTGCAATAGCGGGCAATCGGGGTATTTCTGTTTTGATTGCGATTTCCGCAGTTATGACCTGTTTTATGGGAACCTTCCAAACTCTGGCCCAGCCCATGATCCTTGATTTTGCGGACAGCGCCACACTGGGTGTTGGGGAAACCGTCTGTGCCTGCGGGATGCTGGTATCCAGCCTGTTTTTAGGTGCGAAAGGCATTAAGCGGGGATATGTCAAAGTCTTGAGTGTGTCCCTGTTTCTGGCTGGGATCGGTATGATCGGATTTGGCGTTTGGGAGAATATCTATCTGATATGTCTGTTTGGTTTCCTGTTTTTTGCCACCCTGCCGTTTGCCAACAACTGTCTGGATTATCTGGTCAGAACCAACATCCCGGACGAACTACAGGGGCGGGCCTGGGGTGTGATCGGATTTTTATCGCAGATTGGGTATGTAGTGGCCTATGGTGCGGCGGGTGCAGCGGCTGACGGGACGGCGGCATTGTTCCGGCTCAGTGTGGGACGGGGCGCTGCCAGCGTCGTTATGGTGGCGGGCGGACTGCTCAGCCTAACGGCCCTGCTGCTGGGTTCCATGAAAAGCGTCAGGGCATTGGAAAGGAAGTTGTCATGCTAAAGAAATTGATTTGGAATGATGTCAAACAGAATAAGCTGATGTCTACCGCTACGGTTTTCTTCATGGCGATCTCCGCTGCGCTGCTGACATTGACGGTGCTTCTTAGTGGTAATCTGTTGGGAGCCATCAACACTTTGATGGACAGTGCCGGTGTCCCCGACTTCATACAGATGCACACCGGGGCAGTAGAGGAGGCGGAATTTACTCGCTTTGCTGAAAGCTGCGCAGAGGTACAGGATTGGCAAATATGCCGCTTCTTGAATCTGGATAACAGCAATGTCGCATTGGACGGTCAAAGCCTGATCGACAGCACTCAGGACAACGGGCTTTGTGTGCAGGGAGAACGATTCGACTTTCTGCTAGGCATGGATGGCGCGTGCCCACAGATTTTGCCGGGAGAGGTCTATGTCCCCATCTGCTACCGTGACCGATATGGCTTGGCGGCAGGAAGTACCATGACGATTGGCGGCCAGACGCTTACGGTTGCGGGATTTATCCGGGACGCGCAGATGAACTCCATGATGGCTTCGTCAAAACGCTTTCTGGTCAGCGCGGCAGATTATGCGCTGCTGCGCGGCCAGGGTGAGGAAGAATACCTGATTGAATTTCTGCTGCGGGACGGGGCTGATATGAATATCTTTCAGACAGCCTATACCGCCAGCAGCCTTCCTGCTAATGGTCCGACCATCACCCGACCTCTGGTTCGCATGATGAACGCACTATCCGATGGGACAATGATTTTTGTGATCTTTCTTATGAGTATCATTGTGCTGCTGATCTCCATGCTTTGTATTCATTTCATCCTGTCTTTACAGATGGAGCGGGACAGAAAAGAAGTGGGAATGCTGAAAGCTCTTGGAATCGGACGAAAAGAAATCAGACGTCTTTATTTTGCGAAATATCTTCTGTTCTCCCTCTGTGGTGCGTTTATTGGGCTGGGGACAGCGGCTATCCTTCAAAAGCCGCTTGTTAGACAACTTCAGGAGCTATACGGGACGACGGATCAAGGAACTTGGAAAACACTTGCCGCTCTTCTGGCGGCACTGCTGGCCGAGGGTATCATTCTTCTCTCTATCCGTCATTCCTTAAAAAAGACGGACAAATTATCTGCGCTCTCTGCAATGTTCCAGATGCAGAGAGGCGATAAAGGATATGGGAAGTATCTTCTGATTGGATTTGTCACAGCGGCCTGCACCTTTTTGATGCCCGTTCCGCAAAACCTTTATAACACGGTTTCCTCTCCGAAGTTTGTAACCTATATGGGAATTGGCAGCGCGGAAATCCGTATTGACGTCCGGCAGATCAAAGACATTGACAGTATGACCGCTCAGATTGCCACTGCGTTGGGGCAAGACCCACAAGTGAAAGAATATACAACCCTCCAGACCTGTTCTTATCCGGCTGCTCTGCCGGATGGCGGGACGGTCAATCTGACGGTGGAAACAGGCGACCATAGTATTTTTCCTGTCAGCTTCTCAGCCGGAATACTACCGACGGGTGAAAACGAGATCGCGCTGTCCTCTTTGAACGCGGAAGAATTGAAGCTGTCTGTCGGTGATACGCTGGACTTAAATGTAAACGGAAAAAAGTCAGGCTACACCGTCTGCGGTATTTATTCCGATATTACGAACGGCGGCAAAACGGCGAAAATTCGTAACAGACCTGATACTGCTCCCGTGATTTGGAGTGTCCTATATGCCTCTCTGGAAGAATCGACAGATAAAGAACAGTGGATGGCAAAGTATCGTGGGACGGGTGTAGATGTGACGGACGTTGAGGACTACGTTCGAGACACTTACGCACAGACACTGGTGCAGCTTCGGCTGGCATCGCGGGTGGCAGGGGGGATCGCCGTGCTGGTCACAGCCGTGGTGCTGACGCTGTTCCTGCGGCTCATTGTGGAGCGGGAGCGTTATGCAATTTCTCTGCGTAAAGCCCTGGGCTTTACCAGCGGAACAATAAAACGCATCTATTTTACAAAAGGGCTTGTGCCTGCTGTATTAGGCATCGTGGCCGGGCTTACCCTGGGCCACCTGTGTGGGGAAAGTTTGTGCGGGATGGTTTTGAAGTCTTTTGGTGCGGACAGTTTTCGTTTTGTTATAAACTGGGGGCAAGTGATGGCTGGCATACCGATTGTCATTTTAGGGGCGGCGATTTTGGCGGTTTGGGCCGGTATCTCGCAAATCGGGCAAATCAAAGCCTATGAGTGTTGCAGGGGAAAGGAGTAGCGCAAATGGACAAACTGCTTCAAGTAGAAAATTTGAATAAAGATAAGATATTGCACAAGGTTTCCTTTGAGATGAAACAGGGTGAAATGCTGGCGGTCATGGGGCCGTCCGGCTCCGGAAAATCCACGCTGCTCTACAATGTATCGGGCATGGATCAGCCAACTGGCGGAAAAGTCTGGCTGGGTGATACGGAGATCACCGGGCTTTCCGAGGAAGCAAAAGCTGATTTGCGCCTGCATCGGATGGGTTTCATTTTTCAGCAGATGAACATGATCGCCAATCTGAACATTCTGGACAATATTTTACTGCCAGTGATGCAGGCCAACAAAGGCAAGGGCGGAAAATCAAAGTCCGAGCTTATAGCGGAAGCAAAAAGGCGGATGCGGCAGCTTTCCATTTCCGAATTGGGGAGTCGTCAGATCACACAAGTTTCCGGGGGACAACTCCAACGGGCGTGTATCTGCCGGAGCATAATGAACGAGCCGGAAATCCTATTTGCCGACGAACCCACTGGCGCACTAAATAAAAGTGCGGCAGTGGAAGTGGTTGCGGAGCTGCTCAAGCTGAACCGGGAAGGTATGTCTATTCTTATGGTGACCCATGACAGTAAAGTTGCCAGCACCTGTGACAGAATCATGTATTTACTGGATGGCAGTATTCGTGGAGAACTGGCATTAGGCAAGCTGGGAAGCAGTATGGAAAAACAGCGGGAAGAAAGGGTAAACAAATGGCTGATGGATATGGGATGGTGAAATTGGTTAAAACGATTTGAGGCGAAATGTCAAAATAAAATCAGCGGAGGGAAAACATGTAATTGATTATGCAGCCCCTTGTTCTCAATGTTCGCAATGTAGCGTGGTGAGATATACATTTCGTCGCCTACCTTTTTGCGGCTCTCCTTGCGCCCTGTACGCGCTGCCTTTATCGCTGCCCCAAAAGCCTTGAAGTCGTATTTCGGTACTAGTCTTTTTGCCATAATTATTCATCTTGTTACATTTTACTGTTCACCTTTCTTTTGGGATATGTCTACACAGTTCTATTGAATAGCCAAAATAGAACATATTTATCGCTATACCGTTTTTCGGAAAGATGAAAATTGGGTGAAAGTTTCCGTAAGTCCATTGACAGCTAATTCTAATTAGCTTATAATGTAACAGGCTAATCCGAATTAGCTTAGGAGGTAGTAGAATGACAACAAAACAGAAGATTTTGAATGAAGCTCTGACACTGTTTGCGGAAAAGGGATATAGTGCGGTTTATGTCGGTGAGATTGCCGACGCCGTAGGCATAAAAACACCATCACTATATAAACACTACAAGAGCAAGCAGGACATTTTTAATTCTTGTATTGAAGTTTTTGCGGAGCGAATGGAAAATATCAGAAATAACATACAGCTACCGGGGAGCAAGACAGCTTCATTCTCTTATGAAACGATTACCGAAGAACAACTTATCGAGGTTGCAAACGCTCTTTTTATGTTTTATTTGCAGGATAATGTGGCAGCAAAATTTCGTAAAATGCTGATGATAGAACGATACCATAACCCGGAAATTAACCGGCTGTTTGAAGATTTATTTATTACTGGAGCAATCGACTATGAAAAAGAAATATTTTCTAAACTTATAGACGCAAAAGTTATCAAAGGGGAAAATCCTTATATTATTGCGCTGCATTTTTACACACCTATATTCTATCTGCTTCAAAAATATGATATGCGCCCTGATGAGATAGAGGAAGCCAAACATGAACTTACCTTAGTAGTGCAAGAATTTTGTAAAACATATAAAGGAGCAAGGAATGACAACGAAAGGGACAACGGGAAAGGTTAGGAATAAGCACATGATAATATATGTCACAGGAGGTATTCTGCTTGTTCTTGCAGTCTATCTAATTGTTCAAGGAATACGGTGCAGTATAGCGGTAAAAGCAAGCAAAGAACGGCTTGCTGCTTATGGGGCTCAAACAGCTATATTGAGTTATGGCAATATGAGTTATGTTGATACGGGAGAGGGTGAAACAATCCTATCTGTTCATGGAATTTTTGGCGGCTACGACCAAGCCTATGATACTTGTATAGATTTTAACTCTGATTATAGAATTATAGCCCCCTCACGATTTGGATATTTAGGTAGTGATATTTTGGGTGATGGGACACCCGCTGAACAGGCAAAGGCTTATGTTGAACTATTGGATAAGTTAGGAATTGATAAAGTATATTTGTTAGCAACTTCGGCTGGCGGAAGCGTTGCTATTCGGTTCGCGTTGGATTATCCGGAACGAACAAAAGGCTTAATTTTATATTGCTCTGCTATGCCATATATAGAAAAGCCGGAAAAGTATATGGAATATGCCGGGCCGCCCGCTTTTTTATGTAATGATTATGCTATGTTTTTAATTAGCCCGTTATTCAGTCCTGTTATGGGTATGGAGCCGTCCACAATTTATAGTATGCTTCCTTGCGGTAGTAGAAAAAGTGGCGTAATACTGGACGCTTCTGTTACTAATTCCGATATGGCAAGAAATTTTGACAGCTATCCCATTGAAGATTTACAAATTCCAACACTGATTTTTCAAGCAAAAGACGATAAGCTAATAAACTATACCGACACGGAAAATGCAGTAAAACGCTTCCCAAACTGCACATTTCTTTCTTTTGAAAACGGCGGACACTTAATGGTTGGCCATGCGGAAGAAATCAAAGAAGAAGTTTTTAACTTTACAAAAAAGCAGTAATTTGTACTGATTATATAATTATAGGAGGTTAGCGGATAATATGGCAAAGATGGTATCTGAATGGGTACACTGCCCTGTCTGCGGCAATAAAACAAGGTTGCAGATACGGGAAGATACGGAACTGAAAAACTTTCCCCTCTACTGCCCGAAGTGCAAGCAGGAAAGTTTGATTGAAGTAAAGGACTTACGGGTAAAGAAGTACAAGTAGTAGATTATCCTACTGAATACATCAAGTGCTTTGGAAAGTTATTCAAAAGGATTGCAGTCGATAAACTAACAATGACTGGCGAACCAATGGTGCTTTTTCATAGTGCGGAATATTCTCCCTCTGGTTTAGATACAGAGTTTGCTATCCCCGTACAAGAATACGTCACAGGTACAAGGGATTTTTGCCCTGGATTATGCTTAAAAACTATTGCACAAGGCGCATACTCTAAACTTTCTTCGGTTTATGCAAAACAAGCAAAATGGGCAGAAAAAGAGGGGTATGAGAATACAGATGCTCTATTTGAAGTCTATATGACAGACCCATCACAGGTTGCAGATATAAATGATAATATAACCGAAGTCTATTATCCCATTAAAAAGATAGTATATAAGAATTAAATGTGAGCTACACTTTGACAGGAAACCCAATCTTTACAACAAAAACAGATAAGGAGTACGATTGAAGATGATAAATTTATCAGAATTTCACAGTTATGTTTCAGATAGCCAGTCAAATATTTGTCAAGTGGCTGTAATTCAAAACGGAAAGACAGTCATTAACGATACATGGAATAATTACAAAGCCAATGATACGGTACATACAATGTCTGTCACAAAAAGCGTTGTTTCCTTGTTGGTTGGCATTGCCGTTGATAAAGGATTGATTGGGAGCATAGACGATTATGTGTTAGATTATTTTCCAGATTACAAAATCAAACGGGGAGAAAAGACAATTCAAAAAATCACATTGAAAAATCTTCTAACAATGACCGCACCCTATAAGTATAAAGCAGAGCCTTGGTCAAAAATATGTGTGCAGGAAGATTGGAGCATTGCCGCTTTGGATTTTTTGGGCGGCAGGCGTGGCATAACGGGAGAATTTCAATACTCTACCTTGGGTATACATATTCTCACTGGTATCATTGCAGCCGTAAGCAAAATGACAACGGTAGATTTTGCAAATAAATATCTGTTTGAGCCGCTTATGATTGCGCCGAGGAAAATATATGTGGCTCCCGACGCTGAAGCACACAAGGCGTTTACAGTAGGAAAGACGCCAAAAGGAAATATTTGGTTTTCGGACGAAAAGGGAGTTGGGGCTGCGGGATATGGTCTTTGTCTATCTGCTGATGAAATGTCAAAGATAGGATTGCTCTGTCTGAAAAAAGGAGTTTTTCATAATGAGCGTATTGTTTCTGAAAAATGGCTTGAAGAAAGCACAAAGGTTAGGTTGTGCTGCGGTGAAAAATTTCGTGATATGAAATATGGATATTTGTGGTGGATTATTGATGAAAATGAGGGGAGTTATGCGGCTATCGGAAATAGCGGAAATGTTATTTATATCAATCCCAAAAAGGAATTGGTGGTAGCGGTTGCTGCTTATTTCAAACCGACAGTGTTTGACCGAATTGATTTTATCAAAGAACAGATAGAGGAAAAAATTGATGGGTATGAGCAATAGAACGGAATGGATACGTTACCCTGTCTGCGGCAACAAAACAAGATTACAGATACGGACAGATACAGAGCTGAAAAACTTTCCGCTTTACTGCCCGAAGTGCAGACAGGAAAGCTTGATTGACGCAAAGGATTTACAGGTAACAGTGATTAAAAGACTTGAAACAACATTGCAGCGCTGATTGACAAAGCCACAAATTCTTTGGGTTAGAATAGATAATGGAGGGAAGAAATATGAAGCTAATAAAACAACCAACTTTTGAAACCTGTGGACAGGCATGTATTGCAATGATTGCAGATAAGTCTGTAAATGATGTGATTAAAGATATGAAAACAAGCGGTTCGACCAGTATCGGGCAACTTATAGAAATACTTGACAAGTATGGAATACGTCATGCGGAAAAGAATGTCCGCATATCGAAAAAAAATCCTAAGCCGTATGAGTATTCCATTTTGACCGTTCATGCAAACGGCGGCTATACCCATTGGGTATTGTTCTATGATGGTAAATATTATGACCCAGAATTTGGCGTGATTGAGGGAGAATATACTCATGGGAAAATAACATCATTTTTGGGAATTTTTGAGGATTGATGTCACAAATTCTAATTTGTCGGGAAGAACGACATATCATCATAGTGCCAGACGCACAGACGCAGAGCCGATGAACTTGTGAAGAATTAGTAATTCATGGAGATAAAAATATATGATACAAAAAGTAAATTTGAAAGAAAAAGTAAATATAATTGATAAATTATTCCATTATGAGCGAGTAGGTACTTTGAATAATCATATGTTAAATGTGCTGCAAGCGGAGAATAGAACTTTAGATTTTCATGTACACGAAAATTCCGATGAAATGTTTTACTGTATTGAGGGGGAGTTTGACATTGAATTTGAGGATGGACTGACACATTTATGTGAGGGAGATTTTATAATTATTCCCAAAGGAACGAAACACCGACCCGTTTGCAAGGAATTAGTCAAGTGCCTTTTAATTGAAGTTGAGGGAACTCTCAACAAAGAAAATACAGGCGGAACATACAATGAGTGACCGAATACAACAGTGACAACTTCCTATTCGTCGGGAAGAAAAGCATTCATTTATAACAGGAGTACAGACCATGATTGTAATAATCGAAACAATTATTTTATGTATCGTTTTTTTCTTGTTTTGCTATTTGGGAACAGGTACAGACGAAAAGAATCTGAAAAGCTATTCGTCTTATCCAGACGAAGTACAGAGCCGCATAAAGGATATTGCAGAGTATCAAGTACAGTTTAAGGAGAGCAAAAAAATAATAGCGTTTGCGTCAAATTTTCTACTGTTCTTATGTCTGTTGTTTATATTTGGGCTGTTTATCCGAGAAAAGGACTTTTGGCACAATGTTCTTTCCCTAAGTGTAATAGGACAGGGAATGAATTTGTTTGACTTGCTTATTATTGACCTTTTGTGGTGGAGAAACACAAAGCGAATCCGCTTTACTAAACTTCCAGAAAAGAAACTGTACCAAAATCCAAGAAAGCATATCGAAGCATTTGGCAGAGCATTGATAATGTATTTGTTAGTTGCTCTGATTGACGGATATTTTTTGACGCTGTTTTAGAATATTACATATCATCATAGAGCCAGACGCACAGACGCAGAGCCGAACATGTGAGAAATGATGACAGCTTGTCGGCTCTCTTTATATGCTTCTCTCTTGGACACCGGATCAGCTTGATTATGTGCACGATATAATGGTATTGGGAAAATATTATTCGTCATTGCAAAGGGAGCAGGATAATTTCTATTCATTGAAGTGGTCGCCGGGGGAGCCACATAAATTATCAAATACCTGCCAAAACAACAAGCCATACCCGGATACATATTTTGATTTTTGTATCGCCTGATGAATCTGCCCAGATGCGCCGCAGCAAGCTGACGGGGTATCTGGCGTGGAAACATAAGCTCCGTAATCTTTTGCCATAGATAGGTTCACTTTGTCTGTTACAGCGGAAACTTGACATTTGATGTCTTATTTCTGTAAAATTGACAGAGGAGGTGCCTTGAATGAAAAGCAACAGAATGTTCGGTATATTATGTATTTTATTGGAGCGGGAAAAAATAACGGCACAGGAGCTGGCGGAGTATTTTGAGGTCTCTGTGCGCACGATCCATAGGGATTTGTTGGATTTGTCCAGCGCAGGGTTCCCAGTGACTACACAGCAGGGTATTGGCGGCGGTATATCTTTGCTTCCAAACTTTAAATACAGCAAATCAGTCCTGAATAAAGAGGACATAGATCTAATTGTGTCCGGTATACAAGGGTTTGCAAGTATTGATGAGAGTTCAAAAATAAAGACACTGCTTGCGAAGCTGCGCCTTGGACAGGAAGATAAGCTGCTGCTGGAGAATGATATCATCATTGATTTCACATCCTGGAACCATAAGAATACGACCATTGAAAAAATCAAAATCATCCGTTCTGCGATTGCCTCCCGGCGCCTGTTGGAACTGGAGTATTACAGCAGCAATGGATACTCCAAAAGAACCGTGGAACCTTATAAGCTCATTTTTAAAGAAGAATACTGGTATCTTTTCGCCTACTGCACACAAAGACAGGATTTCCGTGTTTTTAAGCTTAACAGAATATCGAAGGTGTTGCTTTGCGAGCAGATCTATACAGAACGGACAGATTATGAAATTCCGGTATTGCAGAGCGCATTTTCAAATGGTGTGGGGCAATTGGTTACAGTCAGAATGGATAAATCTTATGAGTTTCTGGCGATTGATTTCTTTGGCCAGAGCAATATCCGGGAAGAAAACAATTCTCTCTACGTTTCCTTTTATACGGAATACCCGGAGTGGATCGTAAGCACTTTTGCAAGCTTGGGGGATAAAGCGGAAATTATAGAGCCAAAGACGCTGCGGGATGATATCAAGGCATTTTTAGAGCAGGCCAGAAAACAATATGATAAATGAGAACCAGCGATTCTCACTTTTACGATAGGAAATGCTTTGCACAGATTGGCTCATAAAAATCCTCTTGACAAGTAAACGAGCGTTTACTATAATATCAAAAAGAAGAGGTAAACGATTGTTTACATTGTAGGAGGTACATAGAATGACTGATACAAAGGAAAAAATATTGGCCGTTGCATTGCAATTATTTGCAAAAGACGGATATGAAGCAGTTTCTGTCAGTAAAATAGCAGAAAAATTGGGAATTACAAAAGGGGCGCTGTATAAGCACTATGAAAATAAGAAGGATATTTTTAACAGTATTGTGGCGCGTATGTCACAATCGGATCATGAAATAGCACGGAAATATGGTGTGCCAGAAAATGTATTTGATTGTGCACCAGAACAATATGAGAAAATCGGATTGAAAAATCTTAAAAATTTTGCCGTTTCACAATATAGGTTTTGGACTTCAAATGAATTTGCCGCTGATTATCGTAAGATGCTCACATTAGAGCAGTATCGTAATCCAGAATTAAACAAGTTGTATCAGGATAGCCTTGTGCGTGGGCCTGTTCTTTATTTAAAAGATATTTTTCGTGAGATGATTAGATGTGGTGTGTTAAAGGAGAATGACCCATACCAACTTGCAATAGAATTTTTCTCCCCGCTTTTTTTACTTATCAATATGTCAGATGAAAATGAATCTTATGTGGATATTGAAAAACGGCTAATAAAGCATATTGATTTTTTTATAGAATCTCACACAAAGGAAAGGGAAAACAAAAATGAAATATATTCGTAGTCAAAAATATAACATTCCTGAATTACAGGCTAAAATTATGGGGCCAAATCCAGTCAAACTGGAGGAGGAACTTTTACTTCATTGCAAAATCTCCCAAAACTCCATAGTATGTGATCTTGGCAGCGGTCAGGGGTTGACTTCCCTCTTTCTTGTAAAAGAGTACGGGTTTACTGTATATGCCACGGATTTGTGGAGCGATCCGGAAGATAATCGAAAATTCTTTCGCAAAATGGGGTTGTCCGATGAGCAGATTATTCCGGTTAAGGCAGATGCCACGGCACTTCCGTTTGAGGAAGAATTTTTCGATGCAATCATCAGTACGGATTCCTATAATTATTTTGGGCGAGATCCTAAATTCCTTGACGATAAATTGCTCCCATATCTTAAACATGGTGGCTATATTTATATTGCCATTCCCGGAATGAAAAAAGATTGTCATAGTAATCTGCCACCAGAATTACTTCTCTCATGGACACCGGATCAGCTTGATTATATGCACGATATAATGTATTGGGAAAACATTATCCGCCACTGCAAAGGGGCCAGGGTAATTTCTATTCATGAGATGGAAAGTAATGAGGAAGTATGGAACGACTGGCTAAAGCAAGAAAACGAGTATGCAATCAGTGACCGTAAAGCTATGGAGGCTGGCGGAGGTAAATATTTGAATTTTATTTCTATTGTTCTTCAAAGATTATAGTCAATAAAATCAAGCAACGGACAAGTTTGATTATGAAGAAGCCAGATGCTGTCTGATTTTTCACCGAGAAGAGTCATGTGCTTTTTTATGTTTCGGAACAGTATTTTAAGTATATAAGGTCAGTGCGAAAAGGGTAGGGGCATAAAGCCCGGGCAAGGCTTCATTGCACAAAAAAGATATGAAACATGACAGAATGCTGTCATATTTATGGTTTATCATAGATTGCTGAAGGATGGAGGGTTATAAAAAAACGGAGGTGATACCATAGGAAAATTAGCTGTATTGGAAATATCCGAACCGGGAGATAAAATCGGAGAGAAGCTGCTTATGCTGTTGGATGCAAGACAGCGGCAGGAGCTAGTAAACTATCTTCTTGGCAAAGAAAACCAGAATGGCGATTTAGCTGATAACCTGGGTATCCGCTCCGGAGCTTATGAGTTGCTGACAGAGAATGCAGGTATCTTCACAGAGATTCATATGGGTGATTTGTACTTTTGCCTGGAGCAGCGGCTGGTACGTGTGGATGGACAAGTGGTAAATCTGACGGCGAAAGAATTTGATATTCTTGCCCTGCTGATCACGCATCCCCAGCGGGTGTTCACTTACGAGCTGATCATGGAGCTGGTCTGGAACGAGGATGTTACCTTTTACTCACGCAAAGCGGTAAGCAATCATATGAGCAATCTGCGGAAGAAATTGAAGATAACACCGGATGGCCTGGAATATATCAAAAATATTGTCGGTGTAGGTTATAAATTTGAAATACCATAACAAAGACCACAAGGATTTTACTTCCCTTGTGGTCTTGTTTTGTTTATGCTCCTTTTCCAGAGAACAGATTCCATTTGTTATTGTTCTCATAAGAATTTTGCCACTTGCCATTACCTTATTGACAATTGTGCTTGAAGTTGCTATAATGTACTTGTTCAATAAGTACATTACATGACGGATGGAGGGAGCCTGTGGAAATTATAATAAGCAGTAATACGAGTAAACCCATTTATGAGCAGATTACCTCACAGATAAAAGCTATGATTATGAGCGGTGAACTACAGACGGGTGATCCTATTCCTTCTATGCGAGCATTGGCAAAGTCAATCCATGTAAGCGTAATTACCGTTCAAAAGGCATATGAAGATCTGCAAAGGGACGGATTTATCGAGACGACAGTCGGGCGTGGAAGTTTTGTAGCGGCACAGAATAAAGACTTTTATCAAGAGGAACAGCAGCGGTTAGCGGAAGAGCATTTACAGGAGGCCGCTGATATTGGCAGAACCAGTGGAATATCGTTGGGAAAATTAGTTGAGCTTTTAACTATGTTTTATCAGGAGGAGTGACTATGGATACAATCTTACAGGTGGAAAATTTAACGAAACAGTATGAAGGCTTTCAGCTGGACCACGTTTCGTTCGACCTTCCGAAAGGAACGATTATGGGACTGATTGGCGAGAATGGAGCCGGAAAGAGTACAACGATCAATGCAATTCTTGATCTGATTAAGAAAGATGACGGTACGGTTACTTTTTGGGGGCAGGAATTAGCCTCATCAAAACAGCTGAAAGAGGACATAGGCGTTGTGTTCGACGGAATCAATTTCTATGAAACATTGACGCCTGCGAAAGTGGGGAAGATCTCTGGATCCGCCTATAAACAATGGGATGAATACCTGTATCAGGATTATTTGAAACGCTTCGGACTTCCTTTGGATAAAGAAATCAAAACACTTTCTAAAGGCATGAAAATGAAATTGTGTATCGCTGTGGCGCTTTCTCATAAACCGAAGCTGTTGATTTTGGACGAGGCGACCAGTGGTCTGGACCCGGTTATGCGGGATGATATTCTTGATGTCTTTTTGGATTTCGTGCAGGATGAAAATCATTCCATCTTGATGTCCTCCCATATCACCACGGATTTGGAAAAGGTTGCCGACTATATTACTTTTATTCATCAGGGAAAAGTCCTGTTTTGCAAGACAAAGGATGAACTGCGCTACAAATATGGAATCATTCGATGCGGTGCAGCCGGTTTCGACCAGATTGATAAAGCGGAGATCCTCGCTTACCGCAAAGACGATTACCAGTGGAATGTGCTGGTGGCTGATAAAGAAAAGGCCAGGAAAAAATATAAAGCGGCTGTCGTTGATGATGCTACGATTGACGATATTCTGCTGCTGTATGTGAAAGGAGAGCGGGCAAAATGAAAAGCCTTATATTGAAAGATTTATATAATATCGGACACAATACAAAATCTATGCTGTTTATACTTGCGGTGTTTGCTGTGGCTTTTATTCCTACCTCTGGTGTGGGAGCATATATTTTCATCTGCGGCATCCTATGCAGTATGATGATTGTAACCACTTTTTCTTTTGACGATAACTCCAAATGGGCGCGATATGCTATGATAATGCCCATTTCAAAAAGAGATTTAGTGTTTGGAAAGTTTATTGTCTTAGCAATCTTTTGTGCGATTGGCAGTGTATTCGGCTTGGCTGTAGGCTTGATCGGCGGAGGCATAGCAGGCAAAATTACATTCAGCCCTGCCGCTATTGTGGAACTGCTGTTTTTAACCTTAGCGGCAACGGTAATTTCCCTCATTTTTGGAAGTATGTCAATCCCGCTGGTGTTTAAATTTGGAGCCGAAAAAGGGCGCGTTTTGCTTCTGGTATCGTTCCTCATTCCGGCAGCAATTTGTTTTGGGGCATATAAGCTGCTTGCAATACTGGGCGTGGAGCTGACAGATCAGACGGTGTTTATCCTCTTATGCTGTTCCCCGCTTATCGCGTTGGTCTGGAGTTATGGAATGTATCAAATCAGTTATCGGATTTTTTTGAAACAAGAATTGTAAGATAGGAGAAATTGCTATGAAAAAATATGAGTATGTTAATATCGAATATTCAGCAAAAGGAGTGGTGTTTTCTTATGTTGAAAAGCATAGGGAAATCATAGATAGTTACGCGGAGAAAGGCTTTCGATATATCGGTTTTGTCCCTACGGAAGTAGGGGCAAACGGCTGCATCAGAAAAATTGACTTGGTTTTTGAAAAGTGATTATGTTTTCAATCGAAAATATGGGTCTGGCGTGTTATCGAGCAGTTTAAGGCGATATGCTTCAACCATTAAATTATAAAAATTCACAAAAAATAGGACAACAGAAGGATACATCGGGAAAGAAAGCAGAATCCTCCCTGATACAATTTACACAACAAAAGCAGATGGAAGAAGTCCACTGCTTAAGTCAGGTGAATTGAAGGGGAGGAGGTGCAGTATCCTTATAGAGGGAATAAAAATTCTCCTTACACTGTTGTCCGTGGTTGAACATAAGTCTTACAACTGAATATTGTTTGGCGGCCTGTTCAAAAGCGTAAACAACAAATGCACCGATGCCTGATATTATATCGGGTATCGGTGCTTTCTTCATTGCTGTTCAGGATGAAAGGCAAGCCATTTTGCTCTATAGGTATCCAAATAAAACCGATTCCCATACTCATTTTGGACAAAATGCTTTTTGACCTGATACCAGCCCCGCAATTCAGTCCGCAAATCTGAGTCTGGAGAGATTGGCTCCAGCCATATCCGGGTAAACTGCTGGATCTCAGATAAGATTAGCGGTTTTCCGGATGGCAGGCTCGGTTCGGAAAATAACTGGGGCAGCGTAAACAGCCTTTTGGCGTCAGCAAACGGAACGGTCTGTCCATTTGGGAGCAATAGAGTATGATTGCCGGCATCAACCAGCATCCATCCATACTCCGCAGACCAGACTGGTTTTCCGTGAAAGATTGGAAGGGTTTCCGGAGCAATTGGTACAGATTGGACCGAGATCCCCTGCTCTGACCGTCCGAGGAGAAAATCCGTTGTTACACCATAGAGAACAGACATTTTCTCAAGTCCGTCAATGGAAGGAGACTTGCGTTCTCCCTCCCATGCGCTTAGGGTCGGCTGAGAGATGCCGAGTTTTTCGGCAGCCTCTGTCATCTTTAACTTGTTGATCAGCCGTGCCTGTTTGAATTGTCTTGGCATCTGTCCACCACCTTTGCTTTTTTGCTTGTTTGAATACCATCAGTTGCTTATAATACAATTTGCAGTTCGTTTTTTCTGGAATTTAATTTGCTATGTACATGTTATTGTAAATGTCGAGAATCGAATCTTTTGAACGGTGAATTCCGATATCTTCCAGCCGAATGTCCGTTTCGCGCATTTGCGCAATAAAGTTTTGGATGTCCGCTCCAACAGAGGATGGTACTGAAATCTTCAGGTCTTCCCGGATTAGTGGAAAAAGACGGAATACATCCAGACGGTGCTTACGGATATCACGGGAATTTACATGAAGCCCTTGTTCCTTTTTATCCTTTAGATCAAGCCACGCTTTCATTTTTAGGGGAATGATGTGTTCGGCATCCAGAATAGAGATACCATCCGTGACGGTTCTCCCATCCAAAAGGAAATGATAGTAGTCGTCATTCAAAAGGATCGCCGACAGGCTGGACACTTCATCATCAATATGCAAGGGCATGAGATGGGAATCTGGCTGAAGCTTCACATGATTCTGCGGCCTTGAGAAAAGCTCTATCATTTTAGGATAAGATGGGTTGGCAGGGTCAATAAAGCGATAGAACTCAGGCTGGCCAGTGCTTCGCTGTCTGGCGTGGTAGCCTCCGGCTTCAATGAAATCCCAGAATGCTTTTGCAAATTCTGTAGTCAGGGCTTCCACGGTAATTACCATGTCGATATCAACGGTCTGGCGGAAGTCAAGTCCGGCGTCTGACATAAGCAGGTCGCAGGCGAATCCACCGATAACCGTATACTGGTCCTTAAAATTGTTAAAATGCTCTCTAAAAATATCTATTCCTTTTACCATAAGTGTTTCTCCTTGTTATTCCTCATACTTGATAGGAAGTTCGTGCTTTTCCCTTATAACATCCAGTCCCATTTGAATCCGTTCATTTGGATTGTCCTCCAAACTTAGCAGCAACGAGATGTCATCAACCCGACCGCCGTTTGCCAGTAAGGTCGGATCGTAGCGCCACACTTCGAGGATGCGTCCTCCGAAATCCCGGAAATCCTGTTCAGAAATAATTTCTGTAGCCGGTATCCCGGCACCGCCCTTTTTTGAGATGGCAGCTGCTCCGTCCTGTTCATCTGCACCGACCATTGAGATATCTGCCAGGGCAATGACGCCGCTTTTCGGCAATGCTGCATCGTGAAAGGATGCCCTCACATATATAAGCCTTTCCACCGGTGATTTCAAGCGGGGATAACCTTTCTTTAGAAATTCAGGCTTTTCAAAGGCCGGAGCAATCCATTTGTTTGTTCCCTCTGCCTTGCAGGTTATAAGGCCGGATGCGGTAAGATCGTCGATTGCCCTGGTGCAGGTTGCTTTGGAAAGTGAAAGCTCCTTGGATATCTGTGTCAAATTTGTTGTATTAGCGGTCTTCAAATAATATAAATACAAGAATACAAGCTGGGTTCCGGGAGCCATTTTATCCGGGACGGTTGTTTCCGCTTTGAATTTTTCCAAAAAGGAGCAGCCCCAGAAAGGAAGATAGACCTGCTGTGACGGTGAAATAAATGGTATATTACTTTCAATCAGGTTGCGCCGCTGTTTGGATGTGATGTTTTCAAGGCACAGCGCACAGGGAAAATCACAGATCTCCTGAAATTTTGTCAGCTGTTTTTTTAATGTTGGAAGCCTCCAGGAAGAATCAATGGGAGACAGCAGCACACACTGGCTTTTTTTCCAGGACAGGATTTGGATTTTATATCCATCACGGATAAAAAAGGGCGTTTTGTCTGGATAATCAAGTTCTGAAACATTAATATTGGCCCCAAATATCGTTTTCAAAAAATCAAACATGGGTTCCTCCTTTCATGGCTTCTGTTAGTTCATTTCATTGGAAAGTCATTATACCACAAACAATGAAACATGTCAAATTCGAATGAAACAATATAAGCCATCTGAGAGCGTTTGGAATTAATAAGCCCCGACTTATATAATATGCGCTGGGTGAACAGGAATTATTAGCCAGTCATTTTGATTTGCTGAGTTTTCAATGCCATTTATAACATCATTTTGAAAAATGGAAAGAGAATCGCTAAATTGGTTGTAGATTATCCTCCCGGATCGTGTAATGAAAATAAGGAGGCGAATGGACATGAAGAAAAAAAGAATAATTTGTATCATATTGATTTTGATATTTGCAAGCGGTATTGTGATAGGCGCCATTCAATTATATAAGCAGTACCATGAGTATTCTGAAGGCGAGGACTCCTATACTGATTTGGAGGACTATGTGAAGTTGCCGGAGGAACCGGAAGCGCCTTCATCATCCCCAGTGGATGATGAAACTGAGTCTGGGGGACGGGAGTGGCCGGCTGTAGATTTTGCTTCCCTGCAGGAAATCAATCCGGATATCGTAGGATGGATTTATATTGAAGGGACAGAAATCAATTATCCGGTTGTTCAGGGTAACGATAACCAGTATTACCTGAAGCATTTGTTCAGCGGTGAGTGGAACGGATCCGGCTGCATCTTTCTGGACAGCAGAAACAGAGTGGATTTCTCAGACCGGCACAGCATCATTTATGGACATCATATGAAAAATGGCAGCATGTTTTCCGAGCTTACGGAATATAAGAAGCAGGAGTTTTATGATTCACATTCTGTAGCTTTGCTGCTGACGCCGGATAAAAATTATGAGATAGAAATTTTTTCCGGGTATGTGGCCAGTGTCCAAGATAAAGCCTGGAAATTGGCTTTCCCCTCAGACCCGGATTTTACAGAGTGGCTGGATAAGACTAAAGAACGCTCGTGCTTTACCAGCGGAATTACTCCGGCAGTCACAGACCGAATCCTGACGCTCTCCACCTGCAGCTACGAGTTTAACAATGCCAGGTTTGTATTGCTTGGCGTAATAAAGCCGGAAGAGTAACGGATTCAGAAGAAAATAGAATAATGGATTGAATTGGGGGATGCTATTACGAAAAAAGGTGCGTTTCCCCAATAATTCGTAATGAAAACTATCTGCTCCTATATCAAGTGTAGATTACGTTTCATTTCCATAGTGATCTAACCTTACGATTTTTATAGAAGTGGATTTGAATAATTGCGGCAATTTTAGCAGCGATGGGCTTACAGGTGGAAAGATGATTCTCAACGACTTGTAAAAGAACGATGGTAAAACGATTTCCAAAGCCTTTCTGCTAAAAAAAGGGCGCAAGTGATTGGCTTTTCACTTGCGCCGTGGTGGACGTTTTCGCTATTTTATTGTGGCTTGTCCCCCATGTAAGGGGCGCGTCAAAAGGGATATTTGCTCATTGCGGCCCTCCACTGGCCGCATAAAAATAGCGGCCTTGATATTTCAAAGCCGCCGAAACTAATAAGGTGCGTGGAAATATAGTTGCTACACGACGGCTTTTTTTCTTTGCCGTCGTGCGGCAATTATTGAAGTTATTTTACATCTTTTATTAATTCTTCTACCGATATACCATATAGCTTTGCTAATGCAAACAAGTTTGAAGTACTTGGGTCGGATGTTCCATTTTCCCATTTTGATACTGCTTGTCTGCTGACCCCTATTGTTTCTGCCACAAACTCTTGTGTCATTTGACAATGGGTTCGGTGCGCTTTTAATGTTTCTCCGAGAGATTGACTCACGGCAGCTTTCTCTTTACGAACATTACTCGATTTCAGATATTTCAGGAAAGCACGAACAATGAGAACAAACAAAGTAACAAACACGCCGATAAAGATTACACCAACCAAAATAGACGTCATAGAAGATTTCATATGGATACGCCTCCTTTCTTCTTTGTTAGGGCTTTATTTTATCAAAATTGTCGTGTTGCAGCTACCAACTATTACGCAATTATAGGTTGCATTCGTGTTGCGGCACATTTTTACTCAAATAACAGCGCTTCGGGCTGATAGAATGCCTTTTTGTGGTTCTTTCCTCTGTAGGCTGCTAGTGAGGGCATACACACCATTGGCCATGTCCTCGGCTCGTAAAGCTGCTTTCTTGGCCTCCATCTGCCGCCGCTTCTCGGTCTTTATCCTGTCCTCATACTCGCGTTGTTTTCCATTAGCTTTTCGGCGTAGATAGTTCTGGTGCAGTCTGTTCTTGCGTTCCTCTTTCTTCCGTAGGGCCTCCTGTTCCTCCGGAGTGAGGTTTACTTCTCCGAAGTGGAGAGGCACATATCGGCCCACAAAGTTAAAATAGATTTCAACCTCCTGCGTGGTTTCAATGCTGCCCTTGCGGGCGCGTTCATGCACAAGGATTTTCTCGACAAACTCGTTTAATGGCTTAATCGCTCGTACAATGGGGTGATTTTCTCGTTTCTCATATTCGCGTCATCCTTGCATGAAAAATGCTCTAAGTGTTTTCAGTAACCATGAGAAAAACCATGATTAAGAAGTCACTTAGAGCATATATCACCACTTGAAAATCTGAAATAGATATGTTATACTACCTACATCAGTATCAGTAATTGCTTTCGAGCGATTAGAGTTTTTCCGGTTGCACAGTGTCTGAGAGTATATATTTTCAGGCACTTTTTTTGTTTCTTCTGCTTCTTTTCCAAGAAGCACAGAATGGGGAGTCCGGAGGCACAAGCCCTCCGCCCATCTGCTACAATTTCATATCAGGCCCTCGGGCAATAAAGGCACTCAGAGAATTTCGGTTCTTTGGGTGCTTTTTTTATATAGATCGGAGCTTTTACGGCTCCCCTAATCTTTGTTCCGGGGAGCCTTTCGGCATACCCGTGTATATAGATAAAACCACGCAGGAATGCAGAAAGGAAATGCCTATGATTCTTTATTTGGATGCCAGAACTACCGTCAAGGATCTGATGATTGACTATATTGAGGTGGAATTGGCAAACGGAGAAACCGCATCCCTTAATTGGGATGAAAGTGATATTGGGCGGGCTGACGACGGTTTCAGTGCCCGATACAAAGGGGTGTATTTTGGAGAGGTCTATGCCAATGGCAGACTGGAGCAGCTGCAGGATATGAAAATAACCGATATCGGTTTGTATTCTGAAAGCGATACTCCTCCCAATATCTGTATCACTTCGATGGAATTTGAAGACGATGGCAGACGATTGGCGTTTGAAGCTCCGATTTTACATGGAAACATTGTTTGTCAGAACGAAAGTGGTGAGGTGATCGCATGTTGAAAAGCGGAAAATATATCGCCGAACACGATAACGGAATATTTGACCGATACCGGATTGTTATGTCAGTAAAGGAAACGGAGAAGTCATATATTTTTGAATTGCTTGAGTATGTAAGCCGGTATAGTCCGGCACAGATGGACATGCTGTTCGACAAGAGTAAGCGGGTCCTGATTTCAAAATTCAAGGGCGGCCATGCAATGCGTATATGGAGTGACCATGACTTTACACTTTATCCATATCAAGCCGGGATTCCGTTTCATTTTGAACGGGTCAATGAAGGCGGCAGTGCGGAAGGAAGTGGCGTCTATGGGTAAGAAAAAAACGTACAGAGGCGAGCTGGTTGATGAAATCAGTGGTCTGGGGCAGTCACAAGGGCTGAATAATGTCTTCACTACTTTTTTGGAGATTTCAGCAACCTGTATCTCTGCAGAGATGGATCCGTCAAATGCAGAAGAACGCGAGAAGCGGTATGAGGAAATGACATCTGCTATGGATCCTAAAACCCTCAACTGCTATGCACATATGCTCGCTCTGCTGGCTCTTGCTATTCATGAGCATGAGGAGGATCCCTGCGATATTCTTGGCAGTATCTATCATGAGTTTCGCTTAAATAACGAGTGGAACGGACAGTATTTCACTCCCGATAATGTTTGCCGGATGATGGCGCAGCTTGTAAACCCAGTGGATGAGCGTCCTGAAGAGGAAGATCCCATCATGATCAACGAGCCTACTTGCGGTTCGGGTACGATGGTGATTGGTGCAGTATGGGCCATGAAGCAGAAAGATTTCGATTTTCGGCACAAGAGTTTTTTTGTTGCCCAGGATATTGACATCCGCTGTGTGTGGATGGCATATATCCAGCTCAGTCTGTATGGAATTCCAGCGGTGGTCATTCATGGCGACACCTTAGCAATGAAAGAATGGTCCCGATGGTACACTCCGTTGGCGTCTGTTCCTTTCATAAAAAGGGAATGCGCTGTCAATAGCACAGAGAAAGGGGCGGAGACAAGTGGATAGTACAAAAAAATCCTTGGACCATTTGACCTTTGCTGATCTGCGAGTCCATTACGGAACCGGACGTGCTTTCTTGATCAGGCAAGAGTATAGAAGGAATGTTTACGGCTACCGAAAAGGCGTTAAGACAGATCTGGGAGACCTGGAGGAAAAAGATTGGATACAGCTGGCCACGGGTTTGATTCAAAAAAGCGGAGAGCAACAGTTGCAGAAAAATCTGTTGGAATGGGAGCAGGAGCATAATTATTGCAATAGTTCCCCCAAAGAGATGGAGATGACTGCACTGGAACTTCACATGGCCAGAATTTTTGATGATCCGCTCTGGGTGGCCTATATCCCGTTCAACCGCAAGTATCGGCCAGAGGTTCTGGAATCTGCCAGACTGGTATGGGTTCAAACAGAATGCTGCGGGATACCCGGGCAAATTACACAGGAGCAGCTGGATCAGTCTGCCGGAAACGCTTTAGGGATTACATGCCCGATATGCGGCCGGTGTTCCCCGTTTCAGGTCTGCACGCCCAAGGAGGTGAGCGGAAATGGATAAGCTGTTTATCATTGTAAAAGGCGGAAGGGTAGAAGAAATCTACAGCACAAAAACAGAAACTGAGTTGTATGCGGAAATTCTTGATTTTGACTCAAAGGAACGGACGGAAGAGATGGAAAAAGATCTTCAGTTTCGGTATGAGGCGATTCGGGAATTGATGTACAGAATTGACTGAAAGGAGAATGCACATGAGTGCGAAATATAAAACAAACCATGAGCGTATGCTTGAGCTGATCGAGCAGCTCACAAAGGCAGATATTGCCTATTATCGGGATGATAATCCCATTATGACAGACCGGGATTACGATATCCTGATGGACGAATTGAAAGATATTGAGAGCCGAACCGGGTTGGTTCTTTCCGGTTCCCCGACCCAAAAGGTGTCTGGAGAAATATTGGAAAGCCTGGCCGAGGTACGCCACAGTAAACCTATGCTTTCAGCGGATAAAACAAAATCTGTTGAGGATCTGGTGAAGTTTGCTGCCAAGCAGCCGGTGCTGATAAGCTGGAAAATGGACGGTCTGACACTGGTACTTCGTTATGAACACGGAGAACTGGTTCAGGCGATCACCCGTGGGCGTGAAGGAATCATTGGAGAGGATGTAACGCATACCGTGCGTAATTTTCTTAATGTGCCTCTTGCCATACCCACTAAGGATTCGTTTGAAGTTCGTGGCGAAGGTGTCATCTCATGGGCAAACTTTGAGAAAATCAATTCCGGTCTGGAGGAGCCCTATACTCACCCGAGAAATCTCGCATCCGGCAGCACGCGTAAGCTCGACGCCGGCGAAGCCAAAAAGCGATTGCTTGAATTTTGGGCATTTGAGCTTGTGAGCGATTATCTGGAGCCGGAGAGTAAGCTTGCCCAGCAGCAGTTTTTGGCACATAACGGGTTTTCCGTTGTGCCCTATATCTATCTGGATGCGATTCACGATGAAACAATGGTGCGTGATGCAATTTCTGCTATGGATCCGAAGAAGTTCCCTTACCCGGTAGACGGAATCATCATGGAATATGATGATGTTGCCTACGGAAAAGGTCTGGGAGCCACAGGGCATCATGAAAACCGTTTGATTGCATTGAAGTGGGAAGATGAACTGTATGAAACCACATTCATTGGTCTGGATGTAGCAGTCACTCGCACTGGGATGGTCAGTCTGACAGGCATCTTTGAGCCGGTGTCTATTGACGGTACTCAAGTCAGCCGGGCGTATCTGCATAACTACGAGAATTATCTGGACCTTGCCTTAGGGCGTGGTGATAAAATCCGCGTGTATAAGGCGAACATGATTATTCCGCAGATTGCAGAGAACCTCAATAAGACCGGAACCTGCTGTGTTCCGCTCAATTGTCCCTGCTGTGGCAAGATGCTGAGTTTCCGGAAAAGCAGCGGCGGTATTCGCCAGCTGTTCTGTGAAAATCCGCATTGTTCTGCCAAACTGGTGCGAAAATTTGTCCACTTTTGTGAGAAAACGAGGATGAATATCGAGGGACTGTCGGAAAAAACTCTGGAGCAGTTTGTAAGTCATGGCTGGATTCGGACGTTTGCAGATCTTTATGCGCTGGATCAACACCGTGATGAGATTATCCAGACGGAAGGCTTTGGGGAGAAATCCTTTGAGCGTCTGCAGGCATCCATTGAGAAAAGCCGCCACTGCACGTTGGCAAAATTTATTGCAGGCTTGGGTATTCCCATGGTGGGAAGACATGCCGGGCGTGATTTGGACAGCTATTTCCATGGATCGTGGGAAGCGTTTGAACAGGCGATTCAGGATGGCTTCGACTTCACACAACTTCCTGATTTCGGCGAGACGATGCACGACAACATTTATACATGGTATGCGGATACAGAGGAAGAAAAACTCTGGCGCCCGCTGCTTGAAAAAATTGAATTTGAAAAGGAGAATTTTGATATGAATACAAATACAGCAAATCCCTTCTACGGCAAGACCGTAGTGGCAACCGGCAAACTGGAGAATTACACCCGTGACGGCATCCAGATGAAGCTGATGCAGCTGGGGGCAAAACCGGCAAGTTCGGTAACGAAAAAGACCGATTATCTGATTGTTGGTGAAAAGGCCGGCAGTAAGCTTACGAAAGCGCAGCAGCTCGGTATCAGAACACTGACGGAGGAAGAATTTGAAGCAATGCTGGCGTAAATTCGCCGGAATAACAGTGGCGGGGCAGATTTTCTGCTCCGCTTTTCACTTTTTCATAGAAAGGAAAAGAGGATGAATCCAAAATATCGCTGTCCTGCTTGCGGAGCAGAAAGCTTTGAGGTGACAGCTCACGTCACGCAGGACTGGAAGATCGACTGTAACGGAACCTTTCTGGAATCTCTAAATGAGTGCGTCGAGGTCACGCATTATCTTGATGAGAATGACATCTGGGATTGTGCCAATTGTGGCTTCAGCGCAGCGGGACGTGAGTTTAGAAATCAGTCTGAGGAATGGAAAGGAGACAAAGAATATGAACCAACAAAAAAAGAATCTTGAAATCACTGGCAGGCTTATCTGTCCACTGTCTGTTGGAACTGCAGCTTTTATCGCAGAAAATGGCGGGATGCGCAGGACAAGTAAGGTTCTTCGGATGGAGAGGATTTCTCCTGATGAGATCCGTTTTGAGACTTGTAATACCAACTACCGCCTGCATCTTATCCGGCAGGAGGTGACGGTATGAGCAGTGAAATTTTTTATGACAAGGCATTCATCCTTGTCGGGGAGAAATATATCCCCGTTGTAAATCATGGCTCGTCAAACTGCTTTGACTTTGATAGTCGGGGCCGTGAGATCCCGGAAAAGCATTGGTCGGTTCTGAACTACCCTCATACCGGGAGGATGCTGTTTACTGCTGAGGAAATGCGGGAGATAGCTGCCGTCCACGAGGAAGCCAATATGAGCAACCGGGGCGGGACACGCAAAAGCCGGAACCGCACGTTTGAAGAGGGCGAGTTCGGGCGCTGGATCCTGGCGGGGATGAAATCGGCACATACCGTGGAGGACTACAAAAAGCACGGGAACACCGTGACGGTGGTTGATTATGACCGTGACTATTGGCAAAGGCACTGTGTGTCTACGACAGAGGAATTGCTGGATAAGATCAAGGAGCTTTCAGGCCACAGCATTACAGTATCTTTCTGGGACGACCGCCATGTTACCCACCCGCCCATGCGGCGCAAGGGAACGCCCTTTGATTTCGGCACACTGCCGGAGTTTTATGTGCTGCGGGCAGCGCAGGGGTATTTTGTGAAGCGGAGCAGCCGAAAGATCTGGTTTGCAAGGTTTCAAAAGCCGAAATCACAGATGATTCGGAAGTTCAAGACCGAAAAGGCGGCACAGGACTATTTGGACAGCAATCAAAAATTCTTTTCAGGATACGCATTTGAAATCGAATGCGTACAGAACGGAGGTGTCACAGCATGAGAGAGTCAAGGCCAGACCGCTTCCGCCGTGTGGCAGAAGCCCGGGTTAACAAGATTATCAAAATGGTAAGACTGCTTGGAAATTGTTCCAATCCTGCCGTATATGCTTTTACGCAAGAGCAGGTACAGCAGATTTTTGCTACATTGCGGGATGAATTGGACAGAGCGCAGAAGCGATATACCCGGTCTTACAAGAAAAGGTTTTCGCTGTCGGACGAACAGTATGCTTCCCTGCCGAAATATCCGACCATCGTACTGCCTCTGCCGGATGGAAGCAGTCTTAGGGCAGTTGCAATCGACGATGAGAATTTTCCTGCAATCAATGTTTACTGGGATACAGAAAAGCCGGAGATTGATGGGCCAATCTGTTTTGCAGAATACAATCCTGAACGCGGTCCCTGCCACGAGGTCTGCATTGGAGCTTACCAGTCTGACGAGGAAGACACAGTTTATTACAAGCCATATATGGCAGAAAGGGAATCAAATGAGTAATTACATATACTGCCGCACACTCAAATTGGACTGGAAAGAAGTGTCCAGACTGATCGCAGAATGTGCAGGCAAAATTTTAGACAGAACGATTCATGGCACAGCGGGCTATGAGGATGATCATTACTGGGGCTTTCAGGCGACCACTGATCGTTTTACCATTGCCGAAATAGACAAGCTTATCCGGTTTGTTAATGGGGATGAGGAGATGCAACAAGAAGCAATTCCTCAGGATTCAGACAAATCAGCCGCAATCGGAGAGCGTTTGTCCCGTGCTTTGTTGGAAAAGACTTTAAGACTGTCATGGTGCCATGAGAGTACCACGGAATCGGCTCTTTGGCTGGTCAATGTCCGGGAAAAACGGCCGGCAGTCTATAAACGGATTGTTGAGATCAGCCCGCATGATATTTGCTTGGATAACCTTAGGAGCAAAAGTGAATTGATTGCTTATCTCCACGAAAACGGTCCAACGCATTCCACGCTGATGGATTTCTGTGCGGATTACAGGGAGCGGTATCACAACGAACTCTGCTGGAACTATCCAATCTCTGATGGGCTGCATCTTGGCACGTTTTTCGTTCTCGTAAAGGAGGGCGTTCTGGCTCTTCCTTATGACGATGCGGATAAGGTGGACTATGAGCTGCTTTGTATGGACGATGCTAAAATGTGTGACAGAGAATCTATGGAGAATCTCATAACGGAGTGGGATAGCTTCGACCGGGATTTACGCTCCGCCATGCGGGGCATGATGGCGTTTTACCGCAGAGAGGAGGAGCATCATGGATCAGAAAATTGACTGGCTCATCCATCTGGTGGCCAATGGCGCCTGCGATGAATGTGGTGAGGTAGAAACAGACTTTTTGCCCTATATGTGCAATGCCCACACCCACGGGCTGGAACGCTATGGACACTTGGATTTCCAAATGGTACTTTTTTTTGCCGACGGAGGAGATTGGACGAATCCTCAATACTTTGGGGCTAAGAGTTCAATCTGGAGAACGCTTCCGGTCTGGAGATATGGTTTTCGGAATTTATGAAGACTGCGATGTGCGCTTGGATGAGTATGAGGAAACCGGGCGCAAGGTTTTGCGGGTCATTATACCGGATGCGAACAATATCTTCCCAGGGGAAGGAGATTGTATGCCCCCATACTGTCTGCAGCTCTTGAAGACAGATGAGCTCTGCGCAGAAAGGGGGATACCATCATGAAAATCACGTTGTATCAAATCATCCCGGAACCGGAAAACAGATACTTGATATTCAGCGATCTGAGAAGCATCCGGGCGGCAAGCGGCGGACATGTCCCGGCTGAGATTTACGAAGCAGTATTCAGCGGGGATTTGGACATTGCCGTGCCCCGGAATGCCAAAAACAAAATGGATCAAGAACTTGCCGAACTGGAAGCGGTATATGTACGTTTTAACGTATCGCATCCGGAAGGCTTCCGTGGACGGTCCATGACCATGTCAGATGTAGTCGAGGTCATCCGTTCCGAAAAGGAAAGCAGGTTTTACTTCTGCGACCGGTTCGGGTTTGAGGAGATTGCGTTTGAAAAGGAAAAAGCTGATTTGGGGCGCCTGTAGGGCGCAGAAAGGATACAATCATGAAGAAGCTGATATTGAACTATAAAGGGCGCGACAGCTGGGACAGACCGGTTTATGAATCAGAAGGCCGGCTGTATGTGGATGTGGATCCACGCAAAGGCTGGAAACCGAATATCTGTACGAAATACAACAATGAGTTTGATGGAGAGCCGGATACGCCGATTGCCGAAGATACCGTTGTGGAGTTTGTGCCGTGTCGGGATATCTGGTAAGCGAGGAGGACGTATGAAAGAATTTATGACAAAAATGATTCCTGTCAATCTGTCAGACCGATTTCCATTCAAATGCAGGATGTGCGGCGCTTGCTGCCGGCATGTCAAGGAAAGCGTGCCGCTGGAGAGTCTGGATGCTTTTCGGCTTGCCAAACATCTGAGGGACAAAGGTGAAAATGTGAGCTGTGTGGAAGATGTGCTTGCTGCCTATGCAGAGCCTGTCTTACTTAGTGAAAACGGGTATACGGTATTTATGCTGAAAACGGTTGGAGCGGATGATGCGTGCATTTTTCTGAAAGATAATCGGTGTACGATTCATTCTGTTCATCCGCGGGCATGCCGTACATATCCTATTGCTGTCGGACCATATGAACTTGGCGGGTATGAACAGTATCTCAGTATGGAGCAGCCACTACACTATTCGGGTCCGCAGATGTCCGTGAAAAAATGGATTCAAAAGCGCTGTAGTAAACAGGATTTTGAATTTTTGAACACGGATATTGGTTCAGCACAGGAGATAGAAAAATTACTGAAGAAGATTCCTGAGCATAACCGGACAAGGGCCGTGATGATGTTCCTTTTCTACAAGTATTCGGATTACGATCTGGATAAGTCTTTCCTTTCACAGTTTAAAAGCAATAACGATAAGCTGCTGGAGGTTCTGCGCAAAATGGCAAATGACAAAGACAACTAAATTTTCAAGTCAGTATGACACAACAACAAGGCGTCGGAATCCGGCGCCTTAATTATTTTTAGGAGGAAATACCATGGATGAAAGACTAAAAAATATCGTAGACAATTTTGAGGCAATGAAGATCGGTGTGGATGAGCCGTTTCCGTTTCACTGCACCATGTGCGGCAAATGCTGCATCAATCGGGAGGATATCCTTTTGACGCCGCGAGATATCTATAACATGGCAAAGGAGCTTGGGATAACGACCGCAAAACTGTTTAAAACCTACTGCGAAACTTATGTCGGCTGCGATTCCCGTATGCCCATAGTTAGATTGAAGCCCCGTGGATCCATAAAAAGATGCCCGCTGCTGAAAGACAGAAAATGCTCTGTCCATAAGGCAAAACCGGCGGTATGTGCTCTGTTCCCGATAGGAAGATGCTTGATGTTTGAAAAGGATTCAAATCCTTCAGAGAAAATTTCAGCAAGCCAGATACAGTATATTTTTACTAATCCTGGGTGCGGTGATAATGCTGAAACCCATACGGTGCGGGAATGGCTTGGAGAGTTTGGAATGTCACTGGAGGATGAGTTTTTTGTCAAGTGGCAGCAGGCAATCATGGAATTCGGGCAGTTTTTCCGTGAAGCGGAAAAGACGGCCAGTGGGCGTATCATGGAGCTGTCATGGACAGCGGCTTTTGTCGGCTTATATCTGCATTATGAAACTGATCAGGAATTTCTGCCGCAGTTTGAAAAGAATGTCCGGGAAATCACTGCACTGCTGCAGATGGCGCCCATAAAGGAAGGCGGTAGAGCATATGAATGAGGATCGTAACCAGCATCAGATTATCCGAAAGGATGCTCGCAACTGCTTTGTGGAGAGCCTGAATGACGCTTTTGAGATTGGGAGAATTCATCTTGCTTTTGCGACCTACGATCTGAGCCGTCCGATTGGACAACGGCAGACAAACAACATCCATATTTACATTGCGGTGGACGAGTTTCTGGAATTATGCCGCAAGCTGGAAGGCGGGGAACTTCGTTATCTGCTGAAGAATAAGAAGACAAGCGGGGATAAAACACCGCTTTATCAGTGCCTGGGTGGCACTTCTGCCGAAAAGCTTGCAAAATACGGGCGTTCTCGGGCAGATGGAAAAAGCCTGTCCAGAACAGCACAGCTATTGGCAGGAAGCAAATCGGATTTCTTGTTTGTAGCGGACAGCGGGCCTGGTGAAACAGATCAGAAAGGTTTAATCGTTCCCAAGTTCGGAAGCAAGCCGGAAAATCATGTGGCAGTCAGTATGACATTTGAAACATTCAGTGAACTGCTGCTTACGACAAGACTGCACTATTCAGCATGGCTGGGTGCATGGTATGCAAACCAATATCATCCGAGCAGCCAGCGAACAGCACAGGCACAGGAAAACCCGCAGTATCAGGAGAATCAGGGAGAAGCAGAATACGCTTCTGATCCAATGTTCTAAAGTAGAATGAAAAAGCGGTGCAGTCTGATGATTGCACCGTTTTTTGCGCCTTGAGGGGCCTGTTTCCATGGGCTGAATCCGAGCCAGATGCAAAGATACAGAATCAGTGGACTTGTGAGTTGAACCATTTGTCGGCGTTGGCATATTTGCGAATACAAAGAAATTTTGCTATAATAAACCCTCCACTTTAACACCATACTTTTTATATATGGTATGCTTAACAGAACGGAGGTGGTTACAAATGAATACATATACTACTTCGGAAGTAGCAAAGATTATAGGCATACATCCGAATACTGTACGGCTTTATGAAGAATGGGAATTGATACCAAAGGCAGAACGTAAAGCAAACGGTTATCGTGTATTTACCGATTTTCATATCGAACAGTTTCGGCTTGCCCGTACCGCATTTCAAATAGAGGTCCTTCAGAACGGACTGAGAAAAAAGATTGTGGAAACGGTTAAGGTTTCAGCAAAGAAAGACTTTGATCAAGCACTTGTTTTGGCAAATGAATATCTGAGTCAGATACAAAAGGAAGTAAGAAATGCGGAAGAAGCCATTGCTATAACACGGCAGATTTTAGAGGGAAGAGCAATATCCGAAACACCGCCGCTTTGCTTGAAACGTAAAGAAGTTTCGGAATATCTGAATATTTCCATGGATACACTCCGAAATTGGGAACTAAACGGGCTGATGCGAATAAAACGTAAACAAAATGGCTATCGCTATTACACAGACGAAGACATAAAGCGATTAAAAATAATAAGATCACTTCGGTGTGCCAATTATTCATTGGAAGCAATCCTGCGTATGCTCCATGCGCTCTCAGACGACCCTCATACCAATATAAAACGGGTACTTAATACTCCAAAAGACGATACGGATATTATATCCGTATGCGACAGACTGATTATCTCATTGCAAAAGGCAGCGGAAAATGCCAAGAAAATGATAGGCATTCTTAATGATATGAAAAGTATATTTTCCTAACCCTCCACCTTTACACCAACCTTTTTTGAACTGCTAAAATAATGTGGTAAAAACGAAAAAGGAGGACAGGTTGATGGAAGAAATCATCAGCGTAAAACAACTTTCAAAATCTTATGGCAGATTGAATGCCGTGCAGGGCTTGGATTTGTCAGTAACACAAGGTTCGGTCTTCGGGCTGCTTGGGGCAAACGGTGCAGGAAAAAGCACCACAATCGAATGTATGTTAGGCACAAGAAAACCCGATGCAGGTACGGTTTCCATTTTAGGGATGGCCCCACTCCTGCAAAGAAAACAGCTTTTTGAAAATGTCGGTGTTCAATTCCAGGAAGCGAATTATCAAGATAAAGTGACGGTTTCCGAATTGTGCGAAGTAACACAGTCGCTCTATAAGAATGCTGCAGATTATGGGGAACTTCTGAAACAGTTTGGCATCTTTGATAAAGCAAAAAGTATGGTAAAGGAGCTTTCAGGAGGACAGCGGCAAAAGCTGTTTATTGTTTTGGCTTTGATACCGCAGCCTAAAGTTGTTTTTCTGGACGAGCTGACCACGGGGCTTGACGCAAAAGCCAGACGAGAGGTATGGAAAATCTTATCTGACCTCAAAGAAAAAGGACTGACCATTTTTCTGACCTCGCATTTTATGGATGAGGTAGAAGCATTATGCGACACAATCTGCATACTAAAAAAGGGGAAAGCCGTCTTTTATGGAACAGTAGAAGAAGCCATTGCAGGCAGTCCTTATGACAAATTTGAAGATGCGTACTTATGGTATTCTGACGAGGGGGTAAGCGAAAATGAGAACATTTAAAACAATGCTGAAAAACGAAATGAAACTGTCACTGAGGGATATGAACATGGTCATATTTGCAATCTGTATTCCACTCGTGGTTTTGATTATACTTGGCGTTATTTACGGCGACAAACCAGCTTTTGAAGGTGCAGAGTACACATTTCTCGATCAGTCCTTTGGAGCTTTGTCAACGATTGCGATTTGTGCAGGCGGCGTTATGGGGTTGCCTCTTGTGGTATCCGATTACCGAAGCAGAAAAATATTGAAACGCTTTAAAGTAACACCCGTTAGTCCTGCAATGATTTTAGCAGTACAGGTGATGATTTACACAATTTATTCCGTTGTATCGCTTGTATTGCTCTATATAGTATCCACACTCTTTTTTGGCTTCCACCTGCTTGGTTCTCTGCCTGCTTTCCTTGGCGGATATATATTGGTAATGCTCTCCATATTCAGCATCGGAATGATGGTTGGGGGAATATCTCCCAACTCTCAGACAGCGAGCGTAATTGCAAGCCTGCTCTATTTCCCAATGCTTATTTTTTCTGGAGCAACCCTGCCGTATGAGGTAATGCCGAGTGCATTGCAAAAGATAGCGGATATTCTGCCTTTGACACAGGGGATAAAGATTTTGAAAGCTGCTTCGTTAGGACTTCCAATCGAAAATATTTTTGTTCCGCTTATTGTCATGGCGGTACTTGCTGTCATTTGTATCGGTGTGTCTTTTCGCTTTTTCAGATGGGAGTAACAAGTAATATGGAATGGCTCTTATTCTTTCTTTGTGGGAGAAAAACCCGTAATAGGATTAGAGAGGACACGATGTCTGCCTGCCCGCTAAACGCCTCCTCTGGGGAAATTTTTTGAAATGATTTTCAGGGTATAGAGCAGACCGCAGAAAACAACAAATTTCGCCCGGCAGGTCGTAGGCCAACCGGGCGAATATAGAAGTATTATGAAGTTGATTTACATGGTAGTACATACTCGGTAAATGTGGCATGAAAAAGGGCTGCTGTAGACTACCTTTATTTTGTTTGGGCACATGAAAATTCCGCCACCACAACAACGTTTTTTTTATTACCTGCTTTGTAGCTGTGTCATACCCTTTGTTTCATAATAATCGGTTCTCGTCATACCGTATAAATAGTAATCGCAATAGGTATTCACCATTTTACCGTCGCGGATATGTCCCTCACGCTTAAACCCTGCTTTTTCCAGTGTTTTATATGACGCGATATTTAGAACATGGACATCAGCCCATAATCGTTGCAATTCTATTTTTTCAAAACAGAAAATCACTACTTCAGTTAATGCTTCTGCCATAAGCCCATTTCCTTGATAAATCGGGGAAAGTCGGAACGCCACCTTTGCCATACGATCATTTTCAATGAGATATACCCACATCTCACCAATTACTTTATTGTCCTTTTTATAAACGATTCCCCAATGAAAGCTCTTTGTAGGTCGTTCCTTTTTTTGAAATAACAATTCCGGGTTTAAGTCACTTTTTCCGGGACGTTTCCCCCAATATTGATACAACGATTTGTCGCCCAACCATTCTTTCAAATCATCAATATCATCATACTGCAAAGGACGTAATAGGAGCCTTTCTGTATCAAGTATCGGTTTGTTCTGAATATAATCTTGTAGTTTCATAAAGCCCCCTTAGAAATTGAATACTTGTTCCCAATTAAAGCAGCCGGATGCTTCTGTGCTTCTCGGCCATTCGCTGCACCATACGGGAACGCCGGGGGTCTCCACTCTGTCAAAACTCGGCGTATATGGCTTTATATCCAATACGGGAGTGTTGTCGTTCGCGTCAATAAAAGTAAGCCGAATAATTCCCCTGTTAAGATCAATACTGATAATTTCTGATGTTGTTAATGCAATAGGGTTAGGACGGGCGGGCGACCTTGTGGCGAAAACACCCATTACTGATGGTGCATTTTTATAGGGTTGATCGGTTTGCAATATGTTTCTGTCTGATTGATTATCACAATCACTGAACCACCATACTACATTGATATGCCTAAATCCCTCCAATGCTTGCAGTCCGGGGATATATTCCGGCTCCAGTTCGATAAATGCTCCATTGTCATCATTCTTCACCTTTCCAATAGGTTTTAATTGATAATCGTTCATACTGAACCTCCTGTTTTTCGTTGTGGGTTCAGTATAATACCTCACATCATGTGAGATACAAGAGGGAAAATAAAAATGCCCTGCATTTCTGCAGGACATTACTACTTTAATTCCAAAGGTATTTGTATTTCAGTCAGGTACTTTGCCGGATTACTTTCATTCCATGCCCCTCTATGTACAATTTGGCGCATAGGATTGGACATTCGATATTCACTGTTTTTTTGCAGCCATTCAGCAAAAGCAATATACGCTCCTTTGATATTTGAAAAATCACCATACACCATCGTACAGGCCATAACAGGTACAGGCTCAATCGTGCGGAAACAGAATGGAGCAATATCTTTGCATAACTTATTTACAGGAACGCATAACTCAATATCTACATTTTGTTCCTTATATTCTGTGTCGTGATAAACGGAAAATGTATGATTGGACATTTCTATTTTCTGCTCTTTGGCAAAAGCAGAAAGTTCATTCCATAAATCACCCTCGGAGTAATATGTCGGAACAACTCTACGCAAAGATAACACTTGATACTCTGGTATCGCCTTAATGGAAATATTGTAATGAAGTTCCCCTTTGTTTTCTTGTATCTCGCTTTTTGCTATCGCAATTTTCCGTATTTTCTCCTGCTCGTTTTGTATTGTCTGCTCGATTTCTAATCGCTTTTTTTCAAGGGTTTCAAGAAGTAAACGATCATTCATTTCAAGCGCAAGCGCAATTTCAGAAACAAGAAAGCCACTGTCACGCAAATACAATATTCTGTTCAGACGGGGGATTTGAGTTACAGAGTACATTCGGTGTCCCGTCCATTTATCGACTTCTGCTGGTTTCAACAGTCCCACTTCATCATAATATCGAAGCATACGAATAGATACTTGTGTCAGCTTTGAAAATTCACCTATTCTAAACATCTTATCACCTCTTGTATATCATTATACTTGAAGTTTTGTATACTTCAAGCAGATTTGGCACATATCCATAACGGAGAAACGGCATAGCCCCAAAAGCCGCGCCGTTTTCCGAAAACAATTCTTTATGCTGTTTCCCCAAAAAAAGTTTTGAAACCAAAATACTTGTTTTCCCATAACGACAGACAGGGCACAGTATCAGGAGAATCAGGGAGAAGCAGAATACACTTCGGATCCGATGTTCTAAAATTAAGAATAAAAAAGCGATGCAGTCTGCTGATTGCATCGCTTTTTTCGCTGCTGAAAGATTTTATTTTAACTTTATCTCGTCTGTATCACTAACCAGCCATTCCATTGAAACATGCAAGGCTTTTGCCAACATATGCAACTCTGCATCGCAGACATGTCGTTGGTTCTTCTCTATACGTGAGATGATCAGAGGCGTCATATCCTCCATACCCATAAACTGGATCCTTTGGGCAAGCTCCTCTTGTGTAATCGGAGGCTTTTGCAGTGCGCGGCCCAATCTTACTTTATCAGAGCATATATTTCCTTTTATTGTAAACATGCTTCTACCCATTCATAAATCTCCATTTTCTCTATCTTATTTAGATATTTTTTATCGTGTCTATTGATTTTATACTGAAACAAGATATAATGTTGGATAGGGTAGATATTTATTATCTTGTTTAGATAGAAATATGCTTTTTTTATGATTGTCCGCGACCAATGCGGTTTATGCTTTGATAATGGCCATGTAGTGAGATTGCGTAGGGAAGAACTTCATTGGCGTGGTATGGCAGATAAAATGGCACAAAAGTGGCATAGGAAATGCCGATGACATGGAAAAGAAAATCTGTTATACTTATATCGTCTACAAGTGGGTTCTCAGGAATCTGCTTGTTTTTTTATTTTCAGGAAAGGAGTTCGATACTATGAAATACTGTCCATATTGCGGCAAAGAACTTGCAAATCCGGCAGCATCTTTTTGTACGGAATGCGGGGAATCGTTATCTTCTGCGGTACCGGAGGAAGCGCCGGTTACCGAAGCGCAGCGGGAGAAGAAAAAGAGCAGCAAGAAGCATGTAAAGAAAAAAAGATATGCAGGAAAAACAAAAAGACCAGATGTTCCTGCGAAAGCTGGTGGAGCATCTGAGCCAGTGAGAGAAGATGATTATGACGGCTATTATGATGATGTCCGTCCCATTGATGAAGGGGGAGGGCGTGAGGAGATTGACAAGGCGCTGGTTAAAAAGATTATATTGGTGGTGGTCTGTGTTCTCTTAATTGCCGGAGCTTGTGTTGCACTTATGTACTTGATATAAACAGCGTAATAAAATGTTGTAAATCACCTTATCCAATCGTGTAATGTAATTGAAAGGTCAAAGAGGTGATGAACATGATTTATTTGTCCAAAGGGATTGTAAAAGAAAACTCCACGGAACATCTTCTCCGGGTGGCGAGATGTGGTCAGGAATATAGCTTATCCGGAGAACAGGCGGGGTTGTGGCTGAACGGGAGGTTTAGATTTTCCGAAGTTAAAACAGAATCGGAGAAGCGGACGCTGAAGCATTTGGCAAGAATGGGTCTGGCAGAAACGGGAGCAGAAAATACTGATGTGGCAAGATACAGAATCCTCACACAGTGTGTTTGCTGCCCGGCAGTCAATGCAAAACCAGAGATTTTTTTGAGCCGCGCAGAAAAGGAAGCATTAACCTGGCTTCGGAATGCCGGACTTCGGCTGACGGTAGCAGAACTTATCTTTCTTAGAGAGTATAAGATCAAACCTGAACCCCGATATCTCCATGCTGAAAACCGGCAAGCGTTGGTGGAGGCGATCTATACAAAGAATACCATCGCAGATAATTGTCTGGAGCAGATCATGGAATGCGCAGAATGCAGGGATGAAACCATAAGGATATTGCTCGGCCTGCTGAAGAAAAAGAAACTAATCGTATTGTGAGGTGAAGCAGATGAAGGAGAGATTTTATGAGTTGCCAGCACCTTTACAAAAGCAGATTGCCATAAGAATTGTAGGGGGTGCTGTTTTCCTGCTGTTGTTTGTTATCATCTTGCTTGGTTTCCGGGATTTCTATTTTAGCTTACCCTGCCTGCTGTTGTCCGGGTTTCTGCTTATAAACGGGATTCGACTATGCTATAATAGCTTTGCTGGCAACTATATGTGCATCCAGGGAACCTGCGAGAAAATTGAAACGGTCGGGCTCCGAAAAAGAACCAAAGGGATCTGGGTTCAACTGGAGGGAAACGTAGTGAAAATTCCTATTCGGCAAAGAATGAAGGTGCTCTCTATTGGCGATACTGTTATTATATACTTATCAGACAAAACCCCGGTATATGAGCATGAGGGCAATTATATGATATGTAGCTACTATGCACTGGGAATAGAAAAGAGAGGTAATTAAAATGGAAGCAGATAAGGAGATGTTGAATCGGCTCTTGAACGAAATACAGGAGTTGGTCAAGGAAAACGAAAATGAAGACGGCACCTACCGATTTGACTTGCTGAAGGCAGTCATTGCTTTGGATTTCGCAAAAACGGAGATTGAAAAAGCTATTTTTAAGTGATTTTTCAGATGGATTGACTATTGAAGCTGCATATGCTATAATGCTTATATCAGTTTCAAGATTTCCAAAGAGAAATCACGAGTTTCAGAGTTTTCAAAGTGTCAATTAGCACAATTGTGCTGGTTGGCACTTTTTTTGTTTCTTTTGGTTTCTGCCTGCAAAGCAGGTTTGAAATAAATATTTTTTATAGCAGGTAACCCCTGCGAGAAAGGAGATTTCCATGTTAAAAGTTTTTGCAACACAAGTCGTCGTATCCAAAGGTTATGACAACACGCCAGCTCTTCGCTTTTCTGAGAATGGTGATTCTGTGAGGTTCCGAATCGGCAAGAAGGTCTATGACCCTCATGCTGAAAACGACAGCCGTTGGATCAACCTTCCGGTCAAAGCGTTTAACGGCGTATGCGAGCGCATCAAGAAGATGCAGCTGAAAGAGGGTTCCTTTGTGAATCTGATTGGCAGGCTGGACGAAGATTCCTGGGAAGATAAGGATACCAAAGAAACCAGAAAAATGATGGTTATTATTCTGGATGACATTGAGTATGCTTCCGGTGGAGGCAAGTCCAAGGAAAACCAGGCAGCTGCAGGACAGCAGAATGCGGCTCCCCAGAATACTGCTCCGCAAAATGCTGCTTCAGCTCCTGCGACAGGCGCTGAAGCATCCGGAAATTTTACCGGATATGAAGCATTTGGCGGCGGATCATTCTTTGATGAGAATTGATTGGAGCAACAATTGAATCGGGCGTATTAAGGCGCACATGAGTTACAGACACTGTATGCTCATGTGCGCTTTTTTGCGTTTCAAAGGAGGTGTCTTATGACAAATGAAACCTTTTGCCTTCTCTCTGAGGAGGAGAAACACACAAAATTTAAGGCTGCAATGAAGGGCAAGACAAAAGGATGTCTGAATGAAGAAGAACTTCATAGCATCCTGATGAGCATTTCCCTGAACAGACAGTATGCTATTTCGGTTTACCGAGACGGGGAGGAGTTTTGCCGCGTTTTGACAGCGACGAATGGTCTCAAAAGAAGAACCATTCTTGGTCATGCAGCCGCAGGTATTGGAGAAATACCAGGAGAAAAATTTGACTCATCGCAGGCGGCAGTAATTTTGCATGATGCTGTTGACTGCAGCGATGTAAACTGCCTCTATATCTTTATTCCAAAGGAACGAAGTCAGAAAGGAACAGAGTGATGAATAAGAAAGATCAAAAAAGGCACATGGCATATGAGGTGCTGGTACTGTTGGGTATGCTGGCTTTGCTTACTTTTATATGTCGGCTATGGCCCATCCTGTTATTGATTATTCTCGGTATTTTTGCAGCGATGATAAGACTGCTTTTTCTTTCATCCAGAAAGATTGAAGTAATTGTACCACTTCCTCTTTTACCAGAACCGGTAAAAGAAACGACCGAGAAAGATGTACAGGTGCTTGCATATTCAGTCATCCTCAGACGGGTTACAGAGCTGGTGCTATCTGAGTATCCGGAAGCAAGATGGGTCTGGGAGGCGCCGAATGCAGAAAAACTTATTCAGGAAAGTCAGGAGGTTTTTATTCTGCTCAATCGCGCCGGTGGATATCGACGTGCCAAGGTTGTGATCCGAAATCTGCAGGTGGTTGGAATTGAGTACAATCCACAGGTTGAAGAGAATGCGGTTTTGGAGCCGGAGGATAATGCCCCAGAACCTGAAGAAGAACCAGAGGTGCAAAATTACGAACTGCTGGCTTTTGAGTGGGCAGATGTTCATATTTTTGAGCTGAATGCCAGATGCAATGAAGCAATTGGGGAAAATCTCTCAGAATTGATTTTGCTTGCAGAAGAACTTCCGGTCCGGGAGAGTTGGGCAGATATCTGCCGAGAACTGATAAGAGCCGGGCTTACGGATGTTCAGTGTGTATCTGAGGGAATCAAAATTAATCTTACGCAGTCAAATGCAGAAAGGAAATAACGTATGAGTGCATACATGAACAACATCTTTAATTACAGCCGTCCCTTACCGGAACCGTTTGATACACTGACGAACAAAAAGGTGTCAGTATCATCGAAATATGGAGATGGGACAAATGCAACTTTGTGTTCAACAGTCATAAAAGCGGTACATGCAGTTTGCCGCTGCATGGATGGCAGTGCCGAAGGAGCTGTCGGGGTCATCGACCACAGGACAGTTGCTGAATACAAATCGTCCATGGGGCCTGATGAGTATCATCTGGTAGTATATGACAGCAACTCCGGTTCGTTAATGGCAAGCGTGTATGACAAGAACACGGAAACTTTTGAAAACTATGTGCTGAACGCATCAGGGCGTGACGGAGCTGCCGTTATGATGGCGCTGTTTCCGGTACTTATGAATGACGAGGAATTCAGTGATAATTTTGAATTGTACCGCGATCAGTTCAGTCATGGATTTTCGGATTTACGCTCGGCTACGGAGTACATGGCAATGCTATGTGACAACGCCTACAGACGTATCAAAGATACCTCCTGTTCAGCAGCCGTCAAGGTGAGTGTGGACAAGGCCGGAAATCTGATGCGTGTATCTCAGGTGCAGCTGGATTCCGGCGCTTTTGAGCCTACCCATGTGATTGCGGGGGAATTTACGATTTTTGCAAAAACAGCGAGGGTTATTGTGAAGAGCGCAGATGCCATTGTGGAACACACGGATTTTGTCGGCAAGTACGAACTGCACCCAAGGACTATGAGCAGTCAGGAAAAACAGCTGATACCGGTGCTTCCGGAATGGTACATCATTCCACAGGAGGTCGTTGATATCTGTAAACATGCTCAGGCAACCACCGGGAAACCGACACAGATGAGGAATTTTCTCCTTAGAGGGCCGGCCGGAACCGGAAAGACCATGAGCGCAAAGGCGATTGCCGCAGGACTGGGGCTTCCGTATATGGCATACACTTGCTCGGCAGGAACAGAAATATTTGACTTCATCGGTCAGATATTCCCGGATTCCGACTCGGGTTCTACCGGTGATGCACAGCTAGACCATGAGAAAGCAATTTTGACGAGTATGGGCGGCATCAATTATGCTAATGTGTCCAAGATGATGAACCTTCCCGATTTGGATGATATGGACTACGATCCGGCGGGGGTATATCAGGCACTGACGGGCGTAGAGAATGCGGCTGCCACATCTCAGGATTGCATGAGCATTGTGCTGGATCGTGTAACAGAGAAGGTACGTGCTCTGTCCAGACGGGATGAAAATTCTAAGAGTAGTGGTCAGACCTATACTTACACGGAGACTGATTTTATCAAGGCTCTGAAGAATGGGTATGTCATTGAGATCCAGGAACCTTCCACAATTGTTCAGCCAGGCGTTCTGGTAGGACTGAATTCCCTGTTGGAGCAGACCGGGACAATCACCCTTCCCACAGGAGAGGTGATAAAGCGTCATCCGGATGCAGTCGTAGTAGTAACAACCAACATCGAATACGAAGGGTGCCGAGGCATGAACCAGTCCGTTATCGACAGAATGAGTCTGGTGCGGGACGTGGAGTTGCCGACGCCTGAAGTGATGGTGCAGCGCGCCATGTCAGTTACAGGTGCAACAGATGAGTACCAGATTTCCCAGATGGTGCAGGTGGTCAATGATCTGTCGGAGTATTGCCGAAAAAACAGTATTACAGACGGTTCGTATGGTATGCGCAGTCTGATCGACTGGATCGTAAGCAGTGAGATTACCGGCGATGTATATGAGTCGGCACTATATACGATCATCAGCAAGGCGACCACGGATGAAGTAGACCGTGAGGCGCTGGTCAGTGCAGTTCTGGAACCGATTTTCACAAAGAAGCGAAAAAAAGCAACCGCATAAATGTAGTAGAAAGGAGGTCAACCCTGTATGGCGAGGGTGAATCACAAGTTAGTAAAACAGCGGCTCAATGAGCAGCGCAGTAAAATTTCAGACCGACAATTCTTCTCGTCCCGTCTTTTGGCGGGACATTTTGAAGATCTGGCGGCGGCACAGACAAGGCGGTATCGCTATAACCGCCGGGTCCACGTCAATCTGTACTGGAAACCGAGAGAAAAGCATGTGGCGTCAACGGACAATGTGTTTGTGCGTATCAATACCGGAAATTCCCTGGTTACAAAGGTAAAAGGGCGGGAAAACCGTTACCAGATTGTGTGCGGTTTGTTTGCACACGAACTGGGACATGTCCTTTATACGGACTTTTTGGCAGCACAGACACATACCAACTATTTAGGAAGCGGACGCTGGTATCCCTATCCGCCGGATTTGAAGACTACGGCGGATGCGCGGAACGAGAAAGCATTCTGGAATTATGTGAAAACTGATCCGAAAAATCTGGAGATGGTGCAGATGATTGCCCATTATATTTCCAATGTAATTGAGGATGGGTATATCGAAAACAGGATGCTGAACAATTTTCCAGGCACATTGGGGTACGGTCTTGAAAAGCTGCGGGAGCAGCATTTTGAGCATATCGAAACGGTGACGCAGATGATTGAGAGTGAGGATGAAGGAAAGCATATTTTTGAAAGCATTCTTCAGATCATGCTCTCTTATGCTAAGTTTGGTGAAATCAAATACGGGGACGAACCGCTCAGCGATGAAAGAATTCAGGCGGTGTTTGGTTTGATTACCGATATTGACAGCGCTTTACTGAGCAGGTCCGGAAAAGACCGGTTGAATGTTGTCAATATGGTGCTGGTAAGGTGCTGGGACTATATCGAATCTTTTTGTGAAGAATGCAAAAAGCGTCAGGAAGAGGCAGTAGCCTCCGGCGGCTCCGCCAGTCTTGCAGAAACCTTGTCGGAAGTGTTGGGTGCAATTGCCGGTGGTTCCGAAATGGGTGAAGGAAGTAGTACACCGGTGCCGGAAGCCTCTGGCGGGTCAGAAGAATCTGCGACGGCCGGCAAACGGGCACAGACCCATGCAGATGCCGACAGTGAAGATGACTCTGAGGAAACAGACAGCTCCCAGACTGACTCTGAAACGGAAGAAAATTCATCTGGGTCTGGGGAAAGCGATAATTCTTCAAATGAAGACGCTGCCCCGATAGATGGTGGCAGTTCCGGTTCAGGGAAACAAGAAACTTCAGATACTGAGCAGGGACGTATTCCTTATCACCAGTCAGAATCACTTTCAGAACCTGTTGGTGGTTCCGTGGAAAAAAACGAAGATTATGAGCGGGAGCATTACGACAGTGCGGCTGCCGATATTGAACGTCTTCTGGATAAGATGGCAGAAAAGGCGGCCTGTGAGCAACTGGAGAATGAAAGGATTCAGGAGCTTAACGATGTCGCTCAGAACATTTCCTATGGGAATATCCATGAAGGAGTACCTATCCGAATCAACCGGATTGCCTCTGTGGATGAGGAGCTTATGGAACAGTACGATGCTATTTCAGGACCTTTGCTGAATATTTCCCGCCAGCTGCAGAAGAGTTTGCTCAAGCAGCTCAAGGAAAATCGGAGAGGCGGTAAACAGACCGGGCTTATCATGGGCCGCCGTCTGGATGCTCACGCACTGTGCAGGAATGACGGCAAGGTGTTTTATAAGAACAATCTGCCCAATGAGATCCCGGAACTGGCAGTCGGCCTGCTTCTGGATGAGTCAGGGTCCATGTGTTCCTGTGACCGCTGTACTTATGCCAGAGCTTCAGCTATCATTCTGTATGATTTCTGCCAGAGCCTGGATATCCCGGTTATGGTCTATGGCCATTCCACTGATTATACCGATGTCGGAAATACAGTAGCATTGTATTCCTATGCGGAATTTGATGGCTTTGATCATGATGATAAATACCGCATGATGGATATTGCGGCCAGAGGCAGTAACCGTGACGGGGCGGCACTCCGTTTTGTTGCGGAGCAGCTGTCTAAGCGGCCAGAAGCAGTAAAAATCCTCATACTGGTTTCTGACGGACAGCCTGCTGACAGTGGGTATGGAGGTTCCGCAGCTGAGGAGGACCTTCGCGGCATCAAGCAGGAGTATCAGCGTAAAGGTATTTTGTTTGTCGCTGCGGCAATCGGAGATGACAAGCAAAACATTGAGAGAATCTACGGAGACTCATTCCTGGATATCTCGGATTTAAACCAACTGCCCATAAAACTAACCGCTGTTGTGAAGCGGCATGTGAGGGTATAACAATATCAAATCATAAAAAAGACGACGGGCAGCTGGATTTCTACAGCTGCCCGCCTGTTATTCAGAAAGGAAGGTAATTATGCACTTTTTAACATTAGCAGCTTTAGAAATCTCTCAGATACAGGAAGACAAGGAATTGGACAACCAGATTGCAGAGGCGCTGAAGGAATTGGAGCTTCAGAAGCAAATTGAAACAAAGAATTTTATGCTGGATTTTGCGATTGGGAGATGTCAAAATCTTCAGTCATCGTTCTCCCGTGCAGTGAATGACGGCGTTTCTGAGCTGATGTATCCTTATTGTGAGTCGCTGGAGGATCCGGAATATCTGGAATTTGAAGATCGGACAGAAAAACTGCGCGAGGAATATGAGGATGCGGTTGATTGCATAAAGCTGCCTCAAGGAACAGTTGTGGAGCAGTATGGCGATCCACTCTGGGGCAGATTTGTTGTCCGCGACGGAAAAGTGTTCCAAAGGGATGCAGGATCGCTTCATCATGAAAAGCGTACAAAGAAAGCAAAACGAATGGTGGCTCTGCCTAATTATCCCCGCAAAAAGCTCTATAAGAGTTTTGAGAAATATGCAGAAGAAAGGTGTGGCTTTTCTTTTGATGAAAAGCATCACGGCTATGGATATTATTATAATCCAAACACCATATGGGATTGGTATTCCATTGGCGGGCGATGGCCGGAGATGTTCCTGGTAAAGGACGACTGCACTGAGTATTCTATCGGTGAGCGAAGCTGGTGCAACTCGGACCGGAAATCAGAGGCGCCGGAAGGATACCGGTGGGTATGCGCTGCCAGGAAAAAGGACATTGCGTGGGATGCCATGCGGGACTGGCGAAACCAGAAAGCCGCAGAGCGGTTCCATAAGCTTGAACAGATGTTCCTGGCAGGAAAGACGGATCCGGATTTCCATGGAGAGATTGTCCCGGACGGAGTTATGCACTGGGGCGAACTGGTTTACCGCAAGGGCTCTACCTTGGAGGAATACCTGGAGGAATATGGGATTCCGGGCAGCTGGAAGTATCCGGTAGGCTCGCATGACATCGTGGATGAGGACCAGTGGCTGAGCAAAGATGACAGTGTGCTGGATGCAGAATCTGAAAAATATGTTCCAGTAGACTGGCGCAGCTGCATAGATGGCTACATTGATGATGTGGATGAGGATACGGTACTGGTTGCCGTAGATTATCATATGTGAGGAGGATTCAGATGAATACATATGTTATTTGTATGGACTCTGTATGGGTTCGTGACTCAGAAATGTTTGATATTGTCGGTCTGACAGATGAAGAATTGACGGATATTGATATGTGCGGCACAGATAACCAAGGCAGATGGCACGATATGGAGCCGACCCCATTTATCGCAGTCATAAAGGCGGAAAGCGAGGAGGAAGCCTGCAAAAAGGCGGCCACCCAAATGCGCTATGATCCACGCTGTCTGTTTGCAATAAAAGTTTCAGAATAAAGGAGGTATCAAAAAATGATTATCAATCGAATCGGTGCTGAGTTTGAATACGACGGCACAACTTATGTAATCGGCGCTCCCATCGTGGGAACGCCGGAAAGCGAGTATGAGGGTCTGTATGGGACGATTACGGAAATCCGTGATGGAGAGGATAAGGAAACGGAAAATGAAACGCCGGATATATATTGCTCTTTTGAAGTTCCTGCACTGCCCTGTGAAGTAAAAAAGCTGGAAGAGGTTTTCTCTGAACTGTATGACCAGAAAAAGACCATTGACGACATCATCCTGGATCTTGTCATCATGGCTCCGTCTATGGTGGAGCCGCTTGATGACCTGAAAGAGTGTCGCCAGCATCCAAGGATTTATATTCTTTTGGAAGATTGGGCGGTTGACGGCGAACAGGGAAATTCTTCCGAGGTCTATACGGACTTCAATGATGCGAAACGCATACTGGTCCAGAAACTGAAAGAGGAGCAGGAAAGCGGCTGTATTCCGCAATGGGCGGATGATGAGAAGTTCAAGGAGCATTCCACGGACTCCCTCTATGAATGTTACATTGACGGCGAATACTGCGAGAGCCATTACCATATCGCAATCGTCTCTCAGCAGTTCTGCGTTTCCAATCGGTTTGTCAGGGAGATGGGATGGCTTTACCAGGCGTCCTGCCAGCTTGAAGATTTTGTATCACAGGTGTCAGACTGGGATGAATTGGATCAGCTGACCGATGAGCAATATAACCGCATGGTCCAGGATCCCCGTTTCCCGGAAAGGCTCCAGAACAAGCTGGGCAAAAACGATTCTTACTGGGAATCTTACTGGGAGAGCGTTTCAGAGGTTGCACATGAGTTTGTGAGTGAGTATCTGAAAAAGGAGACATAAAGACTATGAATACAAGGATTAACTATCTCTACCGGGATGCAGACAACTACAAGATGCCAAATTCCTGTGTGGTTATTGGCGAGATAAGCGAAGTGCAAATCGCAGAAGTCATATCCTGTCTGGACTGTGGGGAATATTTCATTCCCCGGCAGGTGGGGCTTCCTGAAAAACGCTTTGACAGGTTTGACGAGGAGGTGGACCATTGCTGGTTTGAATTAAGTGCAGATGGGTTTGAGGCTACCGAAAATGTTTCCAATGTTGACATGACTGTGGTGCAGCTCTTGGAGTTGTTCCGCAGTGCGAAAAACAACTGGCATGATGACGTGCCATTAGGAGGTGCAGTATGAGTTACTCAGAATGGCATACTTACGGCTATGGGATCTGCGTTTCCGATATTACGGATGAGTCTGTGGAACGCCTGCAGAAGCTGATTTCCCTGGCACCGGAGTACCAAAAGAAAATACAGGCATGGCTGGATGAGTGTGAGATATCGGAGCCGGCCTACGAGGATTATCTGGAGTTCGACCAGGACTATATGCTTGGCCTGGCAACCATCTTAAAAGAAGTGATCCTTGAGGCAGAGGACATTGATCTTGTGGCGTGCGACAGCCATGACGGCACGGATTATCTGCTCTATGTGCCGGATTATCCCTGGAACATGGGAAAACACAGACAGCTCATGACGGAGGAGGCCGTCGCAGGGCTTTTCCGAAAATATGTTTCCATTTTGACAGATGAGGCGATAGAAATAGATTACCAGTCTGTTGAGAATGGAGGTTAGGAGGTGGCGTTATGCCTTATAAAAGCGATACAAGGCCGCTGACCAGCATCGTCTCCTATCCGGAGCGTGGCGAAGGCGGCAACAACCGTTACCGGGGGAACTGTTCCCCCAGGCTGATCGAGGACCTTCTGGAGTTCTTCCAGCCGGCAGAAATCTGCGATTATATGTGCGGAAGCGGGACGACCAAAGCGGCGGCGGACAAGCTGGGTATTGGCAGTCATCTCTATGACCTGCACAGCGGTTTTGACATCATGAACTGCGAGATCCCGGAGCGCCCAGAGTTTATATTTTGGCACCCTCCATACTGGGATATCGTGACCTATTCGGATGTCATGTATAAAGCCTTAGATGTCCAAAAGAACTACGGATATGATCCAAGACAGTATGATCTATCGCGCATACCAGATTGGGAAAGCTTTGTTGATAAAATGAACTATGCCATGATGAAGCAGTTTTCTGCCCTTGAAAAAGGTGGCAGGATGGCGGTTTTAATGGGAGACATTAAGAAAAAAGGCGTGCTTTACAGTATGCTTTCTGAAATCGTCAAGCCGGGCTCCTTGGAGAATATCATCATCAAGGCTCAGCATAACTGCTTTTCAGACCAGATCCAGTATAGCGGGAAATTCATACCGATCTTACATGAGTATGTGATGATTGTCCGAAAGGATTCACCGCTTCTGGTTCCGATTATCATGGCAAAGAAAGCGGAGGTCGATATCCGGGATATGCCAGGAGCGACATGGCGTGATGTAGTTGCTGCCGTTTTGGAACAGTGCAGCGAGCCGGTGACGCTCACGTTTCTCTATGAGAAAATAGAGCCGCATAAAAAAGCACAGGCAAATAAGTGGTGGAAAGAAAAAATCCGCCAAACGCTTCAGATCAATCCTACATACTTCTTTCATGATGGCAGGGGAATGTGGTCGTTGAACAGAAGTGCAGCATAGTATCTGCGTCTGGGGGATGTCTTTTGTAGGCATCCCTCAGTTGCTTTAACTATATGTAGAAGAAGGATGGCTTTTTTGCTATAATACAAATATACTTATGAACAGGAGGCGAAATATGTCTGTTTATTATAATCCGGACACGTACAGAAAAATTATCAGAAATGGTGAAGAATGTTGGGTATATGATTGGGGCAAAAATGCTGATATAAATTCGTTCAATTATATGCTGGACCGCTGGGGTGGCATCCAGCAAAAATTTTTTATCAATGGCGAGACCAGACAATATTTTCTTATTGATAAACAAGAGTGTACTGTCATGGAAATATCAAATCCAGAAGTAATAAGGTTTCTGTATGAGCATCTTTATATGGCGAATATTAACGAGACTTTTATCGAACTGTTTACCTCAATCGGAGGGTTTAAAACAGTAAAGTACGAGTAGATTCTGATTTTTTTCTTGGGGATGTCGTTTCGGCGGCATCCCTTTTTGTATAACTGTTTTCAATTTGGATATACTAATCTCCGAGGGTTCTATTTACATTCGCACTTCAATAGTGTATAATGTGGAGTGCGGATGTAAATGGAACCAAGGAGGTGCATTGATACGGACACGATTTGGACTAAAATTCAAACAATTGCAGAAAAAAGCAATGGGTTTGTTAAGACTTCTGATATTGAGGCGGCTGGAATCAGCAGACCGATGTTGAAAAAGTATGTTGATATGGGAAAATTAGATCCGGTGCGAAAAGGGTTATATACTTTGACCGATGAATTTACTGACGAGTTTGCGCTTCTTCAGGCACAAAGCGCAAAGATAATATATTCATATGGCACCGCACTGTTCTTTTGGGGGATGTCGGACAGGGCGCCGAACATCTTGGATATAACGCTGCCTCGCGGAACGAACATCAGCAGGTTAAGGCGTGATAATCCAAATTTACGTTGTCATTATGTGCAGACGGAAGTTTACGATCTTGGAATAACAGAAACAAAATCCCCTCAAGGCGGGATGGTAAAGCTGTATGACAGGGAGCGCTGTATTTGTGATGTGATCCGGGATAAGGATCAAATTGAACTGCAGCTTTTTACGCAGGCAATTAAGGACTATTTTAAGACAAATCCAAATAACCGAAAACTGCTGAAATATGGCAAGGTATTTGGAATTGAAGATAAGATAAGAACATATATGGAGGTTTTATAATGAAGACACCGGAACAACTAAAAGGAGCCATTCGCAGCATGGCAGCGAAGAAAAATCTTCGTGCACAGGAAGTGCTGCAGATGTTTTTATTTGAAAGAATCATTGATCGTTTGGCAGCTTCATCCTTTCGGGACAATTTTATTTTGAAGGGCGGACTCTTGATATCATCAATGATCGGTATTGGTGAACGCACTACTATGGATATGGACACAACGGTGCGTGGTATTCAGATGGAAGAGGACGAGATCGTTTCTGCAGTCAAAGAGATTATCGCAATGGATGTGGGAGACGGAATTTCTTTTGAATTTCAGAAAATTGAACCAATCCGCGAGGATGATGCGTACAATAATTTCCGGGTTCATCTGCGTGCAAAATACGGGAAGATTGACAGCCCAATGAAGATAGACATTACTACCGGAGATATTATTACGCCTGCAGCCATTCGTTATGATTTCCCGTTTGTGTTTGAGGAGAAAACGGTTTCGGTCATGGCATATACGCTTGAGACAGTGCTTGCGGAAAAATATGAAACGATTATCCGCAGAAACATTGGAACTACAAGGGCAAGGGATTATTATGATTTACATACTCTTTACCGCAGCCGTAAAGATGTGGTTCAGATAGAGGTTCTGAGGGTAGCAGTTATTCATACTGCGGAGAAAAGAGATTCGGTTGATGATATCATGGACTGGAGAGATATTTTGAAGGATATCCGTGAAGAGCCGCAGTTATATCTTCTGTGGGATAATTATGCTGCGGACAACAAATACATTGGAGATTTGAAATTCAATGAAGTTCTTGATACAGTGGACGAAATTGCAAAGATTCTTGATTTGTGATATCAAGTAAGAAAAGATTAAATTTTACCATGAAACACTTATAATAGAAATCGGAGTTTGTGAAGGAGGTTATTGTGTCACTTAATATAGCAGAAACATTTGAATTATTATTTGATAAAAATAATAATGTTGCATACAAGGCATTACAGGAATTGCAAAAAGAAAGCATTGAAACAGATTGTGTTTATCTTTATATGGATAGATTAAGCGATATGCTTGACAGTGATAATTCTTATATCCGCACAAGAGGGCTTACACTGATTGCCTATAATGCAAAATGGGATAAAGATTATAAAATTGATGAAATCATTGATAACTACTTAAAACATATAACAGATGTTAAACCTATTACAGCAAGACAATGTATTAAGCTGTTGCCGATTATTGCAAAGGATAAACCAGAATTGAGGAATGATATTCTTTCTGCACTTCATAAAGCTAATGTATGTATTTATGATGATAGTATGCAACCCTTAATTTATAAGGATATTCAAAAAGCATTGAAAGAAATACAAAAATTATAAAAAAGCAAATTCTGATTTATCAATTCATAAAGTTTTGAAATAAAAAGAATATTGTAACCCGGAGATGTTGATTATCAGCATCTCTTTTTTATATCAAAAAGGAGGTATATAGTATGGGATGGTTGATAGGTATCCTTAGTTTTATAGGCGGCAGCGTGTTTGGCGTTGTTTTTATGTGTATGTTTCAGATTAACCGAACTTACAGAAATAAGCGCTCGGAGTAAACATTTGCAGTAAGAATGCTCTTTTCTCCTGGTGGATTGACTATTGCAAATAAATCTGTTATAATATTTACATCAGTATCAAGTTTGGCTACGGCTAAACACAGTTTAACAGAGTTTATCAAAGTGTCATTTGCAATTTTGCAGATGGCACTTTTTTTGTTTTCCGGCCAATTCATTTGGGCATAAGCCAGCAGTCTTTCGGGATTGCTGGCTTTTGTTATATATCAAGGCGGCAATCCCGCCAGAAAAGAAAGGAGCATGAAATATGCAAAAACAATGTCAGGATGGTTTCTACACCACATTCAGTTCCTATCCCTTTATGCTGGATTATCACAAGGAGCAGTCCAAGAACAGCCGCTGGGTGAAAGCCAGGGTCAGTGACCTTGAAATTCAGCCGCTGGATAAAGGCTCTGCTCTGTGTACAAATCTGTCGGCATTTGCAGCGGGAACAACACAGGAGGCTGTGGATGACACAGCTGAAAATCTCGGTTTAGCTATGTGTATTAACGGGGAACTTTTTCCCATGCGCATGACAGCCTACAAAAGCCTTTTGGACAGGGCAAAAATCGGTGGCACGGCGCTCCCTAAACTGAGCCGTGAAGTGCTGGCGGAGGTGTTAAACGCCTGCCTGCGTCTTTATTCAGCGGATGCACTTTTGCTGATTCGTGATGAAAAAGTTGCGGCGGTTCATTCCGGGGATGCTGTTGATTATTCAGTGCTACCGATTGATGAGCTGCTCACTGCTCTGAAGACAAAGCTGGATGCCCGTTTTTCAGGAAACGAGTTTGAGTCCGGCTACTGTGACCATGCGATGGTAAGCGCAGCATGGACGATGCCAGATCAAAAAGAGGATTTGCTAGGAGCGTACACAAAGCTGCTGGATTCCCAAGGAAAAACGGCTATGGCTTCCAAACTGACTCCGGGTGTCCGTTTTATGAGTTCGGATACTGGAGTGGCTTCAGCAAAGGTCTCAGCCCTACTGGTGAGCGGAAAGCGTTCTATCCATATCGGGGGCTGCATCGCAGTTGACCACAGGCATCAGTCCAAGGTTTCCGACTTTGATACAGCGTTGGATCAGCTGTTTGCCCAATTCGGGGATAGCATTGCCAAACTGCAGAAACTGCTGGAGATCCATTTGGATTATCCGGTAAACGCTATGACCAGGGTATGTAAAAAACTTAGTCTGCCAAAAAAGGCTGCAGTCGAAGCTATCGCCATGTACGAGATGGCATACGGAGGCGGCCCGGCGACAGCCCATGACGTATTTCTTGCTATGCAGGAGATCCCGTTTATTTTGAGGACTGAAAACACGCCGGAAAGTAAGATGCTGGTCATAGAAGAAAATATGGCTCGTGCGCTTTCATTCAGATGGAGTGATTACGACCTTGCAAAGGCGGTGAGTTACTGATGGCAAAACCGATTGTTCTTTGTGATACCGCAGGTATGACGAATGACAGATGGCTGGAATGCCGTATGCACGGCCCCAAAGGGGATATTCCCTATACCGTGGGTGGAAGCGATGTTGCAGCTATTTTTGGTGTATCACCATGGACGACTCCGCTGGAGCTGTGGAAAATCAAAAAAGGGCAAATGAAGCCTGCAAAAAAAGCCAATGCCAATCAATTGCAAATGGGACATCTTTTAGAGCCGGTTGCTGCCTATTGGTATGGTGCAAAGACAGGCAATACCGTTACAGAAGACACGAATCTGTATCAGCACGCAGATCATCCTTACGCTCTTGCCAATTTCGACCGGCGCTTTACACGGGCGTCCGATAACGAACCGGGAATTTTGGAGTGTAAAAGCTGTACTTATCACAAAGCGGATGAGTGGGCAGATGGAGCGATTCCGCTCTACTATGAACTGCAGCTGAGGTTTTATCTTGCGGTAGCGGATGTGAACATTGGCGCTTTTTCTGCCGTTTGGGGAAATAATCCGGACAATGATCTGGCAATGCCTGAGATTATTCGTGATAAGGCGAAGGAGGATATGATCTTTGAACGCCTGGACGAATGGATCTGGAGCCTTGAGAATGATAAACCCCCGACAATGGCAGATGTTGCACCAAAGCTTGCTTTGGAGTCACTGGCAAGGATTTATGGTGCAAGTCAGGCGGGACTTCCAACAATAGAGTTTTCCCGCAAGTATGAATCGCCCTTGCGCAGAATTGCAATGCTTCAAGGGAAAATCTCTGAATGCAACAGAGAAATCAAAACATATGAAAAGGAGATTGAAGCACATAGTGTGCGAATTGCCGAAGTCATGAAGGAGCATGAGCATGGCGTCTTGGAGACGACCAGCGATAAGCTTCTGATTGATTTTGTGACAAAAACAACCCGCAGGCCCGATTCCAAAGCCTTGAAGGAAAAATACCCGGCAATTTATACTGATGTTCTAAAAGCATCGGAAAGCCGCAAGGTAAAGGTGTCGGTCCAGCCAATTTAGAAAGGAGACCATAATGGAAAACATTTATTATGAAGGTTGGGAGCAGGAGTTGGTTTATCAGTTCCTGCCATATGACAGGTGCAAAAAAAGGGCGTATATCTGCTCGCCGCTCAGTGCAGACACGAATGAAGGGATTGCACAGAACATGCAGGCGACAAGGGCGTATATGTTCTATGCCATGAAAAAGATGCGTATGAACGCAAGTGCGCCACATGCGTACCTCCCGATGATCCTTTGCGACAATATTCCATCTGATAGAGCGCTTGCCCTTCAGTTCGGTCTGGAACTGCTGAAAGGCAGCGATATCCTGCTGATATGCGGTAACCGGATCAGCAGTGGGATGCGTGGGGAAATTGCCCATGCAATCCGCCTGAAGATACCGATGATTGCTTTTGATGAGGGTGTATACCTGGAAGTACAAAAGGAACTGACAAAGCGTGGCTGCGATAAGCGGAAAGTTCGCCTGGACAGGGAGAATTTCCTGATGGGTATCTCCGCTCCTTTGTCATATCTTGAAAATGCGGAGATGTTCCGATGAAAGACCAACTGGCTGCAGCTTCACAAAAAACTCCCGTTGTATCTTTGGATACGATTCGGGAGTTTTTTGTATCTATAACACGACTCAGAGAAAGGAGTAAAAATTTTGCTATGTGAATTTGATAGGCTCATATATCCACAGAGTATTACGGCTGTTGATGCCAGCAGTTATATGATTGCACTCTACCATCCATGTGAAAAGATCAAAGATAGCACAGGGAACACGGTTACGCAGGTGAAAGCAGTGGGATATTGCTTACCTACATCAAGCAATCTGCGCTACGACATGCTTGGGCATTGGAGTAAAAATCCCAAATTTGGCGTCCAGTTTGAAGTGGAGAGTTACAACGAAGTGGTAATACCGACGAAGGAAGGCATCATTGCCTATCTTTCTTCCGGGCAGATTAAAGGGATTGGTCCCAAGATAGCGGAGAAAATTTACGCAGTTTTTGGCCAGCAGTCACTGGAGGTACTGGATAAAGAACCGGAAAGGCTTCTTGCCATACCAGGTATCAGTGAGATAAAACTGAAAAAAATCTATGATTCTTATCTGGTTAATCGTGGCGCCCGGGATGTGGTGGCATTTCTGTCACCGCATGGCATTACGCCGAACCGAGCGGTACGCCTATACAAAGAGTATGGGGAAAAGACGATGGATATTGTAAAAAACCATCCCTACCAGCTCTGCGACATGGCCGGGATTGGCTTCAAGACGGCAGACCATATTGCTATGAGCATGGGGTTTGACCAGCTATCGACCGAGCGTGTGGATGAAGGACTCCTGTATACGCTGGCGGATGCGGAAGCTAAAGGGCATCTCTGTATGGAGAAACATGAGTTTGTGAAAGCTTGTCTAAAAATTCTGGATACGCCTGCACTGACTTTAGAAATGGTGGCGAATCGCGCCGCAAGGCTGGTTTTCAGCGGACAGTTGGTGTCATATCAGGGCAATGTGTACAGGTCAAAAACTGCACATGTAGAAGAACAACTTGCCTCTGCCATTCATCAGCAGATGAAGCACCGGAAAATGCACAGCTATGGGGATTTGGATGCCGCCATAGATGCAGAGGAGCAGAAACTGAAAATGAAGTTTGCACCGGAGCAGCGCAAAGCGGTAAAGATGGCTCTGACGCAGGGACTTTCCATTATCACTGGTGGACCTGGAACAGGAAAGACTTTGATACAACGTGCCATTTTAGATATTTATCAAAAAAACAATCCCAAAAGTGAAATCTGCTGTTGTGCCCCTACGGGTAGGGCAGCAAGGAGGATGGAGCAGGCAACCGGGGTTCCGGCTTCAACCGTTCATAAAGCCCTTGGGCTGATGGCGGATGAGGACGGAGACTATGATGGACCCGAAGCGCTTACTGCAGATCTGATTGTGGTAGATGAGATTTCCATGCTGGATGTTTATCTGGCCGGATATCTGTTTGATGCAGTGAAATATGGCGCACAGATGGTGCTGATTGGCGATGCAGATCAGCTACCCTCGGTGGGGCCCGGCGCAGTGCTCAGTGAGATGATTGCCAGCGGATGTATCCCAGTTGTGCGGTTGGACAAGGTATTTCGTCAGAATGCGGGAAGCCGCATCGCGACAAATGCGAAGCTGATCCGCCATGGGAATGTGGGTCTGGAGTATGGGGACGACTTTCAGTTTATCAATTCTCCCAGACTCTCTGATTCTGCCAAACTCATTGTCGATCTCTATCTGCGGGAAACTGAGAAATATGGGGTCGATAACGTGGCGCTGCTTACGCCATACCGGCAAAAGACGGAAACCGGAGTCAATGCGCTGAATGAGCACTTGCGTGAGAAGGTGAACCCGCCGGATGCACAGAAGCCGGAGGTTGTTTTCGGAAATCGAAAATTTCGGTGTGGGGATAAGGTTATGCAGATCAAAAACCATGATGATGTCAATAACGGCGATATCGGCTATATCAGAAAAATTATCCGCATTGGCGATGACACTACAGTTCATGTGGACTTTGGTGACGGGCGCATGAAAGAGTACGATTCCAGTGAATTGGATATGTTGGATTTAGGTTATGCCTCTACTATCCATAAATCGCAGGGATCGGAGTACCAGTCCGTCATCATCAATCTGCAGTGCGCCCATTCCATCATGCTGACAAGGCCTCTTATCTATACGGCAATTACACGAGGAAAAGAGCGTGTAACCATTGTCGGGGAAAAAAGGGCGCTTTGTATTTCAATCAAAAGAACTGACACAGAAAAACGCGGCACCTGCCTCGCTAAGCGGCTGCAGGGGTTTGCTTGAAGAAAGGAGCAGCTATGGCTACAATATTAGATCAATATCTTGAGAAACAGAATTCTATCAGGTCCCAGATTGCCGAGAACAGTCTTCCGCCGGAAGATTTGCTGATTATGCAGGAACTGAATTACCGCATTTGCGTCTTGGAAACATTTCAGTCTTTTTGTAAGTCCGCGCCAATCACAATGGATACAAAGGTCATGGGCTATCACTTTCAAATGGTAGATGCGTATGTACGTTTTACCTTAAATGAAAGACGATTCGGATTAAAAGCCGATGCAGAAGGCCAGAAGCGTCGTGAAACAGCACTCAGTTCTTTTGAGCGTGTTGTACAGGACGGCAGAAAGCGGTTTTCCAGCTTTAAGGCAGGGACACAGGAGCAGTACAAAACAAGCATCAGTCAATATATTCATACGATTCTGCCGGTTTGGATGCAGTATCGGAACACATATATCAATTTATAAGGAGGCTACAATAATGAGTCAGAATAACTCGAATGAGAAGGCGGCAATGCTCGCCAAAATCGAAACTATTCATCAGGTGGATGGATTTGATCCTACGCCGTTTGCTGTGGATTATACAGATCTGGGAACCGGAGAGGTGCGTAAGCGCCTCCCGGTCATGATTCAGATGGCGTGGTTCCGTCTGAAATATCCGGAAGGACGCATTGCGGTACAGGTGAATTCTGCAAAGGATTGCTTTGTGGCAACAGCTCGCGTGTATCCAAACTATAAGGATGCAGCAGACTGTTATCTGGCAGAAGCGACGGCATCCAGAGGATATTGTGAGGAGAAACCTTCGGTTTCACCACGGGAATGGGCACAGACTGCTGCTGTTGGAATTGCTCTACGAAATGCAGGCTTTGGACTTCAGTTTTCTATGGCAGGTGAAGATTTTGAGCCTTCTGCTGTGGATGAGCTGGGAATCTCCGCCGCTCAACCTCAAACAGAATCAGCAGAAAAACACGAGGTGTCAGAACCAAAACCGGAACCGGCACAAGAGGAATACACTGTAAATGAACCGGTGCAAAAGGAACTGACTCCAGAAGAAAAGCTGGCACAGGCAATGAATGTGCCTTGCCCAATCTCAAAATTCAGCGGGAAAACGCTTGGCGAGGTATTATCGCTGGATCCTGGTGCAATTAAATGGGTGGCAACGAAATTCACTGGCGGCGAGGAAATTAAAGCTGCCGCGAAGCTGATTTGTGAATTTTCCCTTCAACAGACAATTGCATAACAGGCGCTAAAGACCAGGGGATTCATGCAGTCATCCCCTAACCGGGAACAAGACGAAAAGGAGGACAAAAAAATGTGTAAAAAAACAAAAAAGATTCGTTTCAAATGGGAGTTTGGAGATGAAATGGTCTCGCTGCATGTCAATCAATATGCTTATGGCGGGCGGCTGCACATCGGTATGATCAATTACGGAGAAGATGGTCCGGAACCCTTTGCAGATATGACGGTCAACCTACCGGCCTATGATCTGGAGGATAACGAAGCATTTATTAACGGAGATATCAGCAAAGACCTGTTAAGGTTTATCAGGGAGAACAAGCTGGGAAAGGTGTTGCCATATACCGTGAAATCTGGATACGGCAGATATGCGGCGGTGGCATTTGATCTGGAAAAGCTGGCGGAATACGATCCTACAGGGGTTGCGTCATTTAAGGAAAACTGTGGGTTATAAGGAAAACAGCAATGAGAAGAAGCGGGGGACAGCGTGCTGTTCCCCGCAAATTTGAAAAAGGAAAGGAGGCAGCATGGAAATATTTCATATGAGCGATGTTGTTTCGCTGCTGGGAATCCCGATGCCGCCGTCTGGAAGAAGCTCCTATTATGTGCAGTGTCCCTGCTGTGACGAAAACCCACGGAAAAAGCATTTGAACATCAATTTGAAAAAAGAAGTGTATCGCTGTCCGCGGTGCGGAATATATGGTGGTATATTTGATCTGTATTCCTTATATACCGGAGTTCCGCGTGACAAAGTGCGAAAAGCTCTGGTTGAGAAACTGGGAATGCCTGATCACCGGCCTAAACCCCAAAAGAGGATACAGCCGCAGGCAAAGCCTGAATGCCCAATAACGGATGTTGATACCCGTCATGCCACATACAGTGCGCTGCTTGATAAGCTGACGCTGGCGGCAGACCATAAAGAGAACCTGCTTGGCAGAGGGCTGACGGAGGATGATATTATTCGGCTTGGATATAGAACAACACCTGTGGTCGGTATGACAGCGATTGCCGATAAACTTCAATCTGAAGGGATGTACTTAGCTGGGGTTCCTGGTTTTTATAGGAATGAAAGCGGTACATGGACTTTTATTCATGAAGAGCGCGGTATCTTAATTCCAATGAGGGATCGGCAAGGAAGGATTCAGGGACTTCAGATACGCAGAGATAAAGTGAAAAAGAGAAAATTTCGCTGGGTATCCAGTACGGAGCGACCGGATGGTTGCCCTGCAGAAGGGTGGACACATCTTGCAGGCCCGGTTAGGCCTATGCTGGTGCTGACAGAAGGTCCTATGAAAGCTGACGTGATTCATGCACTGACTGGTCTGACAGTGCTGGCGGTTCCTGGGGTTAATTCTCTGACACAGCTTGAAACAACCCTTAGCGATTTACGTGCAGAAGGGGGTGCAGAGATTAAGACTGCTTTTGATATGGATTTTGCGACCAACTACCATGTACAAAACGGTTACAACAATCTTCTCAGTCTTCTTGGCAATATGGGATTTCAGTTCGGTACTTACCTGTGGGATCCACGCTATAAGGGACTGGATGATTATATCTGGGAATATTGTTTTCAAAAGAGGCATTAAAACTGGGGTGGAGCAAAAATGCTTCACCCTTTTTTCGCGCGTTTTTTGAATCGAATGCGTATAAAAGTTGTAAATGCGCATGGCGAATCGTGTAATGATAAATATAAGAATAATTTTTGCAGGAGGTATACATATGTTAATCGCAATCGACCACGGCAACTACGCCATTAAGACTACAAACCATTCTTTCATTTCCGGGCTTTCTGAGCACACGGTTAAGCCACCCATGACAGATGAGATTTTGGAGTATGGAGGAAAATACTGGACTTTGAGTGGACGCCGTCTGAGTTATATGAGGGACAAAACCCAGGATGACCGTTATTTCATCCTGACATTATTTGCAATCGCCAAAGAGCTGGAGAATGGAGGCAATTATACGCCGGTCGAACAGGTTCAGCTGGCTGTTGGACTACCACCTGAGCATTTTGGTGCTTTAAAAGACAGATTCGCCAATTATTTCAAAAGAGACGGAATTATCAAATTTGTTTATGGTGACAGGCCATACAGCATTAAGATAGACCGTGTTATGGTGTTCCCGCAGGCATATGCCGCTGTTATTCCCCAGAGCAGTCTGGTGGTTCATACGGTTCGTATGTTTATCGTTGATATTGGTGGTTATACCACCGATGTGCTGCTCTTGAAGAATGGAAAACCAGATTTGCAGTTTTGCCGGAGCCTGGAAACTGGTATTATTACTATGAACAATGAAATCATACGAAAGGTTGGTGCGCTTCATGATATGCGTATCGAAGATGAGCATATTAGTGCAGTGCTTCAGTGCGAGAATACCATTCTGCCGGAGGATGTCAAGGAGACAATTCGTGAAGCGACGAAGTTACATGCACAGGATATTCTGAACCAGCTTAGAGAATTGCAAGTGGATTTGCGTTCTAATCCGGCAGTTTTTATCGGAGGGGGAAGTATACTTTTAAGGCCTTTCCTGATAAATTCGCCTCTGGTAGCAAAGGCGGATTTTGTGGAATCTCCGAATGCGAATGCGCTGGGATATGAAATGTTGGGCAGGAAAACGCTTTCTCTTCGTCCACTTGGATAAGGGACGGAGGGACAATATAATGAAAAAGGATGGAAAATACCGCTTCTCGCTTCAATTTAGCGCAGATTCAGAGGAACAGGTAAGGGCTGGAGAGTTGCTCGAAAGGCTGGGAAACAGGAAAAGTGCGGTTGTTGTTGCAGCCTTGAATGATTATCTTGATTCTAACCCGAATTTACAGGATGCACATTGTAAAATAGAAGTCAAGCTAACACCTGGCTATAATCGAGATGGAATTGAGGAAATCATACGGCGCATTGTTGAGGAAAGACTTGCAGCGGTTCGCCGTGACGAACCCCAGATGGTTTTTTCAGAGGAGAGTAAGACAGATACTCTGGAGGCAGACATTGCACAGATGTTGGACAACCTGGATATGTTTTCATAGACCGACAGTGCATTTAATAGGTTCAACAATGGCTTTTTAACGCTTGAAAATTAAAAAAGTCCATGTAAATGAGTTGATATTCCACTTATAGTGCGTATATTGGAATATCAAGTTCTTCAATTCCATTGTCAGATTATATAAAATAGAAATGTAAGGAGAATGTAAAACCATGGACTATGTTATTTTAGGCAAGAATATTCGGAAGTACCGACAAATGCGCGGAATGCGCCAGGAAGATTTGGCGGAGATCTGTGATTGCGGGAATAGCCATATCGGCCAAATAGAAAATGCGAGAGGGATTCCAAGTCTGGATATGATTGTACGGATTGCAAATGCTCTTTCAGTAACAGTAGATCAATTGCTCAAAGAGTATTATTCAGAACCTGAGAAGGTCTATTTGCGAGAGATTGCGGAACGTATTGAGAAGTATCCGGTAAAGCAGCGTGTATACGCTTGCGAAGGTCTGGCTGAATTTTTGAATACCATTGAAAAATTCAGTCAAACAGATGAATAATGCGCATATAACCAAACAGAAAAAAGTTTACGCTTTATAGAACGGCTATGCTACACGAAAGTGCAGTATGGTCGTTTTTTGTTATCTGAATACAAGGAGGTGGTCCCATTGGATTAAACCATTGACAGCTGCAAAAAGGTAACAAGTCGAGAAAATTAAGGCACGCCATCACGGCGTGCCTTGACTTTTGCCCTGGTGGTGTGCCCCGTAAGGAGGTACAAAGATGAACCACCAGCAGAAGTCTGAACGTGACGAGCTGCGAGCCAGATTTACAGTTTGGCTGGAAACTACAGTTTACCGTGCCAGACTCAAATATTTGGAACGGGAGAAACCCAAGGTAGATACAGTTTCAATTGAGGAATTACCAGAGAGCGCTTTATCTGTTCTTGAACAAACCTCACATTGTGGAATATCAGGATCTGCTTTTGATTTTGAAGAGGAACGGTTGGCAGAGGCGTTTGCAAAACTGCCAATAAAACGGCAGGAGATACTGACAATGCTGTTTGTGGAGGAGCGAAAACCGGAGGAAATTGCCCGGCTATTAAATTGTTCTCCGCAGCATGTTTACGACCAGCGTTATCAGGCATTGAAGAAGCTGCGCATAGCATTGACAAAGGACGGTGATAAATTTTGAATCGCATAGAATTTGAAAAGATGCTTCAGGCGGCAGTTTCCGGCAGTCATGAGGCTCTGGAGCAACTATTTTTGCTGTATGCACCGTTAATTGATAAACATAGTAAAATTGACGGTCAGATAGATGAAGATTTAAGACAGTATCTATTGATACATATCGCGCTCAATATTTCAAAATTTGTCATTTAGGCGAAGACGGTCTCAGGTTTTTCTGAGGCCGTTTTCATGTTTTTATAAATTCTGTTCGAGATTTGAGAGATGATGAGGCTTTTTATAGGTAAAGGCATCCCCATGCCATGGCACCTTGACAACTTCATAGCTTCCAACTCTACGTTCCCGAACCGAGAAGCGGCTATCCGTTTGTGTGGCGAGCAAAACCATGAGCACTGATATACGGGCGGCACCCGTATAACGCAATGATCCGGCCGGGGATAATGATACTTCCGTAATTCGCGGCCCGGCCATAAGGCAGGCGGGGAGATGAGATATCTATGGATCTGCAGCCACAGACGGAGAAGGAGGCGGTTATTTTGAAATAAATTATTTTTTATAGTAAGGAGGCTGATTATGGGCTACAAAAGGAAAGATGTAGAGCAGACGAAGCAGTATGCAAAAAAGTTTGTGCGCTACAAAGAAGGAGCGGAGAAATACAGCCTTGGACTGACAAAGTTTCAGGAACTCGCAAAGGAGGCAAAGGCTGTCTATAAGATTGATGGTATTGCTTTAGTTAATTGCGAAATTTTTGAAAAGTTTTTGGAGTCATTCCGAGAATTTTGAAGTGGGTGGTGCTTTATGGCTTTTTTACATAAAGGGACTTTATGTGCTTTAGGGCTTGACTTTCTGTCTTACAATAAGTATAATAAAATACATGTGGAGGTAGCGGTATGACGAAAATGGGTAGACCGAAGGTGGACAACGCAAAGCGTAAATCCATTACGGTTCGGTTATCAGACAAAACCTATGATGAGTTGACCAGGTATGCTGCTGAACACAAGATGACAAAGACAGAGGTTGCCCTGCGAAGTTTGGAAGAGTATTTGTCCAAGCAAAAATAAGTGCTGTGAGTCCCTTCTTCATTATTGAAGGAGGTAACAGACATGGCAAAGACACGGAAAGATGAGCGGGGAAGAGCACTCAGGAAAGGAGAAGTACAGAGGGCATCAGACAAGCGGTATATGTACACCTATACGGATCCATTGGGCAGGCGTAGGTCCATATACGCGCAGGATTTGGCAACGCTTCGAGAAAAAGAAAAGCAGCTGATGAAGGATCAATTGGATGGTTTGGATCTGTATGTTGCAGGTAAGGCCACCATAAATGATACCTATGATCGGTATATCTCTACGAAGTATGATTTGCGGGCGACTACACGCAGCAATTACGATTACATGTATAATCGCTTTGTCAGACATACTTTCGGTAAGAAGAAAATCGCAGACATTAAGTATTCGGACGTACTCCAGTTTTACTGCTACTTGCTTAAAAAGGAAAAGTTATCGTTAGGGACGCTGGACTCAGTTCATACCCTGCTTCACCCGACATTCCAATTGGCGGTTCGAGATGAAATCATTCGGAAAAATCCGTCAGACGGAGTTATGAAGGAAGTCAGCAAGAAGGCAGATAAGACAAGAGGCGTGAGACATGCTTTAACGAGAGAGCAGCAAAGAGCATTTATGGAGTATATTTCCAATCACCCAGTGTATTATCATTGGTGGCCGTTATTTACGGTTTTGCTTGGAACTGGCTGCCGAATTGGAGAAGCACTGGGACTTCGATGGGATGATCTTGATTTTGATAATCGGATTCTGAGTATTAATCACAGTCTGGTTTATTACCCAGTTGGAGAATCGAGAAAGTCTGTTCTGCGGATATCAAAGCCGAAAACGGAGGCCGGTATCAGAACGATCCCTATGCTTGATATTGTACGTGATGCTTTTCACATGGAGCACGAGGAGCAGGAAGAAACAGGATTCAACGAGACCGAGATTGATGGAATGACTGGTTTTGTATTTGTCAATCGTTTTGGCTCAGTTTTAAATCCGCAGGCTGTGAATCGTACTATCAAGCGAATTATCAGTGGGTATAATGCGGAAGAGGTTATCAATGCTAAGCGTGAGCGGCGAGAGCCGATTATTCTTCCAGATTTCTCCTGTCATCACTTGAGGCATACCTTTTGTACAAGACTCTGTGAGCATGAAACAAATTTAAAAGTGATTCAGGCAATTATGGGCCATCGGAATATCGAAACGACGATGGATATCTATGCCGAGGCCACTGATCAAAAGAAGCAAGAATCTTTTGAAAACTTATCAAAATTGGACATCTTTTAGGAAGGGTTCTCAGCGTGAGAAGCTGACAACAAACTTTCTGCGAAGACAACAGTTTGACAACAATTTTCTTTTTTCCCTGATGTAATACGAAGCATTGTGAAGAATGGGGAAGCAAGGAAATGAAAGGATTTGAACCGATATGATGGCATGTAAGTTGGGTGGAAAACTTTTCCCGACAATGAAGTCCATTGACCCTAAGAAGAGTGAGGCGAAGGCGGAAAAGGCAGTGGAAAAGGCAGTTGCCGCAGAGGTAAAAACGGAGGAAAAACCAGCCGCCAAAATTGATTTCTCCAACGTAAAAATCGAACCATTATTTGAAGAAATGATTGATTTTGATACCTTTGCTAAGTCCGATTACCGTGCTGTAAAGATTCTGGAATGTGAAGCAGTACCGAAGTCTAAGAAGCTTCTGAAGTTCACTCTGGATGACGGAACAGACCGGAAACGCACAATTTTAAGCGGTATTCACGAGTATTACGATCCGGAAGAGTTGATTGGAAAGACAGCGATTGCAATCGTAAATCTGCCGCCTAGAAAGATGATGGGCATTGATTCTGAGGGTATGCTGATTTCAGCGGTACATGAAGAAGATGGTCGTGAGGGACTGAATTTACTCATGGTGGATAACCGGATCCCGGCAGGGGCGAAGCTGTACTAAGATGATGTAAGGATGTACCGTTTTACCCGACAAAACGGGATGTACTTCATTTTACAAATTTCATAAAAAACAGCGGTTTACATCAAACTTACATCATTTGATGCAGAAATCGGTGTAAGTAAGAAAAAATTGCATAATTAGTACAATGAGTGGGCAATTCCAATCCGAGTTGCCCATTTTCTGAATGGGCAGAAATGCAAAACGGAATTATTTGAATTGTATTTCCATGCGATTGAGGTAAGATAATGTCAATAAATATTGATAATTTTTCGAGTACAAATGGATATGATATAGATTTAAGACAGAAAGATGTTGACGGAGGAAAAATTACAATAGAGCAGATTGATACTATTAGGTAGTATCCCGATGCAAAATCAATTATTATATCAGGACTTGAGCAAAAGACTTTCGAGTATTTAATAAATGAATATGGAAAACAGTTCAAAGTCATATCCTTTTGGAAAAACAAAGGTGTTGAAGATTTATCGTCGTTGTCGGAATTAGTGGAGATTGAGTATATTACTTACTTTTTTAATCAGAAAGCAACGAAACTTTGGAATATGAGTACTAATAAAGCATTAAAGGGATTGGAATTAGATGACTTTACAAAGCTAAATTACTAATAGTTGGTTTGACTTCCTTTGAGTGCGTGAGATTTGAAATTGACTTAACCTATACTATTAGTTATAGAAACACACTAAAAGAGGTGGTGTGATGAAACTCGATACAATCGGCAAGAATATAAGGATGTTCCGACTTGCAAAGAAATTGCGACAAGAAGATTTGGCAGAGAAAACAGGTTTGACAACAAATTATATTGGTATGGTTGAGCGTGGAGAGGAAATTCCGTCACTCGTAACTTTCATAAAGATAGTAAGTGCTTTGGGTGTATCATCGGATATGGTTCTTACAGACGTTCTGGAAATGGGATATACAGTCAAGAACTCAATGCTGAATGAGAAACTCGAAAAACTTGCTCCTGAAGATAGAAACAGAATTTATGAAGTCATAGATACACTTGTGAAGCAGTCAAAGCAAATACTTCCATAAAACACAGAAGTTTGTCTTAATCGACGGACTTTCTTTTTTTGGCTTTGAATTGCTGTTAGGTGTTTTGGAAAAGTAACATCTTGGTGGATATGAGTTGCAAACAAACCTTTATATCTTGAAAAAACAGATTATTTATAGTATAATGTCAAATAAGTAACTGTAACCAAAAGGGACGGAGAATACGAAGGAGCGTTGCAGATGAGAATAAGCTATAATAAACTTCAAAAACTTATGATAGATAATCAAATGAAAAGACAAGATTTAATGCGTGCAGCGGAGATTTCATCTTCCGTTGCAACAAAGTTAAATAAGAATGAAACAGTATCCCTTGATGTTCTTATGAGAATTTGCAAAGTATTTCATTGTGATATTGGCGATGTATGTGAAGTCATATTAGACGAATGATACGAGGAGGTCTGAAGATGACGGCAAGTGGTAAGAAAAATATGTTTAATGAAGCAACCCGTGTTCAAATGCCAGCAATGGTTCATTTCACACGCCTTGGTTATACCTATTTCGGAAAAATAACTGAAGATATGGCAGGCACAGTATATGACCCTGATACCAATATCTTAATTAACGTTTTCAAGGAACAGTTCGCACGGCTTAATCCCACTCACGCAGGAGAAGAGGAACAGACATTGAAAACTATTAGGCAGGAATTGGATAATGATGATATAGGACGCAGTTTTTACGAGCGTTTGTCATCTGTTTCGCCTGTTAGGTTGGTGGATTTTGAAAATCCCAAGAATAATACGTATCATTTTACCGCCGAGTTCACTTGTAAGCGTGACCAAGATGAATTTAGACCGGATATTACATTGTTTGTAAATGGACTTCCACTTGTATTTGTTGAAGTAAAGAAGCCGAATAATCACGGTGGAATGGTTGCAGAAAGTAAGAGAATGAACCAAAAGAGATTTCCTAATAAGAAATTTAGGAGATTTTTGAATATTACGCAGTTGATGATTTTCTCTAATAATATGGAATATGACACTATGGGTGGCATTGTTCCTGTTCAGGGGGCATTCTACTGTACGACGGCAAAACAGTCTGCACCGTTCAACTGTTTCAGAGAAGAAAATCCTACTAATTTGGATATTGCCCCTTATAATGCAGATTTCCCATATAAGGATATTGACCCGATTGTTGAAAAGAAGATATTGACTGATTTTAATTGTCAGGTTATTCATACTTCTCCAGAATATCAAACAAATTTAGATACATACACACCGACCAATCGTGTATTGACATCTATGTGCAGTCCTGAAAGATTGTTATTTATATTGAAATATGGAATTGCCTATGTTCGTTTTCATAAAGAAATCTATGGTAAGATAGAGTTTATTGAGCAAAAACATATAATGCGTTATCAACAGATGTTTGCAGCTTTAACAGTAAAAAGTAAGATTGATGAAGGTGTTAATTCAGGCGTTTTATGGCATACTCAGGGCAGCGGAAAAACAGCTTTATCTTATTATCTTACTTATGTTCTTTCTGACTATTTCAGCAAGCAAAATAAAGTTGCAAAGTTTTATTTCATTGTTGACCGTCTTGATTTGCTGAAACAGGCTTCAGAAGAATTTGAAGCTCGTGGATTGGTTGTGAAAACAGCAAGTTCTCGTGCTGAACTTATGGAACAGTTCCGTAACAATCAGGCACAAGAGGGAAATACGGGAAAACCTGAAATTACGGTTGTAAATATACAGCGTTTTGCTGAAGACAGGTCAAAAGTTGACCTTCCTGCGTATGCAACGAATTTGCAGAGAGTGTTTATTATTGATGAAGCACATAGGGGATATAAACCGGAAGGCTCATTCTTGGCTAATCTTCTTGATGCAGATAAAAATGCGATAAAGATTGCTTTGACAGGAACACCGCTTTTGAAAGAGGAAAGAGAATCTTGGAGAGTTTTTGGTAATTATATTCATACATACTATTATGACAAGTCAATTTTAGACGGATATACACTGAAAATTATCCGTGAGGATATAGAAACTCAGTATAAAGACAGACTTTCTAAAATTTACGAAAAACTTGAAACTTTGGTAGAAAAGAAAGACGTAAAGAAAAGTCAGATTGTTGAACACGACAATTATGTTAAAGAGCTGCTTAGGTATATTATTTCTGACCTAAAGAGATTTAGACAAATTCAGGGAGATAATACACTCGGCGGTATGGTCATTTGTGAAACAAGTGAGCAGGCAAGGAAGCTGTTTGCGTATTTTGATGAAATTCAAGCGGAACTTAATAAAGACGCTTCTATGAAAAGTCATTTACGAGCCGGACTTATACTTCACGATAGTGATGATAAGGATACAAGAGATAAGATTATTGATGACTTTAAAAATAATATGACGGTTGATATTCTTATCGTTTTCAATATGCTTCTTACCGGATTTGATGCACCAAGATTAAAACGTCTGTATTTTGGACGAAAATTGAAAGACCATAATTTATTGCAGGCAATAACAAGAGTTAATAGACCATATAAAGAAAAACATTACGGATATGTTATTGATTTTGCAAATATAAAAAGGAATTTTGAGGAAACAAATGAAGCATACCTCAAAGAGCTTAACCGTTTTAATGACCCGAATGAAGTTGGCGCGGGAAATGAAACGGATACTTTCAAACAGGTTATTGAAGACCCGGCAGAACTCATTAAACAAATGCAGGAAGTGCGGCAGGTTCTTTTTAACTACACCACGGATAATGTAGAAGAATTTAGTTCGGAAATATCCACGAATGAGGATAAGCAGGAATTGCTTAAGCTAAAAAAAATTCTTATTGCTGCTCGTGATTGTTGCAATTTGGCAAGAACTTTTGGCGATGATGAGCTGAAGGAAACATTTGCAAAAATGGAATTAACAAAGTTATCATCATTGATTTCAGAGGTGCAGCATCATATTGACAACATAAATCAGAAGGAACTTTTTGCAAATGATGATACCACGAAGTTGCTTGTCAATGAAGCAATGGAGGATATTACTTTTAACTTCAGCAAGATCAGCGAGGAAGAATTGAAAATCGTCGGTGGTAAAGATGCAGTAACAGAAAAGTATAAAAAGACTGTTCGTGCCTTTACTCAGAATATCGACCCTGATGACCCTGAGTTTATTACTTTGCAGGAAGCATTTTTGCTTCGCTTCAAGCAACACGGTTTTGAACCTAAGAGTGTATCTGAGATTGAGGAGCAAGGAAAGGAACTGGAAGATATTCTGAAAAAGCTTGATGAATTGCAGAAGAAAAATACGGTTCTGCTGAGAAAATATAATGGCGATGCGAAATTTGCAAGGGTTCATAAAAGAATCAGGGAAGAAAATCTTGCTCGAAAAGCAGCAAATATACAGCCGATTGTTTCAGAGTATGATATGTCTATTATGAATGTTTTGATTTCTATTAAGTCAGATATTGATCAGAAAGTATATGACAGAAATGATATATTGAAGAAAGACGCATATTTTGAGAGGACGGTTATGACACAAATAAAAGCAGGCATTGATAAGTTGGGAGTAGCGAGTGCTCGTGAGGACAGAGTGTTTATACAGAGCAGGATTACAAAACAGTATCTTGACCAGTACAACCAGACTTATTCGGTGGCATAAAGGAGAACACAATGGAAGAAACAAAGACCATAAAAGAAAAAACCATAGAGTTGATAGATGCCTTAAAAGCAACTTGTCAGACTTATGGTATGGGGAATGATGGTAATGAGTATAAGATTATTACGCAGGTTTTCCTTTATAAGTTCCTTAATGATAAGTTCGGATATGAAGTAAAAAAAGTTAGTCCGGTTCTTAGAAATGCGGAAAAATGGGAACTGGTTTATGCAGAAATGTCAGAAGATGAGCACTTGGATATTTTTGATAGTTTGCCTTCAGATATTCCATTGCTTAATCCGGAACATCTTATTGCTAATTTGTGGAATCAGCAGGCAAAAGGCGATTTTGATTTGATTTTTGACAGTACGATGACTGATATAGCAGATAAAAATATTGATATATTTTCAACTCAGACTGCTCAGAGCACGAAAATACCGCTTTTTGAAAAGCTGACACAGTATGTAACTGATGATACAGCAAGAGCGCCTTTTGCCCGTGCGTTGGTTGATAAGTTGGTAAACTTTTCTTTTGAAGAAGCATTTGAGAAGCATTATGATTTCTTTGCAGATATATTTGAATATTTGATAAAAGACTACAATACCGCAGGCGGTGGTAAGTATGCAGAGTATTATACTCCTCACGCTATTGCAACGATTATGGCAAGATTGCTTGTTGGCAATGCAACTGATTTACATAGTATTGAGTGTTATGACCCATCTGCCGGAACAGGGACACTTTTGATGGCTCTTGCCCACAAAATTGGCGAAGATAAGTGTACTATTTTTGCTCAGGATATTTCACAGCGGAGCAATAAAATGTTGAAACTTAATCTTATCCTGAACAGTTTGGTATCTTCTCTTGACCACGTAATTCAGGGAGATACGCTGATTGCTCCGTATCACAAGAGTGATAACGGACAGGAATTAAGAACTTTTGATTATGTAGTTTCAAATCCGCCTTTTAAGATGGATTTCTCAGATACAAGAGAGCGTATAGCTGCAATGCCTGTTCGTTTTTGGGCGGGAGTTCCGAAAGTGCCTGCCAAGAAGAAAGAGAGTATGGCAATTTATACGCTGTTCATTCAGCACGTGCTCAATTCATTGAAATCAACTGGAAAAGGTGCGATTGTAGTTCCTGCTGGATTTATAACTGCAAAGTCAGGTGTAGAAAAGAAGATACTACAACATATTGTTGATGAGCATATTGTTTATGGTTGTATTAGTATGCCGTCAAATGTATTTGCTAATACCGGAACGAACGTATCAGTATTATTTTTTGATAATTCAAGAAAAACAGACAAGGTTGTATTGATAGATGCTTCAAAGTTGGGAGAAGAATACAAAGACGGTAATAATCAGAAACGCAGACTTCGTGATTTTGAGATTGATAAAATTGTCGATACACTCCTCAATAAAGAAGCTGTTGATGATTTTTCGGTTGCTGTTACCTATGATGAAATCAAAGAAAAGAAATATTCACTTGCGGCTGGACAATATTTTGATGTGAAAATTGAATATGCTGAATTGTCACAGGACGAGTTTAACGCTCGTATGAATGTCTATGCAGAGAAGTTGCAGGAATATTTTGCAGAGGGCGACAAACTGAAAACGGAAATTATGGAACAGTTAAAGAAGGTAAAGTATGAGTAAACTTACAAAGTACAAATTTAGTGATTTATATGAAATGAGTTCAGGTATATCTTCATCAAAAGAACAAGCCGGACACGGTTCCCCGTTTATATCATTTAGCACCGTGTTTAATAATTATTTTTTGCCTGAAGAATTACCAGATTTGATGGATACATCTCTTAAAGAGCAAGAAATATTTTCTGTAAAAAAAGATGATGTTTTTATTACAAGAACAAGTGAAACCGTTGACGCTTTGGCAATGAGTTGTGTTGCTGTTAAAGACTATCCGAAAGCAACTTTTAGTGGTTTTGTAAAAAGACTAAGACCGAAAACAACGGGAATAGTGTACTCAAAGTATATTGCTTTCTTTTTGAGAAGTAAGTATTTTCGTAAAGTATTAGATTGCAATACGATAATGACTTTGAGAGCAAGTTTTAATGAGGATATGTTTTCATTTTTGTATTTATATCTGCCTGATTATGAAGAACAGGTAAGAATAGGCGATTTATTATATAAAATGGAAATGAAAATCCGAACAAATAATAAGATAAACGATAATTTAGCAGCTTAGTCGGTAAGGGTTGCCTGACCGTTCATTAACATTGGCAGAAGCCAATCTCGGAGTTGAATAAGCTGACGGTTCTCACAAATGTTTTTACTCACTTGAGAGAAAATAGCAGTGGTTGCTTTGTGATATTTTTCGAGAACTGTATCATCAGGAATGAGAAGCCTAATTGATAGCATATCTTCGTTGTTTACAGCCTCCTGAGTAGCTCCGTGAGACAAAATATCCTTGATTATCTCGAAATAATCACTTGAAACAAAAGAAGCTATGTATTCAAAGGCTATTTCATCGCATTGAATACCGCAAAAGCCCGTGGACAGTATAACCCCCTCAATAAGAGGTTTCATTTCTCTGTTCAAGAAAAGGTGTTTGACACTATTTTTCATCTTTGCAAACCACACGCTATTTAAGGAGAGAGTTGTTTATTTTGACGCCAGAACAAAAATACATTTACAGAATTATTTACAGAGCAGAATGGATAACAATCCGGCACTGTTTGTATCATTAAAAGCTCCTTATGAACGATAGAAAATTGGTGGTATTGAAGTGCGATTACGAAATTTTGGAAAACAATTAGGTCTTAGTAAGGTACATCCACATAAATTTAGACGTACTCTTGCAACTATGCCAATAGATAAGGGAATGCCCATTGAACAGTTACAGCAACTTTTGGGACATAGAAAAATAGATACGACTTTGCAATATGCAATGGTCAAACAGAGCAATGTTAAATTGGCTCATAGAAAATATATTGGATAATGGAGATTGTTTATGAAATATAGAATGGACGAGATTACCGAATCGTGTTTGGGGAAAATGCTTGATAGTAAAAAAAATAAAGGGGAGTATCAGCCATATCTTGCAAATATAAATGTTAGATGGGGGTCATTTGATTTGAACAATTTATCTATGATGAGATTTGAGCCAAATGAAAATGACAGATATGGCATAAAATACGGCGACTTAATTATGTGTGAAGGTGGCGAGCCAGGTAGATGTGCTATTTGGAGAGATGAACTTCCCAATATGAAAATTCAAAAGGCATTGCACAGAATAAGGCCTAATACAAATTTGGTAGATGTTGAATATTTATACTATTGGTTTTTATTATCTGGGAAAAACGATTTACTTAGAAGACATTTTACAGAAACAACAATCAAACACTTGCCGGGGGAAACCTTAAAACAGTTAGTTATTGATTTGCCAGATATGAAAATACAAAAAAATATATCTACGGTTTTAAGAAGCATAGATAAAAAAATAACTGTAAATGAAAAGATAAACGATAATTTACAGCAGATGGCAAAGACCATCTACGACTATTGGTTCACACAATTTGACTTTCCCGACGAAAACGGCAAACCTTACCGTTCCTCCAGCGGTCAAATGGTGTGGAATGAACAGTTGAAACGGGAAATCCCCGCCGGATGGGCGATTGCCTCAATAGTGGATAACCCTATTTCATCGGTTATAAAACCCGGAGTTGAACAGTTTACATATAAAGAGTACCTTGCAACTGCCGAAGTAAACGGAACTGCGATCTCAAACGGTACGATTATAGATTACAATAACAGAGAGAGCAGAGCCAATATGCAACCTTCAATAAATAGCGTGTGGTTTGCAAAGATGAAAAATAGTGTCAAACACCTTTTCTTGAACAGAGAAATGAAACCTCTTATTGAGGGGGTTATACTGTCCACGGGCTTTTGCGGTATTCAATGCGATGAAATAGCCTTTGAATACATAGCTTCTTTTGTTTCAAGTGATTATTTCGAGATAATCAAGGATATTTTGTCTCACGGAGCTACTCAGGAGGCTGTAAACAACGAAGATATGCTATCAATTAGGCTTCTCATTCCTGATGATACAGTTCTCGAAAAATATCACAAAGCAACCACTGCTATTTTCTCTCAAGTGAGTAAAAACATTTGTGAGAACCGTCAGCTTATTCAACTCCGAGATTGGCTTCTGCCAATGTTAATGAACGGTCAGGCAACCCTTACCGACTAAGCTGCTAAATTATCGTTTACGGTAGAAGGAGAAACTATATGATGAGTGTTTCGGATTAGATAAGTATTATTTGTGCGGGAGTTGCTTTAATAGTCACGATTATTATTGCAGTCCTGCAAATAAGACAAAGCAACCGTATGGAGAGATTTGAAAAAAGGCAGGACAAGTGTGAAGAGCAGCGTCATCAAGAAAGCGTAAAAGCACAAGCGGTTTCATTCATTTCTAAATATTATAAGGATAGAGGGTTAATTCCATTATGTGCAATAGCCACGATGTATAATGATTTGTCTTATTACAACAGAGAGATGTATAGAGAATTTTGCTGTTGTACTAAAGAGGTTCAAAATAGAATTTTGGAATATTGTGATTTGGATTTACGAGTTAGTGAGTGCAATATTTATGAAAAGTGTTTGACTGCAATAGAAAGTGTGGTAAATAAATACTTCCTGATGATAAAAGTGTTTTTTATGATGGAGGAAAGTATTTTGATCGTAGTTTAGAATACTATGCTGATAAACCAATTCCACATCAAGAGTTTGAGTATCAAAATCATATTACAGATGTTTTGGCTAATGCGTTTAATAGTAATGACAAAAAGGCAACACCGATTCAGCAGTTGTCGGTGGAATATAATTTTGAAAGTTGCGAAGGAATAGAAGCGTGCCAGTTGGTTACTGTTATTGCAGAGTTTGCAGCAACCTATGGGAATAAAATAAAAACATTGATAAATCATACGGTTCTCCGGGAGGATACGATGGAGAAGTTATAGAAACAATGGAGGATTTATTCCTTTTAGCCTTATTTGAAATATATACAAATTGTGTTTTATTATATATAAGGTAAGTAAAATGATTTTTCAGAGAGGATAAACGAATGGCATTCGATTTTAAGAAAGAATATAAAGAGTTCTATATGCCGAAGAATAAGCCGCAGATTGTGACAATTCCAAAGGCAAATTATATAGCGGTAAGGGGTATAGGAAATCCTAATGAAGAAGGTGGAGAATATAAAGCTGCTATTGGAGTTTTGTATGCTGTTGCTTATACTCTCAAGATGAGTTATAAGGCGGATTACAAAATAGAAGGATTTTTTGAATATGTTGTACCACCGCTTGAGGGCTTTTGGTGGCAGGATAATGTTGAAAGTATAGATTATACCGACAAATCAGCTTTCAACTGGATTTCTGTTATTCGTCTGCCTGATTTTATTACAAAGAAAGATTTTGATTGGGCGGTGGAAACTGCTTCAAAAAAGAAAAAGATGGATTGCTCTCTTGCTGAGTTCTTGAGGATTGACGAAGGTTTGTGCGTACAGATAATGCATATAGGAGCTTTTGATGATGAACCTGTAACCGTGGCAATGATGGATAAATATCTTGAAGAAAACGGTTATGTAAATGATTTTACTGATGAGCGATGTCATCACGAAATTTATTTATCAGACCCAAGAAAAGTTGCACCGGAGAAATGCAAAACGGTGATAAGACACCCGATAAAGAAAGTGTAATAAAGAGTTTTGGAGAACAAAGATGGATTTTAACAATTTATTGTCAGCGAAAAATCGTGATGAGCTAAGAAAATGGTTGTCAGAAAACCACGATAAAGAGAATGAATGTTGGGTAGTAGTGAAGCGTGGGCGACCCATTGATAATGATACGTTTTGGTATATAGATGCAGTGGAAGAAGCAATGTGCTTTGGGTGGATTGATAGTACCACAAAGAAAATGGATAATGGTATTACAGCACAGCGATTAGCTCCTCGAAGTAAGGGTAGTATATGGTCTGAGCTAAATAAAGAACGATGTAGAAGAATGGAACGTTTAGGGCGTATGACAGATGCGGGTAGAGCTGTATTACCTGATATGTCTGAAAAGGGATTTGTGATTGACAGCATTATTTTAGAAGCACTACAAGCTGACAAAGAAATTTGGGAGAATTTTCAGAATTTCCCACCGTTATATTCGCGTGTGAGAATTGATACTATTCAGATAAAGAAAAAACAGCCGGACTTATTTCAAAGTCGGTTACAGAAATTATTGGATAATACAAAAGCCAATATTATGTATGGAGAATGGAATGATAACGGAAGGCTTCTTGATTAAATAGTATTTTAGAAAGGACGGACTATGGAAACAAAGCCAAGAATTTTATATTTACAAAAGATTTTATTGGAAAGAACTGATGAAGAAAATCCTCTTTCCACAACACAGTTAATCAATATATTGAATGATGAATATGGAATATCTGCACATAGAACAACGGTCACAAAAGATATCGCTGCACTTCACGAGTTTGGAATGGATATTGTTACTATCCATTCTACTCAGAGCAAATACTTTGTAGCCAGCCGTAAGTTTGAATTGCCGGAACTAAAATTACTGATTGACGCAGTAGAGTCATCGAAGTTTATTACAAAGAAAAAAAGTGAAGTTCTGATTGAGAAGATACATACGATGACCAGTCCGGGACAGGTGGCAAAGCTGAAGCGTAATAACTATGTGGTAAATCGAATTAAGCCAGATAATGAACAGATATATTATATCATCGACGCTATAAATGACGCCATCAATGCAGGCAAGCAGATTTCTTTCCAGTATTATGATTATACCGGATTAAAGAAAAAGGTTCTGAAGAATAAGGGCGAGATTTATAAGCTGAGTCCGTACAAACTTCTTTGGAATGGGGATAATTATTATGTTATCGGATATTCTGAGAAGAAAAACAAGGTTATCAATTTCAGGGTAGACCGTATTGCTTCCAAACCGGAGATACTGGATAAGGACATTATTCCTATGCCTGATGATTTTGATATTGAGAATTTCACAAAAGAAGTGTTCTTTATGTTCTCAGGCGAAAAAGTTATTGTGGATTTACGATGTGATAACAGTCTGATGAAAACAATGGTTGACCGTTTTGGAGAAGATGTGACAACCCTTGCGTATGATATGACCTCTTTTAGAGTACAGACCGAAGTATCAGCCAGTCCTACTTTTTTTGGTTGGGTATTTGGCTTTAATGGCAAGGTACAGATACTTGCACCGGAAAGTGTGAAAGAACAGTACAGACAGATGATTGCAAAAGCTGATAAGGATATGCAAGAGAGCGAATAGTGCAGATATGAAATTGTGCAGACAGTCTGCACAAATAGGAAAAAAACTATGAAGCGAGGTAGTGGATATGGAAAAAGACCCGTTTAAGGAATATTTGAGGGAGTCTGAACCGGATAAAGCTCATAAGGGTTATGCTTGGAGTACAGCAATCGGACTTCAGGCAGTGGACAGACTAAAACCGTCTAAATATTTGATTGATACTGCCATTCAGAATATTGAAGGCAAAATCACATTGAAAGAAGCACAGAGCCTTATCGACAGTTACTATGAGGAAAGACCCGTCCGTTTGTCTGATGATGAACGTACCGAAGAAGCTGATAAGGTTTCTTCTCGTATTGCAGAAATTCTTTCCGAAACAGCTTTCTCATTTTCGCCGAATGAGTATATCTCTATCCATCGCAAACTCTTTCAGGGTATTTATAAACACGCCGGAAAGATTAGAGATTACAACATTACAAAGAAAGAATGGGTGCTTGATGGGGCAACTGTTATGTACGGTAGTGCTTCTGAACTGAGGGCGACGCTTGAATATGATTTTTCGCAGGAAAAAGATTTTAGTTATAGAGGGCTTTCAATGGACGAGATTATCCATCATCTTGCGGTATTCATTTCAAGGTTATGGCAAATCCATATCTTCGGGGAAGGCAATACGAGAACAACGGCAGTGTTCTTCATCAAATATTTGTGGACACTTGGGTTCTCTGCAACCAATGATATTTTTGCGGAAAATGCGTGGTATTTTCAAAATGCACTTGTCCGTGCAAACTATACGAACCTGCAAAAAGGCATTCACGAAACAACAGAATATCTGGAAGCTTTTCTCAGAAATCTACTTTTGAACGAGAAAAATAAGCTTCACAATCGAAATCTTCACATAAGTGGACTTTTAAATGAAGAAAAAGTGTATATTGGGAATGAAAAAGTGGATATTGAGAACGAAAAAGTGGATATTCAAGACAAAAAAGTGGATATTGAAAGTGTACCTTTCGAAAAAGGTAGTGATTTCTCAGTAAAAACGACAGTTCATATCCATAGACTCTTTGAGAAGTTTGGTTTTGATGGAGTATTTGGTAGAAGTGCAGTTATGGAACTTCTTGAGCTGAAAGGTTCAGGTGCTTCAAAACTTCTTTCCAATCTGGTGCAGGCAGATATTATTGAACCAGTATCCGGTCACGGAAAAGGAAAATATAAATTCAAGAAGTAATTAAAAAATTCCAAGGAGCGATGGCTATGGAGAATAAATTAGAAAAATTCGGACAAAATAGTTTTATGGATAATTTTGTTAAAACCGATGACATCTTAAAAGATATGTGTGGGATTATTGAGTCCTCACAAAAAGCTGTATATCAGGCTGTCAACACATTGCTTGTGCAGAGAAATTGGTTGATTGGTTACAGAATTGAAGAAGAATTAGGTGGAGATGAACGCTCGGAGTATGAGTTAGAGGTAATAAAGAAAATTTCTAAAGAGCTGACTCAGCAATACGGAAAAGGATATGATAGAAGTAATTTATATCATTGCCTAAAGTTTTATAAAACCTTTCCTGAAATTGTCGATACGGCGTGTAGACAATGGGTATCATTCGAGAGGCGATTATTTCATGAATACTTATGTTGGATGGATTGTGTCTGATGCAAATATAAGAGATTTGTATAGAAGAAAGGAACAGAAGAAGAAGGAGCAGCGTAAGAAATGGGAAGAGTTCCATGGGGAAATCATCATCCCGGAATTGATGAATTAGGACTGTGGCAGAAAAGGAAGAATAGAAAGTAGAGTATAATAAAAAAGGCTCACAATACAAGTAAGGCTGGTTACAGGGGGGTTCTGTAACCAGCCATTTATTTTATTTTCGAGGGAGGAAGAGCAGTGGAACAATGGGATGAAAGACAACTGATAGAATACATAAAAGAATGCATGATGAATGAAGGTGGAGCAGTAACCTGTGAGAAGATAATAAAAGACATAGAAAGATTGCAGAGAAAAAGTTTTATGGAAGGATATTGTTATGCTATCGAGGTGCTAAAAGATGGAATTCTGAAAGAAAAAGAGTAAGCGGAAAAGTCCGGTTACTCTGAATGTCCAAGAATATCGCTGATAATTTGTTGTATGTGAGCCAGTTGGGTTTTTGAAAGTCCGGTCACTTCTATATAATCTCTGCTATCCAGTTCCAGCAGATAATCGGTACTGACAGAAAAAAAGGTGGAAATTTTAACCAGTATTTCAATAGAGGGAAGTATGTTGTTGTTTTCCCAGTTGGAAACGGTCTGTTTTGAAACGCTCAGTTCATTAGCAAGCTGAACTTGGCTGAGGTTGTGAGAAACCCGCAAAGATTTAATTGTATCGCCGAACATATGAAACCTCCTTTATGAAGTGACAATTGAAGAACCGGTTATTCAATCGAATCTGCCAGAGATAGTAAAACCAGAGACAGAACTGAATGTCACTACTTCTTTGGAAAATACTTCTTTGACGAACATGAAAATAGAAGATATAGTTAAACAACTGACGGAAAAAGAGGAAGTTCTCCTAGGGGGATTATCATCTGGATATCCCATCGGCTATCAGCCAAAGATGGAGATTATATCGGGAGCTGAACTGGTGGAGAGAAGCAACCCAGATTATACAAATACCTTGAATACGAGTGAGACAATAAAATTTATCGGTGAAGGGACAGTAAAATTTAAAGTAACATATGATATGCATTCTCTTTACAAAAATATCCTTGAACCAAGTGAAGTTTTCGGTTATTTAGCTCCAAGCGATTTTCCTATTGCGATTACGGAAGAGGCAATGTATAGTCCGACAGCTACATTTACGGTGAATGTGTCTTCGGAAACTCCATCTGAACCAACGGAACCGGGACAGCCAGACGATGAAGATTCTAAACTTTCAGAAGAGAAGATTCAAGAAGTGATCAATACAATCAATGATTCAAGTGACGGAGAGAAGATATCTGTAAATATGGGAGATGCGACCGTAGTTCCGAAAGCTATCTTGGAAGCAGCAAAAGGCAGAGATATTGATATTGTTTTACAGATGAACGGATATACATGGACAATGAACGGGAAAGAGATATTTGCATTAAACCTGGCAGATATTAATCTGGAAGTGAAATTTGACCAAAATGTGATTCCGAGTGAAATTGTACAGGAACTTGCAGGAGATAATCCAGTCCGACAGCTTTCGTTGACACATAATGGAGATTTTGGTTTCAAGGCCATCCTGACAATGAATGTAGGTACTGAGTTTGTGAACCAGTATGGAAATCTGTATTATTATGACAGCAATGGAAAAATGGTCTTTATGAACGCAGGAAAGATTGGCGAAGATGGAACAGTGGGACTTAGTTTTAGCCATGCGTCAGAGTATGTAGTAGTCCTGTCGGATAAACAGATGGGACAAGATGAAGTAGTAAATGCACAGACGAAAGATAATGTAAAATCAAATGCTGTTAAAACAGGAGATTCTTCGGCAGTAGATATGTATCTGATTATATTAGTAGCATGTGTAGGTGTGGCATGTATAGCATGGAGAAAAAGACAGTTAAATAAGTAAAGAAAATTCGTCTATTGTTTACAGACGGAGGGTAAAAGTTCCGTATTCAATTACATATTATAACGGTGATATCAATAGTATTCCGGCAGAAACCATTTCGGGTTCTGCCGGATTCTTTTTGTCTGAAAGGAGAAGTGCACGAAACAAGAGAAAACAAAAACAGAAAAGCTGCAGAGAAAGCGTGTATCTGTCACCCGCACGATGGCAGTCATTTCAAGATGAAGCGCATATTATTTATGTAAATGGTGCATATAGAGATGAATCGCTGACCGGAAAGCTGATGCATGATTTTTCTTGTAAGAATCCAGATGATATGTATTTTAAAATTTTGGCAGATAAAACCAGATATTTTAAGGAAGAAAAGAAAGGAGTATCAGATATGAGTAAAATTGTTGAAGACTTAATTACGGATGATAAAAAAGAGATTGCGTTAAAGATGCTGCGTGATGGAAAGATAGGAAAAGAAAAGATTGCGAGATACTTTGGACTTACTTTAAAAGAAATTGAGGCGCTGGAGGAAGAGGCAATCCGGCCATAATTTATTGTACCATTCCTGTACCAATTTTGTACCAAAGAGAGAGGTTTCTGTAGGATTATAAAGAGAAGTTCAGTGTGAATACGAAAAGAGAAAGTATGGCTGAAAGGGTTATATAGAGTGAAGTAGAGATATGTAATTCTACCTTTTTAGTTTCCCCACAATGAAGTCCATCGACCCGAAGAAGGGCGAAGCTGTACTAAATTGTTGCTGTAGAAGGGTAGTGTAATTGAAAAGTATGATAAGTTATCGTACCTAAGATATTAGGGACACTTTCATTTAAAAATATGGAAGTGTCCTATTGTTTTGTACAGCATATGCAGTTTTCTATAATTGTCTCGTAACAAAGTATCTGGCAATTGGATAAAAGAAAGGAGAAGAAAATGCAATACGAGACAAAACTTAAGAGGTATAAAAAGTATTTAAGCGCTAATGAATTATCCGAGGGAACCCAGAAACTGTATATCACACAGGCTAGAAAGTTTCTGGAGTATGTAGGAGACAGAGAACTGGACAAGGAAATGTTAGTAGAATATAAAGAGATTCTGCTGGGAAGAGGGAAAGCTGCCAGTACCTATAATACATATATTGCGGCCATTAATGGATATTTGAGATTTGAAAAGCGAAAAGATTTAAAGATTAAAATGTTGCGGATCCAGAAAAAAAGAAATTTAAAACATATGCTGAGAATGAGTGATTATTACCGTTTATTAGAACATGCCAAACAAAGCGGACGGGTAAAGTATTATTATATTATGAAGACTCTGGCCCTCACTGGGGCACGAATCAGTGAGCTGAAATACTTTACTGTTGAAGCATTGGATACGAAGGAGATCGTAGTTGCAAATAAAGGAAAAATCCGGGAAGTATGCCTGCCGGAAAGACTAATCTGGGAATTGAAAAAATATTGCCGTATATCGTTAATCAAAGAAGGAAGTATTTTTAGAGGAAAACAGGGGAAACCCATAACCAGGAATGCCGTTTATCAGATGATGCAGATTCTTGCAAAAGAAGCAGATATTAATCAGAAGTGCGTACATCCCCATAATTTCCGTCATCTGTTTGCTGTTACTTATATGAAGTATTATTCAAATATATTTGAATTGGCAGATTTGCTGGGACATGCAAATCTGGAAACTACAAGAATCTATGCAGTTACGAGTATTGAGGAGAAGAGGAGAAAACTAGATAAACTAGGGTTATAAATAGGGTTTGACGGGGTAAACAAAATACGATATTTTGTTTACTTTGTCAAGGCAGTTTGGCTTAAAGTTGGTTACAGAAATAAGTTTCTTTGCATTTAGATAAAAGGAAGATTTTGGTTTGAAAGCCAGAGAAATATCAATTCTCCCGGATAGCGGAGAAAAGGACGCAATGCAAAGCAGGCTGTGTGGTAAGAACTCAACAAAATATCGTATTATGATTATAGCAAAAGCCTAGGGACTAGAATTTATAGTCCAGCAGAATTTAGAAGCGGTAAAAAATGTATGGGGGTGAACAAAATATATGAGAATACTTACATGGAATACAAAAGGGAGCAGCAGTCCCTATAAGGCAGCAGAACTGATAAATATAATAGACTATTGGAATGGCAAGGGAGATGAGGTTGGTATTATATGCCTTCAAGAGCTGAGTGTAGGCAATTGCAGTATTCAGCCAGTATTGCAGGCAAGGGGATATAACTGTTATTGGGCAAGGGAAGGACTTAACGGCAGCGGCAGTATTCAGATGATTGCGGTGAATGGAGGAGTGCAAGAAGGAAGCGGTATTATAGAACTGCCTGTATGTGAGGATATAAGGGGGTTTAAGCTGAGGTTTCCTATGTACTTGATATGTCAGAATAACAATAAAAGAGGATTAATTGTGACCTATCATGCCCCTCTTTTTCACACAACTTACATTATGCTGCAAGAATTAGGGAAAGTATTAAAAGCACTTAGAGAAGAATATAATTTTATCATTTTGGCCGGGGACTTAAATGTTGACTACAGTTTTTTTAATAATACTACATCCTATTTTTATCATCGCTTAGACCACATAATATCATGGGGAATCGGATTAAGCAATGGATTACACAGCGATGAGACATGCAGCGACCATGCGCCGGTATCCGCCCATATCAACGGGTAAAAGTATATAATTAGATTACTGCATTCCTATGAGGATGTGATAATAAATTTTTAAATGAAAGGAAGAAAGTTTTATGGGAAAAGCGTCAAAAATCAAAGATTTATCAAAGGCCAACGTGGAGTTTAATTCCTATATGGATGAACTGGAAAAGGAGATGGGGGAATATGCCAAGAAGTATCAGACTGAGTTTTTAGCAGAGGTAAATAATTTTTATGCTGATGACAAAACCAGGGTTCAGATTGAGGGGAAGTCGCATAGGGACTATCAGATAGAAATTGAATTCTCTATGAAAAATATTAAAGAAATTATAGAAAATACAACAAGTGAAATTTTTCTTTCTTCTTCCGGCGGAGAGGAAAAAGAAGAGCAAAAGATCATGTCAGCGTTGGAAAGCTATAAGGATATGGCCGCAAAAATAGCGGTTAGTTTTCTGACCAATGTGCTCTCTTCTCTGCGCTTTTCCCAGTCATCCTCTTATAAATATGATATACAGCACGTTTCCGTTGGGCCAGGCTTAACTCTGCATATGCTGGTTGTGGAAAAATATTATGATGGTAAAGGCTTTTTTGAAAAGAAACGGATTATACAGAATTTCATTGAGTATAAGCTGATATTTTCAAAGACAGTAGCAGCGGCAGAGATGGATATTGAATACATTACGAATCAGATGCGAGAATATTCCGAATACTCCGAGACTTATCTCCAGCTGAAAAAAGAATACAAGGCACTGATCACTTCCGAGGAATATGTAAAGGAAAAAGCGGGCGGAGAACGTCGTGAGCTTGCGGCCAATTACAAGGAAATTCTGGCTGATTTAAAAGACAGCAGAGAAGAAGCATATCAGGCTGTAAAGAGCTTATGCGGGACTCAGAATCTTTTGCGTGCAAGGACTATTGAAATGGGAAAGGAAGCTTGTGATGAGAAAGCTGTGGATAGAAAACGTATGGCTAAAGTAAATGCTCCTTTACGCAGATATTTGGGCGAGGTATAAACATGGCAGAGTTAAAGGATTTTATATGTATAAGGCAGACTACAGATCATGGCTGCTGGATTGCCTGTGCAGTTATGATTTGGAATTACATGAATAATATAAAGACTACCGTTCATCAGGTAAAAAAGGAATTTGAGATAAAGGAGGATGCTCAGGGATCACCGGCGGAGCTTTTGGGTAAAATGTATGGGTTGGAAAATGGAGAATATATAGACTGTTTTCCAATGGATCAATATGCTGTTCCAAAGTTTGAAGAAATTAAAGGAGAATTTCAGAAAGATGATGCCGAAAATCCTCCCAGACCGATTTTGTGCTGTGTAGGGTCAGAGCAGCCCTACCAGGAGACTGGCCCTGGCGATTCCCAGCGATTTAAGAAGCAGGAGAAGGTAAAAGCAGGTCATTGGATCATCATTATCGGTTTAGAGGAAGATAAACTGATAATTGTTGAACCCTGGGACGGGGCGAAACATACAGTTGTGTATAATAGCCTTTATTATGTAAGAAGCATTAATGAAAAATATTACTGGCAAAATTCCTCTTATGTCCGTATATAATATATGTATGTACGACCTTTAAATTGAATAAAATTCCGATAGGGATCAGTAAGATAAAAAGCGCTGTATAGTCATCCGTATGGATGATTGTACAGCGCTTTTAGTACCATATAAGTGTAAGAGATAAAGCATATCATTAGTGCTTTACCCTCTGCACTTATTTTATATGATAAGGGAGTAATTGGTCTGGCGAGGCGCGTTTTGGAACTGCCCCATCTTCTAGGCTATACAATACCAGGGATTAGGACATTACTGAAAGGTTGGAATGAGGCGAACGGGAGGGATAAGCTGGGGTTATAAATAGGATTTGACGGGAGCCGCAAAAATATCGTATTATGATAATAATAAGAGCCAAGGGACAAAATTTATACTGCAGCAGTATTTGGAAGTGGTAGAAATTTACAGGAGTGAACAAAATATAGGAGAATACTTACATGAAATACAAGAGGGAGAAGCAGCTTCATCAAGGCAGTAGAAATGATAGGTAAGATAGATTACTGCATTCCTATGAGGATGTGATAATAAATTTTTAAATGAAAGGAAGAAAGTTTTATGGGAAAAGCGTCAAAAATCAAAGATTGTTCAAAGGTCAACGTGGAGTTTAATTCCTATATGGATGAACTGGAAAAGGAGATGGGAGAATATGCCAAGAAGTATCAGGCTGAGTTTTTAGCAGAGGTAGATAATTTTTATGCTGATGACAAAACCAGGGTTCAGATTGAGGGGAAGTCATATAGAGACTATCAGATAGAAATTGAATTTTCTATGAAAAATATTAAAGAAATTATAGAAAATACAACAAGTGAAATTTTCACTTTTTCTTCTGGCGGAGAGGAAAAAGAAGAGCAAAAGATCATGTCAGCATTGGAAAACTATAAGGATATGGCCACAAAAATAGCGGTTAATTTTCTGACCAATGTGCTCTCTTCTCTGTACTTTTCCCCGTCATCCTCTTATCAATACGATATACAGCATGTTTCCGTTGCGCCAGGTTTGACTCTGCATGTGCTGGTTGTGGAAAAATATTATGACGGTAAAGGCTATTTTGAAAAGAAACGGATTATTCAGAATTTCATCGAATATAAGCTGATATATTCAAAGGTACTAGCGGCGGGACAGATGGATATTGATTACTTCACGAATCAGATGCGAGAATATTCAGAATACTCCGCAACTTATCGCCAGCTGAAAAAAGAATACCAGGCACTGATCACGTCGAGGGAATATGTAATGGAAAGATGGTATGGAGAACTTCATGAGCTTGAAGCCAATTACAAGGGAATTCTGGCTGATTTAAAAGACAGCAGAGAAGAAGCATATCAGGCAGTGATGAGCTTATACAGCCATCTGCGCGCAAGGGACCATTGAAAGAGGAGAGGAAGCCTTTGAAGAGAAAGCTGTGGATAGAAAAACTTCCATTTATAAGGTAGAAAAAGGAGCTTATATAAAAGAAGATAATCAGAAATCAGCAGCGGCGCTTTTTTGGAAAGGCGGATCCAAAAGCTTTAGGAATATCCCTAAAACTGTGTAAACCTCAAAATAGATAAAAGATTGCTGAGGTGCACCCTAAAGGTTATACTTTATAAGGGGTAAATTGTACCCTGATAGTAAGACACAGAAAAAGAGTTTGTGTTGGACTATTAGGCACAGTTTACCTCTTTTTTGTTGTACATAAGAGTTTCCCGCCATGCCTGGATGGGAGGGCAGCCTCAGGCCAGGAAGGGGTGCGCCATATGGGGCGTGAAGGATTTATTGCAGTAATTGACGGTTTTTTTACATCAGAGAGAAATGAGGGAAATAGAATGATATACTTTACACCATGAAAATAAAGAGTAGGTGAGCAGATGAAAATCCTAAAAGATTACATGATGAAGCTAGGATTTGTTTTTAAAGAAATTTTTAAAGCAGGCCCCGGAGTATTTTTCCTTTCCATAGGCTCCATGATTATTACCGGCGCCAGTCCAGTCGTTACAACATATTTAACAGCTAAATTGATAGAAGAATTAGGAGTTAATGTAGGTAATGAATTTTCCGGCACTTATTTAAAACTTTTATTTATACTTTTTGGAATGTTGGGAATCATTGTGATTTCTTTTGCTGTTGAAGGTGTAAAGACAGTGATTTGTTCAGTTGTGGGATTAAAGCTATCTCACAATATTGAAAATTTGATTGCAGAAAAATTTCAGGATATAAAGCAGGAGAGGATTGATAACCCTGAATTTTTAGATCTGCATTCCAATACGCTTACTAAGTGTGGGTCAGAACCCTTGAATCTGATGGAAGGCTTGTTTGGAATGGTGGCAAATCTTATAAGCCTGATCGGGTATGCAGCCATTATTATTCAGCTTAATTTATGGGCGCTTTTGATAATCATGGTCTTTACACTGCCAATTATCGTTTATAAACGGAAATACCAGGGTATGTTATTCAGGTTTTTTACAGAAAGAACAATGCAGATGAGGCGTATATGGTATTATCTTTCATTGATAACAGATCCACAATATTCTAAGGAAATACGAGAATTCAGATTATATTCTTACTTTAGGGAAAAGAGAAAAGAGTCATTTGATGACTATATGAAAGGAAACAGTAGAATAGCAGTTAAGGAAATTATAGTATCTGTTGTGACAAGCTTTATTTCAATGGCCGGCGCTATTTTAGTAGGTGTGTGGCTCATAAAGAATACACTCCAAGGTAATGTTTCTGTATCAAATTTTTATTTGTATGTCACAGCTATTATAACAATCGTAACAAAATTGATTGCCTTATCGAATCAAATAGCTTCTAACAGCAAGAGCATGTTGTTTATTAACTATATATTCGAATATATGCAGGAATCAGATACTATAAAAAGCAAAAATCTAAAAATAAAAAAAATACCGGTACATAATATTAAGTTTGAGAATGTTAGCTTTAAATATAATGGCTCAGATTATTATGCCTTAAAAAATATAAATGTTAATTTTAATACAAATGAAACTGTCTGTTTAGTGGGGGAGAATGGAAGTGGTAAATCTACGTTTTCTAAATTACTGCTTAGAGTTTATGACCCGACAGAAGGACGTGTCTTGCTGGATGATGTTGATTTAAAGGAATATGACATAAATGAATTAAGGAAATTCTTCGGCGTACTATTTCAGGACTATGTAAAATTCGCGGACACAGTACATAACAGTATTGGTTTTGGGGATATAGACAGGATAAATAATGATAAAGAGATAGCGTCAGCGGCTGAGATTACTGGGGCGAGCAAGTTTATTGAAGAATATACGGAAAGATATAACACGAATCTTAGTAAAATGTTTTTTAATGATGCCATAGAACCATCTGGAGGCCAGTGGCAGAAAATTGCCATAACAAGAGCTGTCTTTTCAGGAGCGGAAGTATTTGTATTAGATGAGCCTACAGCGGCATTGGATCCTAAGTCAGAGGTAAAGATGTATGATATTTTTAAAGTTATTAGCGAACTTAAATCGACTATTATTATTTCCCATAGAATGTATATTACAAAGTTGGCTGATAAAATTATTTTGTTAAATAAAGGCGTGCTTATAGAGGAAGGGGGGTTCGAAGAATTAATTAAATTGGAAAAGGAGTTCTATAATATGTATAAGCTACAGGCAGATAGTTATTCAATAACTATTGAATGAAATCAGAGGTTGTTGGTTATTTATAGAGCCTACTGCATAGAGAAAGGTGGTATATATGAATAAAAAATTTAATCTGAGGAAAATCAACAAAGCCAACAATTCAACAGTAAGAATTCTTGCATGCCACTGTGGCTGCGAAGGCAAGCCTTGGTCTGCTGTTGGTGATGGCTATTTGGGACAGTTCCTGTAATCCATAGGGTTAAATGAGGAACAGAAGAGGTAAAAGCTTAACCATATAATATGATATTGGATTTTAAAATTACAAAATACGAAAAAAGTCTATATCAAAAGGAAAAGTAAGTTTTGGCTTAAACAATATAACATAATATCTAGCTAGCATACAAATTACCCAGATACTCTAACATTTATTGAATCTATTGTAGTAGGCTTTATAAATAACCAATAACCGAAAGAGAAAGGAAATAGTAAATAATGTATTTATCTAAAATTATTAAAACAAATGGGAAAGTATATATTTACGATGCGTTAGATAATAATTTTGCTTTACTCGACTCAGAAGATGATATTTATAATGAAAATAAATATATAGATTTTTTGGCTGATAGTGGTTTTCGGGATGTTACGAAACCATGTGAGTTTAATATAGATTACCCTTATAGTGAAGAAGAACTAAAAAAAATGTATAGTTGCAGAATAAAAAGTATGACATTAGCGCTTACGGAACAATGTAACCTAAGATGTAAATACTGTGGTTATATGCCCAAATATTCGGATGACGGCTATCCATTAAAAGAAATGTCCGAGGATGTTGCATTTAAGGCAATTGATATCCTTATGGAAAATTCCCATGAGAGTGAGATCTGCCATGTGGGATTTTATGGAGGGGAACCTTTACTGAAGATGGATTTGATAAAAGAATGTGTAGCCTATATAAAAGAGAAGTACCCATTTAGAAAACCTAATTATAATATAACAACAAATGCAGTTTTACTTGATGAGAAAGTAGCAGATTTTTTGATTGAAAATGATATCAAAATTATAATTAGTCTTGACGGGCCCACGGAACAATTTAATAAATATAGAGTGTTCGCAAATGGAGAAAGTAGCTTTGAGAGAGTATTCAAAAATATTGCAATGCTTTACAACAAAGATCCCCAATATTTTCGGGAAAGTGTCACATATAATGTAGTAATGTTTAATGGGGCAAATCAAGAACTATTCGAGGCAATTGACCATCTCTGGAAGTCAAATGTAAATATGATTGATCTGTTTCCTACAGAATATTTTTTACGTGTTAGAGATAAAAGTGATACATATGCTCGAAAAGAAAAGGTGGATATTAAAAAATATGATTTTGCCTATAAAAATATGTTAAAGGGTATGAAAAAGTATTACAATTCATTCTGCGGATCAGCAGGCGGTAACAGAATTCTGCCGGGAGGCTTTTGCATTCCGGGAATAAGGAAAAATTTTGTGAAATCTGATGGGAGTATTGTCGTATGTGAAAAAGTTGATGAAAGCAAGGAGGTCTTTACAATTGGGGACGTTTACAATGGTTTAGACTTAAATAAAGTGAATCATCTTGTAGGGCATACACTTAAAATTTTGAAAAAATGTAGAAATTGTTGGGCTGCTAAGTTTTGTAAAATCTGCTTTAAAGATATCTTAAATATAGATGATAAGTTTTGTGAAAAGGCAAAAAAAGATGTAGAAACCGAATTGGGATATTATTTGGACCAAGTGAGCGGCGATAGGGAGTTAATTAATTATGTATCGAATATCTCGTTGATTTAAGCAGCAAGGGGGAAATATTATGAAAATAGCAATTATTGATACAGGAATTATAAAAGAGGCTTGTGATACCTATGAAGTCAAACACTTTTCCTTATCAAAAGAAGGACTTATAAATGCATATTACCCTCCAATGGATAAACATGGAACGGATTGTTTTAAAGAAATAATTGCAAATTCTGGAAATAAGGAGCTTCAGGTTATTGACTTAAATATTTTAAAAGAAGGCGAAACTCTAGAAGTTGGAAATATTGTTAGAGCGATAGAAACAGCAATTGAGGAAAGGGCAGATATAATCAATATCAGTTTAGGCCTCATGAGTTTTTCGCAAGAACTGTATGAGGCGTGTGAAAAGGCTGTTTATCATAATATTGTAATAGTATCAGCTGCATCCCACACAAATACAATTTCATTTCCAGCAGATTTTAACAATGTTGTATGTGTGAAAGTAGACCAAAGCCAAACAGAGGGAATCCATCTAATAGATGATTCAACGGTCTCTATGAATATGAGAGATTTTATTATTATAGAAGGTGACAATCAATTTGATTTTAGTTCTTCGAGCCTGGCATGTGCCAGATTTTCTGGATATCTTTGTAATGAACTTGGAGATAATCCGTTAAGTGATAAATATAAAATTCTCTCCCATAAATATAAATTGAATCTTTGCAGCGCAGGCAAGACAGACAAAAGCGTAGCATTAAGGGAAAATTATCTTCAAAAAGTTTTACAGAATAACAGGGCGGCTATTGTTGTATTTCCAGCTGATATGTTAAATAAATTCGATCAAAAATTCTTTAATAATAATGTTATTGCATATTACGATCATAAGAAGTGTGGGTTTTATAGTTTCAATGATAATAAACTTATTGATAATTTTGATTTAATATTAATAATTAATACATCATATAATGATTTAGAGGTTCCAGAGGAAATTCAAAAAAAGTATAAAGACTATAACGTAATTTGCATCGGAAATTTCTTAAATATAGATGGAAATAAGCATTTGCAAAAATATGAGGTATACAAATCTTCAGAACTATCGGTACTGGATAGGCCTGTTATTGCTGTGGCAGGCTTATGCAGCGGACTGAATAAATGGGATATTCAGCTTTCGCTCTTAAAAAGGTTAAAAGAGGACGGCTTAGAGGTTGGGACGGTTACGAATAATCCATTAGGGTTACTTTATAACATGAATGTATTCAGTTTTCCTGGTGAATTAAAGTTTCCCAATATTGTATATTCAATAAATAGATTTATGTGCCTGTATGAAATTAGTATGGACATAGATGCATGGCTGATTAATATAGGCGGAGCTGTCGGACAGGTTAATTCATTAAATACTTATAATTTTGGTAAACTTGTAGATGCTTATTTATCTGCAGCCAATATAGACATTGTAGTGATGTGTATAAACCCATCCATAGATGTTAAATTTTTAAAATTGCAGATGGCATATTTATATAAACATGGTGTTGAAAAAATATTTCTAGTCTTATCACATAATGATATCAATGCAGCTACAATGGATTATAAGGATGGGTTACAGACGTACTACATTGATGAAAAGAAATATAGCGCTGCGTTGGACTATTTAAAACAAAACGTAGAGGAAACAGTTTTGGCGTTATCTGATGTTGCAGATGGGAAGCTGTATGATAATATTATTAATATATTGGCTTAATATATCTGTATTTATTCAGTAAAGGCTTCAGGCTAGGTATATGCTAATAGAAGTATATATTCTGGCCTTTTTCTCATTTCCATTTTACTACACCCCGGGGGCGTTCCTTAAAGCGTTCCCCCGGATGGGTGGGTTCCGTTCAATAAGGTACGCCCTAAGGGCGCCCTCAACACATGCCCTTGGGGTATGATGAATGAATCCCTGTCTTTTATAATCCTTGCTATTATCTGGCTCCCTGAGTACAATTATATTAGGCAGGTATGTAAAAGATATAATTGGATTGTGCAGTAGGCAGTACGCAGGATGCAGAAGGATTTTGCTGTATATGGTTTACAAACTCAATTGTGGGCAGGATGAGAAAGGAAAGCAGGAATAGGAAATGAAGAGACTTTTTTTATTGGAAGATGATTTGAGCTTAATAAACGGCCTTTCTTTTGCCGTAAAAAGGCAAGGATATGACATAGAAGTTGCGCGTACGACAGTGGAAGCGAAGGCATTATGGAAGGATGGAAAATATGATTTAGCGATTTTGGATGTATCGCTTCCTGATGGGTCTGGTTTCGACTTTTGCAGCAAAATACGGCAGACATCAAAAGTTCCCATTGTGTTTCTTACTGCCGCAGATGAAGAAACGGATATTATTATGGGACTTGATATTGGAGGTGACGATTATATTACAAAGCCATTCAAGTTGGCAGTATTTTTATCCAGGATCAATGCCCTGCTTCGGAGAAGTGAAAATTTCAGCACTTCAGTGACAGAATTGAATGCAAACGGCATACATGTCCAATTAGTAAAAAATGAAGTATATAAAAATGGAAAGTTACTTGATTTGACAGCAAGTGAATATAAGTTATTATGTTTTTTCATGCAGAATCCCAACAGGATACTTTCTTCTGAACAGATTTTAAGTAGATTGTGGGATTGTGAAGAAAATTATATAGATAATAATTCTCTTACTGTTTATGTACGTAGGCTCCGCACAAAAATAGAAGATAATCCAGGGAATCCTAAGAGTATTGTTACGGTCCGTGGATTGGGATATAAATGGAGTACGGTGGGTGATGTGTGATGAAGATATTTGTAAACCAAAATATAAAACTGCTTTTTAGAAATATTGTATTTTCTATTTTGATCTTTACAATCATTTCAGCGTTGTTTTTGAAGTTTAACGCTAAAAATGCATCATTATACATTATAATTTTTGCCTTATGTATGAGTGCCGTTATATTACTGCTTTGTTATGGGTATTTCAAAGAACAGCATAGAGTTATGCAAAGCGCTATAGTACAGATAAAAGAATATATTTACGGTAACAAAGAAATATCAATCGAATGTAATGATGAAGGCGAGCTGTACCGGCTGTTCCATGAAGTCAATACCCTAGTGTCTATCCTAAATACTCATGCGGAAAATGAGGAAAGTGCGAAAAAATTCTTGAGAAATACTATATCTGATATCTCACATCAATTAAAAACCCCACTTGCGGCTCTTAACATTTATAACGGAATTATGCAGGATGAAGCAAAAGCCTATCCTGCTGTTCAAGAGTTTTGCCGGCTGTCGGAACAGGAACTTGACCGTATAGAATCATTGGTACAAAATTTATTAAAAATTACGAAGCTGGATGCGGGAACCATTATATTGGAAAAGTCCCTGGAGAGTATATCTGAAATTGCAGAGAGTATAAAAAAGCACTTTTTGTTTCGCGCCAGGCAGGAGGGAATAGAAATCTACCTGTCAGGCGATGGAGATGTTACATTTTTGTGCGACCGCTGTTGGATATTGGAAGCGCTGAGTAATATTGTAAAAAATGCCCTTGACCATACGGACAGAGGGGGTGTTATCCGTGTTGAGTGGAGGGTTTTCGCTTGTATTGTTCAAATTATTATAAAGGATAATGGCAGTGGCATAGACCCGGAGGACTTACACCATATTTTTAAGCGGTTTTACCGAAGCCGGTTTTCTAAAGATACACAAGGTATAGGATTGGGCCTGCCATTGGCAAAAGCAATTGTGGAAGCCCATAATGGTACAATAGAAGTTGACAGTGTTTTAGGACTTGGAACCTCTTTTACAATGAATTTTTTAATTCCTACAAAATTGTAGTCTAATTGTAAGATTGATGTAGGGATTGTTTGTTATATTTCAAGTATTAAATAGAGAGAGAGGTGTTTTAGCAATGAATTTATTAGAAGTCCATCGCATCTGTAAAACTTACGGCAGTGGAGATACTGCTGTCCATGCGCTGAAAAATATTAGTTTTTCTGTCCCCAAAGGAGAATATGTAGCTGTTATTGGAGAGTCCGGTTCTGGAAAAAGTACGCTTTTAAATATGATAGGCGCACTTGATACGCCTACATCTGGCAAGGTACTGATAGGCGGAAAAGATGTTTTCGCTATGAATGACCGCAATGTTACAATTTTCCGCAGAAGGAATATCGGGTTTGTTTTTCAAGCCTTTAATCTTATTCCAGAACTGAGTGTTGAACAAAATATTATCTTCCCTGTATTGCTTGATTATCAGAAACCTGACAAAGAGTATTTAGAGGAACTGCTGACTGTCCTTAATCTGAAAGAACGGCGCGGCCATTTGCCGAATCAATTATCCGGCGGACAGCAGCAGCGTGTAGCGATTGGGAGGGCATTATTTACACGCCCGTCACTTATTCTTGCGGATGAACCTACGGGCAACCTGGATACACATAACAGCAGTGAAGTCATTACTCTGTTAAAAGAGGCATCCAAGAAATATGAACAGACGATCGTAATGATTACTCATAGCCAGAACATTGCCCAGACTGCTGACCGTATATTACAAGTATCTGACGGAGTGGTGACTGATTTTGGGAGGTGCCGTGAATGAGAAGTTATCTTAGCCTGATACCAATTTCTGCAAGAGTCCACAAGCGGCAAAACCGCATGACGCTCTTATGTATTATATTTGCTGTTTTCTTAGTGACGGCTGTTTTCAGCATGGCTGATATAGGCGTTAAGATGGAACAAGCAAGATTGTTAGAAAAACATAGTAGCTTGACATTTAAAGAAATGGCTGGCAATCCAATGGTACAGACATTATTTTCAGCGGCAGCCATATTGTTTGTATTAATATTAATAGCGGGAATATTAATGATTTCCAGCAGTATAAATACGAATGTAGCTCAAAGAACAAAATTCTTTGGAATGATGCGCTGCATTGGGATGAGTAAAGAACAAATTATCCGTTTTGTAAGATTGGAAGCTCTTAGCTGGTGCAAAACGGCAGTTCCAATCGGTGTTATACTTGGTATTTTACTTACATGGGGATTATGTGCCGCCTTGCGTTTTATTGTTGGTAAAGAATTTTCTGATATTCCTTTATTTGGGGTTAGCCTGATTGGGATTATGAGCGGAATACTTGTAGGTGTTATTACAGTGCTGCTTGCAGCAGGTTCTCCCGCAAGGCGCGCCGCAAAGGTTTCTCCCGTTACAGCGGTCTCTGGAAATGCAGAGGATTCTAAAGCGAACAACCATATAGTCAGTACACGTATTTTAAAAATAGAAACAGCTCTTGGTGTCCATCACGCAGTATCAGCAAAGAAAAATCTGATTCTAATGACAGGGTCCTTCGCACTTAGTATTATTCTTTTTCTGAGCTTTTTAGTTTTAATAGATTTTATCGGTTATCTTATACCTCAATCTTCGAGTACTCCCGATATTTCCATTACGAGTAATAGTGCTGCTGATTTGATAGATAATCAACTGCTAGATACAATCAGCAGTATGAAGGGCGTCAAACGTGCTTATGGCAGAAGGAGCTGTTTAGACATACCCGCAGTAATAGAAAAGGATAATATGCGTTCCAGTTCAATTGACATGATCTCCTTTAATGAATTTGAATTAAAGTGCCTTTTAAAAGATGATATTTTGAGAAAAGGAAGTGACCTTTCAAAAGTATTTGGCAACAGTAAGTATGTACTTGCTACCTGGGATAAAAATAGTTCTTTAGAAATTGGAGATAAAATATGGATAGATAATGAAGAACTGGAAATAGCCGGTCTGTTAAAGTACGATCCGTTCAGCAGCGACGGCCTGACAGATGGCAAAGTTACACTTATTACTTCTGGCGATACTTTTATCCGCTTAACAGGTATAACTGGCTACTCTCTTCTTATGTTACAGACGGCAGGCGACATAACGGAGACGGAAATTACAAATATAAGTAATCAAATAAATGGCCAGTATACATTTATTGATAAACGCGACCAGCGGACTACAGGAATATATACAGCTTTTGTTTTCTGTGTATACGGATTTTTAACCGTGATTATTTTAGTGACTGTGTTAAATATTGTAAACAGTATTTCTATGAGCGTGTCTGCAAGAATAAAGCAATATGGAGCCATGAGAGCGGTTGGCATGGACGAACATCAGGTCACTAAAATGATAGTTGCTGAAGCATTTACATATGCTTCAATAGGCTGCATTATAGGCTGCATAATAGGCCTTGCAGTTAGCAAATGGCTGTACAATACTCTTATTTCGCCTCATTTTAGCTACGCCGTTTGGAGCGTACCTATTATGCCCCTCTTAGGGATATTATTATTTGTGCTGGCTGCTGTATTGGCTGCCAGTTATAAACCAGCGAAGCGTATTCGTGATATTTCAGTAACAGAAACCATTAACGAAATGTAAGAAGCTTAAAAGGACTGGCGCTATATAACATTCTGTATAATACGGATGAATGGGGAAGTGATTTAGGCCGGAGAGGGAATTATTGTTTCTGTATCCATAAGATAAAATTACGGCCGGAGCCGTAATAATTACATATAAGCAAAAGTCTCTTTTAAATCTGCTAAAATATAAAAACAGTAATATTTGTGCCGCCGGCTGAAAGGCGGCGGAATGGAGATTTTTATGAGAAAAGTGTTAAAACAAGTTGGCTTGATAGTACTATTGGCATTAGCGTTTCCCGCATTAGCGTCTGCGAGTGGCCGTATTCATTTTAATAGTGATCTGATTGGCGCAGAACAAAGTAAGTTCGAGCAATTGATTCTTGAAATACAGAATATAAAAGAAATGTATCCAGAATATTCAGATGAGGATATTTTGAGGATAATGAATCAGCGGCAATCCCAGGCGGACTTCTCAGAAAAAGGGATATTTGATATTTGGAATGCTCTTACTGATTCCGAGAAGAGGTTATGTATCCAGTATCCTTTTGATGCCCTTAAAGTTAATACAGCGAAAAATATTGCTACACGGCAGACAGAGCTTAAGTTTGGATTTAATGGCTTAGGCGATAGGAGCGATGCTTTCCGCCATGGTATATGGAATGCAGAGATGACAGTTCTCATCGGTAAAGAAAAAGCAGAGTTGTTTGCAACTGCACATGAGGATAAAGATGTTACTGGAAATGAAGCAGATGGATATCCGAAAACTGCCCACAGAGATATGGATCTGCATAACAATGTGGTCGGAAGGGATATTGGGGAGCAATATGGGGATATTTCAGAAGACGAAATGGGCAATCTTATTTACCAAGAAATTTATTCCCCGGAGACACAATTTATATGGCTACATGAGTAGAAAGCGGGCAGTGCGTGGGCACTGCTGCTTTTGCTTTCAAGGAATAGCGTAATTGATTACTTATATTATTTGTATCACGGCAATGAGTTTAGGGTAGCATATATCTATACTATATTTAAGGGGTAGTCAATTATGGAGAGCCGAATTAAAAAACTTCGTGAAAATAGAGGACTAATACAGGAGATTTTAGCTTCAGATTTAGGGATAACACAACAGATACTCAGTAAATATGAGAGAGATGTTATGTGTATTAAGGTAGATGTGCTGAAAAAAATAGCACAATATTTTAATGTGACAACAGATTACTTATTGGGTATTTCAGAAGTGAAAAGGGACTTAGAAGGACAGACAAGAGTAAACAAAACGCTGGATGCTTATTATGACCTTGTGGAAATATACAAAGGCTTGGATAAATACGATCAGGAATTGGTATGGTCCATTTTGCAGACAGTCAAGAAAACATGTGAAAAACGAAAAAAAGATAACAAAGCTATAGAAGAGAGTGATAAGAAATGCTGAGTATTGCAATTTGTGATGATGATATTCCAACCACTGGAAGAATGGAAACACTATTACAGCAAATAGCAAAGAAAAATTTTGTGGATGTCAATCTTGAGGTATACTTGGATGGGGCGGAGTTAGCGGACGCAGTGCAGGGTGGGGAATATTTTGATATTATTTATCTTGATATAGAGATGGAGAGGGAGGATGGAATTTCTGCAGCAAGAAGAATTAGAGATTATGATAAAAATACTCGTATTATATATGTATCAAGCCATGAAAACTATATGAAAGATTCTTTTTCAGTCCGCCCTTTTCAATTTCTTGTAAAGCCAGTAGATGAGCAAAGTTTTGAACTATGCTTTAAGGCTGCGTACGAAGATGTGTACAGGGAGGATTTTTATTTTCGGTTCAGCTATCAGCGGGTCAATTTCAAGGTTTCAATAAAAGATATTTTGTATTTTAAGAGTGATAGGCGAAAAGTGCAGATTGTGACAGAAAAAGATATTTATTTTACATACAAGAAGCTAAATGAGATTGAAGAGAGCCTCAGAGAGAGTAAATCACAATTTTTACGTGTACATCAATCCTTTTTGGTAAATTATAAACATATTGCAGGCCAGGCCTATGATTTCATTGTGATGGATAATGAAAAAAGAATTTCTATTAGTGAGGATAGGCGGAAAATGATCAGTCAAAAGTATTGTTCGATGGAGGATACATTCTATGTGGGAGAATAGCGGCATACTGTTCGGAATAAACATTCTGCTGGCTTTTTTTACAGTATATATTTTTTTCTTTTATTTTGATGTGTTTTTTCAGAGAAGAAAAAGTATGATGGCGATAACAGGATTTGTAGTGTTTATGGGATGGGAGTTAAATATTGCAGAGATTATCTATAGATTGCCGGCTGCTTTAAATATATGTGCCACAATAGGAGTCACCTTATTTGCAGCAACAAATATATTTGAGGGTGAGTTTTGGGAGAAATGCTTCTTTGCTATCTCGTTTGACGCAATGTGGATGCTAATGGAAACATTGAGCGGATATGTCTTGAGGATTTATTTTGGAGAATTAGCTGATTTACAGCCTCTGGGAGCATTTTTGTCAAAACTTTTATTTTTTATAGTACTAATCTCTTTAAAGAGGGTATTTACAAATGAAAGGATTAGAGAACTGCCAGCCAAATATAGTATTTTGTTGATTTTTATTTCTATCGGAAGTATTTACATTATGAATAATATTTTTATGTTAGGGTATAAAGTCAATGGAAATTATGGCGAAGGGAATATTCAATCTGCTGTAACGGTTATTATTTTATTGTGTATGAATATTTTGGTGTTTTATATTTATATGAAACTTGCGGACGATTTGCAGCTTAGACGGATCAATTCGGTTTATGCGCAGCAGCTAGAGTTATGTGAGAGACATCAGAGCGAAATGGAGATTTCTACGTTGCGCATGAGAGATATCCGCCACAATATGAGAAATAATTATGTGGCCATTCTTGCTTATGCTGAGAGAGGGGAATGCGATAAAATTATCCGGTTTGTCAATGATGTGGCCGAGGATGGTAAACTGAATATATCTTCAGTTACGAACAGTGGAAACATTGTCATAGATTCTTTGCTTGGATATTGGCATATGGCGGCGCAAAATGAAGGGATAGAATTTCGGGTGGATCTTTGTATTCCCATGCAGATGCCTTTTAAGGGGGCAGATATAAGCCTGATTTTAGGGAATCTGCTGGAAAATGCGGTGGAGGCGGCCAGGAAAGTAGAGGAAGAAAAGTACATCAGGGTAAGCGTAAAATATGATAAGAGTAATCTGTTAATATTTGTTGAGAATAATTATAAGGATCCCCTTATTAAAACAAAAGATGGAAAACTAAAATCTACAAAAGAGGATACAGAAAATCATGGTATTGGCCTGCGGTCTGTGTGCCGGGTTGTGGATAAGTATCAAGGCGCCGTTACAGTGGACGATTCTGTTCCCAGCCGATTTCTTATAAGAGTAGTAATGTACGGGGCAGAAATTATTACATAATCTTCCGGTTTTATTACATAGTTTTCAGTAGATTAGGAGAGATATGATAAAATAAACGTTGAGAAACATAGATTAGGCACAAAAACATGGCGGTGTGCAGTATTGAGAATTTTATTATTCAGTGACAGCGAAAACATATACAGAGTGACAAATAGTATTATAGATGGGCAGTTTAACCTTGAAAGATGTAATTATGCAGACTTGTGGAAAAACAGCTTTCCTCCTGCGGATGTTGTAATTATGCATTTTGATGAAGAGAAAATAAAAAAAGGTACATTTGAGCCGATTGTAAAAGTGAAAGGAAATTTGGGGCATAAGGTGCCTATTCTTGCCATAATAGAAGGGGGAACACTACAGGATATCTTTTCTTTACTCAATGTGGGCGCCGATGATTATATAGAGAATATTGATAAAACTCAGGAATACAGGGAAAAAATAGAACAAATCGTGTTATGGGCCTGGTATCTGGAAAAATATGTTCATAAAAGAGAGTAGCGGTTACTAATGAATCGCTATTTTTTTGTAAATATTATAGAAAAAGTTACATGAGCGCTCGGATTTTTTACATGACCAAATTTAAGCATCGGGTTTTGTGTTATGGTAAAAAAACAAAAGAAAGGAGGAGGTTTAATATATGAATTCAAAAAATGTAAAGAAACAGTCGGCTAAACTTTTGGCAAACATATCTTTGAAAATTGGTAAAATGTCTGCGGACAGCGCATGTGCTTATATTTATCACCAGCCTAAAATGCCAGAAGAGCTGAAGAAGATGAAGCATTGATTATGGAATGGTTATCGGAAAAGCTGACAAAATACATTGTTAGGACCGGTGCTGTTTCCTCAGAGCTATATGCAGTATACCAGTATGGATTCCAAATCATCCTTGAAATGTTAAGCTGCTTTCTTGTTTGTCTGGGAATTGCACTGTATCTGCATATGATTCCGGAATTTTTTGTGTTCACCGGAATCTTTATGCTAATCCGTACTTATGCAGGCGGATTACATTTAAATAGTTTCGGGGCTTGCTTTATCTGCTCTGTTGCTGTACAGACAGCAGTATTAATAATAAGTAATAAATATGTTTTGTCCTTGCACAGTGCCTGGGCAGCATTAGTACTTGGTTCACTCTTGATTTGGCGGTTGTCTCCAGTGGAAAGCATAAACAAGGAGCTTGATAAAGAAGATAAAAAACATTGCAGGAAAATGACAGGAAAGTTGTTAGTAGGAACCTTGTTACTTTCATGGGGGTACACACTTTCGGGAGCAGGAAAGATGGTGTCGCTCTGTGCAATGACACTGATAGTCATTGTCGCATCCCAATCTATAGGTATTATAAAATATAAAAATAAAAAGAGATAAAAAGTGGAAATAGCAGATATAGCCTGGTCTGCTAGTTCCACTTTTTATGTCTGAAGATTAAAAAACCTGCAATTACTTATATAGCCTATTCTATTGCAGATAAGTCACGCAGCAATTACTGCACAGGCGTTTACAGTTCCAGCAGATATGCGCCTGATTTACAATTTTACGGTTTTGTATGCATCTCCTGCACTTTGCGCAGCAGCAGTGCCTGTTACGCATCCCCGCCCTCAATCTCAACTTGAAACTGTAAAATGGACGTTCCCAATGCTGGAATTGTGGGAATGGTATAAGTCAGCGTATTTGCTGTCAATGTAGGCGTGACTGCGGCCCCATTTACAGTAAAAGAATTATTTATAAAAACAGTGCCTGCCGGAAGCACATCAGTAAAAGGCAGGTTGTTTACGACACTGAGTCCTACATTCGTAATTGTTATAGTATACGTCAAGGTATCTCCTATAGAGGCTGTCAGTTTATCGACAGCTTTAACAATGGTAGGTGCGAGCAGCAGGAGCGTGTCCACTGGGTTGCTGTTTATGGTATTCCCTCCATACGTAATGCTGGAAATATTTTCTAATTTATTGATAATAGCCATTATAATTCCTCCTATATTTATATAATGTCTCAAAACAAGTCTGTCAATATCTGCTAAATGGCTGGGACAACTGCTGAGACGGCCCCAGGTTCTATTTTTATATTAAGAATCTTCTCCTTTTCCTGCAGGCGGTAAAATGTATCCGAATAATAGAATAGATTTGTATGATGCCTGGATTTATTCTGGGAAAGTATGGAGATAAATGATTCTTTACTTATAATATATGTGGGAAAATAGAATCAGACACAATTTTAATTGAAGGAATCAGGCCGGGCATATTAATTAGCAAAGGTATGCCGGCCGATAAGTAGAATATGCTCTTTTGCCCAAAGTGCGGTACGAAACATACGAACCTCACGCCCGGTGTATACGGTATTTTAAAAAGAACTTGTAATTGCGGGGAAAAGCTCCCTACCGCATTTTTTAACGGCCGTAAAGACCTTGAAGCAGAATGCCCTAATTGTGGGCACAAACTTGCTGAAAGAGAAAGCCGTCCCATTTGCATCCCTATTGTTGGGGGCGTTCCGTTGGTAAGACGGCATTTATTACTGCCTTTTCTAGGGAATTTATTGAATATGTTGCACCTGCAAAGGGATTTGATATTGAGTTCTATAATGATAAAAAAGAAGATATTTATAAAGAAATTACTCACGACTATATTACTGGCAGCACACGGATGGCTGACAGACCTCAAAATATAAGCGCTCCTAGTTCTGTCTCCTTTTGCAGTTCCATCTATTAGATACAAACTTGATTTGCAAAAGAACGAAAGCAGGGCTGAAAACATCTAAGTTATAGGAGAAAAATGAAATGAAGGATATAATTCAAATTATCAGCAATCTAGAGGGTATGCGGTTTATTAAACCGGCTTCCACTGAAGAAATAAAGTCTGCAGAAGCAGCTTTAAATGTCAAATTTGCTTCAGACTATGTTCGGTATGTTGAAAAATATGGGGTGATTTCTGCCCGGGGCATTGAACTGACAGGAGTAACGCGCCATGAAAGATTAAGTGTTGTATGCGTAACAAATAAAGAACGTAGTTTAAACGCAAAGATTCCTTCCAATATGTATGTGATTGAAAATATTGCCATTGATGGGATGCTTGCTTTACAAGATGAATCAGGTAAGATTTACATGATTACTCCCAATGGGAACCCTGAACTTAAATACAATAGTCTGTGCGAGTATGTTGAAAACTCAAAGTTCTAAATTATTTTTATAAAACCAATTCATTGCAGGAGAGACGTAGTTAAATGTCCCTGAACTCAAAAGTATTCTCTTCGGGACTGTTATCGTGGAATGGCATATGCAGGAATAATGGGATGCCCCATTGGACATCCCAAGTTTTAAAGCAGATCCGATAGATGTATGCGTGTTTCGGAAAAGACCATCTGGATATAGACGTCTGTGCCCATATCTATCATTTTTTGGAACAGGTCAATCTCTTTCCGTGAAGCAAAAACAGAATCGGTCAGCTTCTTTCTTCCCGCCCCTGCGGACATACATCCAATGTTCAGGGAACTGAATCGGTATCCTTTATCCAAAAGCTCAGAGACCATGTTGGCGTCACGGAAGAGGACAATAGTCTTTTGCCCGGCTGTATTCTGCGACATCAGAAGCTCTGCTGCTTTTTCTACGGACAGAATCCTCACAGAAATCTTCTGGTGTGGAGGCAAGGTCATCGCCAATACAGATTTCATAAAAATATCCTTTTCAAGAGTATTATCCACCACTATGATTTCCTGGGCTTTGCATTTTTTAACCCAGGAGGCAAGAAGCTGTCCATGAATGAGCCTTTCATCTAATCGGTTCAGTACAATATCCATCGAAAACCCCTCCTATTATCAGATTAGAAAGTTATATAATTGCCGCAATCATTTAGGGACCTGTTTTGCGGTACCCTTCTGGTTGCAATTTTTATTATACTGAAATCTTTTCCTTCCCGTCAATAGTATCTGGCGCTTATCCAATGAAGATTTCTGTTATATACGCCAGTTCACTTGCGGGTATTGTGACGCCAAAAGAATCACAGAGATACTGCATTTGGTTCTCTACAAGGGAAAGGGTTTTATTGTGTTCGTTGGTAAAACTTTTCAGCCGTTCGTATTTCAGGGAAGTACCCCGTATCAGTCTTTCCAGCATATAGGAACAGTGTACGACAAACCGGACAGCAAGCTCATCGCTGTAGGGGATTGACAGGTCATTTAGGATTTTATTTAGTATATCCATGAGAACAGTTGCCGCTTTCGTAGGATTCAGGAAAGTCAGGGACGGCGCAATCACTTCCTTAATAATACGGTCAATATAAGAGTCCTCTTTAGCATGTATTCCGTTCTGGAGAGTATTGTTGACCAGTCCATGCACAGAAAGATCCGTGTGCATGGCGGCCCGGCATAGGGAGAGCAGAGAAACAAGGCTGAGGTTCGAGAATGTGTCCGTCTCTACTCCAGACAATTCACCAATCTCCCTGTACAGTCCGCTGAGCGGTTCCATATCTGTGACGATCAGGACACCATTGCCATTGTCCTTTTCCTTGGCGATTTCTGCAGCCTTTTGGGATATCTCTTCCAAAGTGGTGCTGCTTGTATAGCTGATCCCTGTGAGGACATCTTGTGCGCAGACAGAATTGATGTAATCTGCTGTTGCCTCCGCCCTTCCATTGCCGTGAAAAAGGGCAATGACCGGGATGTGTGGCATATGGGGGGCCTCCGCCCGGATGTCTGACGGCGGCATCTCCATGGAAATGCCAGAGAAAGGGCTGGATCCAGGGGAGAAGATGAGGGCATTCTCCTCAAAACCAGACAGAAAGGCTTGAATGCGGTCAGTATTCTCTGGATTGTCTGCTATATGGCAGAGTAAATTCGATGCCAAGTGGGAAACAGTTACGTCAATTGCAGATGCCTTAAGGCTTGCAGTTATATAGTCCTGGTAGGAGAGGGCGCAGGTTCTCTTTATCATGCTCTTTAGCTCGCTGACATTTCCGGGATAAGATGCGCTCAGCAGGCAGCATAGCGTTTCTTTATCCACCCGGAAAGACGTGCCGATCCTTGCCGATTCTTCCTGGAAAAATACAGAGATATATTCCAGCAATTCTTTTAATCCCCGGCTTCCTAAATCTGGAATGGATATATGGAAAGGAATACTGTACATAATCGGTCCCAGAACCGGGGCATCGGGCGGTGATGAAGAAAGGAGAATCAGGAGGGTGTTGCTGACCCGGTTATTCCCTGCTTCATATACACGGGAATAGGTATGTGTTTCCATCAGGGAAATCAGCTGCTGGCGGACAGTCCCCTCTAAAGTATCAGCACCGTCAAGGCATAAAATACCTCCAAAGGCCCGCTCAATAAGTCCCCTGTGGCTTCTTACGGATGAGGAGGAAGTTTTTTTTCCCTCTCCGAAAAGCTGCAGCAGCAAAGTGTTTGGGGAGGACTGATATTTACGGCAGTCACATACTAAGAAGGGGGCTTCCTGCGAGCGGATCCCGTTCTCTACTGCATATTTATGGATAGCTTTTGCAAAACTGAGTTTCCCGCTTCCCGGGTTTCCGGTGATGAGGATATGGAGTCCGTGGGGCGGATACCTGACAGCGGCAGTAGCCTGAAGAAATGCTTTGCGGAGGCTTCCGTCCAGGCCAACCTGTACCTCGTCCACTTCAACCTGTGGCTGTGCGGTCTTGGGCGTTTCTGCCTTATCTGGAGTCTGTATATAATCATAGATTGATTTATCCTTTGGGATAGTCATGGGAAAGAAACTGTCTGGATACAAGTTCATGATTGCAGCACGGTGGAGATACAGAGTAGGTTTTCCAAGTATCTTGATGACACTTCCATCCCGGTAAAGTGTATTTAATTCCCTGGATACATTGGCGCGGTTGAGTCCCAGCTTCTCTGCGATTCCGGTTGTCTGCATTCCGCAGTTTATTTCCTGGTTCTCAATACATTTCCGTGTGTGTTCATAAAGCAGATCTGAAATACGTTCCCGTCTGCTTTTGGTTTCATTTGTCCCCATACAATTCCCTCCATAAAAAATTTTTTCTATTTGTATTTGAAATAAATTGTTTTCATAACACAGCTGCCCCCTTTTTTATAAGTAGGACATGGGATAAGTGTCACACACAGATGGATACAGTAACACAATCCGGCATAAAGGGTTATGGCAGCAATGGGCCGCCGCTGTCTGATAGTACCGCCGATGCTGTGAATCAGGCAGATATACGCGATTTATATTGAAATACAACTCAAGGCAAAAAGTAAAAAAATACGGCACATATGCTATTCTGTGTTACTTTCGGGTAAAAATTGACAAAAAAGAGTTCCAATAATAACATTAAAACGAACAAAATGCATATATTCTGGTTTGGTATCAGAAAATCTAAAGGTAAAAAAGCCTAAAATCAAAGGAGGAGACATGACTAATTTTAAAAAAATACCAACCATACTGGTGGCGACACATGGAACATTCTGTAAGGAACTCATTAAGACGGTCAGCCTGCTCTATGGAGAGGTAAAGGATGTTGAGGCACTTCCACTGCTTCCAGGCGTAAGCCAGGAGGAATATCAGGAAGAGATGGAAAAAGTGCTCGGCCGGTATGACGGAGATGTCTTTATCTTTGTAGATATACTGGGGGGCACACCGTTTAATACTGTGATGAAAATTGGCAGAACCCGTCCTCTGTGCGCGGTGGCAGGAGTCAATGTCAATATGCTCTTGGAGGTACTGGACGCACGGGACACAGAGTTGGACGGCGCAGCACTGGCAGGACATATTGAAAAGGTGGCGAAAAATTCTGTGAAGAACTTTACGCCTGAGCTTACCCGTTTCTATGAAATGGCACAGGCGCAGGGAGAATAAAGCCTCTGATTTAAAGTGCTTATTGACGGGCGCAGTTACTGCACCCGTCCAAATGAGTTTTAAGCCTGTCCGGCAGAACCAAACATTTTCATATAGCGGATGAGTTCTTTCTTATAACCCTCATAGAAGCTGTGAAGTGTAAAGTGAGGGGCGGAAACCTCAGTTTCTAAGACTGCATCACGGCCTTTTTGCATAACGTCCGTGCCAATATTAATTTTACAGATACCTTCGTGGCAGGCGCGTGCCAGCTTATCTTCTCCAGTCCCGGAACCGCCGTGGAGTACTAGGGGAACCTCCACAATGTCATTTAGTTTTTTCAGCAGGTCGAAATCGATATGAGGAGTGCCTTTGTAAGTTCCGTGGACAGTTCCGATAGAGACAGCCAGGCAGTCCACTTTCGTGCGTTCGCAGTATTCCTTTGCCTGATCCGGGTCAGTTAAAGAGCGCTCATCCATATCATCCTTTGCGGCATACCCCACATGGCCTAGCTCTGCTTCCACGGTAACACCACATGCGTGGGCCACTTTTACGATCTCGCTGACCTGTGCAATGTTTTCTTCAAAGGGCAGCGTGGAACGATCCACCATGACAGAGGTAAATCCTGCCTGGATGGCCCGGATAGCGTGCTCGTATTTGGCCCCATGATCCTGGTTTAATGCGATGGGGATCGATGTTTCATTAGCAATATCCCGCACCATGCGTGCGAAGAATTTAATATCTGGATGTATAGTATAGTTCAGGTTAATAATGACCGGTGCCTGCGCTTCTTTGGCGGCATCGATGGAGGCGCGCAGTGAGATTTCATCTGCATTGCTTGGGGCACAAACTGCATAGTGGCCTTTTTTGGCTTTTTGGAGAAGCTCTCCCATAGTTACTAACATAATTTTTCTCCTTTTCGGGTTTTGGGGTTATCGGTTATACGCAAAACGGGTGCCGGCTAAAGATTTCCATACTGCTTCACAGGCATCTAAAGTTTCCTCATCAAACGGGTCAATTTCTACAGAAGCAATGTTTTGCTCCAACTGTGTCAGCCGGCTGACACCTGTGAGTGTTGTAGTTACAGATGGCTGCTGGGATACCCATTTCATGGCAAGCTGCAGTGGGGTGATATGCAGGTTTTCTGCAATCTCTTTCAGCTTTTCAATGGCTGTGAAGTTTTCGTCCGACCAGTAGCGGTCATAGTAAGCGGACTGAAGCGCGAACCTGGTTCCCTCTGCGGGTTTTCCTGGCTTATGTTTTCCTGCCAGCATACCGGCAGCCAGCGGGTTATAGGCGGTCATGCCGACCTGGTGGGTTTTTAAAAACGGAAGAAGCTCTGCTTCAATCCCCCGGGTAATCAGGTTGTAGACATTCTGCGTCATAATAGGGCGTACATAATCGTACTTCTCACAGATGGCAAGAATATCTGCTATCTGCCATGCGGCATAGTTGCTTACGCCGATGTAATGTACCAATCCTTTATGTACAAGCTCATTCATGGTGTCCAGTGTCTCTTCCAGGCAAGTATGGTAGTCTGGCTGATGCAGGTAATAGATATCAATGTAGTCTGTATCTAATCTCTTCCTGCTGGCGTCGAACTGCATACGGATAGTCCGTCTCCCAAGTCCGCCGCTGCCATCGCCGGGTACTACCTCGTTTCCGACTTTTGTGGCAAGGATAACTTTTTCACGGTGGTTTTTAACCCACTTGCCGGCAATTTCTTCGCTTTTGCCCTGGTTATACGCATTGGCAGTATCGAGCACATTGATACCATGCTCGAAAGCATAGTCCATGATTGACATACTATCTGCTTCATCTGTCTGTCCGCCAAAAGTCATTGCGCCAAGGCTGAGTTCGGAGACTAATAAATTGGTTTTTGGAATAAAATTATACTTCATATTGTTCCTCCTGTTATTTGCTTATGCCGTAGATTTTGGCTCCCCGTTTTTGGAAGGCATCTGTGTCCTCTATGCCGCGGGTACAATTGTTTGTAATGCCAAAACCCTTTAAGAAATTAGTCAGGTTCTGCATACCGATAGTATACTGGTGTGTCTCCCGTTCGCGGCTGAAACCTGCTGTATGGTTAGTGAGTATGAGTTTTTCTGGCGGTATCTGATAGTAGGAATCTTCCAGAGGGAGGGATTCAGAATCAAAGACATCCACCGCTGCCATACGGATTTTTCCTGTCGTCAGGGCCTCTTTTAAGGCCTTAGTGTTGACAAGGGCGGCGCGGGCCGTATTAATCAATCCAGCGTTAGGCTTCATAAGAGCAAATTGCTCATAGTCAATGAGGTTGTGGTTCTCAGGAGTGACCCTGGCCAGGACGCTGATATAGTCGCTAGAGGATACCAGTTCATCGAGTTCCACCAGGCTGATTCCCTGGTCTGCCAATGCATCTTTGGGGAGGAACGGATCGTATCCGATGACCTGCATGTCGAATGCCTGCGCATATTGCGCGAGTCGGCGCCCGTTTCGTCCCATGCCCACAATACCAAGGGTTTTGCCGTATAGTTCGGTGGAGCGCGCCACGGCAATATCACGCAGTGCCTGCCGGTTTTCGTTGTTCCAGCCTTCATTGCGCATCCGTCCGGTCAGTTCGATGACAGGGCGTGCCATATTCATAATCAGGTTAAAAGTAAATTCGGCGACGGAGACAGTACAGCGCCCTGCGCTATTTAAGACCGGTACTCCATATTCTTTGCAGGCAGCAAGGTCAATATTCTCCTCCGGGCCATCGCGGACGGAAAGGATGAGCTTTAAGTCCGGACTGTTTTTGAGGACTTTCCGGGTAACTTTGTCATATGCTACGAAAAAGATATCACACCCTTCAAGCTGCTCGATAAGTTCATCTTCAGACAGATAACCGTTAGTTTGCCCATCCAGGTTGAAGCCGGCGCGCTTTACATCCACGACTTCCTTAAAGCGTGATTCCCAGACAGGACTGTAATCTGCTGTCCATAACATTTTAAGCATTTTGGTGACTCCTTCCTAATGATGTTTTGTTTTTGGTTTTGTAAGTTTTTGGTTCGTTTTTACAATATCTTTTTTTAGAAAAGAAAACAATATTTTACTGGCATTCAACATTCCTGTCACCGGTTTGTCATCTTGATGTCAGGAAAATCCAAATTATATCTAAGGGGCGCCCTTTGGATGTACTTCATGAGAAAAAGAGAGGTGGTTCTATTGATGTTTCATTCACGATTTAATTATCTAATGTCTGTGACAGGACTAAAAAATACGGAGATAGCCAACTGTCTGTATATTGACCGTTCTTTGGTGTCACGGTGGAGAACAGGCAAGAGGGAACCTGGAAAAAAGACGGTGGAACAAATTTCCGAGGCGGTTTACAGTCTGTGCAGTGACACAAACGACAGGCTTCTGCTATGCCAGCTTCTGCAGCTGAACTACAGTAATTCATACTTTCAGAATGATGGGAAAATGATGAAATATATCCTGGCAAAGTGGCTGTCTCCGGATAAAGAGGCAGAAGAGCCGATGAAACTGGATTGGGGAGGAGGCACGGCGGAGGATGTTATCAGGCCAGAGCCAATGAACTTGTATAACGGGGCGGACGGATACCGCTATTGTGTAAAAAATTTATTAAATCTTGCGCTCCAGGCTAAGAGCGGGTTTACCCTATACTTCTTTGGAAATGATAACCTGGAATGGCTGGTCAGGGATGAAAATTTCTTTTCCTGCTTCTGCAGCCTTTTAAGGCAGGCGGGAAATGTGGGGATGAAGGCACGGCTGATTTTCCATGTATCCAACGATTCAAAGAAGATGGACGATTATGTCAAGCTATGGTCTTGGTTCCAATCTATACCGGGGACTGAACTATATGGATTATACGGATTGGCAAACAGGGAAAATAACCGCCGTCAGTTTAATAACATCCTATTCGCTGTCCCAGAAGTAGGGGCTGTGGTGGGATGGTCGGTAAAAGCATCCTCACACCGGTATGTATCCATGATAACAGACATAAAAAATACAACCCAGGTTGTAGATGACATGGAACTGCTGCTTTCCGGAAGTATACCGCTTCTCCACACCTTGCTGGATAAAGTCCACCCGCCTGACAGGACTTGTGCCAGAGTGGGAACTGAATTTGCTGCCATGGATTTTCAATACGAGGCACTTTTAAACTTTGTAGAGACAGATATGTTTGCAGGATGCTCCCGGGAGTTTATTTCCCACAGTATGTCCCTCCCACTGGGGACAATGCCCGCAGAAGTGCTGGAGGAGATGATTTGTGACGCAGGCGGGGAGGAGAGGGAAATAGAACTTCTGCTGGCCGTACACCGAAGGTACCAGGACTGGCTTGAGACTTATGTAAGGCAGGGCACCATGGAATACTATTATTTCGATACTGGAAAGAGAAAACGCCCCCTGGCACGTTCTGAAGTTCTTTTCGGAAGGACGCTGTATTATAGGAGGGATCAGTATCAGCGCCATTTGAATAGTACACTTACATATATGGAGCAGCATGATAATTTTTATCTGTACCGTATCGAGGGAGATCCCATTTACCCCATTGATTTTGAAGCGGCATATGGAGCGTACCTCATTGGGTACAACAGTGGGCCTTCCTGCTATGCGGCTGTCTGCACGAACCAGCTTTTTGCCAACTGTGTGTTTACATCCATCAATGATTCTGCGAAGCTGCTGCCAGAGAACTCAACGAATTGACAACCTGGTGACAGTGTTGGAGAATCTGCGAAAAACATGAAAAAGAAACAGTGAAACTATATAATACACATATCAAAAACGAGAAGGAGAGAAAAATTATGAACAATATTAAATTAGCTCGGGTGGATAATCGGTACATTCATGGCCAGGTCAGCGCCCGCCTGGTACGGGAATTGGGAATTACAAAAATTTTGCTGATCAGTGATGCCTGTGCAGCGGATCCTCTGATGAGCGAGCTGTATAAACTGATGGCTGTGGACTTTGGGGTTGACGTCCTCTCCATCCAGGATGCGGCAGATAAGTGGCGGGAAGGGGCGTTTAACAGTGAGCCTGCCCTTCTGCTTTTGTGGGGCAATATAGGGGATGCGGTGAAGTCATATCAGATGGGAATGAAATATGCAGAGTTGGCTCTGGCAAACATCCCGGGAAACGGAAATAATATCCGGGTAAATAATTCCTGTTATATTACCGGGGATGAGGCAGGAGAGCTAAAGAAACTGTCGGCAGATGGCGTTGAAGTATATTTTCAGGCAACTACAGACATACCGAAAGTTTCCCTTGATGAAGCGCTCAAAATTACTAAACTTTAAAGGAAAGAGGTGTTTTCTATGACTGTTCTTCAAGTACTGCTGGTTGCGCTCTACTATGGATTTTTCTCCTCGCAGCCATTTATTCTTCTGATGGGAGTCTCTACTTTTGGATCCATTGCAGGGTTAATCATCGGACTTATCATGGGAGAGCCGGGGACAGGGGTTATGATTGGCGCCATGATCCAGGTTACATACCTTGGTACAGTTGGATACGGCGGGACAAGGCCATTCGACCAGTTTCTTGCCACATCTATTATCGTTCCTGTGGCAGTTGCCACTGATATGCCGGCAACTTTGGCTCTTGCGCTGGCCATGTTTTTCAGTGCCCTTGGCGGGGTCGTGCTGGATAATCCATGGAAAAAAATAAATACAAATGTCTGGGGGCCGCGCATTGATAAAGCAGTGGAAACCTTAAACTATGGCGAGATTGCCCGCTGCAGCGGACTCTATCCTATGCTGACCAGAATGTTGTTATCCTGTCCCTTTGTGATTGTGTGCATTTATGCGGCGACTTTCGGTGTGAACTGGTTTCTGGGTTCTGCCCCCCAGTGGCTGATTACTGGATTAAGTAATACCGGACTTCTCCTGCCTGCCATGGGATTTGCCCTCTTTATCACCACATATGGGAGGAATGCCCAGATTCCGTTTTTCCTCGCCGGTTTTTTGGTGATGATGTTTGCAGATTTGCCAATCTTGGGAATCGCAGCATTTGGAGGTTTTCTTGCATACCTTTCCGTCGCCTGGACGGATAATGACCTGTTAAAAAAGAAAGGGGTGTAAATCCATGGAGAGGAAAGAGAATACATACCGTAAGGTTCCAAAGACAATGCTGTGGCGCTGCTGGTTTTGGTTTATGTTCCTGCATATGACCTGCCAGACATTTGACAGAGGGTATGGAAATGCATTTACCGCCGCCATTGTTCCCATTTTACGTTATCTTTATAAAGGATGCCCGGATGAGGAGGCTCAGATACGGGAAGGGCTGCAGCGTACGAGGAATTACTATCTGTGTGAACAGAGTTTTTCCGGGGTACTGTTTGCCATAATTGTGGGGATGGAAGAGAAGAAAGCGAATGGAGAGAATGTAAATGGGGATATGATTTTTGCCACAAAAAATGGCATTATGGGGCCAATGTCCGGCATGGGAGACACAATCCACGGCTCTACGATACGGCAGTTCGGCATTGCTGTCACTATATTGCTGTGCCTGTCCGGCAATGTGGCAGGTTCTGTCCTGATGTTGATTGCCATTAATATTTCTCCTTTTGCCACTGCGTTTCTCAATGTAAACAGGGGATACCGGGAGGGCAGTGCATTTGTGTTAAATCTGCTTAAGAATGGAAAACTGCAAGGGATTGCCCATGCGGCAAGTACAATGAACATGTTTATTATGGGCGGAGTCGCCGCAGCCTATGTAAGTATCCGCACCGGACTGGTATTTGGCGGGGTTTCCATCCAGAATATCCTCGATCTGGCGCTGCCCGGCATCCTAGTGCTGGCAGTAATTTTCCTCTATTTTCTTTTGATACGTAAAAAGATACGTATTAATAAGATCATTTTCGGCACGGCGGTTGCCAGTGTGCTGTTTACAGTACTTCATATCATTGTGTAGGGGAAGCTGTGTACATGGATTCTTTAGAGGAATGAATAAAATGAAGAAAATCTATACTATTAATATGGTGGAAGGCCCTGTATTCAGAAAAATTCTGGTGTTCAGCCTTCCACTGGCCGCTACGGGGATTCTGCAGCTTCTGTTCAACGCGTCAGACATGATAGTGGTGGGGAAGTTTGCAGGTGGGAATTCCCTGGCTGCAGTGGGCGCCACCACATCTCTTATTGGCCTTTTGACAGGGACATTTCTGGGAGTATCTATCGGAGTGAATATTGTTGTGGCACGGTATCTGGGCTGCCAGGATGAGGAGTCTGTCAACACCGCAATCCATACGGCGATTGCACTTAGTATTTTACTAGGGATCGGACTGCTTATCCTGGGGCTTTTTTTGTCTGTTCCCCTGCTGCGGCTGATGGGCGCCCCGGAAGAAATAATGAGCCTGTCTTCGCTTTATCTGCGTATTTATTTCTTGGGCGTGCCTGCCAACATTACTTATAACTTTGGTGCTGCTATTTTGCGGGCGTTTGGGGATACCCAAAAGCCCCTTTTGTTTCTTGTGTTCTCCGGCATTATAAATATCAGCCTGAACCTGCTTCTGGTAGTTGGTTTTGGCCTGGATGTGGCAGGCGTGGCGATTGCCACGGTTGCCGCCCAGTATATTTCCCTCATTCTTGTCCTTTACTGCCTGGCCCATACTGAGGGGAGCGGGCATCTGGACTTAAAAAAACTAAAGATGGACTGGAGGGAGGCAAAAAACATGCTTTCCGTGGGACTGCCCGCCGGACTGCAGACTGCCTTTTTTAATGTATCCAATGTAATCGTCCAGAGCACAGTAAATTCTTTTGGGGCCAATGTGATTGCTGCCGCTTCGGCGGCAGGCAACCTGGAGACTTTCACAAGCCTGGCTATGGACGCGGTCTTTCAGGCGGCGGTAACTTTTACAAGCCAGAACATGGGGGCCGGGAAATTAAAGCGTATTCCGGTTATTTTCCGGGATGCTCTGCTAATTGTGCTGATTCTGGGCATATCTGTGGGGGGGCTGACCTGCCTTTTCGGGCGTCAGCTTCTGAGTATATATATTTCTTCCGGCGACCCTTCTTATGATGCGGTCATCCAATATGGGATGCTTAGGCTTATCTATGTGTGCGGGTTTCAATTTCTATGCGGCATGATGAATGTAGTATGTGGGATGGTAAGGGGGTTCGGGTATGCATGGCTTCCGATGGTGATCGCCATAGTGGGAATCTGCGGCCTGCGTATTCTATGGATTTTGACAGTGTTCCCGATGAACAGGACACTAGATACGCTCTACCTTGCATTCCCGGTGAGCTGGGTGGTGACAGGTGCTGCACAGTTCGTCTGCTATCTTGTGATTTGGAAAAAAATAAAAAATTTTTGATATTTGTATTATGTATAGTTTTATATTATGCCGTGGCGTGTTATCTGCCGGAGCAATATAGGATTATCTGTGTCATGAATGATACAAAGAAATAACACAATGTTATTTGAACGAAGGAGAGGATTCCGCCCCAAGACTCGCTTTACAGCACAAAAAGAGCCTGGCAGGCGGGATTCTTTAACTTACAGGGGAGAGGGAAAATGTAGAAAATGCTATGGCACATATTTTTCGTTGTGTTATCTCTGCTACAAAATTGACAAACAAAACAAGCATATTTATATTAAAAACTACCAATAAACAAGAGGTGAAACAAGATATTATTGTGAGGTATTTCTATAAATTTTGTATGGTATACCTGACAGCAATCAGGAAGGGAGAGAGGTTTTGTGGTAAAGAGAAAACTGGTAATCAGCAATCCGTCAGGACTGCATACACGTCCCGCTGCAGTATTTGCCAGGACGGCAAAAAAATATCAGAGTGAGACAAAGATTATTGCTAACGGCAGCAGTGTGAACGGAAAATCCACCGTATCCATCCTGTCAGCAGGGTTGGCAAAAGGGATAGAGATTGAACTGCAGACAGAGGGGGATGATGAGGCAGAGGCCATGGCAGACCTGACACAGCTGCTGGAGTCAGGATGTGGAGAATAGCGGCATGTATAAAATTGAGACACACCTCCACACCAGCCATATCAGCAAATGCGGGCGGATGGATGCAAAGGCGCTGGCAAGGGCATATCACGAGGCAGGCTATCATGGGATTGCCGTGACCGACCATTATAACAGAACTACATTTGCCCACCTGGGAGTAGATCTACAGTCTGGGGAAGATAAAGTGGAGAGATTCCTGGAGGGGTATAAAAGAGTAGCTGCAGAGTGCAGGAAGTATGGAATTATTGTATATCAGGGAGCAGAGGTACGCTTTGACGAATGCGAGAACGACTACCTGATTTATGGGTTTAGGAAAGAATTTTTAAGAAACCCTGAAATGATATTCCGCATGGGGATTTCCAACTTTGCATCCTTTGCCAGGAAAGAGGGAGTGCTGGTCATCCAGGCCCATCCCTACCGGCGGAAGTGTACTCCCGCAATTGCGTGTTACCTGGACGGGGTAGAAGTATATAATGGCAGTCCTCGGCATGAAAATTTCAATGAGCGGGCAGATGAATATGCCGCGGCCTATGGACTGATCCGGACAGCGGGTTCAGATTGCCACCAGACAGTGGACGTTGCAGCGGGTGGATTGCTTTCAGAAGAATTACCGGGGGACCCGTTTTCTTTTACAAACCTGCTGCGCTCCAGAAGATATAAACTTATGTGTGACGTACAAGAAAAATAAAAAGGAGGAGTTCTATGAAACTGGGATTTATTTCCGCCATTTTGGACGGGTGGAATTTTGAAGAAATGATTGACACGGCGGCAAGCCTGGGCCTGGAATGTGTAGAAGCCGCTTGCTGGCCCAAGGGCGGGAGCGAGAGACGCTATGCCGGAGTCAGCCATATTGATGTGGAGAACTTAGATGATGCTAAAATCTCGTATATTAAAGACTATTGTGCGAAAAGAAAGGTGGAGATATCTTCCCTTGCTTTTTACCCCAACCCAATGGATCACAATCCAGAGAAGCAGAAAGCAGCCGTAGAACACTTGAAAAAAGTTATTGATGCCAGCGCCCGGCTGGGCGTCAATATGGTCAGCACATTTATCGGGAGAGACCAGTACAAGAATGTGGAAGAGAACCTTAAGCTGGCCGGAACAATCTGGCCGCCTATTCTTAAGCTGGCAGAGGAGAAAGGTGTAAAAATTGCCATAGAGAATTGCCCTATGCTTTTTGACAGCGGTCAGTGGCCTGGCGGGCAAAATATATTTACCACGCCGGCAGTCTGGAGGAAAATCTTTGAAATTCTGCCGTCAGAGAATCTGGGGATTAATTACGACCCAAGCCATTTCGTATGGCAGATGATGGACTACACAGAACCTCTTTATGAATTTAAGGACAAGATTTTCCATGTACATTTCAAGGATATTAAACTTTATCCAGAGAAACTCAAAGATGTGGGTACAATGGCATACCCCCTCCAATATATGAGTCCGAAGCTGCCGGGCCTTGGGGATGTGGACTGGGGCAGATATGTATCTGCTTTAACGGATATTGGGTATGACGGATATGCATGTATTGAGGTGGAGGACCGGGCATTTGAGTCCAGCAGGGAAAAAATCCTGGATAGCCTGAAACTCTCAGAAAAATATATGAGGCAGTTTGTAATCTGAAAAGGATAGGAGGAGAAGCATTGAAAATTGTAGTATTAGATGGATATACAGAAAATCCCGGCGATTTAAGCTGGGAAGGGATATCTTCCCTGGGGGAACTGACAGTGTATGACCGGACGTCACTGACTGATGAGGCTGAAATTATCAGCAGGATTGGAGAGGCGGAGGTAGTCTATACCAACAAGACTCCCATAACCAAAAATGTCATTGACAGCTGTCCTGGCATGAAGCTGATCAGTGTTCTTGCCACAGGGTACAATGTGGTTGATTATACATATGCCAGGGAAAAGGGGATACCAGTGACTAATGTGCCCGCCTACGGAACTGATTCAGTCAGCCAGTTTGCCATTGCCCTGCTTTTGGAAGTATGCCACCATATTGGGCACCATGGGGAGGCGGTAAAGGAGGGCCGTTGGGAGAATAACCCCGACTGGTGTTTCTGGGATTACCCCCTGATTGAACTTTCCGGTAAGACCATGGGGATCATTGGCTTTGGGAGGATTGGCCAGAGGACAGGAGTTCTTGCAAAGGCATTGGGCATGGAAGTGCTTGCTTATGACACAGTTCAAAATGATACAGGGCGAGGGATTGCACAGTATGTAGCTTTAGATACCCTGCTTAAAGAGTCCCACGTGATTGCCCTGCACTGCCCTCTCTTCCCAGACACAGAGGGAATTATCAATAAAGACACCATTGGCAGGATGAAGGATAATGTCATCATCCTTAATAACAGCCGGGGGCCGCTGATTGTGGAACAAGATCTTGCGGATGCCCTCAACAGTGGAAAAGTCCTGGCAGCCGCTCTGGACGTAGTATCCACAGAGCCGATCCGGGGGGACAATCCACTGCTGAAGGCAAAAAACTGTATTATTACGCCACATATTAGTTGGGCCCCTAAGGAAAGCCGCCAGCGCATCATGGACTGTGCAGAGGAAAATCTAAAAGCATGGTTGGGCGGGAAACCTGTCAATGTTGTAAATAAATAAAACATGGTACAAAACTAAACAAAAAGTGCCTGCCAGGCATGTAGAAATCAAGGAGGAAAAAACAAGATGGAAAAACTTAGAGTTGCGATTGTAGGCTGCGGGATGATTGCCATAAAACGGCATTTCCCGGAAATGGCTGAAAACCCCAATGTGGAGATTGTGGCATGTACTGACTATGTGAAAGAACGTGCAGAGGATATGGCAAAACTGTACGGTGGTGTTGTGTGCGGTGATTATAAAGAGATTATCGAAAAAGTAAAGCCAGACGCCATGGTCATCTGTGCAGATAACGCGACACATGAGGAGACTGCCATTGCAGCATTGAATGCGGGAATCCATGTATTATGTGAGAAACCCCTCACTACCTCACTGGAGTCTGGAAAACGTATTATCCAGGCGGCAGAGAAGTCAGGAAAGAAACTGATGGTAGCACAGAATCAGAGAATGTCTGCGGCATTTAAAAAGGCAAAAGAAATCTTAAAGTCAGGAAAGCTGGGAAAAGTTCTGACCTTCAGTACAAAATTCGGGCATCCTGGGGCAGAATACTGGGCGGTTGACGGGAATACAGGTTCCTGGTTCTTTGATAAAAATTTAAATGAATATGGATGTATTGCGGATTTAGGCGTACATAAACTGGATTTACTCCGCTGGCTTTTGGAGGAGGAGTTTGAGGATGCGTCTGCATTCACAGCCGTGTGTGACAAGACAAAGCCAAATGGTGAGCCGGTAGAAGTGGCGGATAATATGGTCGCGATTTTAAGAAGTAAGAGCGGTATTATTGGTACCATTGCCACAAGCTGGACTTATTATGGCCCGGAGGACAACAGCCTTGTTGTATACTGCAAGAATGGTATTTTAAATGTTATGGTGGATGAGGACTTCCTGGTGAAAATTACTTATCCCGACGGCAGTGAAGAGTGCTACAAGGTAGCCGGGGTCGGCACAAATGAGCATCCTATTAAGACTGGCATAGATGACGAGTTTATTGACTCTATTCTGGAAGACAGAGATCCCCTGATTACCGGCATAGATGGCTATAATTCTCTGGCAGTGTCCATCGCAATCGCAGAGTCCGCTAAGAAAGGCACTCTGGAAAAGGTAATACAGTATCCCAATTAAAGTATGGAAGTGGCAGGCATCCTCATGGCCGGTTCTGAATGGGGAATTAGCAGTAACTGTTTAACAAGGTTATGCTTTATTAACATAGATATCATAACAGATTCTGAAAGGAGAAAAAAATGGATAAGTATTTAAACAGACTCAGACAAAAAATGGAAAACAAAGAGGTCATCACAGCATTCAGTACATCAAACCCGGATCCAATGGTAGCAGAAATGCTGGCAATGACAGGAGTAGACTTCGTATGGTGTGATGCAGAGCATCCGGCCAATGACTATCACGATATGCAGAATATGATTATTGGTACCCGTGCAGGCGGTGCGGCAGCTATCCTCCGTATGCGCTCCAGTAACCCTGTAGACTTAAAACCGCTTCTGGATATGGGCGCGGACGGGATTATCTTCCCGATGATTAATACTGCAGAAGACGCGCGCAAGGCTGTAGAGGCATGCAGTTATCCTCCGTACGGCGTGCGTGGGTTCGGCCCCCAGAGGGCAGCGGATTATGGACTGCTAAGTTCTGCTGAATATGCAAAGAGCCGTGACAAAGTAGACAGCGGGTTAGTTAAGATTATGACCATTGAGACACAGGAGGCATGCCGCAACATCGAAGAAATCTGCCAGGTGGAAGGCGTAGATATGCTGGATTTAGGGCCTGGAGATTTATCCATGGATATGGGAATTCCAGGACAGGAAGCAGATCCCCGCGTAAGAGAAATGCTGTTTGAGGCGGCTGAAGTTTGCAAGAAATATAACAAACCGATTCTGGTATTCCCGGGAGAGGATAAAGAATTAATGAAAAAGTGGATGTCCTATGGACTCAGTGTAACTTTTGTACTGGGATTTGATATGAGTTACCTTGCAACACGCGTGAGAGATCATATTGGCATCGTAGAAGAAGCAAAAAAAGAATTTTTGGATAAATAGAGTCCTACTTTTTAAAACGCACTGGTATATTAGCCTTTTCTGGGTAGTACCAGTGCGTATTTTTATACCTAAAGAACACCCCTTAAGGCATGTCCCATGGGGACGGGCGGACTCCCTCCGATAAGGCTGTGCTTATTGAACTGCCTGTGTCAGGCAAGGTTCCGCCCAAGGGGCGCCCTTTGGGTATGCCCTGAGGGATACTCTTTATTTAGTGATACAGTACACACATTTTGGAAGAAAGGAGAAGGCATATTATGGTGAAATTAGAAGGGACTGCCGTATCCCAGGGAATTGCGGCTGGAAAAGTATATATTTACAGGCCTTCTTCCTGCATTGTGGAAGAAGGACATTTCCCCCAGGAAGAGAAGGAAGCCAGGCTTGCTGAATTTGACGCTGCCGTGAAAAAGGCTGCGGAAGAACTGGCTGAAGTCATCCAAAAAATGCGGGAAACTGGAGACGACAAAGCAGAGATCATAGAGGCACATCTGGAGATTCTGGAAGACGAGGAGATGGCGGAGGAAATCCATGGGGCAATAGCAGATGAACTTTTGTTTCCAGACTGCGCAGTAAAAAAGGTATATGATAAATATATAGCGTTACTAGGAAACATAGAAGACAGTCTGTTCCAGGAAAGGGTAGCGGACATGCGGGATGTAAGCGGCAGAATTCTTCGGGTTCTCCAAGGGAAGAAAGCGCAGGATCTTTCCGCACTTCCCGGTCCTTCTATTATTGCTGCGCATGACCTGCTGCCGTCAGATACAGCAACTATGGATAAAAGAAATGTATTGGGAATTGTAACGGAAATAGGCGGGATGACCTCCCATTCAGCCATACTGGCGAGGAGTTATAAGATTCCCGCTGTTCTTGGGGTGCCTAGCCTGCTGGATACACTAAAAGAGGGGGAGGAGTGCATACTGGATGCCTTGGAGGGATGCATATATTCCTCCCCAGAAGTAGAATTAAAACAGGAATTTGAGGACAAAAGAAAGTGTTATCTCGACAGTATGAATAAGGCAGAACATTATCTGGAGCAGGAAGGTTTGCTTTCTGACGGACAAAAGATTGAGATTGGGCTCAATATTGGTTCTGACCAGTGGTGTGAAGAGTACCGGTATTGTGATTTTGTCGGACTGTTCCGTTCTGAATTCTTGTATATGCACAGCAGCCATATGCCGTCGGAGGAAGACCAGTATAAGGCCTATATACGTGTATTAAAGCACGCGGCGGGGAAGCCTGTGACTCTGCGGACATTGGATATTGGCGGTGACAAGACATTATCTTATTATTCCCTTCCAAAGGAGGAAAACCCCTTTCTTGGAAAACGTGCCTTGCGGCTTTGCTTTGCAGAGCCTGAGTTATTTAAGACACAGCTTAGGGCCGCACTGCGTGCTTCCGCAGAGGGCAGGCTTAATTTAATGTTTCCTATGGTAGGGTCACTGGAGGATATCCGAAAAGCACGGGAAGCGGTGGAGGAGGCAAAGGAAGAACTTCGCCAGGAGAGGGTACCCTTTGATGAAAACATAAAATTGGGGATTATGATAGAGATTCCCTCTATTGCAGAAATTGCGGAACTGGCGGCAAAGGAAGTGGATTTCGCCAGTGTGGGGACCAATGACCTGACCCAGTATCTTCACGCTGCAGACCGTATGAATGCGGATGTATGTGCTTATTACCAAAGCTTTTCTCCTTCGGTGTTCCGGGTGCTGAGAAGAATTGCGGGAGCCTTCAGAGAGGCGGGCAAACCACTCTCAGTCTGCGGGGAGCTGGGAGGAAATCCAAAAGCAGCAGTAGTTCTTGCCGGAATGGGAATGACAAAGATGAGCATGAGCGGGGCTAATATGGCCAGGGTGAAACAGGCGCTTTCTGCATTTACCTTTGAGGAGGCAGTCCAGATAGCGGAGGCAGTCTGTGGCCTGGGGAGCCAGGAGGAGGTTCTGGAGTATATTGGCCGGGTATTCAAAGAAAAAGATATAATTTAAATGTTTTTTTTCGGAGATTAGTATTAAAATAAAAGTTTTGCACAACACAGTTTGAAGAGCTTTGGGAAAAATGTGGCAGTATGAGTGTCAACCTGTCAAACAGAGACTGACACAATCAAAAAGAGGAAGAAAGCTAAACCTGAACTGAAAAAAAACTGATGGAATGCAGCGGCGCAGCCTGGAGATTTATTGTAATTTTTACATAATACAAACGTAAGAATGTGTTGATGATTGTGTGAAATTGACAACAAAAAGCGACATATATAAAATTAAAACATCAAAATTAATAAAAAATTTAATTCGTTTCCCTCTATATTAATTAATATGTTATGGCCGTGTTTTTGGGAAGCGGATGAAATGTAAGGAGGATGAAGAATGAAAAAAAGAATTGTATCGGTATTACTGGTCTGTGCCATGGGCATCACCATGCTGGCAGGCTGCGGCGGTTCAGGCAGTGGATCGGACAGCAGTTCTGCTGAGGCTGGAGAAGATTTCGAGTTTACCGAAAAGCTAGATCCTGAGACAGAAGCTACCATCAATATGCTAATGCCATCCAGTCCCCAGACAAGGGCGCTGCAGGAACTGCTTGAGACAGAATTTAAGGAACAGTACCCCAATATTAAAATTAATATTACAGAGTCTACTGGAAATGATATTCCCACCCAGGCTATGACGGAGGCGGTTTCCAGTGCAGGGTCATATGATGTCATCTGCCAGTCAGCTACAGTGCCGGCCCTTGCCAATGCGGGGGGGATCTATCCGATTGATGGCTTTATAGAAAGGGATGCCGATGAGCTGGATTTTGAGGATTTTGTTGATAACGGACTGGCCTATCAAGGAAAGACATATGCACTGCCATACCGTTCAGATATTATGATGCTGCACTATAACAAAGAGAAGTTCCTTGCAGCGGGCCTTGACCCAGAAAATCCCCCTTCTACATGGGAAGAATTCAGAGAAGCAGCTAAGGCAATGACAGACGAAAGCACTGGTGATTATGGCCTCTCCATCGACTATGCGGCTACAAATGGAAATACGAATTCCTTCTATCTGTCAATTCTGTATTCTATGGGAGGCAGCTATTTGGATGAGGAAACAAATGCGCCGGCGTTTAATGATGAAATCGGGGTAGAAGCGGCTCAGATGTATATCGACTGGCTGAAAGAGGACAAGGTAGTAAATCCGGCATCCGTTGCATGGAACGGCAATGATGAGGCGGCGGCATATTTCAGTAATTCTGCGGGTATGCTGATTCACTGGCCTGCAAGATATACAGAGGCCAATAACGACCCATCAAAGTCCAGTATTACAGGGAACAGCCTTGTAGCTCCTCTCCCAGGCGATGGGGGCACGCTGGCATTCGGCTGGTCTTTTGTGATCATGGATACATCAGAATATAAGAATGCTGCATGGGAAGTTATTAAATTTGCAACTTCAAAAGATACTCAGATTAAAACAATCGAGGCAGGCGGAGACTGTAATCCTACGAGAAAGAGTGTCACAAGTGATGCAGACCTGCAGGAAAAATATCCAGTCCTTAAGGTGCTTGACGAGGCTTTAGCTAACGCCAGGCTGTATCCACAGGTAACGCAGGCTGAGAATATCCGTGCAATCATCGGAAAATATATCAATCAGGCAGCCACTACAGATATGACGGCACAAGAAGCAATGGATGCCGCCGCAAAGGAAGCGGAGACCGCACTGAAAGACAGCGGTGAACTAAAAGAGTAAAAGCAACCTTGCGGCAAGGGGGGGGCGCCCTATATTGGCGCCCAGCCCTGATTAAAAAATGATAAGGAGTATAAGAACTTATGAAACGTATTAAAAGTGCGCGGGAAAAAAGAATGCAGAGAACGGGTCTGCTGTTTTGTGCTCCTGCATTTTTACTTACAGCGGTCTGCGCCATATACCCGCTTCTCTACACGATTGTAATGAGCTTTTGTGACTACAACCCTGCAGTTGGAAGGAAACCGACCTTTACAGGACTGGGCAATTATATAAAAGTCTTTGAAAGTCCTGATGTTTTGAACTCATTAAAGGTGACCTTTATCTTTGCATTTTTCTCTGTCCTGTTCAGTATGACATTCGGCCTTTTGCTGGCGCTCATGCTGAACCGTAATATTAAAATTAAAGGATTGCTAAGGTCTATATCTATTCTGCCGACGCTGATGTGCGGCGTGGCAATTGCGGTCTGCTGGCAGACACTGTTTTCCAACGATTTTGGATTATTTAACTATATTCTCTCTGTTCTGGGGCTTCCGGAGCAGAACTGGCTGGGAAGTTCAACCTGGGCAATGCCCTCCCTGATTTTTGTGGAGGCATGGCAGAGTTCCCCCTTTGTTATGGTTCTTCTGCTTGCGGGGCTTCAGTCAGTGGATCTAGATTTATATGATGCAGGCGATATCGATGGAACTAATGCGTTCCAGCGTTTTATACATATAACATTTCCACAGATTCGGACTGTATTTTTTACAACACTTGTCATACGGATCATAGATGCATTTAAAACATTTGAAAAACCTTTTGTTTTGACCAAAGGGGGCCCTGGAAACTCTACACAGTTTATCAACCTGTATACGTATAATACAGCGTTTATTGGATGGGATATGGGGTATGGTTCTGCAGTGGCGGTATTGATTCTGCTTATCTGCGGTTTGATGGCGGCAGGACTGATGCTCGTCTTTATGAGAAAAGATTAGGAGGGAGAGAAAATGGATCACACACGTAAACGGTTTAAAAAGAAAAATATCACCAATGCGCTGCTGACAGTTGTGGGGATTCTTGTGGTAGTGATGATCTTCCTTCCCATACTGTGGATGGTGAGGACATCCGTCATCACATTGGTGGATTTATATGAAAGGCCGCTGGTTCTTATTTTTGAACCCATTTTCACAGCATATAAGTCTGTTTTTGCGGGGCAGGATTTTTTGAACCGTCTTTTAAACAGCTTGATCATAGCAGTTGCCACAACACTTTTATGCGGAATTACAGGGGCTCTGTGTGCATATGGAATGTCACGGTTTAAACTGCCCGGGGGAATGTTCCTGCCGTTTTCTTACCTGTTCCTCCGCATGATTCCATCGATGGCGATTGTCATTCCGGTATTTAATACTTTTAAGACACTGGGGCTTCTGGATACCAGGACAGGACTGGTTCTCGTATATACTACTTTTGGACTGCCCCTTGTAGTATGGACGCTGTGGGGATTTTATAAGTCCATTCCAAGGGAGCTGGAGGAGGCTGCTGCAATTGACGGGAGCAATGCATTGTCCACATTTGTAAGGGTCATCCTGCCTATATCGGTTCCTTCTCTGGCGTCTGTGAGTATTCTGACATTTACTTCTGCCTGGAATGAATTTTTCTTTGCAATGATTTTGACTTCAAAAAATGCGTCCACGGCGCCTACCGCTATTGCGCTGATTATCAACAGCCTGGATTTAAGCTGGGGTGAGGCGTCGGCAGCAGGAACCTTGATCATCCTTCCGGTTGCAATTATAGGAGTCATTGGACAGAAATACTTTATCAGCGGACTTTCCGCGGGGGCTGTGAAGGGGTAATCCGCACAGCATTTATCTGAGATAAAGAACAGGCCATGAGGCCGGTTCTTATCAATAAATAATATAATTAACAAAAAAGGAGGACATAATTATGTCTAAAATGGGTACAGATGTTGTCTGCCATATCGCAATGGTAGTAGATGACGTAGAAAAAGTTGCTGCAAACTGGGCGAAAATATTTGGGTTTGAAATGCCGGAAATACAGTATGTTCCACCTACAGAAAAAACACCTGCTTTTTACAGGGGCAGCCGCGGAGATTATTCTGACTGCAAGCTGGCAGTGTTCCACTTTAATAATCAGCTGAATGTGGAGATGGTACAGCCTGGCGAGGCGCCCAGTCCATGGAAAGAGACATATGAGAAAAACGGAGGAAATGGGTTCCAGCACATGAGCTTTATCGTACCGGATATAGAGGAAGCCTACAACGCACTGCAGGAGATTGGCGCTCCAAAGCCTTATCATGTAGGGTACAATAAGACTCGTACATATTCCTTTATAGATACAACAGAGCAGCTGGGAATTGAATTTAACGTTAAGTGTGATTTAGACAATACACCGATTATCGACTATGTAAATGAGCATCCAGAAAAAATGGTAAAAGGCGAAGAAATAATGAAAAATAAACTGGATGTCTAAAATTTATTCCGCAGAAGACAGAGGGGACGAATTATTATGGATAATTTAAAAGTGATGGGGGGCCGTATCTCTAACAGGATCACCCGCCAGTATCTGGAATCACTGGTTTTGGAAATGCGTGTCATAGATACCGCAGAGCCATCCACAGAGTTTGAACTTTTTGGAGAAAAATTTGCTACACCAGTAATGACTGCAGCCCTGTCCCATCTTGAAGGAATCTGCAGGGACGGCATGGTAGAAATGGCAAGAGGCGCAGCAGCAGCGGGCGCCCTTGTATGGGCCGGCCTGGGAAGCGATGAAGAACTGGAAAAAATGATAGGCACAGGGGCAAAGGTCGTTAAGATTATTAAACCCTATGAAGACCCGGAAGAAGTTCTGCGGGAAATAAGGCATGCAGAGAGCTGCGGCGCACTTGCAGTGGGCATGGATGTGGATCATCCATTTGCCAGAAATGGAAAATACATGACATTGGAAGGCCACAAAATGGCAGCAAAAAGCTTGGAAGATATGAAAGGGTTTGTGAGGGAATCTAAACTTCCCTTTATTGTAAAAGGTGTTCTAAGCGTACAGGATGCCCGCAAATGCGCTGAGATGGGGGCGGCGGGAATGATCGTTTCCCATCATAATGCAATTATTGACTATGCAGCGCCGCCGCTTATGGTATTGCCCGAGATTTTGAAAGCTGTCGGCGGCACGATGCCGGTTTTCGTGGATTGCTGCCTGGAAAGCGGCGCAGATGTTTATAAGACAATGGCGCTGGGCGCAAGCGCTGCCGGAGTGGGGCGTGCGCTGATGGGGCCGTTGGGAGAGAAAGGCGCCGATGGCGTAAAAGCAAAAATTCAGAAAATTACAGCTGATCTTGCATATCTAATGGGGATGACAGGCTGTCAGGATGTCAGCCATTTTGACGCCTCTGTTGTGAGATATCTGGAAAACCGGATGGTATAAAAAGTTTATCTATATTATAAAGAAAGGCAGGAAATTAGAAATGAACCTTCGTTCTAATATTGTTGTTCAAATAGGAATCATTGTGAAAGACATTAATAAATCAGCAAAGCAGCTGGCAGATTTTTTGGGGGTTGAGGTACCGCCTATTTTCGAATCCAACCCAGAAAACCAAAAATATCATGGAAAACCTTCTAGCGGAAAGGTAAAACAGGTGTTGTTTAACCTGCATAATACACAGATTGAGATGTTGGAACCCATAGGAGAGGGAGATACTGCATGGCATGAAAGCTTAGAAAAATACGGTGAAGGCCCCCATCATATCGCGTTCCGCTGCGAGGATGTGGATGAAGAGATTAAACGCTGTGAAGGGTTGGGCATGATAACGAGCCAGACAGGGGAATCTCCCCGTGCCAAATATGTGTATATGGATGATATGGAACATAGTAAGATGTTCTATGAAATCCTCCAGTTTAAGACAGATGACAACCCCATGGAAAAGCTTTTCCATATGAAGGAAGTCAAAGATTGATAAAAAACCTATAATCCTCTGGTAATCTTTTACCTCCGGGTGCCCCGTGTTGGCGCCCGGAGGTTTTTATTTAAAGGCATATTTATTTCCGAGGGCAGCAAGCCAAGGGGACATGTTTACATGTCCATTTGGCGGCTGCCGCCAGGGTCTAATACCCCCATGCCTGCATCGCTGCTAGTTTGATGCCCCGTATGCTTGCGGCGGGGTTTTTGACTGGGGGTATACATTGTGGGGTGTTCTTTGGGCGTAATATTTTAAACGGTTATAGATTGGTTATTTTTATATGCTAAAGTGTGTTTAATGAGTTATTGCTTGTAGCGGGCGGTTTTACCCAGATAGGGCATGAATTAATAAATATGTTCCGAAAGCAGGGGGACTTATGCCAGCAGAAACAAGTAGCTTTTAATATTACAGGAGGGAAGATACACAATGGAAGATTTGATTCTGGAAACAAAAAATTTGACAAAATACTATGGCAGGCATCAGGCTATCTGCAATCTTTCTCTGCAGGTCAAAAGAAACAGTATATACGGACTGCTGGGGCCCAACGGGGCGGGAAAGTCCACTACGTTAAAATTGATTGTAGGCTTGCTGCGGCCGACTGGCGGTTCAATCCTATTTAATAGAAAACCCTGGAAAAGAGCCTTTCTCTCTGAGATTAGCTCTCTGATTGAATCACCGGCTCTATACGGGAACCTGACTGCCAGGGAAAATCTTATGGTCCATACAAAACTTCTTAGAATCCCAGAAACACGTATTGATGAAGTATTGGGCATTGTCGATCTGAAAGATACAGGCAAGAAGAGAGTGTCCCAATTTTCGCTTGGCATGAAACAGAGACTTGGCATTGCGTCCGCGCTCCTAAATAATCCCAAATTGCTGATTTTGGACGAACCTACAAACGGACTCGACCCATTTGGGATTCAAGAACTGAGGGAACTTATTTCATCCTTCCCGTCCCAGGGAATTACGGTTATCTTATCCAGCCATATATTATCTGAAGTTGCGCAGGTAGTCGATGAGATAGGTATTATCAGTAATGGAAAGTTATTATTCCAGGGAGTTCCCGATTCCCGGGATGAAAGCCTTGGGTATGAGAATCTGGAACAATTTTTTACAGAGGTAGTCTTGAAGGGAGGAAGAGGATAATGGGACAGATTGGAGCTGAACTGCTGAAATATAAGAGGACATTTACAGCAAAATTGATTATTTTTATTCCGGCCTTTTTCGCGGTCTATGCCATTGCAACGGGCATGATTATAAACAGTAATCCTACAGCAGCGGCCAGCGGATATACGGGAACAAGCTGGCTGTCCTTCCTAGCTATGATATATAATTGGTGGCCCGTGCTCTTCCTGCCCCTGGGCATGGGGATATTTGCCGGCCTGGCAGACTCACAGGAGAGAAAAGCGGGCAGATACCGGGCGTTGTGTTCACACAATATTTCCCCCTTTAAAATCTGGGTCAATAAAGTTGCAGGAATGGCTGTTATTTCCTTCTTGTCTACAGTAATATTGATTATCATCGTAATAGCTACTGGCCTTTTTGCGGCAGAAGGAACCATGCCCCTGGGAAAGATTTTGGCGGCAGGCCTGTTATGCTGGTTTACGTCACTGGCCCTGATACCATTTCAGCTGTGGACTGCAGCGGCGGGGGGGATCCTGATAAGTATAGGCGTGGGATTTCTGGGGTCCACTATAGGGGTTCTATTAGCGCCCACAGATTTTTGGTTTTTATGTCCCTGGAGCCATGCTGCCAGGCTTATGTGCCCTGTAGTCGGGGTACATCCAAACGGCGTGCTTCTTGATTCTGGAAGCGCTCTGTTAAATACAGGGGTTATCCCTTTGGGGATAGCGGCTTCGGCTTTATTTTTGGCTGTGCTGACCACCGCAACTGGAATATGGTTTGGCAGGAGGGAACTATGATAAGGGTAGTACTATCTGAATGGCTGAAAACAAAACGTACAATTATCCGCTGGCTCATCTTTTTCCTGCCCCTTTGTTTTTCCGCATGTATGGCTGCCTATTGTGCTTACCGGGCGGATCTATCAGTGGAATTCATATATGAGGCGTTCTATATGGTCTGGGCAGCTCTCATGATGCCCGTGGGGATTGGCGTTATAACAGGGTACTATATTTATGAGGAGGAGGCTGCCGGAAATTTTAATAATCTGTTAAATATAGTAGTGCCGAAGGGGAAGCTGTATTTAGGAAAATTCTTCCTATCCGTAATATCCTTGACAATCTGCACAATTCTAACTACACTGATGATTTGTATAGGGTTAAAATTGGTTCGGAGTGGCAATATAGGCGCAGTTTTATTTTTAGCTGCTTCCTTGCTGGCAGTGTGCGGCTCCCTCCCTATACTGGCCATCCATGTATGGGTCAGTTTTACATGGGGTATGGGGGCCTCTGCCGGCCTGGGCATAGCCGGGATTCTGATGGCAGTCCTGATGGGGACAACATCCCTCGGGGATAAACTGTGGTATGTTCTGCCGTGGACATATCCTGTGAAGATGGCAATGTTCCCTATGTCCTTATCCCTGATGTCTGAGGCGGCTTCTGGTGTTATCAGACAATTTGTGCTGGCTGTTGTTTTGAGCATTGTTTTTAGTATTATTTTTTTGGCAGGGGGACTGGCCTGGTTCCATAACTGGGAGGGGCCAAAATCCAGGGAATAGGTTTTCATAAGGGGGCGCTGGCGCTATGAGTAAAATTCTAATTATCGACGATGAGGTGGATCTGGTTTCTCTGCTGGAGAAAAAATTAAAGAAAAACGGACATGAAGTATTGGCGGCATATGACGGCCAGAGAGGGATTGAGCTGGCAGCCGAAATGCCGGATTTAATTATTCTTGATATTATGATGCCAAAAGCAGATGGGTTTGAAGTATGCAGGGCCATACGCGAAAAGGTCTTTTGCCCTATTTTATTTTTAAGTGCCAGGCAGTCGGAGATGGATATAATTAAAGGATTTACACTTGGCGGAGATGACTATATTACAAAACCCTTTGGGGTCCGGGAACTGATGGCGAGGATTGAAGCTAACCTGCGGCGGGAAAAGCGATCCGCCTATATGGAGGGGGAAAATAAAAGGACCAGGCTGTCCTTTGGGCATTTGGCCCTGGATATGCAGGGGCGTACTGTGAAGATTCAGGGGACGGACATCCCCTTGACAAAAACAGAGTATGATATTGTGGAGTTTCTCGCCCTTCATGCAGGGCAAGTGTTTACCAAAGAGCAGATTTATGAAAGTGTATGGGGATATGACAGCACAGGCGACAATACTACCGTTGTGGAGAGAGTCAAGAAAATCAGGGCAAAATTTTCTGCCGCAGCGCCCCCAAAAGAGCAGTATATTTGTACAGTGTGGGGAATTGGATATAAATGGAATAAGATATGAAAGGTGACAGGATACCATGAAAATGAAAAATCGTACTTTAGGTTCACAGTTCCGTATGACCTTGGTCTATATTGTTATATCCACGGCCGCCGCTTCCCTTATCACCTACATAATATTGGCAATTGCATTTAACTATGGCCTCAGCGACGGCAGCATAAATCCGTCAAATTATTATGAAGGAAGGATTCCCCAGATCCAGCAGTATGCGAAGGAGATGGGGACAGATATATTGTCTCCCTTTTGTAAAGACACTTTAGGGGGACTGACCCGGGGGGATGACTTTTTCTATCAGGTTGTAGATAATAAAGCAGAAATTATATATGGTTCGTTTGAGGGGCAGTTATTTTCATCGGAAGAGGATATGTTTAAGAAATTAAATACAACATTCAGTGCAGAAGGTTATTTTATACGTGTGATAGGCATCATTGATCATACTGGTAAAATACAAGGGGCGGTCTCTGTGCTTTATTCACTGAGTTTATCTGATGTAAACAATCATAACCTCTGGATACGGGGCACATTATTTATCTTTGTATGTTCTCCTATACTTTATTTGGTATTATTCTCAATCTTATTTTCCAAGAAATTTGCAAAGGGCATATCAAAACCCTTGCGCATATTGACAGAGGGTGCTAAGCAGATAAAGAATAAAAATTTGGATTTCTCTATTGATTATCAGGCAAATAATGAATTGGGGGAGCTGTGCGCGGCCTTTATGGCTATGCAGAAAGAGTTGAAAAAATCCCTGTCCGCACAGTGGAAGATGGAACAGGAGCATGTAGAAACAGTGGGAGCGCTTGCACATGACATGAAGTCCCCGCTGTCTGTCATAAAGGCATATGCAGAAACAATTGCTGATGACACTGACCTTACAGAGGAGCAAGAGCAGTATGTTTCGGTTATAGAAGAGAATATAGGGAAAATTATTAATTTGGTCCAACAGATGCAGTATACTTCAGATCTGTCTTCTCTTAGCGTGGAAATAATAAAAATGCCTGTTAATCTAGTTGATTTTCTGGAGAGGAAGAAGGAAGGCTATATATTACAGGCAAAGGAGAAAAAAATAAGCGTTGCCCTTAAAATATTAAATGGGATACCCGATGTGATGCATATAGACATAAATAAGGTGGAAAGGATACTGGACAATATTGTGACAAACAGTATAGAATATACTCCTGACGGCGGTCAGATAGAGATATCCGTGCAATGTGATGATACATACATGTTTTATTCTGTCTCTGACACCGGACAGGGGTTTGGGCCAAAGGATATGGAAAAAGCTTTCCAGAGATTTTACCGCGGGGATGAAGCCCGTCCCAGTAAAGGCGGACATTCTGGCCTGGGCCTGTATATCGTAAAACAATTGTCAGAATTACTGGGGGGATCCGTTGAAATTGGTAATATAAAATCTGGCGGCGCCTATGTCAGGTTTTGGCATGAATATGCCCTGCTGGACGAGATAACAGTCCAGGCATACCCACCGGACACTTCTTACCGGATAACATAGTAAAAGACTTCAAGTATACCGCACAATGCCATCACTAAAATGGGATTCATCTTTACCTTGCGCAGCAGTATGAGTGAAAGGATAAAATACAGCACCATCCTGACAGAAATGTCCTGGCGTGCAAATGATACCACCCCATTTATAAAAAAGGAGGACAGAATCACTGTAAGTCCTGCTTTGGCTATCATTGCAACCACAGCAGGGCGAAGGGATGCAAGAGTTCCCTTAAGCAGCGGGAGGCTGCGGTATTTACTATAAACAGATGCAAGCAAGGTAACAAAGATGCAGGATGGCAGAATACATCCTATAGTGGCTATTATCGCCCCTGGTACGCCGGCAATTTGTGTACCTACAAAAGTGGCGGCATTTACGGCTATGGGGCCGGGGGTCATCTCAGCAATTGCTACCAGATCAGTAAACGCATTTAAGGAAAGCCAGTGGTGCAGGGTGACAACCTGTTCCTGTATCAAAGGCATGGCGGCATATCCGCCGCCGAAGCTGAAACAGCCAATCTGCAGGAAGCTGAGAAACAATTTTACATAGATCATGCTTTTCCTTTCCTCCCCTCGATAAAAGTTCTTATGAGGCCGAACAAGGCCGTCAGGGCAATAATAAGTACGATATTTACGTGTAAAAAGTAGCTGGTTAAGAAGCAGATCAGCATAATAGCAATATGGACCCAGTCCTTAGATCTTACAACAGCACAGCTCATATCATAGGCTGCAGAGGCAATGACGGCGCCCACACCGGCGGTCATCCCCCCGAGTAAAGCTGCAATATAGGGGTTGCCCTGAAAAGCCTCATAGAACATAGACACAAGAGAGAGGATAACCATAGGCGGGATGACTGCCCCTGCCACAGATACAAGTACTCCCGGGAGGCCGCAGAGCTTATAGCCTACGACAATGGCACCGTTTACGGCAATGGCCCCCGGAGAAGACTGGGCAATTGCCACCAGGTCTAACATTTCTTCCTCATCAATCCAGTGGTAATAATCTACAAACTTATTTTTCAGTAAGGTAATGATGACATAGCCGCCCCCAAATGTAAATGTGCTTAAATATAAGGTGGCGCTAAAAAGGGTCAATAAAATATTTTTCTTTTCTGGTTTTTTTCTAGTTTTTGTTGTTTCTTCCATTAATAATAGCCCTCCTGTCAATAACAGTATATCTTGTGTTGATACATAAGGAAAGTAGTATTATTATATAGACATAGATAATGGAAACAAAAGACGAGAATTGTAAAAGGCATTGATGGCAGTGGACATTCGTTCACAGAGGAGGAACAAGGGTAATGAAAATATTAAGTATAACAGCACAAAAACCAGACAGCACCGGAAGCGGTGTATATTTAAGTGAGCTTGTAAAAGGATTTGCCGTCCAGGGGCATGGACAGGCGGTCGTTGCCGGAGTTTATGAAGATGATGATATTGCTTTCCCAGGGGATGTGGCATTCTACCCCGTATTTTTTAACACACAGTCCCTCCCTTTCCCTATTGCAGGGATGTCAGATGAGATGCCTTATGAGAGTACAGTTTACGCGCAGATGACGGAGGAGATGATTGTGCAGTTCAAGACTGCCTTTGGGAAGCGGATAAAAGAGGCAGTCCGAGAGTTTTCACCGGATCTTATTTTGTGCCATCATTTATACTTGGTGACGGCTCTGACAAGGGAACTATTTCCAGGCCACAAAGTATATGGCTTTTGTCATAATACAGATCTGCGGCAGATGAAAAAGAATCCCATGGAGCGTGAATATATACGGAAGCAGGTACAGCGGCTGGATGGGATTTTTGCCCTGCATAAAAAGCAGAAGGAAGAAATTATAAGCACCTACTGGCAGGAGGGGGACATATCCGGCAGAGCAGAGGAGGGAATCATTCAGATTATCGGCACAGGCTATAACAGCAATATATTTTTTCCTAGGGACAAGCAGGAGAAGGCCGGGATCCAGGATACGCGCTTAAAGCTGGTGTTTGCGGGGAAGCTGTCGGAGAAAAAGGGGGTCATGAGCCTTATAAGGAGCCTTTCTTATCTGGGGGCCGAGAAGGATAGAGTCATACTGCGCCTTGCAGGGGGATATGGGAATAAAGGGGAGTATGAGGAGATTAAAAGGCTTGCCCAGGCAAGCCCATACCCGGTAGAGTTTTTGGGGAAACTTTCTCAGGATAAACTTGCAGAGGTTTATGGCATGAGCGATATATTTATCCTTCCGTCTTTTTTTGAAGGACTGCCCCTCACTGTAATAGAGGCGCTGGCCTGTGGGGCCAGGGTAGTAGTCACAGACCTGCCGGGAGTGCGGGAGTGGATCGAGGAAAATACAGAAAATGCCCCGGTTGTTTATGTTGATTTACCGCCTATGAAAAATACCGATGAACCCTATGAGGATGGATTGGATGCGTTCGAGCAGCGGCTTGCCCGCGGCGTCCGGGCATGTGCCGATAGGGAGGATACCGGGCGGCCTGGCCTGGAAAGGATCTCCTGGGAGAATATATGTAAAAAGATAATAGAGTGTGTATGACTGCCGGCAAGCGGCATAGATTGACAAGTGCGGCCTGGAAAGCGCTTTAAAGTATGGGGACAGAAAAAAGTATCCTTTCCTGTCCAGGCGGCAAGTGCTGGATCAGGAAAAGATACTTTTCAGGGACCAACAAGTAAGACATATTCGTTGGGCCGGATAGATTGCAGGTTTTATTTCTGGGGATAGAAACCAGAGGGGGCTTCATTCATATTAATCATAATATTTTTTGTCTGGCTGTAAGCATCCAGGATGGACTTATCATTCTCACGTCCAATACCGGATTGTTTGTAACCTCCAAAAGGCGCCCCTTCCGGAATCTGGTTGTAAGTGTTCACCCATACGCGCCCCGTCTCGATGCTTCGAGATACCCTGAGCGCACGGTTTAAGTTCTGTGTCCATACAGCGCCGCCCAGTCCATATTTGGAGTCATTAGCCATGGCGATTACTTCATCTTCTGTCTTAAATTTGATAATAACTGCCACAGGCCCGAAGATTTCCTCCTGTGCAACCTGCATGTTGTTTGTTACATTGGTAAGCAGCGTGGGTTGGACAAAGCACCCTTTTTCACATCCGTTTTCTGTGTAATAGCCGCCGCCACATGCAACAACTGCCCCTTCTTCTTTGGCGGATTCGATGCAGGCAATAATTTTAGATGCCTGGCCTTTGCTGACTTGAGATCCCATCTGTGTATCTGGATCCAATGGATCGCCCACTTTAATTTTCTGGAAAGAGTCCACTAACTCTGCCACAAAGCTGTCGTATATTTCTTCCTGCACAAAAACTCTGGAACCTGCGCAGCATACCTGTCCCTGATTAAATAAAATGCCCAGCTGCACACCATCCAATGCCATTTCCCTGTTACAGTCATTGAAAATAATATTGGCGCTCTTGCCGCCCAGCTCCAGGGTGGCTGGTATCAGCCTTTGAGCGGCAGCCACCGCAATATTTCTTCCTACCTCTGTGGATCCTGTGAATGCCAGCTTACATAAATCCGGGTGCTCCAGAAGATATTGGCCGGATTTATTCCCAGAGCCTGTAACCAGGTTCAGTACGCCTGCAGGCAGCAGATCCTGGATCAGTTCTGTGAATATCAACATACTTAAAGATGTCATGGAGGAAGGCTTAAATACAATACAGTCCCCCGCTGCCAGGGCCGGAGCCAATTTCCAAGCTGCCATTAGAAATGGGAAGTTCCATGGGACAATCTGTCCTACCACGCCAATAGGTTCCCTGAGAACCAGGCTCATCATATTGCCGCTTAATACAGATGCAGAGCCTTCGTCTGTACGGATCAGGCTTGCGTAGTAGCGGAAGTGACGTACGGAGTAGGGAATATCGATGGTGAGTGTCTCGCGGATTGGCTTACCGTTATCCATTGTCTCAACCTGAGCCAGCCATTCTTTATTTTCCTCGATGCGGTCTGCAATTTTATCTAAAATATCAGCCTTCGCGCTGTTCTCCACAGTTTTCCATTCTGGGAAGGCTGCCCAGGCAGCTTTGACCGCCCCATCCACATCATCTTTAGTTGCCTCTGCACACTGTGCAAGGGATTCCCCGTTAGCGGGATTGACACTTGTATATAAGGCGCCGTCAGATGCCGGTACCCACTTTCCTCCTATAAAAAGCTGGTAAGTTTCCTTTAATTTGTTCTTTGCCTGAAGATCCATAATAACTACCTCCTGATTAAATTTAAATGCCCTTTACTTTTGTTTATGTTTTCATTATAATCAAAATTGATACCAATAAAATATCCAAAATGGATAAAAATAAAGGAACCAGAAAAATGCTGATTTATGATTTTGACAAGAGAAATAAAGCTTCTAAATATGAATATTTATATCAGTGCCTGCGGGCCGATATTTTAAGCGGAAAGCTGGAGGAGGGCGCAAAAATGCCGTCTAAACGCGAAATGGCGGAGGCCAACAGGATTAGTGTGAGGACGGTAATGAATGCCTATGACCAGCTTATGATGGAAGGGTACCTGGTATCCAGGGAGAGAAGCGGTTACTATGTGGTATCTGATTTTACGCATAATATTAGATATCAGAACATACCAGTCCATCTTCCTGCGCCGGAAACAGAGGAGGATTGGAGGGCAGATTTTACAGCCAACACGATTGTATATGAAAAGTTTCCCTTCTCTACCTGGACAAAGGTGATGCGCCAGGTACTGGCTGATTATCATGTGGAATTAATGAGAAGAGGAGATTTTTTGGGGAGCCAGGAGCTTAGGGCAGAGATTGCTAAGTATTTATATCATAACCGTGGGATGGTTGTGTCACCAGACTGCATTGTCATAGGTACTGGGATAGAATATTTGTATTCCAGGCTGATCAGGCTGCTGCCTGTCTCTTCGGTATATGCAGTGGAGAATCCGGGGTACCGTAAGATTCCACATATTTATGAGGAACTGGGGGTACAGTGGACATGGACGGATATGGACAGGGACGGTATACGCATGAGCAGCCTGCAGGGCAGCGGCGCAACGGTGGTCCATACCTCCCCGGAGCACCATTACCCGCTGGGAACTGTCATGTCTGCCAGAAGACGCCAGGAGCTTTTAAAATGGCTGGAAGATTCGCCGGAACGTTTTATCATCGAGGACGATTACGACTGGGAATTCCGCTACAGGGGCAGGCCTATTTCTGCACTGTACGGCATGGATCACAGCCGCCGAGTTATCTACATGAACACATTCAGCAAGACATTGAGTCCTGCCATTCGGATCAGTTACATGGTCCTGCCCGAAAAGTTGCTGCACGCATATGTCAGCTCGGCCAACTTCTTTTCTAATACGTCCTCAAATCTGGAGCAGTTTACATTGGCACGTTTTATAGGAGATGGATATTTTGACCGGCATTTAAACCGAATGAGGAAATACTATCACAGCCAGGGTGAAAAGTTATTCTCCGCGATAAAAAAGACGGGGACGCTTCCGACAGAGGAAATATCCGGCATAGAAAGTGGGACCCATCTTCTTGTAAAGATTTGTACTAAGATTTCCGATGAGGAGATTAAGATGAAAGCCAGGCAGAGAGGAATTAACCTTTGCTGCCTCTCTGAGTTCTGCATAGGGGATGCAGCCAAATATCAGAGTATATTAGTGTTGAATTATTCTAATATGGATGAGAGCGCTATGCAGGAAATTATTACTGTACTGGGGGAAATCTTCCAATAAGATATCCCCCATATATAATTATTCCCGCTGCTGTCCCTCCCTGAGTATCTCGTCCAGTAAATGCATGGGGACGGCCTGTGAGGCTTTTTTATTTTCAGCAGCCGCTTCCTTTAGCTCAGACCGGAGAATCGGAATCTCCTTTGGTGCATCGATAGCCAGTTTTACCCAGTCTGTGCCAGTTCCCACGACGGTCAGTGTAATATTATCATTTATGGTTAGGGATTGCCCCTTTTTTCGCTGCAGAATGAGCATTTACTATTCCTCCTTACTGTTGCTGGCCCCATGACCCAGAGTGTGCCTGAATGTGTATTCGGACTGCTCAAGGATGATCTGGCGGGCCCGCCTGTTCAGTGCGTTGACCGCCAGCGGAGCTTTCAAATTTACAGTAGAGTCCGATGCTGGTTCCCGGATAACGCTGATTACATAGTAGGAAATATCATCAGGAGATTCTGCTCCTAACTCTTTTAAATCCTTCTCAGAAATTAGCGGATTATAGTCAGGGAATATTTTGAAGGGATTCATAAGAATAAAAGAAAGATCCTCATCCTCCAGGCTTTGAAGTGATATCATAGAGTCATCGTCCTCGTGGAAGGAGATGGGGAGATACTTCGTAAAACCTTCAAAGCCAATTAGTCCGTGTTCTATAAAAATAATTTCCTTTTCATCAAATGTAACGGAACCAAAATATTTTGCGTTTATATTCAATATGTTATACCTCCTGTATAGGAAATGCTGTAAATAGTAATGAATGTATACTTATGGAACTACGAATGTTCAATAAGGCACGTCCAATAGAGACATTTAAATGAAAAAAGGGACTGCAGCAAAACGAACACGTCCATTTTGCAGCAGTCTCTGAGAGTTTTGGTTATGCCATAGTATCCAATGGCTCATAATCAGGATCTGCACTTGGCGGCACATAGATGGGCCCTCCGACATATTCAATTAAAATATCAGGATGCTGCGTAATTGTCATCTCAATATTTCCGGGAATAAATTCAAAGTTTCCGTTAGCTACCTTCAGATCAAAGTTTAACTTATCCATCTCATAATTAATCGTTAAGTCAGGCGCCTGGTAGTCGATTTCCATAGGAGCGGAGGGAGTAAACCCTAATTTAAATTCTCCTGTGGGAAGCTGTGCCCTCTGCTTAAAAATAGTTCCGAGAAGGTCATCGCCGATATCAGCTTTCAACAATAACTGCCCCTCCTGGGCCATCTGTGCTGTGGCGCTGTAAGCCGCGTCTTTGCCCCTCTGGGCAGCCTGCTCCACACTCCTGGCAGGTGTAGGTGATATTGTATTCCTGGCCTCAAAAGTGTCCAGGTTTAATTTCACCGGGCGGCTTTTAATACTGAGACCCCCTTCATTGCGGCGGATCTCAAGTTCAGCCTTAGAACTCTGGTACTCCAGACGGGCGCTGTTTACTTTTAATTCATATTGAATGGGTACCGTAGTAATCTTAATAAGCTGATCCATTAAAACATTCCCCCTTTATAACATATTTTAACTAGCTCATAAAATCAATAAACGACGGTGATAAAATATTTGTCCCGACTTTCAAAGCGGCGTTGTATGCATATTGTGCCCAGGAAAAATCAGTAATGGCGCCGGCCATATCCACATTCACTACGTTGTCATACTGTGTGGAGAGACTGATTTCATCCGTCTCAAGGCGCTCCTTTGTTGTGGTCAGGAACTGTGTCTTAGTACCGAGCATTGTAACCTGCTCCAGGACGGAACTCCTTCCGCTGTCAAAACCGTCCAAAAGTTCTTTATATTTATCACTGTCAAAATCAGGTTCTTCCAAGGTCTTAGCGATCTCGCCGGCCAGGAGGATCATATTCTTCGGATTCCCATTGGCGTCCTGCCCGAATCCCACCAGGTTAATACCCGGAAGGCTTGTATTAAAGGCGCTGGCAGCATCCACTTGATTGGTGGCGTCCACGGAAAGGCCAAAACCGAGATCCAGATACAGAGTCTCTTTGGACAATTCATCGAGCGCTGCCTGGTTTGCCGGATCGTTCACATCTAAACCTCTATATGTAAGTATTTGATTTCCGTTGGCATCTGTTTCTAAAGCAAAGGGCGGTTCCATTCCGTCGGCGCCTGCAAATATATATTTCCCTTCATAAGTAGCATTCAGGCTGAGCAGCATACTCTCCTGCGCCCCCCGCCATGCGTCTGCATATGTTTCACGGATGTCAAGAGAACCATTGGTGCCATTTAGGGCTTCCAGCCCATATTGCTTACTGAGTGTCTTGGCCAGCTCATTAATCTGCATGGCGGCATCTTCCTGAGAATCCTGGAAGGACTGTGCATCCTTTACTGTATTCAGGTAATCCTGATTCTTCATGTACTTCCTCTCCAGAGTTGCCGCACGCAGCGCATTTGCTGGATTCTCTGCGGCTGAACTGAACTGGCGTCCTGTCATGACTCTTGTCCTTGCCACATCCAGATTCGAGAGAGAAGCGCTGAGATTAGATTTATAATTTCTTAATATAGCATTTGTAGTAATTCTCATGTTAAACCTCCTGATTATCGGCCGACTACGCCAGTGTTATTGATCAGTGTATCAAGTGCTTCGTCCAGAGTAGTCATAAGTCTTGCGGCAGCCGTATAAGACTGGTTGTAATGCATCAAATTCATGCCCTCTTCATCAAGCTGCACTCCAGAAACAGAATCCCTGGAATTGGCTGTCTGGTTCAGGACTGAAATTTGGTTTTCCAACAGGGTGCTTGTAGACTTTGTATCTATAGCAAGGGTATTTTCAATATTATCAAAACATCCTCCAAAGGAACCATTGTAAAAGTTCACTCCATCAAATTCGAAGCTTTGATCTGCTGTCAATGCTGTAATCATTGCCAGAATGTTATCATTTGCAGTGGAAGGCTGGCTTGGATCCTTTGTATTCGTAAGGCCATAGGCCCCGTTCATCCAATCGTCTGCAATCTTAATATTGGAGGCCGTGAAGGTGGCGGACCCGTCCTTAGTTACAAAAAGAGGATTAGCGTCTGCAGTTGGCTGTCCGTTAGCGTCCACAGGATGGTTCAGCTCGTTAAAGACAGTGGCAAACTGATTTACAAATGCATCTAATACATTCTCATAATAACCTAACCCTTTAAAATCCGAGTTATCAAAACCGCCTTCTTTATTCAGAAAGTCCAGTGTGCCTTTCAGGGTTCCGTCAGTGACAGTATTGGTTATGTCGCCGTACTGTCCCTTGGCATCATTGATAGCCAGTGTCACAGGCTGGCCGGAAATATCGGTGTCAAAATTGCCGTAATTACCGTCGGAAACAAGAGAATACTTAGTACCGTTGGCATCCGTGAATGTGACGTCCAAAATTTCCACATACTGGCCGGATATAATTTCTTTATCTGTATATTTTACTGAAATTGGAATATAACTTCCCAATTGATCCAAAAGATCATTGCGCTGGTCCTGCAGCTCAAGGGCAGGATTACCAAGAATCTGACTGTTCTTAATACTTGTATTGAGGTTGGCAATATTCTCCAACAGCTGATTCACATCTTTGACGTCAGAATTCTTAAATCCATTTGTCGTATCATCCCGGATATCCTGAAGCTTCGTCGCGTTATCATGGAAAAGATTCAGAAGAATCTGCATGTTGGAACGTACCATAGAGTCAAATTCGTTGTTTCCAACCTGATTGCTAAGCGTGTTGAGGGCACTGGATATATTCTCCAGTGCAGCACGGATACCATCTGTTGTTGTCTCATCAAAAACAGGGGCCAGCTGTTCTAAACCTGCTGCGTGTGCATCTGTAGTTCCGAGTTTGCCAATCTGGGAGCGGTACTGCATATCCAGAAAGGGGTCACGGAGCTGTGACACACCAGTCATATCCACGCCATAACCTATTTGGATGTTATTATCAGAGTTATGGAAATTAGCCCCCTTGGTATTTAAGCTGGCAATATCAAGACGCTGCCTTGTGTAACCTGTAGTGTTAATATTAGCAATATTCTGGCCGGTAACGTCCAGCGCACGCTGGCTTGCAGCCATTGCCAGCTGTGCTGTGGTGAACCCGGCGAAAGTAGAACGTATCATATGGATCTCCCTCCTGAGTTATTAAACTGAACGGCTGGTAAAATGCTTACCATCGTCATCCTGCTTCCTCCCTGCCGGTGAATAAGTGCCTTTGGCACCTTCTTCAGCCGCCAGAGAAGCCTGTATCGTATGAAGATTTACTTCAATAATATCCTTGGCGCTGCCGCTGATAGAACGGAACGCCGCCACCTGTTCAGACAATCTGTCAAAAAGAGGACGCAGTGTCCTGGCAGTATCTTCTGGAACCTGCTCCAAAATCTGGCGGAATGTAAATGCTTCCATTCCCAGCGCTTTCTGCGCATTCTCACGTTTCTGTTCCAACCCCCGAAGCTTGAGGACGGCAGCCTGTTCCTTATTCATGCATTCTTCTACAAAAGTAATACGGTTCTTTATAGCTGCATCCAGTTTCTCCTGCTCCACAGGAATCAATTCATCAAAAAGCTGGATAAATTCCTCTATAATTTCAATAAAAGCTGAAAAATCATTCATACTTATGCATCCTCCCGAATTAAGAGAATCTTGGATGCAATTGCATGGGCGTCAATCTGATAAGTATGATTCTGGACTTGTGCCTTGAGGCTGTTCAGCCTTTCTTCAGAAACACTCTTTGAAGATATCTCGGAGGAGAGTTCCCGCGAAATTGCATCCGCAAATGTAGTCTCCTCAATCTGCCTTGGATTAGAACGAATAGTAATCGCATCGAAATTATGCTTGTCGCCGGACACACCATGGGAGGAAGTAGTTTCCCTTGTATGAACACGCAAATCACTGTAGTTTTTAATTATATTGTTTGTGGTTATTTTCATACCGGACTCCTTTTCATGTATAGCATTGATGTGTGCCAAAACTTTCTTTTTGTTTCTTATACTTTGATTATCGGCAGAAAAAGGGAAATCATAATATAAAATAATAAAATCTTGCCTTGTTTCTATTTTCCCAGATGGTTCATGAGCACTGAAGGGATGTTCTCACAGGAGGACTGGGCAGCAACGGCGCCGATATTGTAGGCAACCATAGGCATACCATAAACTACACAGGACTCTTTATCCTGGCCGATGGTAAAGGCCCCTTTCTGTCTCATTTTCAGCAGTCCGTCTGCGCCGTCACGGCCCATGCCAGTCATGATAATCCCTACTTTACGTATGGAAACATTCTTTGCTATTGAGGAGAATAAAACGTCTACGGAGGGGCAGTGGCCGCTTACCTTTTCTCCCGGATGGCAGGAAACAGCATACCCCCGGCCTGAGCGTATAACCTCCATCTGCATAGAGCCAGGCGCGATTAAAGCTAACCCTGGACGGATGGCATCCCCATTCTTGGCTTCCCTCACTTCCATATTACATATACGGTTCAGCCTTTGTGCATACATGGCAGTAAAACCTTCCGGCATATGCTGTGTTATTACGATTCCGGGAATGTCAGCAGGGAGTTTTTTCAGGACGGCGAGGGTAGCCTCAGTGCCTCCTGTGGAGGCGCCGATCCCTATAATTGTAGAGTCCAGCACTGTGCGTGAAAGGGGCGGGAAGGGCATTGCCCTGGATGCAGGGGAGGGCGAAGAGCCGGATGAGGGGGCTGAAGAACGGCATGAACGTACCTTCGCCATGGCAGCCACATTGACTTTAGTGGCCAGTGAAGCGAAGAAAGCCTCTTTTGAATTATGCACACTCATGTCCGGTTTATGTACAAAGTCCACGGCGCCGGCTGAGAGTGCGTCAAAAACATTCAGGTTCAGAGAAGATACAAGAATTACAGGTATGGGGTTTTTAGGCAGAAGCTGCTTTAAAAATTCGATCCCATTCATTCCAGGCATCTCCACATCCAGGGTCATGACATCAGGCTTTAAGCGGGGGATTTTCTGCTTCGCGTCATATGCATTTATAGCAAACCCAACCACTTCTATATTAGGGTGCGATGACAAGGACTGTATAATCATCTGCCGAAACAGAGATGAATCATCCACAACAAGCACTTTTATTTTTTTCTGATACATAACATCATCCTTCTTTCTCAATCTTATTCATGAAAGCAGTCAGTCTGCAGAAACGGTATTCCATGGTTCTCTGGCAGCTGCTGTGAGGTGCGAACCATACGATCAGGCCATGCCTGAATGAAAAGAAAAAGCTGCCCCCTGTCTTAAGAAGCAGCTTATATGTTACTCTTCTTTCCGATAAGTAGCGGGCTTGAGATATTTATAAGGGGTTGTTTCCTTGTTAAGGCCCTCGGAATGCCCAATCAGAAGATAACCACCTGGATTCGTCGCCTGATAGAAACGGTTTACTAAGGCATCTTTTGTAGGCTGATCAAAATAAATCATAACATTCCGGCAAAAGATAACATCAAACTTTAACCTGAATTGAATTGGGTTCATCAGGTTAAATGTACGAAAGATTACATTGGACTTAATCTCAGGTGATACGGTGTAATTACCATAGTTGTCTACCTGCCGGAAATATTTTGACTTCCAGCCAACTGGAAGCTCCCGCAGGGAAGATTCATCATAGACTGCCTGGGATGCAGCCTTGAGTGCGTTCTGTGAAATATCGGTGGCAAGGACCCGTGTGTCCCACATGCCCGCCTTGGAGCCTAGATACTCCTTTAAAATCATAGAAATTGTATAAGGTTCTTCCCCGGATGAACACCCGGCGCTCCAGATACTCAGCACCCGGTCCTTTTTCTTGTTTATAAGATAAGGGAGGATGGTATCCGTAAAAAACTGGAAGTGAGCCTCCTCGCGCATGAAATAAGTATAATTTGTGGTCAGCTTATTCAACATCAGCTCAAGGTCTTCCGGCTTCTTATTCTTGATCAGATAATCTACATATTCCTGGAAGGTGCCAAATCCCATAGATAGAATCGTATTGGAGAGCCGACCTGTTATTAATTGTTTCTTCTTTGATAAATCAATCCCATAATTTTGTTTTACAAATTTTACAAGGCGCTGAAAATCACTTTCATTAATACTTAACATAACCTGTAACTGCTCCTTTGTTTTAGTAAGCCTGTATAAGCTGCTCGCAATCAAGGAAAAGTATTACCGAACGGTCCCCGTAAGAGATCATTCCGTTGATCAATTCCTGCTGGTTCTCCACTGGCACCGGGGAAATTTGATTGCGGTCAATGTCTATGACCTGCTGCACGGCATCTACGATAACGCCAATCTGTGCAGAATCAATGTTCAGGACAATGATGCAGGTCGTATTTGTATAGTCTATGGCCGGCTTCCCCATCCTGAGCCGAATATCAATGATAGGAATGATCTGGCCCCTGAGGTTGATAATGCCCTTGACATAACCTGGTACAAGAGGGAGCATAGTTATAGAATGATTTGTGATAATTTCTATTACATAATTCGTGCTGACCCCAATAGTTAAGCCGTCAGAAGTAAAGGTCAGGCAGCGCTCTGTGGAAAGTGCGCCTTCATTCTCTGCTGTCTGTTCTACTGTGGTGTTTTCGCTTGTATCTACTGACATATATTTATTCCTCCGATTCTCTGTGCTGATTAATATTGATGAGATACGCCATATAAATTCAGGACATCCAGGATAATACTGATGTTACCGTCGCCTAAGATGGTACAGCCGCTTATACCAGAATCCTTGATGTTAAAGTTACTTAAGAATGCAGGCAGCGGCTTTACTACAACCTGCTGTTCGCCCAGCAGCTCATCAACAAAGAGGCAGTAAGATTTATCGCTGGCCTCCACCCAGATCAGGATACCATCTTCAATATTTGTAATCTCTGTCTCAATATTATATAAATTATGTACTCTTACAATAGGATAAAACTCATCCATACATTTGATAATCTCATTGCCGCTTGCATCCAGAATAATGTCCTCTTTCTGGGCCTTGAAGGACTGGCGTATATTGGCGATAGGTATAGTAAACATGGATTTGCCTACAGAGATTTCCATGCCGTCTACAATGGCCATTGTAAGAGGGATCTTCAGAGTCGTACAGCTTCCTTCTCCGTATTCACTGGTAATGCTGACAGTTCCGCCTACAGACTCTACATTTTTCTTTACAACATCCATGCCTACGCCACGGCCTGAAAACTCAGTAACGGCTTCGTTTGTAGAAAATCCGGGAACCATCAGGAGAGCAAGAATCTCCTTCTTGGTATATTCGCTGGCGGGTTTGGTCAATATTCCATTGCGTTCAGCCTTTGCGAGAATCGCATCGGGATCCATGCCCCTGCCGTCATCGCGGATAGAAATGATGACTTCACTTCCCGTATGTGCAGCTGACAATATGATCTCACCCTGGGGATCCTTGCCCGCTGCGATACGCTCTTCGGCAGTCTCTTCTATGCCGTGATCCATAGAATTACGGACAATATGCATGATGGGATCCCCGATACTGTCAACGATCGTCTTATCTACCTCGGTGTTTTCACCTTCTATAGTAAGGCGCACATCCTTATTTAACTTCTTTTTCATATCGCGGACAATACGGTTCATCTTCTGGAAAGTGCCGGATACAGGCACCATCCGAAGTGACATGGCGATGTCCTGGAGGTCATCAGTCAGCTTCCTCAATTGGCGCGCAGACTTAAGGAAATTATCCAGCTTTAAGTTCTGCAGGTCGGGAGAGGAGGTCACCATAGACTCCGTGATTACAATTTCTCCGACAATCGCCACCAGGCTGTCTAGCTTGGAAAGGTTTACACTAATTAAACTCTGCTTCACAGGCGCATTGTGTGTCGCAGAAGACGGTGCTGCTTTAGGGGCGGAAGCGGAGGAAGAAGATTCCGGCGCCTTTTTGGGTTCGGCATTCTCAGAAGGCGCAGCTGCCTTTGCCTGGGCAGCGGCATTCTGGATGACAGTATAAGTCTCAACACTGTTTTGGTCCTTGATGATATTTACGGCTTTATCCACATCCTCCTGGGAAGAAAAACCAACAAAAAAGCCATTTTCAATAATGGTTTCAATAGTGGCACTGTTTGTTTCTACGTCTTCAGGATAAAAATCAAATTTAAGGTCCACATCCTGCAATGCTGTAATGACCATAAATGCGCGGAGGTTCTCCATGCCGCAGCCCTGCTCAAAGTGAATTCTCACAAAATATGGGGAATTGCTGTCTGGGCATCCTGCAAGCTCCTGGTTAATGGCAGCAATATCAGCCGTATCAGCAGGAGCAGAGGCAGCAGCTGGCTCTTTATCTCCTTGGTCTGCATTATCTGCGCCGTCTTTAGAGCCGCTTATTTTTTGTAAAAAACTATTAATATCTGATATAACATTGTCGATATTAGTACTGAGAGGCTCATCGTTTTCAATTTTTTCAACTTCTGTGCGAAGAGCATCAGTAGACTGGAACATCAGGTTAAACAGGTCGCTTTTATGGGATTCATCTAACGAATCCATTCCGTTTTCACGAATGTAAAAGAACAAATCCTCTATATGATGCGCTATTTCCATTAAGGTTGAAAATTCCATCATAGCGGAGGAGCCTTTGATAGTGTGCATGATGCGGAAGATTTCATTGACATCGTTTGTTGTGAAATCCTCGTTTTTTTCTGCTTCTATTAAAAGTTCGTCCAATTGTTCTAATAGAGTGTTTGTTTCATAAAGATACATTTCAAGCATGTTATCCATAATATTAGCACCGCCTTATCTAAATGTTTATATAGCATTAGTATATCATTAATATCGTCAGAACGGTAAAAAAGATTAATAGAAATTTATTGAGTAGGTGAAAAAATGTCAAATATTTTGAAAGTAACAACCCCGGTAACAGGATATGATAATACAATTAACAAACAGAACCAGGCATCCCAGGCTGAGAATCTTCAGATTAAAAATCCTGTCGACCCTAATAAGGTGGTCAGGCCTGACGGCAGATCTGAGGCGAATTCAGAACAAGGGGTAGGCAAAGGGATTTCGTATGAATCTAATTTCGGTAACTTTATCCAGTCCCTGCGTGATATTCCCAGGCTGAGGGAAGTTATGAGCAAAATGCTGTTCGGAGGGATGGCGAATTTAATCGAGGCCGGAATCAGTAAAGGGACGGCCGAGGAGATACAGGCCATGTTCCAGATGATAGATATGACGCCGGAAAAGATGGCAGAATTCTTAAAAAACCAGATGAATGGGGCAAACAGACTGCAGGGCCCCCTATTCGACGTGCTCCGACAGGTGATGGGGGAAGCCTCCACTGTGGAGTTAAAGGCGGGGATACTGGACTTTCTGAAAAAATATAATGATATGTCATCAGGCAGCCATCTTCTGCAGAATATAAAAGGCACCCTCAAAGAGATGGAGAGCCATATGTTCAGGAATGACAGGGAGGCGCTGCAGAGGCTGGCAGATAAGCTGCAGCCATACAGTATGCAGGCCAACGGGACAAATTCCAGGATCCTGAAAGAAGAGATTATCCCGTTTCTTGGCAAATACATATCGGATACAAGAGACATGGGGACTATCCGGGACCTAATTACGCTGCTGACATTTAATACATCCAGATATGAGAATGGAAATGTAGATAATGTAACACAGGCATTTCTCAAACTGATGGATTTTCCCTCATTTCAGAGGCGGTTTGAAGGAATGAATGCAGATGAATTCAGGAATATGCTGATGAATGTGGATTTTGAGAAAGCTGCAGGCAGAGCGGAATGGTCTGATAAACTGCTGAATATTATCAGTGCAGGTGTTAAGGGAGAGGCGGGCCTGGAGAACAGAGAAGCCTTTTTAAATATTATGAATAGTATGCTTGTAAATGAGAGTGTCTATATGCCTCTTATGCATGTTATGATACCGGTGATGCTCAACGGAGTCCCGCTTTTCTCGGAGATATGGGTGGATCCAAATGAAGAGTCCGGCAACCCGGAGTCGGAGGAGAGGGGCGTTAAGCTCCTGATCAAATTTGATATGAAGGATGTTGGCTTTTTCGACATGATGATGTATTATGAGAAGGGAAAGATGGATTTACTGCTGCGCTATCCTGAGTCATTATCTGCACATGAGGGGGAGATACGGGAAGGGATTGCGAAGATTCTGAGGAATAATCATCTTGAAGTTGAATATCTTGCGGTAGAACAGGGGAAGGAATCTATACCTGTTTCTGTTGCATTTCCGAAGATATTTGAAAGGAGAAATACAGTCAATGTCACAATATGATGATTTGCTGAACAAAAAGGCAGTTGCGCTGCGCTACGACGAGAATAAAAATGCGGCTCCTGTTATAGTGGCCTCCGGCCTGGGGTATGTGGCAGAGAAAATTGTAGAGATTGCCAACGACAATGGGGTGCCCGTATACGAGGATAATTCGCTGGCCACTGTTTTGACCCAGATGGAATTGGGAACAGAGATACCCGAGGAAGTGTATCAGACTGTCGTTGATATCTATGCCTTTTTCCTGAAGTTTACGCCTGGAAATCCCCAGGAAGAGGGGAAGGCCGAAGAGAGTGAGGAAATACAGGAGGCAGAAGAAACAGACCAACCCCAGGAATAGGCTGGCCGTATAATGAAAAGGACTGCTGCAGATTGAACCTTTACAGGAACGTACCGCCTGATTCATGGGGCGGCAGAAAGAAAAGATTCTATTATTTGCAGCAGTTCTTTTTAATTCAGACCATAATGGACGAAGTCCGATCACCCGAAGGACATGAATTATGGCGTGCCCTTTGGGTAAGGCATATTGCTCCTTACTGAATATCATGAAAGCCGGGTCTAAGTAAATGCCCCTCTTTTTCTTCTCTGTATGAGATCTTCATTGAAAACAAAATTGCGGATAGCCCCCTCTGCCTTGGAAGAAAGATGGCCAAACTGGCATCCGTAAGCGATAAGCTCTGGGAAACGGGTAGGCCGTCTGTTCAATACACGCGCATTGACCATAACGGAACTTTTACTTTGAGAGAAAATAAAAGAAAATGTAGTTCCTTTCTTAATATCCTTATCAGATACAAACATCATCCCACCGGCGCTTATATTTTTAGCTGTGATTCGGATTGGGCCTCCGGTAGCCTCGAGAAGAGGGTCGTCAAATACAGCGTCAATATCCACAGATACATCTACTCTTAATTCTTCTCTTAGTTCTGGAGTATCCTTAGTGACAGCCTCGTGCATATAATAGGTGTGCTCGGTAGACTCAACGAAAAACTCCCTGAAAGAACCTGTCAATGTGCAGAAATATGAGATGAAATCAAACTCTTCACCCGCTGGCATCAGATAAAATCTTTCAGGCAGTACAAAATCTGGTTTATCTGAAAAAATCAGAGTTATGGATCCGGGGGTCGGCTGGCTGAATTTGGCTTTTGTCATAAAAGTTGCGTCGAGACGGTAAAGCTCGCAGTGCTGCGCACTCAATAATGGGTTCATCCATGTCACCTCCTTTACACGATATGTACTAAAATTATAGCCTGAAATAGAATAAAGGTCAATAGAAGCCTGCACAAGAATGTTATTCTTTTGCAGGCTTAAGCTTTAGTGGAAGAGTGGGCACATTCTGTGGTACAGAATTTTTATAAAACCGAGAGCGGCACTCTGGCTTATATATCCTTGTTGCTCCATTCTTCTTAATCAATGCGGATTGATTTCATATATGTCTGCGATGCAATAAGCTTTAAATGATATAAAATTATCTTAAAGTAGAAAATAGAGAAACTAATATTATCCTGCATGTTTTTAAAACAACATTATAGAAACTATAAAAATTTCCCGCAAAACTAACCATTTACTATATAGGAAAGGTCAGCTTTTGCGGGAAAAATCATAATCTAACAACAAAAATGTAAATAATATCAGAAAATTTCATTATTACACATGATAAAAACCACTCGGGATTTTAGACTACTGCAACAATTGAAGAACTCCCTGCGGAACCTGATTAGCCTGTGCCAGCATAGCCTGTGCGGACTGAACCAGAATATTGTTCTTTGTGTAGGACATCATTTCTTTAGCCATATCAACGTCGCGAATACGACTTTCTGCTGCTGTGATATTCTCTGTCTGAACACCTAAGTTGTTGATGGTGTGCTCCAAACGATTTTGGAGAGCGCCAAAGTCAGAACGTAGTGAAGAAATTGTATCTATTGTATCATTAATGACACCGATTGCATCTTTAGCGTCAGCTGCAGTTGATATGTCGATGGCTCCCACACCGATACTAGCAGAATCCATTTGTGTTAGTTGGACTGTAATAGAATTGGCGGCATCTTCGCCTTCTCCTACATGAAGTGTGATCTCAGTTGTCTGGCCATCGAAAAGAGCAGTGCCATTAAAGTTTGCTGTAGTTCCGATTCTGTCAATCTCTGCATTTAAAGCAGTGATTTCTTTTTGCATTTCTGTTCTGTTAGTATCGGAATAGGTTCCGTTGGCAGACTGTGTGGCAAGTTCTACCATACGGTTTAACATAGAGTGAACTTCTGTAAGGGCCCCCTCTGCTGTCTGTACTAAAGAAACTCCGTCCTCGGCGTTTTTCTGAGCTGTCTCCAGACCTGTGATCTGAGCACGCATTTTTTCAGAAATAGCAAGGCCTGCCGCGTCATCACCCGCGCGGTTGATTCTGTAACCAGAGGATAACTTTTCCAGACTCTTAGTCACAGAAGCGTTGTTATTTGTTAAATTTCTGTGGGCATTTAATGCTGTAATATTGTGTTGAATTCTCATTATAAATTCCTCCTTGAAATAAAATTTCAGGGAATATCCTTTTCCCTGTACAGTTATACTTGTGGCCTTGTAAATGAATTCCAGGACTGCCGGCATTTGTCCAAAAAAGTACACAATACGAGAAGAGAAACTTATGATATTTTGTATGAAAATTTATTTTATATGCTTTATGTTGGGTTGAGTGTATAATACCTTAATGGACGGAGTACGCCCCACTGAAAGACATGAATTAAGATGTATCTTTTGGGTATAAAAACTTGGTATAATATAAAAAGAATAAAGAGAATAGAAATAGTGTTAGTTCAGATTTGGAAAAAGGATTTTTATAAAATGAGAACGGGAATTTCAGAAATGGTTGATAAAAATTGGCCAACAAAGTCTTGCTGGTGATTAAATGAAATACTGCCGGCAGTTTTTTGCCGGCAGTAAAAATATAGATTGATTATTGTAATAACTGAAGGACACCCTGTGGAACCTGGTTAGCCTGGGCGAGCATAGCCTGTGAAGCCTGCACAAGAATGTTGTTCTTTGTGTAAGCCATCATCTCTTTAGCCATGTCTACGTCGCGGATACGGCTCTCTGCGGCTGTGATGTTCTCAGTCTGGACACCGATATTGTTGATTGTATGCTCCAGACGGTTCTGAAGAGCACCCAGGTCAGAACGGATGCTGGATACGGTATCAATCGCATTGTTTACAGTATCAATAGCCTCTTTGGCTCCCTCTGCAGTACCGATATCGATTCCATCAATTTCAAGGGACTTAGAGCTCATGGCTTTGATATTTACAGTGATCTTGTTAGAATTGTCAGAAGATTCTCCGACATGAAGGTCAATTGTTGCACCATTCCCGGCTGCGGCTGTACCTGCAGGAGCCTTGAAATTAAGTGTTGTAGTAGCAGCCTCTGGCTTGTAACCGGTCTTCTGCTCGATTAAGTTTGCTAATTCTGCAACATCATTCTGGGTAACATTACCTGCACCAGCCAATATAACCGCATTAACATCTTTTCCAAGTGCAACGGCCTCATCCTGTGTGTTAACAAGTGCAAATTTCTTTCCGCCCACTGTAAAAACATCGCCTATTGTATAATCATTAGCCAAGTCAATAGACTGGAATGCATCTCCGCCTGCTTGAGTTTGTGTAATAGCAGATAAATTTGCTGTCTGATTTGCGCCAGCTGCTGCATAATCCAAAACAACACTATCGAGTTTTGTGTTTGCACCGGCCTCAAGAGCTTCAAACGTAAGTGTCCCTGCATTGTCAGAGATTTTAAATGTCTTGCTCAGTCCCGCATCTGCCTTAGCCGCAGCAAGTAAAGCTTTACTCATTTCTGCTTTTGATGGCTGTTTATCTGTGGCCACGTCAATTCCAGTTCCATCTTTTGTATAAAGCTTCTTATCTGCCGCATTATAAGTCAGTTCCAAGATAGCAGACTGAGATTTTCCGTTGGCATCTGTGTAATTGACTGTTGTTTTTAAAATAGCTCCATCTGCCAAGTCGTTTGTAATTGCAGTTCCGTCGATTGTCTGCTTAGATTTTACTGCAGCATTATCTGTCAGTGTCAGATCTTTAACGCTTGGAACACCGGCAGCTGCGCTGGCGCCATTTCCGCCCTGGAACAATTTTGTTCCGTTGAAGTTAGCTGTATCGCTGATACGGTCTACTTCATCTCTCAATGCGTTGATCTCTTTCTGCATCTCAGAACGGTTACTTTCAGAATATGTACCGTTTGCAGACTGTGTAGCCAGCTCAACCATACGGTTTAACATGGAGTGGACTTCTGTCAGCGCACCTTCTGCTGTCTGCACAAGAGAAACACCGTCCTCAGCGTTTTTCTGAGCAGTCTCAAGGCCTGTGATCTGAGCACGCATTTTCTCAGAAATAGCAAGGCCTGCCGCGTCATCGCCTGCCCGGTTGATTCTGTAACCAGAGGATAATTTCTCCAGGTTTTTAGATACAGAAGAGTTATTATTTGTCAAGTTCCTGTGTGCATTTAATGCTGTAATATTGTGTTGGATTCTCATTAAAAATTCCTCCTTGAAATAAAATTATAGGGAATATCCTTTTCCCTGTATGGGCCTTGTGCCAATATAAGCAACTGGATTGCCGGCGGATTTTCCAGGAATTTACACCTTGCTGGACGAAGTCCACCCGCCCGTAAGGGCATGAATTAAGGGGTGCCCTGTGGGTACACCTTGCTGGACGAGGTCCGCCCGCAAGGACAAAAATTAAGGGATGCCCTTTTGAATATTAATAATTCAATCAGTACATTCTCTGTTATATAAAGTCTGTCATGCTGTCAGTATTGGCCCATGGCTTGGCAGCAAGTGCCAAACTTGCGGATATCGAGTGACCAGCGGCAGGCTATACAATCAACACTTGAAAGTATGTATAGGTTTTTCAGGGAAACTTTGTTATAATATAGTCACCAAATAAGGAGTGTGAATAAATGATGAGAGAGAAAAAGAAACTCCCGGTAGGAATTGAGAATTTTGAAAAACTTCGCAAGGAGGACTTTTATTATATTGATAAAACTGGATTGATAAAAGAGCTGTTGAATAATTGGGGAGAGGTGAATTTATTTACCAGGCCAAGACGCTTTGGGAAATCATTGAATATGAGTATGCTGGAACACTTTTTCTCCATAGAGGGGGATGAGAGCCTGTTTGATGGTTTGGAGATTTTAAAAGACAAAAAGCTGTGTGAAGATTATATGGGGAAGTATCCGGTTATTTCTATATCGTTAAAAGGCATCAATGCGGCTTCTTATGATACGGCATTTCAATTAGCTGTTAAGACAATAAAAGATGCAGCACAAAAAGCAAAGTATCTGAAAACGAGCGATAAGCTGGACGAGGATGAGAAGAAAGAATATGATGCACTTCTTGATGAAAATATGAAAGAAGCAACTCTTTTCTGGAGTTTGAAAAAATTGTCCCAGCTTTTGGAGAAGCATTACGAAACAAAGGTCATTCTTTTGATTGATGAATATGACGTTCCACTGGCGAAAGCATTTGAAAATGGTTATTACGATCAGATGGTATTTCTGATTCGCAATCTGCTGGAGCAGGCATTAAAGACGAATAATAGTCTCAAATTTGCGGTCATGACCGGATGTATGCGTATTTCCAAAGAGAGTATCTTTACTGGCCTCAATAATTTCAGTACCTTTACAATTACGGATGTTGATTTCGATGAATATTTTGGCTTTACGGATCAGGAGGTGCGCGAGCTTTTAACATATTATGAATGTACTGAGAAATACCAAAGTGTAAAAGAATGGTATGATGGCTATCAGTTTGGAAATATAGAAGTGTATTGTCCGTGGGATGTGGTGTGTTATCTTCGCAGGCTGCGTACAAACAAAGAGGCCGCGCCTCAGAATTATTGGGTAAATACAAGCGGCAATGCAGAAGTGAAAGAAATAATCAGGCAGTCTAAAAGCATGATGACAAAGCGGGAGATAGAAAGGCTGATGGCAGGTGAAGCTGTTACAAAAACACTTCGGCCGGAATTGACTTATAATGATATGTATCGTTCTATAGAAAATATTTGGAGTGTATTATTTACAACTGGGTATTTAACCCAGGTGGGACGGGTAGAAGAGCAAGCATATAAGCTCAAGATTCCGAATCAGGAGATTCATAATATCTTTGCCATGCAGATCATGGAATATTTTGAAGAGAGCGTCCGAGAAGACGGAAAGACATTAAGCAGGTTTTGTGACGCTCTTATGCATGGAGAAGAAAAGAATGTAGCGGATATTTTTGACAGTTATCTGAAAAGGACGATCAGTATCCGGGATACTTTTGCAAAGAATCCGTTGAAAGAGAACTTCTATCATGGTATTTTGATTGGAATATTGGGCGTCAAAGAAACCTGGCACGTATCTTCAAATAAAGAGGCGGGAGAAGGATACAGCGACATACTTATAGAAACAGACGACGGGAACGAGGGCATTATCATTGAAGTCAAATATGCAGAGGACGGAAATCTTTCTGCAGCTTGTGAAAGAGCTTTAAAGCAGATAGAGCAAAGAAAATATGACGAAGAATTCCGGGAAAACGGAGTAAATAGAATTTTAAAATACGGGATCGCATGTTATATGAAACGATGCAAAGTCATACTTTACCAAGATTAAAGGCATCTTAGTACGACAAAAGTCCGTAAGGAAGATAGCAGATAAATCTGGGACTTGCTTTACAAGCAGGCAAAGCCAAGCATTATGCCCGGCCCAAAAAACAAAAACTGCCGGCGGGAAAACCCACCGGCAGTCGCCAAATGGACATGTTTACATGTCCATTTGGTTCGTTGCTCGCGGCAATAAAAGTTCAGATATCTAATTACTGTAACAACTGAAGGACTCCCTGTGGAACCTGATTTGCCTGGGCAAGCATAGCCTGGGAAGCCTGCACAAGAATATTATTCTTTGTATAAGCCATCATTTCTTTAGCCATGTCTACATCGCGGATACGGCTCTCTGCGGCTGTGATGTTTTCTGTCTGCACACCCAGGTTGTTGATGGTGTGTTCAAGACGGTTTTGCAGTGCACCGAGGCTGGAACGGATGCTGGATACGGTATCAATAGCTGTATTAACAGTATCGATAGCAGCCTTAGCGCCGTCTACTGTTGTAATATCTATCTGGTCAATGCCTAAGGTGCCAGAACTCATAGCATCGATTTCAACATTGATTGTGTTACTTTCAGATGAAGATTCTCCTACATGGAGGGCGATTGTAGTCTTACCGCCTGCTGCAGCTGCAGGTGCTGCTGCTCCGGCAGCCTTATCTGTAACTGTAACATTTGTAGGGGTAGTGATATCTATCTCGTAGTTACCATTTTTGTCAACGGCAGCTTTCAGTGTAGTCAGATCTTTAAATGTTTTTCCATCTGATCCGTCTGCATTTGTGTCATATGTGTAAGTTTCATTGCCAATTGTAATTGTATCCCCAGCAGCAAACGTTCCGCTTAAGTCATAGGACGTGGATGCAGGAACAGCATCGTTAAGGGTTGGGTTTAATGTTGCTGTACCACCATCTTCTGCAACTCCTGTAATAGAAGCGGCGTCATTTGTAGAGGTGATTGTGACATCACTCGTAGTAGCGTCAATTGCAACATCAAAAAGTGCAGATAAATCCGCATCTCCCTCAAAGGCTGTCTGGAAAGCAGCGGCAGTTGCCTTATCATCTGCACCGGCGGTAACAGAAATTGTTTTGGTCTGTGCCGCGCCAGTGGCATCTTTGTATGAAACTGTGAAATTATAAGACACACCGTCAGTTAAACCACCGAAATCTGTTGCTGCGATCTCAGCAGAAGCGGGAGAAGCTGGGGGGTTTGTCACCGCAACGTCAACACCGCCAACAGTACCAGAAATTGATGGGCCAACTGGCTGGTTTCCGCCAGCGCCACCACCGAACAGATTTGTCCCGTTGAAATTGGCTGTGTCGCTGATACGGTCGATTTCTTCCCTCAACGCGTCAATTTCTTTCTGCATTTCCTGGCGGTTACTCTCAGAGTATGTACCGTTTGCAGACTGTGTAGCCAGCTCTACCATACGGTTTAACATAGAGTGGACTTCTGTCAGGGCCCCCTCTGCTGTCTGTACAAGAGAAACACCGTCCTCTGCATTTTTCTGAGCTGTCTCAAGACCTGTGATCTGAGCGCGCATTTTTTCAGAAATAGCAAGGCCTGCGGCATCGTCACCTGCCCGGTTGATTCTGTAACCGGAAGATAACTTTTCCAGATTCTTAGATACAGAAGAGTTGTTATTTGTCAAATTCCTGTGTGCGTTTAACGCTGTAATGTTGTGTTGGATTCTCATTAAAAATTCCTCCTTGAAATGAAATTATAGGGAACATCCTTTTCCCTGTAGGTGCTTTGTGCCAATATAAGCAACTGGATTGCCGGCGGATTATCCAGACCTATTAAACGACTCATATTCAATAAGACATACTTATTAAGCTGCAAATATTCAATAAGGCCATACTTATTGAGCTGCAAATATTCAATAAGGCCATACTTATTGAACTGCAAATATTCAATAAGGCCATACTTGTTGAGCTGCAAATATTCAATAAGGCTATACTTATTGAACTACTAATGTTCAATAAGGTACACTCTGTTAGACGTATTAGAATGGGGTTGCAGCCCAAAGGAACCTTTGCGGGCAGGCAAAGTCAAGCATTATGCCCGGCCCAAAATCAATATGAATTTATGGCGGCAGTAAAACCGGGGGTTATAGTAGAAAATAAGGCCCCAGCCAGGGCGGGGGAGAAGGGATGTTGAGAAGGGATTTCTAAAGGGAACTGCTGATTTTTAACTTTTAACAAAAACTGCCGGTGGGAAAACCCACCGGCAGTCGCCAAATGGACATGTAAACATGTCCGCTTGGCTCGTTGCTCGCGGCAACAAAAGTTCAGATATTTAATTACTGTAACAACTGAAGGACTCCCTGTGGAACCTGATTTGCCTGGGCAAGCATAGCCTGGGAAGCCTGCACAAGAATATTATTCTTAGTATAAGCCATCATTTCTTTAGCCATGTCTACGTCGCGGATACGGCTCTCTGCAGCTGTAATGTTTTCTGTCTGTACACCCAGGTTGTTGATGGTGTGTTCAAGACGGTTTTGCAGTGCGCCTAAGTCAGAGCGGATGCTGGAGATGCTGTCAATTGCAGTATTGATTACATCAATAGCTGCCTTTGCCCCTTCTGCAGTTCCGATGTTCAGCGCATCTATGCCGAGAGATTTTGAACTCATGGCTTTAATCTTCACTTCGATAGTGTTGTTGTCGTCAGAAGACTCTCCAACATGCAGCTTAATTGTTGTCTCGCCACCGGCATCTTCACCGCCATCGTCTCCCGCCGGAGCTTCCACTGCAACATTACCAGCGGCCCATGTGCCGGCCAGATCTGCAGGGACGTCTGCGCCTGCAGCGCCGTCTGCAATAGCGGTCAGAGTCAGCTTTCCATCTGCGAAAGCGGCCTTAAAGTTTTTGGAAATGTCAGCGTCGGCATTGATTGCGTCGGCAAGATTAGCCAATGTCTGATCCAAATCACCACCAGCATCGATTTCAACATCTCCTGCAGCGGCTGTTGTGTTTTTAAATGTAAATGTTTTGCCTAAGATTTCCACTGTCTCAGTATCTTGAGGCGCCGTAGTGATTTTACTGAAATCATAAGTAAATACATCATCTTTCTTATAAGCAGCTTCTGTATCCCCGGCAGCTCTTGTATTCTGAGTGCTCTCTGTTCCCTCAGCAGCTTTCGCTTTGATTTCAAAAGTTCCGCCAAGGGCAGTTTTTAGATCTGCGTCAGCTACAGCAGTCTGGTTTGCAGAGGTGAGGGTGATTTCTGTATCATTAGCTACAGCAGCTGTAAATTCACCGGCGCCTGCGGCATCGTCAATTTTATCAGCATTGATTGCATCTGCCAAAGCAGTGGCAAATTCAGCATCTGTCATATCTGCTGTTACAGATACAGCATAAGATTTACCACCTAAAGATACAGTGACGTCACCGTCTTTGTCAAAGGCAACCCCAGCAACATCAAATACAGCTGTGGCATTATTACCACCACCGCCATCGGTGAAAGCTATAGTGTCCGCAGCCGGCGGGGTTACGGTGACTGCATCTGCATCTGTAGCAGATCCGCCCTGGAATAATTTTGTGCCATTGAAGTTAGATGTATTACTGATGCGGTCAATTTCTTTCCTGAGGGCGTCAATTTCCTTCTGCATCTCTGCGCGGTTACTGTCAGAGTAAGTACCATTTGCAGACTGTGTAGCCAGCTCTACCATACGGTTTAACATAGAGTGGACTTCTGTCAGGGCCCCCTCTGCTGTCTGTACGAGAGAAACACCGTCCTCTGCATTTTTCTGAGCTGTCTCAAGACCTGTGATCTGAGCACGCATTTTTTCAGAAATAGCAAGGCCTGCGGCATCGTCACCTGCCCGGTTGATTCTGTAACCGGAAGATAACTTCTCCAGGTTTTTAGATACAGAAGAGTTGTTATTTGTCAAATTCCTGTGTGCGTTTAACGCCGTAATGTTGTGTTGGATTCTCATTAAAAATTCCTCCTTGAATGATAAATGGGGCGGCTTCCATGCCGCCTTTTTTAATTTTTGCCGTATCCTCATAGGCTTCTCTGTGGGAAGCAGCCGGCTTTATGTTCCCGAGAGGTACACTTTACTGGAAATAATTTATATAATAGAAAAATATCCCATGTTGGACGGAATCTACCCGCCCGAAGTGGCACGGATAAAGGGCCTCTGGGCATACCTTAATAGGCGAAGGACATGAATTAAGGGATGCCCTTTGGGTATACAAAATCAGAATGGAGGAAACGCATAATGGATAAGAACATGTACGGTTATGTTAGGGTATCGACTAAAGAACAGAATATTGAGCGTCAGCTAATATCTCTGGGCCAGCTAGGCATCAAAAAAACAGACATTTACATTGACAAGCAGAGTGGTAAAGATTTTAACCGCCCGGCTTACAAAAAACTGATGCGGAAATTGAAATCTGGTGATGTAGTTGTGACAAAGAGCATAGACCGTCTGGGAAGGAACTATGAGGAGATTAAAGAACAGTGGAGATTTATAACAAAACACATAGGCGCAGATATTATCATTGAGGATATGCCCCTTCTGGATACTACAAAAACCCGGGATTTACTGGGGAATTTCATAAGTGATGTAGTGCTGCAGCTGCTATCTTTTGTGGCTGAAAATGAGAGGAATAATATTCGGACGAGGCAGGCTGAAGGGATTGCTGCCGCTAAACAAAGAGGCGTGCGGTTTGGAAAACCTAAAATTACAATGCCCAATGATTTCTCTACTCTATATTATATGTGGGAAACGAAAAAAATAAGTGTAGAAGAGTTTGCATCATTATGCAACGTGGGGCGCAGTACAATGTACAACCGGATTAATGAATACAAAAAAAATAAAAAAATTTAAAAAAAGTCTTATGTTATCCTGGAATAGTTCGATATAATACTTGAAAAGTAATTTTCACAGTGTCCAAGTAAGTGTACTTTTTTGGACAAATGCCGGCAGTCGCGAAATTCACTTACAAGGACACAAACATAACCGTACGGGGAAAAGGATATTCCCTGTTTCTAATTCAAGGAGGAAATATCATGAGAATTCAACACAACATTACAGCATTAAACGCACACAGAAACTTAACAAATAATAACTCTTCTGTATCTAAAAACCTGGAGAAATTATCCTCTGGTTACAGAATCAACCGCGCAGGCGATGACGCAGCAGGCCTTGCTATTTCTGAAAAAATGCGTGCTCAGATCACAGGTCTGGAAGCAGCTCAGAAGAATGCAGAGGACGGCGTTTCTCTTGTACAGACAGCAGAAGGCGCTCTGACAGAGGTTCACTCTATGTTAAACCGTATGGTTTCCCTGGCTACTCAGTCTGCCAACGGTACATACAGTGACGCTAACCGTTCTGAGATGCAGAAGGAGATCGATGCCCTGAACGCTGAGATTGACAGAATTGGCGCTACAGCAAACTTCAACGGAACAACATTGTTCGCTGCTGGTTCAGTTAATCTGCATGTTGGAGAATCTTCAGCAGATACAAACCAGATTTCAGTTACATTAAAAGCTATGAGTTCTACAGAGCTGAAAATCAAAGACCTTGACCTGACAACTGCTGATGGTGCAAAGGCTGCAATTGACACTATTAACGATGCAATTGATACAGTATCTTCCATGCGTTCAGATTTCGGTGCTCTCCAGAACCGTCTTGAGCACACCATCAACAACCTGGGCGTTCAGAATGAGAATATCACAGCTTCTGAGAGCCGTATCCGTGACGTAGACATGGCTAAGGAGATGATGGCTTACACAAAGAACAACATTCTTGTGCAGGCTTCACAGGCTATGCTTGCTCAGGCAAATCAGGTTCCACAGGGTGTTCTTCAGTTATTACAGTAATAGCATCCCTAAAAACTATAAAAGCGCCGGTCCATTGGATGGGCGCTTTCTTTTGTATACACTCTTATTTGTATATAGAAGAAAACGCCCATTTTACTATTTTTTAATTATGCAGAGACAGGAGTAACTAAGATGAAACTACAGCTGACTATTTCCCTGCTGGCATCAGACAGGAAGGCTTCACTTGAAAGATGTCTGGATTCTATCAGGCCTATTTTGGAAAAGGTACCCAGTGAATTAATAATCGTGTTTACAGGCAAAGATCCGGAAGTGGAGCAGGCAGCTCTGCGGTACACAGACCAGGTGGTGCCTTTCCGGTGGATCAATGACTTTTCAGCGGCCCGGAATGCCGGGTTAAAAAGAGCCAGGGGGGAATGGTTCTTATTTATAGATGACGACGAGTGGTTTGAGGATACCCAGGAAATCTGTGAGTTTTTCCTGAGCGGGGAATATAAGAATTACGGATCGGCCTGCTATGTCCAGAGGAACTACCTGGCATGGGACGGGGTCAAGTATTCGGACTTCCATGCGTACCGGATGAGCAGGCGGGTTCCGGGACTTTGTTTTATGGGCCGCATTCACGAGGAACTGACCCCGGGGGTGGAGCCGGCGAAATATTTCCAGGCTCATGTGCACCACTATGGGTACGTGAAGGACACTGACAGGGCAGGGGCCAAGACATCCCGGAATATCCCTCTTTTAACCGAAGAAATCAGGAAGCAGCCGTCCTATCTGAAGAACTACCAGCAGCTGGTGAAAGAATATTACATAGAAGGCCAGTGGCAGGAGGCTCAGGATTGGTGCAGGAGAGGACTGGCCTTATGCCCCAGCGCCCGCGAGGGGGACGCCAGGAGCTGGCTTAGAGTCTACCTTGCCCGTATACTGGCCAAAGGCCCGGATAAGGCGGCGGCAGCAAAGGAAATTCAGGAGATACTAAAACTCTCCGGAAATCCGGGACTTGTAAGGCTGGTTCTATATCAGTTGTTAGTCAGCCTCCATATGGAAATAGGGCAGTATGATGAGGCCCTAAGCTGCGGCACGGATTTTGAGGAGCTATTATCCCAGATAGAAAGGGATCCCAAAGAAAGAGGGCGGCATTACGGGGATATTACTCTGCAGGATGTGAAGGATCCAGGACGGCTGTACGGGGGGCGGGTCAATTGCGCCTCCTCAGCATTGGAAATACAGGACTTTGAAAAAGCAGGATACTTCCTGGCATTGCTGCCTTGGGAGGAAGAATATCGGGTTTGCCAGTATTACCCTGTTTTTGACCAGTGGGCGGAACAACACCCTGCCCCAGTGGAGGGACTTTTTGGGGGATTGTCCTTTGACGCCCCTTATCTTTTGTGGCAGAGGGCGGCCGTACACAAGAGGCATAAGGAGACTGATAAGGCAAAGGAACTCCTAGGGGAGTGTATGGGAAGCACAGAGTCAGAATACTTACAGAAGTCTCTCATCCGGGAGGCGCTTGTTTCGGGCCTGGGCCTGGAGATACTGGCAGGCAGGCTAGGATTAGATGCATGGGAGCGGTGTACAAAAGGCGCCGTGGATGAAATTCAGGCAGGGGATATTAAGAGACTGCCAACTCCTTTGGGAGGCTTGGGAGGGCAGTATGCACTGCAGGGAGCCTGGCTTACAAAGCTGGCGCTGGAGGCAGAACTGATCAAAGGGTATCCTGGCAGGGATGAACTGGCAGGGCTCTTGGAGAAATACTGCCAGGCGGCCCTGGGGTTTTACAGGGAATTATACAACCCACATATGTTTGGCAAAGACCGTTATAACTTGCTGCCGCCGGAGTGCAGGTTCGCCTTAAAAGGATTGGAAGCGCTGGAATGTCTAGATGCAGGGAGGCTTGGGGAGGCAGTACGGATATTGGGAGAAGCCATCCACCTGTACCCGGCCATGACAAGTGTTGTCCGGGAGCTGACCCGCCTGCTGGCATCAGAGCCTGGAACCCCAACCCAGGGGAGGGAGTTCGCCCAGCTGGCCGTCCAGATGAAGGGGGCCCTGGAGGCTATGATCAGCCAGGGGCAGTATCAGGAGGCAGAGGCCGTGGCTGTGCAGCTGACCCAGCTTTTACCGGGAGATCTTCAATTGCTGCGCCTGCGGCAGAGACTTTACCGGGACGGCGGATCAGACTGAGATATTTGAAATATATTTGGTCAGGAGAGAAAGCAATGAAAACACTTGGACTTGTGATGATTGTAAAGGATGAAGAGAGGTGCCTGGGGAAATGCCTGGAACAGGCAAAGGGACTTGTGGACAAGATTTTCATTACAGATACCGGGTCAACAGACAGGACAAAGGAGATTGCCGCATCTTTTGGGGCGGCAGTAACAGATTATATATGGAACCAAGATTTTGCTGCGGCAAGGAATTTTGCCCTGGGCCAGTCGGACTGTGACTGGAACCTGGTGCTGGATGCCGATGAATATTTAATAAAAGGGACCCGCAGGGATATAGAGCCTTTTATGGAAAACATGGAGCACGTGGGGGCCGTAGAGCGAAAGGATCTCTATGTAGAAGGGACTGTAAACGGACAGGCCCAGATTGGCTCCATGTATACCCGCGCGGCGCGTCTGCTGCCCAGGGGCGTGGGGTTCAAAGGGCGGGTGCATGAGCAGGAGGACTCTGTTTATCCGGCAGAGCCTGTACCTCTTGTGTTTGAGCATGACGGCTACCTCCAGGGAGGGAAGGGGGAGAGAAATCTTTCCATTCTGCTGGAAGAACTGAAGGATATGCCGGATGACCCCTATGTACTATTCCAGGCGGCCCAGACCCTGCGAAGCCTTGGCAGGCACAGGGAAGCCTGTGCCTATTACAGCCGTTTCTATAAACAGGTGCCTGCGGCAGGGGCAGGGTACCGGGCAGGAGGGATTATTTCATACTTATACAGCCTGATAGAGTCCCAGGATTATGACAGGGCATTATCCCTTGTAAAGGCAGAGGAGGTAAGGCTTGGGGCGCATGCAGATTTCCACTTTGCACGGGGAATCCTTTATATGAGGGCAATCCAGGCAGATACAGGGAAATATGTATCTCTGCTGCCGTTGATTGAAGAGTCCTACTTAAGGTGCCTGGAAATTGGAGAGGTGCCCCTACACCAGGGAGTCTGCGGCTGTGGTTCATTCAAAGCGGCGCATAACTTGGGCATTTGGTATGAGGTGTCAGGGGACATGGGGAAAGCGCTTAAGTATTATAGAATGGCGGCCGGGCAGGGGTATGGGCCTGCGAAGCTCCGGCTTCATGAGCTGGGGAAGTAGGGGCCGGAAGGAGGGTATGATGGAGAATCATTCTAAGACCAGGATATATGGGAAGAATATAGAGATAGACGGGGACGCTGCCAGGGAGCTTTACAGTACAAGGGCAGAGAAGAGCGGACAGGTACATGTGGATGCCCCCACTGTGCTCAGCAGCGATGCAAATATAGAAAATATAAGGTTATGGACGGAGGAAGAGCTGAGAAGATGGTTCCCTCTGTTTGGACTTTCGGCCAGGGATAAAGTTTTTGAAATCGGGTTTGGCACGGGGCGCATGACCAAATATATAACGGCTGCTGCCGGGGAATATGTAGGTATTGACTATGTAGAACCCTTTTTGAAAACCGTATTGGCCAGGGAGGACATAGAGAAGAAAGAGAGTACCAAATTCTACACAGCTTCCCTACAGGAGTTTTTAAAGGGGCACAGGGAAGAATACAGCGCTGCATTTAATAAGGTGTTCCTGTCAGGCGGCGTGTTCATGTATATCAATGACAGGGAATTGTGCCAGTGCCTGGAAGGCCTGGCGGATATGCTAAAGCCGTCATGCCTGGTCTATATATCTGAACCCGTGGCCATTTCCCAGCGGCTGACCTTGGACTCCTTTTATTCTGAGACCATAAAGGATGACTATAGCGCGATATACCGTACGGAAGAAGAGTACAGGGAAATTTTCAAGGCATTTACGGACAGAGGGTTTGAGCTGGAAGTAAGCCAGGAATTTTTTGAGAATGATATTAAGAAGATGAAAGAGACAAAGCAGTGGATTTTTATACTGAAAAGGTAAAGGGGAAGAAGGTATGAAGGCAATTCTGTTAGCGGCTGGGGTTGGGAACAGAATATCAAGAATGATTGAGAGCGTTCCTAAATCCACGCTGCCTATTAATGACAAACCATTGATTCGGATTACTGTTGAAAAGCTGATAAAGCTTCATATGGAGGTCGTGGTTGTAGTTGGCTATCAGAGAGAAAAGATTTACGAGGCCTTGGAGGGACTGGACGTGGCTTATTATGTCAATCCTTTTTATGATATTACCAACAGTATCGCCAGCCTCTGGTTTGCCAGAGAGGAGCTTAAGGGGGATGTGATGATTATGAATGCAGATGTATTCGTGTCTGAAACAATCCTGCAGAATATACTGGCCGACGAGAGGGATAATGTAATGGCCATTGATGTTACCAGGACCAAGACTGGGGATTACTTTTTTACCACCACGGACGGCGGGGTTATCCGTAAATACGGGAAGGATCTGCCGTTGAGGGAGAGAAGCTGCGAGTATGTTGGGATTGCTAAGATCTCTTCCCGGTTTACGGAACAATTCAGGGAGAGGCTGGAAAGCCTGATAGACAGGCAAGAGTACCGCCTCTGGTGGGAGAATGTGCTTTACTCCTTTACGGATAAGAAGGAGCATCCCATTTATACTATCGATGTAAAAAATGAATTCTGGTCAGAAATAGATTATTTTGATGATTATGAGAGGATTCTTAACTATATAAGCGGGGAACTGTCAAACGGGGAGTAAGCTATGTACATAAACGAATTTATAAAAGACACATATCGTATTAAGGACCATGAAGATAGAAACGGGTATCTATGCCTGGACATGAACGAGAATCCTGAGGGACTGCCCGAAGAGTTCGTCCAGTCAGTCCTGAAAAAGGTTACACCACAGTTTCTTGCTTCCTATCCGGTTAAGGAGCCATTGATCGAAAAGCTTGCCCGCCGGGAAGGGGTGGGGAAAGAGAATGTTTCGCTGACAAACGGATCTGATGAGGGAATCCGCCTGGTTTTTGAGACATTCACACATCCGGGAGGACGGCTTTTGACAGTCACCCCTACCTTTGAGATGTATCAGGTGTATGGGAGTATGTTTGGAGTGAAACTGGACACAGTATCTTTTGGGGAGGACTTTTCTATAGCGGAAGAAGAGGTGCTGAAGAATATCCATGAGGATACAGATTTGGTTGTACTTCTGAATCCCAACAGTCCCATTGGCACAGAATTCTCAGACGAGGCTGTGGAGCGGATAGTAGAAAAGGCAGGAAAGGCCAATGCAGTGGTGCTGATTGACGAGGCATACTACCCCTTTGGCGTGGAGAGCAGGATAGATTTTTGCCGTGCCCATCCCCATGTTATAGTGCTTCGGACCTTTTCAAAGCTTTGTTCCATGGCTGCCCTTAGAGTGGGGTACATGGTTGGCGGCAGAGAGTGTATCCATCTGATTGAAAACGCCCAGTCTACCTATAATGTAAATGCTGTGGGAATTTTGTTTGCCCGGGAACTTTTAGAGCGGGAAGATATATTAAATACATTGAAAGAAAATATAGACCAGGGGAGAGATTATCTGGTACAAAAGCTTTCAGGGCAGGGATATACATTTTACGGGTCAAAGGGAAATTATCTGTTGATAAAACCTTTCAGGGCCCCTGGGGAAATCTGCCGGGAGCTTAGGGAGAACAAGATTTTGATTAAAACATATAGGAAAGGGCTGCTGAAAGACTGGCTGCGGGTGACACTGGGCAGTAAAGAGATAATGAGGCAGTTCTGGGAGGCATTTTATAAGGCGGAGGGATGCCAGGCATGATTACTGTAGGCATAAATAGCAGGAAACCTCTGGTTTCTATTGTAATACCTGTCTATAATGGGGCAAATTATTTGCGCCAGGCCATAGAAAGCGCCCTTGGCCAGACTTGGGAGAATTGCGAAATCCTTGTGGTCAATGACGGCTCAGACGATGGGGGAGATACAGAGCAGGCGGCTCTGGAGTTTAAGGACAGGATCAGATATTTCAGGAAAGAAAATGGCGGGGTTGCCTCGGCGCTCAATTATGGTATTCAGAGGATGCAGGGGGAATATTTTTCTTGGCTGTCCCATGATGACTGGTATTATCCGGACAAAATAGAAAAAGAGATAGGAGCAGTTCTAAACTCCGGGAATCCAGCCGCCCTCGTGCAGGCGGAGTACGAATTTTACGATCAGGATACAGGCTTTAAGACCCAGACACATTTTCTGGATTATTACAAGGAAGGCCAGATAACCAACTCTGTTTTTTCTGTGCTGCAGCTCCAGCTCCATGCCTGCAGTGCCCTGATCCACAAGAGCCATTTCGCCCGTGTGGGGTTCTTTGATGAAAATCTGCAGACAATACAGGATATAGATATGTGGTTCCGTTTGTTCCGGGGGCAGGACTCTATATTTCTCCCCAATGTGCTCCATGTGGTGAGAGAACACAGACAGGCGGGGTCTTGTACCATACCTTGTTATTATGAGGAGACCAGGAAGGAGTATGGGAAGCTTATCCGTATGTTAGATGATCAGGAGATCAGGCGGGTTTTTGGCGATGCAGGCGTTTTTCTTGGCAGGATGGCCGGATTTATTAAGAGCTACGGCGGCGGCAGGGAACTGGCAGAAGTAGAGGAGCGTATCAGAAGGCTTCCAGCTTTGGAAGATGAAGAATATAGAGCAGAGGAGTTTTGGGGCAGGCTGGCGGCCCTGTCAAAAGGACAGGCCAGGAAAGTCGTTATATTCGGGTCAGGACAATATGGAATCCGGGTGAAGTATGACCTGGAGAGCCGTCTGGTGAAGCCTGCCTATTTTGTGGATAACAATCGTAAAAAGCATGGCCAGATGATTGACGGAATCCTGTGCAGCCCAGTGGAGGTACTGGCGGATGAACAGGAGGAAGCACTGGTAATTGTAGCAATGCGTAACTGCCGGGAGGCGTCTGCACAGCTGGAAAAGCTGGGAATACCGTATTATGTGGAAAGACAGAAGCTGGATCCTTTATTTTTGAGGTCGCCTCTGGCATTATCACGAAAGGACTTGTGGCTAGGATGAATGTAGCAGTTATTATTGCGGCTGGCTGGGGCCAGCGGATGAACCAGGATATACCAAAGCAGTTTATTAATGTGTATGACAAGCCAGTGCTGATCTATACGCTGGAGAGTTTTCAGAGGCATCCAGATATAGACGCCATTGAGGTGGTGTGTCTGGCAGGCTGGCGGGATTTGCTCAAGGCTTATGCCGGCCAGTTTAATATTACCAAACTGAAGTGGATAATTGACGGCGGGGATACGGCCCAGGAGTCTATCCGAAATGGGGTGTACCATCTTGAGGATGTATGCAGTCCAGACGATATTGTGGTCATACATGACGGTATCCGTCCTCTGGTGGATGAGAGTATATTGTCAGATGTGATCCTAAAGTGCAGGCAGTACGGCAATGCAGTCACGTCCCTCCCTTACAATGAACAGATTTTTGTGATGGAGGATGAGCATTCCACCCGCCAATATATACCAAGGGAGACACTGCGCAGGGTTTCCACGCCCCAGGCTTATACATATGAGAAACTGAACTGGGCATACCACAAAGCATTTGAAGAGAAAATAGGTATCTATGGTTCTTCCTATACCAACACCATGATGGTGGATTTAGGGGAAACGTTATATTTTGCCGCTGGTTCAGAAAAAAATATCAAATTGACTACAAGAGATGACCTGGAATTGTTTAAAGGATATTTAAGGACAGAAAAGGATGACTGGTTAAAATGATGGATTTTATGGATAATGCCCTGTATGCAGAAGATGTAAAGCAGACGGCAGCTCTTCCTCTGGATTGGGATAAATTAAATTCTTCAGTTCTTCTTCTGGCAGGGGCTTCCGGGATGATCGGGGGCTTTCTGACAGATGTTTTCATGTACCGGAATCAACACAGAGGGCAGAAGCTGAAAGTCTTGGCCCTGGGGAGAGATCAGAGGCAGGGAGAAGAACGGTTTAAACGATATAGGGGCCATGAGGAGTTTGCATTTATTCCTTGTGATATAAACAGCGGCGTACATGGGATAGAAGCTGCGGATTATGTCATACAGGCTGCCAGCAATACCCATCCCATGGCATATGCGTCGGATCCCATCGGGACTGTGAGAAGCAATATTGTGGGCACAGACCATTTGCTGGAATATGCCGCCCAGGCAGGGGCCAGGCGTTTCGTGTTCCTGTCATCTGTAGAGATTTATGGACAAAACCGAGGGGACACAGAGAAGTTTAAGGAGGATTACTGCGGCTATATTAATTCTAATACCCTGCGGGCGGGTTATCCAGAGGGGAAGCGTGCGGGGGAGGCTCTCTGCCAGGCGTACAGAAGGCAGAAAAACCTGGACTATGTGATACCCAGGCTGGCCAGGACATACGGGCCTAATATGAGGATGGATGACAGTAAGGCGGCAGCCCAGTTTATTAAGAAAGGGGCGGCAGGAGAGGATATTGTCCTAAAGAGCCAGGGAAAGCAACTCTATACCCATACCTATGTGGCAGATGCTGCTGCAGGCGTTTTGACAGTTATGCTTAAGGGAGAGTCTGGAGAGGCTTATAATGTGGCCGGAGATGGGGGGCATATTACTTTAGGGGAGCTGGCCCGTTTTATTGCGGCTGACTGCGGCACAAAAGTAGTTTTTGAAATTCCAGGGGATACAGAGCAGGCCGGGTATTCTAAGGCCCAAAAAGCCCTTCTGGATGGAAGCAAGCTAGAAGAACTTGGCTATCAGGAGAGATATAGTGTGAAGGAAGGTGTACGCAGGACAATCTCTATTTTAAAACAATTGAAAAGCAGAGGTGAAAAGGATCTTGAAATGGCAGAATAAAGGACACGAATTTGACGATGTTTACAACAATATAGAGAAAAAAGACCGATTTTATCTGTTTGGGGCAGGGGAATATGGAGGGATATTATATGGCCTCCTGGAAAAGGAGATTCCCATCCTGGGATTTATAGATAATGCCCCCGAGAAGCAGGGCACGCTTTTTAACGGCAAGCCTGTGCTGTCCCTGGAGCAGGCAGCGGGGCAGGCAGGCCCTTCCACGGGGATTATTGTGGCAGTATCCCCATATACCAGGCTGCCAATTATGCAGCAGTTGATGATCAAGGGGTTTGTGCAGGGTGAGAATGTATTTACTATGGAGATGTTCATGTCCGTATATGAGGCCTATGCAAAAGGAAGGGTGTATATGCCGTCCATCTCCTTCCTCCCCAGCACCCGGTGTAACCTGCGCTGTGAGGCATGTCTGAATTTTACCACATATATGAAGCATTTTGACGAGCGTCCCTGGGAGCAGATCCGTGAGGATGTGGATCTGTTTTTTTCCTGCGTGGATTTTATTATGCTGTTTCACATTAGCGGCGGGGAACCTATGTTATATCCCCATATGGGACGGCTGGTGGAGTATATTGACGCTAATTACCGGGAGAAGATTCAGATATTAAGGACAGTTACCAACGGTACAGTCTTACCTAAGCCAGAACTCCTTGCATTACTGGCAAAGCATAATACAGAGCTGACTGTAGATGATTACCGGGAGGCTGTACCAGAAAGTGGAGAGACTTTTGATGAACTATTAATAGAATTAGAGAAGCACCATGTGAAATATGAGGTCAATAAAGCAGATGAATGGATTGACCTGGCGCCTGCCGCCACCAACCATGAGGATTGGAGTGAATTCCGCCTGCAGAAACAGTTTGAGAGCTGCCATGTACCCTGGCAGGAACTAAGGGGAGGGCGGATTTACAGCTGTAATTATGCCAGCTATGCCATGGTCGCGGGCCTGGCGGGGACGGATGAGACAGAGTACTTTGACTTAAAGAAATATACCCCCGGCAGATGTAAGGAGCTTATGGAATTCAGGATGGGATATAACGAGAAAGGATATGTGGAATTCTGTAAAAGATGCAGCGGGTACATTGATATCAATCCAAATAAAGTAATGCCTGCAAAACAGGCAGGGAGACAGTACGGACAATGAGACAGGCCAGAGAATATAGAGTTTCACCTAAGGAACTGAAAAAGATGCAGCATATAGAATTGGAGATGCTGCTTGAGACAGACAGGATATGCAGGAAACATGGAATTGCCTATTCTCTGGATGGAGGCACCCTTCTGGGAGCTGTCAGGCACAAAGGGTTTATACCCTGGGATGACGACATTGACGTGATTATGCTGAGGGAAGAATACCAACGGTTCAGGCAGGCGTGCAGGAATGAATTAGATCCAGAGAAGTTTTTTCTGCAGGATTATAAAAGTGATCCCCATTACCGTTGGGGATGGGCGAAGATAAGGCGCCGTAATACGGAACATGTGCGGCTTGGACAAGAGTTTATGAAGCAGGAGACAGGGGTCTTTATAGATATTTTCGTGGCAGATAATGTGCCGGATAACCCGATATTGAGAAGGCTTCATCATTTGCTCTGTTATTTGGTCAGAAAAATACTCTATGCCCCGTTAGGAGCCAGGCAGGCAAAGGGACTGGGATCCTGGGCAGCCTATATTTTGCTGGGCCATATATCAAGGGAAAAGGCCTTTGCCCTGAGGGACAGGCTGGCCAAGGCCTGCAATAGAAAAAAGACAGAGCTGATCAGCCATTATACGCTTGAATACCCGAGGAGCTGCAGATATGGCCTTCCGGCGAAGTGTTTCGATCAATTTACGGAACTGGAGTTTGAGGGCCATAAATTCCGGGCATTTGCGGAGTATGACATTTATCTGCGGGGGCATTATGGAGACTATATGAAACTGCCTCCCAAAGAAAAAAGAGTGTCACATTCGAAAGTGTCCAGGCTTGATATGACAGGAGTGGAGATATGAAATGGAAAACACCGGGCAGTGAATTTGACACTGTGAAGGATTCTATCATAGAGGCATATAAAAATAAAATCATTTATATTTATGGCGCGGGCATGATTGGGAAAAGAGTGTTCCGGGCATTAAATACGGTGACAGACTGGCGGGTCAGTGCTTTCGTGGATCAATATAAAGGCGGTACGAAGTATTGTGGGCTGGATGTAATCGGCATACCTGAGATGGAGAGGCTGATTGCAGAAGATAAGGGAGATATTCTTATATTAATGGCCCTGCACGATGAGATTGGAATTCCTGTAAGCAGAAATCTGGAGAGTTTTTCCAAGGCAGGGCGGAAGGTGTGCAGGACATATGGTGAATTTATGCGGCATGATTTTCCAGTGCTTGCATTCTATGAATATGGAAAGACCGTGGTACATTCCCTGTCTTGTATCGTCACAGAGAAATGTACCCTGCGATGTGAAAAGTGTTCTATCCGGCTCCCCTATTTCCAGTACCAAAAGAAATATTCTGTTGAAAGCCTGAAGGAAGAAATAGATCTGGCATTCCAAAAAATAGACTTTATCTGCGATTTCACCTTTACAGGGGGCGAGCCTCTTCTGAATCAGGAATTAGGAGAGATCCTTAGCCATCTCGGGGAGAGGTATGGAGACAGGGCAGGCACCGTAAAGGTTATAACCAATGGGACTATTAGGCCCTCTGCTTCTCTTTTGGAGTGCATGAAAAAGTATGGGATATATGCGGAGATCAGCGATTATACAAAGGCAGTAGAAAGTATAAAAGAGCAGGTTCTGGAAAACTATAGAAGATTCCAGGATGGGGGGATCCCTACGTATTTGTTAAGCACGGCCCAGTGGGTAGATTTTGGGTTTGAAAGGCCCGTACATCCTGACAAGAGTGAGGAAGAAATGGCAGGTTTTTTTGACCGGTGCCGGACACTGTGCAGGGGGTATATTGATGGGAAGATCTGGTATTGCATTAATGCCAGGTTTGCTGAGCAGGCTCTTTCGAGGGAGTATGACCCGGAGAACATGCTGGATTTAAGAGAGCTAGGGGACAGACCTAATGACAAGCTGCGCCTGCTTGAGTTTGACGCGGGGTACGGCAGGCGGGGGTATCTAACCATGTGCCGGTATTGCCATGGAGGCTGCGATATCAATACACATTATATTGAGGTGGGAAAGCAATGGGAAAAGCCCTTGTGACAATTGTAATTCCGGTTTACAACGGATCTGATTTTATGGAGGAGGCCATAGACAGTGCGCTGGCCCAGACTTATGAAAATTGCGAAATACTCGTCGTAAACGATGGTTCCCGGGATCATGGCGAGACGGAGAAGATTGCCCTGTCCTATGGGGACAGAATTAAGTATTTCAAAAAGGAAAATGGAGGGACAGCCTCCGCGCTGAATCTTGCTTTGGAAAACATGCAGGGAGATTACTTTGCCTGGCTCTCCCATGACGATATCTATTACCCAGAGAAAATCGCCAGACAGGTAGGGGAGATGGAGAGCAGCGGATATAAGGCCTCTTTTTGTGATTACCATATTCTGCGGGAGGGAGGGTTGAAATCCTCTGTGACTGCAGGGCACTGCTATCCGGCATGTTTTTTGGAAAAAGGGGTATTTCCTGTGGTAAATGGGATGATTCAATTCGGCGGAGTTCTTTTGGGGAAAGAAATCATAGAAAAGTATGGGAAATTTAATGAACAGTTAAAGACAACCCAGGATTTTGAGTATTTATTCCGTATTTTGAAAAAGGAAGGTATGCAATATATACCAGAGACATTATATGCAGTCCGGTATCATGAAGGGCAGGGGAGCCGGAACATACAGACGGTCCACCAGGATGCGGACAATATGTATGAAATGTTTTTAGAAGAGGTGGGTTCTAAGGAAAGAGAAGCTGCTTACGGCAGCGGCTATAACTATTATTACCAGATGCTGCTAAATATCTGGCCCCAGAAACATTTAAAGAGGAGTTGGAAGAAGTGTCTTTGGTATCTGGCTTACGAGGCAGATTATAGGTGCGGGGCAGAGGAGATTCCTCAGTTTCTGCAGGATAAAAGAATCTATATTTACGGCGCTGGAAATTATGGGAAAAGGCTGCTGCTTGACATGCAAATAAGAGGGATTGAGGCGGAAGGGTTTATAGACAGAGATATGTCGAGGAAAGAGGCAGAGGGACTACCCTGCATTTCTCCGGAAGAGGCAGAGGGATTTAAGAAGGAAATTCTTGTGATTGCCGCTGCACTTGAGGTGGACGGGATTGTGGAGGGGTTAAAGGCAAGAGGATTTCCGGCAGTGGTGACCAAAAGCCAGTTTGATACATGGTCTATACAGAACCCTCCTAGGAAGGAAACGGTTCTTCCAGCCATATTGAACCAGCATTATGAGGTGTGTATTTATGGAGCCGGCCAGTATGGACTGGAATGTTATTTTTTATTGAAAGACAGCGGGGTACAGACCGCAATGTTCTGTGACAAAGATAAACAGAAGTGGGGGTTTGTGCTGGATGATGTGAGCTGTATTTCTTATGAGGAGCTGGAAAAGAAGGATAAAGAAAAACTGGTGATTTTCATCTGCATTAAAAATCCCCATATACTGAAACAACAGTTTACCCTGGCCTGCTTTCCCCATGTATATACCCGGGAAGATATTTTAGGCATGGCAGGCCAGGGAATTATCAATCCTTATAAAAACGAGGGGGGCCTGGACATTTTTGAACCTGAGAAAATCAGGCAGATAGATTGGTTCCGGGAAGCATTTTATAAGAAAGAAGCCGACAGGGCAAAATTGCCGGAGCCTGGAACCGGGGATAAGTTCGAAGAGGCCCTTGTGAATATTTTGAGGAACGCAGATAAGAGGAGACAGTAGATTGAACATACTTCAGGTGAATTATTCTGACTTAATGGGGAGAATTTTTAACGGCTATGATTTGCAGATATCCTTAAATGAGAGGGGCATACAGGCGTCCCAGGCTGTGAGGGACAAGTTAAGCCATGACGGCCGGGTATATGGGGTGGGTGCAGACCCTGCCATACAGGAGGAAATCAAGCATGTAGAAAAGCGGTTTTCTATAAGCCATCTCTTATATCCATATGGACAAAAATTAAAAAAGATGGAGTGTTACGAAAAAGCAGATATTGTACACTATCATATTTTGCACAATAATTTTATTTCGCTTTTGGATCTGCCCCTGTTGATGGAAAATAAAACATCTGTGTGGACCATCCACGATCCATGGATTGTGACCGGCAACTGCGTGCATCCGCTGCAGTGCGGCCGCTGGAAAACGGGGTGCGGTTCCTGCAGGAATCTGGAGTACAAATGGTTTGAGATGAGACAGGACCATACCCGTCAAATGTGGGAGATAAAAAGGCAGGTATTTAAGCAGATAAATCCCACGATTGTGGTGGCTTCCAGATTTATGGAAGATTACATAAAGGCCAGTCCCCTGACAGGGCATTTTACGGATATTGTCAGGATCCCCTTCGGGGTAAAACAAAGAATGTGCCGGGTGTGGGATCAAAAGGAAATGAGAAGAAAGTTCTCTCTGCCCCAGGAATCTTTTGTTATTGGATTCCGCAGTGAGGATGATAAAGTGAAGGGCTGTGACTTTTTATATAAGGCGTTGGAGAATTTGGATGGAAAAGAAGAAGTATCCCTGCTCACTGTTGGCGGAGGGGAGATACCCAGGAAAATAAAGGAAAAATTCAGGATAAGAGAGCTTGGATGGGTGAATGATGATAAAACCATAGAACAGTTCTTTGCCTGCTGTGATTTGTTTGTAATGCCCTCCCTGGCCGAGTCTTTCGGGCTTATGGCTGTGGAGGCAATGGCGGCTGGAGTGCCTGTAGTGTGCTTTAAGGATACTGCTGTGGAGGAGATGATTCATGGGTCTATGTGCGGCATGGCCGTGGAGTATATGAACATAGAAGAGCTGAAAAAGGCATTGGAATATATGGTGCAGAATGCAGAGGCCGCGCGCAGTAAAGGAGAAGCGGGAAGGGAACTGGCGGCCAGGGAGTACACATATGAGCTGTATATTGAGAGGCATGTACAGCTATATGAAAAGCTATTGCGGGAAGAAAGAGGTAAGGTTTAGCAGGAATGGCTGCGGCTGCCCTAAGCTGGGAAGTGGATAGGGAGAGACATTTGAAATAGATGGGATTAAAGAGAAAATTCAGATTACATGAAATCTATAACAAAATTCTTACACTATAGAAGGAGGAGTTATGAGGATATTAGTATTCGGCGCCAATGGCATGGCCGGGCATATGGCCGGCACATATCTTAGGGAAGTGGGGCACGAGATAATAGGCTACTCCAGGACGCCGTGTGAATGCTGCAGCCAGTGGGTACAGGGGGATGTCCTGGATCAGCGGCATATCCGGCAGGTCCTAAAGGAAAATAAATTTGACGCAGTTGTAAATGCAGTGGGCGTATTAAATACAAAAGTAGATGAGGATCTTTGGGAAGGCATTTATATTAATAGTGCATTCCCCCACTTAGTGGCAGAATGCTTGAAGGGGTCTGAGGCGCGGCTTATACATATTAGTACAGATTGTGTGTTTTCGGGCAAAGAGGGAAAATATGCAGAAACCAACCAACCAGATGCGGATACTTATTATGGCAGAAGCAAGGCCTTGGGCGAGGTGAAGGATGATAAAAACCTGACTCTGCGTACTTCTATTATCGGGCCGGAGCTAAAAGCGGACGGCGTAGGGTTACTGCACTGGTTTTTAAACCAGGCCGGGACAGTAAGCGGGTATCAGAGAGTGATCTGGTCGGGAGTGACAACCCTTGAGCTTGCCAAAGCGATAGAGGCGGCTATCAATCAAAATATAAGCGGCCTGTACCATTTAGTGAATAACAGATGGATTGCAAAGTATGAGCTGCTGAAGTTGTTTAATAAGCATATGCGGGGCGGCCAGGTTGAGATACGGCCGGACGGCAGAGTGATTAGTGATAAATCTTTGATTAATACAAGAACAGATTTTCAATATACGGTTCCGGGATATGAAGAAATGATTGAAGAGCTGGCAGGGTGGATGAAAGAGCATAAGAGCCTGTACCCACTATATCAGGCCGGCAGATAAGGAGAAAGCAAATGGGTGTATTTACAGATAAAGTTCTGATGATCACAGGAGGTACAGGTTCCTTTGGAAACGCCGTGCTTGAGCGTTTTCTGGATTCTGATATCCGGGAAATCAGAATTTTTTCCAGAGATGAGAAAAAACAGGATGATATGAGGAGGCATTACCAGAATCCTAAAATCAAATATTATGTAGGGGATGTGAGAGATTACCGCAGCGTAAAGGATGCAATTCATGCTGTGGACTTTATTTTTCATGCCGCGGCTCTGAAGCAGGTGCCTTCCTGTGAATTTTTCCCTATGGAGGCTGTTAAAACAAATGTAGTGGGCGTGGACAACGTACTGACTGCGGCCATTGAGGCCGGGGTTGAGAAGGTCATCTGCCTGTCCACGGACAAGGCCGCATACCCAATTAATGCAATGGGAATCAGCAAGGCAATGATGGAAAGAGTATTTGTGGCTAAATCCAGGACAACAGATTCAACAGTTATCTGTGGTACCAGATATGGGAATGTGATGTGCTCAAGGGGGTCTGTCATTCCCCTTTTTATAAAACAGATAAAAGAAGGGAAACCAATTACAGTTACAAACCCGGATATGACAAGGTTTCTAATGAGTCTGGACGAGGCGGTCGATCTGGTAATGTTTGCATTTGAACATGGGCAGGCAGGCGATATTTTTGTACAGAAAGCACCAGCATGTACTATCGGTGTTCTGGCTCAGGCGGTAAAGGAGCTTTTTCATGCAGAGAATCCAATACAGTATATTGGCGTCAGGCATGGGGAGAAGCAAAATGAGACACTCCTGACTAAGGAGGAATGCAGCCAGGCTTTTGATCTGGGAGATTTTTATAAGGTGCCGTCAGACAACAGGGACTTAAATTATGATAATTATTTTGAAAAGGGAAAGATAGAAAAGGCAAAAATAGAGGAGTTTACTTCAGACAGTACAAAGCAATTGAATGTAGAAGAAGTAAAGGAGACTTTGCTGGGGTTAAAATATATCCAGGAAGAATTAGGACTCTGGGAGGCATAGAAAAAATGAAGGTTGGACAAAAATTATTGTTGCGTGCATATCTGGGTTCTATTGACGCTAAGACGAAGCTGGTAATTTTTGGGGCAGGAGAGAATGGAATCAGGCTCTTACATGTATTGAGGGACTGCGGGGAGAAAGTGGATTTATTTTGCGACAACAGCGAAAGCAAAAAGGGGAACATGATAGAAAGCGTCCATTGTATTGGATATGAGGAATTGAAAGAAATAAAGGACGATGTTCTGGTGATGGTTTCTCCGTCCAATGCAGCTGATATATATCTGAGGCTGAAAACAGACCGATTCAGACGAGTAGTCCCAAAAGAAATTATGGACTTATTTTATTTTCTTCCGAAAGAAGAGACAGCATTGTTTCCTATAGGGCATTATTACTCTCTGTATCCAGATTTTCAGTATCTTGAAAGAAATAGGAAAAGCATATTTTCCCGGGACAAAGAAGTCTTGGATATATCCATGAATACTAGGGAACAGTCTGCGCTTTTAAAGGAGATGCAGGGCCTCTATAGTACCCTGCCCCGATGGCAGGGGAAGGAAGAGGAGAGCAGATTCCGCTACTATCATGGAAATCCCAGCCTGGCAGCCGGAGACACAGTGGCCCTGCATTGTATGCTCAGGCTGCTTAAGCCGCGCAGGGTCATTGAGGTTGGATCCGGATTTTCTTCAGCAGTCATACTGGATACAAATGAATACTATTTAGATCATTCTGTACAGTGCTCTTTCATTGAACCTTATCCAGCGCTGCTTAAATCCTTATGCAAAGAGACAGACGATATATATCTGCAGGAATGCGGTCTTCAGGAAGTGGAGCTGGAGTTTTTTGGACAACTGGAGTTTGGGGATATACTTTTTATTGATTCTACACATGTATCAAAAGCTGGCTCCGATGTAAATTATCTGTTGTTTGAGATACTGCCCAGACTAAAAAGTGGGGTTTATATACACTTCCATGATATATTCTACCCCTTTGAGTATCCTGAAGAGTGGGTCCTGCATTCAGATATGATTTGGAATGAACTGTATGTGCTCAGGGCGTTTCTTCAGAATAATCAGGAGTATTCTATCAAATTCTTCCAGAATTTTATGGAGCAAGAATATGGGGATCTTTATCTGGAGCATTGGCCGCTGAAGGAAAAGCCCCATGGGGGAAGTCTCTGGATACAAAAGAAATAAGAACTGGATGTAAGGAGGCTGGAAATGAAGAGATTGAAATTAATGACCATCGTAGGGACAAGGCCGGAGTTAATCAGGCTGTCGGAAATTATTAAAAAGGCAGATTTGTTTTTTGAACATATTTTTGTCCATACAGGCCAGAACTACAGCGATACGTTAAATGATATTTTTTATGAAGATCTGCAGATTAGAAAACCTGATTTTTATCTGGATGTGGTGGGCGGGCATTTAGGAGATACACTGGGAAACATCATCGCTAAATCATATGCTTTGATGGAAAAGGAACATCCAGATGCACTGCTAATATTGGGGGATACTAATTCAGCGCTCTCTGCTATTGCGGCGAAAAGGCTGAAAATCCCAATTTTCCACATGGAGGCCGGGAACCGCTGTTTTGACGAGAATCTTCCAGAGGAGACGAACAGGCGTATTGTGGATCATATAGCAGATATAAATCTGCCTTATACCGAACATGCAAGGCGCTATCTTCTGGCAGAAGGGATTAGGAAGGAGCACATTTATGTCACAGGCTCCCCCATGAAGGAAGTGATACTGGCCCAGAAGCAGCGTATTGATGCAAGTGATGTTCTTAAGCGTCTGGAACTGGAGGAGAAAAAGTATATTGTACTGTCAGCCCACAGAGAAGAGAATGTAGACCACGAAGGACACTTTATGGGACTGATGGATGCAGTAAACAGCCTGGCAGAGCATTATAAAATGCCGATTATCTATTCTGTGCACCCCAGAAGCCAAGGGTGGATAGAAAAGAGAAAGTTTAAATTCCATCCTTTAGTACAGAAGATGCCTCCCTTTAATTTTACGGATTACAGTAAATTGATGCAGCAGGCCTATTGTGTTGTCTCAGACAGCGGGACAATGCCGGAAGAGGCTTCGGTCAGCCATTTTCCAGGAGTATGTATCAGGACCTCCACAGAGAGGCCGGAAGCCCTGGATAAAGGTGGGTTTATTATTGGAGGCATTACAGAAGAATCTCTCTTACAGTCAGTAGATATGGCTGTAAGGATGGAGACGGTTAATTCCGTAGTCCCAGATTATGAAGAGCCGGATGTATCTGGAACCGTCATTAGGTTAATCCAAAGTTATACAAGAATTATAGATGAAAAGGTTTGGAGAAAAGAATGAAAAGAATATTAATCATAGGTGCCCATTATGATGATGCCGAACTCGGGGCAGGAGGAACCGCGGCAAAACTTGTGGCTGAAGGCTGCCAGGTGTATAAGGTGACATTAACAGACAATGAAGTGGCCCAGAGCGCTTATAATAAGAAAACCAGCAGGTCAGACAGTATTGAGGACAGCAGACGGGCCTCGCAGATTCTTGGCGTGGAGGAGATTACAGACTTTCCTCAAAGGCCCGTATGCCAGCTTGAATATTCCACTGAGATTATGCAGGCAGTAGAAAAGATTATACTGGATTACCGGATAGATACGGCCTTTGTGCACAGCGAGTTTGATACAAATCAGGACCACTGTGCGGCAGGTAAGATCAGTAAGACCGCTGCCCGCCATTGCGATAATATTCTGATTTATCAGAGCAACTTGTATGTATGTGAGAAACCCTTTTATCCGACAGTATTTTTTGATATTTCTGATTATATTGATAAAAAGAGAGAAGCGCTGGACCAATATGGTATAGAACACCAGAGGTTCGGAGCCTCCGAGGATACGCTTTTTGAAAATAACATAAGAAGAAATAAAGTGTGGGGTTATTCCAATGCAGTACAGTATGCGGAAGGGTTTCTGCCGTTTAAGCTGTTATTTTAAGGGGAGAAAGGACTGTTATGAGAGAACCAAAGGTTTCTATTGTTATACCTGTATATAATGGCGCTGACTTTATGAGAGAAGCTATCAACAGTGCCCTGAACCAAAGCTATAAAAACTGCGAGGTTATTGTGGTAAATGATGGGTCAAAGGACAATACAGAGGAAGTTGCTTTGTCATATGGCAGTAAAATCAGATATTTTTCTAAGGAAAATGGCGGTGTTTCTACTGCCTTGAATTTAGGGATTGAAAATATGGAGGGCCAGTATTTCTCCTATCTTCCCCATGACGATATCCTCCACCCTGATAAAATTAGGATGCAGATGGAGGCTATTTTACATAGCGGAGATGAAATGTCGATCGTATGGAGCGGATGGAATTTTTATTTCCAGGAATCCGGGAAACGGCAGCCCTTTTCCTTTCCCCTCTGGCTGCTCAAGGAAAATGTGACAAAGGGGGTATATCCTCTTTTCTTTGGCCTCCTTAATACAGTGTCAGTACTTCTTCACAGGGAATATTTTAAGAAAGTGGGAAGATTTGACCCAGTTTTACGTACATCTCAGGATTATGATATGTGGTTCAGGGCATTTAAGTCACATCAGACCATTTATATAGAAAAAGAGCTTGTAGATTATAGAATACATGAGAAACAGGGGACTCAGGATGATCCAGAGTACACGAAAAATTGCATAGAACTGGCCATGAAAATGATGGAACAGATTTCACAGGATGACATACTTTATTCATTTGGGTCCCAATATGCTTTTTATTGCCAGCTTACAGAATACTACAGAGAAATGGCCTGGGAGGAGTGCTTTCGTTATGCTGGAGAAAGGTGGATGGAAATACCTGAACCTAAAGATGCAGGTTTACAGAGGGAGGAACTAAAAAGGTACCTATACCAACTGGGAAACTCCCATGATATTATCCTGTATGGGGCAGGGAGAAATGGAAAAAGACTTTTTAAGGATTTAGAAAACAGGGGCATCCATATTCTTGCCTGGTGTGATTCAGATATCAGAAAACAGGGGGAAAATATAGATGGCAGGCCCTGTCTTGCGCCAGAGCAGATTCGAGATATAAGATGCCTGACTGTGGTAACAACGGATGAGCCGGAGCAGTTGATAAGAGTGCTTATGGAGCAAGGGCACCAGCATGTTGTGGGATATAAAGAAATTGCAGATGTCCTTTATCATACGCTGCCTATGAAGGAGAGTATACTGGGGGAGGGGTAAAGCCATATGGAATATAGAGGAACCTGGAAAGAGATTTGGAGACAAAAGGGGGAAATGGAAGGCACTGTTGAGGATCTGTATATTTATGACGGTTGGGAAAAGTCAAAAGCGGACATCAGAGTGACCGCAGATAAAATCATCCGGGAATTAGATATTCAGCCAGAGGACAGAGTGCTGGAGGTGGGGTGCGGTGCTGGCGCACTGGCCCAGTATATGGAATGTAAATATATAGGGATGGATTATTCAATGCCCCTGGTGGAGAAACATATTCAGTTTTTTGGAAATTCCGTTATACATGCAGAGGCAGACGACATCCCATTTAAAGATAAGTATTTTGATAAATGTTTTTGTTGGGGAGTTTTCCTATACTTTGAATCCTTGGAGTATGCAAGAAAGGCTGTGCAGGAAATACAGCGTGTAACAAAGCAGGGGATTCTGATAGGTGAACTTCCTGAGGTTTCACATGATGAAAAACACCTCCTGTATCAAAAGAAGATGTTTGAAGGGTGGGCAATACAGGATGCGTGGACTCCACAATATAAAGGAAAACGATTTATCGTGGTAAAAAAGGGATCACTGGCATAAGGAGGTTACAGCAATGAAATTTATACATAAAGAACGTATTCTGCAGATTCTGGGCACGCTTTTCAGAGCAAATTCCTATTTTTGTAACCTTGGGAATTTAGAGAAATTGACTGAATTGTGTGCTGTATGCCAGGAGACTGCCTTGGGTATCGGGAATAATATTGAAAGTACTGAGGAAAACCCGGAGACGGTTATTTCGCACTTGGAAGAATACTGTGAACTGATTTACCAGTTAAGCCTAATGTATGGGAAGAGAAGTATGATGAAGGGGCAGATCCGTAAGATAGAAAATATACTAAGGCTTATCAAGTCAGATATTAACGAGGGGTTTGAGTGCCAGGTTTCTGAGGTTGTATTTCTGCCCTATAAGGCCTCTATGTGGGATTGTTTTCAGAGTATATATGATGCTTGTAAAAAGGATTCCAGGTTCCAGGCATATGTTGTGCCCATACCCTATTACAATTTCGATAAGAACAGAAATATTGTGTCAGAGTCCTATGAAGGAGAGGAAATAGCTCAGTTTGTTGAAATAGCAGATTACCGGACATTTGATCTGGCGGACAGAAAACCGGACATTATTTTTATACATAATCCTTATGACGCCTATAACAGAGTAACGCAGCTTAAAGAGACATACTTCAGCAGTGAGTTGGTGAAGTATACAGACCATCTTGTATATATTCCATATTATGTATCGAAAAAATATACGAAAGATTCCATGACAGTCCTGCCGGGAGTAAAAAACTCTTGGAAAACCATTGTGCAGTCAGAAGATCTTAAGCAGCAATATATAAAAAATGGGATTAGGCAGGAACAAGTGGAAGCATTAGGATCTCCTAAGTTTGATATGGTTTTGAAAGGACAGAAAGAATATACAGGCGTACCAACAGAATGGTCTGTACTAAGTGGGAAAAAAGTATATTTTTATAATACTCATTTGGATGGATTGATGAATCAAGTGGATCTATTTCTGGATAAGGTCCAGGGAATCATAGAGTGTATTGGGAGGCATCCTAATACGGCGCTTTTATGGCGGCCGCATCCTTTGAGCCTGGAAACCCTTCAGACATTTCACCCAGAGGCCTATAGCCGGTATGTGGAGCTTATTGAGAAGTTTAAGAGGGATGGGAATGGCGTTTATGATGATACCCCGAGCCTGGAACGCACCATTGCGGTATCGGATGCTTATATTGGGGAGGAACAAAGTTCTGTGAGCCAGCTATATGAGATTACAGGCAAACCTATGTACTATATAGAGTATGACAGCTTTAAAATATTCCAGAAGGAAAGACAGGCAAGATGTTTGTGTGCTGAAAAGTCTGGCAATAAGATTTATATGTACAGTTGGGAATATAATTGTATTTTTATTTACAACGAAGAGAATCACACAATATCCTGCAGGAAAGGGAATGCTAAGCTGGGTGCATACGAAAGAGCCACATATACACATTCTGTCTTATATAAAGAGTTTATATATTTTATTCCCTCATATGCTGGTTCCGTGATTAAGTTTAATACATTGACAGAAGAATCACAGTATATAGGGATGGGGGCAGATAAAGAAGAGTATACTGATATGGAAACCCTGGGAAAAGATTTTAATCCCGTTATTTACCAAGGCATCTTGTATATGATGCCCATTTATTACAGCAGTAAAATTCCCTGTCTGGTACTAGATGAGGATAAAATTGTATTGATAGATTCCTGCTACGAGCAGCAAATCGGAACTTTGGGCAATGGAGGCAATCTTCCTATATTCTATGGGAATACGTTGGCAGAAGATTGTATTTGGCGGGCTTGCAGATTAGGCCCATATGTGCAGAGGTATGATATTTCCAATCAAAGGTTTGATTATATTCAGATTAATGGAATAGGGGAAAAGGCAGTTAGGGCGGTAGTATTTGATGGAAAGTACTTCTGGATGATTATGCAGGAAGGAAACAGGCTGCTCCAATGGGATTATGTGACAAACAAAATTTTGGAAGAGATATCAATTATGGATGTGCTGTACAACCCAGGAGAGATATGTTTTGCAGATATGCAGTACTATAACGGCAGCCTGTGGATTTTGCCGCATAAAGGGGCAAAAATTATTAGAGTGGATGTTCTGTCAAAAGAAAAGACGATTATTGACTGTAATACTATAGAAGGATTTTGCATGGAACCGGAGTATGGTCAGATATTTGCTGAGAATTGTGTTGTAGAAGAAAATATAGTATATCTTTTTCCTTACACCGGAAATGGAATTGTAAAAATTAATATGGATAATAATCAGGCAACATTGTTAAATACACAGCTCCCGGTAGGCTGTATTTGGGATAATATGGAGGCAGAAACAATATATAGTGAGGCCATGTGCAGCCTTGAGGATTTTCTAAGATACTCCCAAATGCAGGATACTACCAGGCTAAATAGAGATACAGAGTTAGCGGGAAAAAAGATATGGGACTACATTACAGATAATCTGTAAGAGGAGATGAGACTTATGAAGTGGAAAAATAAAGGGCATGAGTTTGAAAGATTCCGGAATGTATTTACCTGGCACAAAAAGATCTATATTTATGGAGCCGGAGAACTTGGAGAAGATCTGTATAACAGGTTAAAATTTGTGGATTGCGTAGAAGGGTTTATCGATAATAGAAAAGAGACTTGTATGGGAAGAAGGGCCGTTCCTATTACGGAGTTTCTGGAGATGGGATCCAGGGATTATATTGTTATTATAGCTGCGGGATTTCAGAATATGAATTTATTTAAGCATCAATTACTGGTAAATGGGTTTGAGGAGGGGAAAAATCTATTTTTATATCCAGAGTTCATTAATTTTTATATGCCTATATATTTTATGTATGCATGGGACAGGCTGTACGTAAAAGTTATTTCGTTCCTATGTACTACAAAATGTAATCTAAATTGTATAAGCTGTTTGAATTTTACTTCTTACAACCAAAAAAAGAAGCATTATGATATAGGGCAGCTAAAAAAGGATGTGGATAGCTTTTTTTCAGCAATTGATTATATTGATTTATTCCATGTATGTGGAGGAGAACCTTTTTTGTATCCTCATCTGGCAGAATTGCTTGAGTATATCTCCCAGAATTACTCACACCAGATACACACCCTTGCGACGACCACAAATGCAACTATTTTACCCGATGACCGGCTCTGTAGGGTAATGGCAGAAAATAAGATAAGCTTATATTTAGACGACTACAGGGAAAATGTCCCCCTGGTGAGAGAAAAGTATGAAAGGATAAAGACAAAACTGGAGCAGTATAAGATAAAAGTTATAGATAATTATGTGGATCAATGGCTGAATCTGCTGGCAGAAAAAGACTCAGAACAAAAGAGCAGTGAAAAATTGGCTTTACATTTTTCCGCATGTAATGTTCTGTTTAATTCACTGCATAATGAAAAAATTTATTTGTGCAATTATTCAGATTATGCAGTAGAAGCAGGGATTGTCCAGGAACACGAAAATGATAGCTACTCTCTTACAGGGTTTTCGGATGAGAGAAGAATGGAACTGTTGGAATATATGTTAGGGTACAGTGACAGAGGATATTGTGAGCTTTGTAAAAAATGCAAAGGATTTTTGACGATCAATACAGACTACTGTGAAGTGGCACAGCAGGAGCGGAAGGTATAGCATAAAAACCCAAATCATAAGGAGAGCGAGATGGGGCGAGATATTGACAGAGAGTTGGAAGAGATAATTATAAAATATAAAATAGACCGATTTCATCCGCGATATTCTAAGAGAAAGGAAGCGCTTAGATATTTAGGGGAATATTTTAGAGATTATGGTAAGGATAGGATGATACTGGTGTCAGCATGTGACACGGATAGTGCTTATATTCAGGAAGACCTTTGCCTGAAGCATGTGGATGTAATAAAGTATAACCAAGTGACCCCAGAAATTCTGAAGGATATAAAAACAACATGTAAAAGAGCTGTAGTTATATCCTACTATAGCAGAAAAGAAATCATTTCTCACCTGGCTTCCTGCGGTATCCAGGCAATAAGCATTTATGATTATCTGGAGACAAGAGGACTGTTTTTAGAGGGAAATTATTATGATATTTTTGGTGAACAATATCATGAGTTCTCTGACGGAAAGGCCACTTATGATTATAAACATATAGATATGAATGCAATATTTTTTTATGATAGAAGAGGCTATGAGGTGTCTGGCGATAAAGCGGTAAAAGAAATGTATCTCACTAAGATGATTTTTGATTGTGTTTATACTAAGAACTTTATGTTAGCAGAACGATATATTCAGGAATATTCTTCAAAGAAATTTCCCTATGAAAAGGAGTATAGCCAGTTCCAGTCAGAGGTACGGCTCTTGCTGGAATCCATACAGCAGAGGCTGTCAAAAAGGCATAAAGAGGACATGATTATCTTTTGGCTAGATGCACTGGAATATGGGGAGGACAAGGATATGCCTTTTCTGAGCTCTATGGCCGGAGTATCCATTGATTTTGAAAATGCCTATACAGTAACCCCATATACGAATCCTACGGCCAGGACACTTTTTGCCGGGGAGCGTACGGTAGATGACAGAGCTTTTAAAAGGAATATAAGTAGTGAAAGCAGTTTTATAAAAAATATACAAAATAAAGGTTATACGTTTAAATTTTATACTTATTTAAAACAGATAGATGAATCTGTTGAGACATGTACTACACAAAATATATATACTCCACTGTCTGAAGTTTGTTGGAATGCCATCAGTGATATGCTGCAGGCACCGTCTAAGATTTGTGCTGTGATCCATGAGTTCCCTCATACACATTCCCCTTATATATCTTTCGGACTGACAGGAGAAGGATACTCCTTTAAAGAAGCAGTAGGAGAGATACTGGATAGTCATGAGGCAGAAGTTCGGGAAGGGCAAATCATAGAATCTAGGAAGTATACAGATGATATATTAGCGTTTTATAATAAACTGCTGCCTGCAAAGGCCTATAAAGTTTTTATGAGCGACCATGGACATACAGTATTTGATAAATACCATACCATATTCAGAGTTGCCCAGAAAGATATAAAACCCCGGAAGATAAAGGGGGTATTTAGCTATATTAATTTTGAGAGGCTTATTTTGCTGCTTTTGGATAAAAAGCAGGATTTTTCTTGTGCTTTAAGTGATTATGCCATAGTTCAAGATGTGGATTATTATAATGAGAAGTATTTAAAGGTTTTGCTATCTATGAAAACCTTTGATTTGTATGGTATGTTTGGGTATCAGGGTATTATAACAGAGAGGGATAGGTATATCCGTTATAATGACGGAAGGGTTGAGTATATGAACAATAGGCCTGGAGGGGGCAGGCTCACCCAGGAGAGGGAGGAACATTTGCGTAATATCTGTCCGCCTTATCCAGAGGATATGATTGAGGAAGAAAAATTTAGATATTCCAGGAATGTTTATCGTACCTTTAAAAATTACTATAGCAGAAACGGTGAGTTTGAGAAGAAAAAACGACAGGCGGTCAGAGAGCTTTTTGATACCGTCCCCCAGGGCAGCATCATAGCCGTCAGAGGCGGCGGGGAACATACGGTACAGTTGTGGTTTACATTGGATTGGCCCCAGAGAGAAAGGATTCATTATATTATAGATGCAAACCGGGAATGTATTGCCTCCAGGCTTGGGGCGGAGGTCATTGCTCCTGAGGATATAGAGAAAAAGGATATTGACACTGTGGTTATCTCATCCCTGGATTTTGAAGAAGCCTGGTATCAGGACTTGAAAAAACAGGGTATAGGCGCGCATATTATCAGACTATATCACTATCTTAGGAACAAGGGGATTATCTGCTCTAAGGCATTTTACTGGGAGGAATTTCTTGCCCGGGACGCCGTGTGGGAAGAATAATAAGGGGGACGGCCAGATGAATTATACAAAAGCACAAATGCTGGAGTATTTAAGGGAGAGCAATTTGGGTATTCACATCCTGCCTCTTTATAGATTAAAGTATTTCGATTATGTAAAAAACAAGAAAGGCGAGGCGGAGAAGGTTATCCGCTATTTAAGAAACTCTAGGCTTATTATAAGATCTTCCTCAAAAGGGGAAGATACAGCGGAGGAGTCGGGTGCAGGGAAGTACCATTCTATATTAAATGTTAAGCCGGAGACAGATGCTTTGGTAAAAGGGATCGATGAGGTCTTTCGCTCTTATGGCAGTACTGACGAAACAGAGGAAGTGTTGATTCAGCCCATGCTGGAGAGAATTATATGCTCAGGGGTTGCCTTCACAGCGGATCTGGAGACTTCTGATGATTATTATATTATAAACTATCAGGAGGGAAGTGACACCCAGGCAGTGACCAGCGGTAAAACGAATTGCTTAAAGACTTTTTATGCCTATAAAAAAGCTGATTTTACATTATTGGAGGATCAAGATCTGGCACAAATTATCCAAACGTGCAGAAAGATAGAGGAAGTGACAAAGCTCCGTGCTCTGGACATAGAATTTGCAGTCACTGCGGACCACAAGGTTTATATTCTCCAGGCCCGGCCTATAGCAAAAGGGAAGAAACAGGAATATAAGCCGATAGATTTACAGGAACCGCTGAAGCGGATCTATAAGAAAATTCAGAAACTATCCAAGCCTCATCCATTCCTGCTGGGTGAGACAACCTGTTTTGGGGTGATGCCGGACTGGAACCCTGCGGAGATTCTCGGAATCAGGCCCAAAAAGCTTTCTATCTCCCTATATAAGGAGTTGGTTACAGACAGTATATGGGCGCACCAGAGGCATAATTATGGGTACAGAGACCTGACAATGCATCCTTTGATGGTTTCCTTCTGTGGCATACCCTATATCGATACAAGGATTACCTTTAACTCTTTCGTGCCAAAGAATCTCAATGAGAAAATTGCGGATAAGCTGGTGAATTACTATCTAAAGAGACTAGAGACATATCCGGCATACCATGATAAGATTGAGTTTGAAATTGTATTCTCATGCTATTATCTGGGGATTAGTGATAAATTAAAAGTACTTCTGGAATATGGTTTTAATGAAAATGAGCTGAAGAGAATTGAATTTTCCCTTTTGGAACTGACTAACCAGATTATCCACCCTGAGACAGGATTATATAAAAAGGATATAGAGAAGATAAAAATTCTGGAAAGAAATTATAATACAATCATAGAGTCAGATATTTCCCTGGTGGATAAGATTTATTGGCTTATAGAGGAATGTAAGACTTATGGTACGCTTCCCTTTGCAGGGGTTGCCAGGGCGGGATTTATTGCAGTACAATTTATGAGGTCTTTTGTGGATGGAGGGATTATTACCAAGACAGAGATGGACAAACTGATGAATTCCATGGAGACTATCAACAGGGAGATGGGCAGAGACTGGCGTATGTATCGGGAGGGGACTCTTTCAAAAGAGGATTTCCTGGTCAAGTACGGGCATATCCGTCCGGGTACATATGATATATTATCTCCCCGCTATGATGAAACTTTTGAAACATATTTTACTTCTGAGGAAAAAACTTTAAAGGGCAGTTTTTTTAGGGGGAGGGACCAATATACGGCAGATAGCGCAGCTAAGAATGAGAGTCCAGAGGAATATCAGCTGCCAAAGGCGGTATTGGATAAGATACAGCTGGAATTGGAGCAGAATGGATTGAATGTCACGGCAAGGGAACTTCTGGCATTTATCAAAGAGGCGATAGAGGGCAGAGAATATTTGAAGTTTGTCTTTACCAAGGCTGTAAGCTATATTCTGAAGCTTGTAAAAGAATTGGGCGTCCGCGCAGGCATAGGGGTGGAGGACATGGCATATTTGGACATATCGGTCATCAAGCAGCTTTATGTAGATTTATATTACGGCGATATTTCTAGTATTTTAAGGGAAAATATAGAAAATAATAGACGGCAGTATGAGTTCGCAAAGAGAATTAAACTTCCCGGGATTATTGTAAAACCAGAAGATGTATACCGATTTTTTACTCTTCAGGAGGAACCTAATTTTGTAACCCAGAAAAGTATTGCAGCAAAAACTGTTGAGCTTTCCAAGGAAAATAGGGATGTAGAAAATAAAATTGTTTTTATCCAGTCAGCGGATCCTGGATACGACTTCCTTTTTACTCAGCATATAGCAGGACTGATTACGCAGTTTGGAGGCGCTAATTCCCATATGGCAATCAGATGCGCGGAGCTGGGGATACCCGCAGTCATCGGGGCAGGCGAGCAGAATTATAACCAGTGGAAATCCTCGGAGTACTTGGAGATAGACTGCTGCAGGCAGCAGGTGCTTAAGATGGATATTTGGGCAGAGGGATAAACGTATGAAGACATTTACAATTTGTTTTACAGGGATCAGCGGCAGTGGAAAAACGACTTTGGCAAGGGCGCTTGTACAAGAATTGGACAGACAGAATTTTAAGGTGCAGATGATCGATGGAGATGACCTCAGGGGGCAGCTTGGGAACCTTTTTGGATATACCAGGGAGGAACGTTTTAAAAATAATCAGGTTGTCCGTGTACTGGCGGGGTATTTGAACCGCAATGACGTCAGTGTGATTCTCACCTTAGTGGCCCCATATGAGGAAATGCGCCGTCAGATGCGAGATGCTTTAGGGGAAGGGTATATTGAAATATATGTTAAGTGCTCGCTAAAAGAATGTGAGAAAAGAGATGTAAAAGGATATTATAAAAGACAGCGGGAAGGGAAAATGCAGAATTTGAACGGGGCAGACGATGTATTTGAGATCCCGCAGAACAGCGAGATTATCATTGATACGGAAAAAGAGACTGTGGAAGAAGGAGTAAGCAAAATCCAACAGTATCTTTGGGAGAAGGGATATGGAATATAAGTATATAACAGAAAATAATTTGGAGAACCGCCAGAATTATATGTACAGCGAGTATAAAGGGCGGGAGTTTCTGGAGGCCTACCAAAAGACCCGCAAACAATATATAGAACAATATATTGATTTTCAGGGCGCATTTGAGCCGGAAAGCGGCGGAGAGGGTTCAAAGACGGAAGAAAAAATCAGGCAGGCCGCTGAAGCGGGGGACATAGGGATGGCCGAAAAGTTTGTTAAAAGCTTTGAAGTCAGGAAAAGATTATATACCCAGTACGACTGGACTACCTGGAAACCCGAAATAGGGGCCCGTTATGACGAAATAGAGCTGTATCTGCTTCTTGGCGAATATATTTCTACCCTTTACAGAGAGACTGGAAGGCTTAAATTCTTGAGCTGCCTGCTAAAGTTAGACGATACAATTCTATCCCAGGAGTCTCTGTTGAGAAATGGGCAGAAAAAAAGGTTCGCCGGACTTCTATATGAGGAATTGGAATTTATAAATAGTCTGGAAGTATGTGTGGGCCTATTAAAGAAGGGGGAGAGGGGAGTATGATTTTAAAGGAAATGGTACTTTTATGCGCGCCGTCTTCCCGGACATTTGCTTATGTCCAGGCTTTGGCAGATGTAGGCGCCCTGCCGCAAATGTGCTATATACTGGCAGAACCCAATGAGGAGTGCAGGGTTCATAAAAAGCATAATGACGAGGAAAACAAATACTTCCGTGTGAATCTGACCCTGACGGAACTTCTGGAAGAATTCGGCCTGCCTTATCAGGTACTTGGCGTCAGGGACGCCAACTCGGATACTGTGTTTGAAGTGCTCAAAAAGGCAGCATGCAGATATATTATCTATTCAGGCTACGGTGGATGTATATTACAGGCAAGGCTTTTTAACATCGGAAAACAATTTATCCACATACATGCAGGCCTGCTCCCTGCTTACAGAGGCAGTACGACGGCATACTACAGTATTTTAAAAGAAAGGTCTCTGGGGGCGACAGGGATTTTTATGAATGATAAAATAGATGAGGGCCAGATTATTATGGAGAAGTCCTTTCCCCTTCCTCAGGGGGATGTAAATATAGATTATGTCTATGAACCCTGGATACGTGCGCAAGTTTTGGCTGCTATAGCAGAAGAATATATCCAAAAAGGAGAAATACAAGGCAGGGATCAGGAAGATGGGGGAGACACCTATTTTATCATTCACCCAGTCCTAAAACATATGGCTCTGCTTATGCTGGAGAAGGATGTATGAGAAAAGTATTATACACACAGAGGGTGGAGATTGTGGAATCCTATCAGGAGAGGAGGGACTGTGGGGATCAGAGAATTCCCGCATTTATCTGGGTATGTGGCTATCTGCCAGTCCCGATTCCCAATATAGGGCGGCAAGCAGAAAAATATTTTGCAGATGAAAAACCGGCGGGGATTTTACTTACAGGAGGAAACAGCCTTGTGAAATATGGAGGCAGCGCCCCTGAAAGAGATGAGACGGACAGATGTCTGCTGGGGACTGCGGTGAGAGAAAATATCCCACTGTATGGATTCTGCCGGGGTATGCAGTCCATCCTGGACTATTTTGGTGTAGAACTTCAGGAAATAGAAGGCCATATTGGGGTCAGGCACACAGTGTCCGGTATTTGGGGAGAGATACATGCCAACAGCTACCATAGTCTGGGGACAAAGGCTGTCAATGATGAATTTACGGCTACAGCGCTGTCCCTGGACGGAGTTGTGGAGGGGATAGAGCACAAAAAGTATGCAATTATAGGTACTATGTGGCATCCTGAGAGGGAGGCCCCCTTCAGGGAAAATGATGTGTTGCGGGTACAGACGTTGTTTAATAAAAGTGAAATCTAACATACTTAAAAAGAAAAGCAAAAGCAGAAGCCGGGAATTAGATACAATGTCCAAATGAAGATTTGGGGAGAAGATTCAGACAAGTGAGGCGATTATAGATGAAAGTAATTATTTTAGCAGCAGGGCAGGGGGCGAGGCTGCGGCCTTTGACAGAGGAGAAACCCAAATGCATGGTTGAGATTCAGGGAAAAAGTATTATTGAAACCATACTTGATAGGATGCAGGAGTGCGGGATACAAAGCAGGGATATCTATATTGTAAGTGGCTATAAGTCCAGGGTGCTGGAAAAATTTTTGGCAGGCAGAGGAGTGAATTTTATCCATAACAGCAGATATGCCTCCACAAATATGGTATGTTCCCTCATGTGTGCAAAAGAAATCATGATGCAGGAAGAAGATATGATTGTATCTTACGGAGACATTATTTACAGTAAGCATATTCTGCAGGAAATTATAAAAGCAGAGGAAGAGCTATCTGTGGTGGTAGACGACGGCTGGCTCAAGTATTGGGAGAAACGGTGTGAAAACCCATTGGATGATGCGGAGTCCCTGCTTCTTGATGGGGAGGACAATCTGCTGGAGATTGGCCAGAAAACAACAGAATTATCCCGTATCCAATCCCAGTATATAGGACTGATGCATTACAGGGGCAAGGGCATAACCCAGGTTTTAAAGCTGTGTGAGGAGGCAGAAGCCAGAAGCAAAAGGGGGGAGCCTCTGTGGCATACCCAGAGAGACTATAGTCATATGTATATGACAGATATGCTGCAGGGCCTTATTGATGAAGGGGAAAAAGTAAAAGCAGTGCATGTAAACCGAGGATGGTATGAGGTGGATTGCATTAAGGATCTGGAAATAGCCAGTGAGGCAGATATATAAAGAAATGATGAAAGGGCATCCCTAATTGGGCGGAATTCATCCGTCCATAGAGGATGCCCTTAGTATTAATATTTGGAATTGTCGTATTCCACGAACCCTTCATCATAATTATAGCTTTCTGGCTGATGGGGAGCCGCGGAAGGGGCAATATTCTGTACTGGCGCTGATGCCTCAGGCATTCCCTTTAATCTGAAACGCCCAACCAGGCTCTTGAGGAGCGTAGACTGGCCAAATAACTCTTCACTTGCCGCCGCACTCTGCTCAGCAGTAGCGGAGTTTGTCTGTACAACGGAAGAAATCTGGTCGACTCCTGTAGTAACCTGAGAAATTCCTTCGGCCTGCATATCAGAAGCATTCGTAATCTTAGCCATATTCTCTGAGATCTTCTGTGCGCTTGTGACGACACTGACCAGTGAACTCTGGGTATCTTCAGCAATCTGATTCCCCTCAGCTACTGCGCTCAGTGAATTTCCGATTAAAACAGTCGTATTCTTTGCGGCTTCCGCACTCTTTGATGCAAGGCTGCGGACCTCATCTGCAACCACTGCAAACCCTTTTCCAGCCTCGCCTGCACGTGCCGCTTCAACTGCGGCATTCAGGGCAAGTATATTTGTCTGGAATGCGATGTCCTCGATTGTCTTAATGATCTTCTCAATCTGGCTGGAGCTTTCATTAATCTTGGTCATGGCTGACATCATTGTTTCCATCTTGTGGTTACTGTTCTCAACTTCTTGGCCTGTCTCCGATATCAGTGCATTGATATCCCGTGAATTCTGCGCTGTCTGGTTCACCTGCTCAGATAACTCGTTGATGGTAGCGGCCAGTTCCTGTACGGAGCTTGCCTGCTCGGTTGCCCCCTGGCTGAGTGCCTGGGCGCCGCTGGATACCTGCTCAGAACCGCTGGCAACCTGCTCAGAAGCCTGGTGGAGCTGGCTTAAAGTGTCATTTAAAGCATCTATAATCTTATTCCCGGATTCCTGGATAGATGCAAATTCGCCGAGATACTCCATATCCATCTCTACTGTCAGATCTCCAGATGCCAGTGAATTCAGCCGGCTGCATATATGCTGTATGTAAGTTGAAAGCGTAGTCAGTACGAAGCGCAAGTTCTCAGCCAGTACACCTAGCTCATCCTTTGAAGTGTAAGTAACTTCCGAATCCATACGTCCATTGGCCATCTCCTTCACAGCGTGCTCTATCTCTGCTATTGGACGGGTTAATCCCTTTGTAATACTGATAACCAGCAGTATTGTAAGAATCAGGCTGACTCCGGCCAGTATGTACAGAACGATAAAACAGACCTGTGTTGTGGACATACCAGAATTATAGAAGGATGTAGCATTCCCTTCAGCTGCGTCAATAATATCTTGGAGAGCATCATTAAAATTATTACATGCCGTAGTATATTCCCCAGTAATGATGGCGATGGCGTTGGCGTCATCCTGGACAGCGATATAATCCAGCGCCCTCTGGCGGGGGTCTGCTGTCTTTGCAGCAGTATCCTTTACAGCCTGTAATAGAGAAGCATCTCCTTCATAAGAATTATTCAGATCCTCGATGGCTGCGCTGAGTGTTTGTGTTGTATCCTCAATATCACCCAGCAGAGACTGGATTTCCGCATCATCCGTTGTCTCATAAGCGCGGTACACATCCAATTGAATCTGTTTGGTAGCAGCCTGTGCCTCCAGAGATGCCTTCACCATTGGGTACGGCACATTGTAAAAATCTTTTAGGCCTCCTGAAACACTTTTCAGGCCTACAGATGCGGCTATCACAGCAATAATATAAAGTCCCATGACAATTCCAAATGCAAGCAGCAATTTACTCCTTACTTTTAAATTCTTAAACACTTCCCTTATCCTCCTCGTAATTTAGTATTTTTCTTGAGATTCTTAAATATTATGGAAATAGCCGTAATATATTTTATACCGTAATTAAAAGAATGTAAATGATTTTTGTGTAAATCTATCCATTAATTTTATACTAACTTAAGTGCGTAATAGGCCCACAATACAGGATGTACAGGCTTGCAGATGCTAAGTTATATATAATAAGGAAATATTTAGATAATAAATAACATAACTTAGGAAAAAATATGGGAGAAAATGTAGTAAAATGTAGAAAATTATAGAAATATGTAAAAACCTCTTTTCAAGTAAGTAGAAAAGTGGCATAATTAATACGATATAACGATATAGATAGGAGTTATGACATGGCGGCAGACTACACAATTTATAATAACTTATATAATTATATGAGCAGTATCTTAAGTCAGATACAGTCGGTATCTGACGGATATAGTCGGCAAGTTTCGGGCGGGCAGAGTTTTTCTGACGTTTTTCGCAGCGCCTCCACTGATCTGGGCGTGCCTGAGAGTATGGATTCAATTTTTGAGGAAGCGGCAAATACCTATGATGTGCCTGTCACATTGCTGAAAGCTGTTGCCAAAGCAGAGTCAGGCTTTGACGCCAATGCGGTGTCAGCAGCTGGGGCCCAGGGGGTTATGCAGCTGATGCCTTCAACCGCACAGTCTCTCGGGGTGACAGACCCCTTTGATGCACGGAGCAATATCATGGGCGGGGCCAAATATATATCGGAAAAGCTAAAGCAATATGACGGTGACATTGAGCTGGCTTTAGCGGCTTATAATGCGGGCAGTGGGAATGTGGAAAAGTATGGGGGAGTTCCTCCTTTCCCTGAGACCCAGAATTATATTGACAAGATTAAGAGCTATATGGGGACAGACCTTACTACAGGGCAGACAGTTGCCAGCAAGACAGAGGACAAGACGGTGACAGAGACAGACCGTTTGTCCAGCGGGGTGTTTTCTGCGGAGGACGCCCTTTATCTGGTTGAACTGATGAAGCTGCAGATGCAGAGCAGGGTGATGGCCGCCAGCCAGTCACTTTTAAGCGACACAGGCAGTGATATCTTGTAGGCTTTGGGAAGTGACAGGTTAGCAGGCTGTACAGAGGGCGCAATATATGTTCCCTGGAATATTTATACGGGCGGCAGAATAAGGTTGTTAAGAAAATACAGAAGGATTGTCTTAGAGGTGGGGAATCCTGATATTTTACAATATTCTTAAAGAAAGAAGTGGTGATAATGATTTTTGGAAATACGATTCCGATGGCAGGCAAGGCACTGGATTATCTTTGGAAAAAGCAGGAGGTGACATCTGACAATATCGCCAATGTGGACACTCCGGGTTACAAAACAAAATCTGTCAGCTTTGAGGAGACGTTCCAGAATAAACTCAAGGCGGCCAGCGGGACGCATGACAATACCCAGATGCGCCAGGCCATTGACAGCTCTACATATCAGATATATGACACCAGCAGTTCTGCCAGGGTGGATGAAAACAATGTGAATCTGGATGTGGAGTATACAGAGCTGACAAGGACGGCGCTGCACTATCAGTATTTGCTCCAGTCAGTGAACAATGACTTTACAAGGTATAGAAGTGCGATTAAGGGACAGTAAGATTAGGAGGGGATTATTATGAATGAGACATTTATTACGCCCATTCAGCCATTGAGTTTTGGTGAAGGAATAGGGGCTGCAGGCAAAGTCAACGAACAGTCAGGAACGTCTGCTTTTAAAGGGATTTTTGACGAGGCGGTCAATAACGTTAAAACGACAGAGGAAGATTTGGTGAACAAGCAGTATCTTTTGGCCACAGGGCAGATAGAGGATGCGCATTCTGTTATGATTGCATCATCCCAGGCCCAACTGGCCGTGGATATGCTTGTTTCTTTGCGGAATAAGGCGCTGGATTCCTATAACGAAATTATGCGTATTAGTCTATAGCCTGTTGGGGCAGTGTATTTTCTGTCTGTAAGAGAACGGCAAATCAAAAAAGAATAAGAGAGTTATGAATAATTATGAAAGAAAAATTTGGTCAATTTAAAGAATTTATTGGGAAGTTAAGCAGCAAAACAAAGAAAATAATTATCGCCGGAGCGGCCGTGCTGATTATTGGGGCTGTTGCAATAGCACTTATTCTGAATAATCAACCTTATGAAGTTTTGTTTTCCGGACTGGGGACAGAAGAGGCGCAGCAGATTGTGGAGAAGCTGCAGGAAGATGGCACAGAATTCCGTTTTAAGGATGATTCTACGATCCTGGTAAAAGAGGATGAGGTAGATCTGGCAAAGGCAAAATTAGTTCAGGAAGGTTATCCTAAGAGCGGTTTTACATACGACACCTTCAAGGACAATGCTGGTATGATGACCACGGATTCTGATAAAAACACCTATAAATTATATGAACTTCAGGATCGTATTGGATCAACAATCCGCCTTTTTGATGGGGTTAAGGATGCGAAAGTAACCATTGCCCTGGGTGAAGAAAGCAAGTATGCACTCAGTGACGACCAGAAAGAAAAGTCAAGCGCATCCGCCGTGGTTACTATGGACGACGGAGGTTCGCCGACAGAAGACCAGGCGGCGGCAATCCAGCGCCTGATTGCAAAGAGCGTACCTGAGATGGAGTTGGAGGATGTGGCTGTTTTTGACGGCAATGGAAACGATGTCTCCACGGATGGGCAGAGCGCAAAAGATGGGTCAGATGCGGAAGAGATCGCCCAGGTAGTTGAGGATCAGATCGATAAAAAGGTTATGAAGGTCCTGGGCCCTATTTACGGGGAGGACAATGTCAAGGTTTCTGCAAGGGCGAAGATAAATATGGAAAAGCTGATCCGGGAAAGTACAAGCTACACTACGCCGGAGAAGATTGATGAGCAGGATAAAACAGGTATTGTAAGTAAGGAAGAGACGTACAATGAATCCTCTGTCTCTGAGGGCAGTACACAGGGAGTGGCCGGGACAGATGCTAATGCTGACACACCTCAGTACAATACCGATGGAACTACGGGAGGATCGGAATCAGCCAGTGAAAGCGCTTCCAGGGAATACTTGGTGGACCAGATTAAGGAGCAGGGCCAGGTAGATCCAGGCGTGCTTGATGACCTGACGGTTTCAGTTGCTATTAACGGAAACGGCTATGGAAGCCTCAGGGAGGCCCAGATCCGTTCCCTGGTCGGCAATGCGGCAGGAATTGCGGCTGCGGACCAGAATGAAAAGATAACAATCGCAAGCGCGCCATTTTACAAGGATAACACAAATAACCAGAATGCAGACCAGACGTCTGCCGATACTACAGGGGTTCCACTGTATGCGGTAATTGCAGGGGCTGCTGCCGCATTGCTTCTGCTTATCTTGGCTGTCATCCTGATAATCAGAAGAAAGCGCAGAAAAGCAGAAGAGCTTGAGGAAGAAACTGAGATACTGGAAGAGGAGACAGATTCTCTCCTTGACTTGAATCAGGAGCTTCAGGAAATTCAGAATGACCGTGGTATGGAACTAAAGAAAAATATCCGGGAATTTGCAGATCAGAATGCAGAAATATCTGCCCAGCTGTTAAAGAGCTGGCTGAATGGAGGCGGTGCAAATGGAGAATAATGTATTAACGCCTGAACAGAAAGCAGCGGCGGTTATTGTATCACTTGGCGCCGACAAGGCGTCCAAAATATATAAACATTTAAGCGAGAGCGATATAGAAAAGCTGACAATTGAAGTGGCTAAGCTGGGGCATATTTCTCCGGAACAGACAGAAGAAGTCTTAGATGAGTTTTACAAGACGTGCCTGACCCAGAAAGTCGTGACAGACGGCGGCATGGAATATGCAAGGGCAGTCCTTGAGAAGGCATTTGGGGAGGCCACGGCCCAGACACTTCTGGAAAAGCTGGCAAAATCGCTGAAAACCAGGCCCTTTGAATTTATCAGAAAAAGCAGTGTGAAAAATCTTTTTTCCTTCCTGCAGCATGAGAGGCCCCAGACAATTGCCCTGGTACTCTCTTATGCAGAGCCAGATCAGGCGGCCACTGTCATCAGTGAGCTCCCGAAGGAAAAGAGGATTAAAGTAGTAGAGTGTGTGGCCAGGATGGAGAGCGCCTCACCCGATGCCATCAAGATCGTAGAGTCCTCCCTAAAGAAGAGGTTCGAGAACATCCTTACAACAGATTACACAACCATCGGCGGTATTGACTACATAGCAGATGTCATGAACCATATGGATAGAGGAAATGAAAAATACATCTTTGATGAGCTGGGCAGAGAGGACGAAGAACTGGCGGACACAATCCGCAAGAAGATGTTTGTATTCGAGGATATTGTATCCATGGACAACAGGTCAATCCAGAGATTTATCAGGGAGTGCGACGTCAAAGACATTGTCTATGCACTCAAGGGATCTGACGACAGCATCAAAGAACTTATTTTTGCTAACGTATCTAAACGTATGGCTGAAAGCATTCAGTCCGACCTCGATATTACAGTTAATGTACGTCTCAGGGATGTGGAAGAAGCTCAGCAGAGAATTGTGGGCGTAATCAGAAGGCTGGAGGAAGCCGGAGAATTAATTATAGTTAAGAGCGGAAAGGATGAAATCATTGCCTAGGATTATGAAGGGGCCGAAGGAAGAAGAGACAATCCGGCCATATGATTTTTTTGCCGGTTTTCAGATAGAGAGCCGGGAGGAAGAGACAGAGGAGGATGCTGAAGAGGAACCAGCGGCCCTCACAGAGGAAGAGATAAGAAAAGAAGCTGAGGCGGATGCCGCCCGGCTTTTGGAGGAAGCCAGGGAACAGGCGCAGTTCCTCCGGGAGGAGGCCTATAGCAAAGGCTATCAGGAAGGCCGGGAGGAAGGCCTGAAGCAGGCATATGAGGAGCAGCGGAAAATTCTGGATAGAGAAATCCGAAATTTACAGAGGAATGCTGCGGATGTGGTCCAAAGTGTTTCTATCGAGAAAGAGAAGATGCTGGAGCAGTATATAGACGACCTGAAGAATATTTCCCTGACTGTTGCCGAGAAGATTATCCAGACAAGTATTTCCTCAAGCGGTGATATTGTAAAGCGTATGATTCTGGCTGCCACAGATAAGCTTACAAAGAAGCAGTGGGCCAAAATATACATTACAAAATGCAACACAGGAATTTCCCTGGATGTGGATTCTGCTTTTCTGGACGCCCTGTCACATCTGTCTGAGAATATTAAGATTATTACCATGGACAATGGCGAGGAGGGAACCTGCATTATAGAACTCCCGGATGAAATTATTGACGCCAGTGTCCAGACTCAGCTTGAGAATATCAAGGATATTTTAAATAACGCCAGAGTATAATTAAGGAGTAATGCCATGTTTTCAAAGCTGCCCGAGCTGATTCAGAAAACTGAGACGGTCAGTTACATAGGAAAAATTGAAAATGTAGTGGGGATGGCTATGGAGTCATCAGGAAACCGTGCAAGTATCGGCGATATTGCTATGATATATAACGAGGAGAAACATAAGCAGATACCTGTGGAAGTAGTGGGGTTCCGTAATGACAAGATGCAGTTGATGGCATATGATAACCTGAATGGTGTTGCGGCAGGCAGCTTTGTGAGGAATACAAAGCGCCGCCTGAAAATTCCGGTAGGCGAATTTCTCAGAGGCCGGATTATTGACGCTACAGGCAAACCCATGGATGATTACGGGGAATTTCCTTCACCCCGCTATTACTATGTGGAAAATAACTATATAAATCCGCTGAAGCGCCCGCCCATTACCGATACGCTTGAATTTGGCATCAAGGCTATAGATGGACTAAATACAGTGGGGAAAGGGCAGCGTATTGGGATTTTTGCGGGGAGCGGCGTGGGTAAGAGTACACTTCTTGGCATGATTGCCAGGAACGTCAAGGCAGATATTAACGTAATTGCCCTGGTAGGAGAGCGTGGACGTGAGGTCCGCGAATTCATTGAGAAGGATTTGGGGCCGGAGGGACTAAAGAGAAGTGTACTTGTGGTAGCGACCTCTGACCAGCCCGCCATGCTGCGCATGAAGTGCCCCCTTGTGGCCACTACTATAGCAGAGTATTTCAAGGATCAGGGAAAGGATGTCCTGTTGATGATGGACTCCCTGACCAGGTTTGCCATGGCCCAGCGTGAAATTGGGCTTGCAATCGGAGAGCCGCCGGTTGCAAGAGGATATACACCATCTATATATGCTGAGTTCCCCAAACTTTTGGAACGAAGCGGGAAGTTTGAGAAGGGTTCTATCACTGGCGTCTATACTGTGCTTGTGGAGGGGGATGACACGAATGAACCCGTTGCAGACACAGTCCGGGGTATTCTGGACGGACATATCGTACTGACCAGGAAGCTGGCCAATGAAAACCATTTTCCGGCAATAGACGTAAACGCCAGTATTTCACGTTTGATGACCAATATAGTAGACGAGGAGCATCGGGAGGTGGCCTCCCGTCTGCGGGACATTTTAAGCGTCTATGCCAAAAATGAGGATTTGATCTCCATAGGAGCCTATAAGGCGGGGACCAATCCAAAGTTAGATTTTGCCATATCAAAGATAGACAAGGTCAATGAATTCTTGATGCAGAAGATAGAAGAAAGTTTTTCAGCGGAAGAAATTTTTGAGATAATGAAAGCGATTCTGCGGTAATAAAGAGAGGGCCTCATAAATGAAAAAGTTCTTTTTCCCATTAGATACAGTGCTCAGCTACAAAGAACAGGTATTAGAGAATTTAAGAGGTGAACATGCCAGAATTATTGCGAAGGTAAGGGCATGTGAAAGAGAGATTGAAGGACTGGAACAGGAACACCAGAGCTGTGCAAAGGCTTTTGAAAAGAGCAAATTTACAGGGATGAAAATAAGTGACATCCATACATATGAGCATTACCTGGAAGCGCTGGGAATTAAAATTAAGAAGAAGCAGGAAGAACTTCTGAAGCTGAATGAGCAGGAAGAAGAAAAAAGAAATGAAGTGGTAGAGGCAAAAAAGGAGACATCTTCTATTGAAAAGCTTAAAGAAAAGAAGTTTAAGGAGTATAATAAAGAAGTCCTGAAACAGGAAGAGCTTTTTATTGAGGAATTTGTTTCCACCCAGAATGCCATGGCAAAATTAAATGGGTAATCCTGCATTGGCAGATTACTATAAATTTATGATACCAGAAGGCACAGGCTTACAAGCAGGAGCCGGCAGGTATCGGGGGCCAGACAAATAGGATCCAGCCCCAAAATAATTTTAGAAGAAAGGAGGTAAAGAAGAGCAATGGGACAGATTAGCTTTAAGGCTATAGATACTAGCTATAAGCCGGCAGACGTGGCCAAAAAGGGCAAAGATACCTCAGATGTGACAGAGGATTTTAAAACGCTGCTGGAAGGGAAAAGGGAAGACAAACAGGATGTCCCAAAGGAACCAGAGGGCCCTGGGAAAGAGACTGGGGAGACATCCGGCGGCAATGCGAAAGATATATCAGATACTGCTGCGGAGAAGGATAAAGAAAGTACTGGAGATATGGCAGGAGCATTGCAAGGTTTGCAGGCAGATCCCGCATTATTGAATATGAATATTGTGAATATTCAGGAGTTCATGGCTGATGTCAGCGCCTTTACAGAGTCTTTGGGGACTCAGGCATCACAGGCAGATGGCGCGGCGGATATCCAGATGGCAGCGCCAGTATCCGAAGCTGCCCAAGAGCTGCAGGCTGCCAGTGAAGGTGCGTCCAACGCAGGATTGGAACAGGGAAACTCATCTCAGTTGGAATTGCCAAAGGCAGGTGAGGAAGTCTTAGCTGCAGAAACAGGGCAGGGACAAAAGACTGTGGCGCAGGACAGCAGTACAAGCAAAGAAACAACAGCAGATACTGGGAGCCGTACTGAGACCTTTACCCAGGCTGTATCTAATCAGGCTGCCCAGGGAGAAAAGAAGGGCAGTGAGAGTTTATCTGATGAAGGCACCATGACAGATGCCAGAAACCAGGAACAGGCAGCAGTCAATACTGGAGGCCAGGCTGCGGCAGTGGCAGAGAGCCATACTGAAGTGAAAACAGAGCCAGCAGCCACAATAAGTGTTCCACAGCCAGAGGAGCTTCCGGAAAAATTGACGGAGCAGATCCTTGCAAAAGCAGTGGATGGCGTAAAAGAGTTTGAGATTCAGATAGAACCCAAAAATCTGGGCAAGATTGCAGTCAAGATTCTCTATGAGGCGGGCCAGACAATCGTGTCTATCCTCTGTTCTGAGAAAAAGACCCTGGATATGCTGGGGAACAATGCAAGAGAAATCGGGCATATGATGGATCAGAATTTGGGCGGGACTACAACAGTTATTGTAGAAAAGCCGGAGACTGACTATCTGCAGCAGGGCAATGGAGAGAATGACCATACTGCCAGAGATTCTGAGCAGGACAGGCAAAAAGAAGAGAGCCAGAAACAAAAAGCAAATGATGCAGAGCAGTTCCTGCAGAAATTGAGGCTTGGCTTGAATTTAGGATGATGAAAAGGAGGTAATGGCCAGATGGCAGGTGTAAGTGAAGTAGATGGATTTGGAAAGAGCCAGGTGTATAACGACCTTCTGTCCACGCAGACCAGCGCAGTCGCGGACAACAGCACCATGACAATGGATGATTTCTGGCAGCTTCTGGCGGCGCAGCTTCAGTACCAGGACATGACAAATCCCATGAGCAACAGTGAGATGATGAGCCAGATGACACAGATGGCTACGATGAATACGATGAATTCTGTATCCAATGCCATCTCAAACTTTGCAGTTGTAACAAATAACCTTTCTCAGGTCACTTTGACCAGCTATTCTACAAGTTTGCTGGGAAGAGAAGTAACAGTGGCAACTCTGGATAACAATGGGGAAGTCATTGGGGAGAAGAAGGGCGTGATTACAGGGATCGACCTTACAGGTTCACAGTCTGTGTACATCGACGGTGCGAAATATAGCTTAAGCCAGATTATGAGTGTGGGTGAAATTCCTAAGAAGGAAGATGAAACAGACAAAGAAGACGGCGGCACCGGGGAAGGTGAGGATAAGGTACCGGAGGAAGATCCTACATAGACCGGGGGCGGCCGGCATAAAGGCGGTGTATAGTTGATGAGTAAGATTAATCAAATTACAAATGCCAGTGCACTGCAGCTTAAGCATGCGGCGGCACAGACAAAAACCAACGTACAGTTTGGGGATTTGCTGCAGAAAGAGCTCAGCAGGCAGCAGAGTGTACAGTTCTCAAAACATGCGGCCCAGAGGGTGCAGGAGCGTGGAATAGAGATGACAGACAATCTTCTTGATAACCTTAACCAGGCAGTCTCAAAAGCCAGGGATAAGGGGGCAAAGGATGTAGTCATCATTGGTGAGAACGGAGCATTTATCGTAAATGTCCCTAACAATGTAGTAGTTACGACAATGTCGGGAAAAGAAATGAGAGACAATATATTCACAAATATAGACAGTGCTGTCCTGATGTAAGCCGGACCATGTATGGAGGTTTCGTATCTGTATGACTTGCAGGTACAAGGACAGACAGGAGACAAACAGGAAAGGAAGTATATAGACAATGGTCAGATCGATGATTGCAGGAGTCGCAGGACTCAAAACACATCAGTCAAAGCTGGATGTAATTGGTAACAATATTGCAAATGTAAATACATGGGGATATAAATCTTCCAGTTTTAATTTTCAGGATTCTATGTATTCTACTTCAATCAATGGCTCAGCAGGAAGTGCCCTGGGAGGAGGGGCCGGCGGCCGTAACGCGTCCCAGGTTGGATATGGAGTAACCACAGGATCCATCATGCCCTCTTATACGACAGGGGCGCCCTCACCGTCATCAGATCCTCTGGACTGCATGATTGACGGTACTGGCTTTTTCCTTGTGGGGAATATGGTCAACGGAAGTTTCCAGGATGTAGAGAGTTCCGGCCTGAATCTCTCAAGAGTAGGTATCTTCAGGGTGGATGGTAACGGATATCTGGTAGATGACCAGCGCAGCTATGTGTATGGCTATGCCCTGGTGGACGGCACGGGCATTCCAGAGAAGCCGGCAACCAAGTCGCAGTATGATATTGCAGGGGCAGAGGTAACGGCTACTAATAACAATGGTACTTGGGACGTGACTATTGGCGGTGTAACAATCCAGTCCAATAATGCAAACCTTGAAGATCAGGTAAATGACTGGATTAAAAGTGTAACTGCGGCTGGCGGCCAGTATGAAGGATATAATATTAGCCTGAATGAATATAATGACGGCGCGAATCCCATGACAGTTGACTTGACCTTTACAGGCAAAACAGCCGGAGTGGATAATAATGCCAACAAGCCGAATGCAGGCAATTGGGGTGCTGCTGCAACCAGTACTGTGGTAAGCTCAGGGTCTGCCCGGGTGCCGGGGGTAGCGGCCCAATATTCAGATGAGTTATCCACAATCCAGATCCCCGTTGATCCGGATACAAACCAGCAGTATAATATCCAGAGTTATAAAATCAATGAGGATGGAACTATTGTAGGTGTGGATGAGCAGAACCGTACAATTGCAATAGGACAGATCGCGCTGGTTACGGTAGAGAATCCCAACGGCCTGGAAAAGACAGACGGATATTACTATACGATTGGCCCTAATGCTGGAACTACAGAGGCAATCAAGCCAAACGGCGGCCCTGCGGGAAGCATCCTGGGAAACTACTTGGAGATGGCAAACGTGGACCTGGCAAACGAGTTCTCCCAGATGATCACCACACAGAGGGGATACCAGGCGAATTCCAAGATTATCACAGTGACAGACCAGATGCTCGAAGAGCTTGTAAATATGAAACGGTAATAAAAAATAGATGTGTTCCGGGATAGAAAATATCCCGGGCACATTTGAAAGTCAGGGGGAGATTGTGGTATGATTATGCTGACAAAATTAAATAATGAAAAGATTGTGTTAAACAGTGCCCAAATTGAGATGGTGGAGTTGATACCAGAGTCAAAAATTGTTATGATGAATGGAAAGTTTTACATCGTAAAAGAGACAGCCGAAGAGATAATAGAGAAAACAATCGAGTACAATGGGAAAATACATTGCTACCGTGAAAATAGATAGTAGATTAAGGTGGTGACGATAAGGTGGATTTGACTAGTATTATTGGTATTGTAGTTGGTATGGTGCTGATCATAACAGTAGGTATAGGCCCGGATAAGCTGATGAACTTCGTAGACATTCCGAGTATTGCCATTACGGTAGGCGGTACATTGGCCTCTGTTGTTGCCAGTTATCCATTTAGTATGCTTAAGACAACCATAAAGCATATGAAGATTTTAGTTCAGGGCAACCGCTATGATGTGGGGGCGCTTATAGACATTTTGGTAGATATGGCACAGCTGGCCAGGAAAAATGGACTGCTGGCCTTGGAAGAAAAGGCCAATGAGATAGATGATATGTTTTTTCGGCAGGGAATTATGCTGATCGTAGACGCCACGGAGCCGGAAGAGGTGAGGAACATGCTGGAGAACGAGCTGGACAGTATGTCCCAGAGGCATGAGGAGGCCTGCGGCCTTTATGAAAAGGCATCATCCTATGCGCCGGCCTTTGGTATGATTGGTACTCTTGTAGGTCTGGTAAACATGCTGAAAGAGATGGACATGGACAGCGGAAGTGCAAGCGGCATAGGGCCGGCCATGGGTACAGCCTTGATTACCACCTTTTACGGGTGTATTCTGGCCAATGTGTTTTTTATGCCCATCGCCAAAAAGCTAAGAATCAGGAATGAGGAGGAACTCCTGTACAAACAGCTGATGATAGAGGGGATTTTGGCAATACAGTCAGGAGATAACCCTAAGTTCCTGAGAGAAAAACTGGCTACATATCTGGCACAGAAAGATAGGGCAAAAATTATAGATTCTGAGGGCGGCGGTGAGCAGACAGCCGCGAAGGGTAAGAAACCGAAGAAAGAAAAAGCGAAGAAGAAATAGGTGATATTGATGAAGAAGAGGAATAAGACCCCAGAGTCAGGCGCCAGTTGGATGGATACTTATGGCGATATGGTGACGCTGCTTTTATGTTTTTTCGTGCTTTTGTATTCTATTTCCAGTGTGGATCAGGCCAAGTGGGAGATGATTGTCAGGAGCTTCAATCCTGATGCTGATAAGGTATCTCAGATAGTAACTACAGATACTTTAGAGGGGGATCAGGATGTTCCGGGAGGGTTTGTGGAAGGCGATGAGATAAATACCTTTGACGAACTCTATGAGAATTTGAAGCAGTCTATTGAAGAGGCACAATTATCTGCCCAGGTAGAATTATTCAAGGGAGACGGTTATACGTTTGTTACATTTCGGGATAATGTGTTCTTTGATGGTGATAGTTCCATTATCAAGGATGAGGGAAAGCAAATCCTGGATCAGTTTGCCAATGCTATTTCCGGCGCCAAGGATTCTATTAAGGAGATACAGGTATTGGGACATACCACCCAGGCAGACCCAGCTGTACAAAATGATGTGGAATCAGACCGTGTCCTGTCGGCAGAGAGAGCGGCGAGAGTAACAGCTTATATCCAAAATAAGAGCCTGGTATCTCCAGAGAAGCTAGTATCAGTAGGATATGGGCAGTTCAGGCCCATTGCCCCCTTTGATACGCCGGAGAACAGGGCCAAGAACCGGAGAGTTGAACTGCTGATTACAAAGTCTGATTCAGTGGAGCACAGCCTGGAAGAATATTATGAGGAAATGAACAAGTAAAAATGTAGTGAAGGTAGGAGTGAAGGATGGCAGATGTACTATCACAAAGCCAGATAGATGCATTACTGAGTTCAATGCAGAATGCAGAAGCAGAAAGTGTGGCGGAGGAGCCGAAAAAGCCAAAACAAAAATACAGGAAGTATGATTTCTACAGTCCTAAGAAATATACCAAGGATAAGCTGAAAATGCTTCACAGTATTTATGATAATTATGCGAGAATTGCGACTTCACAGATTAATGGTTTATTTCGTGTGGCCAGTGAGGTGGAGGTTTTGGGCGTTGAGGAGCAGCGGTACTATGAGTTTGGAAATGCGCTGAATGAGACGGATGTAATTACGCTAGCGAATGTAGAATTACAGGATCATTCTAAGAATCCGCCTATGCTTTTGCATATTGCGCCCACCCTGATGGGTTCTATGATAGACCGTATGCTGGGAGGGACAGGAACGGATTTGACAGTAGACATGTCATATCAATATACAGATATTGAGCTTGCTTTATATGAGAAAATTATTAAATATCTGGTAGGGATTACCACCGATGTATGGGCAGCCTATATTAAGGTTAACACACAGTTTGACCGCGTGGAGGAAAATCCAAGCATGTTTCAGGGCATCAGTGTGGACGAGACAGTAGTGATTATTATGATGAAGATCCAGATGGGCGAAATAGAAGGGGCCATGAACATTTGTATACCGGGAACATTGCTGGGGAATATGTTTGATATTATTGATAAAACAAAGCACCTGGCAGACAAAGGGAACCAGATGCAGGAGAAGGACAGCCGGGAAGAAATTATGGGCAGCATAAAAGAATCCAGGATGGACGTGATGGCTCAGCTTGGAGTTGCCAGGCTGAATCTGGACGATGTGTATAATCTTCACGTAGGGGATGTCATTGACCTGAATAAGACGCAGGATTCACCAGTTGCTCTCCATGTTGCAGGCCAGCCATGGTTTATCGGCCAGCTGGGCGTACATAACAAAAATATAGCGGTGAAGATTGAGGAACGTGTGGAAGCCCCTAAGAATGATATGGCGGTATAATTACCAGATAAATCACAGAGAGTTTATCTGCGTATATAAAATTTAATAATAATGAAAAAAGTGAGGTAAAAAAAATGGCAAAAATATTATTAGTAGATGACGCAGCGTTTATGAGGATGATGCTAAAGACCACCCTGACACAGGCGGGATATACAGATCTGCTGGAAGCAGAGGATGGAGTGCAGGCAGTGGAGACCTATAATGCGGAGAAGCCGGATCTTGTTTTTATGGATATTACCATGCCTAACAAAGATGGACTGGAAACACTCAAAGAGATTAAAGCCAGTGACCCTAATGCCACAATCGTGATGTGTTCTGCAATGGGGCAGGAGGCCATGGTTATGGAATCTATCAAATCAGGGGCAAAGGATTTTATCGTAAAGCCTTTTAAGCCTGAGCGTATTTTATCAACTGTCAAAAAGATTCTGGGTTAATACTGGAGGCGGGATATGTCTTTTTTAAATTCATTTGATATCAGCGCGTCAGGCATGACGGCGCAGAGGCAGAGGCTGGATATTGCAGCCGAGAATATATCTAATATTAATACGACAAGGACGGACAGCGGCGGTGCATATAGAAGGAAGATGGTGGTGCTGGAGGAGAAGCCGTCTACTTCCTTCCGTTCAGAGTTTAACAGCCGGTTGAGTGGGAAAACCTCGGAAAAGGGAGGGGTACAGGTTTCTCAGATCCTGGAGGATCAAAGCGACCTGAATCCGGTATATAACCCTGAGCATCCAGATGCAGATGAGAATGGTTATGTTATGATGCCCAATGTAGACCTTGTGAAAGAGACTGTTGACGGGATGTCTGCGACCAGATCATATGAGGCTAACATTACAGCTTTCAATGCAATTAAACTTATGGCACAGAAGGCACTGGAGATTGGAAAATAGAAATGAGGGGTTAACCCAGAAGGAGAGATAGGATATATGGGTTCTAATTGTTTTAGTACATTGGAAATAGATGCGATAGGCGAAATCCTCAATATCAGCCTTGGAGCATCTGCGACAGCGGTTTCCACAATGCTGAATGCCAGGGTAGACATCACGACACCTATCGTAAATGTTGTAACCAAAGAAGAATTTAAGATGGATAAAGTGGAACCGGCAGTCGGCGTTGAGATTACCTACGTATCAGGCCTGGAGGGCAAGAACGTCATGCTCCTTAAACGGCATGACGTGAAGGTAATCGTAGAGATGCTGATGGGCATGGAGATCGCAGACGAAGAGTTCGAATTAAATGAGATGAATATCAGTGCAGTCTGTGAAGTCATGAACCAGATGATGGGGGCGTCCTCCACTGCATTGTCAGAATTTTTAGGGCGTATGGTCAATATTTCTACTCCTATTTCTTTTGAAGTAAAGAATGAGGAAGAATTTATTGATAAATATTTCGTCGACGGGAACCCTAAAGTAGTAGTAGGGTTTACTTTGAAAATTGATGATAAGCTGGAAAGTGAATTCTACAATGTAATGCCAATAGAGCTGGCCAAGGGATTGGTGAAAGGATTCCTTCCAGATGAGGCCATTGTGGATGTGTCTGGGAATCAGGCAGAAGAAGCGCCTGCGCCTGCCCCGGTACAGGAAGCGGCCAGTGAAAAGAAGGAAGAAGCACCCCAGGGAGGAGGAACACTTTCCCAGGAGGAAATCGAGAGGCTGCTAAATGGAGATATAGGTGGAGACAGTCCGGCGGCGCCTCAGGGCACACAGCCGGCCCAAGCTGCGGCGGAGGCTATGCCTCAGGGCACAGTTCAGCCACAGATGGAAGCAGCAGCGCCCACACAGGCGCCGGCAGGTGCGGCGGCAATGCCAGTCCAACCCGGAGTGGGACAGGATATGTCCATGATGCAGATGCAGATGATGCAGCAGATGATGCAGCAGATGCAGGCCATGCAGCAGGAGCTGGAGGCAAGGAGAAAAGAACCAGATCCCAAGCTGATTAATGTTCAGCCTGCGGCCAGGCCTAATTTAAGCCAGAGCAGGGACATTGTGCTGGAAGGTGAACAGGAAGAGAACATGGAACTGATCATGGGAGTTCCCCTTGAAATTTCAGTAGAAATAGGACGTACCCAGAAATTGGTTAAAGATATATTAGACTTTACAAAGGGGTCTCTTGTGGTTCTCGATAAGCTGGCAGGGGAGCAGGTGGATCTGTTTGTAAATGGACAATGTATTGCAAAAGGCGATGTAGTAGTTGTTGAGGACAACTTTGGTATCAGAATTACAGAGATCATGAAGGTTAATTTTGCCGTATTAGAATAACAGGAAGATATATCAGGAAGGAAATCTATGTGGAGAGTGCTTATTACCTTTGTCGCAGCAGCGCTTATTATTTATCTGAGCTACCTGTTCAGCAGATATGTTGGGAAGGGAGTAAATAAAAACAGCAGTTCGCGCTATATGCGGCTGCTCGACCAGATTGCAGTGGGCCAGGACAGGCATATTGCGGTTATACAGGTCGGGGGGAAATATCTGCTTGTCGGAATTACAGCGGGCCAGGTAAATGTCCTGGCTGAGCTTCAGGATGACGAACTTTTCCCATTGTCGCCAGAGTCGGGAGAGTCAGGGACGAAAGCGCCGGATTTCAAGGCGATTATGGGGAAATTAGGAGAAATTGGTAAGAAGGGGAGGTAGAAGCCGGTGTATGACTCACTTATAAATGTAAACGGAAATCAGGTTCCTACATTAGAAATACTGCTGATGCTTACAATCATCGCACTTCTGCCCTCTATTCTTGTCATGGTGACATCTTTCACGAGGACAATTATTATTCTGTCATTTCTGAGAAATGCCCTTGGGATCCAGCAGACTCCGCCTAATATAGTTTTGATTGGAATTTCTTTATTTTTGACCTTGTTCATTATGGATCCTGTAATCAAGGATATTAATACAAATGCATATACACCCTACAAGAACCAGGAAATTACCCAGGAGGAAGCGCTTGACCGCGCCCAGGTTCCACTGAAGGATTTTATGCTTAAGAATACGGAGACAAGTGCGCTGAACCTGTTTACAGAGATGTCCGGTACTGAGCAGGTGGAGAACGTGGAAGAGCTTCCTATGACAGTCATTATCCCGTCCTTTATGACAAGCGAATTAAAGCGGGGGTTTGTAGCAGGCTTTTTGATTTTTATCCCATTTTTGCTGATTGATATTATTGTATCCAGTACACTGATGTCTATGGGAATGATGATGCTCCCTCCTGCAATGATCTCTTTGCCCTTTAAGCTGCTTTTATTTGTGACAGTAGACGGCTGGGAATTATTATTCTCATCCATAGTAAAAAGTTTCCAATGGTGACGCGGGGAGGCATTTGAATGACAAACGGAGAAGTTCTGGATTTGATGTATGAGGTGTTTGTGATGGCAGTCCAGCTCGCAGGGCCGATGTTAATTATCAGTATGTTTGTGGGAATCTTGATATCTATCATACAGGCGGCCACACAGATACATGAGCAGACCATTACCTTTGTGCCGAAGCTCCTTGTGATAGGGCTTATACTTGTGTTTACAGGAGGCACTATGCTGCAGACTCTGCAGGATTTTACAATCAGGATTTTTGAGCTGATACAAGGTTAATAAGGGTAAAGGAGTAAAGACATGCCGATTAGCGATACTGCACAGCTGACCTTATTTACCCTGATTTTAATGAGGATGTCTGGCTTTATATTATTAAACCCCATATTAGGGAGAAGAAATATACCTGGGATTGTAAAATCTGGCCTGATTATTGTTCTGACATTGGCAGTCTACTCTTTTTCAGCGGAACAGGCATTTGTGATAGAAAGTACGATAGAATACGGCTTTTTATTGATAAAAGAATTTGCTGCAGGCTATGTAATCGGATTTGTTACTGAGCTGTTTTTTTTTATAATAAGTTTTGCCGGGTATATTATAGATTTTCAGCTTGGCCTTTCTATGGCCACTGTCTATGATCCTCAGAGCAATTCACAGATTGCCGTGACTGGTACTATATACCAGGCCTTTTTTGTTCTCTTATTTTTTGCCCTGGATGGCCACCTGGCGCTGATGCAGATTCTTCTGACATCTGCTGAGATTGTACCTTATGGGGGGATACTGATAACAGAGAACGTGAGCCTGAGAGTGATAGATATATTTCTCCAATGCGTAGAAATGGGGATTAAGTTTTCTCTTCCGATTCTCGCAGCAGAGTTTTTTGTGGAGATAGGGGTTGGAATACTGAATAAGGTTGTACCGCAAATTAGTATATTTGTTATTAATATTCAATTGAAAATAATTGTCGGCCTGGGGTTACTGGTAATTTTGTTCTCTCCTATGAGTGAGTATGTGGATAAAATTATCACAACTATGATAAAGACGCTCCAGGGCATACTGACATTTCTATAAATCAAACCTGTAGAAGAAAGAGAAGTGAACGCAGTTGGCAGATGAAAAAACTGAAAAAGCCACCCCTAAGAAGCGGCGTGACCAGCGCAAGGAAGGTAATGTTTTTTCCAGCAAGGATGTCATTGCAGTTGCGTCGCTTCTTGGAGGGTTTTATGGGTTACAGTTATTATTCCCATCTATGTACAGGGCAATGAGGCAGAGTATGTATTCTCTGATTTCTTCTGTATCAGATATCCAGGAACTGTCCATGGGAAATTTACAGCAGATTGGGATGGATGCTGTCAAGGTTGTGGCACAATGTGTGCTGCCGATTGGGTTCATAGGGGTTGCCCTTGCCGTTGTGTCAACCGGAATCCAGACAAGATTTATTTTTACCATGAAATCAGCGGCATTTAAGCTCAGTAACTTAAGTATCCTTAAGGGAATAAAGAATCTATTCTCCATGAGAAATGTTGTAGAGCTTTTAAAAGCGACATTGAAGATTATTATTTTAGGAATCGTCCTGTATCAGTTATTAATGGGGGAGATGGTAAATGTCGCCCAGATGCTGGACATGAACCCTATGTCTGCAGCCGTCTTTGTACTGAAAGAAATTATGAGCATGGTGCTCAAGATAGGATTAATATTTGCAGCGATTGCGGGGTTTGACTTCTTTTATCAAAGATGGTCATATGAGAAAAAGATTAAGATGACCAAACAGGAAGTGAAAGAAGAATATAAGCAGACAGAAGGAAATCCGGAGATTAAAGGCAGGATCCGGAACCTGCAGCGCAGTATGGCAAGGAACCGCATGATGCAGGCTGTGCCCGATGCGGATGTAATTATCCGTAACCCTACCCATTACGCGGTAGCACTGAAGTATGATATAGACCACGATAACGCCCCCATACTGGTTGCAAAGGGGCAGGATCATCTGGCGTTGAGGATTATAGAGCTGGGACAGAGAAGCGGCGTGGCCATTGTGGAGAACAGGCCGCTGGCCAGAGGAATATTTTCTTCCACACCTCTGGACTGTGAAATACCGGCAGAATATTATGGAGTTGTAGCTGAAATTCTTGTTCAGGTATTCCGTATGAATAAGAAGATGGAGTAAGAGATGAAGAGAGTATTAAATAATGCAGTGGCTTTAATCGTAGTTATGATTGTACTGCTGCTGATTATACCATTGAATCCGTTTTTACTGGACGTTTTTATTATTTTAAATATTTCCATATCGCTGATTATTCTACTGATCAGTATGAATATAAAGGAGCCGCTGGAGTTTTCTATTTTCCCGTCAATGCTTCTTATCACAACTTTATTCCGCATCGGAATTAATATATCTTCAACCAGAAATATTCTTGGTAATCAGGGAACTGCCGGCGCAGTTATCCAGGCAATGGGTGATTTTGTACTGCAGGGGAATGTTGTTGTTGGATTTATCATATTCTTAATTATTGTCCTGGTGCAGTTTATTGTTATTACCAAAGGCGCCGAGCGTGTGGCAGAGGTTGCGGCGAGGTTCACCTTGGATGCAATGCCTGGTAAGCAGATGGCCATTGACGCGGACTTAAGTACGGGATTGATTGACGAGCAGGAGGCGAGGAACAGACGTTATAAGATCCAGAAAGAGGCTGACTTCTATGGATCTATGGATGGTGCTACTAAGATTGTAAAGGGAGACGCCATCATGTCCCTGATCATCACCGCAGTAAATTTCCTGGGTGGTATGATTATCGGTATGGTTCAGGGAGGCATGGGATTCCAGGAAGTGCTTTCCGTATATTCTATAGCTACAGTGGGCGACGGACTTGTGTCACAGATCCCTGCCCTTCTGATTTCTACGGCTACGGGTATGGTTGTAACCCGTGCAGTTTCTGACGGAAGCCTCAATGAAGATGCATCCAAGCAGTTTATGGCCCAGCCAAAGGCCATTATGATGACAGGCGCAGTCCTGGCTATTCTGATTGCCATACCGGGGATGCCTAAGATTCAGCTTGGCATAGTCTCTCTGGCATTGATGCTGGGCGGATGGCAGCTCATGCGCAGAATGAATGCAATGGCTGAGAAAAGCCAGCGGGCAGCCGAGATGGAACAGGCCGCCATGCAGCAGGAGCAGAATGCATCAGCGGAGGAAAGCTTCAAGGATATAAACAGTGTTTACTCTCTCATCAATGTAGAACCTATTGAAATGGAGTTTGGGTATAGCCTGATCCCCCTGGTTGACGAAGGCAGCGGCGGGAAAATGATCGACCGAATTGTGATTTTCAGGCGCCAGTATGCACAGGAGATGGGATTGGTTATCCCCTCTATCCGGCTGCGTGACAGTTCCAGCCTGAATACAAACCAATATGTGATAAAAATTAGAGGGGAGGAGGTTGCCAAAGGCGAGATACTGGTAGATTACTATCTGGCCCTTGAGCCTCCAAACCCAGAGAAAGAGATCGATGGGATCGACACTATTGAACCGGCCTATGGCATACCCAGTAAATGGATTACTGTGGACAAAAAGGAAATGGCGGAGATATACGGCTATACAGTGATTGATCCTCTGTCTGTTATGCTGACCCACCTGTCGGAGACTGTGAAAAAGCATGCCTTTGAGCTTCTCAACAGACAGGAAGTTGTGCGTCTGGTAGAGAATATGAAGAAACAGTCTCCAGAATTGGTTGAAGAGTTAGTACCTGCCATGATCTCCTATGGCAGCTTCCAGAAGATATTGACAAATCTTTTGAGAGAGGGGATTCCCATTAAAGATATGGAGACAATCATGGAGACGATTATTGACTCCTCTATGACAGTAAAAGATATTGACTCCATTACAGAGAATATCCGTATTGCCTTAAAGCGTACAATCACAAGGAAATTCTGTGAGGGTGGAAGTATGAAGGTTGTGACTCTGGATGCAGACCTGGAGAAGAGCATTATTACCAGCCTTACAACCGGCGAGCATGGAATGTATCTCGCATTAAGTCCCGATGTCATGCAGAGTGTCATTACCCAGCTGGGCGAGGAAATCAAGAAATTCCATGAACTGGGGCAGAATCCTATTATCCTGACAAGCCAGGTGGTGAGGGTACATTTCTACCATCTGATTGAGCAGTTCTATCCCAATGTGTATGTGCTTTCCTTTAATGAGATAAGCAATAATATCCAGATACAGGCAGTAGGAAATATTACTTTGCAGGCATAAGAATTTATGGAGCAGCCAATATGAACACACAGGAAGTATATAGTAATAAATCTAATGAAGAGCTTTTACAATTGTATAAAGAGACAGACAGCCTGGAAATTAAGCAGGAGCTTGTCATGAGATATATTTACCTGGTGAAGAGTATTGCCCTTCAGATGCGGGATATCTATATGAGCTTTTCGCAGGTGGATGATATTATCAATGAGGGAGTCATAGCTATCATGTCCGCCATTGACAAGTTTGACCTGGAGAAAAATGTAAAGTTTGAGACATATATATCCAAGCGTATTAAAGGTATGATTATTGACCTGGCAAGGAAGCAGGACTGGGTTCCAAGAAGTACAAGAAAGAACACAAGGGATATTGAAGAAGCTGTTTCAACGTTATATAATAAGTTAGGGTACTATCCATCTGTACAGGAAGTGACTGAGTATTTGAATATTACCCAGGAGAAATATCAGGAGTCAATGCGAAAAGCGGCTTTATTTAATGTACTTTCTCTGGATATGGTTTTGGCAGAAGCCCAGGAAAACAAAAGCGGAGTGCGTCTGCCCCAGGGGGAGGAAAGTGAACAGCCTGAGAATCAGCTTTTGAGGAAAGAAACCGCGGAGGTTCTGGCCCAGGGAATCTCAGAACTGAAGGAAAATGAACAGTTGGTCGTATCGCTGTATTATATAGATGAATTAAATATGAGACAGATTGCAGAGATTCTTCAGGTCAGCGAGCCAAGGATATCACAGATTCATACAAATGCAATAAAAAAATTAAGAAAGTATATGCAGAAATTTAACGAAGAAAGGGAGAGTAAGAATGTTTCAAGGATTTTATGATTTGGCCTCCAATATGATAACGCAAAACAGAAACATGAATGTTATCAGTAATAATATGTCTAATGTATCCACCCCTGGATATAAGAGCGATAAATTAGTAGAAAGTACATTCAGGGAAGAGCTGCTGTACAGATATGACAAAAGTGGAAAGACGCCTATCGGTACAGTTTCGAGGATGAATATTGCCGATGAGAGAGTAACCAATTACAGCGAAGGCGGACTCAGGGAGACGGGCAGCGCGCTGGACTGCGGCCTGACAGGAAACGGTTTCTTTGCGGTACAGACAGACAATGGTACAGTCTATACCCGGAACGGTTCATTTAATCTGGATAACAACGGATATCTGGTATTGCAGGGAGTAGGGCGCGTCCTGGGAGCTAACGGGGGACCCATCCGCCTTACCACAGATGATATTACAATAGACAAACAGGGGAATATAACAAGCGCAAATGGCCTGCAGAATTTTGGCAGGCTGCAGATTGTGGATTTCGCGGATTACAGCCAGCTTACCAAGGTGACAGGCGGGGTTTTCGAATCAGCGGCCCAGCCCCAAAATGCAGCAGGGGCAACTGTTACACAGAAGTATCTTGAGGATTCCAACGTGTCCATGGTGGATGAGATGACTGCTATGATGAGCGGCCAAAGGGCGCTGCAGAGTTCTTCACAGGTTCTGAAAATGTATGACCAGCTGACAGCAAAGATGGTGCAGCTTGGTTCCATGTAATATAAATTTTGGAGAACGCAGAAAGGAGCAGTAAATGTACACTTCATTTTATACCGCGGCTAGAGGCGCAATTGAAGAACAAAAAAAGATGGACGTTGTCGCCAATAACTTTGCGAATGTGAATAACTATGGTTACAAGCCTAAGACAGCGGTTTTTTCAGATTTAATGTATTATAACCTCCACAATATCTATGGAGAGGACACCGCCCTTAAGGCAGGGACAGGAGTAGTGGTTGAAAAGACAAACACAGATTTTGACCCCAGTGGTTTTATGACAACTGACAACGCCTATGATTATGCCATAACAGGCACAGGTTTCTTTATGTTAAGGAATCCAGAGGATGGTTCTGTCTCTTATACCCGCAATGGGCACTTCAGCCTTTCACAGAGGGGGAATCAGTTCTATCTGGTGAACGATAACGGGAATATGGTGCTTGACCAGAACAGGAACCCAATTACTGTGGCAGGGGGCGGACTGAGCGGTAATATTGGTGTATTCGGCTTTAATATACAGGATGGCATGCTCAGCACAGGCAATAATGAGTTCGTGCCTGTGGCAAAGAATGGCGCCCCATATCTGATTGCAGATGCAGAGGTGTCAGACCATACTTTGGAGATGTCAGGGGTAGATGTGGCAGAGGAAATGAGCCGTATCATTGAGAGCCAGAGAGCCTATTCTTATGCTTTAAAAATGGTACAGACATCAGATGAAATTGTAAATACAATTAATTCGTTGAGATAATAGAGAGGTTAGAGTATGGCAATAAACAAATATGAAGAGATGAATGAGATGGAGAGGGATGTTATCAGAGAGATTGGGAGCATTGGCAATGGGAATGCTGCCACGGCCCTGTCCAGTATGCTGGAAGCCAAGGTTAAGATGACACTTCCCGAGGTAAATATACTGGAATTCAATGCTGCCATGAACCATCTGGGGGATCCTGAGGATGTGGTTGCGGCAATTCTGGTGGAAATGTCAGGGGAAATTCAGGGCATTATGCTGTTTATCCTGACGCAGGATTTTGCTGACGAAATATTAAAGAGGATGCTGGGGAAAGATACCGTGGACTTTTTGGCTCTGGACGAAATTGATACTTCTGTTCTCACGGAAATTGGGAATATTATGATTTCATCTTATATCAATGCTTTATCTTCACTGACAAATGTAAATGTAGTCTTGTCAGTGCCTCAGCTGGCAGTGAATATGCTGGGAGGGATCCTAAGCCTTCCAATGGCTACTATGGGAATTAATTCAGACCGAATTATGATGATAACTGGAGAATTTAAAATTGATGGAAGAGAACTAAATAGTGACATGCTGCTTCTGCCGGATGTGGACTCACTGAATGTTCTTATGAAAAAGCTAGGAGTTGAATAACTGATGAGTAAGCAATTATCTGTTGGGATAGCAGATATGAAGATAACCAGGCAGGAAGGCGTGCTGATTACATACGCCCTTGGCTCTTGTATAGGGATATCCTTTTACGACCCCATGATCAAGCTGGGGGCCCTTCTTCATATTATGCTGCCAGAAAAAAGCCATGCCAGTGACCAGAATGTATTCAAATATGCAGATTCAGGGATTCAGGAGACTCTCCGCAAGCTGTATGCATATGGCGCTATGAAAAGAAGGCTGGTGTGTAAAATAGCCGGTGGGGCTAAAATGTTTGAGATGAAAGGGCCAGGCGGACTGGGAAATATTGGAGAGCGGAATGCACAGATGGTAAAAAAAGTGCTGATGGCAGAGGGACTGCGGATTGCCGCTGAGGATACAGGGGCCAATTATGCCAGGACTATGCTGATTGATGTGACGACAGGAGAAGTAAAGATCCGGACAGTAGGAAAAGCAGAACGTATTCTTTAACTACTTATATTGCTGGGATCTTGTGCCGATATAATAGAGAGAAGTAAAGGAGAGAGGGTATATGGCTGATACAGAAATTTTATTGGAGTCAGGAACGAATGAGATCGAGATAATGCAGTTTACAGTCTTCGGCGAGCTGTACGGTATTAATGTGGCAAAGGTGCGGGAGATTATGATGGCGGATAAAGTAAAGCCAGTGCCTCATTCTCATGAAGCTGTGGAAGGGATATTTAAGCCAAGGGACATCCTTCTTACAGTAATTGACCTTCCCAAGTACCTGACTGGCAACAGTGGGGATAAGAATGGGAGAGACCTATTTATAATCACCAATTTTAATAAAATGCATATTGCATTCCGTGTACATACGGTTGTAGGGATCAGCAGAATTTCATGGGAGGATATCCAGAAACCTGATAATACAATCAGCCACGGGGAAGAAGGGGTGGCCACAGGCATAGCTCAATGTGGCGGGAAGCTCGTGACAATCCTGGACTTTGAAAAGATCGTTGCAGAGATAGCCCCAGAAACCAGTATCCAGCTGGAGGAGATCGATAAGCTTGGCAAGAGAAGCGAACGCCTGCATAATATTGTTTTGGCAGAGGATTCTATCCTGCTGTCTAAGATGATCCAGGATTCCCTTATACGTGCAGGATATATAAATATTACAGACTTTAACAATGGCCGTGAGGCATGGGAATACTTAAAATCCATACGGAATGATTCAGACTTTGACCAGAAGGCCAGTCTATTGATTACAGATATTGAGATGCCGGAGATGGATGGGCACCGCCTGACCAAACTGGTGAAGGAAGATGAGAAGATGAAGCACATACCGATTATTATATTCTCATCTCTCATTAATGACGAAATGCGGATTAAGGGTAAGAAACTGGGAGCTGATGAGCAGCTTTCAAAGCCTGAGATCGGGCATCTCGTAGAGGTGATGGACAGCTTGCTTGAACGGAAGGAGAAAAAGAATGGATAATTGTGTGGTAAGACAGGCGATCAAGGAGCAGAAAACAGATTCGATAATTGGATATGAGCTTATGATTCAGGGGGATGAGGAAAGCCTGTATAATTCCAGCTCAGACAGCGTGGCTGCCAACACAATGGTTGCTTTTTTGTCGGAGAACTCCAATAGGATCTTTAATGAAAAACGGACCTTTATGACCTTCACTCCGGCTCTGCTGTTCAGGAACACTCCAAAGATTTTTGACAAGGACAGGATTGTGATCCAGATTGAAGATAATATAGTCATACATCCTCTGGCAGCAATTTTGATCAGCAAATATAGGAATGAAGGGTACCATTTTGCAATCAATGATTTCCAGTTTACTCCTAAATACTTCAGTATGCTGGAGCATGTGGATTACATAAAGGTAAATATTTCGGACAAGATAGATGAGACCCAGAGGCGATCCTTGAGCAATATTGTAGAGATGTCACACGGTTTCCAGAAAGAGTTTATCGCTACAGGGGTGAATACTAAGGCTGCCTATGATTATGCAAAAGAGCTTGGCGTAGATTATGTGGAAGGCAATTATATTTCCAATGAGATGATCACGAAGACAAGTAAGATGGAATATCTGCAGGGGAACCTATATCAGCTAATTATAGAGCTCACCAAGGATGAGCCGGATATTGAGGTTGTGGAAGAGATTGTCAGCAGAGATGTGTCCCTGACTTATGCATTGCTGAAGATGGCCAATTCTGCTTATTTTGCAGTGCACCATGAAACAGCATCTATCCGCCAGGCTATTGTACGTGTGGGTATTAACCAGTTAAAGCAGTGGGTATATCTCTTAAGCTTCAAAGAAGGAGAGAATACTTCAGAGGAAATGCTGAAAACTTCATTTATGCGTGCTAATTTCGCTTCCGTGCTTGTTAAGAGGCTGAAGAAATTCCCGATTAACAGTTCAGACGCATATTTGATGGGAATGTTTTCTACCCTGGAATACATGGTGGACGCCTCAATGGAAGAGATTTTGGCAGAGATACCTATAGTAGATGCAGTAAAAGAAGCTTTAATCTCTAAAGAAGGGGAGGCTGGGAAGCTGTATGAGCTCGTTTTATGCTATGAGAGGGCTGAATGGAGCGAGACCAAACGGCTTGCACAGGAATTGGGACTTGAGACGAATGTCATGGCACAGCTTTACATGGAATGTGTAGAAGAGGTCAATGATATTTGGGATAATGTTGTGGGAGTCGGGGAAGGCTCTCCAGAGATTGAGAAACTTGCTGCAGCGGGGCAGGAAGTGGAAGTAGAATAAGAACCCGTTTTATTCCCGCCAGCAGCGGGCCAGGCGGACATGTTTATATATCCATTTGGCAGCTGCTGCAAGGGTCTATACCCCGATGCTTGTATCGCCGCTAGTTTAGCGGCCCCGTATGCTTGCATCGGGGTATTTGCTAATAGAAACTAAAATATAAATCCTGGCCAGGGCATTCACTGAATCTGGCCAGGATTTTTGCTATTCTATGATGTCAGGGCAGAAAAAAGGTATAAAACCCTTTGGCCCGACATCTATTCTATATACGATAAATATAAAAACCGTACCTTTAGCTGACTGATCTCCTTAGGGGAAATAATGGCAAAATATGCTATATCAATGTCTTGGGTTCTCTTTAATGGTCATGCATGCCTTAGTAGCTTCTACAGTGACATCTGAGATAAATTTATTTGTATAAAAGCTCAGAAGCGGGTCAGCCGCCGCGGGGGAAGTTACAATATATTTGGGAGCCAGGCCGTTTAGGGTTAGGGCCACAGTGTCGGCAACACAGCGGTCACAGGTGCAGACATCAAATTGCCTTAAAAAATAAATGATTTTTTCCCGTACAATGCGGTCCATGATATTCAGGACAATGAAATCTGGTTCCGGGGTTGGTTCTGGCTGAGCAGGAGGGGCAGATTCTTCCGCCTGGGACTGTTCAGGAACCTGGGAATCCTGCTTAAGTTCCTCAAAATCCTGCTGTAAGGCGGGGGAAGGAGCCTCATCAGATTTCTCAGGATTTGGCGGCTCGGCAGCAGGCATGATGCCAGCAGGCGTATCCTGCTTTGAATCCTCGGACACTTCTTCTGGCTCAGGAGATAATTGAGAAACAGGCTCTGATAGATCAGGAGCCTGTTCTGATTTTTGAGCAGAAGGAGTTGGCGGGACTGTATTGGACAGCTCCTTTTCAAATTCATCGGAGAGCTTGTTCTGTATCAGCTCTGCCAGCGGGTCATCCCCGGTCTTATCAATGACCGCTACATTCTGGGGGGATGGCGCGCTTGGCAAGGGCGAGGATACTTCCGGCGTAGCCTCTGGATTCTCTGAAGGCTTCTTTGAAACCTCTGGATTTTCTGAGGAAGCTGTTTCTTCCTGTGTATCCTTTTTTGCATCATGCCCGGCAAGCAGGTTCAGGACATGTGCAGTTTTATTACTTTTTCTGGCCATTCTATTGTACCTCCTGGGTTTGCTTCTTTTCAATCATAGATAATACTTCCCCTACAAAATCTTGGTAATCGAGGGAAGGATTAGAGCGGGGCGCATGTTCAAAAACGCTTACTCCGTGGGCGGGCGCTTCCGCCACAGTGACACTTGGGCGTATCTGTGTGCGAAAGACGCATGTCCCAATCTGGGATGCGATGTTCTCTGCCATTTCTTTCACTTCCCGGGCCAGAAGGGTGCGTCCATTGTACCTAGTGAGAATGATTCCCAGTACATGGAGGCTGGAATTTAGAGACTGACGGACAGAATCAATGGTTTCCTTTAGCTGTGTCACGCCTAAGAGGCTGAGTATTTCGGGCGCCATAGGGATGATCAGATGATCAGAGGAGGCATAAGCATTGACAGTCAGGATATTTAATGCCGGGGGCGTGTCTATGATAATATAATCGTAATTGGCAACAACAGGGGCGAGCGCTTTCTTTAATAAAAGTTCCCTGTCCGTAGAAGTGAATTCCAGCTCTGCACTGCTCAACAAAATATTAGAAGTGACGATATCGCAGTAATCTGTAGTCTGAATGGCTTCTGAGATAGAAACAGAACCTTTCAGCACATCATATATGTTACTGCAGTCCTCAATATCAAGACCAAGGCTGAATCCCAGGCTCCCCTGGGGGTCAAGGTCAATTGCCAGTACCTTTTTATCATAAAAAGAGGCCAAGCCTGCGGCTAAAGCACTCGATGTGGTTGTCTTGCCTACGCCGCCTTTTTGATTGGTAAGAGCGATAATAGTAGCCAAAATTAATTCCTCCATTCGTAATAAAACTCAGTAAAACTATTATTTAAAGTATACTATATGCCGATAAATAAGTACAGAGTAAATTTGAAAATGTAGAACAGCCCAGGGCGCTGCAGAGGTAAGTATATGCGCATGTCCCACCACGTGCTGGTGGTGTGGCCTGGAGGCAGGAAAGGCGGCAGCCACTGGGGGTTAAGTAAGAAAAGTATAATAAAAGGAGAGAATGATATGTCAGGTATAGGTGGATTAAGCAGTTCAACAAGCAGCAGTATCAGGGGGTATGGCGGCCTGGCCAGTGGATTGGACAGAGATACCCTAATCGAAAATATGACCTATGGCACTACAAGTAAGATTGAGAAACAGCAGCAGAAAAAAACTACGCTTCAGTGGAAGCAGTCTGCAATCCAGAATATCACGGACAAGATGATCAACTTTGCAGACACATATACGTCTACAATGACTTCTACGACGAACTTGTTCAGTTCTGCTTTCTGGGGAAGGAATATTATCACAGCCTTGGGGGCAAACAGTAAGTTTGTCAGTGTATCAGGTACAGCAAGTTCAGCTAACTCTGTCTCAATAGCAGGGATTAAGCAGTTGGCTGAGAAGGCGCGCTGGACCTCACAGTCAGCAGTGTCAAGCAAGTCTCTTACTACGGGAGACATCAATCCTGATGAACTCCAGAACTCCGACACACTGAGTGGAAAGACGCTGACTTTCAAATATGGAGGCAACAGCTATACAGTGACACTCAGCGGACAGAACAGCAATAATGAAGCGTACAAGTTTGATACTGTAGAGAATATTAAGGATTCACTGAATGACATTCTGTCAAAGGAAGAGTTAAAGGATGGCAGAAAGCTGTCTGAAGTAATAGATGTGGCCACAGATGGGGATAAGATTGTATTTAAAGATAAGGAAAACACTGGGAATGAGCTGAAGCTTACAGGCGGTTCAGCTCTGGAGCTTTTAGGGTTTAAGGACAGCGCAGACAGTGATTTTACAGAGATAAGTTTTTCCAATGGTTCTGTATCTTCTAAGCAGGATATAGATGCAAATACCTTGACAGAGTCTGTGTCCTTTGTTGATAAGATTGCTGGCAAAGAGATGACTGTCAGCTATAACGGCACATCCAAGACCATCAAGATGCCGGAGGCAGATGAACTGGCAGGCCTCACAGGAGAAGCTTTGATGGATAAGATTGCAGAGTCTCTCCAGGGGCAGATGGATGATGCATTTGGAAAGGGAAGGATTTCTGTAAAGAATAATGACAATTCCGATGGCACGTTCAGCCTGGAGTTTGTGACAACAAAGCCAGGTGATGGCAGCTTAGACGAGAGTTCCACACTCACATTCGTCAATGGCAGTACTGGACTTTTAGGAGAGAACGGCCTGCTGAAGACAGCGTATGGCGCCAACAACCGCCTGAACCTAAATGCAAAACTGGAAGATGCAGGGTTTGCAGGTAATCTGAATATAAGTGATGACCCAGATAATCCTACAATTATCACCATCAATGGCACTGACATTGAGATTACGAAAGATGATACAGTCTATACATTGATGGATAAGATTAACAAGAATACAGATGTGACAGTCAGCTATCAGGCAGAAGGAGACAAATTTACTTTCACATCCAATGAGGACGGGGCCAGCGGCAGTATTGAATTTGGAGGCGACACGAACGCACTGGAGGCCATATTTGGCCAGGGCGCTTCAACGGTTTCGGTGCAGGGCCAGGATGCCATTGTTTCAGTTAAATATGGAGATACGGGCGATGTAGTCGAAATTATCAGAGGATCCAATAGCTTTAATCTTGACGGAATGACCATAGGATTAAAGGGGACATTTGGATATGACGATACTGGCAAGTTAGATTCAACTGCTGAGGAAATCACGTTTGACGCCAATGTGGATACAGACAAAATCGTAGACGCTGTCAAAGAGATGGTGGAAGCGTACAATGAAATTGTAGAATTGGTGAACAAAGAAGTCCAGACCAAACCTGACCGTGATTATGCTCCTTTGACATCGGATCAGAAAAGCGAACTTAGCGAGGATGAGATTAAGCTGTATGAGGAAAAGGCAAAAGAAGGCCTGCTTTTCAATGACAGCGACCTGCGGGCCCTGAGCAATGACCTCAGGTTTGCCATTAGTCCGGCAGACTTAGCTGAGATGGAGAAGCTAGGACTTTCCATTTCCAGTACATACTCAGACAATGGTAAGCTGGTGCTGGATGAGACTAAATTCAGGGCAGCCCTGGAATCTGACCCTGAAAAAGTAGAGGAGATGTTCACTAAGACGAAAACAACGGACGCCAGCGGGAATACAGTAAGCGCCGATGGTATTGCCACGAATCTTAAGAATGTAATGTATAAATATGCCAACAATATAGGTACATACGGAATATTGGTGAATAAGGCCGGTACATCCAAAGCGCCCAGAAGTATTACAGACAATACCATCTATAAAGAACTGGAAGAGATTAATAAAAAGATTTCTGACCTCCAGGACAGGCTGGAGACGGAGAGAGACCGCTATATACAACAATTTACCAGCCTGGAGACGCTTATTTCCCAGATGAACAGCCAGAGCAGCTATCTGAGCCAGTTTGGGGCATCATACTAGAGCGTGTTTAATAACTTACCTAAGGGAGACTATTAAAGGGGACTATTATGTATCAAAATGGATATGAACAGTATAAAATGCAGTCAGTAAATACTATGACCCGGGGAGAGATGCTTTTGCTGCTCTATGATGAGCTGCTTAAGCGCCTCACCAGGGCGCAGATAGCTCTTGAGGATAAGACTTACGATGCTTTCGATAAATCTGTGACGAGATCCAGGGAGATTATTTTATATTTAAAGAATACATTGAATATGGAGTATGGGATCAGTGCAGATTTGAGGAAGATGTATGATTTTTTTCTCTATGAATTGAGCCGGCTGCAGGCTGGCAGGAACAGCTCTGTAATTGATGAGCTTAAGCCACTGGTGATGGAGCTTCGGGATGCATTTAAAGAGGCGAATAAAACAAGCGGGATGTAAAGGGAATGGTTTATGGAAGAGAATAAAGAACTGCTGACAGAGCTGATGCGTTATTTACAGAAAAAATATATACAGGTGAATGAAATAGGCAGGATTACAAAAGAACTGGGGGACGCTCTGTCAGGGGGGGACCGGGAGTCCATTCAAATGCTTTTGCGGATGAGGCAGAGTGAGATAGAAAAGGCCAGTGAGACAGAGAGAGCTATCCGTACCATTTTGAATACAGTTGATCCATCCACGCGGGAAGGGTTGAAAAAGCTGCTGAATGTAAACTCTGAAGCACAGACATCAGGCATAGGGCCGGAGTCGCAAAAAATCATGGAGTTAAGTTCCCAGGTAAAGAGAAGCCTGGCTCGGACTGTTGAGATTGACAGAGTGATCAGCCGCAAGCTGGCAGGAAGTGATTCATATTATGCCAAGGCAGAATAAAGACTGCCCATACCGGTTTCATATCTCCGGTATGGGCAGTTGATTTTTATTCCAGATCCTCCAGTACCTTACCGATTACCTTAAGGCGCTGTTTCATGATACGGTTCTCCCTCTTAAGCTGTGCTATATATAAATGCCGTTGTATTTTTAGCTTCATCAGTCCTTGATGGACAGGCTTGCTTAGAAAGTCGCTGGCGCCAGAAGTGAGGGCCTCGGCTTCAAAATTCATTCCGTCCAGGCTGGTGAGGAAAATAACGGGAATATCACGTAAGTTTTCATCCTCTTTCAGTTCTTTGAGTACCTTGATGCCGTCTGTACCAGGCATCATCATATCCAGCAGAATTATATCGATATCGTTGTAGTCTTTCAGATAACCAAGGGCCTGCAGGCCGGATCTCATAATCTGTACATCATATTCATCTTCCAGCAGTGCCTTTGTGATAGAAAGACTCGTCGCATCATCATCTACAATCATTACGCTATACATTTTACCTTTACTCCTTTACTTACCAAAAAATATTTTAATGCAGATCCATGCTATCAGAATAGTTATGTATAATACCTACAACTCTCTGGTATTCTTCTTCAATCTGGGGGCAGGAGCCAAATGCTGTCTGCAGATCATCCTGCCGTATAGCATTGACGCACGTGGCGCAGAGGTCGCTAAGCTGCTGTATCCCAAGATTAGCGGACAATCCCTTTAGAGTATGGGCAGTTCTTTCCAACAGTTCTGAATTCTTTGTTTCTTGTGCATCTTTAAATTCCCGGAATGTTGGGTCTTCTGGGAACTTTAACAGGAACTTCTCCAGAATATGCCACATACCGCCAAAACGTTCCAATGTTCTTTGGGCGTCTATTCCTAAATCTTGAAGAAATTGCTCTTGAATCAAAGTCATAAATGGTTCCCCCCCTAATAATCTGTCATTTGTATTAAATGAAATAAATTTAAACATTACTTATATAATTATAGCATGACCGCATGTAAGGGTCAAATACCTTTTGCCTCCGCAATTCTGGTATTTTATTGCCGTGGTTCTGAACACTGCATTGAATAGTGAAACGTTGTTAGAATACCGGTTCCAGAAGTGGCGCTGTATTAGGACATGATCAAGGGGAGATTGACCATACGGGCCCTCCATACACAGCCGCGCTGTGCAACTCATCTATAAGCAGCTGTATGTCCCAGGCCTTCTGGGTGTTTTCCAGGCTGTTGGGATCTGCAATGCTCACCTGGCTGCCTGACCAGTAATCGGTGATAATGATAAAATGCCCCTCTGAGGTAAAGTGGCCGGGCCCCATCAACGCGACCAGGACGTGGCCGCTTTCTAGAGCATTTTTAATACCTTCCACTGTAAAATCTCTAAAAGATTCAGCGTGGAGGCCAAATGCAGCGGCGCCTTCTGGAATCAGATTATGTTTAGAGCCAGAACCAGATACCCAGTAATGGTTAGAGGCCGCCCACTGCGCCATATCAGGAGGCTGCATGGTCTGCTCTGTAAAACTTGACACAAGCATAGCCAGGGCCGTAGGGCCGCATCCATAACTGGCAATAGGGTCGGAAGCGCCATATGGAGCATTTGCCCAACGGACATCCGACTGATTGTAATACGTTAAAGTTCCAATACTGGTTGTCAGGGAAAGCTTATACTGCCCATCCTGTAATGGAGGCGGAGCAGGGGCGGCGTCCTGTGTCGGGGAGGAGGCCTGCTTTGAATCATCTGATTTTAGATTTAGTTTATAGGTAGGTGCATATAATAAAAGAAGGACAAGTAACAGTCCTAAAAATAACTTTTTTTTCACATTTTTCTCCTCTGTTTTGGGGAATCTATATTGACTGGTTTGCCTTAAAACAGTATAGTATACCCAAAGGGCACCCCGTAATTCAGGCCCTTACGGGCAGGTGGGCCCTGCCCAACAAGGTATACCCAAAGGGCACCCCGTAATTCAGGCCCTTACGGGCAGGTGGGCCCTGCCCAACAAGGTATACCCAAAGGGCACCCCGTAATTCAGGCCCTTACGGGCAGGTGGGCCCTGCCCAACAAGGTATACCCAAAGGGCACCCCGTAATTCAGGCCCTTACGGGCAGGTGGGCCCTGCCCAACAAGGTATACCCAAAGGGCACCCCGTAATTCAGGCCCTTACGGGCAGGTGGGCCCTGCCCAACAAGGTATACCCAAAGGGCACCCCGTAATTCAGGCCCTTACGGGCAGGTGGGCCCTGCCCAACAAGGTATACCCAAAGGGCACCCCGTAATTCAGGCCCTTACGGGCGGGTGGGCCCTGCCCAGCAAGGCATACCCGTAATGTAAAACAAGGATATACAATGAATATCGGATTTTTTGGGAATATAATAAGATGGGAGCGGATATGGCAGAAATTATTTTTGAGCATGTTACAAAAATGTTTCGGGATGAGATTGCGCTTGATGATGTATCGCTTGAGGTAGAAAAGGGAGAGTTTGTCTTTGTGATCGGAAAGAGCGGGGCAGGCAAGAGCACTCTGCTCAACCTGATTATGAAGCAGGAAGATGTTACCTCGGGCCATATCATAGTAGAGGGGAGACAGCTAGATTTAATGCGGCCAAGCCGTATAGCGGCACATCGGCGCAAGCTGGGGATTATGTCGCCGGAGGTAGGGCTTTTGAAGGACCGCTCTATATATGATAATATAGCCCTCGCAATATGGGCAACGGGCAGAAACAATGCAAGAATGAGAAACACCATTATAAAGGTTCTGGGATTGGTGGGGATTGCCGATAAGGCGCCGTTTTTCCCGAATGAACTGTCAGGAGGAGAGCAGGCCAGGGCGCTTTTGGCCCGCGCCCTCTCGGTGAATCCCTCTATTTTAATAGCGGATGAACCTACGGCAAACCTGGATCCAGATGCTGCCTGGGATTTGATGCAGCTTCTTGAAGAGGTCAATTATAAGGGCATGACCGTGATTGTGGCAAGCCATGCAAGGGAATTGGTGACGATTATGAGAAAGAGGTGTATTACGCTAGTTGCGGGCACAGTGGTGGCAGATGAAAAGCATGGGATTTATAATTATAAGGCGGTGGATATTTTCGAGGAAAGGCGAATTTTGGAAGAAAGAGAAAAGAAAAAAGCAAAAAAATCTTAATTTTTGTGCTTTTTATCCGATAAATTAATAGTAGTGTGCATTCATTAATGGAAGGGGGGAGACCTATTAACTACGAAATAGGATTTATATTAATTCTGCTAAAAGCAGTAATTAATCAGAAACCCTCCCAGCCATTGAGGAAGCAGGTAAACTGGGACACAGTCTTGAAGGTATCAGATTTTCAAAATATAATCAGTCTTGTATATCATGGGATGCTGGGATTGGAGAAAGAGGCCTCGGAGGAGTGCCAATATACATTTTATCAGAAATATAAGAAAGAGCTTCTTCTGCGTGAGTCTTATATAAGTGTGGAAGAGGTCATTATGTGGCAGCTTGAGAAGCACCGCATCCATGGATTGTTTCTGTCCGGCACAGGCTCGGGTGAGTTATACCCTAAGCCGGAGATGGCCCATATAGGGCGGCTGGAGATCTATGTAGAAGAGAGCGCCCTGCCTATCATCCATGATTTTATGAAAGAGATGGATTATGAGCAGAAGGAGGACCGGCTGGGAGACGGAATTATTTATACGAGGACACCAGGAATACGGATTGTCTTTTATGGGAAAGTCCCAGTAGAGAATAAAGTTCTGCAGAAATATTTTTCAGATCCTGTGAAAAAGTATCTCCCCCTGGAAAAACGAAAATATATACATATCCTTTCAGAAGAAGAAGAATATCTCTACCGTGTAGGCCGCCTGGTTGAGATGTATATTGTAGGAATGCTTAAGATCCAGGACGTTCTGGATTTTTGGCAGTTCCATAAAGTCATAGGCGACCAGTTCCGGTGGAAAGATGTAAATGAACTTTTGGAGAAGGCGAGACTAAAAGAATTTGTTCGTGCGGTTGGCCTGCTTTCCATATTATGGTTTGGCGACGGCGGAAGGCTGGATTACGGGACAGCGCTGGAGCTGGAGGAATATATATTATCCGGGGGAAAGGAGAATAGGCATCTGGATGAGGCCATTCTGCCCCATGAAAGAGTTAGGCTGGATTTTTACAGGCGTGACCGGGAAGAAGAGTGGAGCAACAAAAAGCGGGAATGGTTTTTCCCGCCCAGAGAATACATGATGCAGTTCTTTCCTGTATTGGAAAAGCACCCTTCTCTGCTGCTATTCTGCTGGCTTGCAAGATGTATACGGTTATTAAAAAGGATTCTTATGGGATGGCTCAGAAAGACAGCGGCTAAGATTCGGAACAAAGGCAGCACGCTGAAGGAGCGTATCAGAGCTTTAAGGCATAAGAAAAAAGAAGAGGAACCCGGGGGCGTCCCAGGTGAAGGCCCTGGCGTGACGCCAAAGGAGATTCAGGATGGTACCAATATGGAGGAGGAGAAGGGGATATGAAAATAGGTAAGAAATTGGTTTTAAGCTTTGGCATTACAGTAATAGCATCTGTTATTACGGCAATCCTGGCTATTGCTTCGACAAATAAAGTGGGGGCATTGACGCATAACCTTTACGAGGGGCCGTTCATAGGAGCCACGGAAGCAATGAGCTTTTCTAAGGACGTATATGAGATAGAGGCGAATCTCTATAGCGCCATGATTGAGAGGAACCTGTCCAAATATGAGGACAACATTCAGCAGATTTCAGCGAGGGCGGGCGAGAGCCTGGCCCACATTGAACAGGTTGGTGATGGGAAGGTTCAGGGCCTGGATGCATTGAACCAGCTCAGCGACAAAGTGGGGGCCGAGCGGGAAACTGTGATGTCTTATATGAAAGCCGGTGACTGGGAGGCCGCCCAGTCGGCATTGCTGGGATCCTTTGGTGAGGCAATCAGAGAGTGTTCAGCGGCAGCTGAGGAAGTGTATGCAGAGGCCTATGCATTTGCCTCTAGTACAAACGATCAGGCAGAGAGGACAAGAGTGGGAGTACGCTGGCTGCAGATAGGCGTTTTTGTGGCAGTACTGGTGCTGACGCTTTTCATTTTGTCACGGTTAGTCCGCAGCATTACAAAACCGGTTCAGGAACTGGAGAGTGTTTCAGGAAGGCTGTCACAAGGGCAGATTAAGAACGAGATATCTTTTCATTCCAGTGATGAACTGGGAACTTTGGCAGAGAGTTTCCGTACGACTTGCAATGGATTGTATACTGTGGTCTCAGACCTTACATATCTGATGGATGAGATGGCAAATGGCAATTTTAATATTCGGACAAAGGCGGAGGAAGTTTACATAGGGGATTTTAAACCCATCCTGATGTCTATCCGGCAGATGAACCAAAGCCTGAGCAGTACACTGGAGCAGATTAATGAGGTGGCGGATCAGGTGGCAAGCGGTTCTGAACAGGTATCTTCCGGCGCCCAGGGACTGTCCCAGGGGGCCACAGAGCAGGCAAGTTCAGTACAGCAGCTTGCAGCTACCATCAATGAGATTTCAGAGCAGGTAAGGCAGACGGCGGGACATGCCAAAGAGGCCAGTGAAAAGGTAATCCATGCGGGCGATGAACTGTCTCTGTCCAATGAAAGTATGGCAGAAATGATGCATGCCATGGAAGAAATCAGCCAGAAGTCCAACGAGATTGGGAAGATCATAAAGACGATTGAGGATATTGCATTCCAGACCAATATTCTGGCCCTGAATGCGGCTGTGGAGGCCGCCCGGGCAGGGGAAGCCGGGAAAGGCTTTGCAGTTGTGGCAGATGAGGTGCGCAACCTGGCTTCCAAGAGCGCAGAGGCAGCAAAGAATACCACACTTTTGATCGAGGGATCTATTCAGGCTGTTGAGGAAGGCACCCGTATTGCAGGGCAGACTGCAGAGGCATTGGCGGCCACAGTTGAGAGTACACAGCAGGCGGTGGATGTTGTAGAAAAGATTAGTGTGGCGGCTGAGCAGCAGGCAGAATCCATCTCGGAAGTCACACAGGGTGTGGATCAGATTTCCAGTGTTGTCCAGACAAATTCGGCCACTGCGGAGCAGAGTGCAGCGGCCAGCGAAGAGCTGTCCGGCCAGTCACAGATATTAAAAGAGCTTGTGAATAAATTTAGGCTGAGGGATAATGGGACTGCCCCTGCGCAGGTACAGAAGGCTGGACCAATGCCTGAGATATATAGTGAGCCTATAGTAAGCGATTACAGTAAATATTAAATGTATGTGCCGGTACATTTATATTCAGCACAAACCGAATAATGTCCTGTACAGACAGGGGCAGACAAGGGAAGAGGCTGGGGATGGAGGTGCCATTGCACGGGTACAAGGAGAGATGAAATGCTGAAAAAATTAAAAATAAGAAACAAATTATTTGTAAGTTTTGGAATTATATTAATCCTCACAGTCATAATTGCTATTGTGTCAATCGTGGGACTGAAAAAGTCAAACACGGATTTGGAAGAATTTATGTCAGGCGCTGTTGCAGTAGATGATGCCGTGAAGAATAATCGGATTATGACAAACATAGCTGCAAAATATCTGCGGGACATGGTAATCTCTGACCAAAACTACGATACAAATAAAGAAAATGTCACAAGTAATATTGCCTCCATAAAGGAGAATTTTGATACAATAGAAAAGCTGGATATTTTAGATGCCGGTACAGTGTCAGAATATAAAACCGCCATGGAGGGATGGTTCGACATCGGTGATAAAGTGATACAGCAGCTGGAGGCAGGTGACAGGGCAGGGGCCCAGAATACAATTATCAATGAATGTACGCCGGCTTTAGACAGGGTTGTGGAGTTAGTAAAGCCACTGAATGAGGAGACAGACACAATACGGACCCAGACTCTGGAGGAGAGTGTAAAGACTACAAACACGTCCATTATTACTCTCGTTATAGTGACGGTTATATCTATCCTTGTAGCGGTATATATATGCCTAAAAGTTACTCTGATGATTGTAAGGCCTGTGAAACAGGTGGAAGTTGCCATGGAAGGTATCTCTCAGGGCGTTATGTCACAGGAGCTGGACTATGATTCCAGGGATGAGGTGGGCATGCTTGTGAAGAGTGTTCGCAGCACATGTGCAGGATTGGAAGGTGTAGTGAAAGATTTGACGTATCTTATGGATGAGATGGCAGGGGGCAATTTTAACCTTCACGCCAATTCCGACATATATAAAGGAGATTTCCAGCCGATCCTGAATTCTATACGCCAGATGAACCATCATCTGAGTGACACCCTTAAGCAGATAAATGATGCTTCTGACCAGGTTGCCAGTGGTGCAGACCAGGTATCATCTGGCGCACAGGCTCTCTCCCAGGGGGCTACAGAGCAGGCAAGCTCTGTGGAAGAGCTGGCTGCAACGATTAATGAGATATCAGGCCAGGTTAAACATACAGCAGATAATGCGCGTGAGGCAAGCAGTAAGGTGATGCAGGCTCAGAGTGAGTTATCTGTATCTAACGACCAGATGCGGGAAATGATTTCTGCAATGGAAGAGATCAGCCAGAAATCCGGGGATATCGGGAAAATCATTAAGACCATTGAGGACATTGCGTTCCAGACAAATATATTGGCTTTGAATGCGGCTGTAGAGGCTGCACGTGCCGGCGAGGCAGGGAAAGGTTTTGCAGTTGTGGCAGATGAGGTGCGCAATCTTGCATCTAAGAGTGCAGAGGCGGCAAGCAACACTACCATGCTCATCGAGGGCACCATACAGGCTGTAGAAAATGGCACGCAGATTGCAGATCAGACTGCGCGGGCGCTTATGGCTACTGTGGAAAGTACACGCAGCGCAGTCACCTATGTGGATAAGATTTCAACAGCAGCAGAGGAGCAGGCCAATGAGATTTCCCAGGTAACAGTGGGTGTGGACCAAATTTCCAGTGTGGTACAGACAAACTCAGCTACTGCGCAGGAGAGTGCGGCAGCCAGTGAAGAGCTGTCCGGCCAGTCCCAGCTGCTTAAGAATCTTGTATCTGGCTTTAAGCTCAGGGAATCTTCAGGGAAGATGGCCCAGCCTGCTCAGACAAGAGCGGCGGCTCCTGTACAGACGGTTACTGCTTCTTCTTATACTCCAGTGTACAGAGAGCCTTCTGCACCAGCCAAGAAAAAAATAGCAGTAAAAAAATATGTATTTGATTCCAGCCTGGAGACAGGGAACAGTACCATTGACAGCCAGCATAGGATATTGTTTGACCGCATTAACGACTTGCTGGATGCGTGTGCAAATGGTAAGGGAAGGGCGGAGATTGCAGCCACTCTGAAGTTTTTGGAGGATTATACAAAGGAACATTTTGACGATGAGGAAGTGCTGCAGAGAGAATCAGGCTATCCTGACAGAGTAAACCATAAGAAGTATCATGAAGGATTCAAGAGGGTGGTACATCAGCTTGGAGAACAGCTTCAGAAAGAAGGGCCTACTGTCGTACTGGTCGGAAAGATTAATTCCAGTATTGGCGGATGGCTTGTAAACCATATCCAGAAAGAGGATGTAAAGGTAGCCGCACATATTGCTGCCCAGAAGTAAAATTGGATGATAAAGGAATAGGGGTGCCTGTATTGGCATCCCTATTGTTCGATTTGGTAAATATTCATTGTTAAGAACATCAAAGGGAATGGCGCCCAAAATGCCAGGAAAATACAGGAGGAAAATAAAATGAAGAAGATTGGTTTTATTGGAGTAGGAATTATGGGAAAATCCATGGTACGTAATTTAATGAAAGCTGGGTTTGAACTGCACATATATGCCAGGAATAAAGAGAAAGTAGAAGATGTGATTTCTGAAGGGGCTATATTCTACGAGAGTATTCAGATGTGTGTGGCAGACTGTGAGGCAGTCATTACAATAGTCGGGTTTCCCCAGGATGTGGAGGAGGTATATTTTGATGAGGGAGGGATCCTTGACAGCGCCGCTTCCGGGACATATCTTATAGACATGACCACAACAAGTCCCCAGCTTGCTAAGAAGATTGCTTCTGAAGGCACAGAAAAGGGATTTCATGTATTGGATGCGCCTGTCACTGGCGGGGATACAGGAGCCAAAGCAGGCACCTTGTCCATACTGGCCGGAGGAGAGGAAAAGGATTACCAGGCGTGTCTGCCCCTTTTTGAAGCCATGGGGACGAATATCAATTACCAGGGTAAGGCAGGCAGCGGCCAACATGCGAAGCTGGCAAACCAGATTATGATTGCGGGTACTCTGACAGGCGTATGCGAGGCCCTTTCCTACGCGAAAGCCAAGGGACTACATCTGCCCACACTCCTGAAATCTGTTTCTACAGGGGCGGCAGGGAGCAAGCAGCTTGATATCTTTGGGCCCAAAATCTTGGATGGGGACTTTGAACCAGGATTCTTTATGAAGCACTTTACCAAAGATATGAAACTGGCCCTGATTGAAGCAAATATGAGCGGATTAAGCCTGGAAATGCTGAGCCTTGTGCTTTCCAATTATGAGCAGTTGGAGGCCCAGGGGTATGGAGACATGGGAACCCAGGCACTGATAAAATATTACCAGGAATAATATAAAGCATATAGAGAGGTTTCTCTAAGGCGGGCGGCAGAGGACAGGGAATTTTTATATTGCCTTGTCCTCTGTAAAATTTTTTACAAATTGTTTAATATATTTTTCTTTCACATTTTTGTGATAGGCAATCCCGTATTCTATAGACGCCTGCTTGTCCGTGAAGGGCAGGGCGGTTATACCTTGGGTGTTAGCGGGGATGTAGATTTCAGGCAGAATGGCTACCCCATAGCCGCACTTTGCCAGCAGGACTGCGGACTGGTCATGCTCGCAGAGGGTGTGGAAATGCTTTTGGCCGTGTAATATAATCAGTTCCTGCAGCTTATTCCCATGCTGAAAGGGAATAAGGCGGGGATGGAGAGTGATCAACGGCACATCATACAACTCTTTAAAGCTGAGTTCTTCTTTCAGTGCAAAAGGAGAATTTTGTGATACCACAGCATAGTTGATTATATTTTTTATTTTCTTAAAAATATAATCATGGGTATCTTCCAGCATCTCCTTCGTGGCAACCACAATATCCACCTGTCTGTTATCAAACAGTGATTTTAAAAGAAAGTAATCCTGGATAATCATCTGAGGGCAAACTTCTGGAAATTCTTCTTTAAGCTTCATCAGGCTGTTTTCCATTGTATGTAACTCTGTCTGGCTTGAACAGCCGATCCGCAGGACAGCAAGCTTTTGGCTTGCTAATTTTTTGACTTTTTTTTCGGCAACTATCATTTTATCAAGTATATCTTTTGCCTCACTATAAAACAAGGCTCCTGTTTCCGTCAGCTTTACCATCCTGGAAGTTCTGATAAACAATGTTGTATTCAATTCTGCCTCCAGATTTTTTATTTGGTGTGTGACGGCCGGAGCAGAGATGTATAACTCCTCTGCAGCTTTGGTGAAGTTTAATTTTTCGGCAACAAGGACAAAACATTTTAACTGCTGCGTATTCATAAATATTCCTTTCTATAATGGAGAAGGTTCTGTTATATGTATGCATTGTACTAGTATATAGTATCTATAATTTTTCTTCAACATTAACTTATATTTAATGATGTTAATTTATATTGAATTCTCATTTCCGTGTTTTGGCGTTAAAATTAGTATAGAATAAAATTTTGCGGATAGAAAGGAACATGGAAAATGATAAGAAAGTTAGCCCGTTCTATACGGGAATATAAAAAAGTATCTATTTTAACCCCTGTTTTTGTCGTATTTGAAGTACTGTTTGAAATACTGATCCCTATGATAATGGCTGTCATGATTGACAGGGGGATTACCCAGGGGGATTCTGAATTTTTAGGGAAGTGGGGTATTGTTTTACTACTGTGCGTAGTTTTAGGAATGATATTTGGAGTATTATCTGGAAGTTTTTGTGCCACTGCGTCGGCCGGGTTTGCACAAAATTTAAGGCAGGATATGTACTACAAGATCCAGGGATACTCGTTTGCAAATATTGATAAATTTTCTGCTTCTAGTATTGTCACCCGTCTGACAACAGACGTCACGAATGTACAAAATGCCTATATGATGATTATCCGTGTAGCCGTTCGTGCCCCTGTCATGCTTATATTCTCACTGGCAGCGTCTTTTATGGTCAGCATGAAGCTGTCTCTTATTTTCTTGGTGGCAATTCCTGTCCTGGGTATTGGACTCTATTTTATCGTCAGCCGTTCCCATCCCTATTTTGAAAAAGTATTCCATATATACGATGAGCTAAACGGCGTGGTGCAGGAGGATTTGTCGGGAATACGGGTGGTAAAGTCATTTGTCCGGGAAAATTATGAAATTAGGAAATTTGGGCAGGTATCCAAACGGATTTATGATGCTTTCACAACGGCGGAAGGAATTGTTGCATATAACATGCCGTTAATGCAATTTGCCGTCTATGGCTGTTTGTTGTTTCTCTGCTGGTTTGGAGCAAGGATTATTGTGATAAGCCATGCCGTGACAATGACTACGGGGGAGTTGTCCAGTCTGATAGCATACGCCATGAATATTTTGAATTGCCTGATGATGCTGTCCCAGGTACTTGTCATGATCAATATGGCCAGAGCCTCAGCAGAACGTATTATTGAAATTTTAGACGAAGAAAGTTCATTGAAGAATGGAGACGCCCCTGTCTATGAGATGAAAGATGGGGAGATTATATTTGACAAGGTGGGATTCAGTTATTGGGAGGATGGACAAAAAGAATGTTTATCTGATATTTCCCTTTCTATTCCCTCTGGTTCTACACTGGGCATTATCGGAGGGACAGGAAGCGGCAAGAGCTCACTTGTGCAGTTAATCCCCCGTTTATATGATGTAACCCGGGGGAGTATTACAGTGGGAGGACATGACGTAAAAGAGTATGATTTATTTACCCTCAGAAATAATGTGGCAATGGTCTTGCAGAAAAATGAATTGTTTTCCGGGACAATAAAAGAAAATCTCCGCTGGGGAGATAAACGGGCATCAGATAAAGAAATAGCCCATGCCTGTAAGTTAGCACAGGCAGATTCCTTTATTGAAACCTTCCCCGATAAATACGATACTTATATCGAACAAGGAGGCACAAACGTGTCGGGAGGGCAGAAACAGCGTCTCTGCATTGCCAGGGCGTTGCTGAAGAAGCCTAAAATTTTGATTCTGGATGACTCCACGAGCGCCGTTGATACAAGGACAGATGCAATGATACGTAAGGCATTCAGGGAAGAAATCCCGGATACCACAAAAATTATAATTGCCCAGCGTATTTCATCTGTACAGGACGCTGACCAGATCCTTGTTATGGATCAAGGGAAAATACATGGATATGGGACGCATGAGGAATTACTGAATAGCGATACAATTTATAAAGAAATCTACGAATCACAGACGAAGGGGGATGAAAAATAATGGAGAAAAAGAAAACAAATATAGGGAAAGTAGGCGGGCGCCTGTTATCCTATATTATTTTAAAACATAAATTAATTTTTGGCATTGTCACTATTTGCATCCTCATTAGTTCCTGCACAGTAGTTGCCAGCTCTCTTTTCCTGGAAATATTGATTGATGATTATATCACGCCTCTTCTATTGGAGAATCACCCGGCCTTTACAGGACTGCTTCACACGATTCTTTTTATGGCGGCCATTTATATTGTAGGTGTAATATCTACCTTTGCCTACAACAGGCTGATGGTCAAAATATCGCAGGGCACACTAAAACAAATCCGAGATGAAATGTTTTCCCATATGCAGAAACTTCCGATCCAATATTTTGACACCCATACCCATGGGGATATTATGAGCCACTATACAAACGACACGGACACATTAAGGCAATTTATTTCCCAGGCCCTCCCTCAGTTTATTTCCGCGGCTGTAACAGTGGCAGCCATATTGATTTCTATGCTGGCCAGCAACATACCGCTTACGATATTGGTGGTGGCAGTCACCCTGCTTATGATATTGGCCACGGAAAAGATTGGAGGCTTAAGTGCAAAATATTTTATACGGCAGCAGGACACACTTGGAGGCGTCACGGGGTACATTGAAGAGATGATAAACGGACAGAAAGTCATTAAAGTTTTCTGCCATGAGGAGGCGGCCAAACAGGACTTTGATATAAATAATAAGGAATTGTGTAAGGATTCAACCTTGGCAAATAAATATGGGAATATTTTAATGCCTGCAATTATGCAGTTGGGAAACCTCCAATATGTGCTGATCATCATGATCGGCGGTTATATGGCCGTCAGTGGGTTTGGTTCTGTTACAGCAGGTATGATCGTTGCATTTTTGAATCTTTCAAAAACATTTTGTATGCCAGTCAGCCAGATTGCACAGCAAATCAGTATGATGGCCATGGCATTTGCTGGTGCGGAGCGTATATTTGCTCTGATAGATGAAAAACCAGAAGAGGATCATGGGTATGTCACTCTGGTACGCGCCGAATATCAGAATGGAGAATGGACAGAGACAACCGGCAAGACAGGTACCTGGGCATGGAAGCACCCTCATCATGACGGAACCATTACCTATACTCCATTAAAAGGAGAGATAGAATTCTGTGATGTGGATTTTGGATACACAAAAAAGAAACTTGTTTTACACCATATTGAGCTTCATGCGGCGTCAGGGCAGAAAATTGCTTTTGTAGGAGCTACTGGGGCGGGAAAGACGACTATCACTAACCTGATTAACCGCTTCTATGATCTGGCGGACGGGAAAGTCCGGTACGATGGCATTAATATTAATAAAATTAAAAAGCCTGATCTCAGGCGTTCCCTTGGAGTTGTACTGCAGGACGTGAATCTTTTTACGGGAACTATCATGGAGAACATTCGTTATGGGAATTTGGAAGCAACGGACGAAGAATGTATAGAGGCATCAAAATTATCCAATGCAGATGAATTTATCCGCCATTTACCCCATGGCTACCAGACTATGCTTACACAGAACGGTGCAAGTTTGTCCCAGGGGCAAAGACAGTTGATTTCCATTGCGCGTGCGGCTGTGGCAGACCCGCCCGTTATGATTTTAGATGAAGCTACTTCATCTATAGACACTAGGACAGAAGCACTTGTCCAGCAGGGGATGGATAACCTGATGAAGGGAAGGACTGTATTTGTAATTGCGCACAGATTATCAACAGTCAGAAATTCGGATGCAATTATGGTGCTGGATATGGGGCGTGTGATTGAACGGGGAACCCATGACGAGTTAATCAGTAAGCAAGGCGTATACTACAGACTCTACACAGGAGCCTTTGAACTAGAATGATATCTATAGAACCAAATATATAAAGAAAGGGGAACACGCAAATCTTGTGTGATTCCCCTGTTTTTTTAGACTCATAACCAGACCCACTCTCATCCAAAAACCTGCCCACATTATGTGCAAAAAAACTGCCATGTTATGTTTCATTTCTGAAATGGTACTTTCTAATTCTCCCATATAGCCTTCCAGTTTAGAACCGGTAAAATGGATGTTTAAATGATCCCTGGCGGTCACATAAGCAGCTGCCAGTGAACGGAGGTTTTCTTCCAGGTCATCTCCATACTCATTAAAATCAATGGCAAACTGGAACCTGAATATATCCCAGCACTTTACGTCCTCCTGGTTTATTTGGTCAATAAAATTCTCTGATATTTGGGATGCATCAGTAATGGGGGCATATTGCTGGTATGTATCAAAAATGGAAACTGGATTCTCCTGGCGGTATTTATATAAAAGTGCATCTTCTTTTGGGATTTCCTTATTGCCGCCATAGATAGAATCAATAATAACAGAATCTGTGCTTGAAGGAGTAAAACCAGCAGCCGAGGGATCTGGAGAATCATTTTTGACCACCAGAATGCTGTTTTTATATTCAATATTGTTTCCTATTTTAACCAGGTAAAAATCTTCTTTTTATAATATGACTATTAATTATTTTAGATGATTGAATATAATATGGCTTTAAAATGACTAAAAGTCAATATATGAAAAAGAAATATTGACTTCCGGTCACTATAAAACTATAATCAAAGAAAAGTACACATGGCAGATAAGAGGGGGCACGGCTTACGGACAGATTGAAATGCCATTTATGCGGGCAGATGTTATCCTCTGGGAGGGCGGATAAGGTGGCTGGCCTTTGGCTGCCGGAAGTAGGAAAGAGTGAAACAGACATGGGAAAAGTCGATGAAAATAAACAGCAGAAATTAGAAGCGATGTATAAAAGCGCATATAATTTGTTTCTTGCCCAGGGAATTGCAGGGACATCTATTGACGATATTGTACAAACAGCAGGAGTTGCAAAAGGGACATTTTATCTTTACTTTAAAGATAAATATGAAATCAGAGACAGGCTTATAGCCAGAACTGCGGGGGATTTATTTATGAGGGCATACGATGAGCTGGAAAAAGCAAATATCCTTCCCTTTGAAGATAAAATTATTTTTATCGTAGATTACGTTCTGGATGAGATGGCCAGAAATAAAGCCGTACTTAGATTTATATCTAAGAACCTAAGCTGGGGGATATTCAGAAAAGCCCTCAAGAAAAATGAAAATGACACAGACGTTGTGGCAATCTTCCAGGAATTAGGAGAGGCCAATCCCTCCGTAAAACTAAAGGCCCCAGAAACCATGCTTTTTATGATCATAGAACTGGCAAGTTCCACATCTTATAGCACAATACTGGAGAACGACCCTATTAGCTATGAAGAACTAAAACCGTACTTAAATAGAAGTATCCGGGCCATTATACGTAATCATATAGAAAGTTAGGTACAGGTCTGAAGTGAATTTAGGACGTAGCCTTTTTAAAAAGGCTACGTCCTAAATATTTAACTGACAGTTCCAGAAAGCTGTGATATGATTATAAAATATAGATTTTGTGTTTGTGGAGGGTATTATATGACAAAAGAGAAGCTGGCTTTGGAGATTATCGAGCGTCTGAAAGGGGAGTACCCGGATGCGGGCTGTACTCTGGATTATGACCAGGCGTGGAAACTGCTGGTGGGCGTCCGCCTGGCTGCCCAGTGTACGGATGCCAGGGTGAATGTGGTAGTGGAGGATTTGTATGCAGAATATCCCGATGTGGATGCCCTGGCAGAGGCGGACGTGGAGGATATTGAGCGGATTGTAAGGCCTTGTGGGTTGGGGAAGAGCAAGGCACGGGATATCAGCGCCTGTATGAAAATATTGCGGGATGAATATAATGGGAAGATACCAAAAGACTTTGATTCACTTTTAAAGCTTCCGGGAGTGGGGCGTAAAAGTGCCAATCTGATCATGGGTGATGTTTTCGGGGAACCGGCCATTGTGACAGACACACATTGTATCCGGCTGGTGAACCGGATGGGGTTAGTAGATGGAGTGAAGGATCCCAAAAAGGTGGAAATGGCCCTGTGGAAAATTATCCCCCCAAAGGAAGGCAGTGATTTCTGCCACCGTTTAGTATATCATGGGAGGGATGTGTGTACGGCCCGGACAAAACCATTTTGTGATAAATGCTGCGTTGCCGATATCTGTGGCAAGAATGGGGTGGAATAGGATGGGCGCCAAAACTGTACTGCCTTCCTGCGGCGTGACAGAAAGAGCAGTGCCGGATTTCAGTCTTGCTCAGATATGTGATTCGGGCCAGTGCTTTCGGATGGCACAGAAGGACAGCAGTACATATACGGTGACAGCAGGGGACAGATACCTGGAAATCACACAGGAAGGCGTAAAGTGTACTTTTCATTGCCCGGAAGATGAATTTGACTGTTTCTGGAAGCACTATTTTGATTTGGACAGGGATTATAAGGAATATAAAGAAAGAATCAGTTCCCGGGATACATATCTGAGCCAGGCGGCGCAATTTGGAGAAGGGATACGTATTTTAAATCAGGACTTATGGGAAATGACGGTGTCCTTCTTGATATCACAGCAGAATCATATTGCCAGGATCCGCAGATGCATACAGAATATCAGTGAAAAATATGGAGAGGAGAAGCAGGCGCCTGACGGAACTGTGTATTATGCATTCCCCAGTGCGGAGGTGCTGGCAGGCCTCTCCGAGGATGGGTTAAAGGATTGTAATTTAGGTTATCGGAGTAAATATGTTGTGAGGACTGCCCGAAGTGTTGCAAACGGAGATGTCCTCCTAGGAGACATACAGAAAATGCCTTACAGGGAAGCTAGGGAAGAATTGTTAAAGCTGTTTGGCGTAGGGGAAAAAGTGGCGGATTGTATCTGCCTGTTCGCCCTGCACCATCTGGAAGCCTTTCCTGTAGATACACATATCAGCCAGGCGCTGAAGGCCCATTATCCCAAAGGGTTTCCCTCCAGGCGGTATAAAGGGATGCAAGGCGTGATGCAGCAGTATATTTTTTATTATGAACTGAAAGGGAAAAAAGAGGTGCAGATACCCCAGGGCTAATATAATGCGGCAGTCCTGCTAAAAGAGATTACAGCCAGGACTGCCGTATAAAAGGGAGCTCCTTTAAAAGGGAACTACAGAATTTTGAAGAAAGGGACCAGTCTGCATATATTAGATTCCCTCATCGAACAAGAGGGCGCCGTCTGTGGCGATGACTTTCTGATACCAGTAGAAACTATCCTTTTTATAGCGGTTGAGGGTGCCTCCCTCCTCCTCTTCCCGGTCTACATACACAAAACCATATCGTTTCTGATATCCGTTCAGCCAGCTCAAAAGATCTGTAAAAGACCATGTACAGTAAGCCAACACATCACAGCCTTCTTCGATTGCTTTTCCAAGCTCTTTTAAATGTTTTTCCAAATATGAGATACGGTAGCTGTCATGGATGGAATTGTCCTCCTCCTTATGGTCAAAGGCCCCCAGCCCATTTTCTGATATAATGACTGGCAATCCATAACGGCTTGTGATTTCACGGCAGCAATAGCGCAGGCCTGTGGGATCGATGCTCCAGTCCCAGTCAGTGGTAAGCAGATAGGGATTTGCAGGATTTTTATAAATACCCGGGATGCCCAGTTCCTCTGCGGATCCCTTGACTCCTGTAGTGTTCATCGTCCCATAGGGAGTTGCCCCATCCATAGTATTATATTCACATACACAGCTCTGGTAATAGTTTACACCCATAAAGGTGACTTGCTGTGCAGCTTGCCTGAGGACTGTTTCGTCTTCTGGCTGGAGCTGGGGGGCCCATCCTTTCTTTTTCAGGTATGCCATGGCGGCCCTGGGGTATCTGCCATAGGCATATACGTCCATCCACCAGAAATTCTTAAGGTCATCGTAATCACACTTGGACATTGCGTTCTCAGGACGGCAGTCCAGGGAATAGGAAGGCACATAGGCAAAGCTGGCTCCGATTTCCCCGGTTCCGCCCATCTGGCGGTAGGCGAGGACTGCCTTTGCGTGGGCCATAAATGCATGGTGGTTTACCTGGTAAAATGTCTTTTGGTCATCAAATTTGCCTGGGGGATGCTGGGCCGTGAGCCATCCCAGAGAGGTGAAAATATTCTGTTCATTTAACGTAATCCAATATTTTACCTTGTCTTTGAATTCTGCAAAAAGTGTCTTAGCATAAGTCACATAATCTTCAATGATTTCTGGACTTTCCCATCCCCCATATGTGTCTGCCAGGGCCTGGGGGAGATCCCAGTGGAAGATTGTAACCATGGGTTCAATATTGTATTTCAGGCATTCGTCAATAATATTATGATAGAAGGAGAGTCCAGCTTTGTTCACCTCACCGCGCCCGCTGGGGTAGATACGGGCCCAGGAGACAGAAAAACGGTAAGTTTTAAGTCCCATTTCTGCCATCAGGGCGATATCTTCCTTGTATCTATGGTAATGGTCTACTGCCACGTCTCCTGTAGTGGCCTTGTAGGTTTTTCCCGGGATCCTTACAAAATTGTCCCAATTGGTAATACCTTTTCCATCTTCTCTCCAACCTCCTTCAATTTGATAGGCGGCAGAGGCGCTACCCCAGAGAAAATTTTTTGGAAATCCTGTTACGTTCATTTCTTCCATAAGAAAATACTCCTTTACTTTACTTGTTTTTTATTCCAGCCGGCAGCGGGCCGAAGGACATGCTTACACGTCCACTTGGCGGCTGCCCTGGAGGGCCAATACCCCGATGCCTGCATCGCTGCTGGTTTGGCGCTCCGTATGTCTGCATGGGGTATTGGACTTGCCATAGGGTGAGTTTGTCTTATACCAGGCCGGACTTGCCAGGCAGGGTATTTTTTGCTTTGCAGGCTGTTTCTTCAGTTACCGGATGCGCAGAAGCGTGTCGCCCATCTTTACGGAATCTGATTCAATAGCGCGTACATCAGCATATTTATCGGAATTTGATACAATGACAGGTGTGGTAATGTCATAACCAGCTTTTTGTATTTCCGGGGCATCGAATTCCAGGATGATTTCCCCTTTTTTGACCTTGTCTCCGGTGGCTTTCCTGGGAGTAAAATATTTTCCTTCCAGATTTACTGTGTCCATGCCCACATGTATCAGCAGCTCAACGCCAGACTCGCTGGTCAGCCCCACTGCGTGGCCCGTTTCAAACATGACATCGACAGTGCCGTCAAAGGGGGATTGGATGATACCCTTTGAGGGGATAACGGCGGCTCCCTTTCCCAGAATACCCTGGGCAAAAGTAGCATCCTTTACATGGGAGAGTGGGATGCATTTTCCCTCCGCCGGACTGGAGACTATGATTTCTTCATCTTTTGGGAGGGGGGCAGGAGATGCTGTATTCACAGAGGAGGGCAGGCTGGTATCGCCTTCGTCCTCTTCTTCATCCTTAATATCCTCGAATCCTATGATGAGTGTGGCGGCAAATGTAACGACAACAGTGAGCAGGATGGTCAGGGCGGCTATCAGCAGGCTGGAGGGACGCCCTTCTTCTACATATTGTACAATTGTGACAATGGCAGGAGTTGCGATACCAAAACATTTCATTTGGAAGAATCCTCCAAAAAGGCCTCCGGCAGCAGCTCCGATGCAGGCTCCCAGCATAGGGCGTTTCAGCCGCAGGGTAACGCCGTAAAGGGCTGGCTCTGTGATGCCCGCGAAAAGGGCGGAAAATGCTGAGGAGCCGGCAATCTGCTTAAAGTCTTTATTTTTACTTCTTATAGAAACGGCAAGTGATGCAGCTCCCTGGGCCATATTGGAGCAGAGTTCTCCGATACATATAAAATTTTCGTACCCAGTAGTGGCGATCATCCCAAGTTTAATTGGAGTGAAGGCATGGTGCATTCCTGCCATGACAACGAAAGGATATACTCCTGCCACAATGCCGATGGCAATAAAACCCAGTTTGTCATGGATGGCATATACCACATCAGACAGGACATTTCCGCAGATAGCGCCCAGGGGACCTAGGACAATCAGCGCAATCGGTGCTTCGATCAATACAACGACCATAGGTTTGAGGAAGTTTTTCGTCACGACTGGGGTGATGCGGTCTGCCAGTTTCTCCACATAGCGCAGTGACCATACTGCCAGTATAATCGGGATTACTGAATATGAATAGGAGGCATATGATACAGGGATGATCCCTAAGAATTTCACAGTTTCCCCCGCTTCGTGTGCTGTATCCATTAAGCTGATAAAATTAGGGTGGAGCATGATCAGCGCAATACTTGCAGCATAATAGGTATTTGTGCCAAATTTTTTCGATGCTGAGATAGCGATTAGGACAGGCATAAAGAAAAATGCGCCGTCACCCATGACGCTGAGCAGGTTATAGGTATTTCCTTCTGAACTCAGGATACCGATCATAGGGAGTAGTGTGAGCAGGACTTTAATCATGGCTGCGCCGATTATTGCCGGAATTACAGGCGCCATGATACCAGAAATTGTGTCCATCAGCATGGAAAATGGGTTTTGCTTTTCCTTCGGCTTTGCCGCCTTGGCCGGTGTTTCACTGGAAAAATTACCGAGTTTGTTGAGCTCCGCAAAGACCATGCCCACATCGTTTCCAATGATTATCTGGTACTGGCCAGCCTTTTTCATGATGCCCATGACACCTTTTGTCTTTTTTACAGCCTCATCGTCAGCGAGGGATTCATCCTTTAGTGTAAACCTCAGCCTTGTCATACAATGGACAAGACTGATTACATTGTCCCTGCCGCCAATGCGCTGCAGGATTTTTTTTGCTGTGCTTTCGTAATCCATTCCTTTTACCTCTCATTAAATAATATTGATGATGTCAGGGCCAAAAGGTCTTTTGCCCCCAGTATCATATTGATATAAAGAAGACCTGGCTGTACAGGCATACGATTCCCGGGATCGATGCCGTATCAGCCAGGTCTTGCTTAACTAAATAATAACAAACCTGTGAACAATAGTTATTGTTCATCCAGTATTCTTTTTACGTGAATCAGAAGATAAAGTTCTTCATCTATGGTCAGTCTGTATCCGTATTGTTTTTCAATAAAATCCGCTGTTTTTTTAACGCCGCTGTATGCAAAGTTATTTTGTGATACTAGCAGGTGGTAGATTTCCGCCATACTGTCCCCGTAAGCGGTATTGCTAAAAACTCTGGAGGCAAAAAACTTCAGGTGGGTCAGAAATCTTTCGTAAGAGAGAGAACCTTCATCGAAATCAATTTTAAAATGCATCCTCATAATCTGCAGGATGGCAGTAATTAACTCGGTTATTTTTTCAATATCTGCATCTTCACCAGACTCCAGCTCCGAAGAAACAATGTGCATAGCGATAAAGGCTGCTTCATCATCCCCCAGGCTGATACCTGTCTGTCCATGGATCCACTGGATTGCCTGAAGGCCGGCGGCATATTCCATGGGATAGAACTTGCGTATTTCGAGCTTCATCATATTCTTAAGGCTGACGCCTGCCTTGGAGCGCTCTACGGCAGAATTAATATGGTCCGTGAGGGTGACATACAGGGTATCGCGGATCTGCAGATTATATTTTGACCTTGCTGTCTCTATAGTCCGGGCCGCTATGTCTAAGAATTCTTCCGAAATTTCACGGACAACGGCCTGCAGCCTCCGGCTGTCCTCTGGATTTTCCAGATAGTAAGTTTTATCCACCAAAGAGGGATCCAGATGTTCCCCTTTCTTTTTCTTAAAGCCTATTCCCGCTCCGGTGATGATAAGCTCTCTGCCAAGGTCATCTGCAGATACTACCGCATTTGTATTTAGAACTCTTACAATTTTCAATTTACCGCCTCCCCCGCTGCAGTCTGCCAGAGCTTTTATCCTGACGGGATACTGTGAAACCCCGTTAGATAAAAAAACTGCCCATAATACAAACCAAATGTATTATGAACAGTCTTGCTTACCCCAACGTAATAACAAACTTCTTATGAAATTTATATTATCAGCATTATGCCTGTTTGTCTAGAGTAAAGATGGATTTCGGCGATTGGGATAATTTATAAAAGGTGTTTTTGTGCAATATGTATAAGAATGAGAATGAGGGCAGAGACTTTCCGGCTGCAGGATGCATCGGAAAGATGAGAATATTAGAACCGTCAGAACCATCTATAAGCTGAAAATACTTGACTTTCCCCCTTTTCCTATGGTACAATGCCTTAGCGAATGGAAGTAGGTCTTTTTTTTATGCCTAAAATTAGATGGCTTCGCAACCATCATGTAACACGTAGTGAATAAGGAAAAAGCGAGGTGGAAGTTGTGCGCACAAGAATCACATTGGAATGTACAGAATGCAAGCATCGTAATTACAACATGACCAAGGATAAGAAAGCTCATCCTGACCGCATGGAGACTAAGAAGTATTGTAAGTTCTGTAAATCACACACACTGCACAAGGAAACGAAATAGTCGTTTGGAAGGAAGTGGATGTTATGAGTGAGAATACAGCTAAAACTCAGAAGAAGAGCTGGCTTAAGGGACTTCAGGCAGAGTTTAAGAAGATCTCATGGGCAGACAGGAAAACACTTGTAAAACAGACAACGGCAGTTGTGACAGTATCTATACTTCTGGGGGCACTGATTTCGGTGATTGACGCGCTTCTGAAGTATGGAATTGACCTGTTGGTGAAGTAATCAGCCGCAGCAGAAAGGTGATTTTATGTCAGAGGCAAAATGGTATGTAGTTCATACCTATTCCGGGTATGAAAATAAAGTAAAAGCTAATATTGATAAGACAATTGAGAATCGTCATTTGGAGGATCAGATTCTGGAAGTCAGGGTTCCTATGCAGGAAGTGGTTGAGCTAAAGAATGGCGTCCAGAAAGCGAGCCAGAAAAAGATGTTCCCGGGATATGTCATGATCCATATGCTTATGAATGATGACACATGGTATGTAGTCAGAAACACCAGAGGAGTGACAGGATTTGTAGGCCCCGGATCTAAACCGGTCCCACTTGAGGAAGACGAGATGAATGCACTTGGAATTAAGCAGGAGAATATGATAGTCGACTTTAAAGTGGGCGATGTCGTGACCGTGCTAAGCGGAGCATGGGAGGGGACTGTGGGAGCTATTCAGTCAATGAACGAGCAGAAACAGAGCCTGTCTATTAATGTAGAGCTGTTTGGCCGCGAGACACCGGTTGAACTTGGTTTCTCAGAAGTAAAAAAGATGGATTAAAAACAGTGGGAGGGATTTTCTGTCCCGCCAATACCACAAGGAGGTAATTAAAAATGGCAAAAAAAGTAGAAGGTTACATTAAATTACAGATTCCAGCTGGCAAAGCGACTCCGGCACCACCGGTAGGCCCTGCACTTGGACAGCACGGCGTGAATATCGTTGAATTCACAAAGCAGTTTAATGCAAGGACAGCTGACCAGGGAGATCTGATTATTCCTGTTGTTATTACCGTTTATAATGACAGAAGCTTCAGTTTCGTGACAAAGACACCGCCGGCAGCAGTTTTGATTAAGAAAGCATGTAACATCAAATCAGGCTCAGGTGTGCCTAATAAGAATAAAGTGGCTACAATTACAAAGGCTCAGTTAGAAGAAATTGCTAAAACAAAAATGCCTGACTTAAATGCTGCAACAGTAGAAGCAGCTGTCAGCATGATTGCGGGCACATGCCGTTCCATGGGCGTATCTATAGAAGAGTAGCAGATATTTGACGAAATTGAAAACAGTGGGAGGGGCAGAATCCCGCCAATACCACAAGGAGGTTATTTAAAATGAAACGAGGAAAAAAATATATTGAAGCTGCAAAACTTATCGATAGAAGTAATCTGTACGAAAAGGCAGAAGCAGTTGCATTAGTAAAGAAATCAGCAGTAGCAAAGTTTGACGAGACGATTGAAGCTCATATCAGAACAGGCTGTGACGGACGTCACGCTGACCAGCAGATCCGCGGCGCAGTAGTTTTGCCCCACGGAACAGGCAAAAAGGTTCGTATCCTTGTATTTGCTAAGGACGCCAAGGCAGAAGAAGCCAAGGCAGCAGGCGCAGATTATGTAGGAGGGGACGAACTGATTCCCAAGATTCAAAATGAAGGATGGCTTGAATTTGATGTTGTTGTTGCCACACCGGACATGATGGGCGTTGTGGGACGGCTTGGCCGCGTGCTCGGGCCAAAAGGCCTGATGCCCAACCCGAAAGCTGGGACAGTTACAATGGATGTGACAAAAGCTGTCAATGACATTAAGGCTGGTAAGATTGAGTATAGATTGGATAAGACAAACATCATCCATGTGCCGATTGGTAAAGCTTCCTTTACCGAAGAACAGTTAGCGGACAACTTCCAGACGCTTATCGATGCAATCATCAAGGCGAGGCCGGCGGCTGTAAAAGGTCAGTATCTCAGAAGTGTTGCACTGACATCTACAATGGGGCCCAGCGTGAAAATCAATCCATTGAAGCTTGTTTAGGAAAAATTTGATGATAGGTATAAGATAAATAAAGAGATCCCTGCCAGACCTTATAGAGGTGCGGCAGGGATTTCATGTATCAACTGAGGTCTGCTTTGAGCACAGTCCCCGAAGGTTTCAGTAAAGTGATTTCCTAAAACAGATACTGTATAGTGAATAATGCCCAAAGGCTGTTATCCGGTTCAGGCGTTTAAAGACGGGAGGATTCCTTTCGGCAAAGGGTAAAATTTTGATTGACAAATCAATATAAACGTGATAACCTATTATAGCAATTGACTGCCGAAGACAGCAGGTGCCGAGAGGCATAAGTTGGTAACGCCTGCCGAGGAAGATTTCAGTTCATTATATGAACCGTAACCTCTGTGTCTTTGGATACAGAGGTTTTTATATTGGATTTTGGCAGTACACGCACAAATAAAATAAGGAGGTGTACCAGAACGTGGCAAAAGTTGAATTAAAACAACCAATCGTACAGGCAATCTCAGAAGAGATCAAAGATGCCCAGTCAGTAGTTCTTGTTGATTACCGCGGCTTAACGGTAGCGCAGGATACAGAGCTCCGTAAGCAGCTCAGAGAAGCAGGGATCGTTTATAAAGTTTACAAGAACACAATGATGAAGAGAGCCTTTGAGGGAACTGAATTTGAAGGACTTCAGGAATGCCTGGAAGGGCCAAGCGCCATTGCGATTTCAAAGGATGATGCAACAGCTCCGGCCAGGATTATCTGTAAGTTTGCAAAGACTGCAGACAAGCTTGAATTAAAAGGCGGTGTAGTTGAAGGCACTGTATATGATGTTGCAGGCTTGACAGAACTCTCCAAGATTCCTTCAAGGGAAGAGCTTCTCTCCAAATTGCTTGGAAGTATACAGTCACCAATTACCAACCTTGCACGTGTCCTTAACCAGATTGCAGAGCAGGGCGGCCCGTCAGCTTCTGAGGAGGTTTCAGCAGAGGCAGGCGCAGGAGAGGCTGCTGCTGAGGCGGCAGAGACATCCGCTGAATAGGGTTTGGCAGAAGGATTTAGGTAAGATTCCACAGTGGAACTAAACAAAAGGATATAAGATCCTGAAAATAATTAAAATGGAGGATATAAAAATGGCTAAATTGACAACAGCTGAAATGATTGAAGCAATCAAAGAATTATCAGTATTAGAATTAAATGAGTTAGTAAAAGCTTGTGAAGAAGAATTTGGTGTGTCTGCAGCAGCAGGCGTTGTAGTTGCAGCAGCAGCCGGAGACGGAGCAGGCGCAGCAGAAGAGAAGGATGAGTTTGACGTAGAATTAGTTGCAGCAGGCGCTTCTAAGGTTAAGGTAATTAAAGCTGTACGCGAGATCACAGGACTTGGCTTAAAGGAAGCTAAGGAGTTAGTTGACGGGGCTCCAAAGGTAGTTAAGGAAGCTGTTTCTAAGGCAGAGGCTGAGGAGATCAAGGCTAAACTGGAAGGCGAAGGGGCAGAAGTAAACCTGAAATAATTCTGGTATATTTAGAATACTAGCTTTGTGTGAACTGCTTATATAGAATTATATGCTGTCCGGCAGATAAAGAGATATCTGCCGGACAGCATTTTTGTTTTGGCGTTCCTGCAGTTTTCTGCCCTCATACAGGTTCCTGCCGGCAGGGGCCTTTTTGCAGGATAAGGCTGAAGTTGAGACTGCTATAAAAATATAGAGGTTCTATCTGGATAAGATGTATGATACAACTTTAGGGAGAGAAAACACAAATTACAAAAAATAAGGCTTAAGTTGTATGAACATTTGTTAAACACTCCATCTTGTATTCAGGTGAGATGTATTGTACAGTAGAGGGGAAAAGAGGCGGAGGCAATACACGGAGGAGGCTTCCATGACGGAGGAGCGGGTAAAATATAAAGAAATAGCAGAATGGATTATGGAAGAAGTGAATCAGGGGCATATCCGTACAGGGGAAAGAATTTATTCTGAAAATGAGCTGGTATCCATGTTCCGTGTCAGCAGGCAGACAGCACGTCATGCGGTGTCAGTTCTGGAGCGGCGGGGGATTGTGAAAAGGAGGCGCGGAAGCGGCACTTATGTGAGAGGGATTGAAAGACTGGGTGCGCCTTCCGGGGTTAGGACCATGCGCATTGCCGTTATGACAACTTATATAGATGAGTATATTTTTCCAAGTATGATCAAGGAAATAGAAAAGTGCCTGTCGGGTAAAGGGTATGCACTGCAGATTGCTTTTACTAATAATACAGTAGAAAAGGAACGTATGATTCTTAAAGGGTTTTTGAAAGGCGGCGAAGTGGACGGTATTATTGCGGAACCAACAAAGAGCGGCCTGCCTACGCCCAACTTGAATATTTACAGAGAATTGGCCAGTCAAGGAATTCCTGTGTTATTTATAAACAGCTATTATTCTGGGATTCAAGCAGTGCATGTGGGCATGGATGATTTTATGGCAGGGCGAATCGTCACAGAGCACCTGATCCAGTGCGGGCATAAAAAGATTGCAGGGATATTTAAAGGGGATGACGGCCAGGGACATAGAAGATATGCGGGATATGCAGATGCTCTGATGGCCAGGGACATCAAGGTGATAGGGGAGCGGATTGCCTGGGTTGATACCTGCCAGGTGAGAGAGATGGGGGAAGACGCCCCCCGTTATCTCAGGCGTATATTGGGATGTACGGCCTGTGTGTGTTATAATGACGAGGTGGCAAACAAGCTGGTTGGAATCTGCAAAGAAGGGGGAATCCGTATTCCAGAGGATTTGTCTATCGTTGGGATTGATAATTCTGATCTGGCCGGACGGTGTGAGATTCCCCTCACATCTGCACAGAATCCAGTTAAAGAGCTGGCATCGGCTGCCGCTTTTAAGATTCTGGAGATGCTGGAAAAAGGCGGGGATGTGGAGAGCGTTGAACTCCAGCCTAAATTGATTATCAGGAAATCGGTCAGATTGCTGGATGAATTAGAAGAGCTTGGAAGCAGGCTGTAATATTTTAGGCCATCAGGTACCCTAAAATAAAAATTTTAATAAAGGAGGAGCACAAATGTTAGAACAATTGAAGCGGGAGGTATACGAAGCAAACATGCTGCTTCCCAAATACGGACTGGTTACATTTACATGGGGGAATGTCAGTGGACTGGATAAGGAGTCGAATCTGTTTGTAATTAAACCCAGCGGCGTAGATTATGAGGCGCTTACCCCAGATGACATGGTAGTTGTGGATCTGGAGGGCAAGAAGGTGGAGGGGAAATATAACCCATCCTCCGACACAGCCACACATGTTGAATTATACAAAGCGTTTCCTGATATTGGAGGGATTGTACATACACATTCTTCCTGGGCCACCAGCTGGGCGCAGGCAGGGCGGGGGATCCCCTGCTACGGCACTACCCATGCAGACTACATGTATGGTGAAATACCATGCGTGAGAAATCTGACAAAGGCCGAGATTGATGAGGGATATGAGAAAAATACTGGTGTGCTTATAGTAGAACACTTTAAAAACCAGGACTATATTTCCATGCCTGCTGTTTTATGCAAAAACCATGGGCCTTTTACCTGGGGGAAGGATGCGGCCCAGGCCGTGCATAATGCGGTAGTTTTGGAGGAAGTGGCCAAAATGGCCTCCCGCTGTGAGATGATTCATCCGCATGTGCAGCCTGCGCCCCAGGAGCTGCAGGATAAGCACTATTATAGAAAACACGGGGCCAATGCCTATTATGGACAATAAAAGTCAGAATATTCTGAAAATGGAAGTCAAAGGGGACAGTCCCTTTTGCAAAAGGGACTGTCCCCTTTGACCCTATTACCAACAAGGAGGTACAAGCATGAAAAGGAAGCAGTATAAATTCTGGTTTTGTACAGGTTCACAGGACTTATACGGGGATGAGTGCCTTGCCCATGTCGCCGAGCATTCTAAGCGGATTGTGGAGGCGCTGAATGGGTCTGATTCTATTCCCTATGAGGTGGTGTGGAAGCCTACATTAATTACCAACGAGCTGATCAGAAAGACGTTTAATGAAGCGAACATGGATGAGGATTGTGCAGGCGTCATAACATGGATGCACACTTTTTCACCTGCAAAGTCATGGATTCTGGGACTTCAGGAATACCGCAAGCCGCTGCTCCATCTGCACACACAGTTTAACCAGGAGATTCCCTACGATACTATTGACATGGATTTCATGAATGAGAATCAGTCTGCCCATGGTGACAGGGAGTATGGCCATATCTTCAGCCGCCTGGGAATGGAGCGGAAGGTCGTTGTGGGGTTCTGGGGCGACAAATCGGTGCAGGGCAAAATTGGATCTTGGATGCGCACTGGCGTGGGGGTTATTGAGAGCAGCCATGTACGTGTGATGCGTATAGCAGATAATATGAGAAATGTAGCCGTGACAGAGGGTGATAAAGTAGAGGCCCAGATTAAATTTGGATGGGAGATAGACGCCTACCCGGTAAATGAGATTGCAGAGGCCGTGGCAGGAGTCTCTCAGGGGGACATCAATACCCTTGTGGAAGAGTACTACGATAAATATGAGATCATAACCGAGGGGAGAGACGAGAAAGAGTTCAGGGAGCATGTGGCAGTACAGGCGGGGATCGAGCTTGGGTTTGAGAAATTCCTTACTGAAAAAAACTACCAGGCAATTGTGACCCATTTCGGGGACTTGGGAAGCCTGAAACAGCTTCCGGGACTGGCAATCCAACGGTTGATGGAAAAAGGATATGGCTTTGGCGGTGAGGGGGACTGGAAAACTGCCGCTATGGTACGTATAATGAAGATTATGACCGAGGGTATGAAGGATGCCAAAGGGACTTCTTTCATGGAGGATTATACTTATAACCTGATACCGGGGAAAGAAGGGATTCTTCAGGCCCATATGCTGGAAGTATGCCCCACAATAGCAGACGGGCCTATCAGCATCAAAGAGCAGCCTTTGAGTATGGGCGACAGAGAGGATCCCGCACGTTTAGTGTTTACAGCAAAAGAAGGGCCGGCAGTGGCCACATCACTGATAGACTTAGGAGATAGATTCCGCCTGATTATAAATGATGTAAATTGTAAGAAAACAGAGAAGCCTATGCCTAAGCTGCCAGTGGCAACAGCATTCTGGACGCCGGAGCCTGATTTGGCCACAGGGGCCGAGGCATGGATCCTGGCAGGAGGCGCCCACCATACCGCGTTCTCCTATGACCTGACCTCTGAACAGATGGGAGACTGGGCGGCGGCCATGGGAATTGAGGCGGTATATATCGATAAGGACACGAAAATCCGCCAATTTAAAAATGAACTTTTATGGAATGAGGCGGTATTCAGAAAATAAAAGGTTAATATCACAAAAATCGACATATGTCAAGAGTTTTTTTAAAACATTCACAGGAAATATGTTGACAGAAAAAAGAGTTATGTGATATAGTAAAAAATGCGCTATTATGGAAAGGTATGCCATTATTTACTATCACATGGCTCTTTTCCAATTTACAGGAACTGATTGAAGGGCATCTCGCAGCCCGCCAAAAAATATATGAGGAGTGAAACGTCAATGGAGAAAAACAGAATTCGTCCCATCACAAACGGAAAAAGTTCACGCATGAGCTATTCCAGGCAAAAAGAAGTATTAGAGATGCCGAATCTTATTGAAGTCCAGAAAGACTCATACCAGTGGTTTCTGGATGAAGGACTGAAAGAGGTATTTGACGATATTTCCCCAATCTCTGATTTCAGCGGCCATCTGAGCCTGGAATTTGTTGATTTTACGCTTTGCGAGGATGACGTAAAGTACACAATTGAAGAGTGTAAAGAGCGTGATGCAACATACGCTGCACCTTTGAAGGTAAGGGTAAGGCTTTACAATAAGGACAACGATGAGATTAACGAGCATGAGATTTTCATGGGAGACCTTCCGCTTATGACGAAGACTGGTACCTTTGTAATCAATGGTGCTGAACGTGTTATCGTAAGCCAGCTGGTACGTTCACCTGGTATTTATTATGGAATTGCCCATGACAAGCTCGGAAAAGAACTTTATTCATCCACAGTCATTCCTAACCGGGGGGCATGGCTAGAATACGAAACAGACTCCAATGACGTTTTTTATGTACGTGTAGACAGAACAAGAAAAGTACCGATTACCGTTTTAATCCGTGCCCTTGGCATTGGGACAAATGCAGAAATCCTCGACCTGTTTGGGGAGGAGCCTAAAATCCTTGCAAGCTTCGGCAAAGACGTGGCCGAAAATTATCAGGAAGGTTTATTAGAGCTGTATAAAAAGATAAGGCCAGGGGAACCGCTCGCTGTAGACAGTGCGGAGAGCCTGATTACAAGTATGTTTTTTGACTCCAGACGTTATGACCTGGCGAAAGTTGGACGTTATAAGTTCAATAAGAAGTTAGCTTTAAAGAACCGTATTAAAGGCCAGAGAGTGGCAGAGGATGTGGTTAGCCCGCTGACTGGTGAGGTAGTAGCGGAAAAGGGGACAGTGGTTACAAGGGAATTGGCTGACAAAATTCAGAATGCAGCGGTGCCCTACCTGTGGGTAGAGGGGGAAGAAGATTCCCGCAATATCAAGATCCTGTCCAATATGATGGTAGATTTACAGGCTGTGGTTGATATAGACCCGAAAGAGGTAGGTGTCACAGAGCAGGTATATTATCCCGTTCTGGAGGGATTGTTAGAGGAGACTGGCGGTGATATTGAGGAACTCAAACATGCCATCAGAAGGGACATCCATGATCTGATACCAAAGCACATTACGAAGGAAGATATACTTGCTTCTATTAATTATAATATTCATCTGGAATACCGGATGGGCAATGACGATGACATTGACCATTTGGGGAACAGACGTATCCGGGCAGTGGGAGAACTCTTGCAGAACCAGTATAGAATCGGCTTATCCAGGCTGGAGAGAGTTGTCAGGGAGAGAATGACAACCCAGGATCAGGAGGGGATTTCTCCTCAGTCACTGATCAATATTAAACCTGTGACCGCCGCAGTTAAGGAATTCTTTGGATCTTCACAGCTGTCCCAGTTTATGGATCAGAATAACCCGCTTGGTGAGCTGACCCATAAAAGACGTCTGTCTGCCCTGGGGCCTGGAGGTCTTTCCAGGGACCGTGCAGGTTTTGAAGTCCGTGACGTCCACTATTCCCATTATGGAAGAATGTGCCCTATTGAGACGCCTGAAGGGCCTAACATCGGTTTGATCAACTCTCTTGCCACTTATGCAAGAATCAATGAGTACGGTTTTGTGGAAGCACCGTACCGGAAGATAGACAAAACCAATCCGGACAATCCGATTGTCACAGATGAAGTTGTGTATATGACCGCAGACGAAGAAGATAATTATCATGTTGCCCAGGCCAATGAACCTTTGGACGAGAACGGGCATTTCCTGCATAAGAATGTTTCAGGACGTTACCGGGAGGAAACTCAGGAATATGAGAGAAGCAAGTTTGACTATATGGATGTTTCTCCTAAGATGGTATTTTCCGTTGCCACAGCGCTGATCCCCTTCCTTGAGAATGACGACGCTAACCGTGCATTGATGGGATCTAACATGCAGCGTCAGGCAGTGCCCCTCCTCACAACGGAGGCCCCTGTAGTGGGCACCGGCATGGAGACAAAGGCGGCAGTTGACTCCGGGGTCTGCATGGTTGCCGACAGGGCAGGCGTGGTTGAGCGTTCCACATCCAAAGATATCACCATTAAGCATGAGGACGGGACAAGAAAGACTTATAAACTTACTAAGTTCTTAAGGAGTAACCAGAGCAACTGCTACAATCAGAGACCAATTGTAGATAAAGGCGAGAGGGTAGAGGAAGGACAAGTAATAGCTGACGGCCCCTCCACTTCAAGCGGGGAGATGGCTCTTGGCAAGAACCCTCTTATCGGTTTTATGACATGGGAAGGCTATAACTATGAGGATGCCGTTCTGCTCAGCGAGCGGCTGGTGCAGGACGATGTATATACGTCTGTGCATATCGAGGAATATGAGGCCGAAGCCAGAGATACTAAGTTAGGGCCTGAAGAAATCACAAGAGATATACCAGGCGTCGGAGATGATGCACTTAAAGATCTGGATGAAAGAGGGATCATCCGTATTGGAGCAGAGGTACGGGCAGGGGATATCCTAGTGGGCAAGGTGACGCCCAAAGGAGAGACAGAGCTAACTGCCGAGGAGCGGCTGCTGCGCGCCATTTTTGGCGAAAAGGCCCGTGAAGTAAGGGATACATCTCTGAAAGTCCCCCACGGTGAGTACGGTATTGTAGTGGATGCCAAAGTATTCACGAGGGAGAACGGGGATGAGCTGTCGCCAGGGGTGAATCAGGCGGTCCGTATTTATATTGCTCAAAAGAGAAAAATATCTGTTGGTGACAAGATGGCAGGGCGCCATGGCAACAAGGGTGTTGTTTCCCGTGTACTGCCTGTGGAAGATATGCCTTATCTGCCTAACGGGCGTCCTCTGGATATTGTCCTTAACCCTCTGGGAGTGCCTTCACGTATGAACATCGGACAGGTGTTGGAGATCCATTTAAGCCTGGCCGCAAAGGCGCTTGGGTTTAATATCTCCACGCCGGTATTTGACGGCGCCAATGAGATCGATATTATGGACACTCTTGACTTGGCTAATGATTATGTAAATATGGAATGGGAAGACTTTGTGAAGAAACATGGAGATTCTTTGCTTCCAGAGGTGCTTGACTATCTGTCAGAAAACAGGGAACACAGGGCGCTTTGGAAAGGCGTGCCTCTTTCCCGGGACGGTAAGGTGCGTCTGCGTGACGGCCGTACAGGAGAGTTCTTTGACAGTCCTGTAACGATCGGGCACATGCACTATCTGAAGCTCCACCATCTGGTAGATGATAAGATCCATGCACGTTCTACCGGCCCATACTCACTGGTAACACAGCAGCCCCTGGGCGGTAAGGCGCAGTTTGGCGGACAGCGTTTCGGAGAGATGGAGGTATGGGCCCTGGAGGCTTATGGGGCGTCTTACACTTTACAGGAAATCCTGACTGTGAAGTCAGACGATGTTGTAGGGCGTGTGAAGACCTATGAGGCAATCATCAAGGGAGAAAATATCCCGGAACCTGGTATCCCGGAATCTTTCAAGGTGCTCTTAAAAGAGCTGCAGTCCCTGGCTCTGGACGTACGTGTGCTGCGCGATGACAACACAGAGGTTGAGATTATGGAAACCGTCGATTACGGCGAGACAGACCTGCACTCTATTATTGAGGGCGACAGGAGATACCGCGATGAGAATGAGTCTTATGGGGATCATGGATTTACAGAGCAGGAATTCGTCGGGGAAGAATTGGAAAATGTGGAACCGGAGGAGGAAGATTTCGAGGAAGAGGGAATCGACTTTGAAGAATTTATGGATGACGAAGAATAGGAGGAGCCATTTATATGCCAACAAGTAGTAATGAACAACAATACCAACCATTAACTTTTGATGCAATTAAAATCGGGCTGGCTTCACCGGATAAAATTATGGACTGGTCGAGAGGTGAGGTTACGAAACCTGAGACCATCAATTATAGGACACTGAAACCAGAAAAGGACGGCCTTTTCTGTGAAAAAATCTTCGGACCAAGCAAGGATTGGGAATGCCACTGCGGGAAATATAAGAAAATCCGTTATAAAGGGGTAGTCTGCGACCGATGCGGCGTAGAGGTGACGAAGGCCTCTGTCCGCCGTGAGCGTATGGGGCATATTGCGCTGGCAGCGCCGGTTTCCCATATCTGGTATTTTAAAGGGATTCCCAGCCGTATGGGTTTGATCCTGGACATCTCCCCGAGGACGCTGGAAAGGGTATTGTATTTCGCATCCTATATTGTATTGGATAAAGGGGAAACAGACTTACAGTACAAACAAGTACTCTCCGAGGCAGAATACCAGGAAGAGAAGGAAAAGTGGGGGTATGGAGCTTTTCGGGTAGGCATGGGGGCAGAGTCCATCCAGGAGCTCCTCCAGGCAATTGACCTGGAGAAAGAATATACGGAACTCCAGGCGGGCCTTGTAAATGCCACAGGCCAGAAGCGTGCCAGGATCGTAAAGCGCCTGGAAGTGGTGGAGGCATTCCGGGAATCGGGCAATAAGCCGGAGTGGATGATCCTCACAGCAATTCCCGTTATCCCGCCAGATCTGAGGCCGATGGTACAGCTGGACGGAGGACGTTTTGCGACTTCAGACTTGAATGACTTATACAGGAGAATTATTAACAGGAACAATCGCCTGAAGAGGCTGCTGGAACTGGGGGCGCCGGATATTATTGTGCGGAACGAGAAGCGTATGCTGCAGGAAGCGGTGGATGCCCTGATTGATAATGGCCGCCGTGGGCGTCCGGTTACAGGTCCGGGAAACAGAGCCTTGAAGTCTCTTTCTGATATGCTCAAAGGTAAGTCAGGGCGTTTCCGCCAGAATCTTCTTGGGAAGCGTGTGGACTATTCAGGGCGCTCTGTTATTGTAGTAGGCCCTGAACTCAAGATTTATCAGTGTGGCCTTCCAAAAGAGATGGCCATTGAGCTGTTCAAGCCTTTTGTTATGAAAGAGCTTGTCGCCAATGGAACTGCACACAATATTAAAAATGCAAAGAAAATGGTAGAGCGGCTGCAGCCGGAGGTCTGGGATGTGCTGGAGGAAGTCATTAAAGAGCATCCGGTTATGCTTAACCGTGCCCCCACGCTGCACAGGCTGGGTATCCAGGCGTTTGAGCCGATTCTCGTGGAGGGTAAGGCGATTAAGCTTCATCCCCTTGTTTGTACTGCCTACAACGCAGACTTTGACGGAGACCAGATGGCGGTCCATGTGCCGCTGTCAGTAGAGGCACAGGCAGAATGCCGTTTCCTTCTGCTCTCCCCGAATAACCTTCTGAAGCCGTCAGATGGAGGGCCCGTTGCGGTGCCGTCACAGGATATGGTTCTTGGTATCTACTACCTGACTCAGGAGAGGCCAGGCGCCAAGGGAGAAGGGATGTTCTTTAAAAATGTGAATGAGGTTATCTTGGCTTATGAGAATGGATATATTACACTGCATTCCAAGGTTAAAGTGCGTATCTCTAAGACAATGCCTGATGGGTCTGTAAAATCTGGCATAATTGAAGCTACCCTGGGAAGGCTCCTCTTTAATGAAATCATCCCCCAGGATCTGGGATTTGTAGACCGTGAGGCAGAAGGGAATGAGCTCTTACTGGAGGTGGACTTCCATGTAGGGAAAAAACAGCTAAAACAAATTTTAGAGAAGGTAATCAATACACATGGAGCGACCCAGACAGCAGAGGTGCTGGATGATGTAAAGGCAATCGGGTATAAATATTCAACCAGGGCCGCCATGACAGTATCTATTTCCGATATGACAGTACCCCCTGAAAAGCCGCAGATGATTGAAACTGCCCAGAATACAGTGGATAAAATTACAAAGAACTATAAACGTGGCCTTATCACAGAAGAAGAGAGATACAAAGAGGTCGTGGAGACCTGGAAGGCCACAGATGATAAATTGACAGAGGCATTGCTTTCTGGCCTGGATAAGTATAATAACATCTTTATGATGGCAGATTCAGGCGCCCGTGGTTCTGACAAGCAGATTAAGCAGCTTGCAGGTATGCGCGGGTTGATGGCAGATACGACAGGACGTACGATCGAGCTTCCTATTAAGTCTAACTTCCGTGAAGGGTTAGACGTACTGGAGTATTTCATGTCTGCACATGGAGCCCGTAAAGGTCTGTCTGACACAGCCCTTCGTACAGCCGATTCTGGATACCTTACCAGACGACTGGTTGACGTTTCCCAGGAATTAATTATCCATGACAGTGACTGCATGGAGGAGGGAAAAGAAATACCAGGCATGTATGTAAAAGCTTTCATGGACGGCAATGAGGAGATTGAGAGCCTTCAGGAGCGTATAACGGGCCGTTTTTCCTGTGAAGATATTAAAGATAAAGACGGCAATGTGATTGTGAAAGCAAATCACATGATCACGCCAAGGCGGGCAGAAAAAGTCATGAAGAATGGTGTGGATGAGAATGGAAATACACTGGAGAAAGTAAAAATCCGCACTATCCTCACATGTAAATGCAAGAACGGCGTATGCTCTAAGTGCTATGGGGCGAACATGGCTACAGGCGAGGCAGTACAGGTGGGAGAGGCCGTCGGTATTATTGCAGCTCAGTCTATCGGAGAGCCAGGCACACAGCTGACCATGCGTACTTTCCATACGGGCGGTGTTGCCGGTGATGATATTACCCAAGGTCTTCCCCGTGTGGAGGAGCTTTTTGAGGCAAGGAAGCCGAAAGGACTTGCGATTATTACGGAGTTTGCAGGAACTGCCACCATCAGCGATACAAAGAAAAAGCGCGAGATTATTGTGACAAACGATAAGACAGGTGAGTCAAAGGCATACCTTATACCATATGGTTCCCGCATTAAGGTGCAGGACGGAGCAGAGCTGGAGGCCGGCGACGAGCTGACAGAGGGTAGTGTAAACCCACATGATATCCTGAAGATCAAGGGACTGCGGGCAGTGCAGGACTATATGATTCAGGAAGTACAGCGTGTATACCGCCTGCAGGGCGTTGAGATCAATGATAAGCACATAGAGGTGATCGTGCGCCAGATGCTGAAGAAAATCCGTATCGAAGAGAAGGGAGATTCTGAATTCCTTCCAGGCACTATGGCAGATGTACTTGAATTTAACGAGGTGAATGAGCAGCTCGAGGCAGAGGGAAAGGATCCCGCAGCAGGTGAGCAGATTATGCTGGGTATCACAAAGGCGTCTCTTGCAACAGATTCCTTCCTGTCAGCGGCTTCCTTCCAGGAAACAACGAAGGTCTTGACAGAAGCGGCTATTAAAGGGAAAGTAGACCATCTGATAGGCCTGAAGGAAAATGTTATTATCGGTAAACATATTCCTGCAGGTACAGGTATGAGAAAGTACAGGGATGTGAAGCTAAGTACCGAATTGAGCCTAGACGATGAGATTGACTTTGAAGAGGATATGGATCTGAGTGAAGATTTAATATTGCCCGAAGTATAGAGAATGATAAAAAGGTAAGCAGTCCCGGAAGAGGACTGCTTACTTTAGACTGTAGATAAAATTGGCGTTGGAGCCTAACTTCAGCGCCAATTTTATCTACAGTCTGAAGTGGCTCCCTTGTTGGGGCCACTTTTATTTTTAGGAGGCTTGGCGTAGCCATTTAAAAAATACATGGATAATAATAAAAACAAAAAAGTATTAGATAGTATAATGCTTGGAAATATTGTCAGAAATATAAATACTTGCTTGTTTTAAATCTTTTAACAGTTTATTAAAAATCCCTTTCACTTTTACTGAAGGTGCAGCAATACTCAGCGTTCCGTCTAAAGCACCTTGTTTATCAAATATTGGAACAGCCACACTGCTGATACCTTCATCAATTTCTTCGAATTCAGTTGCATACCCATTATGATAGACATCATTTATCATTTGAATAAAAGCCTCCCGTTCAGTAATTGTATACATGGTTAGTTTGTCTAAGGGAACATTTAGAACTATTTTTTGGCGTTCAGTTTCTGGCATGTAAGCAATACGTAGTTTACCTGATGCCGATGCATGTAGCGGAAGATTAGCACCTGATTTTGGAGCATATGAATAAGTTGAATTAGTTGGTTCAACAGTCTCCACGGTATAAATATTTCTATAAAAACTAATTTGTAGCCAAGAAGAAATCCCATAATTTTCTGTTATTTTCTCCATGCGGGGATGTGCAATATCTCTGATACGCTGTATTTGATTTTCATATACTAGTTTTGATTTTGTTAGAAATTCATATCCAAGTGCATAGGTTCCATGTTCAGCATCTCTGGATAGGAAACCATTTACTAAAAGTGTTTGTGCCAAACCACGAGCTGTGTTTATATTAAGTTCTAATTTTGAGCTGATTTCTTTTAAACTAATACTGTGACCAGCATCTCCAACGCAATTCAAAATATCTATGGCTCTTTGTACCGATTGTATTGTCTTAATTTCATTTTTCATAGTTTTCTCTCTCCCTTGGTAATTGTGCATAAAAAAAATAGGATTAATTGAATAACATTAACAATATTTTGATTTTTCACGACAATGCCGTCTTATTAATTGTATTATCGTTTTATTCTGATATTATAACCGTATAAATAAACTATGTCAATTTAGTATTAGTGAAAGCAAGGAGACAAAGCAATGACTGATATAAAAAGAATTCTAGCTGATATTGAAAATCTAAAACACATTTCAGAACCTTGTGAAGCAGGCACTACAAGGATAGGATTTACTGATATTTATCGAAAAGGTGCAAATTATTTCAAACAACGTATGAAAGAGGCAGGATTGAATGTTAGAGAAGATGAAATCGGAAATGTATATGGGCGCTTAGAAGGTTCCCAAAAAGAATTACCAGCTATCTTGTCTGGATCACATTTGGATACTGTGAGATGTGCAGGAGCATATGACGGGATTGCAGGCGCGGTCTGCGCTCTTGAAGCAGCCCGCATGATAAAAGAGCAAGGAATAAAATTACGCCATCCCTTTGAAGTAATAGGAACTATTGAGGAAGAAGGTACCCGTTTTGGGCAAGTATTACTTGGAAGCCAATACATAACAGGCGTATTTGGTGAAAAAGAATTAGATACAATACATGATGACACAGGTTTGTCTTTAAGAAAGGCTAAGGAATCTTATGTATTAAAAGATGCTTGCCCTGCATATAGAACCGATAATGAAATATTGGCATTTCTAGAATTACATGATGAACAAGGGCCAATACTTGAAAAGGAAAAAATTGATATTGGGATTGTTGAAAATATAGTAGCTGTCTCGTGGCTTACGGTGACTGTCACAGGATTTGCCGGCCATGCTGGTACAGTACCAATGTTGTACCGAAAAGATGCAGCAACGGGAGGCTTTCAATTGGCAACACAAATTACAAATTATGTTACTCAGAATTATGTTAACAGTGCTACTGCAACGATTGGAAGAATAGAATTGTTTCCAGGTTCCACCAATTGTATTCCAGACAAATGTATTTTTACTGTAGATTTACGTTCAATAAAACTATCACATATAGAAGAAATAACTAATTTTATTCAACGTGAGGCCAAGGCGGCAGCCCAGAATTGTAATGTAAATATTGAAGTAAAAATTAACTCAAATAAAAGACCAATTAAAATGAATCAGGATTTATGCCATGTAATTGAAAAAAGCTGTGAACAATTGGGATATTCCTATAAGGCCATGAATAGTGGAGCAGGACATGATGCGATGATACTATCATCTCGATGGCCGACGGCAATGATGTTTATCCCTTGTAGAAAAGGTATTACACATAATCCGGCAGAGTATGTTTCACCAGAAGCTCTTGCCAAAGGAACAGAGGTATTATACCAAGCTATTATTGCATTGGATAATGAGAAGTAAGAACATGCGTAGCATTTCTTATAAATGAAATAAAATATTTAAGGAGGAAATTAAAAATGGAAAACAAAGAAAAAACTGAAGGCACAGTAAGTATGAAAGACAACGAAAGTAAGGAACCTGTATCGTGGGCGACTTTATTTTGTAGATTATTCGCGCACCTATCAAAAGAAGTTGTTGAAAAATTTGGAGAGGAAGGAGAGCAAGCTATCCGAGACGGCGTTTGGAATTTTGGTGTGGAAAGAGGTCGAAATATTGCTGAACGTGCTAAAGCAAATGGCGGTGAAGCCAATGTAGAAAATTACCTTCCGAATTATGATATGGGAAGAAGCGATGATTTTACGGCACAAAATACATATGGAGATAATCAAGTAGAACAGTTATTTTCTCAATGTGGATTTGCAGACCAATGGATTCAAGATGGAATGGAAGAATATGGGAAATTATATTGTGACATGATAGATCCTGCCATAGCACATGGTTATAACGAAGATTTAGAATGTATCCATGACAGACGTGTTTATGAAGATGGTGTTTGTTCATTCTGTTTCCGCATGAAAGATAAGAAAGCAGAGTAATCTTTAATTATGAGGAGATAAAAACATGGATCAAAATATCTATGATAATTATGTTGCAATTTTAAAAAGCGAGCTTGTTCCGGCCCTTGGCTGCACGGAACCCATAGCGATAGCTTATGCAAGCGCTAAAGCAGTTGAATTACTTGGCTGTCAACCGACTCATATCGAGATGCTATGTAGCGGAAATATAGTAAAAAATGTACAAGGAGTTACAGTGCCAAATTCAGGAGGGTTGAAAGGCATAGAAGCAGCAGCAATACTAGGTGCATTAGGTGGAAATGCGTCTCGGGAATTAGAAGTATTAGAAGATATATCTCCAAGTGTTAAAGAAAAAACCGCTGAACTTGTGGGGACCGGCTATTGTAATAGCACATTAGCAAAAGAAGTAGAAAATTTATATATCCTTGCTACAGTTTGGTTTGAAAATCATAACGCAGAGGTGGAAATAAAAAATAAACATACAAATATTGTCCGTATGGCAGTAGACGGTAAAGAAGTTTACCATTGTGATACGGAAATGAAAAGTATTGAAAAATTTGGAGATAAAAGGCTATTAAATATCCATGACATTTTAGAATTTGCTGATACCGTAAATATAGAAGATATCAGAGATTTATTAGATAATCAGATTGATATGAATACAGCAATCTCTGACGAGGGATTAACTGGTGATTATGGTGCATGTGTCGGCAAAACTTTACTTCAGACTTATGGAGACGATATAAAAATACGCGCAAAAGCACGAGCGGCAGCAGGCTCAGACGCGCGTATGAGCGGATGTTCTTTGCCGGTTGTTATTAATTCGGGAAGTGGCAACCAAGGAATGACTGCATCCTTGCCAGTTATAGAGTATGCTAAGGAAATTGGAGTGACTAAAGATAAGTTGTATAGAACCCTTGTTGTTAGTAATCTTACAGCCTTACACCAGAAAAAGTACATTGGTAATCTATCTGCTTATTGCGGGGCGGTTAGTGCTGCTTGTGGAAGTGGTGCAGCAATCACATACCTTTATGATGGTGATTATGATGAGGTTTCTAGAACTATAATTAATACTATTGCAAATGTAGGAGGAATCGTTTGTGATGGAGCTAAACCATCATGTGCAGCGAAGATAGCTTCAGCAGTAGATGCAGCCATAATGGCTCACTATTTAAGTGTAAACCATCATGTTTTTGAAGATGGGGAAGGTCTTGTGCAAAAAGATGTAGAACGTACTATTCGCAATATTGGAGAAGTAGGCAGAGAGGGTATGAAATCTACAGATATTGAAATTTTAAATATTATGCTTTCAAAAAATGTGGAGAAAACAGAAAATAATTACCAAGCAGTAGAATCAAGTACTGTGTGTTAAGACAACAATAAATGATTGGTTTTGTTAGAAACGATAATAGCATCTCGATGATATTTTAGTTATTAAATTAAGACTAAAAAAGAAATCTATAGGAGACTAATTTTATGGGAGATAATAAAGCATCAAAGTCTAGCGCTAATGGAGTGCTGTATCATAAATATACTTTAAAGGAAAAACTTAAAAATATGGGGCCAGGGATACTTGTTGTGGGAACTTTTATGGGGCCGGGATCAATTACAAGTGCTACTCGAGCAGGCGCTGATTTTGGATATACTCTATTGTGGACAGTTGTATTTTCTATTATAGCAGTAATTGTTTTACAAGAAATGGCATCGAGGTTTGGTATTGTTACACAGACTGGATTAGCAGACGGGATTGTCTCATATTTAAAAGATAGGCCTACAGTAAAAGCCATAATGAAAGCGGTTATAGCTATTTCCATATCACTAGGTGGAGTTGCCTATATGGGTGGAGACTTAACAGGTACAGCAATGGGTGTATCTACCATATCAGGCATTCCTTCAAATATAGTGGCTGCCGTATGGGGGTGTTGTATACTTATAATCATAAACATTAGTAATGATATATTAGGAACACTTATGAAATTGCTATCTGTTACAGTGACTATTATGGCTATAGTTTTTACAGTAACAATGATAGTAACAAAGCCAGATGTAAGCGAAGTATTCGCAGGGTTAGTTCCCAGGATACCAAAAGGCGCAGCTTTAACATGTGGGGCAATGATAGGTACGACTGTAGTGCCCTATAATATGTTTATTCACGCAACTAGTTCTAAAAGAACATGGTCTGATCCAAAACAACTTCCACTTTCTCGTTTCGATACAACAGTAACAATGATAATTGGAGGAATTATAACAGCAGCTATCATGATCAGTGCAGGCACAGTTATTCGTGGACTTGAAGTGAATTCTGCCGCAGATATGGCAGTTGCATTAGAGCCGCTATTGGGGCGTTTTGCTAAACCATTTTTATGCATAGGGATGATAGCAGCCGGTGTTTCAGCCTCTACAGGGACACCTCTAGGAGTATCATTTGTTCTATCTGGATTATTTGGATGGAAAACTGAAAAAAGTGACAAGCGATACTTTTTCACAAATATTATTGTTCTTGCTATTGGCATTATTGTTGCATTATCAGGATTCCAACCTGTAAAGATTATTATGACTGCTCAGGCTGTTAATGGAATTTTCCTTCCAGTAGTTGTATTTTTGCTGATTTATTTGACTAGTAGAAAATCCCTAATGGGAAAATATAAAAGTACACCCATCCAAACTTTTCTAGGCTTTTTGGTTGGGTTAGTAACGCTTATAGTTGGAATAAGTAGTATTATATCATTTTTTTAAGAGCAATTACCTCATGCTTTTAATCCCATAGAGATATTGAATAAAAGGATTTTGTCTGCAATCTGAGGTAAGCAGTCCCTAAAAATAGGACTGCTTATCTTTTGCTTTTTTAAATAAATGTTTTGGGAATTATCAGGCCAGCAGCTGTATGGCCGTAGAAATGCGGGAAGCCTTTTTTCTTACTAATCGGTTAATTTATACCCATAGCGCGCTTTTCTGTACAGCTTCCATACGATCACAGCTGGAAAACTAAGGGCTAAATATACAGTGGAAATAACCCCCGCTGATCCTCCTATGATCATTAAAATAATCATTCCTATATTTCCTGTATCCATGTAAATACACTCCTTTAATATTGAATTTATTTTCACTTTTTTTATTTTAAAGGATTGAGTATGGAAAGAAAAGCAATTACAAAGGTTCTTAGCGCAATTTTAACTTCAGGATAGTGCTGCTTTTTAATCAACAGATATAAGGCATGTACAAGGCTCTAAAGGGCGTCTGAAAATTCATCCTCTTTCATGCGGTACCCCACGCCTACCTCTGTGAAAATATACTGGGGTTGGGCCGGATCTGCCTCAAGCTTCCTGCGTATATTTGCCATATTTACCCGCAGGATCTTATTGTCGCTGTCGGCATAAGGCCCCCATACACTGGCGAGAATGGCGGCATAGGTCATAACTTTCCCAGAATTTTGGGCAAGGAATGAAACAATCTTATATTCAATAGGGGTCAGATGGATTTCCTCACCGTCAATTGTTAAAAGCCGCCTGGAGAAATCCAGAATCAGGCCTCCGCTTTGGTAGGGGCGGATATAAAGAGTACTGTCAGTCATCAGTTTGTTACTGTGCCTGAGGGAGGCCCGGATACGGGCCAGAAGCTCAGATGTGCCGAAGGGTTTGGTTATATAGTCATCAGCTCCACAATCCAGGGCCAGTACTTTTTCCTTTTCTGCAGTCCTGGCAGAAATAACAATAATGGGGGTGCTGGACCAGGTGCGTACTTCACGGATAATCTCGCCTCCGTCCATGTCGGGAAGTCCCAGGTCCAGCAGAATAATGTCAGGGCACTGGGAGCGGATAATATCCAGGCCTTCACCTCCGCGGTCTGTACAGAGAACTTTATAATCGTGCTTTTTTAGTACTTTAGATACAAAGGTTTGTATATTCTTTTCATCTTCTATAATTAAAACCGTAAATTTATGCGTCATATTCATTCACCCTTTCAGTGGGAGGATAAAAGTAAATTCAGCACCATTGCTATGGTTAGAAGCTGTAATTGTTCCGCCATGGGCCGTTATAATTGTTTTACAGATAGATAATCCGATGCCGATGCCTTTACGGCGGTCGGTTGAATTGCTGATATAATTCCCTGTAAAAATTGAAGGGATCTGTGACTCATCCAGGCCCACCCCGTAGTCACGTATGGTAAATATAACCTCGTCGGCAGTGCTTTTGATGATTATATCTACAGTCCTTGAGCTATTGGCATGCAGCCAGGTATTTTCGAGAAGGTTAATCAGAACTTGCTCTATCAGTGTGGCATCCATTGGAAGCATTAAGAACTCCTGGGGCATGTCCACGTGTATTTTTAATTCGGGATACCGTTTGTGTACCCGCAGGATAGCCTCTGCCACAACCTCCTCTACGACCTCCAGTGATTTTTTGACCTTTCCAGAGTCATTCTGTATACGGGTCACAGTGAGGAGGTTCTCAACCATATTTAAGAGCCAGTTGGCATCTTCATTTATATTGGCGACCAGTTCTAATTGTTCAGCTTGGGATAAATTCTCCTGGTCTTCAATAAAAGAAGCAGAGGAACCTATAATACTGGTCAGCGGCGTCCTAAAATCATGGGAAACTGCTCTTAGAAGGTTAGCGCGTATTTTTTCCTTGTCCGCTTCGGCAAGCTTGCGCTCACGCTCGTCCAAAGCTTCTTTTTGTTTTTTTAGCCTGGTAGTTGTTGTGCTGGTAATAATACTGATAGTCAGCATACCCAAAAACGTGACAGGATACCCGTCCAAAGTGAAATCCATCTTAAAAAATGGATAAGTAAAAAATGTGTTTACCGCAGCTACACAATATACCGCGGCTGCGATCCCGTACAGATATCCCCGTGTGTTCAGGGCAATGATAATCAGGGTCAGAATATAGACCAGGGCAATATTGACCGAGTTCTTATGGCCAAAATGAAAAAATAAAAATGCAAGGACCGTTGATGCGCACAGGCATACAAAGGTTAAAGACAAATTTTTAAATAGGTTCTTCAATTTTATCACCTCATTGTTTCATAAAACAGACATATTTATGGGCAGGCTTTTTAAAGATGCCGGCTAAAACTGAGATAAAACAGGTGAATCAGTCATAAGTATGGATGCATTTCTATGTCCGGTTTTTCAGGAAGGCCTGCAGATAAATCTGCGGATTAAAGTATATCATAATTTGGTCAAAAGCTACAGGAGATTTGAAAAAATTAGCGATAAAAATAACAATAAGATTCCTCTCAGACTGATTGACATGTTGCTTAAATAGCTATACAATTATAGAGGTATGTTAATAAAATTTGCATGGAATGTGCAAGAAAAAGGAGGACTTATTAATGGACACAGGCAAGTTGAACAGAATACTTAAAGCAATGGAAGAGAAGGACATGCCGCAGATGATTATTGCGGATCCGCTTACTATCTTCTGGCTGACAGGAAAGATGATCGTACCAGGAGAGAGGTTATTGGCTCTTTACCTGAATGTAAATGGAAACCATAAACTGATGATTAACGAGCTGTTCCCACAGGAGAAGGATCTTGGGGTTGAGCTGGTATGGTATAATGATGTGCAGGATGGCGTTGAGATTCTGTCACAGTTTGTTGAAAAGGATAAAGCTATCGGCATTGACAAAATCTGGCCTGCAAGATTTTTGCTCAGATTACAAGAATTGGGTGCTGGAAGTAAGTTTATGAACGGCTCTATGATTGTGGATTATATAAGGATGATCAAGGATGAGAAAGAGCAGGCATTGATGCGTGAATCATCAAGGCTGAATGATATTGCCATGGAGAAGCTGATTCCCTGGGCAGGGAAAGGGATGACCGAGAGAGAGCTCAATGAGAAGATCCGTGAGATATACAAGGAACTTGGCTGCGAGGATGTTTCTTTCGACCCGATTACAGCTTATGCGAAAGGCGCAGCAGACCCACATCATGTAACAGATAATTCAAAAGGCAAACGCGGGGATTGTGTAATCCTTGATATTGGCGCATTCAAAGACAGTTATGCATCTGATATGACAAGGACGGTATTTATTGGTGAGGTTTCCGATAGGGCAAAGGAAATATATGACATTGTAGTTGAAGCTAATATGCGGGGGATTGCAGCAGCTAAACCTGGCAACAGAATGTGCGATGTTGATGCTGCATGCCGTGATTATATTACAGAGAAGGGATTCGGCCCGTACTTTACACACAGAACAGGCCATTCTATCGGACTGGAGGATCATGAGTTTGGCGATGTATCTTCTGTCAACGAGGATATTATTAAGCCGGGACAGTGCTTCTCAGTAGAACCAGGAATCTATCTGCCGGATGAAGGGATTGGCGTACGTATCGAGGATCTTGTCCTGATTACAGAGGATGGATGCGAGGTGTTAAACCACTTTACTAAGGATTTGATTATTGTTCCTGAGGAAGCATAAGTCCACCGGGTTGGCCAGCATATGTTTAGGATATAAAGGCGGCCGGGCAGGGGTATGAAATACAAATAAGGCATAATAGCGGCCATCCTGAGTATATTCGGTTTGAAGAGACTACAGGTTTTGGCCGCTTTTTACTGTTCCAATAGCCGAAGGCCAGGCTCTGTATAAGAGTGGGGCCTGGCGGAGAGAAGCATATGGGCGGAATGTCAGTTTTTATAAAGTGATTATGTTTATACGTCAGGAGGGGTGAGATGAAAACAGCATTATACTTGGTTCCAGTGACAGGAATTTTAACATTGTTTTTCGCTGTGTATCTGTCAGTAAAGGTTAAGAGACAATCGGCCGGAAATGATAAAATGAGGGAGATAGCCAACGCAATCAGTGAAGGTGCAAAGGCCTTTCTGGCGGCTGAATATAAAATTCTGGTTATTTTTGTAGCTGTACTGTTTATTTTAATAGGAGTTGGTATTGGAAGCTGGGTGACGGCAGCCTGCTTTGCTGTGGGCGCACTTTTTTCTACGCTGGCCGGATATTTCGGCATGGACGTGGCCACGAAAGCTAATGTCAGGACGGCAAATGCGGCGAGGAGCGGGGGAATGAATAAAGCATTGTCTGTCGCATTTTCAGGCGGGGCAGTGATGGGCATGTGCGTGGCAGGATTGGGCGCCCTGGGGGTTAGCCTTGTGTATATTTTGACCGAAAATGTTGAAGTGTTATCGGGTTTTAGTTTGGGAGCCTCCTCTATTGCATTGTTTGCACGTGTGGGAGGTGGGATTTATACAAAAGCGGCTGATGTAGGTGCAGATCTGGTTGGCAAAGTAGAAGCCGGGATTCCCGAGGACGATCCCAGGAATCCTGCGGTTATTGCGGATAACGTGGGAGATAATGTGGGAGATGTGGCAGGCATGGGGGCGGATCTTTTTGAATCCTACGTAGGGTCTCTCGTATCGGCTATTACTTTGGGGGTTGTTTATTATAAAGCTGCAGGCGCCATGTTCCCGCTGGCTATCGCTGCCCTGGGCCTGATAGCGTCTATAGCGGCAACATTCTTTGTGAAGGGGGATGAGGGATCTAGTCCCCATAAAGCCTTAAAAATGGGAAGTTATGTATCCTCTGGACTTGTGGTGGCAGCATCTATTATTTTGAGTAAAATCGTGTTACATAATTTTAGCGGGGCAGTGGCAGTGATTGCAGGCCTTGTTGTTGGAGTCCTGATTGGGATAATTACAGAAATTTATACTTCTTCAGACTATAGATTTGTAAAGCGGATCGGTGAACAGTCTGAGACAGGGGCTGCAACTACAATCATAAGCGGCATTGCTGTGGGTATGCAGTCGACAGCTGCACCTTTGCTGCTGATATGCGCCGGCATACTGGTTTCTTTTTGGGCCAGCGGCCTATATGGCATTGCCCTGGCGGCAGTGGGGATGCTGTCTACAACGGGTATCACGGTGGCAGTGGATGCCTACGGCCCCATTGCAGATAATGCAGGGGGAATCGCAGAGATGTCGGGCCTGGACAGGTCTGTCCGTGAAATCACGGACAAGCTGGACTCTGTAGGAAATACTACGGCAGCCATGGGCAAGGGATTTGCTATTGGCTCAGCGGCGCTGACGGCATTGGCTCTTTTCGTATCCTATGCGAATGCTGTGAAGCTGGATACGATCGATATTTTGGATTACCGGGTCATAATTGGTCTGTTCATAGGCGGGATGCTGACTTTTTTGTTCTCAGCATTTACAATGGATTCGGTTTCCAAGGCAGCATATGAGATGATAGAAGAAGTCAGAAGGCAGTTTCGTGAGAACCCGGGTATTATGAGGGGGACACAGAAACCGGATTATAAGTCCTGTGTGGCAATTTCTACCACGGCAGCTTTGAAAGAGATGCTCCTGCCAGGGACAATGGCAGTGGCTGCCCCTCTTTTAGTAGGAATTGTACTGGGGGCGGAATCCCTTGGCGGAATGCTGGCCGGAAGCCTGGTCACAGGGGTTCTGATGGCAATTTTTATGTCAAATTCAGGCGGCGCCTGGGATAATGCCAAAAAGTATATCGAAGAAGGGAACTATGGCGGCAAAGGGAGTGAAGCCCATAAGGCAGCCGTTGTGGGGGATACTGTGGGGGATCCGTTTAAAGATACATCAGGCCCGTCTATAAACATCCTGATAAAATTAATGACCATAGTATCGTTGGTTTTCGCACCTTTATTTCTGTCTATAGGAGGATTGATTTAGAGAAGGGGAGCTGCAGGCTGTGCAGCTCCCCGATTTGTCAGGACACTCTGAAAAGATATTATACTGTTTCTGAAAGGGTGTTCCCTGCATTGGTGTATTGAGAAAGCACATGCTGTATCCTCTCATTGGGATTGAGAAGAGTGCTGATAGATCCGTCGTGGTTGAGGGTATCGATCAGGAGGGCAATGTATTTGCTCATGTCACAGTTGATATAGTAGGGCCTGGAGAGGAGCTCTGGAGACTGATAGATTAGGTTGGTAGTTAAAATTCCGGTAATGATGCCATCCTCATAGGCCTTATCAAATTTTTTCATGCCATTTGTGAAAAGGCCAAAGGTTGCAGCCGCATAAATACGGTTGGCCTTGCGCCGTTTCAGCTCAGTAGCCACTTCAATAATACTGTCGCCGGAGGAAATCATATCATCTATGATAATCACATCCTTTCCTTCCACTGAGCTGCCCAGAAATTCGTGGGCAACAATAGGATTCCGGCCATTTACAATCCGGGTATAATCCCGGCGTTTATAGAACATGCCCATGTCCAGTCCGAGTACATTGGCCAGGTAGACAGCACGGTTTGTCCCACCCTCATCGGGACTGATGACCATCATGTGCCTGCTGTCCATCTGCAGGTCCTCCACATTGCGCAAAAGAGCCTTTATAAACTGATACGTAGGAGGAACTGTCTCAAAACCGCTGAGGGGGATTGCATTTTGGACACGGGGGTCATGGGCGTCAAAAGTGAGGATGTTGTCTACGCCCATACGGACAAGTTCCTGTAAGGCGAGGGCACAGTCCAAAGATTCCCTTCCATTTCTTTTATGCTGCCGGCTCTCATATAGGAATGGCATGATAACATTGATACGGCGGCCTTTGCCTTCAATAGCGGCAATGACCCGCTTCAAATTCTGAAAATGATCATCAGGCGACATATGGTTTATGTTTCCTGTCAGTGAGTAGGTAACATTGTAGTTGCATACATCCACCAAAAGATATAAATCCTTTCCACGGACAGATTCTTTAATAATCCCTTTTGCCTCACCAGAGCCGAATCTTGGTACACTGGCATCTATAATATAATTGTCCCTCTCATAGCCGGAGAATGCGATATCCTCTTTGTGCTCGATGGCACTTTCACGCCTCCATTGCACAAGATAATCGTTGACCTTTGCCCCAAGCTCCTCGCAGCCCGGCACCAAAATCAGGCCGAGGGCCCCTACTGGTATATTTTCTAAATTTCTTTCTGTGCGGTGTAACATGAATGATCCTCCCTGTTTCGTAATTTCTTTTTAATTCTGATATCGTCGCCAATCAGCTTCAGCATCGTGTATTTGCTTGTAATTCTGGAGAACGCCCTTTCAGTATAGAGGTCAGCCAGTGTATCCAATGATAAGTTGGTTGATATAATACTGGATTTACGGCTCAAGAGCCTTTCATTGATGCAGGTAAAAAATTGAGAAGCTATAAATGAATTTGTAAATTCGGTGCCTAAATCATCGATTATCAATAAATCACAGTCAAAGATATATTCATATAAATTCTGTGCATCAATATTATTTTTATCGAATGTATTTTTGGCAAGTATAGAAAAGAATTTGGAAGCCGAAAAATATAGAACAGAAAATTCTCTGTCCATTAGCTCCTTGGAAATACAGTTCGTGAGGAAAGTCTTTCCTACCCCCACATCGCCATATAAAAATAAATTGTGAAATTCCCGGCCAAATGAGTCGGTAAAATGATGGCATATTTGAAGGGCATCCTGTATTACTTGTAATGAAGAACGCCCTGTTTTTGGATCTATGTAGTTAGCTGAATAAAAGTCCAATGAAAAAGTATTAAAATTCTCAAGCTTTAATATCTGTTCTAGGTTTGACTGCTTATAGAGGATACGGATTACCTTCTTTTTAAAACAGTGGCATTTTTGATTATGAACGTATCCTGTATCCTGGCAGTCCGTACACTCATAGACAGGTTCTAAATAATCGTCAGGAAAGCCTGAGCCATGCAGAAGCCTTTTTTTCTGCTCCCGGAGCATAGAGAGCTCATTTTTCAGGGAGTCCACTGCGTGCTCGTCCCCATTGAGAAATTTCCGGCCATATTGTACAGACAGAACAGAGATGGAATGATCCAAAGATTCAAATTCAGGGATCATCTTGTATACTTCCTCATAGCGCTGGGCCATAATATCACGGCTTTGAAGCTGAAGCCGTTCATAACCGCGCATAATTTCCTGGTATTGAGATGGTTTGAGTCCCACAGGCATACTCCTTCTAATTACTGTTTAATAGTTGTTCTTCCAAAGAATCCATATCATATGCCCGTCTCTCGAAATTGTTCAAATTCTTTGAGACAGGTTTTGGCCTGGCTTCCGAAGATCTGCGGGCAGCCTTTTCCTTTTGGTAAGCAGTATCTAGCGCTGCAATGTCTTTCAGGTGGCGGACCTGGTTATCGTACCACCTGGTAAGTATAGTATCTGCATAATCAAAGCTGGGCTGATGGGTAGCCGCGATGGTACGGCTGCAGGCCTCCTGAATAATATCCAGAGTAAACCCATACTGTTCTGTCCATTTACGGATAAGGGCAACCTCACCGGGGGCAGGGCCTCTTCCACGGATGCCAAAAGCGCCAAGTACTGTATAACAGTTCTTATTGTAATCTGCTGAACGCTGTTTAGCCTGCTCTACTGTTACTATACCGCTGTCATTCCAGGAAAGGGCGACTTTCTGAATATAATGGATACTTTTATGGCCGTTCTCAACACAGGACTCAATTAAATATTCGATTAAATCGGCAGACATGTTTAAGGACTCATAAAAATATGTAATGGCATCTACATCTGTCCTGGACAAAGTCTTGCCCAGATACTGCTCCGCAATAAAGAGCAGAGATTTCATCTCCTTCTGTGCCTTAAAAGAAGTTAAAGGGATGGCGTTATTGCCCAGGGCGGGTTCAGAGGGCGCCTGGGGCATGTCCCCATGGCAGCCGGCATCCGGGGATAGGAAAGAATCTTTAGGGACGGTCACTCTTCTTGATACGGGAGAAGGGGTCCGCTCCAGTCCAATTCCGATTATCCGTCCATTCTCATCATTCTCCAGACTTAAAAGGCCTTCGGATTCCCAGTATCTGAAGGCTCTCAATATATCATTCTCAGTATTATTCAGACAGTCGGCAATTGTGGAAACTGTCAAACCAGAACAGGAATCATCCAAATGCCTAAGTAAAAACAAATAAACTTTTACAAACTCACCGTTGGCTGCCGCCATATAATTATCTATAAAATCATTTGTAACCAGGGTCACATTTGCCTGGAATTTGTTTTTCAGAGTTAGTGTTTTCATTTTGTATTCCCACCCTTTGATTTTCCTATTTCGTCTCTCATGCGTAAAGGTATTATAGCACCATATTGAAGATGGAAAAAGCACTTTTTCGTGGGTAACTCAAGGTTTTTTGTAGATAACTCTGTGTGGAAAATGTGGATAAGTCCTATTTTAAGAGATCTTCTCCGATGTTTACAACATCCCCTGCCCCCATAGTTATCAACAAATCTCCGGAAGAACAATTTGTACGGAGGAAATTCTCGATATCGTTAAAGGAAGGGAAGTAATGGACATCGGTCCCCAGAGTACGGATCTCCCCCGCAAGGTCCTGGGACGAGATGCCAAGGGTATCTGTTTCCCGCGCTGCATAAATATCCGCTAAAACTACATGGTCAGCGTGAGACAGGGCCTCGGCAAATTCACGGAAAAAAGCCTTAGTCCTAGTGTAGGTATGGGGTTGGAACACACACCAGAGTTTTTGATGGGGATAGTGCTGCGCTGCCTTTAGAGTGGCGGTAATTTCAGTTGGATGATGAGCATAATCATCTACGATTGTAACGCCGCCCACAGTTCCCTTGTATTCAAAACGGCGGTCAGTGCCTGAAAAGGACAGCAGCCCTTTCTGGATCACATCCATAGGGATATGAAGCAGCTCTGCCACTGCTATTGAAGAGAGGGCGTTGGATACATTGTGGTCTCCGGTAACGGAAAGGGCGATATGTTCTGCCAGGGTGCCGCGGCGCACAAGGTCAAAAGAAACTCTCCCCTTTTCATCATACTGGATGTTACGGGCGCTGTAGTCTGCATCCGCCGAGCTGCCGTAGCGTATAATATGGCAGTTCAGCCCGTCACAAATTTCTGAGCTGTCTTTAATATCTGCGTTGAGGACCAGCGTTCCGTCAGCAGGGAGCAGTGCGGCGAACTGGTGGAATGAATGGCGGATATCTTCGAGATCTTTAAAAAAATCTAAATGGTCTTCTTCTACATTGAGTATGACGCTTATTTTAGGGAAGAAATGCAGAAAACTGTTTGTATACTCGCAGGCTTCAGTTATGAAGGTACCTGAACTGCCCACACGGATATTTCCGCCGATTGCTTTAAGGATTCCTCCTACTGATATAGTAGGGTCTGTTTTGCCTTCCAGGAGTATATGCGAAATCATGGACGTAGTAGTAGTTTTTCCATGGGTACCAGAAACTGCAATAGGTGTCTCATAATTTTTCATGAGCTGGCCAAGAAGTTCAGCGCGGGACAGCATGGGGATCTTTTTAGAAACGGCTTCAATAAGTTCTGCATTATCACGGCTAATGGCGGCAGTATAGACAATGCACTGAATGCCGTCAATGATATTTTCTGCCTTCTGTCCATAAAAAATCTGAGCGCCTTTTTCCTCTAATTGTATAGTTAATGGTGATTTCCTGGAATCTGAACCGGAAACTGTAAAACCTTCTTTCAGCAATATTTCAGCCAGTCCGCTCATACTGATACCGCCAATTCCTATAAAGTGTATGTGGATTGGCTTTTCAAAATCAATTTTATACATAAATAATTTCCTTCCCTTAATAAATTTGTAATAGTCCAGACAGCGGCCTTAAATTATATCTGTTATGCGTAAAGATACTAAACTATTACACAAATTTCTTGAAAATGGTCATAAACGACAACCACTTTTTATATTATACTATATGTGGGGAATTTTTAAAGAAGTTCTTTTTGTGCAAAATTTACAAAAAGGTTAAAATTTAAGCTAAAAAAATGTAAAAAATGTGCACAGAAAGAAAATATGTGTTATAATGAATGCAATTAACTAGAAACGAGGTGACGACATGATTAAGAAGGAAATGATTGCTATGCTGTTAGCTGGCGGACAAGGCAGTCGACTCGGTGTTCTTACCGCAAAAGTGGCCAAGCCGGCCGTAGCTTTTGGGGGGAAGTACCGTATTATTGATTTTCCGCTTAGTAACTGTATAAATTCAGGCGTGGATACTGTAGGAGTATTGACACAGTACCAGCCTTTAAGATTGAATACACATATAGGGATTGGCATCCCATGGGATTTGGACCGCAATGTTGGAGGCGTGACTATACTTTCCCCATATGAAAAGAGTACAAGCAGTGAGTGGTATACTGGCACGGCGAATGCCATTTACCAGAATCTGGATTACATGGAGACATACAATCCTGATTATGTACTGATTTTATCTGGGGACCATATATATAAGATGGATTATGAAGTGATGTTAGATTTCCACAAGGCGAACAAGGCGGATGTGACCATAGCCGCTATGCCTGTTCCCATGGAAGAGGCCAGCCGCTTTGGAATTGTCGTTACAGATGAAGAAAGCAGGATTAAGGAATTTGAGGAGAAACCTGAACAGCCCAGCAGCAACCTGGCGTCAATGGGGATTTACATATTCAGCTGGCCGGTACTAAAGGATGCGCTGCTTAAATTGTCAGAGCAGCCCAACTGTGATTTTGGAAAGCATATCATCCCATATTGCCATGAGCATGGCAAGAGGCTGTTTGCATATGAGTATAACGGATACTGGAAGGATGTGGGAACCCTCAGCTCATATTGGGAGGCTAATATGGAGCTGATCGATATTATCCCTGAGTTTAACCTATATGAAGAGTTTTGGAAAATCTATACGAACAGCGCCAATATCCCGCCCCAGTATATTTCAGAACAGTCTGTTGTTGACAGATGTATTATAAGTAATGGCTCAGAGATTTATGGGGAGATCCACAGTTCTGTGCTTGGAAGCGGGGTGACTGTCGGCAAGGGAAGTATCATCCGGGATTCTATCATTATGCGTAATGTAAAAATAGGGGATAATTGTGTGATAGATAAGGCAATTATCGCGGAGGGCACAGACATTGCAGACAATGTGGTGATTGGTATAGGCAGCGAGGTTCCCAACAGAGAGAAGCCCCATATATACAGCGGCGGACTTGCAACTGTGGGAGAGAATTCGCGGATACCGTCCGGCGTACAGATTGGTAAGAATACCGCCATTAGTGGTGTTACATCCATAGATGATTACAGTGATGGAGTACTTGCAAGCGGTGAGACATTAATAAAGGCAGGTGAAAGTGTATGAGAGCAGTAGGGATAATTCTGGCAGGGGGCAACAACAGGAGGATGCTGGAGCTGACATCCAGGCGCGCAGTGGCTGCCATGCCTATGGCTGGAAGTTACAGGGCGATTGATTTTGCCCTGAGCAATATGTCGAATTCACATATTCAGAAGGTGGCTGTTCTGACACAGTATAATGCCAGGTCGCTGAATGAGCATTTGAATTCTTCTAAATGGTGGGACTTTGGAAGAAAACAGGGAGGATTATTTGTATTTACCCCCACGATTACGGCGGAGAATGGTTATTGGTACCGGGGTACAGCAGATGCCATCTACCAGAATCTTGACTTTTTGAAAAAGTGTCACGAACCCTATGTGATCATCACATCCGGGGATGCAGTGTACAAGCTGGATTACAATAAGGTGCTTGAATACCATATAGCCAAAAAGGCGGACATTACTGTCGTTTGTAAAGATTTGGAGGCTGGGGAGGATGCAACGCGTTTTGGCACAGTGCGGATGAATGAAACGGCACGGATCAAAGACTTCGAGGAGAAGCCGATGGTGGCCCATTCCCAGACTATCTCAACAGGGATATACATCATCCGCAGGAGGCAGCTGATAGATCTTATAGAACACTGCGCCGAGGAGGAGAGACACGATTTTGTAACCGATATTTTGATTCGTTATAAGAATCTGAAGAAGATATACGGTTATAAGATAAACAGCTACTGGAACAACATTTCAACAGTAGATGCATATTATCAGACAAATATGGATTTCCTGAAACCCGAAGTCCGCAACTACTTCTTCAGAGAGCTTCCACCAGTTAATTCCAAGGTAAGTGACCTGCCCCCAGCAAAATATAACCCGGGGGCCGTGGTGAAGAATAGCTTGGTTGGAAGTGGAAGTATCATTAATGGTACAGTTGAGAATTCTGTAATATTTAAAAAGGTATTTGTCGGTAACAATTGTGTGATTAAAAACTCTATTATTCTGAACGATGTCTATCTTGGGGACAATACATATATTGAGAACTGTGTCGTTGAGAGCCGTGGGACAATTAGAGCAAACACAAGGCATGTTGGTGAGAATGGCGTGAAAGTGGTAGTTGAGAAAAACGAACGGTATGCATTATAAAGGTGATGTCTATTGAGGCTCTGCTCAATAGGCTGCAGGCTAATGCAGGCGGAGAAAGGAGACTTGAATTTATGCAGATCACAGACGTGCGTGTGCGCAGGGTAGCAAAGGAGGGCAAGCTAAAGGCGGTTGTTTCAATCACCATTGATGATGAATTTGTAGTTCATGATATTAAGGTGATTGAGGGTGAGAAAGGTTTGTTTATAGCTATGCCAAGCAAAAAGGCCCTGGATGGTGAGTACAGGGACATTGCACATCCTATCAATTCTGGCACCAGAGAGAGAATTCAAAGTACCATTCTGGAGAAATATACAGAAGCGGTTGAAGAAGAACCAGAAATGGGAATGGTTATTGGGGAAATGTAAACAAATAAGAGAAAGGCTGCTGCGGTTAGTAACTGCAGCGGCCTTGTTTTATGTGCCCCAGCAACGGGCCGGGGGGACATGCTTACATGTCACCCTGGCGACTGCCTCGGGGGGTCTGATCCCCCGATATTTGTATCGCCGCTAGTTTGACGCCCCTATGCCTGCATCGGGGTCTTTGGCTATTTGGGGGATTACAGGCGTTCTGTCATGAGATATCCATTTTTCCGGCAGCTATGTCTGCAAATGACTGCAGCCGGTTTAACTGGAACTTAAGCGGCTTGTTTGTTCGGGGGTGTAAAAAAGACAGACGGCAGGCGACAAGCCAAAGCCTTCTCTGCCTGGTAAATGCTGCCAGTGATGAACTAGGGGGGAGCAGGGTTCCGTATTTTAAGTCCCCCATGATGGGACATCCCAGGTGCGCCATCTGCACCCGGATCTGATGATGCCTTCCAGAGCGGAGGGTAATTTCTGCCAGGGCACAGGAATCATATGTCTCTATGATTTTATAATGCAGAGAGGCTTTTTTGGCGCCGGGGGCATCGGGAGGGCAGACCCGGGAAGTATTGGAGGCCTTATCTTTCAGGAGATAATCCTCAATATCCCCTTCTGGCTTGGGGGGGATGGCTGTGAGCAGCGCCCGGTAATGTTTGCCAAAGCCTCCTGTAGTTAGCTGGATGTTCAGGCCGCGGGCAGCGGCAGGGGTTTTGGCAAATACCAGAAGTCCTTCTACGGGTTGGTCCAGCCTGTGTATGACGGCCAGATATGGGGATGTATTAAGGTTGGATACAGGGGAGGTCTGCGCAGATATCTGTCTCTTTCCCTGCCGGTATAGGTGGTTCTTTAAGACACTGACCATATCGGGGGTTCCAATACGGCCGCTTTGGGTAGGGAGACCCGGCGGCTTAACACACACTAGTATATCCTCATCTTCATATAAAATTTCAGGTATCATTTCATTTGCTCCTTCCTGCAGCAGTCTTGACTTTTCAGAAGAATCTGACTACACTGATTATCATACAAACGAAGAAAGAGGTCAAGTACATTGATTTTTGAAAGTATATCCAGTATACTTTATTGTAAAAGCAAGACGGAAAGCACAGGTGGAAGATATGTCATATCAGGATTGGGAGAGGTTTGGTGAAGACATTCGCAGGACAGTACAGGATGCGGTTGATTCCAGAGACTTTAACAGGCTGAACCAGACGATTTCAAATACAATAAATGGTGCCATGGATAGCCTCGGGAGAAGTTTCCAAAATGTAGGCGACGCTGTGGACAGGACTGCACAGAATATGAAAGAGCAGGCCAGAAGCCAGGCACAGCAAAAGGGAAGAAGAGGGCAGGCCTGGGATAAGTACCGCTATTATGGGAAACAGGACGGACAGGCATATGGCAGGGATATAAAGAAACCGGAGCCGGGCCAGGCTCAGACTGCTGTGGCAGAGAGGAAATATTCTGAGCTGTTCAAAAAGACTGCAGGTGTACAGGCAGAAGGGATTTTTCTGGCGGCAGCAGGGGGCGTCGTGACTTTGATTATGCTGCTCATGGGGATCTTTACTTTAATTGGTGCAGCCGTGACAGGGGAGTTTGGCGCTGGGGGCGCCATTCTGACAGGTATGCTGGCTATTTTTACACTGGGCGGCATTATTCTAGGCAGCAGGGGGACTGCGCTGCTGGGCAGAATCAAGCGGTTTAAAGCATATATCAGGCAGATGGAGGGGAAAGAGTACTGTGAAATTAAAGAACTGGCAGAAAGCAGCAAGAAGTCTGTCAAGTATGCGGTTAAGGATATAGAAAGAATGATACAGAAGGGATGGTTTAAGCAGGGGCATTTAGACAGGCAGAAAACATGCCTGATAGTAAGTAATGATGCGTATATACAGTATACAGACCTGATGATGCGGATGGAAGAGCAGAAGAAGGAGGAAGAGTTGGCCAGAGAACGCCGTGCAAGCAAACAGCAGGCATTGGATCCGCAGGTACAGGAGGTCATACAGGCGGGTGACGAATATGTCAGGAAGATCCGGGAATGCAATGATGCTATTTTGGGAGAAGAGATTTCAGCAAAAATATCCCGGATAGAAATGTTAGTCGACAGGATTTTTGACAGAGTAGAGCAGAACCCTGACTGTATACCGGATGTGAGGAGGCTGATGGAGTATTATCTTCCCACTACGGTCAAGCTGCTGGAGGCATACGAGGAGCTGGATGCACAGCCTGTGCAGGGGGAGAATATCCTTTCCTCTAAAGGTGAGATCGAGAATACACTGGATACTCTGAATATAGCCTTTGAGAAGCTGCTGGACAGCCTGTTTCAGGATACGGCATGGGATGTATCTGCTGATATTTCCGTGCTTAATACAATGCTGGCCCAGGAAGGGCTGACACGGGATGACTTTTAATCGGAATATCTTTGGGTTTAATGAATGCCCGTCCTGGGATTCACTTTTGCCAAATGGAGGAATAAAATGAACAACGAATTTGAACAGTTTGCCACAACGCCCACGCTCACTCTGGAGCCTTTTCCAGAGGGAAAAGAAGAAGTGCGGCCTGTGGAGGAGAAACCTGTTTTTGATGACAGTGTTTTGTCTGAGGAGGAGAGGCGGGCAGTGGATAATTTTGCCTCTCAAATTGACTTGTCCAATTCCTCTGTGATACTGCAATATGGTGCGGGGACACAGAGGAAAATGGCTGATTTTTCTGAGGCGGCTCTCGAAAATGTGAAAACAAAGGATTTAGGAGAGGTAGGAGAACTGCTTTCGGGGGTGGTGAGGGAACTCCGGGATTTTGACGAAGAAGAATCGAAAGGGTTTCTGGGGATTTTTAAGAAAACATCTAATAAGATCACTGCCATGCGGGCCAAGTATGCCAAAGCGGAGACCAATATTAACCAGATCTGCAAGGTGCTTGAGAACCATCAGGTACAGCTGATGAAGGATATTGCACTTCTGGATAAAATGTATGAGGTAAACCTGACATATTTTAAAGAACTTTCTATGTATATATTGGCGGGGAAAAAGAAGCTGGGGGAAGTCAGGGCAGTATCTCTGCCTCAGCTTCTTTTAAAAGCAAAGAACAGCGGACTTCCAGAGGATGCACAGGCCGCCAGGGATCTGGATTCTATGTGCAGCAGGTTTGAGAAAAAAATTCATGATCTTGAGCTGACAAGGACGATCTCTATACAGACGGCTCCCCAGATCCGGCTTGTACAAGGCAATGATACACTGATGGTGGAGAAAATACAGTCTACAATTGTGAACACAATACCTCTCTGGAAAAGCCAGATGGTTCTGGCTCTTGGTGTGGAGCATTCTGCACAGGCTGCTGCGGCTCAGCGCGAGGTGACAGACATGACAAACGAATTGCTGAAGAAGAATGCGGAGAAGCTGAAGATGGCTACAGTAGAGACTGCCCGGGAGTCCGAAAGAGGGATTGTAGATATAGAGACATTAAAAGCAACCAATGAATCTTTGATCAGTACTCTCGATGAGGTGATGCATATCCAGCAGGAGGGCCGCCAAAAACGCCAGGAGGCTGAGCGGGAGATGATCCGGCTGGAGGGTGAGCTGAAGCAGAAACTGCTTCAGCTATAGTGAAAACGGGAAAGTCCCGGATATTAAGAAAAGGAGACTAACTATGGCAAAGGATAAGAAATTAGTGGAATCAATTACCTCGAGGGAGGAGGATTTTGCGCAGTGGTACACGGATGTGGTGAGAGAAGCTAAACTGTGCGATTATTCTGGTGTAAAGGGGTGCCTGAATTATCTTCCCAACGGCTATGCAATCTGGGAGAATATACAGGCTGATTTAGATAAACGTTTTAAAGATACGGGCGTAGAAAATGTATATCTCCCTGTCCTGATTCCAGAGACACTGCTCCAGAAGGAGGCGGACCATATCGAGGGATTTGCCCCTGAAGTGGCGTGGGTAACTCATGGTGGTTTGGAGAGGCTTCAGGAGAGATTTTGTATCCGCCCCACATCAGAGACACTGTTTTGCGATTTGTGGAGTAAAAGCGTGCAGTCCTACCGGGACCTGCCGAAGGTTTGGAACCAGTGGTGCTCCGTGCTCCGGTGGGAGAAAACAACAAGGCCCTTTCTGCGCTCCAGGGAATTTTTGTGGCAGGAGGGGCATACGATCCATGCCACCTATGAGGAGGCAGAGCAGAGAACCCTGACAATGCGGGATGTATATAGGGACTTTATACAGGAAGATTTGGCCATTCCTCTTATAACCGGACGGAAGACAGAGAGCGAGAAATTTGCGGGCGCCCGTGACACATATACTGTAGAAGCCCTCATGCACGACGGGAAGGCGCTCCAATCTGCCACCAGCCATTTCTTTGGAAATGCCTTTCCAGATGCCTTTGATATTAAATACGCAGATAAAAACAATGAGCTTCATAGTGTCTATGAGACATCCTGGGGACTTTCTACAAGGATTATCGGTGCCATTATCATGGTGCATGGAGATGACAGCGGACTTGTGCTGCCTCCAAGGATCGCACCAATCCAGACAAGGGTTATTCCCATTGCACAACACAAAGAAGGGGTGCTGGAGAAAGCAAATGAGCTGCTTGGCAGGCTGAGTGAGGCGGGATACAAGGCGAAAATAGACGATTCAGATAAGAGTCCTGGCTGGAAATTCAGCGAGCAGGAAATGCTTGGGATTCCTACCCGTATTGAGATAGGGCCAAAGGACATAGAGCAGAATCAGGTTGTAGTGGTACGTCGGGATACGAGAGAGAAGATAATAGTATCTTTAGATGAGATTACAGAAAAGCTTTCAGAAATCCTTGAGGACATTCAGAGGGATATGTTTGACAGGGCAAAAGCATTTTTGGATTCTCATATTGACGCCGCTGTTACAATGGAGGAAATGAACCGGAAATTCCAGCAGAACAGAGGGTTCATAAAGGCTATGTGGTGTGGCAGCCAGGAATGTGAGGACGAGATTAAGGCACAGACGTTAGGGGCATCTTCCAGATGTATCCCAGAGGATGAAGAACAGCTTTCTGATGTTTGCATATGCTGTGGGAAGCCGGCGAAGCACATGGTATATTGGGGCAAATCCTATTAATATATTTGGAGACTATTGGGAAATAGGGAAGAAATCTGCTTGGGCAGAGGTTCTTCCCTATTTTTTTGCTTAAGGGCTAAGAGGGAGGGGATGGGGCACGGGATATCTATTTTCTGACGATATACAGTTCCTTTGGCGCTCAGTGGATTGTTGAATTTTGTCTAAAATTGGAATATAATGGAAAAAGCCAGGGTACCCTATGGCTATATTTATTTGACAAAATATTATAGAAGGGAGCCGTATGAAACGAGAATATCTGACTGAGAATGTTTATGATGCCCTTCAGGCACGCCTTCACTTTTTGTTTGGAGAATTTGACAATATCTTTGTTTCTTTTTCAGGGGGCAAAGACAGTGGATTACTACTAAATATAGTCCTGGATTTTCAAAAAAAATATTACCCGGGACGCCGTATTGGGGTTTTTCATCAAGATTTTGAGGCGCAGTACAGTGTAACTACAGAATATATAGAGCGCACATTTTCCAGAATTGAGAATGATGCTGAACTTTATTGGCTCTGTCTTCCTATGGCCACCCGAACCGCCCTCAGCAGCTATGAGATGTACTGGTATCCATGGGATGACACAAAGGAGCAGGCATGGGTCAGGCCTATGCCGAAACATCCATATGTGATTAACCTTAAGAACAATCCTATGACTACATACCGCTATAAAATGCACCAGGAGGACTTGTCAAAACAGTTTGGGCGCTGGTATAGGATCTCCCATCAGAATAAGCGTACAGTCTGCCTGCTTGGGATGCGCGCCGATGAATCACAGCAGCGCTACGTAGGATTTCTTAACAGGAAGTATGGCTATAAGAATACATGCTGGATAAGCCAGCAGTTTAAAAATGTGTGGGTCGCCTCTCCCATGTATGACTGGACAGTGGGAGATGTTTGGCATGCCAATGCTGTTTTGGGATACGATTACAATAAGCTTTATGACTTATATTATATGGCGGGATTAAAACCGGAACAGATGCGGGTTGCTTCGCCTTTTAATGACTATGCAAAGGAAAGCCTGAATCTTTATAGAGTAATTGACCCGGAAATCTGGGTAAAATTAATAGGCCGGGTCAGAGGGGCAAATTTCGGAGCCATCTATGGCCGGACGAAAGCTTTAGGCTACAGGAATATTACATTGCCCGAAGGGCATAACTGGGAATCCTATACCCGTTTCCTGCTTGCCACGCTTCCGGCCAAACTGAGGAACAGGTATATCGAGAAATTTAACACATCCATTAAATTCTGGCATACAGTTGGCGGAGGGTTGGAGGAAAAGACGATCCAGGAACTGGAAGAGAAGGGATACCGTATCCGACGCAATGGTGTGTCAAACTACACCCTGATGAAAAGTTCAAGAATTATCTTTCTGGAAAAAATTCCGGACCATACAGATAATATTAAATCTACCAGGGATATCCCCAGTTGGAAAAGAATGTGTTTTTGTATTCTGAAAAATGACCATAATTGCCGTTTTATGGGATTTGGGCTTACCAGGGAGCAGCGCCTTGCAGTCAAAAGCTTAAAACAAAAATATGGAGAGTTAGGAGAAAAATCATGCCTTACGTAAGTCCCGTGTATAATATCATCCAGGTTCCGATTGATAAAATTGAACCAAATACATATAATCCTAATTCAGTTGCCCCGCCAGAATTAAAGCTGCTCTATGACAGTATCCATGAGGATGGGTATACTATGCCGATTGTCTGTTACTATGATAAGGTGAGAGATGTATATATTATTGTTGACGGTTTTCACAGATACCGGATAATGCTTGATTATCCTGATATTTATGAGCGGGAGAACGGCCTGCTTCCTGTTTCGGTCATCAATAAGCCTATTGACCGGCGCATGGCCAGTACCATACGGCACAACCGGGCAAGGGGCAGCCATAATGTGGACCTTATGAGTAATATTGTGAGGGAACTTCATGAACTGGGACGTTCTGACGCCTGGATGGCCAAACATCTTGGGATGGAGAGAGAGGAGATTTTACGGCTGAAGCAGCTGACAGGCCTGACGGAGCTCTTTGCGGACAGAGAGTTTGGGAAAGCCTGGAAAGTGGTGGATGAAAGCTTGTTTGAGGAGTCTGAAGAATCAAAAAAGTAGTTTTACCTCCGGGGAGCCATTAGCCGCTCGGTGTGAGCAAGGGTACAGCATGGCTGCATACCCTAATAGTTTTATATATTTTTCCCTAAACGTGCGGGCCAGAAAATAAATAGTAAAATCAAGGGAAATCCCTTGACTTTCCCATAAAAACGTAATAAACTGATTTAGCGTGCACAAAAAGGTACGATTTTTTGGCGCGTAAAAAGATAATTACGGTTATCTGCAACCCCTTTCCATATAGATGGAAAGGCGACGAAAGAATCATAGGAGGTGAAAAAGAATGCCAACATTTAACCAGTTAGTTAGAAAGGGACGTCAGACTTCTGAAAAGAAATCTACAGCACCAGCACTTCAGAAAGGATACAACTCTCTTAAGAAGCGTGCTACCAATGTATCCGCACCACAGAAGAGGGGTGTGTGTACAGCAGTTAAGACTGCAACACCTAAGAAGCCTAACTCAGCTCTGAGGAAAATCGCCAGAGTCCGCCTCTCTAACGGAATCGAAGTAACAAGCTATATCCCTGGTGAGGGACACAACCTTCAGGAGCATAGTGTTGTTTTGATCCGTGGAGGAAGAGTTAAGGATCTGCCTGGTACAAGATACCATATTGTCAGAGGTACGCTTGACACGGCAGGTGTCGCTAAGAGAAGGCAGGCTCGTTCTAAGTACGGCGCTAAGAGGCCAAAAGACGCGAAATAATCCGGGAATAATTTTTCTGATTTGAAAATCAGGTGAAGAGGATTTTTGGAGATTCGCGAGTGTTTTCTGTGAAAGCAGATAAAGCATTTTGCAGACTTAGCAGGAAAGTAACTAAATAGTTAAATCGTATCACAAACAGAACTATGATTATCGTAGGTTGCGGATTAAATGCCACAAAAGACAAGGGCCTATGGGCCAGGATGTGGAAGAATAGATAAGTCCCGCGGCCACGAGCACATGAAGCGCGATTTCCATAGAAAGACACATGTGAGTACCGATGAATTAATCCCGGCGCAGACCGGAAATAGTGATTAAGGAGGGAAGGACCGTGCCACGTAAAGGACATACTCAAAAAAGAGATGTATTAGCGGATCCAATATACAACAATAAAGTTGTTACCAAACTTATCAACAATATCATGTTAGATGGTAAGAAGGGTATAGCACAAAAGATTGTATACAGAGCATTTGAGCGGGTTGAGGCGAAAGCTGAGAAACCGGCTATTGACGTGTTTGAGGAAGCTATGAATAACATCATGCCAGTACTTGAGGTTAAGGCAAGACGTATCGGCGGAGCTACCTATCAGGTACCTATTGAAGTAAGGGCAGACAGGAGACAGGCTCTCGCACTTCGCTGGCTGACATTGTATTCTCGCAAAAGAGGCGAAAAGACAATGGAGGAGAGGCTGGCTAATGAAATTCTGGATGCATCTAACAACACAGGTGCATCAGTAAAGAAGAAAGAAGATATGCACAAGATGGCAGAGGCAAATAAAGCATTTGCCCACTACCGCTTTTAATTAGGAGGAAAAAATCTTGGCTGGAAGAGAATATCCATTAGAGAGAACCAGGAATATTGGTATTATGGCCCACATCGATGCCGGTAAGACGACATTGACAGAGCGTATCCTCTATTATACTGGTGTAAACTATAAGATTGGTGATACTCACGAAGGTACTGCTACCATGGACTGGATGGAGCAGGAACAGGAGAGAGGTATCACGATTACTTCAGCTGCTACAACATGCCATTGGACTTTGGAAGAAAAGACAAAGCCAAAGGAAGGTGCCCTGGAGCACCGTATCAATATTATTGATACACCGGGACACGTTGACTTTACTGTAGAAGTTGAACGTTCACTTCGTGTATTGGATGGTGCTGTAGGTGTGTTCTGTGCTAAGGGTGGTGTTGAACCTCAGTCAGAAAACGTATGGCGCCAGGCAGACACATACAATGTACCGAGAATGGCGTTTATTAATAAGATGGACATTTTAGGTGCAGATTTTTATAATGCAGTAGACCAGATCAAAACCAGGCTTGGTAAGAATACGATTTGTCTTCAGCTGCCCATCGGCAAAGAGGATGAATTTAAAGGTATCATTGACCTGATGGAGATGCAGGCTTATATCTATAATGATGAAAAAGGCGAGGACATTTCCGTAGTTGACATTCCAGAAGAAATGCAGGACGAAGCAGAACTGTACCGTTCAGAATTGGTAGAGAAGATCTGTGAGCTGGACGACGATCTGATGATGGAATATCTGGAAGGTGAAGAACCTTCTGTAGATGCCCTTAAAGCGGCTTTGAGAAAGGCTACCTGCGAGTGTACTGCAATCCCTGTATGCTGCGGTACTGCATATAGGAACAAAGGCGTACAGAAATTATTGGATGCAGTATTGGAATATATGCCTGCTCCTACAGACATTCCGCCAATCGAGGGTGTTGACCCTGACGGAAACGAAGTTGTTAGGCATTCTTCTGACGAAGAGCCATTTTCTGCATTGGCATTTAAGATTATGACAGACCCGTTTGTAGGTAAACTGGCTTACTTCAGAGTGTACTCAGGGTCTATAAATTCAGGCTCTTATGTACTGAATGCAACAAAGGGCAAGAAAGAACGTGTTGGCCGTATCCTTCAGATGCATGCCAACAAGAGACAGGAACTTGATAAAGTATATTCAGGTGACATTGCAGCGGCAATCGGGTTTAAATTCACCACAACAGGTGATACAATCTGTGATGAACAGCATCCGGTTATTCTGGAATCCATGGAATTTCCAGAACCTGTTATTGAGCTCGCTATTGAGCCAAAGACGAAGGCTTCACAGGGTAAACTTGGTGAATCACTTGCTAAGCTGGCAGAGGAAGATCCTACATTCCGCGCGCATACAGATAAGGAAACAGGCCAGACAATTATTGCTGGTATGGGTGAGCTCCATCTGGAGATTATCGTTGACAGACTTCTGCGTGAGTTTAAGGTAGAGGCCAATGTAGGCGCTCCTCAGGTAGCTTATAAAGAGTCCTTTACAAAACCGGTTGATGTAGACAGCAAATATGCGAAACAGTCAGGCGGACGTGGACAGTACGGACATTGTAAAGTTAAATTTGAACCTATGGATGTCAACGGGGAAGAGATATACAAGTTTGATTCAACCGTTGTCGGCGGATCTATACCAAAAGAATATATTCCTGCAGTAGGTGAAGGTATTGAAGAGGCAATGAAGTCCGGTGTACTGGGCGGATTCCCGGTTGTAGGTGTCCATGCGACAGTTTACGACGGCTCTTACCATGAGGTGGACTCCAGTGAGATGGCATTCCACATTGCTGGATCTCTGGCATTTAAGGATGCCATGAAGAAGTCTTCTCCAGTACTCCTTGAGCCAATCATGAAGGTTGAGGTGACAATGCCTGAAGAATATATGGGAGATATCATTGGAGATATCAATTCCAGGCGCGGGCGTATTGAAGGTATGGATGATTTAGGCGGCGGCAAGATTGTGCGTGCATATGTACCATTGTCTGAGATGTTTGGATATTCCACAGATCTCCGTTCCAGAACTCAGGGACGTGGTAACTACTCCATGTTCTTTGAGAGTTATGAGCCAGTACCTAAGTCTGTCCAGGAAAAAGTGTTATCCAACAAAAATGACTAAATGTAATAAAAAGGCTTGAAAAACACGGGACTTTGAAATATAATCAGAGTTAGCCGAGTAAAAACGAAAACTAATAAAATACCTGGGAACAGGTGCTATATTAAGGAGGATTATTCAAAATGGCAAAAGCTAAATTTGAAAGAACAAAACCACATGCTAATATTGGTACCATTGGCCACGTTGACCATGGTAAGACAACATTAACAGCTGCAATCACCAAGACTCTTTCTGAGAGAGTTGCAGGAAACGCAGCGGTAGATTTCGAAAATATCGACAAGGCTCCAGAAGAGAGAGAGCGTGGAATCACAATCTCTACAGCACACGTTGAGTATGAGACAGAGAAGCGCCACTATGCACATGTTGACTGCCCAGGACATGCTGACTATGTAAAGAACATGATCACAGGTGCTGCACAGATGGATGGTGCAATTCTGGTTGTTGCTGCTACTGATGGTGTTATGGCTCAGACAAAAGAGCATATCCTCCTGTCACGTCAGGTAGGTGTGCCATATATCGTAGTATTTATGAATAAGTGTGACATGGTAGATGATGAAGAACTTCTTGAATTAGTAGAGATGGAGATCCGTGAGCTGCTCAATGAATATGAGTTCCCAGGAGATGATACTCCGGTTATCCAGGGATCAGCCCTGAAAGCTCTTGAGGATCCTTCAAGCGAGTGGGGAGACAAGATCATGGAACTTATGGATGCTGTAGATGAGTGGATCCCGGATCCACAGCGTGATACAGATAAGCCGTTCCTGATGCCTGTAGAGGACGTATTTTCTATCACAGGACGTGGTACTGTTGCTACAGGTAGAGTAGAGCGTGGTACTCTGCACGTGTCTGATGAAGTTGAAATCGTTGGTATCCATGAAGATATCAAGAAGACTGTTGTTACAGGTATCGAGATGTTCCGTAAACTGCTTGACGAGGCTCAGGCTGGTGACAATATCGGAGCCCTGCTTCGTGGCGTTCAGAGAACAGAGATTGAAAGAGGCCAGGTTCTTATCAAACCAGGCACAGTAAAATGCCACAAGAAATTTACAGCTCAGGTTTACGTCCTGACAAAAGATGAGGGTGGCCGTCATACACCATTCTTCAACAACTACAGACCACAGTTCTATTTTAGAACAACAGACGTTACAGGTGTTTGCGAGCTTCCAGCAGGAACAGAGATGTGTATGCCTGGAGATAACGTAGAGATGACAATTGAGCTGATTCATCCAGTAGCAATGGAAGAGGGTCTTGGATTCGCTATCCGCGAGGGTGGACGTACAGTTGGATCAGGAAAGGTTGCTAAGATTATCGAATAATCATAGTGAATATATAAAAATCCCGGAAACTTCGGTTTCCGGGATTTTTTTGATGTTATAGGAAAGTTCTCTGAACTTCCCTATAACACAAAACACACTTCGTGTACTGGTTCCCACTGTGGCGGAGTGGAATGATATCCTTCATGGGCCCCGCCCCAGGCAGAGAAAATACTGCTTTGGCAGGCTTCCTTCTTACTATCAGCATAACACAATGATTTTACGGGGTGTAGTCTGTGGGGGCAGGCTCGTGGTAGCGATATTATAAAATACAATTAATGTGTTTCCCCCAATAGAACAGTTATATCTTTGGCCGTTTGCCGTTACGACATTTGTATTTGGGCCGATATTTAATTGTAGGGATCTATCCGCAGCAAGTAGGTTTTCATCAAAATAATTGACTGCAATTTGTCCCTGCAATGAAACAGGACTGATAACTACAGCACGGTATTGAGGTGGGAAAATCATTGGAACCGGCAGGTTAGAATCATAAAATGCAGTTACGCGCATTCCGGGGATTAAGAAGGTATTATTGACAACATAAGTATCTGGAGAAGATACAAAGTTTATAATACCATCGTTGGTCAGCAGGCTGATTAACTGGCTGCAGCATTCCTCAGAAAAGGGCGTTATGCTTCGGATGATTCCCGTAACAGGTACATAAGTCGAATAATTAGGCATAATCAAAAAGTCCTTTTTAACAGTATATGTAGGTATATCTAAAATGGGAATAATTTGTATCCTTTATGTGGGTACTTTGTTTTCGTTTTTGTGCAGATACAGGCCTGAAAACTATAGATTATAGATAAAGGATATGACATACGGTGCAATGAGGAGGGGTAGGTATGCCATCAGTTAAAGAAATGGGGGGCCAACCGGCCCAGGCATTGTCTGCAGCTAAAACAGAGGCAGAGAGCAGGATAATTAGGAAAACCAAAGAGCTGCAGGCCGGGGAGATGTTCATCGCAGAGGCGGCAAAGCAAAATGCGGAAGTTAAAAAAGAATTAAAGGAGAGCAATTCAGAAAAAGAAGAGTATCAGGAGAAAACAGAGGATACACCGGAATTGTCTCTCAAAAGCAAATGGTTTGGCACAGAAGGGAGGATATTGGAGAATGCCCAAATCAAATGGGTATTGGAGATGGAAAGTGAACTGTGGAACCAGCTTTTAAATTGGTTCCCAGCAGCAGGGGGAGATATATCAGTACAGCTCAAGGAGTTATCGGAGCTTTATTTGGCGCTTTTAGAATCTGTGCTGCTGCATACCGCAGGACAGGAACAGGCAGTACAGCTTAGCAGGCTGGAATCTGTGCTGGGGGAAAAACTAAATCTATTGCTTGAGAATAATTTGCATGAGTTAATTTCCCTTTTTGAAAATACGGGGCAAAAAGAAGCTGCCGAGAATGTAAAGGCCAGCCTGTATAAGCAGACAACAGGCCAAACTATATCATCAAAAGCATTGAGGGAATTATTTGGGAAAGGCCAAAGGGGAGGCTTAGGGCACGGCCGGTTATTTACCTTGGATTTAGCCCAAGAGACGGCCAGGCAACCGGCCAGCAGCAGGCAGGGGGGGAGTATAAGGGTTTCCCCAGAAGAGGGAAGTATTTATAGTCCTGCCGGGGGCAGAGGGATTCAAATTAACCAGTCCTACCATAACCAGAAAAAAACACAGGAACTGCTTATGAGCCAGAGGGACACAGCTATAAATACAATGAGCCAGCGTGAAAAAAATTCCATATTTTCAGGCCGGAGAACGGTTCTGTACACAGCGCGTGAAATGACCGCTGCCAACAGTTTTGGCAGACATCTGGCCGGACAGGGCAAGCTGCTGGATAACCCTGGTTTTGGCTTTAGCGCTAAAAATGATGAGCTGCCTGGACTTTTAGCAGCGGTAACAGTCATAAAAAGCCAGGTCATGTCAGATAACGTTTTGGGGAAAAATAGTTCTCTTCGCGTACCCGTAAAAAGTGCCGTCCAGCAGCTGGTGGATCATTATTTGTCTAAGAAGGCATCTTACCAAGTGTACTATCATACGACGAATGCATATGAGAAGTCACGGAACCCACAAAAAGCTGTGGAGGAAGGGATAGAGTACGCTTATAGGATTTTTATGGAGAAAAAACAGGATGCGGCCTATGGCAATGACAGGCGCTATTCTGAGGCGGCAGGTTTTTTCCAGATGCTTAAAAGCGGACAGACATCCCATGAAGAGCTGCTTGCAGGAATGCGGCTTCTGGAGAAAAACTGGAGGGAGTTTTTGGAAGCCGTTCACCTGGGAAATAGGCGTGATCTGGCATTGGCGCTCCAGAAATACAGTCCATGGGGAGCGGCCATGGAACCAGAGGGAGTAACGAGGCAAAAGAGCAGAAAAGATAAGATAATGATTACAATTGCTGCCGCATGTACGGCGGCGGTTTTTATATTCCTCTGCTATAGGATGTTTTTTTAAATATTTCTCCTGGATAATATTAAAAGAAGAAGGGACTGAAAGCCAGGAAGTGAAAAATGGACAAGTGCCACATTTAGTTGTCGGATAATTGGAAATCTGCTAGAATGATTTACAGAATGTATATCTGTATGGGGGTATATTATGTTTAAAGTGATGATAGTGGATGATGAAATCTATGTGGTGGCATTGATTCAGAAGCTTGTTAATTGGGAGAAATATAATATGGAGGTTGTGGCAACTGCCAATGACGGAATCACGGCCCTTCATTTTGTGGAGGAGATTAAGCCGGATTTAATTATCGTAGATGTCAGGATGCCTGGATACGATGGGATAGAATTTATGGACAAGATCCGGGAGTTTAACAAGAAGGTCCGGTTTATTGTTGTCAGCGGACATAAGCAGTTTGACTATGCGAAAGGCGCTATGCGCAATAATGTGGAGGATTATCTGCTGAAGCCGATTAATAAAGAAGAACTGGAAAAGGTAATAGGCAGGGTCTGTAAGGGACTGGCGGAGGACAGGCAGAATGAGAACCGTCTGCGAAAAATAGAGGAGGAGCTGGACTCCAGTAAGCTGAAAATAAAGAAATCTTTTTTGGAATCTATTCTAAGAAATGAGTATGAGGAAGATACGCTTGATTTGATTCAGATAAACCAGCGGTACATGACAAAATTTGAACAAGGCCATTTTAGGATGGCTGCGCTGATCCTGGATGGCACTAATACATTGGAGGAAGGGCAGGCTAACTGTTTAATGCTCAGGGAGGTACAAAAGGAGCTCAGAAATTCTCTGAGGGAGGTATGTTTTGAAATTCTTGAATGTATGCAGAATCAGATAGTTTTCTTTCTCTTGAATTATCCGGGGGAAAAGGAGGAATCTATAAAGGATTGTATGCTGATGCAGCTGGAGAAGAGCAGGCACCAGATAGAAAAATTTGAAAACTTAAGGCTTTGCATCTGTGAAGGAGGGGCAAAGCCGGAGCTATCAGCAATCGGGGAGTCCACTGATGAAATGCATGTTAGTATCCTGATCCGTACATCATTGGAGAATAAACAAATTATTACTTCGAGCTGTGTGGCGGATGCAGATTGCCCTCTGCCAGACACATTGGATATTCATACTATAAAGTTTGAAGAAACGCTGCAGTCTTTGGATATGAATAAAATATCTATGAGTATCCGCAGCATGTTTTCCAAGGCATTTTATGTGGCAGAAGATAATCCGCTGGCGCTGTATAAGCTGTTTATGGCGTTTGTGGGAAAGATCTATGCTTATTTCAGCAATATTGGTATTTATACAGAGACAGAGAAACAGATATGGCTTAAGTATAGAGCCAAATTTATACAGGCGCCTGTTTCCAGCGAGTACCCCAGGATTCTGATCAGGGATATTAAAACCTTGATTGAGAAGAATCAGTTGTCTGAGCAAAATAAAATAACACCTGCCATCAGAATAGCCAAGAGTTATATTGCGGAGCATTACCGGGAAGATATTTCTTTATCTGGGGTTGCGGATATCGTTAATCTGTCCCCAGTATATTTAAGCAGACTTTTCAAAAAAGAGGAGGGGATTAATTTCCTCGATTATTTGAACCAGTACAGGATTGACATTGCAAAAAGAATGCTGAAAGAGGAGATTAAATATAGCGTTATGGATATTGCAGAGGAGTCTGGATTCAGCAATACAAAATATTTTTCCCGCATTTTTAAAAAGTGTGTGGGTATTACACCCTCGGAATACCGGAGCCGCCATCTTGGAAAGGGCAGGGGTTAAAAAATCTGTATGAGAAAGTGGGGAAACTGGAAACACTTATCCAGTAAAAAGGTAATAACAGTTTTATTTTTGAATCTTGTAGTTCTGTCGGCTATTGTATTTGGTTTCGGTATCTGGCTGAATCATTCCAGAGCTCTGTTTCTAAAGGATTCGGTTATTGGGGCGCTGACTTATAGGGAGCTGGCATTGTGCTTTATATTTGCTGGAATTATAAACAGTGTGATAGATTACTATACTATCATTGCACCCATGTGGAACCTGGAAGAAAAAATACAGAAGCATGAAGAAACAGTGAGGTCAGAGGATTTTCTATATAATTCTGCTAACAGTGGCTTATCTATTGAAACCACACTTCAGGAATTGCTCAATCAGCAGAAGCTAATGTATGACAAAAAAAGGATCGAGGAAAAACAGCGTAGAAAGGCCCAGCTTTATGCCCTGCAGACGCAGATTGACCCTCATTTTCTATATAATGCATTGGACTCTATCAGGGGTTATGCGCTGCTGCACGATATGGAGGAGATTTCAGATATAACTGAGGCCCTATCCAGGGTCTTTAGGAACATGATATCAGATAAACATGAATTGCTGCCCTTTTGGCAGGAGATGGATAATATATCTAATTACATGAAAATACAGCAGTTCAGGTTTAATCATAAGTTCCAATATTTTTTTGACATAGATGAAGAAATTGTTAATAAATATATGGTGCCCCGTATGGTGATACAGCCTCTTGTGGAGAATGCCATCGTACATGGATTAGAGAAAAAGGTTGAAGGCGGCTGGGTAAAAGTTACCGCCTATGTGACAGAGCGGCGGCTGGTCATTACAGTGACGGATAATGGCGTGGGAATGAGCGAAGAACGGCTGGAGCTTCTCAATAAGGCAATGGAAATGGGCCTTGAGGAGTACGATATCCAGGGCGGGAGGCAGCATGCAGGGATAGCCCTGATTAATATTAATAAACGCATCAAACTGAATTTTGGAAACCGGTATGGCTTGATCCTAAACAGTACGCAAAATGTGATGACCAGCACGGAAGTCATCCTCCCGCTTTTGATAAACAGAGAATAGGAGCAGATCGTGACAAGAGAGGTTCTTAGAATGTATAATATTTATTCCTGGGAAGGGAATATTAATTTGATCCAAAATGGAAACTTCCACCTTTTTGAAGGGGAGGTTGTGGGTTTGGTTGGCAATAACCATTCTGGGAAAAGCGCCTTTATGGGGGCAGTGACAGGGGAGTTCCCGTGTAAGTCTGGAAAGATATGGATTTCAGAAAATATCAAAAGGATTGATTCTATAGAGCGGGCCAGAAAAGGGGGTGTATTTCTGATTAAGGATGAAAGCTCCCTGATAGAAGAATTCAGTATCAGGGATACAATGAAGCTGAATTATGGCTTGGCAGAGAAAGGGGTTGGGTATCAGGATTACCTCAAAAAATGTAAGGAAATTTTTCATTTATTGAATATATCAGATGCCCAGAACCTGAAAATGGACTATGACTGTAAAATACGGGATATGACCTTCCATCAGAGGGTACTTATAGAAATCGCCCAGGCCATGGTGTGCAATGCGAAAATTATTGTTATGGATTCTGTGGTCGGGATGCTGTCACAGAGCGCCAGAGTACGGATGCGTGAGGTGTTTTGCCTCCTCGTAAACCGTGGAATCAGTATTGTACTGATAGAAAATCAGATAGAGTGTATCCGCATATATTTGAACCGTCTCTGTGTGATGAGAAAAGGAAAGGTGGTTGCAGAATTAAATAGCTCTGAAGTTGACACTAATCTTGTCTCTACGCTGATGGAGGGAGAAAAGAGGGAGCTTCAGGATACGGTGGGGGGAGATTGTATCAGCGAAGCCTGCAAGGCAAAAGCAATCCTTAAGTTTGACGGAGTTTTCACCAGCCAGGGGATACTCAATGGCCTCAGCTTTACGCTTTATGAAGGAGAGACACTGGGAATCTGGAATAAAAACAGACATTCAGGAACTGCCATCGCCCATATTCTTCAAGGGGAGATGCCCTTCGTGAAAGGAGCTATAACAATAGGCAATGAGGCCTTCTTAGGGCAGGTTGGCAGAACCCTCAAGCCAGGCCTGGCTGTCCTGCCTGAGAGTGACCAGCTTTTTACAAATATGAGTATCGGCGAAAATATAAGTATCTCTGCCCTAAGGCAAAACTCCTATGGGAAAGTGGTCATGAAAGAAGGGGAACTCAGGTACCTTACACAAAATCTGGTGGAAGAATATTTCGATAACGGGAAATACAAAACCTTTATAGACCAGATTGTATTTGAAAGTCTCATTATCAAAAAGAAGATATCCCTTTGCAGGGCTATCGCGTCAGGGGCAGGCATCTTCGTATATAGCAACCCATTTTCTCATTTAGATGAAGGGGAGAGGAAGCTATTTAGCCAGGACATACAAAAGACAGCCCAGAAGGGCATATCGCAAATTATTATTTCTGCACATGCGGAAATGCTGTATTCTGTATGCAGCAGAATCCTTGAAATCGAAAGAGGTGTTATTGTAAGGGAGACTGTGAGTCCCACAGGGGGCCGTTAGAACTCACGGGAGTCCAGATGCAGGCCAATTGGTTCCCGGCGTGAGGACTCTCATCTTCCTTTCACAGTATAGCCGTTTCTTATATCAAATCTTATTCTTAAATCCACAATTGGTTTAAAATGTATACTTTTTATCAAAATCATGGAATTGTTTTGGTGAATCCCGCTATGTAAAATAAGTACATAAATTAGATGAAGGGAGGAGACAAAGCATATGACGGGTGATACGATTTTAAAGTTAAACCACATTTCAAAATTGTATCCAGGAGTAGTAGCCCTAGACGATATGAACATGGAGTTTCGGGAAGGGGAAGTCCATGCGATTGTTGGGGAAAACGGTGCAGGGAAATCCACTATGATTAAAACCATATCAGGGGCGATTGAACCTTCCGCAGGAACTATAGAGCTGGGAGGGGAAACTTTTGAAAGGCTCACCCCTAAGCTTTCCAGAGAAAAAGGCGTGGCTGTTATTTACCAGGAGTTTACATTAGTTCCAGTGCTCTCTGTGGCGGATAATATTTTTATGGGGGAATATATGTTAAAAGGCATGGTCCTGGACCGGAAAGCTATGGAAGACAGGACTCGGGATCTCTTTGAGAGGCTTCATGTAAGTATTGACCCAAAAGCTAAAGTGGCAGATTTGACCACAGGGTTCCAGCAGATTGTAGAGATAGCAAAGGCCATTTCTAAGGATGCAAGAGTTTTAATTATGGATGAGCCCTCTGCACCACTGACTATGGCAGAGGTGGAATCTATGTATGAGATCGTGGACCGCCTGAAAGAAGAAGGAGTAACGATTATTTATATTTCCCACAGAATGGAGGAAATTTTCAGGCTCTCTGACAGGACAACTGTCATCAGGGATGGAAAGTATATTCAGACACTAAACACTGCGGATACTAATAAACAGGAATTGATTAAACTGATGGTAGGCCGTGAGCTAAACGATACATATCCATCCAGGGAAAAGGAAGCCAAGGAGACAGTCCTGAAATTAGAAAAAGTCAGTGGAAATGGTGTCAAAGACATTAGCTTTGAGGTAAAAAAAGGAGAAATATTGGGGTTGGGAGGACTGGTGGGAGCCGGGAGGACGGAACTTGCGCAGCTGATTTTCGGGAGTGAGAAACTAACTTCTGGAAGAATTATATATCAGGGACAGGAAATGCATATGAAAAACTGCAAGGAGGCCATTGACAGGGGGATCGCCATGATCCAGGAAGATAGGAAGCGCCACGGGGTTGTCCTTAATATGTCCATACGTGACAATACCACGCTTCCCTGCCTGAGGAGGATTTCAAGACATGGCGTCATAAGCGGCCAGAAAGAAGAGGATGTGACAAAGCGTTATCAGGAAACCCTCAGGATAAAAACGCCGAGTAACCAGCAGCTTGTGAAAAACTTAAGTGGCGGCAACCAGCAGAAAGTAGTTCTGGCTAAATGGCTGGCTATGGATCCGGAAGTTATTATTTTCGATGAACCCACCCGGGGAATCGATGTAGGGGCAAAGCAGGAAATCTACGATATTATGAATGATTTGGCAAATCAGGGAAAATGTATCATCATGATTTCCTCAGATATGGAGGAACTGATAGGTATGTCAGACAGAGTCATTGTCCTGTGCAAAGGGAGGATGGCGGGAAGCCTGTCGAAGGAAGAAGTATCTCAAGAATCAATTTTAACGAAAGCAGCAGGTATAGAATAAATGAAAAGAATTATAAAAAGTAAAGAATTTGGAGTATTTTGTGTGCTGCTCGCGCTGATTGTGTTTTTTAGCATTGCATCTTCACAATTTATGCAGCCGCAGAACTTCTTTAATATCGCAAAACAAATTGCAACTGTGGGAATCTGCTCAGTAGGTTTTAGTTTTGTATTGATAACCGGGGGGATTGACCTTTCTGTGGGGTATCAGATTTCATTGGATATTGTTGTCACGGCAGTCTTAATGAATTCTTTGGGGATGAACTGGGTGCTGGCCTGTATCGTGGCAATGCTTTTAGGAACAGCGATTGGCATGGTGAACGGAGTTATTATCGTAGAGACAGGGGTTGCCCCCCTGATTGTGACCTTATCTATGATGACGATTTTAAAGGGTGTCAGTTATCTGATTACCGGAGGACTGGCAATTTTTAAGTTTGATGAATCATTTGTTTTCCTGGGCCAGGGAACGATTCTGGGAATTGTTCCGGTTTCACTTATCTTTCTGCTGATCATTATACTGGCCGGCGTATTCATCCTGAATAAGACGATTTATGGACGTTATTTTTACGCCATTGGCAATAACGTGGAAGCCGCGAAGCTCTCCGGAGTGAATGTGAAACGGATTCAGCTGATGGCATATAGTTTATGTGGTTTTTTCACTTCCATTGGTGCGATTTTAATGCTGGCCCGTTTAAATTCTGCCCAGTCCTCCACAGGAAATGGATATGAGTTCAACTGCCTGACAGCCTGTGTGGTCGGGGGCGTAAGCAGTAACGGCGGCAAAGGGACTGTATTGGGGGCAATCATTGGATGCCTGATTGTGGGCGTTCTGGAGAACGGCCTTGCAATCATGAATGTCAATGAGTATGTACAGGAGGTCATAAAAGGCCTGGTACTGTTGATTGCAGTTATTTACGATACAATGTCTATTGCTAAAAATGAGCGGGTTAAGAAAATGAAAGCGATAAATGCAGAAAATTAAATGGTGTAAAAGGAGAAAAGCTATGAAGAAAAAAGTGTTGGGGATTGTGTTAAGCGTAGTTATGGCAGCAGGCCTGATAGCAGGATGCGGCGGGCAAAATAGTGGCGCTGGGGGTACAGGTGATACGCAGGATGGCGGAACCCAGGAGGAGGGTTCTGGAGACTATACGGTGGGCATGACGCTGAATCTCGGTAATCTGACGTGGGCAGAGCTGGCAGACGCAGCGAAAGAACATGGGAAAGAACTGGGGATTTCAGTTACAGTACAGAACTCTAATGATAATGCCACAACTCAGGTTTCACAGATAGAGAATTTTATTCAGTCAGGCGTGGATGCAATTATTGTGGCCGCAGTTGAATCTAATTCCGTGGAGGATGTCTGCAAAGAAGCCCAGGAGAAAGGAATTAAGGTCATTGCCTATACCCAGGTTATTGAAAACTCAGACGCAGAATATCTGGTAGATGCCTACAATACGGGATATGCATGTGGGGAAGAAGCGGCAAAGTGGATTAATGAAAATTATGGGGATGAAGAAATAGAATGGGCATTGCAGGATCTTCCTAAATATCCCGAGATTATTGACCGGGCAAATGGGATAAAGGATGCAATAGAGGAAAACGCGCCAAATGCGGTATTAGTAGCTACACAGCCTGCGGAAGTTATGGAAGACGGCCAGAATAATGCAGAAAACTTTATGCAGTCTAATCCAGATATTAAAGTAATCTGTTCTATTGGTTCCGGAGGCGGCGCAGGCGCCAATGAGGGCGTGAAATCCTATATATCAAAAGACGAGTATGATAAATTTGGTATTTTTGGAATTGACGCTACAGAGCAGGAAATTATGAATATCATTAACAAAGACCCACAAAAATCTTCCGTCAGCCTTGGAGGCGGTTCGGTTCATGGCGAGACACTCATTGATATTGCTGACAACTTCCGCAATGGCGTAGAACAGGAGAAGGATCAGTATATGCCAATCACGGTAATCAATGCTGAAAATGCCCAGGAATACTATGACGAACACTTTGCAAAATAGGAGGATAAGGATGCCGGGCCAAACGCCTTGCCATGTAAACGTGAACAGTTTTATCAGCTTTTGACCCTGGCATTTGGAAATATAAATATATGAAAAAGGAGATTGACAGTTATGGCTGAAAAAATGAGAGCAGTAGTATCATATGCTCCGTACGATAATCGGTATGAGGATTTTGTGAAACCAGAGGCAGGAGAAGGGGAAATTATTTTGAAAGTGAAGGGCTGCGGGATCTGTGCAGGGGATGTGAAGGCCTATCATGGTGGTATCCGTATTTGGGGGACTTCGCCGGAAAACCGTTATATCGAAGCCCCGTGTATTGGAGGGCATGAATTTTATGGAGAGGTCGTGGAGCTGGGGGAAGGCGTGTCAGATTATAAGATAGGCGATGTGCTTGTCTCGGAGCAAGTGATCCCCTGTGGAGAATGTGAGTATTGTAAAAAAGGAATTTATTGGATGTGTACAAGATCCGCCGTATTCGGGTTTAAGCAATATGCAAATGGAGGATTTGCAGAATATGTTAAACTAGATAAACATTGCTTAAACCATAGAGTGCCTGAAGGGTTTACGGCAGAACAGGCGGTATTGATTGAACCGATTGCATGCGGCGCACATGCAGTAGAACGCGCCCAGATCCAGCACAGTGATGTTGTGGTTATAGCAGGGTTGGGGGCTATTGGGGCATCTATGGTGAATATTGCCTCCTTATCAATGCCTAAAATGATTATAGGGATTGATGTCCGTGAGAACCGCCTGGAGATGGGAAAAAAATTTGGGGCGGATGTGGTGCTTAACCCAATAGAATGCAATATTGAGGAAGAGATTAAAAAACTGACAGACGGCCTGGGATGCGACGTATATATCGAAGCATCTGGAAGTCCGCGCAGTGTAACACAAGGGTTGGATTCCCTGAAAAATCTAGGCAGATATGTACAGATGGGAGTGTTTGCGGAAGAAGTAAAGGCAGACTGGAATACCATCGGAGATGGGAAGGAACTGACAATTATTGGCTCCCATTTGTCAGGACTTACATACGATTCTGTAATTAAAGGCATAAAAGCGGGGCAGATAAAGACCGATGGATTAATCTCCCATACATTTAAACTCAAAGACTGGAAAGAAGCCTTTGAGGCCACCGAAGCAGAAGATGCCATGAAAGTTATGCTTGTACCATAAATAGAAGCTTATTGCTGCAGACCTCAAACGGATGAAACAAAGCAGGCAGCCAGGCCGGCGACCTCACCAGCCTGGCTGCCTTATTTCATGGGGGTATATCGTCATAGGGGATTTTTAGTATATATTTACAGCTAGCACAGACTTTATATTTTGTGCGAGCTTTTTTGTACAACTTTTTTAGTACCATAAAAGTGTAGTTGTTAGAGAGTAATTAACTCTGACATCTGCGCTTATTTTATTATAATAAGGGGAGTAATTGGTCTAACGTCGGCTTTTTTGGATCGTAGCATCCGCCACAAGAACCGTTAACTAACCTCCTATTATAAGCATTCGATTAAGCAGGTAGGGATTCGCACCCGCGTAACCAACTAAACTGAATGGTAATAAGTGTGGCTGGAACAATTTTTTTAGGAAAAGGTGCAGGACTATGATGAAGTTGTCGCATTGGGAGAGAAGGAGAACATGATTGCAGTGAGTAATCCGGCATTTGAATTATTTTTACTCCTTCACTTTGAAAACGCCTTTAACGAAGACATTGAACCAAATGTAGAGCAGATTATTAAGAATCAAAAAGAGGGCAATCAGACATTCATTTATAAATTGCTTTTAGCAAGGACAGGTGTTAATCCAAAAAAGAATTCTTCCATAGGAGAGTTGGCGAAACGTGTGAATATAGCGATTGCACAAGAGAAAAAAATCAATGAGGATATTCATGATTGCAAAGGAAGGGTGACTTGTAATATTGGGAAAATCATTGAAAGTAAACGAAATGATACTGGAAAATAGTTTGAAAAGATATATCAGTTCATTTAAATATTAAATATAATTATACTTCTTTTTTATATATGTGAAAACAGTTTTCTTGACAAATAGAAGGTGATAGGGGTATATTTAACATATATTGTAACCGGTTACAAAAGTTGAATTATTTTTATAAGGCAGGTGGGTTGTTATGAAGATTATATTAGGTGCGGATCCCGCAGGTTTTGAACTAAAAAATGCGATTAAAGCAGATTTGCTGAAAAAGGGATATGAGATTACGGATATTGACCCGGATACGCCGGTTCTGTTCCAGGATGCGGCAGTGGCAGTGGCCCGGGGCGTCCAAAGCGGGGAGTATGACAGAGGGATTGCCATTTGCGGTACGGGCATGGGAGTCAGCATTATCTGTAATAAGCACAGAGGTGTGTATGCGGCCCTGTGCGAGAGTCTCTATCAGGCTGTGAGGGCGAAAGCGGTAAATAACACAAATGTTCTCTGCATGGGCGGGTTCATTATTGGGAATGAGATGGGTATACAGATGGCAAATGCATGGCTGGAGGCGGAGCATATGTCGGGACTTACCCCTGAAATGGCTAAAATAGTGGAGAAAGAATATGATGAACTGGTGGAATTTGAAAAGACAGTATTTCCAAATGAGGAGGACGGACAGTGAAAAAGATATCCCCATCTATGATGTGTGTCGAGATAGATAAATTAAAAGAGTATTTGTCAGTTTTTGAGGAAGAGAATATAGAATATCTGCATATAGATATTATGGACGGAGAGTATGTCCCTAATTTTACGCTGGGGACAGACTATGTCAGACAACTGCGCAGGCTTACAGATATTCCGCTGGATGTCCATTTAATGGTGAATGACCCGGAAAGGAAGATTGGCTGGTTCGACTTTCAGGAGGGAGAATATGTGTCTGTACATGCCGAGAGTACCCAGCACCTGCAAAAGGCGCTCCAGGCCATAAAGGCCACAGGAGCCAAGGCTATGGCTGCGATTAACCCAGCTACCAGGGTGGAGGAGCTTCAATATGTGCTGGATGATATAGATGCTGTTCTTGTTATGACAGTAAATCCGGGATTCTCCGGCCAGAAGGCTATCCCTCAGGCCATACAGAAGATAGAGGACTGCAGGAAGTTTTTGGACAGCCAAGGGTATCCGAATATTGAGATTGAGGTAGATGGAAATGTGAGTTATGAATTGGCTGGCCAAATGTCACAGAAGCATGCGGATATATTTGTGGCTGGCACATCCAGTTTTCTAAAAGGACTGGATGGAATGCAGCAGGGTATCCGTAAAATGAGGGAAATCATACATTAGTTTGACTGTGAAGCCGCCTTAAGGCGGGGTGTTTTGCCGCAGGTATGTGGAAAAGGGCCTGCGGCATTTTTGTATTCCCCTGAAATGAAGGCGTAAAAATGCAGAAACCGCTTTCTTTTTTGCAGAAAAACCTGTTTTTTCATAAGTTGGGGAAAAAAGGAAAATGACAGAAAAATAACATAATATTTGTGCAATATATACAGTAAATGAAATGAAAATACATGAAAACCGACGAAAACGTCATGGTTTTAAGGTTGAGGGTTGACGTTTTAAAACAGGTATGCGATAATGATTTTACTGAAACCGGTTACATATATTCAGTGGAGGTTAATAAAAAGAAAATGCCTAAAGAATTTACCATTAATGACATTGCAAAGGAAGCAGGTGTTTCAAAGGCAACGGTATCGCGGGTTCTGAATGAATCAGCCTCTGTAAGGCCAGAAACAAAGGAACGGGTTCTGGAGATCATGAAGAAAAGACATTTTTCCCCGTCCGCGGCTGCCAGGAATTTGTCCAGACAGAGCAGCAACACAATCGGCGTGATTGTGCCAGAGGTTGATAATCCATTTTTTGGAGAGATACTTAGAGGTATTACAGAAGTTGCTGATAAATATAATCTCACACTGATTTGCTGTAACTCAGATGACAGTGCGGATAAGGACAGGAAAGCACTCCTAATGCTGAAAGAGCAGCGGATTAAAGGCCTGCTGTATACACCGGCAGTTGATTACAATACGAAGATGCAGCAGAAGGAGATCATCAAGCTTTTGAATGACCTGAATGCACCCATTGTAATTATGGACAGGCATACAGACAGCCTGGATAAATATGACGGAGTATTTTTCGATGACGAGAAAGGCATGTATGAGGCCACAATGGCGCTTATAGGCGCGGGCCACAGGAAGATAGGACTTTTAAATGCCACTCTGGACCGGGTTCTGGCCAGAGTCCGTTATAAAGGGTATGAGAGGGCGCTGAATGAAGCGGGGATCCCAATTGAAAAGCGTTATATATTCGAAGGGGATTATCGCATGACCAAGGCATATCAGCTTTCCTGCAGGCTCTTGTCCATGGAGGACCGTCCCACAGCCGTCCTGACTTGTAATAATAGGAGCAGCCTTGGGTTTTTGAAGGCGTTGTATGAAAGAGGCGAGCGGCCTTCAAGAGATATTGTCTGCATTGGCCTGGATAGAATCGAAGCACTGGAAATCATAGGGAACAAATTTAATTACATAGAAAGAGATGCCAGCCAGATGGGGCGCAGGGCGATTAAGCTTCTGGGAGACAGGATATCATGTCCTGAAAGGCCGCTGCGGCAGATTATTATAACTCCAGTGTTAAGAATACAGGAGTTATAGGTGGGAAGAATAACATTTATGAATTGGAGGAACAGTATGAGTGACAGATTTAAAGAATTGTCATCAGTGGCAATGAAAGAACTGACGGAAGTGTTTGACAGGATGGATGACTCGAATGTCAGAGAACTTCTGGAACTGATTAAAAAGACAGACCGTATTTTTCTGTTGGCGGCAGGAAGGGAAGGACTTTCAACAAAGGCGTTTGCTATGAGGCTGATGCATCTTGGAAAACAAGCTTACTGGATTTGGGATGATACGACTCCGTCCATAGGTGAGGGGGATTTAATGATCTGTGCCTGTGGTTCTGCAAATGTGGGCCATGAGAATTATATTGCACAGATGGCAAAGGATAACGGCGCGACACTGGCTCTGATTACCCCATCCAATGCGGGTTATATGATACCTATTTCTGACCTGGTGGTAGATGTCCCTGCGGCAGCCTATAAGGCAGTTGGAGATTTCGTCCAGACAGAGCAGCTGATGGGGAATCTTTTTGAACAGGCCCTTTTTATTTTGTATGACGTCCTTGTTATGATGCTCAGGGAGGAAATGGGGGTCAGCAGAGAAGAGATGGTCAGCAGGCACCGCAATGTAGAATAAAGCCTGCAAGTGAACTGCCCACAATGGGCCATGCTACAGCATGGAGCGATAACATAAATTTTCAAAGAGGAGGAAAAATTATGAAGAATCTCAAAAAAATTATCGCAATCTTGGCAGCGGCAGCCATGACATTTTCAATGGTGGCATGCAGCAGCGAGAAAACCACCACATCTTCAGATTCTAGCAGCGATGCTAACGAGGAGAGTTCTGATGACAGTGCTGGATCTGATGACCTGTTTGATCTTGCAAACTACAAATCAGACAAGGATCAGTCCGAATGGACAATTGCAGTTGTGACAAAGGACAACACTGCAAACTGGTTTAAACGTATGGAGATCGGCGTGAATGAATTTGGCGATGAGACCGGTATCAACGTAATCCAAAAAGGGCCTGCAAATGCGGATGCAGCCTCTCAGGTACAGGTAATTGACGACCTGATTAACCAGGGCGTTGACGCACTCTGCGTTGTTCCGATTGATCCAGGCGCAATTGAGGCTTCCCTGAAAAACGCTATGGAGCAGGGGATCGTAGTTATTACACACGAAGCTTCTAACCAGAAAAACACACTGTTTGATACAGAGGCGTTTACAGCTGATGATTTTGGCGCAGCTATCATGGATGCCCTCGCATCAGATATGGGCGAAGAAGGCAAATATGCTATGATGGTAGCATACACAACTTCTACAACACACATGGAATATGCGAACGCACAGTATGACCGTCAGCAGGAAGCATATCCGAACATGGAACTGATCAATGACGGCGCAATTCCTTCTGCTGAGTCAGAAGAGTCTATTGACACATCCTATGAGAGGGCAAAAGAGATTCTGAAAGCAAATCCTGACCTGAAAGGTTTCACAGGTGTTGCTTCTACAGACTGCCCGGGTATTGCTAAAGCAGTAGAGGAGTTAGGACTGGAAGTTAAAGTTGTTGGCGTTGGTACACCGAACGAGTTCAAGCCATATGTTGAATCAGGCACAATTTCTACAATCAAATTGTGGGATCCAAAGGATTCAGGATATGTAATGTGTAAAGTTGCTTCTATGATCCTTGCAGGTGAGGAAGTTGGAGACGGATCCGACCTGGGAATCGAGGGTTACAACAGTGTATCACTGGTAGAGGGCGACAACAGATGCCTTATCGGACAGGCTGACCTTACAATTACAAAAGACAATATCAATGATTATGACTTCTAAGATTTGAAGAATAAGATGCCGAAAGAATAGTCTAAGCACTATTCTTTCGGGAAGGCGGGCCCGGAAGGGCCCGGCCAAAAATGCACGTATGGAACCCCGCGGTTCGGTATGTAGTGCAAAGCGGAGATTTTACCCGCGAGTGGTGGTTTTGGAAAATGAGTATAGTCGCACATCTTGCATCCGTGTAGGGTGTGCGGTTTTTTTCCAGACTGGGGCAACGTAAGTAAAACGTGGTGGATTATTTACGTTACTCCAGTAGGAGATAGAAAGGCAAGGTGAGATGATGGGAAATGAAAACATCCTTTGTGTGAAAGGAATTAAGAAATCATTTGGCGGCGTCCATGCGCTCAAAGGTGTGGACCTGACAATCAAGCAGGGGGAAACGCATTGTCTGGCAGGAGAAAATGGCTGTGGGAAGTCTACCATTATTAAAGTTATTTCAGGTTTTTATAAACCAGATGCAGGCTCCATAGAGGTAGACGGGAAAGGATATCCTGTAATGACCCCGGCTGAAGCTATCAAAGCAGGGATTCAGGTTATTTACCAGGACTTTTCAATTTTTCCCAACCTGACAGTAATTGAAAATCTGGCGTTTAACCAGGTGCTTGCTAATAAGAAAAAGTTAGTGAACAAAAAAGAGTTCAGGAAGATAGCGGAAGAAGCCGTGCAAAAAATTAATTTTGACGTGGATCTGGATGCACTGGTGGAGACCCTGCCTGTGGCAGATAAGCAGCTCATAGCCATATCAAGGGCCCTTTTGGATAATGCAAAACTGATTATTATGGATGAGCCCACAACCGCCCTGACTAAAAAAGAGGTCAACAGGCTATTTGAAATTATTGCTGATTTGAAGAAGAATGGCGTGACAATCCTCTTTGTGTCCCATAAGCTGGACGAAGTTTTTGAAATCTCAGACAGTATTACAATTCTGAGAAATGGTGAAAATGTTATTAGCTGCCCCACTTCTGAGATGACAGAAGAGAAGTTTGCGTATTATATGACAGGAAGGCATTTTGAGACGCAAGTTGTCAAGAAAGTCAACGAAGATAATTATGGGGATGTTGTGCTGGAAGCACGCAGCCTAACAGCGCCAGGATTTGAAGATGTAAGTTTCAAACTGCATCAGGGAGAGATTCTTGGTGTTACAGGCCAGCTGGGTTCTGGGCGTACTGAGTTGTCCTTGGCGTTGTTCGGAATGTTAAAGCCAACTGGAGGGCAGATTCTTGTTGAAGGGAAGGAAGTCAATATCAAAGATGTATCCACTGCCCAGAAACTAGGCATCGCTTTAGTGCCTGAGGACCGTCTTACAGAAGGCCTGTTTCTTCCCCAGTCTATTATCCGGAATATTACAGTAAGTAAGATGGATGTGCTTGCAAATAAATTAGGCGTCCTGAGCAATAAGAAAGTTGTGGAGGAATCTGCAAAGTGGGTCAAAGATATTGGAGTGGCAACCAAGAACCATGAATTCCCCGTACAGACTCTCTCAGGAGGGAATCAGCAGAAGGTCGTGCTTGGCAGATGGCTCGCGAATGACCCGAAAGTATTGATTCTAAATGGCCCAACTGTAGGCGTAGACATTGGTGCAAAATATGATATCCATAAGCTTCTGAGAGAGCTGGCAGAAAAGGGCATGGCAATTATTGTCGTATCTGATGATTCTGCGGAGGTAATCGCTACCTGCGACAGGGCGCTTGTAATGCAGGCCGGGCGGGTGACAGGAAGCCTTTCTGCAGACGATATGAATGCAGGAATGCTTACAAAGGCTACAGTATAGGGAGAGGTGAAGTGCAGATGAATAAATATGTTAAGAAAATGGTAAAACAGACAGAATTCTATGTATTTCTGATTATCGTAGTATTGTCGATTGTTATACAGATAAGGTCAGGCCTGTTCTTCGCAAATAATAATATTGTGGATTTACTCCGTTCTATGATAGTGCCGTCTATCTATGCTATCTGTGCATTGCTGTCATTTGTAAGCACAGGGCCGGACGTATCATTTCCACTGATTGCGGCGCTTAGCAGCTATTTGGCGCTGACTGTTACAAATAATCTTGGCCTGGATGGTGCGCCATGGATTATCACTTATATTATTGGAATTGTGTTTGGATGTATTATGGGCGCGCTGAACGGGTTCATTATTGTGAAATATAAGTTCCCCAGCCTAATTGTTACTCTGGGTACGAGTTCTATTTTCAGCGGGATCCTGCTGGGAGCATTTGAGGCAGAGAGGATGGATCTTCCTTCTAATCTGGCAGCTTTTGGCCAGGCATCACTTATAACTGTAAAAAATGCAAAAAGCGGTTTGGGTTCCACATTGCCGATGACTTTTGCTATTATGGTAGTCCTCTACATAGTAGCCTATCTTGTGCTCAATAAGACGATGGTTGGGCGGGGTGTATACGCAGTAGGCGGCGATGAAGTATCGGCAGAAAGGGCCGGCTTTAATGTCAAGGGAATACGTTTTGGGGTTTTTGTGGTAAATGGCGGTATCGCTGCAGTTGCAGGCCTTTGCTACGCAGTTATGTCTATGAGATATCTTCCCACAGAATATGCGGGGGGTGAAATGATTGTAATCGCTGCCATTATCCTGGGAGGCACCAGGATGACAGGGGGCATCGGTACATTGAAAGGATGTATCCTCGGAACCCTGCTCTTGACTATGGTATCAAACAGCCTTATTTTGATAGGGATACCAGTGTATTGGCAGAAAGTTTTTATCGGGGCAATTATTATCATTGGTACTGCGATCTCCGCGATCCAGAGCCATGCAGGGGCAAAAGTTAAAACCAGGTTAAAGAAGGAGGCAGCATAATCATGAAAAAGATGGACAGTAATATCAAAAGATTACTCATAATACTTGTTGCTTTCATCATCATAGCGTGTGTTTCCAAGCCAAATGAGTTTATAAAGATAGGAAACTTCCAAACAATGGCAAAACAGCTTTCTGAGTATGGGTTGATGGCCATTGGCGTGGGTATTTGTATGATATCAGGAGGTATTGACTTATCAACCGTTTATATCTCCAATTTATGCGGCATACTTGCCGGACTGATGATGCAGGGGAACGGAAGTGTAGCTTTAGCAGTCATCGTAGCTCTTGTTGTAGGGATTATATGTGGATGCTTTAACGGGTTCCTCGTCTCCTACCTGAAAATACCGGCAATGCTGGCTACCCTGGGAACATATCAGCTGTTCATGGGTATTGCGATTATTGCGTCGGGCGGAAGTACGGTCAGCGGCATTCCAGAGTCTTATACAAGCTTTGCCACAACGGCACTGTTTGGCTATATCCCTCTGTCATTTGTTGTATTTATACTGATTATTGCAGCTATGACATTTATTATGAGCAAGTCTAAATTTGGAACAAGGGTATATCTGGTAGGAACAAATGAAAAAGCAGCAGAATTTGCAGGCATCCACTGTAAGGCTATCCTGATCCGCACATATATGCTTTCGGGCCTGGTATCTGCTGTTGCCGGACTTTTGAGCCTGGCAAGGATTAATTCTGCAAAAGCAGATTTTGGAAGTAGTTATACTATGCAGTGTATTTTGATCGCAGTGTTGGGCGGGGTAAACCCCAACGGTGGGTTTGGTACGATTCCAGGTATTGCAATTGCGGTTGTCATCCTCCAGATGATGTCATCCTACCTGAATATGTTCCCAAGCATCAGCAATTACTACAGAGATTTAATCTGGGGTGTTGCACTGATTGGTGTTCTGATTATCAACTTTGTCCTTGATAAGAGAAGAACCCAGAGACTGAGCAAGATAAGCTAACATTCCTGCGGGCGCCTCAACGGAGCTTTTGATTCCCGCGAGCAACGAGCCAAGCGGACATGTTTACATGTCCATTTGGCGAATGCCGCGAGGGTCTTTGACTGAGGCGCCCGCAGTATGTATTTTAGCAGGAAGTGAGTTTTATAAGACAGCAGAAAGGAAACAAGTTATGGGGAAAACGAAAATATTAGTAGTCGGAAGTATGAATATGGATCTCTTTGTAGAAGGGGCAAACCAGATTCCGAAGTTTGGGGAGTCCACCATCTGTGGCAGATATGGATATGCCACTGGGGGCAAGGGAGCGAACCAGGCTATTGCAGCCGCCCTGCAGGGGGCAGATGTGACTATGGCTGGCAGGCTTGGGGACGATGACTACGGAAGGTCCCTTAAGCAGGAGTTTGAAAAGACTGGGGTTCATACGGACTATATTGTGACTGACAAAGAGACTCAGACGGGACTGGCGCTCATGCTTGTGAATGAGGATGGCAGGTATGTCTCATATTCCTGTCTTGGGGCCAACGGGAATCTTTGTGCAGAGGACGTAGCTGCGGCGCTGGATGCTGAACACTTTGATATGGTTATTATGCAGTTGGAGATGCCGCTGGAGACTGTTTACCGTACATATGAACTGGCCAGGGAAAGGGATATCCCTGTGTTTTTGGATGCCGGCCCAGCTATGAAGATTCCGCTTAAACGGCTCCAAGGACTTTATATTTTATCTCCCAATGAGGCGGAGACAGAGGCATTGACAGGAATTAACCCAGACACAGAGGTAAAAGCAGTGGAGGCGGCCAGACAGTTATATGAGGCGGCCAGACCTGAATACGTAATCTTAAAGCTGGGTTCAAGAGGGGCCCTTCTCTATGACGGAAAAGAGACGGAGCTGATTCCATGCTTTAAGGTTAAGGCCATTGATTCCACGGCAGCCGGGGATACATTTGGCGCGGCGCTTGCTATCCGCCTCTGTAAAGGAGATGAAATGAAACAGGCTATTCGCTTTGCCCATGCCGCAGCCGGAATTTGTGTTTCCAGGATGGGTGCCCAGATTTCTATCCCAAATGAAGGGGAAGTGATTGAATTTTTAAAGAAAGCAGGCGAGGAGATTGGATAAAGAACAGTATAAGAAGATGAGTGGCATCGTGCTTGGGGAGTGCAAAAGGGCATTAGATGCCGTAGACGAGGAGGCGGTCATTGGGTACCTGGATCTGCTGAATCAAGCTGAAAGAGTCTTTTTTGTAGGGGTAGGCAGGGTACTGCTGTCGCTGGAGGCCATGGCCAAACGCTATGCACATTTGGGGATCCACACAGTCGTTGTGGGGCAGATAACAGAACCGGCGATTACGCCGAAGGACGTGCTCATTGTTGGATCAGGAAGTGGGGAAACGTTGTTTCCTGCAGGGATTGCCAGAAAGGCTAAGGCGATCGGCGCTAAGGTTATCCATATTGGAAGCAATCCCCAGAGTGGACTTAAAGAAGTTGCAGACCTTTTTGTCCGTATTCCTGTGGAGAGCAGGGCAAAAATGGAAGATGAAATTCATTCTGCCCAGCCTATGACATCCTTGTTTGAACAGGCTCTTCTCTTATTTGGGGATACAACAGCCATGATGCTGGTGGCGGATAAGAACATAAAGTTGGAAGACCTTTGGCAATATCATGCAAATCTGGAATAGGTGGATGCAGGGAACTATAAAATAAACTTTTGAAAAGGAGAAGAAAGATGAAATTACAGCTGGCGCTGGATGATCTGGCATTGGATGAGGCAGTTGAACTGACTCGTAAGGTGGAAGAGTATATTGACATTATTGAGATTGGGACTCCTTTTGTATACCAGGAAGGTATGCGTGCAGTCCAAATATTTAAGGAGCAGTTTCCGACGAAGGAAATATTGGCAGATATGAAGATTATGGATGCCGGGTATTATGAGGCGGAGGAGGCTTTGAAGGCCGGGGCAGATTATGTGACTGTGCTTGGGGTGACAGATAACCTGACTATCAAGGGGTGTATTGACGCCGCTGAACATTATGGGAAGGAAATCGTGGTGGATATGATTTGTGTGCCAGATATGCCAGGCCGTATCCGGGAACTGGAAGACTTGGGGGCCCATGGACTGGCTGTCCATGTAGGGACAGACCAACAGGCTGCAGGTCGCAGGCCAATTGACGATCTGAAGGTCATGGCAGAACACTGCAGGAATGCGAAGATTTCTGTGGCAGGAGGGATCAGCGCCGAGACTACGCCTGAGTATGCGGCATTAAATCCAGAAGTGCTTATTGTGGGCAGCGGGATTACCCATGCAGCAGATCCGGCACTTGCAGCGAAAGAAATTAAAGATAGTATGAAAGGGTGTATGTAAGATGGCAGAGGCAGTGGTACTGAAAAAGATACTTGAAGAATTGATGGGGAACGCAGAGCTGATTCAGCAGGAGGAACTGGAAGGATTTGCTGACAGAATTGAGGCTGCCCAAAGGATATTTGTGGCTGGTGCAGGGCGTTCTGGGTTTGTGGCAAGAGCCTTTTCTAACAGGCTGATGCATCTGGGACTTACTGTATATTTTGTAGGGGAACCTACAACACCGTCTATCCAGGCTGGCGACCTTCTGATAATTGCGTCAGGATCAGGGGAGACAGGGAGCTTGAAGGTAATGGCTCAGAAGGCGAAAAAGCAAGGTGCGCTTGTGGCAACTATCACAATTTTCCCTGAGGCTTCTATTGGAAGCATGGCGGACGCTGTTATTAAGGTACCTGGAATCACGCCAAAAAGTGAGCTCAAAAATGATGTACAGTCAGTCCAGCCCATGGGAAATGCATTTGAGCAGACAACCTGGCTTATCTGTGATAATATCATTATGATTTTAATGGAAAGGTTTGGGAAAACAGCGGAGGATATGTTTAAGCTCCACGCAAATTTGGAATAGAATTAATAGTATGCCAAAGCTAAAAGACGTTCCTACTTGCATGGCAAGACTTTTGGACCCAACAGGATTTATATATATTTAGTTGATTCCCGCGGGCGACGGGCCAAGCGGACATGTTTATATGTCCATTTGGCGGCTGCCGCGAGGGTTAAATACCCCGATGCTTGCACCGGGGTATTTGACTATTTTAGATGAAAACGGATGAAGGATGTGTTTGACATGCCTTCTTCCGGGCAGACAGTTAGAGGGTTAAACTGTTTGCCTGGAAGGGGGCGTATTTTTTTGTATTGACATTCTGTTTTTAATCATGTATATTATAAGAGTAATCTAGTTAGTTACTCAAGTAACAAACTAGATATCTAACAGAGGAGGGATGCACTTGAATGTAAATCCAAACATAGATAAACCTATCTTTATTCAAATTGCGGAGCAGCTGGAAGATTCTATATTTACAAATATTTTTCCCGAGGAAACGAAGATACCATCGACAAATGAAATATCCGCATTGTTGAGTATCAATCCCCACACTGTCTTAAAAGGGATGAATATGCTGGTGGATGAGGGGATTATCTACAAGAAAAGAGGACTCGGAATGTATGTGAAGGAGGGCGCTGTGGAGAAAATTCAAAAGAAAAGGCAGGGGCAATTTTATAACCAATATATTGCATCACTAATAGCAGAGGCATCTAAACTGCAGATGTCCAAGGAAGAGGTTATCACATTAATAGAGAGGGGTTATGAAAATGAATGCAATCCAAATTAAGAATATCACAAAAAAATACAAGAATGTGGCCGCATTAGATACCATCTCTTTTTCCTTTGAGTTTGGGAAAATATATGGGTTTCTGGGAAGGAATGGGGCGGGAAAATCAACATTGATCAACATTATAGCCAACCGTATTTTTGCAGACGAAGGGGAAGTATTGATTGACGGTCTTGCCAGCAAGGAGAACATGGGGATCCATGATAAGATATTCTGTATGAGTGAAACGGATCTATATGACGAGTCATTAAAAGTTAAAGATCATTTTAAGTGGATAAGCCGCTTTTACAGGGATTTTAATGTAGATAAGGCCAACCGTATAGCAAGTAGGTTTAACCTTGACACAGATAAAAAATTTAAGGCATTATCCAAAGGCTACCAGTCTATTTTTAAACTGACAGTTGCATTATCCCTCAATGTGCCATATATAATTTTTGATGAGCCGGTACTTGGGTTGGACGCTAATCACAGAGAGTTATTCTATGAATTAATGTTGGAGGATTATGAAGAAAGTGAAAAGACAATCATCATTGCAACGCACCTGATTGAAGAGGTGGCCAATATTATTGAAGAGGTGGTTTTGATTGACCAGGGTAAAGTCCTATTACAGGAAACAGTTGAGTCCTTATTAAACAGAGGATACACTGTTTCTGGACTGACAGAGGAAGTCGACAATTACTGCAGAGATAAGAATGTGATTGGGTATGATGAACTGGGGGCGCTTAAGCTGGCTTATATATTAGGGGAAAGGACAGAATTCCCTCCTAATAGTAATCTACAGATTGCAAATATGAACCTGCAAAAATTATTTGTTAAATTGACGGAAAGAGGAGGGGTCTAAGATGAGAAAATTAAGTGCTGCTGTCCACTATGAGTGTGCAACGTCTTTTAAATATATTTGGATATTTTATTTGGCTTCTTTTTTAGTAGTTGGGGTGATTTATCTGATTGCTGGATTTAGTACAGGCAGTTTTGACGGAGTGGGTACGAATTGCCTGGAAATGAATAGTATGGTCTTTATAGGTGTTTTAGGTGTATTAGGCTTTAAGGAAGACTTTAAAATGTTGATACAAAATGGCTATACCCGGAAATATATCTATTTAGCAACCTTTTCTTTATTTATCTTTGATGCAGCTATTATGTCACTGGTGGACACGGTTATAGGAAAGGTGCTGCACACGGCTATATCTAATGATTATGATACTATATTTGGTAGCCTGTATGGATATGGACATTCAGTGTTTATGGGCTGGCTTTGGTTATTCTTTGTCTATATGCTTATATGCAGCTTGTTTTATCTTGTGATTCTGGCTATTAATAAACTTGAAAAAAGAGGCTCTCTTTATTTAGGGATTGGGGTCGTAGCTTTTGTGCTGATTGTCATTGCAATCTTTCAGTTTGTGCTTCCGGGAGGGACTGTGGATGGACTTCTGGAATTTTTATATAAAGGATGTGGTTTTATGGCCGATGGTACAGTCAATCTTATATATCCAATCCTGTTACTGATTCTGCTTATTGGCCTTTTTGGCGCTGGCGCGTATATGGTGGTGCGAAGGACAGAGCTTAGAGGATAATAATGCAAGTCCTTCGGACGGGTGGACTGCGACCAGCAAGGTATACCCAAAGGGCACCCCTTAATGCAAGTCCTTCGGACGGGTGGACTGCGTCCAGCAAGGTATGATATAATAAAAAACATAAAATAAAAGGAGACGGTATGATGAAGGATTTTACGTTTTACAGTCCCACGTATTTTGTGTTTGGGAAGGAAAAAGAGAGGGAAGCCGGACATTATGTGAAAAGGTTTGGGGGAAGCAAGGTGCTGATCCATTATGGAGGGGGAAGTGTAAAGCGTTCAGGGCTTCTTGGCAGGGTAAAAGAGTCTCTTGAGCAAGAAGGCCTGGAGTATACTGAGTTGGGCGGCGTGAAACCCAATCCGAGAAGCGGGCTGGTATATGAGGGGATTGAACTGTGCAGAAAAGAGGGCGTGGATTTTGTCTTGGCTGTGGGCGGCGGAAGTACCATTGATTCTGCCAAAGCTATTGCTGCAGGTGCTGTCTATGAAGGAGATTTCTGGGATTTTTATCAGGGGAAAGTCATTGAGCGTGCGCTGCCAGTGGGTACCATTTTGACAATAGCAGCCGCAGGAAGTGAAGGTTCTCCTGATTCTGTTATAACAAAAGAAGATGGAATGTTCAAAAGGGGGGCCACTGGGGAGGGAATCAGGCCGGCGTTTTCTATCTTAAATCCGGCCCTTACACAGACGCTTCCTGCGTATCAGACAGCCTGTGGAGCAACAGATATAATGGCCCATGTATTTGAGCGCTATTTTACGAATACAAAGGATGTGGAGATTACAGACCGGCTCTGTGAAGGGATCCTGCTCACAATGGTAAAAGAGGTTCCGAAAGTAATCACAGATCCAGACGACTATGAGGCCCGGGCAAATATTATGTGGGCAGGCATGGTGGCCCACAATAATATCTGCGGCGTAGGGCGGGATCAGGATTGGGCCAGCCATGATATAGAGCACGAGTTAAGCGCTGTCTATGACTGCGCCCATGGTGCCGGGCTTGCAGTAATCTTTCCCGCATGGATGCAATATAATGTGGGGCATGACCCTATGCGTTTTGCCCAGATAGCAGTCAGGCTGTGGGGATGCCAAATGGACTTTAAGAATCCTGTGAATACGGCTCTGGATGGGATTCAAGCGTTTAAACAGTTTCTGCGGTCTATCGGCATGCCTGTGACATTTGGGGAAATAGGCGCCAAAGAAGAGGATATTGAGGCCATGGCCCAGAAGTGTTGTTTTGGAGATAACAGAGGAGGCAAGGTTGGAGGATTTGTAAAGCTGGGAAAAACAGACGTAGAGAATATTTACCGGCTGGCGCTCTGAAGTGAGCTGCCAAATACGCTCTGGGAAGAGAAAAACAGGCTGATTATGTCTGGATAGGAGATGAAAGAAGATGAAAATAGGGATTGGAAATGACCATTCAGCCTTGGAGATGAAGGCAGAAATTATTGAATATCTTGAACAGAGAGGGCATGAGGTTATCGATTATGGGACGAATTCGTCAGAAAGCTGTGATTACCCACACTATGGTGAGATAGTTGGGCGGGCCGTGGCAGATAAGAAAGTGGACCAGGGGATCCTGATATGCGGGACAGGCCTGGGGATCTCACTGGCGGCTAATAAAGTCAAAGGAGTCCGTGCAGCAGTGTGCAGTGAGCCTTTTACTGCCCGCATGGCCCGTATGCATAATAACTGCAATATACTGGCTTTTGGGTCGCGGGTTATTGGGGTGGAACTGGCGAAAATGATTGTGGAGGTCTGGCTGGATACAGAGTTTGAGCTCGGCGGCCGGCATCAGAGAAGAGTAGATATGCTGGATGCCATTGAGGAGAGATGGAACCAGGGATCTTGTGTTTAAAAGACGGGAGATAACACTATATGAGACAGAATGTACTTGACTGTGATACCGTTTTACTGGACGATGAGAACAGTGCTCTGGTAATTATTGACCAGACAAAACTTCCCGGCTGTATTGAGATGCTGTCCTTGACAGGCCTGGAGGAGACATGGGAGGCTATCCGCCTGCTGAAGGTCAGAGGTGCCCCGGCCATCGGCGTGGCGGCAGCCATAGGTGTATATCTGGCTGTGAAGGGCGCGGAGACAGGCAGTATGGAAGAATTTAAAAAGGAATTCCAAAGGGCCAAAGGATACTTGGCATCTTCCCGTCCCACTGCATTGAATTTATTTTGGGCATTGGACCGGATGGAAGCTGTAGTCCTGCATAATATGGAGCAGAAAGTATATCAGGTAAAAGCTCTGCTTCGCCAGGAGGCCTTGCGAATCCGCCAGGAGGATATTGAAGTCTGCAGAAGTATTGGGGAACATGGACTTGCGCTTGTGAAGCCTGGATCTGGACTGCTGACACATTGCAACGCAGGTAAATTGGCAGCCATAAAATATGGCACAGCTACGGCTCCTATGTATCTTGGCATGGAGAGAGGATACGGATTTAGAATCTATGTGGATGAAACCCGCCCTCTCCTACAGGGAGCCAGGCTGACAGCCTTTGAGCTCCAGGAGGCGGGGATGGATGTGACATTAATCTGTGATAACATGGCGGGCATGGTGATGAAAAAGGGGCTGGTAGATGCAGTATTTGTAGGGTGCGACAGGGTTGCTTCCAATGGGGATACTGCAAATAAAATAGGAACGTCCGTGGTTGCTGCAGTGGCAAAGTATTATGGGATACCTTTCTATGTATGTGCTCCTACTGCCACAATTGACATGTCCCTGCAGTCGGGAGAGGAGATTCCTATTGAGGAGCGAGGTGCAGATGAAATCACAGAAATGTGGTATGAGAAGCGGATGGCGCCTGAAGGGGTTAAAGCATATAATCCCTGCTTTGATGTTACAGACCATGGCCTGATAGATGGAATTATAACTGAATTTGGTGTAGCAAGAGCTCCCTATAAAGAGTCCCTGGGCCGGATATTTGACTCTAAAACCCGGAATCAATGACAGTTCAATAGAGCTTGGGAGTCCGGCGCTTGGTGCATAAAATAGGGGGATTCTAGTTATAAGGAGGCCCCGCCCGGCTGTATGGCTAAGGCATATAATACTTTGCGGCGGGATGCACTATATTTGGTTAGTTAAGGAAATTATCACTTTGTTTTTGTTAAAATATGGACAGGGGAAGAGAATCGGTATATAATTCTCATATAATTGTGGTGTGCGTTTCGGAACTCTTTTCTTAAATTGCATAGGAGAACAGTATGGAAGAACGCAGAAGAAAAATATTACAGGAACTGGAGGAAAAAGGGAAGGTTCGTGTGAATGAATTAAGTGCAGAGCTGGGCTGTTCTGAAGTGACAATCCGGAATGATATCAAATGCATGGAACGGGCAGGACTTCTGATTAGAACACATGGAGGTGCCCTTAAGATAGAAGAAAACCCTCAAAAAAAATATTCTGCAGAGAGTATTTACCGGAATACAGATCAAAAGAGAGCGATTGCAGCCTGTGCATACGAACATATTGAGGATAGAGATACGATTATTATAGATGACTCTTCCACAGGATTTTATCTTGCGCTCCATATTAAGCAGCATCCTGAGAAGAGGATAGCCGTTGTGACAAACTCCCTGATGTCTGGCAATGAGCTTGCAGATTTGAAGCATGTAGATTTATATATGGTGGGCGGTCCAGTGGGGGGATACCTAGCCGCCACGATGGGAGAAGAGGCTGCTGAGGATATTCAGAGGTTCCATGTAGACAAGGCATTTATCGGCGTCCATGGAATTAATTTTGATGCCGGGGTGACATCCATCTCCCATCCACAGATGCAGATTAAGCAGGCAGTCATAAAAGTGGCGGATAAGGTGTATGTGCTGGCAGACAGCAGTAAATTTGGAGGAGGGTATCTGTCAGTTATATGCCCTCTTGATAGGATCCATACAATTATTACTGACAGCCAGGTGAATAAGGAATATATCGGCCGGGCAGAGGAGGAACATATCCCTCTTATTATTGCATAGGCCAGAATTAGGCAGGAACCATAAAATATAGGACTGCTGTAAAATGATTAATTCAGCCCGTAGCCTTTGGGCCAAGGAAATCATTTTACAGCAGTCCCATGCTATATGCCCTGGCTGCATCCCTTAATATTAAGATAAAAGTGTCATCGAAGCATAAGCTTAAGCCATTTGAGCTTGTCATGATAAGGGGGGTACCGGAGGGGGATATCAATGGATGTTCTTTTATCTACGATACTCTTCTGGTGTGAGAAAGTGCGGAAACTTTCTGCTCCGTGGTAGCTGCCCATTCCACTGGCGCCCACCCCTCCGAATGGGAGGGAGGAGGAGGCAAGGTGGATGACAGTATCGTTGATACAGCCGCCGCCAAAAGATATTTGGCGGAGAATTTTACTTCGCACCTTGTCCGATTGAGTAAAAAGATAGAGAGCCAATGGTTTGGGGCGTTCTTTTATTTTATAAATACTATCCTCCAAATCTGTATATGCGATAATCGGAAGAAGAGGGCCAAAAATCTCTTCCCTCATGGCAGCGCTATCCCAGCCAGCGTTATGGATCAGTGTCGGCTCGATCTGCCGGGTGTCAGGGTTAGAATTCCCACCATAACGGATATCGTCCTCTTCTGCTATTAACGACATAAGCCGGTCATAGTGCTTTTGGGTGATTACTCTGGGATACTCGGGATTATTCTGTGGATGGGTTCCATAGAAACTGCGCACATATTTCCAGAGCAAATCAATAAATTCCTGCTTTATGCTGGAGTGGACCAGCACATAGTCGGGTGCCACACAAGTCTGTCCTGCATTGAGGAACTTTCCCCATGCAATCCTTTTAGCCGCCAGTTTTAAGTTGGCTGTATCATCCACAATGCAGGGACTTTTACCTCCCAGTTCAAGTGTCACAGGGGTGAGGTGGCGTGCCGCGGCACTCATGACCGCTTTTCCAACCTCAGTCCCTCCAGTAAAAAAGATATAATCAAATTTTTGCTCCAGCAGGGACGTATTCGCCTTGCGCCCGCCTAAAATTACACTTACATAATCTTCAGGATAAATACTGTGGAGCAGCCTGGCTATTATTTTTGAGGTATGAGGGGAGTAGGCGGAAGGCTTGACAACTGCACAGTTGCCAGCAGCTATGGCGCCAATCAGCGGAACCAGTGTCAGTTGGAACGGATAATTCCAAGGGGACATAATTAGTACGACTCCGTAAGGTTCCTTTAGGATATAGGAGCTGGCCGGGAATTGGGAGACGGAAACTTTCGCTTTTATGGGGCGGGAGAGCTTTCGTAAATATCTCAGCATAAAGGACAGCTCTTCCTTTACAATACCTAATTCCGTAGCATAGGCTTCAAAGGGAGCCTTATTCAAATCTTTATGGAGTGCCTGTAGTATATCCTTTTCGTAATGATGCAGTGCTCTTTTTAACAGTAAAAGCTGTTTCCGGCGGAAATTAATAGATTTTGTATGATTCTGCATAAAATAGCCGCGCTGGTTTTGCACGAGAGTTTTTGTATCAGCCATTATATTCACTCCTTGTCTTTAATCGAGTTCGCTTAATAAATCTTCAAGCACATCTTCCACAGAATCTGTCACATAAGTAGAATAGTAGGAAATACCGGGAGCCGCATTGGACATTGCGTAGCTAGTCCCAACAAGCTGCAGCATTTCCACATCATTATACTGATCCCCAAAAGCCATACATTCTTTGGGCGTAACATGGAAAAGCTTCATCATATTTTCAAGGGCGGTCCCTTTGTTGGCGCCTGGGGCGATAAAGTCTATCCAGATATTCCCAGAGGTCACAATCTTGATTTCATTGCCGAACATATTTTGCAAATACTTGAGATACTTATCCATGATATGTGGGCCGTCGTTCATATTGCAGATGGCAATTTTCAAAATCGGGCCGCTGACAGTGGAGACATCTTTTACGACCTGGGTCGTATTCTTCATGACATTGACAATATGATCCACAAATGCTGGGTCATTGTCCTCAATAAAACAGGAATCCTCCCTGGATATAACAATTTCAAAATGCTTCTGTTTCTTGATTTCTGAAACGATTCTTGAGGCAAGCCTATCATCGATTGTGGCTCTTGAAATTACTTTGCCCTGATGTACACAAATAGAACCATTTTCAGCTATATATGAAATCTCATCCTTAATTTTTTCAAATACCAGCCGCTGGTTGTCATATTGCCGTCCGCTGGCGGAAACGAAAATGATGCCTTTTTGAGTAAGCCGGTGAATAAGGTCGATGGCATGAGGGGTAAGGGCCTGGGCGCCTCCCTGCAGTAATGTACCATCCAGGTCGCTGGCTACTAACTTTATCATAAACAAAACACCTCCAAATATACCTATAAATATCCGGCAGATTTAATTTATGTATGGATCTGCCGGTACTTCGCATGAAATACCCTTCAGGGCATTTTCCCTTTGTATAATCTATATGGTATATATATTACATGATATGAATCAGGTTGTATACCCTTGTCCTGCAAAAAGTTGTGTGCTACTATAAAGAAGGTTTAAAGCGTGTTTTTAAGAAAGCCGAGGTATGATATGAATCAGTATGATGTAATTATTATTGGGGCAGGGCCCTCCGGGATTTTCTGCGCATATGAATTAAAGCGCAGGAGGCCGGATTTAAAAGTGCTGATGGTAGAAAAAGGGCGCAGTATTGAGGATAGACAGTGCCCAAAGAGAAAGACAAAGGTATGTGTAGGCTGTCAGCCGTGCTCAATTACTACGGGATTTGCGGGGGCGGGGGCCTTTTCCGACGGAAAGTTATCCTTGTCCCCGGACGTGGGCGGCACCCTTCCCGAGATTCTGGGTTATGAAAAGGCCACAGAGTTAATCCATGAGGCGGACAGTATTTATCTTAAATTTGGGGCAGATACAAAGATATATGGAATCGAGGACCAGCAGGCTATTACGGACATCCGTACAAAGGCAATCCAGGCCAACCTAAAGCTCATCGAATGCCCAATCCGCCATTTGGGAACTGAAGAGGGGTATAAGATTTATACCCGCCTCCAACAGCATTTACTTAAGGAAGGTGTGGAGATCCTTTTTAAGACAATGGTGTCAGATATTATCATCGAGGATAATGCGGCTAAGGGGATTGTAACAGATAAAGGCGAGAAGTTTTATGCCCAGGAGATTGTCTCAGGCGTGGGACGGGAGGGATCCGAATGGTTTGCCCATATTTGCAGGGAATATAACATTGAGACTAGGAATGGGACTGTAGATGTAGGTGTGCGTGTGGAAGTCCGGGATGAAATTATGAAGGAGCTCAATGAGAAGCTATACGAGGCCAAACTGGTATATTATACGCCTACTTTTGACGATAAAGTCCGGGTATTCTGTACCAACCCGTCAGGTGAGGTTGCTACAGAGTACTATGAGAATGGCCTTGCTGTTGTGAATGGACATGCCTATAAGTCAAAGGATATGAAAACAAATAATACAAATTTTGCGCTTCTGGTTTCAAAGAATTTTACGGAACCCTTTAAGTCGCCAATTGAATATGGCAAGCATATTGCACAGCTGGGGAATATGCTCTGCGGGGGCAGGATACTGCTCCAAAGATACGGAGATTTCAGGCGGGGGCGCCGCACCACGAAAGAACGCCTTCTCAGGAACAATATTACGCCTACATTAAAGGATGCTGTCCCAGGTGATCTTTCACTTGTATTCCCTCACCGGATTATGGTTGCCATTGATGAGATGATCAAAGCGCTTGACAAAGTGACTCCGGGCATCGCCAGCGACGAGACATTACTGTATGGCGTGGAGGTGAAATTTTACTCAAATAAAGTCATTGTAAATGAGTCTTTTGAGACAAGCGTTAAAGGACTGCGGGCCATGGGGGACGGGGCGTCTGTCACCAGGGGGCTGCAGCAGGCGTCGGCCAACGGATTGTGCGTGGCAAGGGCCATTCTGGAAAAAAATGTTGTATCCTGAAACAGATAAGAATATAATAACAGTGGAATCGTGCTGAGGCAGCAGGATCAGATAAAAAAGATTAAGAGGAAAAGACTATGGGAAAATATTTTGGAACAGACGGGTTTCGCGGGGAAGCCAATGTAGTATTGACAGTAGAGCACGCTTTTAAGGTGGGTCGTTATCTTGGCTGGTATTTCGGGCGTGACCACAAAGCAAGAATTGTAATTGGGAAAGATACGAGAAGAAGCAGCTATATGTATGAATATGCGCTTGCCTCCGGCCTGACTGCTTCCGGGGCGGATGCGTATCTGCTGCATGTGACCACAACGCCCAGTGTGTCTTACGTGGTGCGTACGGAGGACTTTGACTGCGGCATTATGATATCGGCAAGCCATAACCCATTTTATGACAATGGGATCAAGGTGATTAATGGGCAGGGCCATAAGATGGAAGCAGAAGTGGAGGAGAAAATTGAGGCATATATTGATGGGGATATTGAGGAACTTCCACTGGCTGTCCGGGAGAATATCGGACGTACAATAGATTATGCAGCAGGGAGAAACCGCTATATAGGGCATTTGATTTCATTGGCTACCCGTTCCTTTAAGGATATGAAGATTGGCCTCGACTGTTCCAATGGCAGTGCTTTCAGTATTGCAAAGAGTGTATATGATGCGTTGGGAGCAAAAACATATGTAATTAATAATGAGCCTGACGGGACTAACATTAATGCCGGATGCGGTTCTACCCACATAGAAACTCTCCAAAACTACGTCAGGGAAAATAAGCTGGATGTGGGGTTTGCCTATGATGGGGATGCAGACCGCTGTATTGCTGTAGACGGACAGGGCAGTGTGGTAGACGGAGACCTGATACTTTATGTGTGTGGAAAATATCTGATGGAACAGGGAAGGCTGGCTGGAAATACGATTGTCACAACAATTATGTCTAACCTTGGATTATACAAGGCATGTGACAGAATCGGCATGAAATATGAACAGACGGCAGTAGGCGATAAGTATGTGTATGAAAATATGCTGCAGAATGGATTTGTTTTAGGGGGAGAGCAGTCAGGGCATATTATTTTCAGCAAACATGCAAGGACTGGCGACGGTATCCTCACCTCCCTGATGCTTATGGAAGTCATTATGGAGAAGAAGCAGACATTGGAGAAATTATGTGAGGAGGTCAAGATTTATCCTCAGCTTCTTAAAAACATCCGTGTTACAGACAAAAAGACAGCAAGAGAAAATGCTGCAGTAAAAAAAGCAGTGGAAGAAGTGGGGACAGCACTTGGGGCAGAGGGAAGGATTCTTGTGCGTGAAAGTGGCACGGAGCCTGTTATTCGTGTAATGGTGGAGGCATCCACAGATGAGTTATGTGAGAAATATGTGGATCAGGTAATTCAGGTAATACGTGCAGAGGGATTGGAAGTATAAAAGGGACAGAGCCTGAAGCCTGATTTTCAATGGGGACTGCTGCAAAACAAAATTTTCATTCTGGTTGATTTGTAATATCCGGCTGAAATTTTGTGTTTTGCGGCAGTCCCTATGTGTTAATCTCTGACATATGCCCTTAGAGTCTATGGCCGGGCGGAAACCAACGGTTCCCCGGGGCCTTAAACCCCCTGTATGTTGATCAAGTGCAGATTAAGCGCTGTGTTACAATATCTGAATAGATTTCCAGGTTCTCATGGCTTACATCGGACACATGTATGATATCGGAATAAATCTCTTCTTCAGAACTCCCTGAAAGAAGCCTGTCCAGTATATTGGGATGTGAAAGAATCTTATCCTCGTGGAAGTCTACCTGTCCATCGCTCTGGAACAGGGCAATATAAAATACATTAGACTCTACAATATCCTGGAAAAAATGGCTCCCATAGGATAATTCCGGCATCAGTCCCAGGTTCTCATAAGAAACTTCACAGATTGCATTCATGTTGCACAGATCTGTGAAGCGGACAGGCACGCCCAGGGTAGGAGTGGTGGTGCCCCAGCGCCCTGGGCCGATAAGGATAGCGTGCCTGTCCTTTAGAATACGGTTGAGAACGCCTATCTGTCCTGCGACAGCATACTTCTGGTGTTCTAAAAGTTCCAGATAGGGCCTGATTTTTACAAAGATAATATAGTTTACAGGAAGGCGGACATTTCCGCCCATAAAACTCCCTTTGGACGAAAAGTAGACACGGGATTGATCAATTCTATCAGGAAATTCAATGGTCCTCCCGAGTCCCTTTGTCTGAAGGGGGCGGCATTGGAGGAGATTAATTCTGTAGTTCTCGTCCTCATCAAAATTACAAGTAAACTCGATATCCACTGGGTAATCATAGGTCTGGGATATTGCGGCCAGTACGTGTTCCATTAAAGCCGGAAAATCTGTATGGCGCAAGAGCCGTGTAAAGCTGACAATTGCAGGGATTTTGCGGTTCTTCTGGCCGGCCTCCCGGAAATATCTGGAAAGTTCATAGTCAGGTTCCATAAAAAGCCTTGGGTTTGTCTTAAGAGGGAGGTTTTCTGCTTCCTGTACAGGAATGGTCTGAAATTCATTTGCCTCTAGGTTAATTACATCTACATAATGCTGGGAAAATTTACGTTCATCTCCATAGGTGATAAGCGGGGGCCTCTCAGGCTTGTCGAGAGTGATAATTCTTGGATAATCTGTGTTTACCCTGTCCACTGCCCGGGTTCCCATGCCCAGCACTAGGCGCAGCATCCCTTTAGAAGGATCTGTGTTTTTATCCCATACAAAAAGATTGGAGGAGTTTCCCACACCGGCCAAGTGGGGGAAAAAATATTTTCCGTGATAATCGCCGGACACCCGCTGGACAAGAAGGGCCATCTGTTCGTCCTTTTTAGAAAGGCTGCGGTTGTACCGGTATTCCAATGCCTCCTGGCTCATAGTGCTGGCATATACTTTTCTGACAGCCTCCATAAAATCATGATAACGTTCACTGGGCGTACCCTGGTTTGGGCAAAAGAAACTGTCATATTTTCCTGCAAATGCATTGCCGAAGTTGTCCTCCAAAAGAGAGCTGGAACGGACTATAATAGGGGACTGGCCGAAATATTCCAGCATTGCCATAATCTGTTCTTTTATATTCTCAGGAAAGTGGCCTGTTAGCAGTTTATCCTTTAATTCCGGGGCAGCCGTAAAGAAACCTTCTTCAGCTTTCTGCCTCATGCGCAGGTACCAGGCGTCATTTTGTACAATATACGTATAGAATACATCGGAGCCTATATAGTAGGAGTCATGCATTTCCATATGTTCTTTATAAAAATCTGGGTTCCTTACTTCCAGTATCTTGCGGGCCAGCAGCATTCCAACCGCCTTGCCCCCTATAAAGCCTGTGCCAATCTCCCGTTCTTCAATCTGGATTAAATCAGATAAGGAAAAATATTCTCTGCAAAGAGAAGCGATACGTGAGTCTTTTCCAATCAGGAGGTTCAGGAGCTGTTCTTTGGCAGTACGCTGGCTGGAGAGAGGCTTATTAAGACAGGACTTAGCTTTTTCAAAGCAAGTATCCCAGTAATCCAGTCTTTCATTATTGGCCTGGAACCGGGAGAATAAATCTGCAGACCTGGCGCTGTCAGTGATGCAGACAGCTTTGCCCTCTGTTATTAGATGGGGCAGGAACATGACAGGTGAATAGCGCTGCCACACTTTTAGGGAGTGTAAATAATACCGGCCGTCAATGGCATACAGGTTGAGCAAAAGTTGTGTTACATTCCGTATCCGTGCTATCGTGTCATGTGTGTGTGGTCCTCTCTGTAACGCAAAGTATGATATGGCATTCCTTTTAAATAATAAAGGGCAAATAACCTGGAAAAAATTAGCTGTCATTAAGTCAGAACACCAGTATTTCTGTAATTCTGTCAGGCAGTCAAATATATAGATTGTATTGGCGCTTCCCCTGGAAATGATCTGGTATATCCGGCTGGTAAAGGATTCGAATCCGCTGAGGGCATCTATACGGCAGACTGTAAAATCAGTATCAGTATATTTCGTGGATGTTTCCTTGAAGATTGGGGCATGGTTGCCGAAATGGATATAGATAACTGGCCGGTTATCCTGTATGGCCTGCCCCATAAAATGTTTGGCAGCAAAGAAGTATGCTTCTAGAGAGTCCACCTGCCAGACCACATTATCCCCGGGGCGGAGGCAGCCGATAATTTCATCTGCACCCGGAAGTCCTGTACTGATTTGTTTAATATTCTCCATAATTTTCCTCCGTTTACCTCTTGGACATAGCTATGATATCCAGTTTACCACAAATGTCAGAAAAATCAAAATTCTGCAGAGTTTTTATATAAAAAATCTGCAGAATATGATAAGGCCTTGGTTTTTAATGATTATAACCCTGTCCGCCAATGGGAATACAAAAGGTGTACAGGGAATGCAGAAATCAACGGTTTACAAGCACAGTGGAATAACCGGCACGTTTTAGCCGCTGTTCCATGGCTGTGGCATCATCCAGAGTATTGTAATTTCCTACCTGCACTCTGAAAAAGCCATCAGAATCTACTACTGATGCCGGGAAATCCTGCTCTAATAGTTCATTGAGGAGCCGGTTTGCATAAGTAGGGTTCCTAAAGGCGCCTACCTGGACTCTATACCCAGGCGGGTCAATGATATGGTCCATCTCTAATGTGTCTAGTATCCCGGAGGCTATAGCCTGGGCAATGTCATCAAAATTATTATCAAAAAGCTGGTTGTCTGTATTGGAGTTGATAAAACCGGCTTCGACCAGTACAGCTGGCATTTTTGTGCGCTTGAGCACGACCAGGTTGGGGCGTTCTTTAACTCCGAGATTGACGAAACCTACGGCCTCCAGCTGTTCATTGATATTTTCAGCCATCTGCAGCTTAATTCCAGATTTGTTATATACAAGTGTTTCGACCCCGGATACAACATTATCTGTGGGGAATGAATTCCTGTGTATAGATATAAAGAAATCAACTCCTGCGTTATTTGCCTCCATCGCTTTTTCATAAGGGGTTTGGTAGATATCGGTAGTTCTTGTGTACAGTACATCGATACCATTATTTTGAAGGATTTCCCCAACGGCCAGCGTAAGGCGCAGGGCATCATCCTTCTCCTGGCGGCCGTTATACACTGCTCCTGGGTCACGGCCGCCGTGCCCTGCATCTAACATGATTGAATAAGGCATATAATTAGTTCCTTTCAGATTATTCTATTTTATAATATGTAAAAAGTTCCAGGATGTTACTGGACACAGGCATCAGCCATATAGTGGGTGTGCCCAAAGGCGGCGGTTATCTCTCGGTTGCTGGGGATGCATCCTTTTGGAGCCTGACAGGTGTGTTTGGTTTCCCAATATTCCAATGACAATGTTTCTATATGTCTTTCTGCTCCCAAAGTCAATATAACTAATGACCCTTTTGAAAATGAGAAATGGGTCTTTTCTTGAATCGTATATATTTATATGTTATCATAACGGGAGTAAGTTTAAACTAACCATCTGGGGGATGACAATGGGAAGAGTAAATTTTAATCAAGAATGGTATGGCATACAGGCCAAAGTGCTTGCCCAGAGCGATGACTGTGTGGTTGTAGACTATGGCTGTAATGGCCGGGGCATCGTGAAAAACTATAATTTATTTGAGGGGATCCAGCTTTGTTTCCTGGACTTTGAAACAGACGGGTCTATGAAAACCCAGAAGTTTAATCCAGATATTATCCAGATCACGCATTGCCAGACGGGACGCTATGAATGCGAATTTGCCAATCATACTGTATCGTATTTGCCGGAGGACTATTTTAGCGTCGCGGCAACGGAGCATTTGCCAATTTCCTTTTCTTTTCCTTTGAGGAAGTATTATGGTGTCAGCCTTGTCATAGACCGGCAGGCATTGTCGGAGGCAACACGCCAGTTGATGCAGATGATCCCCATTGACCTTGACAGGATAGGGACAACGCTGGGCCTGGAGACACGGTGGTATGTCAGCTATACCCCACCGCAATTACGGTATCTATTTTCAGAATTATATGCCGCCGATGGAAGGGAGCCAATCGGCTATTTTAAAATAAAGGCTATCGAGCTGCTCTATCACATGGATCAGTTGACGCAAGTAAATGGGTGCGACTTAAAATATTTTGATAAGAAGCAGATACAGGCTACAAAGGCTATACGGGAGTATCTTGTTTCTCATCTGGATGAAAAGGTATCTGTAGAGCAGTTGGCAAAAGAATCACATCTGAACATGTCAGTTTTCCATCTTGTATTTTCTCATATTTATGGGGATACCCCGTATGCACATTTAAAAAAATACAAAATGAATTTGGCCGCCCAGTGGCTTTCGGAAAATAAGATGAAGATTGGGGACATTGCATTGGAGCTGGGATATAGCAATGCAAGCAAGTTTGCCAGAGCATTTCATTCTGTCTATGGGATGCTGCCCAAAGATTACCGAAAAAATAGATAGTATGAACGGGCTATTTTTGGCCTGTATGCGGAGATTTGGAGTAGCAGACATTTCCGGGGATTGCTAAAATGAATGGTGAGGTTAGTGATTTCTAACCTCGCCATTTTATTTAAGGAGGATTTATGATATGTCAAACGAAAGGCCGAAACAGGCGAAACCAAAGACGGGTTTGGCACGGTGCATGGAATTAGCCTCTGACAGAAAGGGCCTTGTATTTTTGGCTGCGGTTCTTTCGTCACTGGCGGCCATTGCGTCGTTCATCCCATACATAGCGGTTTATTTTATGATCCGCTCGATTATAGGTGTCTACCCGAACCTTGATCAGTTGGATATGGTAATGAATTACGGCTGGCTGGCGCTGGCGGGGATTTTGGCAAATATTCTGCTGTATTTTCTGGCTATTTTCAGCTCTCATATGGCTGCGTTTGGGACACTGTACGAACTGAAGGTTCTCTTTGCAGACCATATCACTAAAATCCCGTTGGGGTATCATCTAACGATTGGCAGCGGCCGCCTGCGCAAGATTATGGATGAGAACATCGAAAGTGTGGAAGGGTTTATTGCGCATCAGTTCCCAGATTTTGTCGCGTCCATTACAGCGCCTATCGCCATGGCCATTATTCTGCTGGCCGTTGACTGGCGGTTTGGCCTCCTTTCTCTGGCCGGCATCATTCTGGCCTTTGCCGCAGAGTTTATCGGCTTCGGCAGCGGCGAAATGAAAGAGAACATGGGCAGGTATCAAAAGGCACTGGAGGAAATGAATAATGCTTCTGTGGAGTATGTTCGGGGAATGTCAGTGGTAAAGGCGTTCAACCAGACTGCATTTTCTTTCAAAAAACTCAAGGAGGCAATCACCGGCTATACAGAATGGGTCCTGAAATTCTCCCTGGGTTGGCAGAACTGTATGCCCGCTTTTACTACGATTATTAACAATGTTTACCTGATCCTCGTCCCTGCCGGTATCCTGATCGGCTCCAGAACCGATGATTTTGCGGGGTTTGCAATGACCTTTATTTTCTATCTGCTCTTTGTGCCCGCTATTTCCGGCGTACTGAATAAAATTATGTATATCTCTGAGTCGTTTATGCAGATTGATGGGAATGTGGCCCGGATGGATGAGATACTGAATATCCCTGAATTGACGGAAACCGATCACCCTAAGAAGCCTGCGGGTAATGATGTCATTTTCAAAGACGTCAGCTTCTCCTACACCGGGGATACCTCCGAGAAGGCGCTTGAAGATGTATCTTTCGCGGCGAAGCAGGGACAGGTCACGGCTATCGTCGGCCCATCCGGCGGCGGCAAGAGCACCATTGCCAATCTGATTTCCCGTTTTTGGGATGTGTCCTCCGGCAGCATTACCATCGGCGGCGTAGATGTGCGCGATATGTCAGAGGGTGGCCTGATGCGCCACGTCAGCTTTGTATTCCAGGATATTTTCCTGTTCAAACAGAGCATTCTGGATAATATCTGCATGGGCAATCCTAGTGCCAGTGAGGAACAGGTGATTGCAGCGGCGAAAGCCGCACAATGCCATGAGTTTATTTCTAAACTTCCCGAGGGGTATCATACAGTAGTGGGTTCTAAGGGCGTCCATCTTTCAGGTGGCGAGCGCCAGCGTATCGCCATTGCGCGGGCCATCATCAAAGACTCGCCTATCATCGTGCTTGACGAGGCAACAGCGTTCAGTGACCCGGAGAACGAATACCTGATCCAGAAAGCCTTTGAAAAGCTGATGCAGGGTAAAACGGTTATCATCATTGCGCACCGCCTCTCTACGATCCGCAATGTGGACAAGATCATCGTTATGGAAAAAGGCCATTTGATTGAGGAAGGGAAACATGATGAGCTGGTGGCCGCAGGCGGACGGTATGCGCAGATGTGGAACCATTATACAGAAGCGATTGGCTGGAAAATCAGCGGAAAGGCGGTGTAATTATGAGCAGATTGCAAAAAACTTTATTTTTATCAGACAAGGGTTATGCAGACCTGAAACAAGCAATCTTCGCCTGCACATTGACGAACCTCTCTATGCTTCTTCCCTTCTGTGTGACCGTAATGATCTTCAGCGAGATCCTGACGCCCTTTATAAACGGCGGCCCGATTCATTGGAACCACATTTGGATGCTGTGGGGTGCAGGCATCGTTTCGGCCATCTTAGTATTTCTGGCCGCTAAAAATGATTACCGTAAAACTTATATTGCTTCTTACAAGGAGTCGAACACGACCCGTGTGCGGATTGCCGAACATCTCCGGAAACTTCCCATGAACTTCTTTAACACAAAGGATCTTTCCGAACTGACCACAAATATGATGGCGGATTGCAGCAGCATGGAGTCCCTGCTCAGCAGCACGGTCCCTCCCCTGATTGCAAACGGCATTACCGTAACTCTTACCTGCGTCCTACTTTCCTTTTTCGATTGGCGGCTTGCTTTGTGTGTATTCGTCACGGTTCCGGCTGCGTTCCTCATTATTTGGGTGAGCCGAAACCACCAGAGGAAGCTGTTTGAAAAGCAGGTTGACGCCAAACTGGCTGCCTCCGATCAGGTACAGGAATATCTGGAGGGGATGAAGATCATCAAGTCCTGCGGGTTATCTGGCCCTCGTTTCCACGCATTGGACAAAGCTCTATTAACTATGAAGAAAATCGCCATCAAAGTAGAAATGGCTGTCGGTGTGTTTATGTCCAGTGCCAGTATGATTTTGCAGGCAGGTATTGGTATTACGATCTTTGTTGGAGCCATCCTTTTGACGGACGGGCAGATTGAGCTTCTTCCTCTGCTTATGTTCCTGCTGATGGTTACACGGATTTATGGACCTATTTTGGCAATTTTGGCTAATCTGTCCTCGCTGCTGAATTTGAATGTGGTCACAAGCCGTATGCGCACCCTGCTCACCACCCCTGCCATGGGCGGTGAAGAAAAAACAGTTCCAAACTGCAATATTGAATTGTCCCATGTGACCTTTGCCTATAATCAGGAAGATGTTATCAAAGATGTTTCCTGTAAAATCCCTCAGGGGAGCGTGACTGCCCTGGTCGGCCCGTCAGGCTCGGGCAAAAGCACACTTTCCAAACTGGTTGCCCGCTTTTGGGATGTTCGGCAGGGTAAGATTACCGTGGGCGGCAGGGACGTGGGGAGTATGGAGCCGGAAAGCCTAATGTCCTATATGTCCTTTGTATTTCAGGATGTGACCCTGTTCAATGATACAGTGATGAACAATATCCGGCTGGGCAATCCAAATGCAACAGATGAAGAGGTGATGGCCGCGGCGAAAGCGTCCTATTGCCATGAATTTGTCCGTGAGATGCCGGACGGGTATCAAACCGTTCTGGGTGAAAATGGCAGCACACTTTCCGGCGGCGAGCGTCAGCGTATTTCCATCGCCCGCGCCCTGCTGAAAAATGCCCCCATTATTCTGCTAGATGAGGCAACCGCCTCTCTCGACCCGGAGAATGAGGTCCTGGTGCAGAAGGCCATTGCCAAACTGGTAGAAGGCAAGACGGTTATCGTGATTGCCCACCGGCTTCGTACTATTGTGGATGCTGACCAGATCCTTGTCCTTGATAATGGCAGGCTGGCAGAGCACGGAACACATGAGGAGCTGATGAAGAAGAACGGTCTGTATCACAAGTTGTTCCACATACAGAAGGAGAGCCTTGGATGGGTTGTGTGACTCCTGCAAAGGAGGCTGCGATGAAATTTCATGCTTCTGGGGATCTGAAGGTGATTTTGATATTGCGTAAGAAAACCAGGGAATAGGGCGCTTCCTCTATGGGGAAGAAGCGGGTTTCATCCGTTGTCCGCAGAAAAACAGCCTGAGAGGGTTATGACTCCCTCTCAGGCCGTTTTTTGGTTATCACTTATTCGATGTGCCACTGGGAACTTTGCTGCTGCAGTTTTACCATGCGGCGGTAGAGTCCGTCCCTGGCTATCAGCACGGACGGAGATCCTTCTTCCGCCACCTGCCCGTCGGCCAGGACGACAATCTTATCGGCTGCTTCCACAGTGCGCATCCGGTGGGCGATGACGAGAACTGTCTTGCCTGCCAGCAGGCGGGAGAGCGCCCCCTGCACCTTAGTTTCGTTTTCCACATCCAGGCTGGCGGTGGCCTCGTCCAGCAGCACAATGGGCGCATCCTTTAAAAGAGCCCTGGCAATGGAAATCCGCTGCCGCTCCCCACCGGAGAGTTTGGCGCCATTTTCTCCGATGGGAGTATTGTAGCCTTTGGGAAGCTTGCGGACAAATTCGTCACAGTTGGCGGCTTTGGCTGCAGCCAGTACCTGGTCGTCTGTGGCGCCCCGCTTGCCCAGACGGATATTTTCCATGACTGTATCGTCAAAGAGCACTACATCCTGAAACACCATAGAATAATCCGTAAGCAATACCTCTGGGTCTATGGTTGAAATATCCACGCCGCCTACTTTGATGGAGCCTCTGGAGACATCCCACAACCTGGCAGCCAGGCGGGCGCAGGTACTTTTGCCAGAGCCGGAGGGACCGACCAGCGCTGTGATTTCCCCCTCCTTGGCGGTAAAGCTCACATCGCGGAGGACGTCCTTCTCATCGTAAGCAAAACCCACATGGTCGAATACGATGTCATGCCCGTTGGGCTTAAATTTCGCAGCTCCTTCTGCGGTGGGGGTGTTGTAAATCTCCATCATACGGTCTGCTGATACCTGGGAGACAAACATCTCCGCAATAAGTGCCAGACTCTGGTCAAAGGGCGCATAGACCCGGGTAATAACTAACAGGAACAGAAACAGCAGCATAAAGTCGATGCGGCCGGAGAGGATGAGATTGGCTCCCTCAAGGATTGTGGTGGCTACACCCAGGCGCATGATCACGCTGGCGGCGTTGACGAAAAGGCCTGTGCCCAGCTCACCCCGGATCATAATCCTTTCGTGTTCGTCAATTTTTTGGTTCAGTCCATTGAGATAGCGTTCCTCCTGGTTAGTGGCGCGGATTTCACGGACATTTTCCAGAGCTTCCTGAATTCCGTCCGAGACGACCACAGACGCTTTTTTGGTTTGTTCAGCGCTGCGGCTGGTGATTTTACGGCTGCCGAACAACAGTCCAAAAGCCACTGGTACACCCCATAGGCAGGCGATAGCCAGCCGCCAGTCGTAGATGAGCAGGCAGAGGGCAATGATTGCTGTAGAGATATAGGAACCGTACAGATATCCCAGAACATGGGACCAGACGTGCTCCATGCGGTTGACATCTCCCATGACGGTTTCGGTCAAATCTGCAAGATCCCGTTTGCCAAAGTAACCCAAGGGCAGCTTGCGCAGCCGTTCTGCAAGGCTGAGGCGGGTGGCTTTGACCTCGTTATATACTAGTCCGTAGGTAGCTTTGTATTGCTGCAAATGGGTCACCAAGGACAGGATGACAAATAGGAGTACCAGACCGATCAGAACTGCCGCACCGGGCAGTTCTTCTTTGTCTATCAGGGTTCCCATAAAGCCGGACATCATCAGATACAGGACGCTGATGCCGCCCATGACAACCAGATTGACGATGACCGTCCAGAAAGCGCCTTTTTTGGTATTGCGAATACCCTGGTCGGTTAGGGCGTATTTGCGCTGAAACTTTTTACTGAACATTTACTCTGCCTCCTTTTCACTGGTTATTTTCCATTGGACTGCCCGGTTATAATCAGTCCACATCCGGGCATACAGACCGCTTGCTGAGGTAAGTTCGGCATGGGTGCCCTGTTCGGCGATGTGCCCTTCCTCCAGAACAATGATCTTATCTGCACCCACCACGGTGGACAGGCGGTGGGCAATCATGATGACGGTGCGCCCTTTCGTCAGCGTGGAAAAGGCTTTCTGAATCAGCACTTCATTCTCTGGATCGGCGAAGGCTGTTGCTTCATCCAGCACTACGATGGGAGCGTCCTTTAAAATGGCGCGGGCCAGGGCAATGCGCTGCTGCTCGCCGCCGGAAAGATAGGTTCCCTCAGAACCGATTTGGGTGTCAATCCCATTGGGCAGCTTATCGAGAATATCCTGGCACTGGGCGGCCGTGAGTGCTGCGAGTACCTGCTCCCGTGTGGCATTGGGCCGTGCAGCCCGCACGTTTTCCAAAATAGATGCTTTGAACAGGCGGTTATTCTGGAACACAAAAGCCACCTGATCCATCAGCACGTGGGGATCCATCTGGGTTACATCTACACCGCCGACTTCTACTGTACCGGAAGTCGCGTCCCAGAATCGGGGTATCAGGCTGGCTGCCGTTGTCTTTCCGCCGCCGGAGGGGCCTACCAGCGCTACGGTCTGCCCCGGTTCTGCCGCGAAAGTGACATGGGAGAGGGCAGGTGTTTGTGCGCCGTCATAGGTAAAGCTCACATCCTTAAATTCCACCTTATTGCCATGAGGTGTTTTCGGATGTGCAGGGGCCTGCAGGGTGGGAGCGTCCATCACCTGGTTGATGCGGCCTAAGGCGGTGCCTGCCAGCATCATACCGGAGGCGGCGAACATAATCTTGGCCAGCGCTGTGGAGATAATGGCCGAAAATACCGCATAAAAAGCAAAGTTGGTGACAAAGCCGGCAAAGTTGCCGTTTTCCAGGGCGCCAGGCGCCAAAAACAGCGCTACTGGAACCAGAAATACAAAAGCACCTTCCGTAAAGGTTAGGTTGACGGACTGAGGCGCCCGGCACACATCTGCCTGATAATACTCTGCCTTGCTGCTGTATTCCTCGATGGCCTCTTGAAAGGCTTTAAAAGAATAGACTGTCTGCTGGAAGATTTTCACTACGGGAATGCCCCGGACATATTCGGTGCCTGCTTTAGTCATACGATCCTGGGCAGCTTGGTATTCCGCCATCAGCTGCACGTTTTTGCCGCCCATCATGGAGAACATGGCGATTACCGAGATAACTGCTGCCAGCAGGCAGGCGGCTCCCATCCGCCAGTCAAAGACGAACATCAGTACCAGCATAGTTAGAAACAGAACGACAGTGCCGACAATATCCGCCAGGTTGTGGGCAAGCAGCGTCTCGGTATCGGCCGCCGCTGCGTCCAGCCGGCCACGGATGAGTCCGGAAGCATTGGAATCAAAAAAACCAAGCGGAGCCTTCATCACATGGGCAACGCCCTGTTTGCGAATGTTGGACGCCGTACGGAAGGCTGCCAAATGGGTACACATGAGACCGGCAAAGTAAATTACAATGCCGCCTACCGCAAAGGCGAAGGCCAGCCAGCCGTAGCGGGCAACATTCTGTGCCTGGATCCAGTCGGGTGCCACAGCGATGAGATCTCTGGCTGCCAGCCAGATGCAGATGTAGGGCGCCATACTCAGCAGCATGGACAAGGCCGACAAGGTTAACCCCAGGAAGGTCAGGCCTTTGTGGCTACCTGCATAGCCAAGCAGCGTCGCCAGGTCACTCTTTTTTTCTTTTTTCATGTAATAACCTCCTTATATATATTGGTTAGTGATAACTAACCTTTGGGCGAAAAAACAGGGGGAAATTCCCTTTTCATTCTATGTGCTCATGGAGTCATCAGTTTTAGCCAGCCGGCAGTATAAAAACCCCGCAACTGATTGACATAGCGCATTGCCTGTTCATAAGGCATATCGTGAATTACCACTTCAAAGATGCCGCTGAACATACCGCTGGCAAGAATATGGCATAGCTGTCGGTCTACTTCTGGCACGTTCTGCCCCAGGCGGCGCAGAACCTGGATATATTGCAGGGTGGATTCCACTTCGACCTCTACCATGCGATGAATAAACTGTTCATAGCCGGTGCCCTCGGCACAGCAAAGCAGCAGTTTGACCGGCTCCCGGTGCTGACAGATATATTTGACCATCCAATGCAGATAAGTCCCTGAATCCTGTCCCATGTGCGCCGGCTGTTCCGACTCCGGCAACCCGGCAAAAGAAATCTGAGCTGCCATAAACCTGCTCATCAAAGCGGAGGCGTGGGGTTCTACGATAGAGGCAAACAGAGCTTCTTTATTAGTAAAATAACCGTAAAAGGCTCCCGTGGTCACCCCGGCCTGCTTTACAATCTGACGAAGGGATGCCCCGCGAAATCCTTTTTGGAAAAACTCATTCAGAGCCGCTTTTTGAATTTTTTCCAATGTGTCTGAGACACGTTCCTGCATAATGGCCTCCATGTAACACTGCTATGTGACAGTGTTATAATACACCTTTCAGATGATCTTGTCAATAGTATATAATTTCATAAGTTGTAATCCTATTGACACTCTGCTTTTTACATGCTAAATAAAGGCATATAAAAAAGAATGTGCCAAAGCACATTCTCATAATTGATACATGCCCAAGGGGCAAATTTGTTTTATTCCTTTTCGCTGGAATCCTTTTCTGTTTCCGTGGTTCCCTCTGGTACATCTGTCTCTGGGAGGTAAAGGTGGACACTCTCAACACGGTTTTTATCCAGGGATTCGACAACAAGTTTCATACCATTGCCGGTCTGGACCTCATCTCCCAATTCAGGAAGGCGGTCCAGATTCTCTATAATAAAACCACCCAATGAATCATAATCATCTGATTCTAATTCGAGGCCGAGCCGGTCATTGACATCATCCAAGCTCATGGAACCCTCTACAATATATTCATTTTCACTAATCTGACGGAAAAAATCTTCCTCTTCAGCATCATACTCATCATGGATTTCACCGACAATCTCTTCCAGTATATCCTCCAGCGTAATAAGTCCTGCTGTCTCCCCATATTCGTCCAGCACTACTGCAATATTAAAAGAGGCGTCACGCATTTCAACAAGAAGTTCGGAGATACTCTTATATTCATAAGTAAAATAGGCCTCACGCAGGATGTCGCGCACACTGAAAGTGTCTCTGTTTTCAAACAAAAGAAGATCCTTCATATTGATAGTACCGATAACATTGTCAGTTGTATCCTCATAAACTGGAAGCCGGGTGAATTTATCTTCTTTAAATATTTCGATTAACTCTTTATAAGTACTATTCACATCTGCAAATGTTACATGGACACGTGGGACCATAACATCCTTTGCCCGGGCATCTCCCAGATCAAAAACATTATAAATCATCTCTTTTTCTTCAGATTCAATAATCCCATCTTCATGGCCCACATTAACGATGGTACGCAGCTCATCTTCTGTCATGGCACTATTCTTGGCATTCGGGTCAACACGCAGCAGGCGCAGAATCCCACGGCAGAAAAGATTAATGATAAATATAACAGGGGTCATCAGCGTCATAAATGCACGTATAAAGCGGATGTTAGATAATGCCAGCTTTTCTGCATGCAGCGTGGCCATATTCTTAGGGGTTATTTCCCCGAATACAAGGATGGCAACTGTCAGCACGGCAGTCGCAATGCTGACCATATAACCGCCAAAGCTGTAAGCCAGTGTGGCGGAAAGTGAAGACGCTGAGATATTCACAATATTGTTGCCGATTAATATGGCACTCAGCATTTTGCTGGAATGGTTTTCCGTAACATCTAGTACAAGCTGTGCTTTTTTGTTTCCGTCTTCCGCTAACGAACGCATACGTATTTTATTTACGGTCGTAAGCGCTGTCTCTGAAGAAGAAAAAAATGCAGATAAAAATAATAGTACAATCAATATGACAAATTGTATGGCGTCACTCGAGTCCAATTGTCTGTTCACTCCTTTATTTATGAAATATTCCTATGCATATCTTATTGAACATTGGTAGTTCAATAAGCGTATCCTATTGAACATTAACAGTTCAATAAGCGTATCCTATTGAACATTAACAGTTCAATAAGCGTATCCTATTGAACATTAACAGTTCAATAAGCATATCCTATTGAACATTATCAATCCGATAAGTATGTCATCTTATTGAACATTATCAGTCCGATAAGTATGTCGTCTTATTGAACATTAGTAGTTCAATGAGCGTATCCTATTGAACATTATCAGTCCGATAAGTATGTCCTCTTATTGAACATTGGCAGTCCAATAAGAATCGCCCTATTGAAAACGTAGGTGCCCGCCTGCCTGGCAGGGGGTATCTCAAGGTATATATACTTAACCAATATACATCATTTATAGGGAATTTGCAAGTATCCTGTGGTTGAATTTAGAGATGGATTGTTGTATGATTGTGGGAAGAATAGTTCAAATGAAATGGAGTACATTTATGGATCTACACAGAAAACTATGTGATTTACTGGGGGAAGAACAGGTACTTATAGATGAACCGATGAGCAGGCATACGACATTTAGGATAGGAGGACCTGCAGATTATTTTGTGCGTCCGTCCGGCTCTGAAGAGATAAAGGAGACAATAGCTATATGCAGGGATGCTTCCGTACCCTATTATATTTTGGGCAATGGCAGCAACCTTTTGGTGGGAGATAAGGGATACCGGGGGGTTATAATCCAGATTTACAGGAACATGGACGCGGTGCGGACTGAGGGAAATAGAATTTATGCACAGGCTGGGGCATTGTTGTCTAAAATAGCTGCGGAGGCACTGAAGAATGGACTTACAGGTTTTGAGTTTGCGTCCGGCATACCGGGAACTCTGGGTGGGGCTGTTATGATGAATGCAGGCGCTTACGGAGGCGAAATGAAGCATATTTTAGAAAGTGCTGAGATTATAACTCCAGAAGGGCAGTGTATGGAACTTAAGGCAGGGGAACTTAAACTGGGATACCGGACCAGCATTGTCGCCGCTAACCACTACATTGTCCTTGGCGCAGTTATCAGGCTGGCATCTGGAGACAGGGAAGATATACAGGCATATATGGAAGATTTGAAAAGACGCAGAGTGGCAAAACAGCCTCTTGAGTACCCTAGCGCAGGAAGTACCTTTAAGCGTCCGGAGGGGTATTTTGCGGGGAAGCTGATTGAAGAGGCAGGACTGCGGGGATTCCAGATAGGGGATGCCCAAGTGTCGGAGAAACACTGCGGGTTTGTTATTAACAAAGGGAATGCGACGGCCGCAGATATCATATCTCTAATGGGGAAAGTTGCGGACAGAGTGGAGGCCACAGCGGGAGTCAGGCTGGAGCCTGAGGTAAAACGGATAGGAGAATTCTGATATGAGATTTGTAATTGTTACGGGCATGTCAGGTGCTGGGAAGTCAACAGCCTTAAAAATGCTGGAGGACATGGGGTACTTTTGTGTTGATAATCTGCCCATTCCTTTTATGACAAAGTTTGCGGAGATGTTCTCTACCCCAGATGCGGAGATAAACCAGGTTGCCCTGGGGATTGACATACGGGGGGGCCAGGCATTTGAAGGGTTGGATGAAAAGCTTCAGCAAATAGAAGAAATGGGTATTCCGTATGAAATATTGTTTTTGGACGCAGGAGATGACGTGCTCGTAAAAAGATACAAAGAAACACGGCGGCAGCATCCCCTGGGCGGGACGGGACATATCGATAGAGGTATTGCAAAAGAAAGAGAGAAAATTGCGTTCTTAAAAATGAAGGCAGCGTATATACTTGATACAAGTAAGATGCTTACAAGGGAACTGCGCATGGAGCTGGAGAAAATTTTTGTGCAGGGCAAGGACTTTAAGAACCTGTATATTACAGTGATGTCCTTTGGCTTCAAATATGGCATTCCCCAGGATGCTGACTTGGTATTCGACGTCCGATTTCTTCCGAACCCATACTATATTGAGGAACTTAGGCCCAAGACAGGCAATGACCCTGAAGTAAGGGATTATGTGATGGATAATGAAAAGGCGCAGGAATTCTTAAACAGGCTGACAGGAATGATCGAATTTCTGATTCCAAATTATATACTGGAGGGAAAAAACCAGTTGGTTGCGGCGATAGGCTGTACTGGCGGGAAGCATCGCTCGGTTACTCTTGCAAACGCACTTTACAAATTTTTGGAACCTAAGGAAAATTATGGGGTACGTATCGAACACAGAGATATCGGGAAAGATGATATAACGAAAGAGAGATAAACAGGAGCTGGTCATGTCATTTTCTGGTAATGTAAAAGAAGAGCTTTCAAGACAATGGAATACGGCAAGACACTGTCAGATTGCTGAACTGGCGGCCTTAATCAGTATGTGCGGGATTATTGCTGTCAGAGACGGCGGGAAATATAGTATTAAAATCCAATCGGAAAATTCTGCTGTTGCAAGAAAAGGCTTTACATTAGTAAAAAAAACATTTAATATAGAAGCTGATATCTCTATCAGGAGGAATATTTCAAAGCAAAGTGTATCTTATATGGTTGTTGTAAAACGGCATAGAGATGCACTGCGGATCCTTCAGGCAACGAAACTGATAGACGAAAGCAGAGGTGAATTGGGAGAAATCCATATAGCCAATTCCCTTGTTGTGCAGCAAAACTGCTGCAGGCGTTCTTTTATCAGGGGCGCTTTTTTAGCGGCAGGCTCTATGAGCGATCCGAATAAGTCATACCACTTTGAAATTGTCTGTTTTTCTGAAAAGATAGCACATCAGCTTCAAGAACTGATATGTGGGTTTTCTATGGATGCCAAGATTGTCCAAAGGAAAAGATCCTACATTGTGTATCTTAAGGAGGGGGCCCAGATAGTAGATATCCTGAATATTATGGAGGCGCATATATCCCTTATGGAATTGGAGAATGTCCGTATTCTGAAGGAAATGCGTAATACAGTAAACCGAAAGGTGAATTGTGAAACTGCCAATATTAACAAAACAGTATCCGCTGCAGTAAAGCAGATGGAGGATATTACATATCTGAGAGATACGATAGGTTTTGAAAGATTGCCGGAAGGACTGGAGGAAGCAGCGCTTGCCCGCCTTTCCCATCCTGATGCAACACTGAAAGAGTTGGGAGAACTCTTATCACCGCCCGTTGGAAAGTCTGGCATGAACCACAGGCTTCGGAAGCTGAGCGAAATGGCAGAGAAGGTTAGGCAAAAGCAAGGAGGATTATTATGATTGAAACACCGGTTGTTGTAAGACATGGCAAAGGAATGGACGGAAGGCCGATCGCTTTGTTGGTACAGGAGGCAAGTCAGTACGCAAGTTCAGTGTATATTCAGGTAGATGATAAAAAGATCAATGCAAAAAGTATTATGGGAATGATGAGCCTGAACCTTCTGGAAGGGGAAGAACTGACAGTAGTCACAGAAGGGGAAGATGAAAAGAAGGCTGCCGAAGGCATCAAGACTTTTTTCAGGAAAGTGAAGTAGGCAGCAGGGGCTTGAGATAGAATTAAAAAGAGTATTCCGTAAAGAGGTTGTACTTTTGTACGGCCTTTTTATGATATAGGGAAGTTTTGGCTTTTCTATGCTATAAAACCTTCTGGGAACTGCAGGCTGCATTTTAGGAAGGGCAGGTTCACGGCAAGATCTGTGGACATGGGGTATAATGGAGGATTGCTATGAAAAAGATGTTGTTTATTTATAATCTGAATGCAGGCACAGGTCTGCTTAAACCTAAGCTTTCAGATGTATTAGATATATTTGTAAAAGGGGGGTATGAGGTCACTGTACATCCTACCCAGGGTTGCCATGATGCTCTCGAAAAAACAAACTCTTTTGAGGAAGAATATGATCTGGTTGTCTGCAGCGGGGGAGATGGCACACTGGATGAGGTGGTGACAGGTATGCTCAAAAGGGAGAGGCAGGTGCCGGTAGGGTATATTCCGGCAGGGACCACAAATGATTTTGCGAACAGCCTCCATATATCTAAGGATATGCTTGAAGCTGCCAACACTGCAGTCAATGGCGTGCCCTTTCCATGTGACGTGGGCGTTTTTAATGATGATTTCTTTGTGTATATTGCAGCATTTGGCCTGTTTACAGATGTATCCTACGAGACTAAGCAGAGTATGAAAAATGTGTTGGGGCATTTGGCATATGTGCTGGAGGGAACAAAGCGTATATTTAATGTGCCGTCGTATTGCATCAGGGTGACCCATGACGGTGAAACACTGGAGGAAGAGTTTGTATTCGGTATGGTTACGAACTCCCGTTCTGTAGGAGGGTTCCGTGGGATCATCGGGAAAGACGTGGTATTTGATGACGGAGAATTTGAAGTGACTTTAATTAAAACTCCGAAGAACGCTATAGAGCTCAATGAGATTATTGCCTCCCTGGTAATTAAGCAGATTGATTCTAAGCACATGTATTCATTTAAAAGTGGGGATATTTGTTTTGAATCTGTGGAGGAGATACCTTGGACCCTGGATGGGGAATTCGGAGGAGGCCATGACCTTGTACGAATCAGAAACCAGAAACAAGGACTTCAGATTATGGTGGCAGAGGATATGGTTGAGAATCTATCAGAGAGAGGGAATGTATGAACCAAAAATCCCTGACCAGCGTGAATCCGTACTTCCTTTCATTTCCTTTATGTCCCTTCATTCAGCAACATTTTCAGCCGTATCAGTTATCTATACTTCATATAACTAATGGCTGAACGTGATACATGGTAAAACTCACAGTTTTTACTATTCTGTTTTGATAACTTGATTTTTTGGTAACGGCTTTCTTTACCAATGTTGTTTTTCTAATCGGCTTTTTGTATAATGGTTAAAAAATATTAACAAAAGGAATGGAAGATATGAAACAAAATGGAAAGAAATTAACGATTTAGTCAATCGGATTTAAGAGGGAATACGGCATATTACTCAATCATAAAGGAGAAACGGCTTATGATTTTATATTTTTCAGGAACAGGAAATAGTGAATATGTTGCAAAACGAATAGGAAAGGAAATAAACGATGAAGCAGTAAACCTTTTTGACAAAATAAGAAATAAAGACATTTCCGAAATGACCTCTGAATGTCCATGGGTAGTTGTTGTACCAACCTATGCGTGGCGGATACCGCGTATTGTCCAAGAATGGCTGGAAAAAACGAACTTTGTAAGGAATACAGATATTTATTTTGTCATGACCTGCGGTGGAAGCATTGGGAACGCAGGGAAATATCTTGAAAAATTGTGTGTTCAAAAGGGCATGAATTATTATGGGTGTGCAGAAATTGTAATGCCAGAAAATTATATAGCGTTGTTTTCCTGTCCCACAGAAGAACAGGCGTTTCGGATTATAGAACAGGCAGAAAGTGTGATAAATAACACAGCGCTTTATATCAAAAAAGGGGACAAACTTACCCGATCGAACATTTCTTTGCGTGATAAAATAAATAGTGGAATTATAAACGATTTATTTTACCCGATATTTGTTCGTGCAAAAAAATTTTATGCCACTGATGATTGTATTTCTTGCGGTAAATGTGTCAGTGTATGTCCTCTTAATAATATTCATATTAAAAACAGAAAACCGATATGGGGAAAAAATTGTACTCATTGTATGGCATGTATCTGTGGTTGCCCGTGTGAAGCAATCGAATACGGAAAACATAGTCAAGGACTGCCGCGTTATACTTGCAAAAAAGCTATCTGATACAAACAGACATTAAAAAAGTTATAATAAATTGAAAAAAGTTCTTGCATATTTTAAAAAGACATAGTATAATGAAAATCGCTTGTGAGAGCAAAATTTTTGTGGCTCCATGGTCAAGCGGTTAAGACGCTAGCCTCTCACGCTGGAATCAGGGGTTCGATTCCCCTTGGAGTCATTTTGGAAAATGCCGGGTAACCCAGTATAGATATATGGGTTCCGGCTTTTTTTAATTTATAGAAAGATAGTAAGGTAATCAAAATACTATTAGAGAAAGGAAAATGCGCAGGGAGCTAAACAGTGGGAAGGGGGCAGTGGTTTATTATGTTCAGCAGGGAGGAATGGAGGATTCTCGATATTCTTGCTTCCGGGGAGTATATGACGGCGGCGGATCTTGCGGCTGATTTGGGATGCAGCAGTAAGACGGTCAGAAGCCGGATTAAAAATATAAACAGAGTATTAAACCAGGCAGGTACGGCTTCTGCTGAGATAGAATCGAAACCTAGATTCGGCTTCAGGCTGGCGGCAGGATCACAAAAGGAAGTCAGGCAGCTTCTTTCGTCGGTAAAAAGTGAAGATGTGAATGGGCCTATACCTTCTACCCCCGGCGAGCGTACGGATTTTCTGCTGTTTTATCTACTTGGGCGCAGTGACTATATTACAATCGCTGAACTCTCCGAAGCCTTGTATGTCTCGGAAAGTGGTGTGAAGACAGCACTGAAAAATACAGAGAGTATTCTTGGGCAGTATGGGATAGAAATAAAAAGAAGGCCTGGGTATGGGATTTTGGCCTATGGAGAAGAAACCAGTATCAGAGACTGCCTCGTAGATCTGTTTATGGAGCAGAAAAAACCTTCTGAAATGTTCAGGGGCACACAAAACCAGGAGATGGAAAGACTGGCTTATATCGTCCAAGGGCTGATGAAAGAGCAGGGAGTCTCCCTGACAGAGATGCAGTTTTATAATTTTCTCAAATATATTTATATCTCAGTCAGGAGGATCCGGCTTGGCAGAGAAATTAAATTTGCAGAGGGCAGCCAGGTGCAGATTGACAGGTCCAATATTGAGTTTGTGGAGTGCCTGCGGGAAAAACTGGAGGAATATTACCCTATTCAAATGAGCGCGGATGAACAAGAATATCTGGCTATTCATTTGGCAGGCAAACGTACGATAGGAAGCAGCGGAGAGGGGAATCTGGTTTTCAGGGAAGAACTAAATAATCTAGTTCAGGAGATGGTAGAGACAGCCTGCGGTGAGTTTAATTTGGATCTGCGGTACAACTTTGATCTGCTGATGCTCCTTAATCAGCACATGGTACCTTTAGACATCAGGCTTAAGTATAACATACCTCTTGTGAACCCTCTGCTCAGTGATATTCAAAAAAATTATCCATTCGCTTATACCATTGCAGAGCGTACATCTGTCATTCTGCAGGAACATTATAAAAAAGAGATTCCCATGGACGAGACAGGCTATCTGGCCCTCATATTTGCACTGGCGCTGGAAGAGCAGCAGCCCGATGTGGAACCCAGTAATATTCTGATCGTGTGCAGTTCGGGGAAGGGAAGCTCACAGCTTTTGACCTTTAAGTACAGGCAGGAGTTTGGGAAATATATTAATAAGATCGAAATATGCAACCTATTTGAGCTGGGTAATATGAATTTTGATGCTATAGATTATGTATTCACGACTGTACCAATTAAAGAGCCGGTGCCGGTGCCGGTTTACGAGGTGAATTTATTTTTAGATAGTCAGGATATTGCAAATATCAGGCGTATTCTGGGGAGGGGAAACCATGGATTTTTGAGAGGCTATTTTTCAGAAAAGCTTTTTTTCCAGATCAGCGGCAATACAAAGGAGCAGGTAATCCACCATTTATGTCAGGCCTGTCAGACGGTGAGGGAACTGCCGGAAGGCTTTGAGGAATCTGTGCTCCACAGAGAGAGGCTTTCAACTACAGATTACGGGAACCTGGCTGCCATGCCCCATCCATATAAAGCTATGAGTGGGGAAACATTTGTGGCAGTAGGGATTCTCAGCCAGCCTATCGACTGGGGGAGGAATGTTGTGCAGGCAGTGTTTATGATATCCGTGGGAAGCCGGGAGGATCAGAACATCCAAAGGTTTTATCAGGAAACGATGCGGCTCCTCATGGATGAGAGCGCTGTGCAGGACTTAATAAATAAAAAAAGCCTTGACGCCTTTTTAGGACATGCATGAATTGAGATAAGTTCCACATTCAAATTTTCCAGATTGAATGTGGACTTTTTTTGGCTGGAGATAAATAAGGGAGGTGCTAATATGGAATTATAAAAGAGATACCAGAGGAGGAAGAACGAAATGAATGCAGCAAAAACAAATAGGTTTGAGGAATTTCTGGATTCTAAGCTGATACCGCTCGGCAATAAGGTTTCACAACAGCGGCATTTAAAGGCTATACGAGACGGAATGGTGGCCGCTACGCCGCTGGCGCTTTTAGGAGGCATGACGCTAATTGTCACCTCACCGCCGGTCAACCTGGATACTATGAAACCCACAAATTTTATTTTTAAGTTTCTCATAGCATGGAAAGAGTGGGCAGTAGCACACGGGATGCAGATTGAACTTCTGTATAGGGCGTCTATGGGGTTGATGGCTATGTTTATCTGCCTGGCCATTGCACACTCTCTGGCAAAATCATACAAAATGGATCCCGTTGGAACTATGATCATTTCAGCAGTATGTTTTATGATCACTTCTGCGCCCTCTGATATGGGGGTGATGTCCGCAGGGATTACAGCGCAGATGACAGGGGAAGAGGTGCTGGCAAACCAGGCAGTCTTAATACCAACGGGATTTTTGGGTGCAGAGGGGATCTTTACTGCCATCATACTTGCCCTTCTTACTACTGAGATAACGCGGCTTCTGCAGGAGAAAGGCATGTTTATTAAAATGCCGGATGCAGTACCGGCGCCTGTGAAGGCATCCTTTGCTTCTATTATTCCATTAGTTATCAATGCAGTAGGCATTTTTCTGATCAGCCTGCTCATACAGAAGGTAAGCGGTGGATTATTGATTCCCGAGTTGATCAAAGCCTTATTTAAACCACTGGTTGTTGCGGTGGATTCTCCCTTCGGGATTATTTTGATTTCTGTAGTGACACAGGTGCTCTGGATTGTGGGACTCCACGGATCCTCCATAGTAAGTGGCGTAGTGGGGGCATTTGAGTTGGGGAACCTGACAGCTAACGCCGGACTGGTGACCCAGGGACTGATGCCGGAGTATATTTATACGGAACCATTTAGGGCATTTTTCATGATCCTGGGAGGTGCCGGCGCTACAATCGGACTGAATATACTGATGCTCAGAAGCAAGTCGAAACAACTGAAAACGTTGGGAAGGCTGGCCATTGTGCCCTCTATTTTCAATATCAATGAACCTTTGATTTTCGGTACCCCTATTGTTTTAAACCCTACGCTTGCCATTCCGTTTATTCTGGCCCAAACAGTAAACGGGGTTCTCACATATCTAATTATGTATGTGGATATCATTGGAAAGACTTTTACCTATGTGCCATGGACGACACCCGCTCCAATAGGGGCAGCCATATCCACCATGGATTTCAAAGCATTTATATGGGTGATTCTGCTGATTATAGTAGACTTGGTTATCTGGTATCCATTCTTTAAATCCTATGAAAAACAGTTGGTTTTAGAGGACATGGAGGCCAGCGATGGAAACGAAGGAGGCGAATAAAATGAAGCAGGAGGATGTCAGAAGTAAAATACTCTGGGGAGCGGCCACGGCTGCTTATCAGGTAGAGGGAGCCGCTTTCTGTGATGGAAAAGGAAAAAATTCCTGGGATGAATATTATGAATTAAATGATCTGGGTTATGATGGCTCCAGGGCGGTGGACCATTATCACCATGTGGCAGAAGATTTAAAGCTTTTTAAAGAGATTGGACTGAAGAGTTACCGTTTTTCTGTCTCATGGTCCAGGATTTTGCCAGAGGGGACAGGGGAGATCAACCAAAAAGGACTAGATTTCTATGATTTTATAGTAGATACATTGAATCAGTATGGAATAGAACCTTACCTGACCTTATATCATTGGGACCTGCCGCTGCCTCTATTGAAAAAGGGAGGGTGGCTTAACCCGGAAGTTATTGAGGATTATCTGGAGTACTGCCGTATTCTGTTTAGCCATTTTAAAGGGAGAGTCAGGCTGTGGGCTACAATTAATGAGCCAGCCTCTGAAGTAATAGAGGGATATATCCAGGGGACCCACCCCCCTCAGGAGAAAAATTATGGGCATGCCATACAGGTATCTCATCATTATAACCTGGCCAGTGCCCGCGCGATTAAGTTGTTTAGGGAAATGGATATGGAGGGGAAAATTGGAATTGTCCTCAACCCCATGCCTGTTGACGTGCTGGAGGAGACACCAGAAAACTTGGAGGCTAGAAAAATTGCTTATGATTTTCTGTCAGACTGGTACATACGTCCGGCCCTGACAGGGCACTATCCACCTGAGATGCTGGAATACTGCCAGAAAACGTACCACGCCCCTGTTATAAAAGATACAGACTACCAGCTAATGGAGGAGTATACAGGGGATTATCTCGGTATTAATTATTATATGAGGAGAGTTGTAAAGGCAGGGAAACTGGACAGTGAGAATATAGAAGACAGATTTTCCTACGTCAGGGTTCCCGATGGGGAGTACACAAAATGGGGATGGGAAATTTACCCGTCTGGAGTTGAAAATCTTCTCAGGCAAATTTATAATGATTATGGGAAGCAGGAAATTATTATTGCTGAAAATGGGATTGGATTTGACGACCAAATGAATGAAGCCGGGGAGTTCCAGGATGATGAGAGAATCTCATATTTAAGCAGGCACCTGAATGTGATTGAAGGTTTAAGCAGGCAGGGAATTGATATTGCTGCCTATTATGTATGGTCGGCTATTGACCTTTTGTCATGGACAAATGGCTATCAGAAAAGATATGGACTGGTGGGAGTTGATTTTGAGACTCTAAAACGCAGCATTAAAAAGAGCGGATATTGGTACAGGGATTTCATAAAAGGTGAAATATCCCTGTCAGATATGTGCAGTGAATAGGAGTATAAAACGCATGGAGAATCAAGAAGAATATTTGTTGAATATAATTGTAAATTCCGGGGAGGCAAAATCACTTGCCTTTGAAGGAATACAGATGGCAAAAAAGGGTGATTTTGACGGAGCCGTGAAAAAGCTAGATGAAGCAAAGGAAATGCAGCAAAAGGCACATGCCGCGCAGACTGAGCTGCTTGTCAAAGAGGCAAACGGGGAAAAAGCGCCCTTCAGCATCCTGCTAATCCACGCACAGGATCATTTGATGAACAGTATTACTTTTGTGGATTTGGCTAAAGAAATGGTAGAATTATACAGGAGGTTAAATTAATGAAAAAAATATATTTAATATGTGCTGCAGGATTATCAACTAGCATGATGGTAGAAAAGATGAAGCAGGCTGCTAAAAAGGAAGGATTTGAGTGTGCAATACAGGCCGTAGGAATCCAGATGGCTGAGAGCATTGTCCCAGAGGCCGACTGTATTTTGTTGGGGCCCCAGATTCGTTTTGAAAAGGATAATGTGTCAAAAATTGCGGGAGACGTCCCTGTTGCAGTGATCGATATGAAAGATTACGGACGCATGAATGGGGCGGCGGTTGTAAAGCAGGCCCAGGAGCTGATGGCCCAGGCAGGGCGATGAAAGGCAGGCCAAAAATGCTTTTTGCGGATTGTCTTTTTTCCTCTGATAGGATATAATGAAACAAGTGGGGTGCCGACGGATTTGCAGTGGCATCGTGGAGGCACCTGCATATGCCCAAACGGGGCGGCGATGTGGGGAAGTCCGCAAAACCAGAGTTTCTCCGGGAGGCATCCTGTAACTTATGCCTTTACAGGCGGCTCCGCAGGCAAGCTGCGGGTTAGTGTATAGAAGTGGAGGAAGAGAATATGTTAGTATCAGCAAAAGAAATGCTTCAGAAAGCAAAGGCTGGCCATTATGCAGTAGGGCAGTTTAACATCAACAACCTGGAATGGACAAAGGCGATTCTGACAGTTGCCCAGGAATGTAAATCACCAGTTATTTTAGGCGTATCTGAAGGCGCAGGGAAATATATGGCAGGATATAAGACGGTTGTGGGCATGGTGAACGGTATGCTGGAAGAGCTCAATATAACAGTTCCAGTAGCTTTGCACTTGGATCACGGCAGCTACGAAGGATGCATGAAATGTGTGGAAGCAGGGTTTTCTTCCATCATGTTTGACGGGTCCCACTATCCCATCGAGGAGAATATTGCCAAAACGAAGGAGCTTGTAGGGATCGTAAAAGAGCATGGCATGTCGCTGGAGGCAGAAGTAGGATCTATTGGCGGCGAAGAGGATGGCGTTATTGGCAGAGGTGAATGTGCAGACCCCAAAGAGTGCAAGATGATTGCTGACCTGGGAATTGATTTTCTGGCAGCAGGAATTGGAAATATCCATGGGAAATATCCTGAGAATTGGGAAGGATTAAGCTTTGAAACTTTGGATGCAATCCAGCAGCTTACAGGAGATATGCCTCTGGTGCTCCACGGTGGTACAGGCATACCTGAGGACATGATCAAAAAGGCCATTGACCTGGGTGTGGCAAAGATCAATGTCAATACTGAATGCCAGCTCTCATTTGCAGCAGCAACCCGCAAATATGTTGAGTCAGGGAAGGATCTGGAAGGCAAAGGGTTTGACCCGCGTAAATTGCTTAAGCCGGGTACAGATGCTATTATGGAAACTGTAAAAGAGAAGATGGAACTTTTTGGGTCAGTTGGCAAAGCTGAATAGTTGCATATGTTTCAGTAAAAATAATATTTTTGCTTGCCTTTTTATGGCAGGTGAGTTATACTAGCAAAGGTAAATATAAACAAAGGCGTTCCAAAATATTTTGGAGTGCCTTTTTTATAATATAGGGAAGCAGAGAGGAAGGAAAGATTATGGGCAGTGAATTGATCAATGTAGCGGAAATTTTCGGAGAAAATGTATTTAATGATACTGTCATGCAGGAGCGTCTGCCAAAAAAAATCTACAAAAATCTGAAGAAAACTATAGAAGAGGGGAAGGAATTGGATCTTGAGACTGCAGATGTAATTGCCCATGAGATGAAGGAATGGGCAATTGAGAAGGGGGCGACCCACTATACACACTGGTTCCAACCCCTGACAGGAGTGACGGCCGAGAAGCATGATTCATTTATTTCGGCACCTCTTCCCAGCGGCAAAGTACTGATGAGCTTCTCGGGCAAGGAGCTGATTAAGGGGGAGCCAGATGCATCATCCTTTCCGTCTGGAGGCCTCCGTGCAACTTTTGAGGCAAGGGGATATACTGCATGGGACTGTACATCACCTGCTTTTGTAAGGCAGGATGCGGCGGGGGCCACACTCTGTATTCCAACAGCATTTTGTTCATATAGAGGAGAGGCGTTGGATCAGAAAACTCCTCTGCTGCGCTCTATGGAGGCAGTAAATATCCAGGCGCTTAGGCTGCTTAGGCTTTTTGGCAATACAACGTCGAAGAAGGTGACACCTTCTGTGGGGGCCGAACAAGAATATTTTCTGGTAGATGCAGAGAAGTTCAGATTGAGAAAAGACTTAATATATACGGGACGCACGTTGTTTGGCGCCATGCCGCCAAAAGGGCAGGAATTGGATGACCACTATTTTGGGACTATACGCCAGCGGATTGCGGCGTTTATGAAGGATGTCAATGAAGAGCTATGGAAAGTCGGGGTGTCAGCTAAGACGCAGCATAATGAGGTGGCGCCTGCGCAGCATGAACTGGCTCCCATTTATGCCGAGGCAAATATTGCAGTAGACCACAACCAACTGATTATGCAGACCTTAAAGCGTATTGCCGGAAAGCACGGTATGAAGTGCCTGCTTCATGAGAAACCATTTGCAGGTGTGAATGGATCAGGAAAGCACAATAATTGGTCCTTGATTACAGACGATGGCATTAATATGCTGGAGCCGGGCAGGACGCCCCACGAGAATACGCAGTTCCTGCTTGTGCTGACATGTATTCTGAAAGCAGTTAATAAGCATGCGGATTTGCTGCGTGAATCTGCCGCTGACCCGGGCAATGACCACAGGCTGGGGGCCAATGAGGCTCCGCCGGCTATTATATCTGTATTCCTGGGTGAACAGCTTGAGGATGTGCTGGAGCAGTTAATCAGCACAGGTGAGGCCACCCACAGTCTCAAAGGCGGCAAACTAGAGACAGGGGTGAAGACTCTGCCAGATCTTGCAAAGGATGCTACGGACAGGAACAGGACATCACCCTTTGCATTTACAGGAAATAAATTCGAATTCCGAATGGTGGGTTCACGGGATTCTGTAGCAGCGCCCAATGTAGTGCTCAATACTATAGCGGCAGAGGCGTTTTCCGACGTATGCGATGTTTTGGAGGAAGCAGATGATTTTGACAAGGCCGTACATGACCTGATCAAGGAATATGCTGTTGAGAACCAGAGAATTGTATTTAACGGAGACGGATACTCTGAGGCATGGGTTGAGGAGGCAAAAAGGCGTGGCCTGCCTAATATTTGCTCAATGGTTGATGCGATTCCGGCAATGACGACAGATAAGGCTGTACAGCTTTTCGAGAAATTTAATGTTTTTACAAGGACGGAGTTAGAGTCAAGGGCAGAGATCCAGTATGAATCTTATGCAAAGGCGATTAATATTGAAGCGCGTACAATGATAGACATGGCAAGTAAGCATATTATCCCTGCTATCATGAATTATACAAAAATACTGTCAGATACAGTGATCTCAGTCAGGGAGGCGGGAGCCGACGCAACCGTACAGTCAGAACTGCTAAAGGAGGTCTCCGCACTTTTGCTGGAAACGAAACAGGCGCTGAATGCACTGATAGTACTTGCTGATGAAGCGGCAAAAAAAGAGGAGGGGGCAGTCCAGGCCAATTTCTATTATTCTGAAGTTGTCCCTGCAATGGAGGTTCTGCGCGCACCGGTAGATAAGCTGGAAATGATTGTGGATAAAGATGTGTGGCCAATGCCTTCCTATGGAGACCTGATTTTTGAAGTATAATACATAGGTACCAATGAAGCGGAATCGTGCCTGGGGGTTAACCCCAGGCACTGCAGCAATATAAGTCCTGCAGGAAAAGAAAGTGTGCTGTATGCAGGGACATATTTTATAAGTCTATACTGCCCTTTACATCTCTATATGTATAATAAGCCTTTTTATCTTCAGGTTTCAGATAAATATTTATTTCTTTTTCCACAATGTCCTCTGTTTCGTCCGCCAGGCACTTTTGACGGATCATATGGATGATATCTCTGGACAAGTATTCAGTATTCTGATATTGGATATAAAAATTGATTACAGGCTCCTGGCCAGCGCCTGCTGTAGTGCTTGCGTTTTGCCCAGGTGCTGCCTGGAGTTGTTTTTTAAATTTTTTTTTGTCTGTTCTTCTGCTCATTATTGCCCTCCTTTGTGGTTATACACAGGCTGGATTGTCCCGCCTGCATATTTAGTGCCTGAAATTTTCTTTATATGGCCGCCTCCAGTACAGGGGCCAGAACCAGGGGAACTGGCTGTATGCTGAAAAATACATTAAATATGTGAGGATGCATCCTTAAGTGTATGTATCAATTCTATGTCCTCTTTTTTTAATTTGATATTTGAACAGTAGTTTTTCCCCTCTGGCGTTGTTACATGTATTTCAATAATTGTGCCTTCCATCAAGGCATTTTTTGATACAGTATTGATAAAGGGTTGAAATTTGGGGTGGCTGCGGCGAAATTGTTCCATACTGCTTTTAAATTTCTGCAGCATGGCAATCTGGCTGAGATTCATGTTATCTATGCTCCTTCCTGTGAATATGTAGTGCTGACAATAGCAGGGATAAACCGGATATGCCCGCCTTTGGCAGCAAAATTATCTATCCCTATATTATATGATAGTCCAGTTTGGATAAAATGACAAGCACAGTATCATGTATGGATGGGGCTGCAGCCTTATTTCCTGTGATCAGCAAAGCGATAGACAGGATGCGGCTGGCGGCAGGGATGATGAAAAAATTAAAAAAGTTTTTTTAAGTGTTGTAATTTGAAAAAGATTATGATAAAATATCATTCGTGTCAGAGATGATGCGGGTGTAGTTCAATGGTAGAACACCAGCCTTCCAAGCTGGATACGTGGGTTCGATTCCCATCACCCGCTTTATAAAAAGCCTTATATCTTTCGGAACGCCGAAGTGATATAAGGCTTTTATAGTATCTAACATCTATCACAAGAATCCGGCTGATTTTTTGGGAATAGTGTGATATACTTACTTCATGAATTTGTCGAATTTAGATGAAGCATAGAGTTTGGCCTGTTTAACAATCGGAAAGAAGAGAGGATATGAATATGAATTGGACTGATAATATTGTGACACGCTGCCTGAGCAAAATATGTGACCTGATGATGCTGAATATTTTGTGGATTGTCTGTTCTGTCCCTATCATTACTATTGGCGCTTCTACTACCGCACTCTATACTGTTACCCTGAAGCTGGTAAAGAATGAGGAAGGGTATATAGCCAGGGGATTTTTGGCAGCATTTAAAGAGAATCTTAAAAAAAGTACAATTTTATGGTGTATACTGGCTGTTTTAGGCGGATGTATCTGGATAGACTCCAGGCTGATAGTTTCTATGGAGGGGAGCCTCAGGACTGTATTCCAGAGTGTTTTTCTATTGCTAGGATTTGTCTGGCTATGTGTAGTAAACTATGCATTCCCCTTGACGGCCCGTTATGAGAACACCGTGAAAAATACACTGAAGAATGCATTGATTTTGTTTGTGGCCAGGCTGCCCTATACATTGCTGATGGCAGTGGTGACGGCGGGCCCTGTTATTTTGACTCTTCTCAATACGAGAAATCTGATGATTGGATTATCATTGTGGCTGGTAATCGGGGTGGCTCTTGTGGCATGGGCCAATTCTTTTATATTACGTAAAGTTTTCGAAATATTTCAAACAAACGAGAATTAGGAGATAATGGAATTCAAAAGGGTCAGACCCCTTTGAAAGGAGGATATAATGAACGTATTAGAGGAAAGGATTTTAAAGGACGGCATTGTAAAGGAGGGGAATGTACTAAAGGTGGACAGCTTTCTCAACCACCAGATGGATATTGGACTGTTTAACGAGATGGGCCGGATATTTAAGGAGCGTTTTGCAGAAAAACCTATTAACAAAATTTTGACCATTGAGGCCTCTGGGATCGGAATTGCCTGTATTGCTGCGCAGCATTTCCAGGTGCCGGTTGTATTTGCGAAGAAATCAAAAAGCATAAACCTGGAGGGGGAGATGTATGTGGCGGAAGTCGAGTCCTTCACCCATAAGTGCAGGAATCATGTAATTGTAGCGCAGAAATTTCTTTCACCGGACGACCATGTCCTGATTATTGATGATTTCCTTGCAAATGGCTGCGCGCTTCAGGGACTCATCCAGATTGTACAGTCAGCAGGGGCGACAGTTGAGGGGATCGGAATCGCTGTTGAAAAGGGATTTCAGTCAGGGGGCAGAATTATACGGAATCTTGGGTTCCAGTTGGAATCCCTGGCCATCATAGAAGGGATGGATGCAAGTACGGGGGAGATACAATTCAGCAGGCAGTAAGTTTTAAGGGCAACAATATTTTTCGGGAAAATGCGGAGGATGTCTGTAGGCAGAGGCCATAAAATGCAGGCTGCTTTGATGAAAGGAGAGACAGGCATGGATGGAAGGAACCAGGAACTGATCAAGATGCTCAAGGAAGTAAAAGGGGCGTTAGTCTATAAAAAGCTTCGGGGGGATGACTTTGAAGAGATGCAGGAGGCAGTTCGTAAACTGGAAGAAATTGTAACCTATATTAATGACTGTACAGGCAAGGGGATTTACTTTGAGTAGCCAGATATACCCGCCGGTATCTGGGTTGGTTTTTGATATGGATGGACTTCTCTTTGATTCAGAAAGGGTAGTACAGCGTTCCTGGGAATGGGCGGGGCAGAAGCTTGGATATGAACATTTTGGAAGCCATATTTACCATACAATTGGATTTAATGTGAAAAGGCGGGAGATGTATTTCAAAGAGAATGTCAGTCCCAGTTTCCCAATGGGAAAATTTACGGATATGACTAGAAAAAGATATCATGACATTATAGAAAGTGAAGGACTGGAAAAGAAACCCGGTGCAGAGGAAATATTAAAATATGCATCTGCCCAGGGATACAGGATTGCCCTTGCCACATCTTCGCGCAGGGAACATGCCAGTGATATGCTGAAAAGGCAGGGACTGATGGAATATTTTCAGGGCGCCGTATATGGAGATATGGTGTCAGAGGGAAAACCAAGTCCAGAAATTTACCGCAGGGCATGTCTGGAGATTCAGGTAGAACCACGTTATGCATTGGCGCTGGAGGATTCCCCGGCTGGTATCCGTTCAGCTTGTTCTGCCGGAATGCGGGCCATCATTATTCCAGATTTGGTAGAGCCTGATGCAGAAATACTGGGACTGGCCTGGCGTCGGTATGATAGTCTCTGGGATGTGTTGGAATTACTTAAAGCAGGAGAAAATTAAGAGACATTATGTTAAAATCTTATATTGCGTTTGATTTGGAGACCACCGGTCTAAATCCGGAACAAAATGAAATCATTGAGATTGGGGCCCTGAAGGTAAGGGAAGGAAAAGTTGCAGAGCGGTTTATGGAGTTTATCAGGCCCACTGGGCAGATTTCGCCTGAAGTGGAGGAACTGACCGGCATTACCAACGAGATGGTTGAAGGTGCAGGGACAAGGAGTGAAATTATACCAAGATTCATTGAATTTTGTGGGGAAGATATCTTGATAGGCCATAACATATCCTTTGATTACAGCTTTATGAAGATAAGTGCACTGGCAGAAGGACTGCAGTTTGAAAAGTCTGGAATTGACACACTTAGAATTGCCCGCAAAGTACATAAAAATATGGAATCTAAGAGCCTGGGGAGTCTGTGCTCATATTACCAGATTGAGAATCAATCTGCCCACCGGGCATACCACGATGCTCTTGCCACGGCCAAACTTTACCAGACCCTTGCCCATTATTTTGAACCCAGGGAACCCAGGCTGTTTTGCCCTATGCAGCTCAATTATAAGCAGAAGAAGAGTGCGCCGGCCACACAGAAACAAATACAGTTTTTGCAGAAGCTGATCCGTGGGCAAAAGCTGGATCTGGAGTGGGAGCCAGGGAAAATCACCCGTAGTGAAGCATCCAAAATGATCGATGATCTATTAAATGGCCATATAGCCAGATAAGTAAGAGGCTATAGCACAGGAATAGTAATTGTTACTATTTGTATTGACTGACTATTTTATACCAGCTATAATAGATACAACGCTATACATTCATCTTTGGTTTCTAAGAAGTAAGCCTGTCTGCCAGGGGAAAGGCTGTTTTTAGGTATACTTGTAGAACTATTAATGTTCAATAAGGAAAACTATGCAGGATGCCTAAATATCCTTTTGCCTTTAAGGGCATGGGATGCCTCTGGATAAATTATGTTGGTTTGAGGACGGGTATTGCGCAATATAAAAATAAAAGGGGGAAATAAGATGGCGAAGTATAAATGCGGTATTTGTGGCTTTATTTATGATGAAGAGAAAGAGGATGTCCCTTTTTCTGAGCTTACAGCCTGTCCAGTGTGCAGGCAGCCCGTAAGGGTATTCCATAAGGAAGATGATCCGGCAGAGGGCAGCGGACATGAAATTCCTTCAGTGGAAAAGGAAAGCAGCCTATTATCATATCCGGCTGAGTTTTACAGACGGGATGATTCCTGCCGCTATATGGAAGAGATTCATCAGATGGCTGTGAGTGGAAAATCCATTATCGAGGCTATGGGAACGAAAATGCCGATGCCGGGTTGGGATGATATTTTGATTCTGGGCGCTCAGTTAAATCCTCCGCCCTTAGATGAACATGCCCCTGTAAATATACAGACAGTGATAGGGAAAAAGGCAGAAAAACCTATGGTTCTTGAGGGGCCTGCCTATATTTCACACATGTCTTTCGGGGCTCTTTCGAGAGAGACTAAAATTGCCCTGGCGAAAGGCGCTGCCCTGGCAGGGACTGCGATGTGCAGCGGGGAGGGAGGTATTCTGCCGGAAGAGATGGAATCTTCCCATAAGTACATATTTGAATATGTTCCTAATAAATATAGCGTAACACCGGAGAACCTGCAGAATGCCGATGCCATAGAAATAAAGATTGGCCAGGGGACCAAACCTGGGATGGGGGGACACCTTCCCGGGGAGAAGGTGACGTCAGAAATTGCGGCGGTCAGGAATAAGCCGCTGGGAAAGGATATTATTAGTCCCTCTAAATTTGAGGAGATACGCAGTAAAGAAGATCTGAAAGATTTAGTTTCACAGCTCAGGGCAGGGTCAGGGGGCCGTCCTATAGGAATCAAAATTGCAGCAGGGAAGATAGAAAAGGATTTGGAATATTGTGTCTTTGCAGAGCCTGATTTTATCACCATTGATGGGCGTGGAGGAGCTACAGGGGCAAGTCCCCGCTTAGTGAGGGATGCTACTAGTATACCTACCATATATGCATTATGCAGGGCAAGAAAGTATTTAAGAGAAGTTGGGGCGGATGATATCAGCTTGGTTATTACAGGCGGACTTAGAGTATCTTCTGATTTTGCCAAAGCAATTGCTATGGGAGCAGACGCTGTAGCAGTAGCTTCAGCAGGCCTTATCGCTGCTGCATGCCAGCAATTCCGTATATGCGGCAGTGGGAATTGTCCTGTGGGGGTTGCAACACAGAATCCCGAACTGAGAGAAAGGCTGAAGATTGATGCCGCATCGCAGCGCGTAGGGAACTTTTTGAACTGTAGTTTTGAAGAGCTTAGGACATTTGCAAGAATTACGGGACATGAAGATATACATGAATTGGGATATGAGGATCTATGTACAACTAGCAGGGAGATCTCTGAATATACAGATATTCCCCACGCGTAAAAGTGATAGATTGTAATTGATGTTATGGCGGATGCCGGGGATAAATATAGGGAGAAGCTTTTTTCCCCATATTTATCCCCGGCATTTTATACCTTATTGAACATTAGCAGTTCAATAAATATATCTTATTGTCCTCTTACTGGCAGGAGTCCTCTGTATTGATGATTCTACCTTCTTTTGGCACTGGCTGTATTCTTTATCCATGGTATTTACTACTCCAGAATGTCCAAAACCCATGATTCATGCAACATTTTTTGGAAAAATATACATTGCTGTTGTTTAATCCCCCGTATGTCTGTATGGGGTTTTTTGTTTTTATATCTATACCCAAAGGGCATCCCTTAAAGCAGGCCCCAAAGGGGCAGGCGGACTGTGTCCGATCAGGTTATACTTATTGAACATTAGCAGTTCAATAAATATTTCTACTGGGATTTTTACAAAAAAGGTTTTAGAAAAGCGGGGTTCAAAAGCTTTTATGTATACAAATTTTGCAGTGCTTCCCTATGGTCAATATGGCCGTGTGAAAGGGAGGCGGGGACTGCCCCAGATACAGCCGTGTATCTGAAGGATATATCATTCATAAAATCTTATACTTTCTTAAGAATTTCTTTTGCTTCTTATAGCCGTCACCTTTAGATTTCTATTTTATTCTTAATACAATGAAGGGAGGGCATTTCTATGAATATCCAGATGCTGACACAATATTTTTTACAATATGGCGCTTTTTTTATTTTTCTGATTGTGCTTCTCGAATATATGAATCTTCCTGGCTTTCCTGCAGGTGTGATTATGCCCTTGGCAGGCATATGGGCAGCAAAAGGAGAGATTAGTTTTCCTATGGTTATGCTGCTCTCTGTAGCAGCAGGCCTGACAGGAAGCTGGCTTCTTTATTTTCTTGGAAGGCTGGGAGGGCAGAAGGTGATGGAATGGTATTTCAAGAAGTTCCCCAAGCACAAAGATGTTATTGAAGAAAAGATGGCGATGCTCCGGGAAAAGGGATGTATAGGTGTATTCATTAGTAAACTTCTTCCCATGGTGCGCACCATTATATCCATTCCGGCCGGCATGGTAAAGATGGATTTTATGAAATATACAGTGAGTTCAGCACTTGGGATTTTTATTTGGAATCTGGTATTCGTGGGAGCAGGCTACTTTTTTGGAGAGGCGGCAATAAAAGTACTGGCGTAATCATGGAGGAAAAGTAAAAAACTTATAGGAAAAGGCGCCATGCCTGATTAATTGACAGACTATGCAGGGCGGTAAAAGAGATGGGAGGCATAAGATGAAGATTGCAATGTTGACAAATAATTATAAGCCATTTATAGGGGGAGTGCCTGTCTCCGTGGAACGTCAGGCTAAGGAACTTGTGTGTCTTGGGCATGACGTGGCTGTATTTGCCCCTGACTATGGAGGAGACAGCAGGGAGGAAGGTATAGGCATAAATTATTCAAATCCCGAGGAGGCGCAGCCCAGGGTGGTCCGTTACCGTACGGGCAGCCACAGAATGGAAAATGGCATGATTTTTCCCAGGCTGATCCTGTGGGAAATACTGGATTGCTTCAAAAAAGAGAGGTTTGACTGTATCCATGTACATCATCCCATGTTTACAGGGCCGGTGGCATTGTACCTTGGAAAAAAGTATCACCTTCCTGTTATTTATACATATCATACACGATATGAGGACTACCTGCACTATCTCAGGCCATTTAGGGAGAGGGATACAGGAGCCAGCCAGGGCAGGAGTGAAGGGACAGGCTGTGGATGGAGGAGCATAAGCAGCAAGATATGCAGGGGGTGGACTGATATGGCGAGGAAAAGGTTAGTTCCCTGGTATATGCGGTGGTTTACGAATCAATGTGATTTGATATTATCCCCCAGTGCAGGGATGGCAGACAGAATAAAGAAGAACGGTACTAAAACTAGAACCGCTGTATTTCCGACGGGGTTGGAAGATTCCTTTTTTATAAAAGAAGAAGAGAAAATAAAAGAATTGAGGGAACGGTTCGGGAGTAGATGCCAATATTTGTTTTGTACGGTTTCACGTTTAGAGGAAGAAAAGAATCCAGATTTTCTATTAAAAGGAATTGCATGTCTTAAAGAAAAAATAGGGGGAGTATTTCGGGTCTTATTTATAGGGGAAGGCAGTATGCACAGCCAGCTGGAAAAGATGGCTGGAGACCTGGGGATTTCTAAAGAGGTTTTGTTTATGGGTAATGTGGATAATCAAGAACTAAAGAACTATCTTGCCGCGTGTGACCTGTTTTTATTTGCTTCCACATCGGAGACCCAGGGGATTGTCCTGGCTGAAGCTCTTGCATCAGGCGTACCGGTTGTTGCAGTACAGGGCACAGGGGTAGAGGACATAATTGTAGATGGAAAAAACGGTTATGCTACAAGAGAAAATGTAGAAGAATGGACAGAGAAAATTCTGGAAGCCATAGAGGAGAATAACCATAAAAAGTTAAAAATACAGGCCGAAGCCACAGCATCGGGGTTACATTCATCCAGGCTGGCTTTGTATGAAGAGTTGTTGTATACCCAGTGTATCAGCGAAAAGGAGAAAGTGGGGACGGAATATGAGAGTGAGAAAAATCGGACAGTGCGTTTTGATGAATTTATTCAGGGGATATTTAAGGCTTCTTGAAAAGACAGTGACAATACAGTGGGTGGAAAATACAATGTGCTGCGGGAACCAAGTATTCGGATTTTGGCACGAGGATAGTTTCTTTATGAATCTTGTTCTGGCGGACCTCTCAAAACAGACAAATCCTGTGGATGTAATTATCACTGCCGATAAAAGGGGAGATTATATTCAAGATATGGTAGAGTTTTGCGGCGGCCATGCATTAAGAGTACCAGACGGGTTTGCGGCATTTGGGGTCCTAAAAACAATTCTTCAGAATTCCTACGAACGGGCACGCTCTATCGCTGTGGCTCTGGACGGCCCTCTGGGCCCCAGGCATGAACCTAAAAAACTTGCATTTTATATGTCAGAACAGGCCTGTGAAGATTTTGTTGGAATTGCAGTTTCCTACTCATCAAAACTCCGCCTTGTCTGGAGGTGGGACAGATATGTGGTACCCCTGCCATTTTCTACAGTCACAGTTGCAGTCCATAATTACGGGGAAGTAGACAAAAAGCATATTCCAGAACTTCCTTCCAATGCAAATATAAAGGAATGTGGTATACTGGTAAAGGAAATTTAAAAAGGGGACAGAGCAAATTGCAAAAGGGACAGACCCCTATGCAAAAGGGACAGACCCCTATGCAAAAGGGACAGAGCAGTTTGCAAAGGGGACAGACCCCTATCAACAAATCAGGAGGAAACTATGGATACGAATCATATATTAATTGTGGAGGATGACAAGGAGATCAGGGAGGGGGTGCAGATATATCTTCAGAGCCAGGGATATGAAGTGTATCAGGCTTCTGACGGGGTGGAAGGACTAGAGGTCATGGAGAAGGTAGAAATCCATCTGGCCATTGTAGATGTGATGATGCCGCGGATGGATGGGATCCGTATGACAATGAAGCTGAGGGAAAAGTACGAGTTTCCTGTTATTATGCTCTCCGCCAAATCTGAGGAAGTAGATAAGATTATGGGACTGAATATTGGGGCCGATGATTATGTGACGAAACCTTTTACACCTATGGAGCTGATGGCCAGGGTAAATTCACAACTCAGGCGTTACCGGAGGTTTCTGGAGAAACTGGAACCCAGGGAGAATGTGCACGTGATTGGAGGCCTTGAGATCAATGAGGATACAGTAGAGGTTTCCGTAGATGGAAATCCGGTAAAAATGACACCTATTGAATATAAAATCTTACTGCTTCTTGCCAAAAACCCGGGCCGCGTATTTTCCGCGGAGGAGATCTATGAGAGGGTCTGGCAGGAGAAGGCAATTAGCACAGATACAATTATGGTTCATGTGCGGAACATTCGTGAAAAAATAGAGGTGGATTCTAAAAATCCAAAATATTTAAAGGTGGTGTGGGGTGTTGGGTATAAAATTGAAAAACAGTCATAAGAAAGCGGTTATATTTGTGCTATTGGTCCTTCTGCTCTGTTCCGTAGGCATGGTACTGTCGTATTCCATATATTACCATGACATGAAGGAGCAGTTGGAGGGGAAAAGCATCAGTGAAGATGTGTTTTATGGGATATCCAGTGCACTTGTGGAAGGGAATTATATACTGAACAATGAAGTGTTTGAAGAGACCGACCGGGCTTATGTCCTGCAGGAGTACAGTGGAGACCAGTTTGACCTGCTTAGGAAATATATGGACTATGAGGTCTTTGACTGGGAGGGGAATCCTCTGCTTGGAAGAAATGAAAGGTCTACTATTACTAAATTGAACAGGCAGGAGGATACTCCTTATGTATTTAGGGCATCATTTACTTTTCAGGAAGATGGAGAGCTTTCAGATATCCAAGTAAGCGGTATGAAACTGGACGAGAGGACGCAGTACAGGCTGGAACAGGATTTGCTGCAGATTCAATTGTCTGATACGCAGTGGAGGTCTATTTCCTCCCCAAAGGAGGTGCAGGTTGTATACGGGATGACAGAGGAGAGCCTGGATGAGTATATTGGAGGAGATGGATCTACAAATTATCTTTCCGTACATGAGCTGATGGAGAACTCTGCGTTCTGTGGAATTGTGGCAGCTTTCACTGCAATTACTGCGCTGGCGGCAATCTTTATATCTATGCGTTTAGATTATAGTATTGGAGAATATCGGCTGTTTAAAGTCCCCTTTGAGGGAGTGCTCTGTGTATTTTTACTGTTGCTGAGCCTTGCATATTATCCTGCAAAGATTGTGTGGCTGACCATTGGCCAGGGACTCATCCCAGATAGCAGTCTTTATAATAATATCATTTCTGGAGCAGTAAATATCCTCATGTGGTTTATCATATTTGCCGTTGTTTTCTGGGGAGTTGTCTGCCTCACTGCCATATTTAAAATGAAAAAGGAATATTGGAAGCAGCGTACTCTCTGTGCAAGGGGGATTCGGTGGTTCAAAAGTGGGGGGAATGAATATGGAGAAAAAGTAAAAAGAGGAGCCGGTGGAATTTGGAGTAAGCTGAAGGGTTTTTGCAAAAAGCAGTATAATGGACTAACCCATATGGATTTTACAGATAAGACAAACAAAATGCTCATAAAAATAACAGCGGCGAATTTTGTAATCCTGGTGGGCCTGTGCACTCTCTGGTTCTATGGTATTCTGGGACTTATTATCTATTCAATTATACTGTTCGTATTTATGAAAAAACTTGCAGACGATATCAGGGGTAAATATAAACTTCTCATCCATGAGGCGAACCAGCTTGCTAAGGGCGATCTGGACACACCGCTAACTTATGACATGGGTATTTTTAACCCAGTCCAGGAAGAATTAAAAAAAATACAGAGCGGATTTAAGAGAGCTGTGGAGGAGGAGGTCAAAAGTGAAAGAATGAAGACAGAGTTGGTCACGAATGTCTCACACGATTTAAAAACTCCACTTACCGCAATTATAACATACATTGATTTGCTGAAGAATGAGAGGGACGAAAACAAAAGGAAGGAATACACAGAGATTCTGGAGCGTAAATCACTGCGGCTGAAGGTACTAATAGAAGATTTGTTTGAAATTAGTAAGGCGGCAAGCAAAACAGTGACATTAGATTTTATGCAGGTGGATATTTCCGGCCTGTTGAAGCAGGTGGAGTTAGAGTGTGACAGTAAAATAAAGGAGACAGATCTTGATTTTCGGTGGAAACTCCCGGAACAAAAAGTAGTACTTTGGCTTGACAGCCAGAAAACATACCGTATTTTTGAGAATCTGATTGTCAACATTACTAAATACGCAATGCCCCATACAAGAGTATATATTGAGGTGTATGACAGCGGGCAGCAGGTAACTATTACAATGAAAAATATATCAGCTTCAGAACTAAACTTTAATACAGATGAGATCACGGACCGGTTTGTCAGAGGAGATTCTGCCAGGAATACGGAGGGTTCTGGATTGGGACTTGCGATAGCTAAGAGTTTTACAGAGCTTCAGCATGGGGAACTGAAAATATCTACGGAGGCAGATTTGTTTAAAGCAGAAATTACTTTCCGAAAACGGGGAGAATATGCGGCGGGCGGGGATACACCAGATATGGCTGTACAAGAAGAGAAGATGCCAAAGTCTGGCCAGACACAGGATGATTTATGGGATGGCCAGCCTGGAAAGGAAAATGTTACTGTGCCAGACAAGGGGATAACAGACGCCTGGGATATGGAAAATCGAAAATCGTCAGGCATAGATAAATATGTTGTGGAAAACCATTCTTCACAGATGCCGTATCCGGCTGCTTTAGAGGAACCCGTCCCTTCGGGGGATGGGAGCGGGGGAATGGACTCCATGCTAAATCGTGACAGTCCCCTTAAAGGAGGTTCCCATTCCTCAGGGCCAGAAACGGGGGAGGATATCTCAGGAAAATGGGGGTATCATCTTGTGAAACAAGAAGATAAGTAAAAATATCAGCCTTTACTGTGCAGGCAGGGGCATAAGGGGAGGGTATCCTTTAAAAGGATATGCTTCCCTTTTTTGCACCTGCCACTTTAAATGATAGTGATATGCCATTTCAATAAATTTAGTGTAGAGTTTTCCCCCTATAAATGATAGAATAAATAGAACCTTAATTCAAGGCGTTAGCAGCGGATTTGCAGGGAAAGGTATGTGTTAGGGATAGCAGGGAATTATAATTAGATATGTCTACCCGATAGCTGGAAGCCTCAGTGAAAAACAGGCGGTTGGCGGGCAAAAAATGAAAATAGCAGGAGAATGTTATGGGTGAGAATGATAAGCAATTTAGAGTATGGCATGGGATAGCGGCACTTATATTGGCTGCAGCTGTAATTTTTGTGGTTTCACCAATACTTGCGGGGAGGATTGGGTTGTACGGTACTTTGATTGGGGAGTGGCTGATGCTGGCTGCGGTGGTACTGCTGGCCGTATTTTCAAAGAGAAACCCCCAAATTATATTTCCCTTTAGAAAGCCTACAGGAGCAGGGATTTTCGGAACAGTTTTAATGTGGGTAGGATCCTTTCTCGTTGAGATGACGCTGGTTCTGTGTATCAGTATCTTTTTTCCAGAAAAAGTGATAGGTGGAAATGCGGGACTGAGCTTTGTTATGCTAAGCGTGCCCTTTTGGGCAGCAGTCCTGATTATTGCAGTAACACCAGCTGTTTGCGAGGAGGCTGTGTTTAGGGGAGTATTTTTCCAAAGTCTGAACCCAAAGAAAAATAAATGGGCCGCGATTCTGATCTCCGGGGCCATATTTGGGGCATTCCATGGAGATGCGGTCCGGTTTGTGCCTACAGCTATAGGAGGCGTGGTTATGGCGTATATTATGCTTGAGACCGGCAGTATGTTCTATAACTGTCTCTTTCATTTTATTAATAACCTTTTACCTCTTGTGCTGCTTTTTGGCATGAAGGATATGTATACCCAGATGGGAGGGTATGATGTAGGATCGGTCCAGATGGGTTCCATGTCTGTCGCCAGTGCAGGAATTTATATGGCCATGTGCGCCATTGCTCCGGCCTGCCTGTATATAGGGAATTATTTGCTGCATAGCAATATTCCTGGCTATAGAGATACGTTGTTCCCCAGCGGCAGGCCGGGGACAGTGATTGCATTGATTACTGTATCCGCATTCTTATTCATTGCCGGGATCGTGTTAGCAGCCGTGGGCCTGGTTGGTACGATCCAAGGTTAAGGCACATAGGATAAGCAGCGGTACTTCCTTGTGGACCCTTATATTTCATAACTTCTGCTGAAAAACGGCATCAGTAAAGGGCGGCTGTCTGGGCAGGTCAATGGCCGCCCAAGCTTAGCAATAACTGGTTAATTCAGGAAATATCTGGATGCTTCTTTTCAGGATTCCCTGCATATAGGCGATTGCGGTTCCATAATTTGTGATAGGGACATTCTGATCCTGTGCACATTTTATACGGTATTTCATTTCTCTGTCATTGAGCATACAACCGCCGCAGTGTATGATAAGTCTGTACTGGGACAGATCCAGGGGGAATTCAGTCCCGCTGGTAAATTCGAAGTCCAGTTCTTTGCCGGTGTGCCTGTTTATCAATTGGGGAAGCTTTACGGTGCCTATATCTCCGCATTGCCGATGGTGTGTACAACCTTCGGAAATAAGGAGCTTATCCCCGGATTCCAGCAGATCCAGGGCGGCTGCGCCATGAACTACTGTTTCCAGGCTCCCTTTATATCTGGCAAATAGTATGGAAAAGGAAGTCAAGGGAATTTCATGGGGCACTTCTTTGTCTGCTTTATCAAATACCTGGCTGTCAGTAATTACAAGAGCCGGTTTTTTACCTAGGTTCTGCAAGGTGGCCTTTAATTCAGTTTCTTTTGTGACGATTGAAACTGCGCCAGTATCTAAAATATCCCTGATAGTCTGCTGCTGAGGGAGGATAAGCCTGCCTTTTGGGGCAGCTTTGTCGATAGGCACTACGAGAACAATAAAGTCGGATGGCTGGATAAGGTCACCGACAATTTTTTTGTTATTGTCTCTGGATGGAAGCTGCCGGGTAATCAGCTCTTTTAATTGGCGGATATTTTTTCCGGTTTTGGTACTTACTGCGATCATCTGGCTTGGCGGAACCTGTGGGAATATACTGGAAACTTCCGGTGGTATTTCCGCCTCCCCAGAAATAGCAGACAGGTCTGATTTATTCCATACAATTACATATGGGATTTGTTTTTTTTGGATTTGGCCTAATATGGTTATATCTTCCTGTGTCACTCCGGCAGAGCCATCCACCACAAGGACGGCAATGTCGGTTTTATTTAGGGTTTGATAAGCCTTTTTAACACGGAGGTCACCCAGAGGCCCTTCGTCATCCAGGCCAGGGGTGTCAATGAGGACAACCGGGCCCAAGGGGAGGAGTTCCATGGCTTTTAGGACGGGATCAGTGGTAGTGCCTTTTATATCAGAGACAATAGCCAGGCTCTGCCCGGTCATAGCATTAATGATGCTGGATTTTCCTGCATTGCGTTTCCCAAAAATACCGATGTGTATCCTGTCTGCAGATGGTACGGCGTTTAGACTCATTTCATTCCTCCTAGTTTTAGAAACGAAAATCTCTGCGGTTATTTTGTTCTATCAGGCGGAGATTTTCTATTACGACTGCACGGGCCTTTTCATTTGGCACATTTAATACTTCTTTTTCAATCAATTGGTCCCCCAGGGTTTTTGTTTCTGGGGAAGCGTAATCCATAAGATATTCTTTTAAGGTCATCAGAGCATTAGGATGGCAGCAGTTTTGGATTTGGCCGCTTTTACATAAAGACATGAAACGGTCTCCCGTGCGGCCTTCACGATAACAGGCTGTGCAGAAGCTGGGTATGTACTCCATTTCCATCAGCCACCGCACAACCTCGTCAAGAGTTCTAGTATCACTGACATCAAATTGCTCGGATTTGGCGTCATCTGGTTCAGGTTCACAGTAGCCGCCCACACTCGTGCGGGATCCGCCGCTGATTTGGGATATTCCCAGGTGCAGGACTCTCTCACGGCATTTTTGGCTTTCCCGAGTGGAGATAATCATACCAGTGTACGGCACGGCAATCCGTATACAGGCAACAATTTTTGCAAAAGTATCATCATCAATACCATTATCAAAGGCGTCGGCGTTGATATCGTCTGCGTGGCGAAGGCGTGGAACGCTGATTGTATGCGGGCCTACCCCGAAGGCTGCCTCCAAGTGTTCTGCATGCATGAGAAGTCCTGCAAATTCATAACGGTATTTGTCCAAGCCAAACAGAACGCCTACTCCCACATCGTCAATGCCCCCTTCCATGGCACGGTCCATAGCCTCAGTATGGTAATTGTAGTCGTGCTTTGGCCCGGTGGGATGAAGGGTGAGGTAGCTTTCCTTATGGTAAGTTTCTTGGAATAAAATATATGTGCCTATGCCAGCTTCTTTGAGAAGGCGGTAATTATCTACAGTTGTAGCTGCTATATTAATATTTACCCGGCGGATAGCTCCGTTTTTGTGTTTAATGCTGTAAATTGTTTTGATGGATTCCAGATAGTATTCCATGGTATTACGGATCGGATCTTCCCCAGCTTCCAGAGCGAGACGTTTATGCCCCATATCCTGGAGGGCAATAACCTCCCGGCGGATTTCCTCCTGGGAAAGTTGTTTTCTGGCAATGTGTTTGTTTTTACTGTGGTATGGACAGTAAGTACATCCATTAATACAATAATTGGACAGATAAAGAGGGGCGAACATAACAATACGGTTGCCGTAAAAGTCCTTTTTTATCTGTTCTGCAAGTTTGTAGATTTCCTGATTTTTTTCTTCAATAGAACAGGCGAGCAAAACTGAGGCCTCCCGGTGTGAAAGGCCCTTTCTTTTTTTAGCCTTTTCAATCAGGGAATCAATGAGGGCAACATTGTCCTTGTTCTCATCTGCATAGGAGAGGGTCTCTAGAATCTCCTCGTGGCTGATAAATTCATCAGCGCATTTTGAATTTACATCATACATTTTCTTTTCCTCCATTTCATTTGTAGAATTTGATAAACAAATTGCAATATAGTTTCATGTCCCAGGACTACTTAAAATATATATCCCATGAGCGGACAGTGGCCTGTTTGAGTAAAATACAACAAGAGCCTCTTCTAATTTGCATTCTGCAAGGCCTTGCAGTTAGAGTGGCGGATCTATATTCAGGGAGTCTCCCCGTAAAGATACAAGATGGTAACCAATAGAATCCATGCGGCGCTCCAGGCAGCCTCTGCATTCGGCGGCCTCATCTCCGGTACAGATTTTGTTGTCATAAAGAAGATAATTTTTTCTTACATCTGTGGGGGAAAGATTCGGCATGACTACATTTGCCCCTGCCAGAATCCCCTGCTCTCTGCCGTCAGGCGCTATAGTACCCAGTGCTGTTGTGGCAGGAAGTAAAACCTTAGGGAGCATAAGGCGGATTAATCCCAGCATGAACAGTGTAAGCTCCAGTGTTCCTGCCGGATATTCGGCAAAAGGAGTATCATGATGGGGAATAAAGGGGCCGATTCCTACCATCTGTGGATTAAGCTCTCCCAAAAATAACATATCATCTGCCAGATTCTCTGCTGTCTGCCAGGGCGAGCCAACCATAAAGCCTGTGCCCACCTGATATCCAATCTTTTTCAGATCCCAGAGACATTGCTGTCGGTTCAGGGCGGACAAGGGTTTGGGATGCAGGGCGGCATAGTGGCCGGAGTCAAAAGTTTCATGCCTGAGCAGATATCTGTCGGCGCCAGCTTCAAATAAAAGCAGATAACTCTCAAAAGAACGCTCGCCTAAAGATAAGGTGATGGCACAATCGGGATACAGGCTATGTATGGTACTTACAATATCCGCCATAATCTCATCCGTGAAATATCCATCCTCTCCTCCTTGGAGGACAAATGTACGAAATCCCAGGGAATACCCCTGGCTGCAGCAATCCAAAATTTGCTCCTTTGTTAGCCTGTACCGCTGCACTATACGGTTACTCCTGCGTATACCACAATAAAAACAGTCATTTTTACAATAATTTGTAAATTCAATCAATCCACGGGTATAAACATCATGATGATAATGCCTGTGCCGGATTTCCCGTGCCCGTTCAAATAAATATTCCGCATCTCCCAGGGAATGGCCCGCGATTAAAGCAGTCCACTCATTTTGAGTAAGCGTGTGTTCCTGTTCCAGTTTATCAATAATATTTTTCATAAAATACCCCTTGAGGACGTAACAAAATGCAAAAGGGTTACGTCCCTAATTTAAATCAGACCTGTACCTATTTTGTCTTAGCATAAATTGTTTTGCTGTTTACCCCGGGCAGCATACCCAGCTTCCCGGAGAGTGCGCTGATAATATCGTTCGGTGCATCTAGTGCAATACTGATGATAGAAATGTTTTTTTTGCGGTAGGGTATACCCATGCGTCCTACGATATATTGGCCATATTGGCTCAGTAAATGGTTAAGTTCGTCGACGGACTCTGTCGTATCCAGGACTATGCCGACGAGGGCGATTCGTGTGTTGGTTTCTGTATTCATAAAACCTCCTATTAGAATAGATTTAATACGGCAGGGGACTGGGTGTGGGTATATCCCACAAAAAAACCTGCACCGATGGGCGCAGGCTGAAATATAGAAGCATAATGTCCCCTTTTGCTTAAGGAAATGCTTCCCAATATTAGTGCTTTTCGTATCTGTGCGCCTTTTTACTCAGGTGTGGCCCTTTGTAATCAGAACAAATCTGATTTATATCATAGCATAGTAATGTGAATTTAACAATAAGCCGGAGTAAATGTTTTAATTTTAACATTGATGCTTTCGGATACAGTCAGTAAAAGCCGGTTATTTAGCTTCTATTGGGAAATGTGCCCCTAAAAAAATAAAGTATTCATATTTAGAGAAAGTGGCCTGCAAATATATTTCCACAGAACAAAAATAAAAAGCCGTTAGTTCGAGTGGAAATAGAGGCCTATTATATTGATAAATTCTTGACAGTAAGAAGAGAATATGATAAATTAGACTATAGTACAAACGGTGGTCTAAAGGGGCACCCGGCTAAAAGATTGTATCTTTTGCAGAAGCAGGAATCCTTATATTAGAGAACTGAAAAATTTGCAGAGAATGGCAAAATGTTTTATAAATTTTAACGGAGAATAGAGTCATGAGTCTGATAACTGATATCCAGAAATATTCCATCCATGATGGGGATGGGATCCGTACAACAGTATTTTTCAAAGGCTGCCATTTAAGGTGTACATGGTGCCATAATCCAGAGACTCAGAGTTATACAAAAGAATTGTCCTGTGATGAGGAGAAATGTACAGGCTGCGGGAACTGTGCGGGAGCCTGTCCCCTGGGCGCTGTTTCTATCAGGGCGGGCAAGGCTTTCACAGACAGGGATAAATGTATGGTATGTGGAAAATGCACAGATGCATGTAACCTAAACCTGAGGGAGGTCACCGGCAGGGAATATTCTGTTGATGAGCTTGTAAAGGAACTTAAGAAAGACGAAATGTTTTATGAGGAATCTGGCGGGGGCGTGACACTGTCAGGCGGAGAGGTTATGACTGCAGATATGGACTTTGTGGAAGCACTGGTCAAAAAACTGCACCGCCTGGGTATTTCTGTCACAATTGACACGTGTGGGCAGGCTCCATATGAGAACTATGAACGGATTCTGCCATATATAGAGACGTTTCTGTATGATATAAAGACCATTGACCAGGCAGTCCACAGGCAGTATATGGGGGCAGGAAACGGGCAGATCCTGGAGAATTTAGAGAAGTTAAGCAGGGCAGGGGCCCATATATACATCCGTATTCCTGTGGTTAAGGAAGTAAATGGAAGCCAGAGGGCTATGCAGGAGATTATAAAGTGGTTGCAGGAGAAGCAGATATGTGCAGCAAGAGTGAATCTGCTTCCTTATCATAATACTGGTTCAGGCAAATACCCTAAAATTGGGAGATGTTATGAGGGCGCTGATTTACATGCACCTGATAAAGAAGAAATGGAACACTTTGTAGAGCTTTTCCAGAAAGCAGGATTCCAGAATGTCAAAATAGGAGGTTAAAACAATGGAAGAAAGAGGAATGAATGCCCGTGTTAAGAAGCTGAGGAAATTAAGTCTGGATACTCCGGCCCATATTGATTTGGAGCGTGCGGTAAGCGAGACTGAGACGTACAAAAAATACGAGGGAGAATTGTCCATACCCGAATTAAGAGGGCAGGTACTGAAAGATTATTTTTCTACAAAAACCTTGTATATTGGTGAAGGAGAGCTGATTGTGGGAGAAAAAGGGGATTCCCCCCAGGCGTCTCCTACATTTCCAGAGCTTTGCTGCCATACTGTAGAGGATATGCATGTCATGAATGACAGGGAGCTTATCAGCTTCAAGGTGAAAGAAGAGGACTATAAAGTTCAGGAAGAAGTGATGATACCTTACTGGGAAAAGCGTTCTATACGTAGCAAAATTCTGCGCCAGATGACAGCAGAATGGAGAGAGGCATATGAGGCAGGGATTTTCACGGAATTTATGGAGCAGAGAGGGCCGGGGCATACGGTAGGATCTGTTAAGATTTATGAGAAAGGATTTTTAGATTATAAGGAGGATATCCAGAAATCCATTGATAGCCTTGATTTTATGAGTGACCCTGAGGCCCTGGATAAGAAAAATGAGTTGGAAGGCATGAAGCTTGCCTGTGATGCGATTATGGTTCTTGGGGAAAGATATGCCGCGTATGCTCGGGAGTTGGCAGAGAGAGAGACAGATCCGAAGAGAAAAGAGGAACTGCTTCAGATCGCTGCTAATTGCGATGTGGTGCCGGCCCATAAGCCGGAGACTTATTGGCAGGCGATTCAGATGTATTGGTTTGTACATCTTGGAGTAACCAGTGAGCTGAATCCATGGGACGCATACAGTCCGGGGCGTTTTGACCAGCATCTGAACCCATTTTATGAAAAAGACGTGGAGGATGGGATACTGGACGATGAAAAGGCCCTGGAATTACTGGAATGTCTGTGGGTAAAATTTAATAATCAGCCTGCTCCTCCGAAAGTAGGTATTACCCTGAAAGAAAGCAGTACCTATACTGACTTTGCAAATCTTAACACCGGGGGAATTACTCCATCCGGGGAAAACGGCGTAAATAATGTCAGCTATTTGATTCTGGACTGCATGGATGAGATGAAGCTCCTTCAGCCAAGCTCTAATGTACAGATAAGCAGAAAGACACCTCAGAAGTTTTTGAAGCGTGCCTGTGAGATTTCCAGGAAGGGATGGGGCCAGCCTGCATTTTATAATACAGAGGCGGTTATCCAGGAACTCCTCAATGCAGGGAAATCATTAGAGGATGCCAGACGCGGCGGAACAAGCGGATGTGTTGAGACTGGGGCGTTTGGAAATGAGGCATATATACTGACTGGCTATTTTAATATTCCAAAGGTGTTTGAGCTGACATTAAATAATGGGTTTGATAAAATGACTGGCAAGCAGCTTGGGTTAAAGCTTGGGCATGCTGCTGATTTTGGGACTTATGATGAACTGTTTGATGCATTTAAAAAGCAGATGAAACATTTTATCGATATTAAAATCCAGGGAAGCAATGTGATCGAGAAAATATATGCTGAATACATGCCGGTGCCATTCCTCTCTGTGATTACAAACGACTGTATTTCTAAAGGAAAAGACTACAACAGCGGCGGCGCCAGATATAATACAAAATATCTCCAGGGGGTAGGTATTGGAACCATTACAGACTGTCTCTCTGCGGTGAAATATAATGTATATGATAAAAAAACATTTACAATGGAAGAGCTGATGCAGGCTCTGGATGATAATTTCGAGGGGCATGACAGAATATTAAACCTTGTGCGTAATAAGACGCCTAAATATGGCAATGATGATGATTATGCTGATGATATCATGAAGTCTGTATTTGAATATTACAGAAGCCAGGTGACAGGGCGGCCCAATATGGTGGGGGGGACATACAGAATCAACATGCTTCCAACTACGTGCCATGTATATTTTGGGGATGTGATGATGGCAAGTGCAAATGGCCGTCTGGCACATAAGCCTGTTTCAGAAGGCATTTCTCCTGAGAAAGGGGCAGATGTAAACGGCCCCACGGCGGTTGTTAAATCCTGCGCTAAAATGGACCACCTTCAGACGGGCGGCACACTTCTGAATCAGAAGTTCACTCCAAACGTTGTGGCAGGGGAGGAAGGCCTTGACCATATGGCAAATTTGGTGAGGACGTATTTTAATATGGATGGACACCATATCCAGTTTAATGTTATTGACAGAGAGACATTGATAAAAGCACAGCAGAATCCAGATGACTACAAAGATCTGATCGTGCGTGTGGCAGGTTACAGTGACCATTTCAGAAATTTAAGCAAAGCTTTGCAGGATGAGATTATCAACCGTACAGAGCAGAATTTTAACTAAATAATAAGTGGCTGCTGATAAATGAACTTTCTTGCAGCAGTTGTATATATGGGAGTGTCCCGGAGTCATTTTATTTCTCGGGTAAGACGCAGTAACCAAGGCAGGCATGTCTGGAGACTCATTGTGTTTTGCGGATGGGGATATCTGGCCGGGCGCTCTCCTTTATTCCCGCAGGCAACGAACCAAGGGGGCATGTTTATATGTCCATTTGGTGACTGCTGCGAAGGTCAAATACCCCGATGCCTGTATCGGGGTATTTGACTAATACAAAGCAGTCCAAATAAAGTGACAGATAGTTGAAAAAAGGGGCAATATGCAGTACCATAAAAGAAAATAAAACTATTTATTACAGCATTCCTATAGAGAATGAAATTTGAACTTTGACAAAATAAAATCTCCCCGTATGATGTATATGAGTTTAGCGACTTAATACATCAGAATACAAAGGAGATTTTATAACAATGAAAGTAAAGTATGAAGACCGCCTGAAACAGAAACTACTCGCAATCAAAACAAATACCCTTATAGTTGGCGTGGATATCGCCAAAAACTATCAGTGGGCAAGGTTTGTTGATTTCAGAGGCATTGAGTATAGCCATGCCTTGAAATTCAAAAACAGTAAAAGCGGCTTTGAGACTATATTAACAAGGATCCGCCAGATATGCAAGGAGGAAAATTTTGCAGAGGCTGTCGTTGGAATGGAACCCACCGGACATTACTGGAAAGCATTCGCGAACTGGCTTAATAAGCAGGAGGGGATCAGGGTCGTCCTCGTCAATCCGTATGCGACAAAACAGGCAAAGGAGCTTGATGATAACAGCCAGACAAAGTCGGATAAGAAGGATGCGCTGACGATTGGGAAGCTGGTGAAGGACGGGAGATATTTTGAACTGTACCTGCCCCATGATATTTATGCCGAACTGAGAGTGCTGTCCACGACCAGAACCGGATTAAATAAGCGTAAAAGTGCATTGAAGAATACAGTTACGGCGGTACTGGATGAGTTTTTCCCGGAGTATACAGAAGTGTTCAAATGCCCGCTTACGGGGAAAGCATCGAGGCAGATATTAAAGGTATGCCCATTTCCTAAATTCATTCTTGAGCTAAGTGTAGACGGGGTTACAGCAGAGATAAAGAAAGCGGTAAAGAAAACCGTTGGACGCAGGAAAGCAGAACAGCTTGTAGAAGCCGCAAAAGATTCCATCGGCGTAGATTATGGGGAAGAAGCTGCCATGCTGAAACTGAGCCTGACGCTGGAAGAACTGGGGCTTTTGGAGAAACAGACAGAAGAACTGGAAGGAAAAATGGCAGAAATGTTAGAGAAGACCGAGTATGCAGGATTCTTATTAAGTATAAAGGGAATCGGCGTGGTAACACTGGCGGCGTGTCTTGGGGAGCTTGGCGACCCGACTCGTTTTGAAAACCCGCGTCAGATGAGCCGTATGGCAGGGTATAACCTTGTGGAGGACAGCTCAGGAAAGAACAAGAGCGGGACAAAGATATCCAAACGAGGGAGGAAAAACCTGCGGAGTGTGCTGTATCAGATGGCACTGACAATGGTTGCTGCAAATGATGAGATGAAACAGTTATACCATTACCTGAAAACGAGGGAGAAAGATCCGCTGAAAAAGATGCAGGCATTGATCGTAGTCAGCAAAAAGATACTGACGCTGATCCACACGCTTGCCAAGAAAAAGGAAAACTACGACCCGAAAAAAGTATTCGGATATGTCCGCAGGGAACAGCTTAAAGCAGCTGCCTGAGAAGAAAGAGAGCCGGTAATGGCACGGGGACAAGGAGGGATCCTCCATCAGCCCAAAGAGGCAGCATGATAGCACAAGTCTGCCCCGTGCCTTTATCCATAAAGCAGAAGGAAGGAATGTCAGGGCAAAGACCCAGCGAGAACTGGTAGGGTAAGTGTATGGATATAGATCGGCAGAAGAAAGAACATCAGTCATTCCATCCATTTATGGATGATGATATAAAACTTTAAAATATATCGGGAGATATATTGACAAATTTCAAATATTGAGGTAGGAGGATAATTCTATGAGAACAATTAAAGCACAGATGCTGACTGCAGAGGCATTCTCGCAGTACGGAATGTTCTATAATCTGACGGAACCTACAGGAAATTGTCTTGGAGCATTTTATAATGATAAAGTGGCGCTTCCTGTTTCAGGAGAAGTACCTGTTACTTTTTCCAGTCTTGTGACAGAAAAGGCAGACAGGATGATTGTGGATTCTGCAGAGTACCATAATTATACAGGAGAGGGGATTCTGCCGCTTGACGGGGATGTGGTAATTCACGTTGCCCCAGCCACGAAAGAGCCTGTTCCGGATAAGACAGAGGCATTTATAGTTCCCAAGGGTACTGTAGTGAAGCTTAATACGGGAGTATGGCATCTGGCTCCAATGCCTGTTAAAGAGGATGTGGTACATGTGCTTATTGTTCTGCCGGAGAGAGTCTATGCCAATGACTGCTATGTAGTAGATTATCCAGAAGAGGATTGGATGGAAATTGTGTTATAAGGGCAGATAAAAAGAGACTGGCTGGCTATCCCAGTGCAGTCTCTTTTCCTATTGTAAAATGATCTTGACGAAGAATCTCAAAGGCATTTGCATAGTCATTGACACGCATATACTGGATCATCTTCTTCAGGTTCAGGTTTGTCTTTGCGATATCCATGCCGTTTTTGACAGAACGTTGTCCCATACGGATTAACTCTGAAAGATTATTTTCATAAATCCGGTTAATACGGCTATTGTCATAAATACTGATAATTTCCATATGCATATGGGTATCGGCCACCTCCCAGCGGAATATGTCGGAGGCAGAAGCGCACATGCGGACAACCTTTTCTTCAATCCTGTAAGAGTATTCCTCCCAACGTCCGGTGGTGAAGATGAGACGGAATGCATCTCCTTCCAGCAGTTCCCTGAGCTGATATATTTCCTGGATATCCTTTGCTGTAATTTCTTTCACTGTCATTGATTTATAATAGTCGGATATAATCAGGCCTTCAGCCTGCAGCATTTTAATTGCAGTTCGCACAGGGTTCCTGCTCATATTCAGATCCTCGGAAAGGCGTTTTTCTGTTAGCTGCATTCCGGGCGGATATGTGAGGTTTAATATATTTGTACGTATAGTTTCATATGCCTGGTCGGCCAGAGAAATATGTCTTTCTGCCATGACAATACCTCCAAAGTTGTAATTTTTAAATAGGTTTGAATGTGGTTGTATAATTTAGGGGAGTGCCCCTGGATAAATCTTGATGTACGAAATCTGACTGACTGTATGAAAGGATGTCTTAATGGACCCAATCCGTCTGTCCGAAGGGCATGTATTATGGGGCGCCCTTGGGGTATACAAATTTAGATTCTGTATACAGATTATAAGGTAAAAGGTATTGATTTGCAACTTTGATTGGAAAATAAGACTGGGTATTGCTGAGATAAATAGGGGAGGTAACTATAACAGTGCTGCTGCAAATTAAGGAATGCCCCCAGGCAAACCTTATTGGAGGAGGCCTGTCTGCCTTTGAAGGTATGAAAGGATACTTTTGGTAAGAACATCAAAAGGAGGTAAATAAGAAAATGGCTGAAGTGAGGAAACGTATTATATTCCATGGCCGAGTACAGGGAGTGGGTTTCAGGTATACGGCTAAATATCTTGCACAGTCGCTGAATCTGACCGGCTGGGTAAAAAATGAGTGGGATGGTACAGTGAGCATGGAGGTGCAGGGCAGAGAAAAACTGATTCAAAAATTGCTTGTAGGACTAAATCAGGGACACTTTATATCCATAGAATGGATGGATACAGAAGAGATTCCTCTTGAAAACGAACATAGCTTTTCAGTAAAGTAGAAAAGTATTGAAGTAAGGATTGACAGGATATTATTGAAATGCTATATTGTATTCAAAGATTTAATTTGTATACAAATATAAGGGGTGTATACTTGGAAATGCAAAGGGGACAGACCCTTTTGCAAAAGGGACAGACCCCTTTGAAATTGAACCAAAAATTTACACAAATGGAGGATAGGTGTTATGAAGTTAGGTTTTATTGGCACAGGCAATATGGCTGGCGCTATTATGGGCGGAATTATTAAAGAAGGCATTTTTAAAGCAGACGAAATTATTGGGTCAGATATTTTTGAGCCCGGAAGAGAGAAGGTGAAAGAAACATATGGTATCCATGTCACTGCAGATAACAGAGAAGTAGTTGAGAAGGCGGAGATAGTTGTGCTTTCAGTTAAACCACAGTTTTATGCATCTACGATTGCAGAGATTAAAGATTTTGTCAGGAAGGGGCAGATTATTATTACAATTGCTCCAGGCAAAACACTTGCATGGCTGGAAGAGCAGTTTGGGAAAGCGGTAAAAATTATACGCACTATGCCCAATACTCCTGCCATGGTAGGGGAGGGGATGACAGCCGCCTGCCCCAATAAATATGTCACAGAGGAAGAGGTAAAGTATGCAGTCGGCATACTGAGTGCTTTTGGCAAGGTAGAAGTAATTCCGGAGAGGTTAATGGATGTGGTGGTTTCCACAAGCGGCAGTTCCCCGGCATATGTTTTTATGTTTATTGAGGCAATGGCAGATGCTGCTGTGGCAGATGGAATGCCCAGGGCCCAGGCATATAAATTTGCAGCCCAGGCAGTATATGGAAGTGCAAAGATGGTTCTTGAGACAGGCAGGCACCCCGGAGAATTAAAAGATATGGTCTGCTCCCCAGGAGGAACCACAATTGAGGCTGTCCGTGTGCTCGAGGAAAAGGGTCTTAGAAGTGCAGTGATTGAAGCAATGAAGGCATGTACAGAAATTTCTAAAAATATGTAGTGCTGTCAGGTACAGAGGCTTACAATCGATTTCTGGCAGATCTATAAAGTAAAGGAGGCATCTAACAGATTCATGTGAATCTGTAGGACGCCTTTTTTATTACAGTGTGTCCAGCAAAGCCGAACCATACTTGCCGCTGTGAGTCCAGTCACAGTAACTGCCAGTGGGGTGTGCAGCTAAACCCGGTGCGCTGCAGTAATGCAGGGTGCCAGGCGGATGGGTAAAGTAACTTTAGATAAAGAGTGCGGGCAAACATGCAGACTAATAACTCCAAAGAAAAAGTTCGGCAACTTCAAAACAAACTATATCTGGCGGCCGAGAAATAAAAAAGCTCTTTGATAACCCAAGCCAAGATAAACTGATGATACTGGTAGAACAAGAAAGTGGCTATTGCATGATACTGAAGGGGTCTGTCCCTTTTGCAAAAGGGTCTGTCCCCTTTGCATATCCAGTAATTTATGTTAAAATAAAATAAATTTATCGGAGGAAAGGCTGGAGATATGAACGCACTAACAGAAAATAAGGGGGTCAAGGCCAGGATTGTCTCGGCGGCCTGGCAGTTATTCCATGATAAGGGATACGACCATACGACAGTAGATGACATTATTGAATTATCAGGTACGTCTAAAGGCTCTTTTTATTATTATTTTAATACTAAGGATGAATTGCTCAGCACGCTGTCAACGGTTCTGGACGATTATTATGAGGAGCTGTATGCAGAGATGGATCAGGAGATGAATAATTATGATAAGCTTCTGTATCTGAATTATAAGGTTCACTCTATGATTGAAGAGAAAATCAGCATTGACTTGCTGGCTTCTTTATATTCTACACAATTGATATCAAAGGGGCAGAGGCATCTTTTAGATCAGAATAGGGTATACTACCGCCTCATATCGGGGATAGTGGAGTCTGGTCAGAAAAAGGGACAGATCCGTTCAGATAAATCTATTAGTGAAATCACCAAGTACTATTCACTCTGTGAAAGGGCGTTAATTTCGGACTGGTGCCTAAGCAGGGGTGATTATTCCCTGGGAGAGTACAGCAGAGAATATATGCCTGTTATGATTGAGCACTTTAAAGGTTATTAAGCTCATAGTTTATGCCGGGGAAAGGGATGGACAGTATAGTTGGTGTTGATAGGAGGAAATGGGGTATATGAACATTCAGGGACTGCAGAAACTAACTCTTTTAGATTACCCGGAAAAAGTAGCCTGTACTATATTTACTGCCGGATGCAATTTCCGCTGTCCATTCTGCCATAATGCATCCCTGGTGACACATATTCATGAAGAGAATCAGATCCCTGAAGAAGAAATATTTGCGTTTCTTAGAAAAAGACAGGGGATTTTGGACGGAGTGTGCATTACAGGGGGCGAACCTCTGCTTCAGCGGGATATTATAGATTTTGTCAGAAAGGTTAAAGAGATAGGGTATGCAGTTAAGCTGGATACCAACGGCAGCAGCTTTGAAAAACTCAGGCAGATGACAGAACAGGGGTTATTGGATTATATAGCCATGGATATTAAAAATGCACCAGATAAATATGGGAAGACGGTAGGGATTGAGGATTATAATATAGAAAATATTTTAAGGACTGCGGATTATCTCTTGTCAGATAAGGTATCCTACGAATTTCGTACTACTGTGGTTAGGGAATTACATAAGAGAGAAGACTTTGCCGCTATTGGGCGCTGGATCAGTGGGGCCAGGCGGTATTATCTGCAGGGGTTTAAAGATTCGGGAGACTTAATTGTCCCGGGACTTAGAGGTTATACAAGGGAGATTATGGAGCAGGCGCTGGAAATTGTCCGGAGGAATGTACCGCATGCGGAGCTCAGGGGGGTAGAATAGTGTTAAGAGGATATATGAAAAAATCCTGTGCCTCTGCATGTCAGCGCCATACTGTCACTCAAACGAAGAACCGTAGGGGCAGCGTTTGGGTGACTTTTTGTATCCTATCATGCACAAGATATTGGTGTAAACTTAAAAGTTGCACACAAGATATTGTTGTATGGTTATTGACAAGAAAAAACCATGGTGATAGAATTATTTCAGATGCCCAACTAAGATGAGTTGGGCAAAAATTATCTGGCTGGGCAAAAGAAAGGGGAGACTGTATAATATGTATCAGGTTGTAAAACGGGATGGAAAAATAGCTGCATTTAATATATCAAAAATAAGCGACGCGATAAAAAAGGCATTTGAGGCTCAGGAAAAGGAATATAATCAGGATATTATTGACTTACTGGCATTAAAGGTGACAGCAGATTTTGAGCCTAAGGTAAATAAAAGCCTGGTATCTGTGGAAGATATTCAGGATAGTGTGGAGGCTGTGCTTATTAAGACCGGGTATGCGGATGTGGCAAAGGGGTACATCTTGTACAGGAAGCAGAGAGAAAAGATCCGCAATTTGAACTCTACATTGCTGGATTACAAAGAGATAGTGGACAGTTATGTAAAGATTACTGATTGGAGAGTGAAAGAAAATTCTACTGTGACATATTCCGTGGGGGGATTGATTCTGAGTAATTCAGGAGCTATTACGGCAAATTACTGGTTGTCTGAAATTTATGATGATGAGATAGGCAAGGCACACAAAAATGCAGATATCCATATTCATGATTTGTCCATGCTCACAGGGTATTGTGCGGGGTGGTCGTTGAAACAATTGATACAAGAAGGCCTGGGCGGAATACCAGGCAGAATTCAAGCGGCACCTGCAAAGCACTTAAGTGTGCTTTGTAACCAGATGGTGAATTTTCTAGGGATTATGCAGAACGAATGGGCAGGCGCCCAGGCTTTCTCTTCCTTTGACACGTATTTAGCTCCTTTTGTAAAAACAGACCATCTGACATATCCAGAGGTAAAGAAATGTATTGAATCCTTTATTTATGGGGTGAATATCCCATCCCGTTGGGGAACCCAGGCTCCTTTTTCTAATATTACCCTGGACTGGACAGTGCCCAATGACTTGTCCTGCCTTCCAGCCATAGTCGGCGGGGAGGAGCAGGGATTTACATACGGGGAATGCCAGCAAGAGATGGATATGATTAATAAAGCATTTATTGAGATTATGATTGAGGGGGATGCAGACGGAAGAGGATTCCAGTACCCTATTCCCACGTATTCTATCACAAATGATTTTGACTGGAGCGACACTGAGAATAACAGGCTCCTGTTTGAGATGACAGCCAAGTATGGTACGCCCTATTTTTCTAATTATATTAACAGCGATATGGAACCCAGTGATGTCAGGAGTATGTGCTGCCGCCTGCGCCTGGATCTGCGTGAACTCCGCAAGAAATCAGGAGGTTTCTTTGGAAGCGGTGAGAGCACAGGGTCTGTTGGAGTTGTAACAATTAATATGCCCAGAATCGCATATTTATCGGAGAATGAGGAAGAATTTTATAAAAGGCTGGATAAAATGATGGATATTTCCGCCAGGTCTCTTCATACAAAGCGTGTTGTAATATCGAAACTCATGGATGAAGGACTGTATCCTTATACAAAGAGATATCTGGGTTCTTTTGACAATCATTTTTCTACAATCGGCCTGATAGGCATGAATGAAGCTGGGCTGAATGCAAAATGGATCAGAGAAGACATGGCCCATGCAGAGACACAGCAGTTTACGAAGGATGTATTGAAGCATATGAGGGAGCGCCTGTCAGATTACCAGGAGATGTATGGCGACTTATATAATCTGGAGGCTACCCCTGCAGAGTCAACAACCTACCGTCTGGCTAAGCACGATGTGGCGCAGTTTGCGGATATTATTACTGCAGCAGAGGGGGATGGCACACCCTACTATACTAACAGTTCCCATCTTCCGGTGGGATACACGGAGGATGTGTTTGAAGCTCTGGATATCCAGGATGAGCTGCAGACATTGTATACCTCTGGGACGGTATTCCACACCTTTTTAGGAGAAAAACTTCCAGGATGGAAGGCGGCGGCTTCCCTGGTAAAGAAGATAGCTGAGAACTACAAGCTTCCCTATTATACCATGTCCCCCACCTATTCAATCTGTAAGAACCACGGCTATTTAAACGGAGAACAGTATCAATGCCCACATTGTGGTGGGGAGACAGAGGTTTACAGCCGCATTACAGGTTATTACAGGCCAGTCAAGAACTGGAATGATGGAAAGAGCCAGGAATTTAAAGACCGCAAAGTATATGATATTAAAAATTCACATCTCCATAAAGGAGGCAGGGCAGAAGAGAGAAGAAAGACGGAGTCAGACAAGGGCGGGGCGGCGCCCAGAACTCTGTTATTTACAACTAAGACCTGCCCAAATTGTAAAATAGCAGCGGGTTCTCTGGAAAAGGCCAGAATATCCTATGAACTAATAGATGCGGAAGAAAATGCTGAGCTTGTGAGGCAATATGGAGTTATGCAGGCTCCCACCCTGGTAGTTATTGGCCGGGAAGGGATTCAGAAGATGGCAAATGCCTCAAATATTAAGGCATATGCAGAGGGCAAATAGAGTAAGCTTGATTGTAGTAAAGCGGTATTCTGGAGTTTGGGCAAGAAAGCGGAGGAGTTAATATGTATGATATTGGTATAATTGGAGGCGGCACGGCAGGGATGACGGCTGCCATTTACGGACAAAGGGCGGGGAAACGTACTGTGGTTCTGGAGGGGATGAATTTCGGAGGGCAGATAGCTTCCACCCATAAGGTAGAGAATTATCCAGGGATTGCAAGCGTTAGCGGAAGCGAATTTTCTATGAATCTCTTAGATCAGGCGATGGGACTTGGGGCCGAGACAGCTATGGAGAAGGTGACAGGGATCAGGCCTGGTGACGGGGGGCAGATTATCGAGACAACGGGGAAGGAATACCCATGCCGCACAGTGATTTTAGCTACAGGTGTAACGCACAGACATTTGGGAGTGGAAAAGGAGGAGCGGTTTATAGGAGCAGGTGTTTCCTACTGTGCGACCTGTGACGGCGCATTTTTCCGGGGGCAGGATGTAGCAGTTGTAGGAGGGGGGAATACGGCCCTGCAGGATGCTGAATTTCTTTCTAATTATTGCCGTAAGGTATATTTGATACACAGAAGAGATGAATTCAGGGGCGACAGCAGTATGGTAGAAGTGCTGAAGGGCAAGGACAACGTGGAGTTTGTGCTCAGCGCCACAGTGAAGGGGATTCTGGGTGATACAGTCGTAGAAGGCCTTATATTGAATAACAAGAAAACAGGAGAGGACTTTAATCTTACTGTTGCAGGAGTATTTGTTGCAATTGGCCAGATCCCGCAGAATGAGATATTTGCAGAGTATATCAAACTGGATCACGCTGGATTTATCCTTGCATCTGAAGATTGCCTGACATCCCGGCCAGGCGTATTTGCAGCAGGAGACTGCCGCACCAAGGAAGTAAGGCAGCTCACAACGGCGGCAGCAGACGGCGCTGTGGCAGCGCTGGCTGCAAGTAAGTATTTAGCTGGCAGGTAAAAAGCAATAGGGCACAGAGGTGATAAGCGGTGATGCTCTCATGTCCAGTTAGCGACTGCTGCCAGGGTCAAATACCCCGATACTTGTATCGGGGTATTTGACTTACACAAAATAACAGGCCAATAAGGGCGGCACCTTTAATCGGTGTACAGTTTCATTCCCATCCAGGATTTCATATGGGACAGCATTTTATCATCGGGTTCTATAAGAATGCGGGTATTCTTCTGCCCAAGAGGGACCATGACAGCATAAATTTTATGGGACCCATCCCCGGAGGAAAAATCCAGGGTCTTATCTGCGTGGTAGGAATGGAGGCGCGGAGAATCTTTGGGGGCAATAATCTCCGCCTGCTGGATATCAAAACTATGCAGGCTTTTTCTTTTGGATTTACTATAGATTGCGTCAATCTGCATGTCGTGGTTTAGTATGGTATACTCGTACTCCACATTTAATTTCGGGAAAATCAAGTAATAGGCCCCAAAAGCGAGCACAACGGTGATCATAATACCTATAAAACCAATCAGAGGCATAGTAAAAATCAGGATCGCAGCTAATATTGCAATGGTAAGTATGCGAATTACAGTATCAGTGGCTCGGGTTTTTCGGGGTACAATCTGTTCATAAAAAGCGTCATTCATATCATGAAGTCCTTTCTGTCTGTAAATAATTAGTAACCATAATAGCTATCTTATAAGTCATGGCATCTTCAAACCTGCGGATATCCAGGCCTGTTTTCTTTTCGATCTGTTCCAGCCGGTATATCAGGGTGTTACGGTGCATGTGAAGCTGACGTGAAGTCTCAGCTATATTAAGGTTATTTTGGAAAAACTTATTAATGGTAGCTGTAAGATCCTCATCAAAGGAGCCAGGGATATCTTCACCGAATATTTCCCCCAGGAACTGTTCACAGACCGTGGAGGGCAGCCGATAAATCAATCGTCCTATCCCGAGCTGGTTATAAGGGAATATTTTCTGGTCTGAATAAAAAAGCCTGCCGACCTGAAGAGCCAGGCTTGTCTCCCTGAATGCGCCGGACAAATCAAGAAGTGTGTCAATTGTGCCGCTGTATGCGATCCTGACCTGGGCCAGCGCCTCTGTGTTGAGCGTGTCAATGAGCATAAGGGCCAGCCGCTGTATGTCATCAGTTGATTCTGAAGCCTTGAGGGGACGGAGGATGACAAGTGTTTTTTCAGTAATTCCTACCAGATATGTTTTTGTCTGGGAGGGGAAGAGATTCTTTAGAATCTCTGTGACAGTATCATCAAGGGGGTTCCTGGTTTCCAGAAGAAATAAGATTCTTGGTATTTCTGGATCTATGTGCAGGCGGGCTGCACGTTCAAAAATATCATACGACGGTATGCTGTCGGTCATCAGGCTTGACAGAAAATGGTTCTTGTTGTATTTCTCCTTATAGGCTGTAATCAGACAACGTATTTGTGCTAGTGCAAATTCTATTTCATCTGGAGTACTGGCTTTGGCATCCAATGTGATACCGGTTATTCTCTTCAGTTCAGATAAAGCTTTGTCAAGTTCCTGTGTGTGGCCCATGTCTGCTCCTTGTGTATACAGAAGAGGCTGCACTTAATAGCACAGCCCCTCTCTTATTAATTGTAATATTATTTTAAAGCATTAGTTTGTAATCGTCAACTCTGTTTCTTTGTCGAAAAGATGAATTTTCTCCATGTCAAGAGCAAATACAGCATCATCCCCTGTCCTTAATGTGGTGCGTGGGTTTACACGGGCTGTCAGCTGAGTACCTTCTACATCAAAGTACAGGTATACTTCTGCACCAAGCAATTCGTAAACTTTGATCTTAGAAGAAATAACGCTGTCAGGCGAGTTGCTGATAAATGCTTCTGAATCATGCACGTCTTCAGGACGGATACCAAGAACAATAGTTTTTCCATTATAGCCGCCGTCAATTAATGCTTTTTTCTTGGAAGCCGGTACCTTTAATTCATGCTTGCCGATCTGTAAAATTGCGTCATTCCCGTTAACCTTTACAACAGCATCCATGAAGTTCATCTGGGGAGAACCGATAAAGCCGGCAACAAACAGATTGCATGGGGTATTGTACAGATTCTGAGGAGTATCTACCTGCTGAACAACACCGTCTTTCATAACAACAATTCTTGTTCCCAAAGTCATGGCCTCTGTCTGGTCATGTGTTACGTAGATGATAGTAGCATTGAGATTTTCGTGCAGTTTAGAAATCTCTATACGCATCTGCACTCTCAGCTTTGCGTCAAGGTTAGAAAGAGGCTCATCCATAAGGAATACTTTTGGGTTACGTACAATGGCACGTCCCATAGCGACACGCTGTCTCTGTCCACCAGAAAGAGCTTTTGGCTTACGGTCAAGTAATTTCTCCAGGTCAAGGATTCTTGCAGCCTCACGGACCTTTTTATCAATCTCGTCTTTTGGCACTTTACGCAGTTTCAGGCCGAACGCCATATTATCAAATACTGTCATATGAGGATACAGAGCATAGTTCTGGAATACCATCGCAATATCGCGGTCTTTTGGCTCAACATCATTCATTACCTTGCCGTCGATTTCCAATGTTCCGCCGGAGATGTCTTCCAATCCTGCAATCATACGAAGAGTTGTAGATTTTCCACATCCAGATGGTCCTACGAAAATAATAAATTCTCTATCTTCAATATCGAGATTAAAATCTTTTACTGCATGAAAACCGTTAGAATAAATTTTTTGGATACCTTTAAGTGATAAGCTTGCCATTTGTACAGCCTCCTTGAATATAGTTGTTTCGTTGTTTTCTAAAATCAAGTATAGTAAAAATCCCGGTCTTGGACAATATCATGAGTAACCAAAAAAATGAGTGAAAAATGTACATTTCGACCAGAAGGTACGTGATAGATTATAAAATAGGCCATGGATTCTGAGTAGCAGTGTACATTGGCAGAAGTTATAATATGCATGTAACTGCCATGGCATTACAAGTTAGTGGGGCCACAGTGCTAAATGTATACCTGGAAAGAATAGGAGAAATGGACTGATAGACTATAGATAAAACAGAGGGGGCATATATTTGACAATTGGAAGATAGAACGTATTGTGATATACTGAAATTCGAAATGGATAGTCAGGGAGGTTACAAAAGATGAGGAGAAGCAAACAGGGCCTTATATGGTTACATATTGCAGTGCTTTTATTTGGGCTGGCTGGATTGTTTGCGAAATGGGTGAGCCTTCCATCTGTGATTATTGTGCTGGGCCGGGTCGTGTTCTCATCTCTGTTTTTATTTATACTGCTTAAAATAAAACAGGAGCCAATGGGCCTTAATAGTTTTAAGGATTATGTGCTGATGATTACGGCCGGAATTGTACTTGCAGTGCACTGGACGACTTTTATGCAGTCTATCCAGTCATCTACCGTGGCCGTGGGGACACTGACCTTCTCTACATTTCCGCTGTTTGTTACCTTTCTTGAACCACTTCTGTTTCGTGAAAAGCTGCGGGTATCCAGCATCATGTCTGCTTTTATCATGCTGGCAGGGGTTTTGTTTATCGTGCCGGAGTTTGAGATAGGGAATAGGATGACCCAGGGGGTGCTTTGGGGGATGGCCGGGAGTCTGTCATATGCGGTTCTTTCGTTGATGAACAGGCTTTTCATGGAAAGGTATACGAGCAGTAAAACAGCCTTTTATGAGCAGGCTACGGCTAGTATTGTGCTTCTTCCAACGGTATTTATTCTTCAGCCGACCGCCGAGGCAAGGGATATCCTGGTTTTGCTGCTGCTCGGAGTAGTATTTACTGCGGTGGCGCATACTATGTATATAGAAAGTCTCAAATATGTAAAGGTGCAGACAGCCGGGATTGTATCAGGACTAGAATCAGTGTATGGTATTTGCGCAGCATTTCTATTTCTGGGTGAGAAGCCGGGAATAAAAGAGCTGGCAGGCGGGATGATTATACTTGGCGTAGTATTCTATACAACTTTGGCATCTTCTGGAAAAATAAAAGATTGATAGGCGTTACTTGGGAGGATGACATGAAAAATATATTAGACTATTTTACAATAGAAGGAGAAATAGGGGGCAACCAGGAGTGGTTCCGCAATGTGGTGATGCATGTAGGGGGATGCGGGGCGGCGACAGCCTGTGACTCCTGTATTTATTTTGCACTTCACAGAGGCATGGAGAAACTCTATCCTTTTGATGTGGAACAGTTGTCAAAGGAAGACTATATTCGGTTTTCCATGAAAATGAAACCATATATCAGGCCGCGGGCAGGGGGAGTAAAAAAACTATCGATGTATATAGACGGATTTTCCAAATACTTAGAGGATATAGGGGAAACGGAACTGTCGATGAAAGGTTTTTCCGGGAACCATAGCTTCGTGGAGGCGGCAGTATTCATAAAAAAACAAATTGATCTGGGAATGCCAGTCCCCTATCTTATGCTCAAGCACATAAATCCAAAATATAAAGACTTCGTATGGCATTGGTTTCTGTGCTTTGGATATCAGGAAGAGGCAGAAGACCTGCTGATAACCGTAGCGACCTATGGGGAGGCAAGCACATTCTCATTGCGGGAACTGTGGGAGACAGGATACCAGGAGAAAGGCGGGTTGATTGAGTATTTGAGGACGTAACCTTTTGCGCTTTTGTTACGTCCCAAATTGGCTGCAGTGGTGTACCTGATTGACGAACCGGGGTTTATCCGCTACAATAGGGATATTGATTATTTAAAGAAGAGGAGTTTTTGATTATGGCGAATCCAATTGTTACGTTTGAGATGGAGAATGGAGATATTATGAAGGCTGAACTGTACCCTGAGGTGGCGCCTAATTCGGTTCGGAACTTTGTTTCGTTAGTAGGGCAGGGGTTTTATGACGGGTTGATTTTCCACCGTGTGATCAGTGGTTTTATGATTCAGGGAGGCTGCCCCGACGGTACGGGGATGGGGGGCCCGGGTTATACGATCCCAGGTGAGTTTTCACAGAATGGGTTTGCCAATGACCTGGCCCATGATGAGGGGGTACTCTCCATGGCTAGGGCCATGCATCCCGATTCTGCAGGTTCCCAATTCTTTATTATGCACAAAAAGTCCCCTCATCTTGACGGGGCATACGCTGCATTTGGAAAGATTACAGAGGGGATGGATATTGTAAATAAAATAGCCGGCATAGATACGGACTACAGTGACAGGCCACTGGAGCCGCAAGTGATGAAGAAGGTAACGGTGGAGACATTCGGTGAAGAGTACGGCGAGCCTGAGAAGGCCTGAATGCCATGGAAAGAAAACTACAGAATCCGGCGGTTGTCTGTATGCTGGCATTGCTCTGCTGTGGTTTGTGGGGAAGTGCATTCCCTTGTATCAAAGTCGGATATGAGTGGTTGGGAATAGAGGGAACCGGGAGCCAGATAGTATTTGCTGGCTACCGGTTTTTCCTCTCTGGCGTGCTGACGTTTATATTTGGGTGTTTGTTGGAGAGGCGTATTTTGACCATGCAACGTTCTTCCATCCCCTACATTTTGAGGCAGGGTATACTCCAGACTATGATACAATATGTCTGCTTTTACATAGGTTTGGCAAACACAACCGGAACGAAAGGTTCTATTATAAATGCTTCTAATGGGTTTGTGTCAATTGTAGCGGCGCATTTCATGCTGCAGTCTGAGAAAATGACCTGGAAAAAAGGAATTGGCTGTATTTTCGGCCTGGCAGGCATCATAGTTATAAATCTGGCCCCCGGCACCTGGGGAGAAGGCTTTTCTGTACAGGGGGAAGGGATGATCCTTGTGTGTACAGTAGCCTATGGTGTCAGCACAGTCATATTAAAAATGATTTCAGGTAAGGAGAGTCCTATGACCATTACCTCCTATCAGATTTTGTTTGGCAGTATATTTTTAATTATAATCGGATTTATAATGGGAGGGAAGGTAGAAGGATTTACTCTGAAATCGTCTTTGCTCCTACTGTATATGGCATTGCTGACAACAGTTGCATTTAGCATATGGACTATTTTGTTAAAATATAACCCTGTGGGCAGGGTAGCTGTATATGGTTTTACAATTCCCATTTTTGGAGTGGCGCTTTCTGCTGTTTTTCTTGGAGAAAAAATCATATCAGTCAGAAACCTTTCGGCTCTTTTGCTGGTAAGCCTGGGGATTCTTATTGTTAATGGGAAGTCACCCGCCCTTTCGGGCAAAAATAGAGAAGCTCAGGGAGATAAATAGAACGGATATAGGCTAAATAATGGAGGGACATGCCTGTATGGAGATGATTCACGCAGAAAAATTGATATACGAATATGAGAAGCGGGATGAAGAGGGGAATGTAACTGGGGTGAACCGTGCTGTAGATGCGGTGGATATGGATATAGCCCCAGGAGATTTTATTGCTGTTCTGGGGCACAATGGTTCAGGCAAGTCTACTCTGGCCAAGCACATAAACGCCATTTTGCTGCCAACAGGGGGGACTATTTGGGTAAATGGCAGGGACACAAGGATACCGGAGAATCTGTGGGATATCCGCCAGTCCGCTGGGATGGTATTCCAGAATCCAGATAATCAGATTATTGGCACTGTTGTGGAAGAGGATGTTGGATTTGGCCCGGAAAACCTTGGCATACCTACAGATGAAATATGGAAGCGGGTGGAAAAAAGCCTAAAGTCTGTGGGGATGCTAAAATACCGTTACCAATCACCCAATAAACTGTCAGGAGGCCAGAAACAGCGGGTGGCCATAGCGGGAGTAATAGCAATGGAACCGCAGTGTATTGTGTTGGATGAACCTACGGCCATGCTTGACCCTAATGGAAGAAAAGAGGTCATCCGTACAGTACAAAATCTGCGCAGGGAAAAAAAGGTGACAGTTATCCTGATTACACATTATATGGAAGAGGTAATAGATGCAGACCGGGTATATGTAATGGACAGCGGGCGAATTGTGATGCAAGGATCCCCCAGAGATATTTTCAGCAGGGTGGATGAGCTGAAGCGCTTTCATCTGGATGTCCCGCAGGTTACAATGCTGGCTGAAGAATTGAGGAAAAGAGGAATGAAACTTCCGGCAGGGATTTTAAGGATGGAGGAGTTGGTGGAGGAATTATGTCAATTAAGTTAGAGCACATTAACTATACGTATAGTCCAAAAACAGCATATGAAAAACAGGCTCTCATAGACATAAATTTGGAAATTTCCCAGGGAGAATTCGTGGGAATTATCGGCCATACAGGTTCAGGAAAATCTACTTTGATCCAGCACTTTAATGGACTGCTCAAAGCCAGCTCTGGCGCCTTATATTATGAGGGGGTAAATATTTATAGTAAGGATTATGATATGAAGAAGCTGCGCAGTAAGGTTGGCCTTGTATTCCAGTATCCTGAACATCAGCTTTTTGAGTCGGAAGTGCTCTCAGATGTCTGTTTTGGCCCTAAAAATCTTGGGTTTTCCCCTGAAGAATGTGAGATAAGGGCGAAAGAAGCACTAGAATTAGTGGGTTTTCCCAAAAAGTATTATCATCAGTCTCCCTTTGAACTGTCAGGCGGGCAAAAAAGACGGGCCGCTATAGCAGGCGTCCTGGCAATGCATCCAGGCGTCCTAGTACTAGACGAGCCGACTGCGGGGTTAGATCCCCAGGGGCGGGATGAGATACTGGATCAAATAAGCAGGCTGCACAAGGCGACAGGCATGACAGTCATACTTGTTTCCCATAGCATGGAAGATATTGCGAGATATGTGGGGCGTATTGTTGTGATGAACAAAGGCGAAATCATGTATGACGGACAGCCTGGAGAGGTGTTCGCACACTACAGAGAACTGGAGAAGGTTGGCCTGGCGGCGCCCCAGGTGACTTATATTATGCATGCGTTAAAACTGAGAGGAATGCCTGTTAGGACAGATGTAACAACTGTGGAAGAGGCGGCAGAAGACATTATAAGGAGTTTCCATGATTAGAGATATTACAATTGGCCAGTACTATCCTGCAGAGAGTATTATACACAAACTGGATCCTAGAGTGAAAATTATCTGTACGCTGCTGTTTTTAGTATCACTTTTTGTGCAGAGCAGCATATGTGGTTATATGATAGCAACCTTGTTCCTGGGGGGAGTCATATGGGCAGGGAAAGTACCTGCCAGGTATATAGTCAAGGGACTAAAGCCGATTGTGATGCTTCTTCTGATTACTGTGCTGTTTAATTTGTTTCTTACAAGAGAGGGAAGGGAACTGGCACAGTTCTGGGTTTTTCGCATTACAGACCGTGGGCTGAGGATATCGGTGTATACAGCTATCCGGCTGATATATCTGATCCTGGGATCTTCAATTATGACATTCACAACTACGCCGAACGCACTGACAGATGGGATAGAAAAGCTGCTCCGCCCTCTGAATAAAATAAGAGTGCCGGTACACGAGGTTGCCATGATGATGTCTATCGCCCTGCGTTTCATTCCTATATTGCTGGAGGAAACCGACAAAATTATGAAAGCTCAGATTGCCAGGGGAGCTGATCTGGAGAGCGGGAATATTGTACAGAGGGCAAAGGCCATGATCCCCATACTTGTCCCCCTCTTTGTATCTGCTTTTAGAAGGGCAAATGATTTGGCTATGGCAATGGAGGCCCGGTGTTACAGAGGCGGGGACGGGAGAACCAAAATGAAACCTCTTTTTTATGGGAAGAGGGATTATCTGGCCTATTTTATAGCCGTCCTATATTTGGCCCTAGTGTTTTTTGCTGGCCGCTATGTGCCGCTTGAGATATGGATTTTTTAGGGGGTATGTATGAGACGGATTAAATTGACAGTAGCTTACGATGGGACAAATTACTGCGGCTGGCAGGTGCAGCCCAATGGCATCACAGTTGAGGAGGTTCTCAACCGCCACTTGTCCCAGCTGACAGGGGAGGACATCCGGGTGATTGGCGCGAGCCGTACAGATTCAGGAGTGCACGCCCTGGGAAATGTAGCTGTATTTGACTCGGATACTTCTATTCCGCCTGGACGCCTGGCTTATGCGCTGAACCGGCGGCTTCCTGAGGATATTGTGGCTGTGGCGTCCCAGGAGGTGCCAAAGGGATGGCACCCCAGACATTGCGAATGCACTAAGACTTATGAATACCATATTTTGAACCGGCCGGTGCCTGACCCCACCAGGCGGCTCACCACATATTTTGTATCCTATGGGTTGGATATAGAGAAAATGAGGAGTGGGGCACAATATCTTATTGGAGAACATGACTTTTCCAGCTTCTGTAATATACGTACAAATGTTGAAGATACAGTCCGCACCATCTACAAATTAGAAATTCTGAGAGCAGGGGACGAGATAACAATCCAAATGATAGGAAATGGATTTTTATATAATATGGTACGTATTATTACAGGCACTCTTTTAAGAGTTGGGCGTGGTTTTTATATGCCAGAACAAGTGGAGGAGATACTTAGGAAGAAGGATAGGACTGCAGCTGGTATAACAGTCCCGCCCCAGGGATTAGTGCTGAAAGAGATTCATTACAAGGATTCACCCGGCCTTTTCAGATAATCTGGTTGTGGAATGGGTAAGATACGGTATATAATGGAATAGTTAATCAATATAACTTATGGAGGGTAAAATTATGAGAATTTTAAAAGCAGAGAATTATGAAGATATGAGTAAAAAAGCGGCAAATATCATTGCCGCACAGGTGACATTGAAACCAGAGTGTGTGCTGGGACTGGCTACAGGGTCTACGCCTATCGGCACGTATGATGTACTGACAGAAAAATATAACCAGGGTGAACTGGATTTTGGAGGGGTATCTACGGTAAATCTGGATGAATATAAAGGGTTGGACAGGGAGAATGACCAGAGCTACTACTACTTTATGCATAAACATCTTTTTGACCGTGTGAATATTGATAAGAGCCGTACCAACGTGCCAAACGGAATGGAACCAGATGCAGATAAGGAATGCCGAAGATATGAGGAGCTGATTGCTTCTTTGGGAGGCGTAGATATGCAGCTTCTGGGCCTTGGGCATAATGGGCATATTGGATTTAATGAGCCGGCCGATGCTTTTGACAAAGAGACACACTGTGTGGATTTAACAGAAAGTACGATTGAAGCAAATAAGAGATTTTTTGCTTCAGCAGAGGATGTTCCCAGACAGGCATATACTATGGGGATTAAGACGATTATGCAGGCTAAAAGAATTCTTGTAGTCGTTAATGGAGAGGAGAAGGCTGACATTGTGGCAAAGGCATTTTTCGGCGAGGTTACTCCACAGGTTCCGGCATCTATCCTGCAGCTGCATCCTGATGTCACTGTTGTGGCCGATGCTGCAGCACTGTCAAAAATCCCTGAATAAGAGCGTGCCGCCTGCTTCAGTGGCGGAGAGAAAGAAGGTTGGAAGAATATGATTATTAAGAATGCACTGGTATTTAATGAGGACAAGAAGTTTGCCTTGGGAGAAGTTATTATGGAAAACGGCCTGTTTGCCGCTTCAGCAAGAGATAGTGAGGAAGCGGTGGATGCTGAAGGCTGCTATGCTATACCCGGCCTGGTGGACATTCATTTCCACGGCTGTGTGGGGGATGATTTTTGTGATGCTAGCTTGGAGGGGATTGCAAATATAGCTGCATATGAGGCCTCTGTGGGGGTTACTTCTATCTGTCCCGCCACGATGACACTGCCTGAGGAGGAACTGCACAAGATTATGCAGACAGCGGCAGAGTATAAAAGTGAGAATGGCGCCAAGCTTATTGGCATTAATATGGAAGGCCCTTTTATCAGCGCAAAGAAGAAAGGGGCCCAGGCTGCGGACCATATACGTATGTGCGATACAAAGCTGTTTAACAGCCTGCAGGAAGAATCAGGGAAATTAATAAAATTGGTTGATATTGCGCCGGAAAATGAGGGCGCGCTGGAATTTATCGAGAAAGTAAAGGGAGAAGTTGTTGTATCACTGGCCCATACAACTGCAGATTATGATACGGCCGCGCTGGCACTTGACAAGGGCGCAAGCCATATTACACATCTGTATAACGCCATGCCTCCATTTAACCACCGGGATCCTGGTGTCATCGGCGCTGCAAGAGATAGCCAGGACTGCCATGTGGAGCTGATATGCGATGGCGTTCATATTCACCCTTCTGTAGTGAGGGCGACCTTTGAAATGTTCGGTGCAGACAGGGTTATATTGATTAGTGACAGCATGAGGGCCACCGGCCTGACTGACGGTCAGTATACTCTCGGCGGCCAGGATGTATTTGTGAAGGGGGCCAGAGCCACGCTGGCGGATGGAACAATTGCGGGTTCTGCAACGAACCTGATGGCATGCCTGCGGGTTGCGGTACAGAAAATGGGTATCCCCCTCGAGGATGCAGTTGCCTGCGCTACGATAAACCCGGCCCGCGAGATTGGGGCTGATGATGTGTGCGGCAGTATTACACCGGGGAAGGCGGCGGATTTGGTTCTTTTGGATAAGGAACTAAATGTAAAGGCTGTATATATAAATGGGAGAAAACAAGTATGACTTTTATCCGGAAGCACCCAAGGGCAGTTTTCATTGTCGGATTAGTGGTTCTTGTATTGGGTTTATTGGCCTGGTGGCAGCGCCAGGCCACATTATCTAATGCGACAGCTACAAAATTAGAGGACGAACCTAGAAAAAGCGGTAAGGCAGTCTCAGATTTCTATTCCGGCCAGCTGACTGTCAAAGAAAAAGAGAATTATGATTTGATGAAGGAGAGGCTGGATGAACTGTCAGGAGGAGTGGTGGAATTTCCAGAACCGATGAATGGGGAGGAATATCTAAGAGTGACGGGCGCCCTGGAAGATGAAGGGTATAACTACTTTTATGGGTTCTATGATATACCTATGACTGAGGATAATATGTATGTAAAATATAAGACGTCAGATCTTACCACTGTCAGCGATAAGATTATCTCTAAAGCAATTTTATTTTTATCCTGCGCCGAGGGGATTAATGAGGCGGGGGAATACTCAGAGGAGGGGGAAGTCTTGAATCTGGATGAGATCCAGAAGGGACTTTCAGTTAATTCCAAGCAGGGGAAAGCCGCTATTGAGGATATGGATAGTAAGACAGAGGGGATTCTGGAGGAGATTCTGGATAATTTGCCGGACGACTATGGGGAGAAAAAGGCTGTTGACTATTTTCTGTCCTGGCTGGATGAACATATATCCCCGGCATCCCATGTAGGGGAGGACGCGCTGAACTTTTCGAGCATGGATGAGGTCTTTGAGGGGGTATATATCTATAACAATCTTTCTGCCCTTGTAAAAGAAAAAGCCACTGCACTTGGATCCGCTAAAATATTGTCTGAATTGTGCAGCCGTGCCGGAATGGAGTCGCATATTGTTCTTGGAGTGTGGGAGAAAAACCGTATCAGCCAGGAAGGGTATGTTTTTTGTGCAGTGGAAATGAACGGACAGACTATATATGTGGATGCCAGCGGTGAGAAAGGAATGGACCTGGGGGAACAGCGATATCTGACAGAGAAGGAAGCCATGAATCATATGAAATTTGTTGAATATTTTGATTATCAATGATTTGTGGATTTTATACGAAAATATTAAAAAAAAATAAACATTATAACTAAAATATAAATTAATTTTAGCAGTGCAGTTGACTTTTACCTACCATTTTGCTATATTAAGTTTACTAAATAAATCGCGATGGGTTGTTACTGTAAGGCAGGCAAAACCAGATTTTATGAACAAGGCGTGCGCCGTGTTTATAAAGTTTGGTTTTTTTTTGTAATATAGGAAATTTCATCTGTTTACACGATAAAATTTCCCGGGGGTATGCATTTTATATATTCTTTGTTTTAAAAAAGGATTTTCAAAAATTTACTAGATTATTTGCATATTGGATAGTAATCTGAAAAAACTGGCAATAATAGACAAGGGATTTTGTTTTAAAGGGATTAAGAATTAGTTATGGTAATTGAAAAAATTATAAACAATAATATTGTTTCTGCCCATGATGATGCTGGCAGGGAAGTGGTTATTATGGGACGCGGCATCGGATTTGGAACGAAACCGGGAAAGCAGGTGGCAGAGTCCAGAATCGAAAAGATATTCAGAATCAAAAGCCAGACTCTCGCCGGACAGTTTAAAGAACTTCTGGCAAATATGCCTTTGGAACACGCCCAAATATCTGATGATATTATCTCTTATGCAAAGGGCCATCTGAAATTAAAGCTGAACCAGAGTATTTATGTGACTCTGACAGACCATATTAATTTTGCGATTGAGCGCTGCAGCCAAGGGATACCATTGGAAAATGCTCTTTTATGGGAGATAAAAAGATTCTATCCACAGGAATATCAGTTGGGGAGATATGCAGTAAATATGATCGAAAACCGGCTGCACATATCTTTGCCTGAGGACGAAGCGGGGTTTATTGCACTGCATTTTGTAAATGCCGAGTATGGAACTGACATCAAAGATACACTCAATTTCCCTAATTTAATGAAAGATATTCTGGAGCTTGTCAAAAAGGAGTTAGGGATTGAGTTTGATGAGAACTCACTGCATTATGAGAGGTTCGTCACCCATGTGAAGTTTTTGCTCCAGAGGGTATACAGGAAGGAACTGCTTCCCAATGAAGAAAATGAACTGGCAGAGATGATGCGGATTAAATATCCAAAGGAATACAGGTGTAGTAAAATAGTTGCGGAATATATAGAAAAGGCGACAAACAGCAAAATATCTGGAGAGGAAATTATGTATTTATCTATCCACATCCGGAGAGTAACAATGGCAGAAGATTAAATATAAGGAGGATAAAAAATGTTTGATTTTTTGAAAAAAAAGAAGGAGACGAAGCATTTGCTGGGGGCCCCTGCCAGAGGCAAGGCAGTACCGCTGAAGGAGGTAAACGACCCTACCTTTGCCGATGAACTGCTTGGAAAGGGAATTGCAGTCATCCCGGCAGAGGGAAAGATTTGTGCGCCGGCAGACGGTAGAATTGGGATGGTCTTTGATACTCTCCACGCCCTAAGCATGACAACAGAGTATGGGGCGGAAGTGCTGATCCATGTAGGCCTTGACACTGTAAAACTGAAAGGCGACGGTTTTGAGGGCCATGTGGCTGCCGGTGACTCAGTAAAGAAAGGAGACCTTCTCCTGACAGTGGATTTGGAGAAAGTAAAGGCGGCTGGCTACGATATAATTACTCCTATGCTGATTTGCAATACAGCAGATTATGCCTCGGTGGAGGGTGTTGCAGCAGGGAATGTGGAACTTGGAGATGATATTTTGTCTGTGGAAGAAAAATAACAGAGAATCACAAGTGTATTTTATCCGGCAGGGCGCCGGTTTAAAATAAAGCAAAGGGATTAGCAACAATGAAAGGATTTGAGAAGGAGGAAAAGTATGAAATATTTACAGAGATTAGGTAAGTCTTTGATGCTCCCGGTGGCATGTCTGCCGGTAGCGGCTATTCTGCAGGGAATCGGCTACTGGATTGACCCAACTGGCTGGGGGGCGAATAATGTAATTGCTGCGTTTTTACTTAAGGCAGGCGGCGTCCTGATCGACCAGATGGCAATCTTATTTGCTATCGGTGTTGCAGTTGGTATGTCCGATGATAATGATGGTACGGCAGGGTTGGCAGGCCTTGTTTCCTGGCTGATTACCACCACTGTATTGTCACCTGCATCCGTATCCATGCTGACAAAAGTGGAGGAAGCAGCAGTGGATCCTGCATTTTCCAAAATTCAGACACAGTTCATCGGTATACTTTGCGGTCTGATTGCAGCCGCATGTTACAATAAATTTAAAAATACAAAGCTGCCTGATGCATTTTCATTTTTCAGTGGGAGAAGATGTGTTGCTATCGTAACTGCAGGAGCATCATTGATTGCTGTATTAATTCTGTTTTTCGCATGGCCTGTTATCTATGGTGCCTTGGTTGCATTTGGTGAATTTATTATGGGACTTGGGGCAGCAGGCGCTGGATTATACGGCTTCTTCAACAGATTACTTATACCATTTGGATTGCATCATGCTTTGAATTCTGTATTCTGGTTTGATATTGCAGGAATAAATGATATCGGGAAGTTCTGGGGAACTATGGAAGGCGGCGTGCTGGGCCAGACAGGTATGTATATGTCAGGTTTCTTCCCTGTTATGATGTTCGGCCTTCCGGCAGGAGCGCTGGCAATGTACCACACGGCAAAGGACAACAAGAAGAAAATTGCAATGGGACTTTTGTTCTCGGCGGCTCTTGCGTCCTTCTTTAACGGCGTTACAGAACCATTGGAATTCTCATTTATGTTCTTGGCTCCGCTTTTGTATGGTATCCATGCAGTGCTGACTGGTATTTCTATGGCAGTTGTAGCTCTGCTTCCGGTACGCGCAGGTTTCAATTTCAGTGCAGGCTTTGTCGACTGGTTCCTGAGCTTTAAGGCGCCATTCGCTATGAACCCACTTCTTCTGATTCCGATTGGCATCGTAGTAGGTATTATCTATTATATTATCTTCAGAATTGTTATTGTGAAGTTTAACCTGAAAACACCAGGGAGAGAAGACGATGATGACGATTCCGCAGCACAGCTTGCAAATGATGATTTTACTGAAGTTGCCAGAATTGTCTTAGAAGGCGTAGGCGGCAAAGAGAATGTGACAAGTGTGGACAATTGTATCACAAGGTTGCGCCTTGAAATCAAGGACTATACTGCAGTAGACGAGAAGGTGATTAAGTCAGCGGGAGTTGCCGGTGTCATCAGGCCTAGCAAAAATGCGGTTCAGGTTATTATCGGAACTAAGGTACAGTTTGTTGCTGATGAATTTAAGAAGCTCTGTAAATAATCAGAGGCGTCTTACTTGTAGTTCTTGCTATAACCCGCTTGTTGGGGTATAATCTACCTGGTATTGGCGGGTATAACATAATCCCTTTTTCAAAAAGACCGCAAAAAGCGGTCTTTTTGGATTTTAATTAGATTTATATTATCGGTAAGCATAGGAGGCGGATCGCAAGTATCTGCCTGAGCAGAAAGGCGGGATGAAAAGTGAAGTATATATTGGAAGCGTGCGTGGACAGTGTCCAGTCTGCCATTGAGGCGGAGAAAGGGGGTGCTGCCCGTGTGGAACTTTGCAGTAATCTTATCATTGGGGGGACCTCCCCTGGCAGAGCATTATTTTCCCAGGTAAGAGAGAATACAGATTTAGAAATCCGGGTCCTTCTGCGGCCCAGGTTTGGAGATTTCTGTTATGACGAGTATGAGTTTGCAGTTATGAAAGAAGATATACAGATGTACAGGGAATTGGGAGCGGACGGGATTGTTACAGGTATTTTAGCGCCAGACGGGACACTGAATATGGGGCAGATGAAAGAACTGATTGCTGAAGCGGGCAATATGGATATGGCGCTGCACCGGGCATTTGACGTGAGCTGGGATCCTTTTGTGACGCTTGAGCAGGCGGTTTCACTGGGAATGAAGACCATACTGACAAGTGGGCAGCGAAATACAGCATGGGAGGGGAGAGAGCTGCTTGCCAGGCTCGCAGAACAGAGTGAAGGGCGGATTGAGATTCTGGCAGGTGCGGGTATCAGTCCTGAGACAATAGAAAAGCTGCTGGCTTATACGAAGGTTACGGCTTATCACATGTCAGGAAAGGTGACAAAGGATAGCAGGATGCAGTTCAGGCGGAACGGGGTCAGTATGGGGTTCCCTGGGTTCAGTGAATATGAAATATGGCAGACTGACGCAGAGAACATACGCAAGGCAGTGGAAGTCCTGGAAAGTAATTTAATGCCTTGACAAATGTGGGGGAATAAGATAAGATTTCAACATATATAGAAAAGCTAAGAAGAGAACAAGTAGCGGCTGACGCGGATAATACAGAAAGCTGCCGGGTGATGAGAGGCGCGTGACCGGTCTGCTGCGAATACATCTTGGAGCTTCACACCCAAAGCAGTGCCAGAGAAAGAAGGAGGGTATGTTGTGAGTAGGCTGTGACGGTTTGGTGCACGTTACCGCACTGAGTGATTAAGCAAGGGAGGCTATCCCCTGTGAGATCTACTCACTGAGGCAGATGGCGGGAGCCGTCTGTGAATGAAGGTGGTACCACGAGCTTAAGAGCCCTCGTCCTTTATAGACGGGGCTCTTCTTTTATATTAAATGAAAATCTACTGATAAGAAAAGGAGAAATGAAGATGACATTATATGAAGAGCTTCAGGCAAGGGGATTGATTGCCCAGGTGACGGATGAGAAATTAATTGCAGATTTAATTAACAATGGGAAAGCTACATTCTATATAGGGTTTGACCCCACAGCAGACAGCCTGCATGTAGGACATTTTATGGCACTTTGTTTTATGAAGCGTCTGCAGATGGCGGGAAATAAACCCATTGCCCTAATAGGCGGGGGGACAGGGATGATCGGGGATCCATCCGGAAGGTCTGATATGAGGCAGATGATGACAGTTGAAACTGTCAAGCATAATTGTGACCGATTTAAGGAACAGATGAGTAAATTCATCGATTTTTCTGAAGGAAAAGCCCTGATGATAAATAATGTGGACTGGCTGGCAGACTTAAATTATATAGAAGTACTGCGTGAGGTAGGATCACATTTCAGCGTAAACCGTATGCTTGCTGCAGAATGTTACAAGCAGAGAATGGAAAAAGGATTGACTTTCCTGGAGTTTAACTACATGATTATGCAGGCCTATGACTTTTATGAGTTATTTGAGAGATTCGGCTGCAACTTACAATTTGGGGGAGATGACCAGTGGGGCAATATGTTGGCTGGGACAGAACTGATACGCCGCAAATTGGGGAAAGATGCAAGTGCCATGACGATTACGCTTCTCTTGAATTCAGAGGGTAAAAAGATGGGGAAAACACAGTTAGGCGCTGTGTGGCTTGATCCTAATAAAACAACTCCTTTTGATTTTTATCAGTATTGGAGAAATATTGCAGATGCAGATGTATTAAAGTGTATCCGTATGCTTACCTTCCTGCCTCTCGAGGAGATCAATGAGATGGATTCCTGGGAGGGGAGCCAGCTGAACAGGGCAAAGGAAATTTTGGCCTATGAGCTGACGAAAATGGTCCACAGCGAGGAGGAGGCCGTTAAGGCCCAGGAAAGCGCCAGAGCGCTGTTCAGCCAGGGAAATGCGGCAGAGATGCCTACTGCTGAACTGTCAGGGGCGGAATTTGCCGAAGGGCCGGTGGATATTCTGACTTTACTCCATAAAAGTGGTCTTGTGGCTTCAAAATCTGAGGCGAGACGCGCTGTAGAGCAGGGAGGAGTCTCTGCCGGAGGGGAAAAGGTGACAGATATACATGCTTCCTATCCAGCAGATATATTTGCCGGAGAAGGGTTGATTTTGAAAAAAGGCAAAAAAAACTTCCGGAGAATTGTTATAAAATAGAGTCTTTTAAAGTAACATTAGCATAGAGACAGGAGGTAATGAATATGGCATTTAAAGAAATATTGATTGAAGAGTTACAGTTTAATCCGTTCACGAAGATAGGGAAAGAGTGGATGCTGGTGACAGCGGGAGATGAAAAGAACCATAATACGATGACTGCCAGTTGGGGCGGCATGGGCGTTATGTGGAGTAAAAACGTAGTGAGTGTTTATATCCGTCCCCAAAGATACACAAAAGAATTTGTGGACTCCAATGACACGTTCACACTTTCTTTCTTTGATGAAAAGTACAGGAGTGCATTAACCATATGTGGTACAAAATCCGGCCGCACGTGTGACAAAGAAAAAGAAGCAGGGCTGACCCCCTATTATGTGGAGGGGACGACGGCATTTGAGGAAGCAGAACTCATACTGGTGTGCAGGAAACAGTATCATCAGGATATGAGGCCAGAGAATTTTGATGTGCCGGAGAATGATGCCAAGTGCTACCCACAGAAAGACTACCACACGATGTATATGGCAGAAGTAGAAAAGGTACTCGTGAGAGCCTAGATGGCAGGGGTATAAAGGGGACAGTCCCTTTTGCAAAAGGGACTGTCCCCTTTGACCTCCATTGTCAGAATTGTTTTAAAAATTGGACACTGTAGGGGGGCATGTCGACATATCCGTTCAAGGTATGTTCCTTCTGGGTGAGAAGATCAATATAATTTCCATGAAGTTCTCCATTGTCTGCCCTAAATTCTGAATTTGATGCGTTGACGGCTACCAGTACTCTTTCTATGTCTGTTTTCCGTTCAAAAATCAACTGGTGGTTTGTAATTAAAATATTGTGGTATCCTCCATTGCAGAGGGCATCACTGGCTCTGCGCAGAGATATTAGTTTTATTATAAATTCTGTCAATTCATTTGGTTTAGGCTGCTCAAATGATGGCCGGAGGGCGTAATCGTTGTCAGGCGCCTTGACACCTTCTTCTCCCCATTCACTTCCATAGTAGATACAAGGAATCCCGGGCATTCCGAAAAGAATGCCGTAGGCTAAAGGAAGGTGGTTTTTGTCTGTGAGTATGCTGGCAATTCGGGTGACATCGTGGTTGTCTACAAAATTCATTAAATGTTTGCCACGGTAAATACACCATTGCTCAGGGCCGTATTGGCGGTTCAGTGAATGGGCGATTTCAAACAAATTCATACTATTGAGGCTGGAATAAATTCCCTTATAACATTCATAATTCGTACAGCTGTGGAGCATGCTGTCGTTGACAATCAAATTGTAATCGCCAAACAGCACTTCTCCGATTAATGCAAAGCCTGGTTTGAGCTCTTCACAAAATGTACGGAGCTTTCTCATAAAATTATGGTCAAGGCTGTAGGCGACATCCAGGCGCAGTCCATCAATACCAAATTCATCTATCCAGAACCGTACACAATCCAATAGGTAGTCAACAACAGCGGGGTTTTGCAGGTTCAGTTTTACAAGCTCGAAATGGCCTTCCCAACCCTCATACCAGAAACCGTCATTGTAGCCGCTGTTCCCATCAAAGTTAATGCAGAACCAGTCTTTATAAGGAGAATCCCATTTCTTATCCTGCACGTCACGAAATGCCCAAAATCCCCGTCCTACATGATTAAAGACTCCATCCAGCATGATTTTGACATCAAATTCATGAAGTGTATCGCATACATATTTGAAATCTTCATTTGTTCCAAGGCGGCAGTCTATTTTCCGAAAATCCCGGGTGTCATAGCCATGGTTATCCGATTCGAAAATAGGATTCAAAATAATAGAGCCTATTCCCAGTTTTTGAAGATATGGCGCCCAATCTGCAATCTTTCGTATCCGCGGGGCGCTCTGACCGTCATTATGGACGGGAGCACCACAGAAACCGATGGGATATATTTGATAAAAAGTTTCGTTATATGCCCACATAAAATTACACCTGCTTTCTAAAAAAGTAGTACTTTTTATAATGAAAAAGTACTATGTTAGTATACCATGATTCTAAGTAAAAGTAATGCTTTTCAATTGTTTTTTATGTATAAGGAATGTATACTATTAGCAGGAATTATGTACATGGAGGATAAAGGGTTGAGGAAAAACAAAAGATATGTTTTGATATGGGCGGCAGTCCTGATTTTGATAAGCTTGGCCGCAACAGGATGCACATTTGCAAAGAAAACAGCCGAGAAGAAAAGTGAGGTTAAGGCTGCCCAAGAGCAGAAAAAAGAAGAGCCGGACGAAGAGGAAAAAGAAGAGGAGAAAACTGAGGAATATAAAAAAGGGACAGTAAATGGGAGCCACTTCGAAAGTGAATGGATGAACATTCGCATAGATTTACCAGAATCTTTAACAATGGCCTCTGATGAGGATATTGCCGATGCAGTTGATGTGGGGAAGGCATATACGACTGAAGAGAGGGCAGATTTGATTGAGGAAACCTATGAGCAGGGAACAGTGATTTATGAAATGATGGCTGCGGCAGCGCCAGGGATACCCAATATTAATATCGTAGTCCAGAATACGGGCATGAAAAATATTACTTCTAAGCAGCTGGCCGAGTATGCCAAACAAAATTTGGAAAGCTCCCTGGAGGAAGGAGCGGCCTACACACCGGTAGAGGATATCCATACAGTGGAAATTGCCGGTGAAAGCTATGAATGCCTCAAAGCAAAATTGTCAGCCAATGGAGTACAGATAAATTCAGAGCTTTATGTAAGGGTAAAAAGTGAGTATTCAATAGAAATGACGGTCACTTATACAGATGATACAGCCGGATTAAAAGATGAGCTGCTGGCTTCGGTTAAGCCTTATGTGTAAAGCGCTCATACACCGCAAAGGCCGTATTTAGAGAGTATCCCAAAGATTGTGTAAACCTTCAAACTGATGTAAGATAAAATTACTCAGTTTGGAGGTTTATTTTATGGCAAGAAAAAAAGATTCACCACAAAAAGCAGCACTCAGAGAGATGATGGGGGCTTACCTAAAGGAAAACAATGTAAAAGTCAAAGATGGTACGGATGTAAATTCCATCATGCGGGATATGATGTCTGTCATTTTTGAAGGTGCCCTGGATGAAGAACTGAATGAAGAACTCGGCTATTCCAAATATGACTACAGAAATAAAGAGACGGATAACAGCCGGAATGGATACTCCCAGAAGACGGTGCACACCAGTTACGGAGACATGGAGTTAGATATTCCCCGTGACCGTAAAGGGGATTTTGAACCACAGGCAATCAAGAATTACCAGAATACAGTGACGCAGGACATGGAGGAAAAGATCATCTCTATGTATGCAAAGGGAATGACCACTGCGGATATAGAAAGCCATATGAAGGGCTTATACGATATCGGTATCTCAGACAGTACCATCAGCCGGATCACAGATAAAATACTTCCTATCGTAAAGGAGTGGCAGGAACGTCCACTGGAAGATATTTATGCCGTTGTCTTTATGGATGCGGTCCATTATCATGTACGAAATGAGGGACGGATCGTAAAAAGAGCGGTCTATATCGCGATAGGGATTGATATGGACGGACATAAGGATGTGCTTGGTATGTATGTGGGGCAGAATGAAAGCGCGAAATTCTGGCTGTCAATTTTAAACGGTTTAAAAAACCGTGGCGTACAGGATATCCTGATCGCCTGCGTAGATGGTCTTACCGGATTTCCACAGGCAATCGAAGCTGTCTACCCGGAAACAGAGGTTCAGCAGTGTATCATTCATCAGATCCGGAATACCACAAAGTTTGTCTCTTACAAGGAAATCAAACCATTAATGGCTGACTTGAAACGCGTATACGCTGCACCAACGGAAGAAATCGCTTTATCTGAACTGGACAGTTTTGATGAGAAATGGAGCGGAAAATACCCTAAGATAGTGAAATCCTGGAAGGATAACTGGGCGAACCTGTCGACTTATTTCAAGTACCCGGAAGCAGTCAGACGCCTTATTTATACTACAAATGCTATCGAAGGTTTCAACCGCCAACTTCGGAAAGTCACAAAATCCAAGACGATCTTTCCATCAGATGGCAGCCTTCTAAAAATGCTGTATCTGGCAATGATGGATATCACGAAAAAATGGACAGGGCACCGCCAGGACTGGGGCCAGATCCACTCCCAGTTGGAGATCTTCTTTGAAGAACGCCTGTCAGGATTATAACCAGAGCCTTAATATCATAGGGCTGCCGCGGCAGTCCTGCTTGACATGCATGAAATCTGGATTATAATACAGGAAAGGGACAAAGCCTAAGAAATGGCTTTGCCCCTTAGAAACTAATAACATATCTTATATCAGTTTTTTCTGTTTACACAAAATTTGAAACTCTCTCAGACTCCCTGAATAGGCTCGAAAGGCTCGAAAAAACAGGCGGAAAAACCGCCTGCTCTTGACATGCCTTTTAATAACTGCTATATATAAAATGAGGGTGAAAGTTCTCTTTTCGTAGCCTTTCACCCTTCATTATCATAGAAGAATCTTATTTACAGACTTTTCTTCACAGTCTCGTTGGATATGATGAATTTGTAGGAATGATTAAAATATATAGTATGAATGCTGAACATATTCATGAATGCTTTTAATAGTTGATAAGGTAAGTTCGATATACATTTTGGCACTGTGTGATGATAAATCCCATCTTTCCATTGTGCGTGCTTCCAAACTATGTCCTGCCATATTTCTTATATCCCCAATAGCAGCACCTATACTTGCCTGTTTGTTGTGAAGTTTATTATCTAATAAACCAAGATTATTTCTATAATTATATAAAGCATTTATAACTTGTCCAATCCCATTTTTCCCACTTACATTCACACCAACTATCATCGATATTCTTCTTAAGAAATCTTCAAATGCTCTTCCAACGCATTCAATTGCACCTCGAGCATCTTCTTCACATTTTTTATATCCATTTACCAATTCTTCGATTTCAACTGATGAAAGAGCAGAAAATGCCTCTCCTCCCAAAATATTGGAAATATATATTCTTATAGCCATATCATCATCTAAAGAAAATGATATTGGATTAATATCCACTAATTGATTTCTTATTGATTCAGTAATGAGAAATCCGTCATCACTCTTAGTAAAGATACCTACAGTTATCCCCCATGTCATAAATAGGTCTTTCAAAAACACATCATTTTTTCCCTCGAAACGATATAGTGAATATACTTTTCGCGATGATTCTTCAATGGATTCATCATTTAAATGATACTGAATAAATGTTATAAAAGGTTCATATTCCTGTATAAATTTTCTTATTACATTAAGTCTTGAAGCTTTGTCTGGGGTTTTCCCCAACTCATTTATGTACGGAGTTATTGTTCCATCTTCATAAATAATATTTAACATTCTACATATTGCTATACTACTTCTTATGTATGCTTCGCTTTTATTTGTAAATTGTTTCAATTCTCCAATCTCTATTGCACCATTATTACTTGCCACAAAGCAGGCTACATCTGCAACAAGTAATAGCGGCACATTATGACTTGGAAGTTTTTTAAACATAAAATTTAATCCTCCTCAAATTTCCCATAAGCGTACTTAAAGAAAATTTCTATCTTTTCATCACTCCATTCACTCATATCTACATTTATTGTTATATGAGGACTTCTCACGACATTAATTTTCTCATTTCCGTTAGCATTAGTTGTTAATTGAATTGGTATTTCGCCCTGAATATCATCCATAAGATTATTTTCAGTAAATACTGCATCCTTAATATCCTCTTGCTCATTATGAGATGTACATGTATCACAGCTACCTTGGGAATCTATTAATCTTTGTATTCGTTCTTTAGTATCACTTTCCCACTCAATGCGCGTAGAATTGCTACCTCTGCCTATCACATATTTTCCTAGTTCTAGGTAATCCAAAATACTCATAAACAACTTCGCACCATCTTCACGATTTCTTTCAGTAGAACCATAATTTGCTTTTCCCCAGAAATTAACAATTTCATCCACTTCAGTTTCATTTAGATTATCTTTTTGCAGTAAACTCATCAAAAACACTTCATACGGCGGATAGGTTACTAGCATTTTAACCATTTCATTTTTTCTATCTTCGTCTTGAGAATATACTACTTTCCGTCCTTTATCAGTAAACTCAAGCGAGTCAATCTCTACAAATCCTAATGTTCTCAATGCCGACTTTGTATTTGTGTACGCCGAACCACCTTTTCCGAAGATAGCTTTTACTTCATCTTCTTTTTTCTTTCTCTTAAGGGTATCAAGAAGAAGTAGCATATTATCAATTGTAGAATATGCAGGTAAATTATTTCCATTTGTTTTTGCCATTTTTTTGCCTCCAGAATTTTTCTTTAACTATACACCTATAATATATGTTTTTCAAGTACTTACAGGCACTTAAGTGTTTGTATTTTTTATACAAACACTATCATTCGGTTAAAATGTGTTTTATTTAGTCATATGAGTACAAATTTTATTTTCCAATATTCTTTTAAATCCCCAATGCAAATCGTCTTACCAAGCACTGAATTTGGCTAACCAAGTTCGCTTGTTAGGGACGTTCGTCCCTAAAACCCTTTATTAGCTTGAAGTATTCAAAATTTAATGATATACTTATAAACATTAAAGAACGATTCATTTATATTGGTGGTGAAAAATCATGTGCATAAATAAGAAAAGGAAAAACAAAGTATGGCTCCATGCAAAGCCAGTATAATGAGCGACATTTGCATGGAGTAATTATAAGTCGCTAATATAATATTGCTGGCTTTGCTACTTGACTTTATTAATCAAGGAGGAAGCTTGCATATGAAATACATCAATGCAAATACAATTCTCCCTGATATGTTGGTCGAGGAACTGCAAAAATATGTGCAAGCGGGTTATATCTATATACCCGCCAAAGACGAACAACATAAATCTTGGGGTGAATTATCTGGTTACCGAAAAGAACTTTATAAACGCAACAAAATCATCATAAAGAAATATCAGAACGGTGTTTCGATTGAGGAACTTGCGGAGCAATACTATCTTTCGGTATATGCCATAAGGAAAATAATATATCAGAAATGATTACAGGGAGCTGCTGAAAAAGCAGCTCTCTTTTTCTACTGATTGTTTCTGCATTGTTTGGTGTATTGAGAATCGCTCTGTTGATGTGTACAATTATGATATAGCATTTTCAACAGGAGGACTACAAAAATGGCGAACTCTAAAATTTTATATCCACGGACAGCTGATACGCAGACTATTTATCTAAAAAATGCAATTACCGATACAAACATTACTGTGGGAGATTATACCATGTATAACGATTTTGTAAATAACCCTATGGATTTTGAAAAGAACAATATTCTTTATCACTATCCGATTAACCACGACAAACTCATTATAGGAAAGTTTTGTTCAATTGCCTGCGGTGCAAAGTTTCTTTTTAATAGCGCAAATCATACAATGGCTTCTCTGTCCACATATCCATTTTCCCTATTTTTCGATGAGTGGGAACTTGAGAAAAAGAATGTTACAGAGGCGTGGGATAACAAAGGGGATATTATTGTTGGCAATGATGTCTGAATTGGATATGAAGCAGTCATTTTGGCAGGTGTTACGATTGGCGATGGTGCAATTATAGGGACTCGTGCTGTTGTCACGAAAGATGTCCCGCCTTATACAATTGTAGGAGGAGTGCCAGCAAAACCTATCAGAAAACGGTTTGATGATGAAACAATCGCAAAGTTGCTTAAATTGAAATGGTGGGATTGGTCAGAAGAAAAAATAGTTCAGAACATCCAATCGATTAAGTCTGGTCATATAGAGCAATTAAGATATTGAGGTGTGTGAAAATGGCTATTACAAAGAAAATAACTACAATAGATGGAATTCCTGCAATTATTTTTGGAGTACCGTCAAGAAAGATATATTTATATATTCACGGTCAAGGCGGAAATAAAGAGGAAGCACAGAGTATCACCAAAGTTATTTGTAGATATGATTATCAGGTTTTAAGTATAGATTTGCCAGAGCATGGAGAAAGAAAAGACGAGATTGATTCGTTTGACCCGTGGCATATTGTGCCAGAGTTGACTGGTGTTATGGGATTTGTAAAGATGCATTGGGAACGAGTGTCTTTATTTGCAAACAGCATAGGGGCTTGGTTTAGTATACTTAGTTTCGGCAATGAATGTTTGGATAATTGCCTGTTTGTTTCGCCCGTTCTGGATATGAAGCAACTCATATTAAAAATGATGGGTTGGACGAATGTTACAGAGGAACAGTTGAAGAAAGAGCTTATTATACCTACCACATTCGGTCAAACCCTTTCTTGGAGGTATTGGGAATATGCGCTATCCCATCCGATTACAAAGTGGGAAGTTCCTACTAAAATACTATATGGCGGAAGGGATAATTTAATTGACCGTGATATAGTGGAACATTTTGCACATAAATTTCATTGTGGCTTAGATGTGATGGAGAGTGGCGAGCATTGGTTTCATACGGAAGAACAATTAAAAGCTATACGTAAATGGCTAATTACAAATCTAAAAAGCAAAGAATTATCAAAAGATGAAAGGTAAATATTGTTAAGAGATTATTTCAAAAGTGAGGAAAGGCAGAATGAGTGAAATAAAATGGGTGCGCTGTCCTGTCTGTAGCAGTAAAACCCGTGATAGACTTAGAGAGGATACTATTTTGATAAACTATCCTCTTTACTGTCCGAAATGTAAACAGGAAACTTTGATTGAAGCAAAGGACTTGCAGATAACAATCATCAAAGAGCCAGACGCAATGACTCAGAGCCGATAAACTTGTGAGCAATCACAGTTTGTCGGCTCTTTTCTTTATAGAACATAGGTAGGACAAGTCCACCAAATAAAAAAACAGTGTTTTGGTGGACTGTATCTTCATGCCCAAATGAAAATAGTTTTACCCTACAGACCTGTTTGAGTTTGGAGGGATTTTTTTGCTTGCAAGCGATGACTTTCGTTTACATATATACTACCAAAGAATAGCAGGTAATCTGTTAAAAAAATTCTCATCAATACACAGGGGTTTTGCACCTCAAAAGTAGAAGTCAAATCTCTACATAATAGAAATAAATTCTCCCTAAACCGTAAAGGTATGACAGTCCTTGCGGTTTTTCTTTTGTCATTTTTTGCAGGAATACGCCGTAAGGCTGTTTCTGGCGTTGGCTGTCGCTCCCCGCCCCTCAATCTGGATTTTTAGTATTTCAAAAATTCAGATTGGGGGAAAATTCAAATGGCATACAACCACGGACGGGAAGAAAGGAAATGGCGTATCTGGAAAGAAGCCGAGGAAACGATTTTACGGAAATACGGTGTTGATGAGGATACCATTGAAGAAATCCGCACCTATGACCGAGCAGAGTTTAATTCTAATAGGCGGTTTTACCGTCGGACAAGCGATTTTGGAGAATACCTTGAGGGAATGGCAGAGGTAGAGCCTTTTGTAGATGTAAAGACCGTTACGGATTTACTGAATGAGATTGATAACGAAAATCTGTATCAAGCATTACTTACGTTGGACAAGCGTACCCTGCAAATCGTCCTGCTGAAAATGCAGGGTTATTCTACAAAGGAAATCTCGGCAATCGTAAACCTATCTATAAAGTCCATTTACAAGCGGATAGAAAGGCTGCGTAATAAGCTAAAGCAATTTTAAAGGCTAAAGGGAAATTTCTATCTTCCTGCGGGTTATTGGGTGAGAGGCTTAAAAACCTCTCGCCCATTTTTTTAGCAGGAGGAAAGACAAGTGACTTTTATGAACAGGGTTTACACGCTCCGAGAGGGAAGCTGCGCCGATGGAGTGATGAAATATTTTATCAGCTTTAAGGACAGCACGGGAGTGTTTCAGAGTTTGGATGTATTGAAAGAATTGTACTTTGCGTTTCGGCAGTTGGAACGGAAAAACCGCACTCTCCAACAGTCCGACCAACACCACAAGGAATTTAACGAGGTCTACGAAGAAACACTGAACAGACGGGCAAGATACATTCCCAAAAGCGTTGAAGAAATCATTATTGAAACAGAACGCTCGGAATTGCTGTATAAGGCGATTAACAGCCTGCCCGAAATTCAAAGGCGGCGTTTCCTGCTTTATTATGAGTACGACTATAGCAATTACGAAATCGCCGCTATGGAGAACTGCACGGCACAGGCGGTACGACGGTCTGTAATTATCGCTAAAGAAAAGGTAAAGGCGCAGATGAAGCAATATCTCTGTGCTTGATACTGAGAAAGGATTGAATGATGAACGAGCAGAATGAAATTATTGAAGATATCACTATCCGAGAAGAAATCGACAGTATCTACGATATGCTTGCCGAATTACCAAAGGAAAAACGCCTTGCCTTTTTTGAACAAATCTCCAAGCCTAAAGAATTGGATTTTGTACAGGAATTTGACGGCATTTACTATGTTGTTTGCTCCCATTTTGACAATAGCAAAGCCGAGAATATGGTGGACAAGGTACGCAGGATAGTGTTAAAAAGCGAACAATAGAAAAGATTATCACTTTAAAGCATTGAAGTAAGACGGTAGATATGGTAAAATAGCATTACTACAAACATCATATCCGACTGTCGGAAAGGAGTTAATTTTGAACAGACAGTCAGATAAAATAACCGCTCTTTATTGCAGACTATCAAGAGATGATGAACTGCAAGGTGAGAGCAACAGTATTACCAATCAGAAATCAATCGTAGAAAAATACGCAAACGAAAACAGATTTAAGAATACTAAGTTCTTTGTAGACGACGGGTATTCGGGAGTAAGTTTTACAAGACCAGCTTTTATGGAACTGATGGAGCTTGCCGAAGCAGGACAGATTGAAACCATCATTGTCAAAGACCATTCAAGGCTCGGACGAAACCGCCTTGTTGTCGGTCAGCTTTTGGAGGAAGATTTTGTGCGTTTAGGCGTTTGGTATATCGCTATTATGGATAATATCGACACAAAAGATGGACTCAGCGATTTTCTTCCCGTGCAGGACTGGTTTTATGAAATGCATGCCAAGAATACATCAAAGAAGGTGCGTGCGGTATTTCAGAACAAAGGTATGTCGGGTAAACCGCTGACAACGGTAATTCCATACGGCTACAAGAAAAATGAAGCTAATCCCGATGAATGGCTTGTTGATGAGGAAGCCGCCGAAGTTGTGCGGAAAATATTCCGCTTATGCGTTGAGGGGTATGGACCGACACAGATAGCAAACATTCTATTTTCGGAGGGTATTCTAACGCCAACAGAGCATTGGCAAGCGAAGGGCAGAAAGACATCGGCACTTCCGGCTATCCCTCATAAATGGGCGGCAAGAACGGTCGCAGATATTCTTGAAAGGCAGGAATATATCGGTGATACGGTAATCTTCCGTTCCACTACACGTTCATTTAAGGGTAAAACGAAAATTGAGCGACCAAAGGAAGAATGGAAAGTCTTTGAGAATACCCACGAAGCCATTATTAATAGGGAAATTTGGGAACTTGTGCAGACGCTTCGTGCTAACAAACGCAGACCAAACCGCACAGGCGAGGTCAGTATGTTTTCGGGATTGCTTTACTGTAGGGACTGCGGCGAAAAACTGTATTACAGCGTAACAAATAATTACAGCCGAGAGCAGGCATATTTCTTCTGCTCTAACTACCGTAAAAATACGGCAAACTGCACCGCACATTATATTCGGGAAAAGGTCGTCTATGCCTTAGTGCTTGAAAGCTTGCGGCGTGTTCTGTTTTATGTACAAGCGTTTGAAAAACAGTTTGTGCAGGAACAGCTTGAGAAATCGAGTGAGGAGCAGAAAAAGGAGCTTGCCAAAAAACGCCGAGAGCTTGCAAAATCCGAAAAGCGTATTACAGAATTAGATGTATTATTTCAGCGGATATATGAGGACAATGTATCGGGCAAACTGAATGATGAGCGTTTTGCAGTCATGTCGGCAAATTATGAGGAGGAGCAGAAATCTCTAAAAGAAGCTCTTTCGCAGTTGAAAGCTGATGTTGAAGCACAAAATGACAAGACGGAAAATGTATCAGCGTTCATCCAAAAGGTCAAGCGATACACGGAAATCGAGGAGCTTACTCCTGCCATAGTCAATGAATTTATCGACTGCATTATGGTTTCAAAAAAGCAGGTCATAGATGGAAAAACCGTATATCCGATTGATATTTACTACAACGGCGTTGGTATCATAACAGCCCCGTCTGCTGAAGAATATGAAGCAATGTTCCAAGAACGCTTGAAACAGAAGCGTTCCCAAAAAGAAAAAACGGCATAGCCACGAATGACTATACCGTAATCTCTCAGAGCAGCCCTCGTCCCTTCACTTCCTTATGTGAAGGGGACGAAATGGGAGCCACTTTGAAAGTGAATGGATGAACATTCGCATAGATTTACCAGAATCTTTAACAATGGCCTCTGATGAGGATATTGCCGATGCAGTTGATGTGGGGAAGGCATATACGACTGAAGAGAGGGCAGATTTGATTGAGGAAACCTATGAGCAGGGAACAGTGATTTATGAAATGATGGCTGCGGCGGCGCCAGGGATACCCAATATTAATATCGTAGTCCAGAATACGGGCATGAAAAATATTACTTCTAAGCAGCTGGCCGAGTATGCCAAACAAAATTTGGAAAGCTCCCTGGAGGAAGGAGCGGCCTACACACCGGTAGAGGATATCCATACAGTGGAAATTGCCGGTGAAAGCTATGAATGCCTCAAAGCAAAATTGTCAGCCAATGGAGTACAGATAAATTCAGAGCTTTATGTAAGGGTAAAAAGTGAGTATTCAATAGAAATGACGGTCACTTATACAGATGATACAGCCGGATTAAAAGATGAGCTGCTGGCTTCGGTTAAGCCTTATGTGTAAAGCGCTCATACACCGCAAAGGCCGTATTTACAAGGCCTTTGAAAAAAATAACCGTGGAATCAGCTTCCACGGTTACTAAAAATTACTGAGCGTGCGGGGATTCGAACCCCGGACAACTTGATTAAAAGTCAAGTGCTCTACCACCTGAGCTACACGCCCCTACTATAAATATAATACCCTGCTTGTCCAGGTAAACTGGGCTAGCTGGATTCGAACCAGCGAATGCAGGAGTCAAAGTCCTGTGCCTTACCGCTTGGCGATAGCCCATTAAAGACTTATGTCTGACACTGCGTTGCCAGTACTATAAAAAGTAAAGGTGGGTGATGGGACTCGAACCCACGATATCCAGAACCACAATCTGGCGCGCTAACCAACTGCACCACACCCACCATAACGAGCCTGGGGGGATTCGAACCCTCGACCTACGGCTTAGAAGGCCGTTGCTCTATCCAGCTGAGCTACAGACTCATGAAATATATCCCCTAATCTGGCTCCTTACAACTTCTTGGCTGTAAGAAAGCGGGTGATGGGAATCGAACCCACGTATCCAGCTTGGAAGGCTGGTGTTCTACCATTGAACTACACCCGCATATCGGGGTGACAGGATTCGAACCTGCGACCTCCTGGTCCCAAACCAGGCGCTCTAGCCAAGCTGAGCCACACCCCGATGGTATTTTGTCAGTTTTACCGTGACACAAGGGTTATTATATAATAACACTATCATTATGTCAACAATTATTTTCCATTTTTCAGGGGTTTTTTAAAGAAATATGAAAAATTTGCCAATTAAATAGTTTTTTCGTCTCATAGCAGTGTGTTACGGCCATACAAGCAATACCCGGACCAATACTTGATTTTAGTGCAGGTTCAGGGGACACTTTTATGACTGTCCAGTATAGACTACTGCGAACTTTTGTTTTCGGTTTTGAGGCAATGCATTTGTCCAGTCTACCTTTTTTGAAACTGTCTCGTTTGTTTTGTCAATAGCCTCCTGTATTTCCTTGATATCTATATCAAATTCAATTAATTCATCCAGCGATAGGTTATACAATACGGCAAGTTTTTTTGATTGGCATATGTCTGGCAAGGTTTCGTCACGCTCCCATTTGCTGATTGCTTGTCTGGATACTCCTAACTGATAAGAGAGTTCCTCTTGAGATAGTCCAGCTTCCTTCCTCAATTTTTGTATTTTCTCTCCAAAGGTCATTCTGTGTTCCTCCTTTCGCTATCAGCATACGATTTTTGTCGATAGCACACCACCAAAATGTAGTTGCTTTTCCGCAACAAGGGGTTGCAACCACAGAAATCAGCAAATTTTTATCATTTTCAAAAACGGATTGCTCATTTTCGCACCTTACAAATTCCAGGTTTTCTAATCGTTCCATCTTCCTGAACTTTCGTTCAAAAAGTATCCCCGGCTCTGCTCGGTCAACTGGGATTTATCATTAGACAAAGCCTACCCATATCCCAACTACTATAAGTAATGTACCGAGTATTCTTCCCACAATTCTTGACTTCTGATAGCCTAAAAGAGCAACGGTTTCAGGCGTAGTAAATGGTAGCGCAACAGCAACTATACCCATTACTATAATTCCATCTCCAATAATGAAGTCACTGTTTGATATAACTCCATAAAACATAACTAGAAATCCTATAATTATTCCGATAATAAAATATTTAATTCTGCTTTCAGCCTTTTCAATATTTTTTGTATAGCTATTTTCACATTCATGGCAACAAAACTCAAAACTGCCACTTATTTTTTTGCCACAATATTTGCATTTTTTCATTTTTATCACCTCGACAACTTCTAAGTTGTCGTTCTGACATATATTTCTGTATTTCATCAGAGGTCAATTTTCTTATCTGCGTATTTGCATATTCTCTGTATTCTTCAATAATAAAAACTGGCTTCATATCTTTACAAATTTTCCCTTTGTTCTTTTTTAGATATAACTGTAAGTCCTCGATGTTCGCAAAGATTTTGTATGAAAGTCTGCCATTTTCACTTTTTAGTTCATAAATACCACATGGCTTTTTCATACTATAATCAGCAGTACGTAAATACAATTTTGCAATTTCTAACGATTTAAAAGGAAAGTTCCATCGTTGTAATCCACGTTTAGAATCATGTTCAATGCAAATGCACCGTCCACAAGTTCCACAAATGTATTGTGTATGATTTTCTAAACAATCCAATGGATTTAAGAGTGGTGTTATTCTGTTTTTATCAACATAACATTCTACACACATTTCCATTTCACTCCTTTTGCGACTTCTAATTTTTCTTTCAGTTAAACTAGGATTTGTTTATTTCTTCTTTTTCGGTTTCGGTGCTGGCAACTCCTCATACATCGCACTAAACAAACCTGTCAAAAATACTTTATTATCAACTTCATCTACCAACAACATTTCTTTTGCCCCCTCATAGGGTAACTCATGCGGAGCTGTTGGCATATAACTAATTGCTGATTTTACTGGTTTGACAAGCAATCTATCATCATAGATACCGCCGACAATCTTGCCACGATAATAGATAATAAATTCTCCCATCATGGCACGATATGTAATTTCTTCTAATTCGGATAACTGCCCTAAAATAAACTCCAAATATTCTTTGCTTGATGCCATATTTCCACCTTCACTTCGTATTTTTCAGTCAAATAAGCTGAAATTTATTGAGTCACCTCTACAATTTGTTTTAGTGAATCATAATCAACAAAATCAACTTTTTTGTTATAGGTTTCTATCAGTGCCTTATCTTCTTGCGTAAGGCTTTCAACTGGCTTGTTTTTAAGAGAATGATATAACATTTTCATCATAGTCTTGTGCTTGAAATTCAATTTGCTGTAATCAATCCCACCTCTTAAATGAAAAACAGATGAAATTTTTAATAAATGTTCTGGCACTTGTTTTTTTATGGAATTACTGATATTGCTTATATTTTCCTTATCACATACATCTGCTAATCCTACTGTCACGATAACCAGCTTTGTATTTGGAGATAATTGTTTAACTGTATTCTTTAACCCTTTAATGCCGCCTGCATATAAACCACCAAAATAGATTATTCGCTCATAATCAGTCAAGGTTTTTATATCTTCATAGCTGATAACTGGAAATCCCGTCATTTCTGCAAATTTTTCTGCATATTGCTTTGTTGTACCATACTGACTGCCATATATAATTAAAGTATTCATATATCATTTCCTCTACAACTTCTTATTTTTCTTTCAGTTAAACTCGGATTTATCGCATACAGGCATTTACAAATTTCATAGGTACATCCATGCGTTCTGCTACTTGTTCTGGTGTCATTCCACTATTTAAGAAACGCTTGCATACTATTTTCATGTTCTCGCCAACTTCGATAATATGTTTATCTGGGTCATAGAAACGAACAACACGCTGTCCCCATGAATGTTCTACAATAGGGTGGACATATTCAACATCAAATTCTTTCAGCTTATCCGCAAATTCATCAAAATTATCTTCTTCAAAGTAAATTTCAAAGTTATTTCCACCAAAAGAAATATCGCTCTTCCCGATAAAGTCTTTATATGTTTCAACTGTCTGCAAAGCCAAACCGCCTGTTAAAGTTTTATTTGCCCCAAAATCCATAATCACATGAAGCCCAAAAAACTTTTTGTAAAACTCGACTGATTTGTCTATATCTGTTACTACCAGCATGGGATTTTTCAATTTCATTTTCGCTATCTCCACATCTTCCAATTTGTCTTTACATTTATTATATCATTCATCTTTAAGGATTGTCATTTCTTTTCTGCTTATGAAAAGTTACTTATCCGTCTATGTTTTGTAAAGGGTGCTGTTCAGCATTGCTTACACAACAAGCCCTTGACAAACCACAGCCTGATAAGTTTAGAGTAATCAAGCAGAAATGAAATAGTCTGCTGTTTCACATCAATAAAAAAGAGATACCAAAACACATCTATGTAGTACCTCTTAATTCAATAACAATATTCTTTTATCCGCAAGCAGGTAAACACAGGTTGTTCCTTAATATCCTTTTGTTTGGGAAACGCCTGTTTCCCATTTGGATATGGTCTGACGGCTTACACCTAGTTTTTCTGCAACATATTCCTGAGGCACTCCTTTTTTCTTCCGTGCCTTAAACAAATTATTTCCTAAACTCATAGCATTTCCTCCTTTATGTGATTATATCATTATTATACTGCTTGGAGGAGCAGGATTCTATCAATGCTATGATGCAATTTTGCCCCTATTTTTAACATTTTACCTTAATGTGGGTTCCCCTCATGACAAAAATGGCGGTATCATGCACGATACCGCCGTTTTTGCTTTTCGCACTCAAGATATACTAAAAATCCGAAGCCGTTCCTGCCCGGAACCGGATTCGGATTTTTAGTATATCTTGAGTGCGGGTGACAGGACTTGAACCTGCACGTCGTAGACACTAGATCCTAAGTCTAGCGCGTCTGCCATTCCGCCACACCCGCTTATTATATAACAGTACTGAACCTATTTTGCCAGGATGCTGAAATTGGATGGCGTATTTGGGAATCCATACCAAAGACATCCCTGGGTATGATTTTATCGTACAGGCCCAAACTTGTCAAGAAATAACTTTCCGGATAGGAATACTTTACTATTAAAACTTAACTTGTACAAAGCTTTTGCTTAAGTAAGTATCCCCCTTATGACGAGGGCATAGAATAGTAGCCTGGTACCATTGCGGCTAAAATATTTGACTTTTGCCGGGAAATATATTACAACTAAAGATAAATAGAATTATCAGAAAGGAGGGGGGAGAAATGGCAAGTATCAGAGATGTAGCCAGAAAGGCTAATGTGGGATCCACAACAGTATCAAGAGTATTAAATAACAGCGGTTATGTATCAGAAGAGACAAGGCAGAAAATAGAAGAGGCTATGAGGGAACTCAATTATACTCCAAATGAACTGGCCAGAAATTTGTTTCATAAGAAGACAGGAATTATTGCTGTCCTGGTGCCAAGTGTATCACATCCATTCTTTGCAGAGTTTGTAGAGTGCCTTGAGGCAGAGTTATATAAACAGGGATATAAGACAATGCTCTGTAATACAGTGAAGGAAAAGAACGCTGAGCTGGAATACTTGGATATGCTGAACAGGCATATTGTTGATGGAGTGATAACAGGGGTACATTCTTTGGATGTGGAGGAGTACCGGAAAATACATAAGCCCATAGTGGCAATCGACCGCTATTTGGGGGAAGATATACCTGTGGTGGCTGTGAACCATAAAAGAGGCGGCCGGCTGGCTGCTGAGGAATTTATAAAAAGCGGATGTAAGAATGTCCTGCATTTTTGTGGATCCCGGGCAGTGGAATCCCCATACCACGACCGGCATTATGAGTTTGAGCGGATCATGAAGAAGTACAATGTGACAACGTATCCTTATCAGTTAGAGTGGAATCGTTTCGATACAGAATATTATAAAGAAACCGTATCCAAAGTATTCGAGATGGGGATAGATTTTGACGGTGTATTCGGCGTGGACCAGCCGGCCATCAGATATATGTATGAGGCCATCCGAAGGGATAAAAAGATACCAGAAGATATAAAGATAGTGGCATATGACGGCACATTTATAACAAAGGTAATTGAACCCCAAATTACTGCAGTGGTTCAGCCGATGGAGAAGTTGGCAAGCGAATCTGCGAGATTAATTTCCAGGCTGGTGAATGGTAAAAGCTATAAAAACAGGCGTGTTTTATTGGATGTAGAGCTTAGAAAAGGAAAGACAACCTTATGATTGTGAAAAATATACAAAAGGATACGTTAATATTTTGTAGATATAAACAAAAAGAATAGAAAACATAAAAACAAGGTTGACATTTTTTATAAGTGGTGTAATATAAGGGACATAAAGTAACAGGCAAGGCATTAGATTAAGTATTATTTTTTTTACCTGATTATGGAACCCGTTCCATAATCAGGCGCCAACAGCTAATCAACATCAAAGCCTTCGGGCATATATTTTTTCTAAAACATGGAACGGGTTCCATACGATGGAAAAAAAGAAATTTTCAAAAAAAGGAGGAAAAGAGATGAAAAAAGGAATTTTAAAAAAACTATTGTCTGCCGCCTTGGTGGGTACATTGGCAGCCGGCCTATTGTCGGGCTGCAGCGGCGGGAGCGATTCGGCCCAGAAGGACGAGAACGGGGCCGTTACAATTAAATTTGGCATTCATGTAGCCAATCCCCAGGAACAGGAGGCCGTCACATATAATATTGTCCAGGCTTTTAATAAAGAGTATGAGGGGAAGTATAAAGTCGAGTTTGAGGCGTCTGATAAGGAATCACATTCTAAAAACATGAAACTTGAGGCCTCGGATGGAACATTGCCGGAAATATTCTGGCTGGATGCCAGTGAAGCTCCTGAATACAGTGAATCTGGTGTCCTGATGGATCTGTCAGGTTTTCTGTCTGAAAATTCTGATATTTCAGAGGCGCTGGGAGGAATGGAAAGTGCATTTAAGGATGAAAATGGACAGTATGGATTACCATACCAGTGCAATGTGCAGGGGATTTTTTATAACAAAGATTTATTTGACAAAGCTGGAGTAGCTTACCCCACAGATGAAACTACATATGAAGAATTTATTGAAATGATTAAAAAGTTGAAGGAGAGCGGCGTTACACCTTTATCCATCGGCAGTAAGAACAGTGCATATGCAATGTGGGAATTTAATGAGACTCTTGCAAGGTATGGATGGGAAGAAAATATTGATAGTATTTTAGAGGGAAAAGAAAAGTTCAATAATCCAGATATGACAGCTTGTTTTGAAAAGCTGAAAGGAATATCAGAAGCAGGTGCATTTCCTGAAAATATGGCAACTATTGAATATTTTGATGCAAAGCAGCTATTTAATGAAGGAAGAGCGGCCATGTTTGGTACCGGCCAGTGGGACTGCGCAGAGTTTGATGAAAATATCGGGGAAAATATTGGCTTCTGGTGGGGACCCAAATTCACAGATACTGATTATAACCAGGATATTGCTATGAAAGTTCCGTCAGCGCCTATTGTGGTAAATGCAGAAGTAGCAGATGATGAGGCGGTGGCAGAGGCAGTGTCCGAATTCCTGAAATTTTATTATGGGGAAGAGGCGGCAAAGATTTCTTATGAAGGCTCTATTTTTCCGGCCACAAATTATTCAGATGTAGCAGCAAAGGAGAGCCAGTATTCTATGAATGCAATGCTGACAGCATTAGCAGCCGGCTGGGGAAGTCCTGAGGCCGCGCCTGACCTTACAGTGACATCTGCAGTACAGGAAGCGCTCTATAATTCTATGTTTGGCGTAATGCAGGGGACTTATGAACCATCTGAGGCCCTTGATAAGATAGACGAAGCCTTATCTTACAGTAACTAGTTAGACTACAAAGAATACCTTTATAGTTCACGCAGGCCAGAAATTGGCCCTGCGTGGAATATAATGTCTCTGGTTTAACTCAGACAGTAAAACCAACCACAAGGGGGAAGGGTATGCACTGGTTAAGTAAAAGAAAATACAAGATAGGCCTTCTGATTCCCACAATACTGGTTTACAGCGTTTTTATAGTCCTGCCTATAGTAATCGCGGTAGGATACAGCTTTACGAAATATTCGGGGATTGGAAAGGCAAGGTTTAACGGGTTCACAAATTATATCAGGTTATTTCAGGATAATGTATTCTGGATTTCCCTGAAAAATACAATGATTATTTTTGTGCTGGCATTTATCCTGCTCCTTACACTTTCGTTTTTGATAGCTTTACTGTTAAATAATAAGCTGAAGGGCACGGGTTTTTCGAAAGCATTTATTTTCTCGCCGGCCATTATAGCGCCTATTATTGTGGGAATCATATGGGTTTATATTTTGGATCCTAATATAGGGGTCATTAATAATGTATTAGATACTATTGGGGCAGAGGGATTGAAGCATAAATGGATTGGCGGAGAAGTGTTTTCACCGTACAGCATAGCAGTGATTTATTTCTGGCAGCAGCTTGGATATCTTGTGACAATCTTTATTGCCGGGTTAAAAATGATACCGGAGGATGTGCTGGAGGCAGTGAAAATTGATGGGGCAGGCCCGGTCCAGAAAGTACGTTATGTTATTATTCCGATGATGCGGACAACTATCTCCACGGTATCCGTGCTGATTATTACAGGTGTGTTTAAAATATTTGAAATTGTACAGCAGACCACAGGAGGAGGCCCCAATCATTTGTCAGAGACCCTTGTTACATATAGCTATTCCATGACATTTACAAGCAGCGATTATGGATACGGGATGTCCCTGGCCACAATTACATTTGTACTTTCGCTTATTATTACAGGAATTTATTCCTTTCTGACCAGGGAGAGGGGGGGGGACAGGATATGATAAATAAAAAGAAGAAAACTCTTATGTATGCCCTGATGGTTTTTATTACGCTTCTGGTAGTATACCCGTTTATATGGATGCTTGTGCTTTCCTTTAAGACAAATTCAGAGATTTTATCTGCCCCCCTGTCTCTGCCGAAAAGTTTGAACCTGGAAAATTACAAAAATGCATTTGAGACATTGGATTTTGTACGCTTATATGGAAATACTTTTTTTGTCTGTGCAGTCTCACTTATATTAGAGCTGGTGATTACGTTTTTCAGCTCTTTCGTCCTGGCCAGAATGGAGTTTAAAAATAAGAGGGCGGTTTCACTGATATATGGATTTTTAATTATGGGACTCTCCATATCTCCGTTTATACTGTTGTTTCCTGTTTATAAAATTAATGTGGCATTTGGGCTGAGGGGGAAACTGGCACTTATTTTTCCCTATGTGGCCACCTCCATTTCCTTCAATACGCTGCTGCTGGTGGGATATCTGAAGTCCCTTCCTACGGAGATTGACGAAGCTGCTGTTATTGATGGATGCAGTATATGGGATTTAATGCTGAAAGTAATTCTTCCCATGGCAAAGCCAGTAATTGCCACAATTGTAATTTTTAATGTGTTATATATATGGAATGAGTTTCCATTTGCCTCAGTTATGCTGCGGGATGTTTCGGATTATACACTTTCTATGGGTGCCTCCTTTTTTAAGGGGACGTATACAGTGGACTATGGCGGTATTGTGGCTTCAAGTATTATGATTATAATACCAGAGCTGATTTTTTATGGTTTCTTCCAAAAAAATATAGTAGAAGGGATGACCGCTGGCGCCGTAAAAGGGTAATAGATGCAGTACGGCCTGCAGATACAAAGAAATTATAGGTTGTATACAGCTTCACGTATGCTTGGGGGCGCCTGCCCCGCCTGTCCCTGCAGATATATAGGTAAAATTGTAAATGATTAAGAAAAGGAGATTGTATAATGAGTAAAGTATCAGGATTATTTCAAGATTTGACAACTGTAAAACAAGCTAGGAACGGAAGGCTTGCGAGCTGGGACCAGAGGGGAAAGAACCAGGATTATTGGGAAATTCCGGCCAAAGAAAGTATTACCCTGGGGGAGATTGAAGGGCCGGGGTGCATAACTCATATTTGGATGACATCGTCCTGTAGAAAAGTTAAGGCGCCCAGTATTCTTGACCCAGTACAGAACGCTTCTGCGGCTCCGGTTATGGAAATACATCCGGCGCTGGGGGTTATATGGGACGATTATGATCCGTTTTATTATAGAAAAGCGCTGATTAAAATCACCTGGGATGACCAGGATACCCCCAGCGTGCTGGCCCCTTTTGGAGATTTCTTCTGTATCGGGAACTGCTATCCGGGGAATTTTACTTCCCTCCCATTTAATGTCTCATTAAAGCCGGAGGAGGCAGGCCGTTATGGAGCGCCTTGTTCCGTATCATGCTATTTTCCAATGCCATTTAATAAAAAGGCAAAAATAGAAATCATAAATGAGAATGACCTTCCGTTTATTTTATATTTTAATATTGATTATGAGATGTATAAAGAGCCGCTTGACAAAAATACGGCATATTTCCATGCAAGCTGGCACAGGGAGAATCCCTGTGAGGGATGGGGGCCTGACATCCAGGTAAATTCCCCTGAGGTAAATAATGTAACGAATTTTAAAGGGGAAGGAAACTATACAGTGCTGGATGTAGAGGGGACAGGCCACTATGTGGGCTGTAACCTGACTGTGAAGCATTACCAGGGAAGCTGGTGGGGAGAAGGCAATGATATGTTTTTCATTGATGGAGAAGAGTATCCAAGCCTGAATGGCACAGGGACAGAAGATTATTTTAACCATGCATGGGGGATGCAGCGCAACGCATTTCCATTCTTTGGGACAATTGTCCATGAAGGGGATACAGACGGATTCCAGGTTTCATACCGTTTTCACATTACAGATCCGGTGAGGTTTGAGAAAAAGCTGCGTGTAACTATAGAGCATGGACATGCAAATCACTTGTCTGACGATTGGAGTTCCACCGCATACTGGTATCAGATACTGCCTACAGCCAAACCTCTTACTATTCTTCCTGTGGAAGAGCGGCTGCCTAATGTGCCTGCTCTTCCAGAACGTAAATTAAGGCAGCCTGAGCTGACTGGGGAAATGCAGGCGGCCAGGGAGTCCTACGCAAAACGTTGGGAGGAATATTCACCGGCAAGGCAGGAGCAGTTCAGGATTAAGGAAGAAAAGGCCCGCAGAGAGTCTAAACTGAACACGGAGTTTGCAAAGAAACTTCGTGAGGAATATAAATAGGAAAAAACTGGAGGAGTCTTATGTCTAAAGAATTAATGCGGCAAAATATTGAGAAGGCTCAGAGAGAGATTGACGCGAAAAAGGAAATAGTGGGGCAGGGAAGGATGAGGCAGCATTATCATTTTATGCCTCAGACGGGATGGCTCAATGACCCCAATGGCCTGATTTATTTTAAGGGGAAATACCACTTCTTTTATCAACATAACCCATATGAAGGCTTTTGGTCAAGTATGCATTGGGGCCATGCAGTGAGCGAGGATTTGTTCCACTGGGAGTATCTTCCTTTAGCACTTGCACCCAGTGAGAACTACGATAACCATCATCAGGGAGGATGTTTTTCAGGAAGTGCAATTGAGCATGACGGAAAATTATTTCTGATGTATACAGGAACAACTAATAATGGATGTGGATTTGAACAGTCTCAGTGTATTGCGTACAGTGAAGATGGAATCCATTTTGAAAAATATGAGGGGAACCCGGTTTTGAAAGCGCCTGAGGGCGTCCCCGGGAATTTTTTCAGGGATCCGAAACTGTGGAAGCACGGCGGCACGTACTATGTAATATGCGGGGCCAACAAGGGCGGCATGGCCCAGGCGCTCCTGTATAAGTCTGAAGATATGCTTAACTGGGAATTTGTAAATGTATTGGCGGAGAGCAGGGGAGAGTGGGGATATATGTGGGAATGCCCGGATTTCTTTCCTGTGGGGGATAAGTACGTACTTATGTTTTCTCCTATGGGAGGAGGAGAGAGGACCAGTGTTTACCTTACAGGGGATTTTGATTACAGCACTGGAAAGTTTTACCCTGTAGTTTCCGGCGAGATTGACTGGGGATTCGATTACTATGCGCCCCAATCCTTTGAAGCGCCGGATGGCCGGAGAATTATTGTAGGGTGGGCCAATGCGTGGGACTGGATGCCTTTCTGGAAAGACTGGGGGCCTACATACCGGGAGGGATGGTGCGGATCCTTTAACCTGCCAAGAGAGGTTGTGCTATGTGAGGATCAGACATTGAAATTTCTGCCTGTCAGAGAAGCAGAAGAGTTAAGGCAGAGCTGTAAAGAACGAAATGAGGTGATCCTCGGGGAGGGTGAACCCCTGGCACTGAGGCAGGGAAATGTTTTTGAAATGAAATTCAGAATCCGCCTTACTGAATCAACTGCACGGAAAATTTCGCTAGTGCTGCGGGTATCCGGAGAAATGAAAACAGAAATTACTTTTGATATTGAAAAGGCCGAAATTACATTCGACAGAAGCCGTTCGGATGGCTGGAGTAAGGGGGTTGCCAGGAGTCCATTGAATTTAATGGGAAAAGAATATCTGGATATCCATATTTTCTCGGATAAGAGTTCTTTAGAGCTTTTCAGTAACGACTATAAAAATAATATATCCTGTAATGTATTTTTGCCCCAGGAGGACTGCAAGAATTATATAGCAGCCACAGGGGGGAGAGCAGTTATTGAAAAAATGGAAAGCTGGGAAATAGCTAAAACAATGTAAAAATAGTTTTGCAGGCAGCCTTGGCTCTTGGCTATAGTTATTTGCCCGAAAGAGGCAGGAAAGCTTTGGCACTGTAAACCAGGCGGGGAGACTATCTGGTTTACAGTGCCTTTATATGATTTATACATGCCTGTAGGAACCGGTTTTAATTTACAAGGTATTGGATTTGCGGTATGCAAATTCAGGGACGCCATCTTTGGATGGCACATCTACCTCCCCTTGTATGAGCGGCCTTGCGTAAGAGACAAAATCCTCACTGATATCTGTTCCATCATTTGTTATCCACGTGGTGGGTACAGTCTTTTCCTGATTGCAGACTATATTCACATCTGCTGTGATATAGTTAATAGCATAGGAGGATCCTTCAGTTCTTTTGAAAGCTATCATCTTTCCAGTTTCTCCGTCGAGAGCACATTTTACTCCATAGGCCCCAGAGGCAATGGCCTCCTTATGGTCTGTTTTTGACAGCATGGCAGAAGAGCAGCGCTGGCATACATTGAGTTCAATAGACCGCACCTTGACGCCGAGTTTTTCCTTTACCAGGTTCTCAAGATATTTGCCGGAGCCTGTCAGCATTTTATGCCCGAAGGCGTCCACTCCCACATCGCTGGAAAGTTCACAGACGAAGGTGCCATTTTTGTCATGTATCCCTTCCGAAATGCAGACAACTAGGTTAGGTGTGCATACCAGTGCCTCGCTGACGCGCTGGATAAATGTATCCTGGTCAAAATCAGCCTCCGGCAGGTATATGAGCACTGGATTGTCTCCTTTAAACTTCCTGGCCAGGACGCTGGCGGCAGTAAGCCATCCGGCATGGCGCCCCATAATCTCCACGATGGTGACAGAATTTTTATGATCATATACAGAGGCGTCTGTTGAAATCTCCCGTACGGTAGAGGCAATATATTTTGCGGCACTTCCAAAACCAGGAGTATGGTCCGTTTCTGTCAGGTCATTGTCTATTGTTTTGGGGATCCCGATAAAACGAATGTCACTTTCGCATTTTTGGGCATATCGGGACAGCTTGCTGACCGTGTCCATGGAGTCGTTCCCTCCAATATAAAAAAAGTATCCGATATTCAGTTCCATAAATTTCTCAAAAAGGCTGGCATATACAGGGTCTTCTAGATTTTCAGGCATTTTATATCTGCAGGATCCCAGGTAGGAGCCGGGTGTAGTCTTAATAAGTTCAAGCTCCCCGGATTCATCTACTGGCCTCATATCCATATAATGATTCTGGAGAAATCCTTCAATTCCGTTGATCATGCCATAGATTGTCCCTATAGAATCCTCTCTGTTGAGGGCCTCATAGATAACTCCGTAAAGACTGGCGTTGATCACTGCAGTAGGGCCGCCGGATTGTCCGACGATTGCATTTTTTTTCATAGTCATTCAATACCTCCATTGTATTTTTCAGGTTGTTTAGAGCGTGCCTGCACATCTTATAAAAATCCCTTTCGCCTGCGGGGCACATTAATAATCAATGATGTCCTAAAGTAACTATAAAGGATAAAGAGATATTTGACAACTGGGGAGTGTTTGAAAACAGCAGGTATTTCTATAAAAATAGTTGGAATATTAAGAAATGTGCAGTATAATTTTGTAATTAAAAGGAAGAGGTATTTACTATGAAATATATAACATTTGCAATCCCATGTTATAACTCAGAGGCTTATATGGAGAAAGCGGTAAATTCCATATTGAAAGGCGGAGAAGATGTTGAGGTCATTATTGTAAACGACGGATCAACGGATAAGACTAAAAAGATAGCCAAGCGTTTTGCAGAGCAGTATCCATCTATCGTCAAAGTAATAAATAAAGAAAATGGAGGGCATGGGGATGCAGTTAATTCTGGCCTTACCCATGCAGCCGGCAAATACTTTAAGGTGGTGGACAGTGACGACTGGGTGGATGAAGAGGCACTGATGAAAATTTTGGATACTGTCAGGGGGTTTGTACAGGCAGGGACAGATGTGGATATGGTTATATCTAACTACGTCTATGAAAAAGCAGGCGTTTCCCATAAGAAAGTCATGCGCTATAAGAATGTGCTTCCCCAGAATCAGGTTTTCCACTGGGATGATATAGGGCATTTCCACCTGGATCAGTATATACTGATGCACTCTGTGCTTTACCGGACTGAGATGCTTAAGCTGTGCCAGTTAAAACTGCCCCGGCATACATTTTATGTGGATAATATATATGTATATTACCCCTTGCCCCATGTCAGGACAATGTATTATATGGATGTAGATTTTTACAGATATTTTATCGGCAGGGAGGATCAGTCTGTAAATGAAAAAATTATGATATCCAGGGTTGACCAGCAGATATTTGTGACAAAGTGTATGATTGGGATGTATGAACTCAGGATGATTTCGAGTAAAAAGCTGAGAAAATATATGGTTAATTATCTGGCTATCATGATGACTGTGTCATCTATTTTATGTATCCGCTCCAAAAATAAAGAAAATTTAGAGAAAAAAGCAGAACTGTGGGGATATTTAAAGAAGAAAGATTACAAGACTTATATGAAAATACGCTATGGCATTTTGGGACAGACAATCAATTTGCCTGGCAGATCAGGACGTAAGGTATCTTCCATGGTTTACAGTGTGGCAAGAAGATTGATAGGCTTTAACTAAATATCCAGCCCAAAGGGCCAATCCACAGCAAAAAGCTGTGAAATAAGGTATATTTTACCGTCTATGGTACATACTACTTATAAAAAAGGAGTGTGTATTATGGCTGTTAATTTTGCAGAAAGCAAAACAAAAGAAAATCTGATGAGGGCCTTTGCGGGTGAGAGTCAGGCGAGGAATAGATATACGATTGCGGCGGACAAAGCCAGAGATCTGAAGATGTATACAATTTCTGATATTTTCCTGTATACTGCAGATCAGGAGAGGGCCCACGCTGAAAGATTCTATGATTTACTTGAAGATATGGCAGGCGAGACTATTACGATTGATGGAAGCTATCCAGTAGACCAGCAGCCTACCTTGGCAGAGCTTTTACGGGCGGCGGAGCATAATGAGAGAGAGGAATATGAGGATGTCTATCAGGCGTTTGGAGATACGGCGAAGGAAGAAGGGTTTTTAGAAGTAGCTTCTGCGTTTTACCAAATTGCAGAGATCGAGCATACTCACCAGATGCGTTTTGCAGAGGTGGCTAAAATGCTGGAAGATAATCAGTATTATGCAGGTATTGAGGAATGCAAATGGATCTGCACTAACTGTGGATATATCCATGAAGGGAAGCAGGCGCCCTCAGTTTGCCCAGTGTGCCGCCATGACCAGGGATACTTCCTTCCCTATGTGTTTGCACCGTATAAAGGAGAGGGAAAATAAATACTGTGAAAGAGGTGTACTATAAAGAGTTCGCCTAAGTACACGGCTAAAAAGGCGTCTCTTCGGCTAAAGCTGGGGAATAGGATATAATTAGTTTGTCATAAGGAGCGGTGAATGAGCCAAAAAATAGAGAATCTTCTGAATCTTGCTTTAGATGCTACGGAAGAAGAGCGTATAAAATCACTGGAACTAGAAGTTGGATTCTATCCCATTGATAAAGTATGGGATTTGATCATTAAATATTCTGGATCCCTGGACAGAGTCCGGGAGCTGGCAGAGACAGTGACAGAGCTGACCAATGAATATGCGATCCTGACGGTCAGAGAGAATTTGGTGGAGGCTCTTTCGGCTGTTCCACAGGTTGAATATATTGAGAAACCAAAGAGGCTGTTCTTTGAAGTGGCAAACGGAAAGAGAGTTTCCTGCATCAATGCGGTGCAGAGAACTCCTTTTTCTTTGCGGGGGAAGGGAATACTGACAGCTGTGCTGGACAGCGGGATTGACTATGCAAACAGGGATTTTAGAAATGCGGACGGTACCACAAGAATCCGTGTATTGTGGGATCAGACTATACAGGGGAACCCGCCCCAAGGTTATGCCATCGGGACAGAATATACCCAGGAACAGATTGATGAGGCGCTTTTACAGCCGGACCAAGCTGCCAGGGAGGCCGTTGTCCCCAGCCGGGACATATCAGGGCACGGGACGGCAGTGGCGGGAATTGCAGCAGGAAACGGTGCAGGGAGTCCTGGCGGGCAGAATGCAGGGGTCGCCCCAGACAGCGACCTGCTGATTGTAAAATTGGGAAGTCCCAGACAGGAAGGGTTTCCCAGGACTACAGAATTAATGCAGGCTGTAGACTATGCTTTAAAAAAGGGTTTGGAGTATGGGATGCCGGTGGCTGTGAATATTAGTTTTGGGAATACATATGGGTCACACGACGGGACATCTCTTCTGGAGCGATATTTGGACGATATGTCAAATTACTGGAAATGTGTCATTTGCGTGGGCAGCGGAAACGAAGGAGTAAGCGCAGGGCATACAGCCGGAGTGCTCGAAGAAAATATAGAAGAGGCAGTCCAGCTTGGGGTACAGGTGAATGAACCCACTGTAAATGTGCAGATATGGAAATCCTATGTGGATGAAATTGATATATCCATAGTCAGTCCCTCCGGCATCAGAGTCGGGCCTATCCAGGAAATCCTTGGCCCTCAGCGTTTTGTGCTTGGCCAGACAGAGATCCTGCTTTACTATGGCGAACCCAGTCCTTTTAGTGTGAGGCAGGAGATTTTTATTGATTTCCTTCCCAGGCAGTCTTTTATAGACAGTGGTGTTTGGAGGCTGATATTGACGCCTAGAAAAATCGTGACAGGGGAATACCAGATGTGGCTTCCCAGCCAGAATGCTTTGAACATAGGGACTGCGTTTCAGTTTCCAAAAAGTGATATGACATTGACAATTCCCTCCACGGCCTCCAGAGTCATTACTGTAGGCGCATATAACGGACTGACATTTAGCTATGCTGATTTTTCCGGCAGGGGGCCTGCTTCTGTGTACAGCAGTCCCATTACATCAAAGCCAGATTTGGCTGCACCTGGAGTTAATATTACAACAGCTGTGCCTGGAGGCGGATATGCCAGTTTCAGTGGCACATCATTTGCGACGCCATTTGTGACAGGGAGCGCGGCCCTTTTGATGGAGTGGGGGATCTTGAAGGGAAATGATGCCTATTTATATGGTGAAAAGGTGAAGGCTTACCTGCGCAGGGGTGCACAGAGACTGCCGGGATTTGACAGGTGGCCTAATAACCAGATGGGATGGGGGACATTGTGTGTTAGGGAGAGCCTGCCAGTATAGCATGTCCGAGGCCACTCATCCCATGCCCCATATAGGGGGTTCCTAAAGTATATGCCTAAGGGGGCGTCCCATAAAACATGCCCTTTAGACGGACTGGCATACATTATAGGATGCTCTTTAGGTATAACAAATTATAGAGAGCTGTAATGTAGGAGTGTTTGCAGAAGGGAGGGGTGAGGCATAGTTTGGATAAATCCGTTTTTGGGGAGCAATGATACGGAGTTTGGGGATTGTACAAAGGTAAGGGGCCTATATTGAAAAGAGGCGCATTATGTTGTAGAATAATATCCGGGGATATCCCTCATTGAAAGAAACCGACCTTTGTGGATAAGATTTAAGGCGTACTTTTTGTATGTCACAGGGAGTGCAAGGGCAGGGGGAAGAGAAGCGCTAGTTTTCTTCCAGATTACCGAATCTAGTTTTACTACAGGCAGATACAAGCCGGGGAGGCAGGAAGTAAGTATGTTTAAACTAAGCACATTGTGTTACATTGAGAAAGATGGGAAATATCTGATGCTCCACAGGACTGTGAAGGAGAATGATGTGAATAAGGATAAATGGATTGGAGTGGGAGGGCATTTTGAGGCTCAGGAGAGTCCAGAAGAATGTCTTGTCAGGGAAGTGCAGGAGGAGACGGGATATACTTTAACATCCTACTGCTACCGCGGGATTGTGACCTTTGTTTATGGTGAAGATGTGGTGGAGTATATGTCCTTATACACGGCAGACGGATTTAAGGGGGACGCCATTCCCTGTGATGAAGGAGAGCTGGAGTGGGTGGACAAGGAAAAAGTATATGAACTGAATATATGGGAGGGGGATAAAATCTTCTTCCGGCTGCTGGAAGAGAGGCGGGACTTTTTTTCTTTAAAACTTGTATATGACAGGGAAGCAACATTACTCTACGCAGCTCTGGATGGGAAACCGATGGATAGTTATTCGGTGAATGGAGCGAAAGTAAAGGAGTAAAACAGCTGCGTATGGCCAAAAAGGGTGGGCATGGCAAGCCTCTTGCTATAGAGGCGCCATGCCCTATTGATATACCTTATTGAACATTAGCAGTTCAATAAGTATACTTTATTGGACGCAGTCCGCCCGTTCGAAGGACATGTGTTAAGGGATGCCCTGTGGGTATAAAAATGCGGACAGCTCAGGGGAGATAATTATAACTATTTCCCTCTGGCTGTCCGCAAATTGTATTCCTCTGCCAGTATTTTAGCAGAGCTGTCTATATGGATGATAAATCTTAATTTTTCTTATATCCGCACTTAGGGCAGACACCATTCTCATTCAGGGCGATACCGCATAGTGGACAGCGGTCAATCTTAAGCTCAGGCTTAAAATCAGCGGAACCTGCATTGACGCCGCTGGTAAAGGTAATCTTAGCTATGTTGAGCTTGTCTTTGAGCAGGTCATAAACAATCTTGATCATGCCTTCAACGGTCATAGTTTCCTTTGTAACTACCAAACGACATTCTGGATATGCAGTTGCGAGTTCTGTTTTAAAAGCAGGGCCTTTCATTTGGTTGTTTGGCGCGCCATTACGGATACCCTGTTTTTCATAGACATCAAGAATAGCCGGCAGTAAAGGATCATCCTCCCTCAAGATCAGGGCATGGTCAAAGTTCTTTAATACCTCCCAGGCAGTCTTTTGGATCTCATTACATGGGAAAACCATATTTACGCCAGGCTCAACTGAATCTTCCACCTCAATTGTTAAGACACCTGTATGTCCGTGTAAATACTGTGCTTCGCCTTTGAACCCATAAAATCTGTGCGCGTACTGCAGGTCTAATGTTGTAATACTTCTCATTGTTGTTTCCTCCTTGATTGTTTAATTATTGTCGGGCACGCTAGTCCATGCCCATCCCTAAAAGTATAGGCTTAGGGAGCTATGAGGATGCTTTTTTACATTCAGGGCAGAGATAATGTATTTTTAAGTCGTATACTTCAATCTCAAAGCCTACTTGCTTTTCCAGGTCATCAGTTAAATCCGACAAATATATGTCGGTCAGCCTTCCACAACGGCGGCAGACTAGATGGTCGTGCCTTGTATTCTTATCATAACGGTCGGGCTGCCCTTCTACACTAATCTTTCGGATCTTTCCCTGCTGATATAGACTATTCAGATTGTTATATACCGTCGCCATAACTACAGAGGCAAATCTCTTTTTTAATGCAAAAAATACCTGCTCTGCAGTCATATGCTCCTCTGCTGTATTTATAATGTCCAATATGTTCTGTCCATAACGTGTCATGTCATACCTCAAATAGAATTTTTAGAATTATTCTAAATCTAATATAGTGCATTTTTGTATTATTGTCAATAGATTTAAAATTAAATTTTAGTGTTCTCTTTCTTTAGAAGCCGTTTAAAAGTCAGGTCGATTCCCAGCGCACCTAGCGGGGCAGTGATTAAGATCCCGAGGACGGCTACAGAAAGTACAATTTGGCCGCAGGGAAGTCCCATTGCCAGCGGCACAGATCCGATTGCAGCCTGTACTGTTGCTTTTGGCAGGTAGGCAATTGTACAAAAAAGGCGTTCCCGCCAAGCTATGGGAGTTCCCAAAAGACATGCACAGACACCTAAGGAGCGGAAAAACAATGCAATACATATCATTAATACTGCCGGGATGCCGGCAGTAAGCGTATAGCGGATATCAACAGCGGCACCCACCAGTACAAATAATATGATTTCTGCTGCAAGCCAGAGTTTTCCGAATTTTTCGGAAAGACGCATGGACACAAAAGGGATACTTTTAATCTTGATAACACAGGCCATACTTACAATGGCTAACAGGCCGGATATAGAAACAATGCCATCCAGCCATGTTTCTATTGCCATGAGCAGGAAAGATACGCCCAAGATGATGATGGCCTTCACACTGTTCCTTATATATTGCTTATGTGCATAGGCCGCTTCGAAAAATATACTGAGAATATACCCTGCGGCAGCGCCAAGAGAGATTCCCAGTATGATGGAAATAGGGATATTTATAAAGTCTGCGGTACATGCTCTGCCACCCTGCGCCATACCGGAAAATGTGGAGAACAGGACAATTACAAAAATATCATCACAGGAAGCACCCGCCATAATAAGCTGTGGTATACTTTTATCGGTGCCGTATTTTGACTCCATAAGCTGAACCATCCGAGGTATAACTACAGCTGGGGACACGGCACCCATGACAGCGCCCATCACGGCAGCTTCGATTTTGGTAATTCCGAGAATATAGGGGGCGAATAGAAAATATCCTAAGATTTCAAGGCTCGCCGGTATACAGGACATCATAATAGCAGGCCTTCCGACTTTCTTTAGGTCAGCTAAGTTAAGTGATAACCCTGCCTTAAGTAAAATAATGATTAAAGCCATTTGCCGTAAGTCGGCGGAAACAGAAAGAATAGACGGATCCAGTAAATTTAGGGCATAGGGCCCTAATATAATACCCGTAACCAGCATACCAATAATACGCGGCAGTTTCAGCTTTTGGCAGGCTGCGGCCATGGCCAACCCTACAAGAAAAATAAAAGCAAGAGATGTTAACATGGTTTTTCCTCCTTAGAACGCAAAAAAGCTGATGCTTTTTCTGCGAAAATTGAATCACAGAAGTCATCAGCTCAATAAGCGGTTTAGGTTTCCCAAGGGAGAACTTCATTCCCAACTATATTTTACCGCTAAAACAATTTTTTGTAAATAGTCATTTGAAATGATATTGTGTAGGCTTAAGGGATGAGCCAATTGTCTTTATTCCCGCCAGCAGCGAGCCACGCGGACATGTTTGCATGTCCATTTGGCGGCTGCCGCGAGGGTCTAATGCCCCGATGCTTGCATCGCTGCTAGTTTGATGCCCCGTATGCCTGCATTGGGGTCTTTGACTCAGATAAAGTTTTATGACGCAGATATATTCCTTGTGGTATAATTATTTTTAACTATTTATATATGGGGAGAAACAAGGCAATTTACGAAAGGTGGAGATGTGATGGACGCGAAAGAGATATCAATGTTCCGGTTTTTAGATGGGACGGATAAGAAATTTATTATCCCTGTCTATCAAAGGGCCTATAGCTGGAAACGGGAAAATTGTGAAGTACTATTCAAAGATTTGATGAATGTATATAAAAATAATTACATGTCTCATTTCTTTGGCAGTATTGTATATGTTTCAAATGATGTTGGCGGATGTAATGAGCATATCATTATTGACGGGCAGCAGAGGATTACGACCATATCCTTGCTTTTGCTTGCAATCAGAAATTATATTACTGCCTATGCTGACGTTGAAACGGGGATCAACCCGCGGAAGATTATGGATGCGTATTTGACAGACATATATGCAGACGATGGGAAAAAATTGAAGCTGAAGCTGATTCAGGGAGATGATGAGGCATACGGCCGCCTAATTGGAAAAGAGGAACCAATCGAAAATAACAGCGTGACTGCTAATTACCATTATTTCTTTGGGGAAATATCCAAGCTAAACGGGCAGGAGATAAAAGGATTATACGATGCGGTCATGAAACTAATGATTGTCAATATCAGTTTGAAACCACAGGATGGGGATGATCCCCAGCTCATTTTTGAGAGTCTGAATTCCACGGGATTAGGATTAGATGAGTCAGATAAAATCCGTAATTATGTGCTCATGGGGATGCCGGCGGCACAGCAGGAGAACTTTTATAAAAAGTACTGGGAACCTTTAGAAAAGGCGATATCCCGCAATGAGCTGAAAGTATTTTTTAGATATTATCTGGCAGTAAAGACAAGAGAGCTGTTCAGGGAGGACAGGCTTTACTTTGGGTTTAAAAATTTTAGGATGAGGCAGGCCTGCAGAGTGGAAGAGACCTTTTCAGATATTTTGCGGTATGCTGGTTTTTATGAAACTATACGACATCCTGTGAAGGGACGTAGTACCTATGAAAATGTCCTGTGCAGGATAAATAAATTAGAGATTCACAGCTGTACTCTCATTTTACTGGATCTATTTAAGGCGTTTGAACAAGGCCTTTTAAGCAGTGCCGAATTGACTGAGGCAATAGGTACATTGGAAAGCTATATGGCAAGGAGGATAGTATGCGGGCTAGGGACCCAGTACTATAATAAACTGTTTGTCAGCCTTGGCGCTGAGATCGGGAAGATTTTGGAAAAGGACAGTACAGCATACTTGGATGCCTTTAAATATGCACTATTGAGTAAAACAGGGAAAAGCCGTTTTCCGAATAACCTTGACTTTACAGACAAGTTTACGACTTTTGAATTATATAATGTAAAGCCATCTGTAAGAAAATATTTCTTTGAGAGGCTTGAGAACTTCGGATGCAGAGAAGTGGTTGCCGTGGAAGAGCAGATAAATGACGGGACATTGACTATTGAACATGTTATGCCGCAAACACTGACAGAAGAGTGGAAAACGGATTTAGGGGAGCAGTGGGAATTCATATATTCCAAATACATTGACACAGTGGGAAATTTGACGCTGACGGCTTATAACAGCGATTATAGCAACCTCCGTTTTATAAAGAAAAAGACGTTGCCGGAAAAGGGATTTGAGGTGAGTAAGCTTCATCTCAATGAATACATGAAAAGCTGTGATTCCTGGGGGGAGAGGGAGATACTTGAGCGTGCAGGAATCTTGTATAGGTCGGCAGAACAGATTTGGCCTATGGCAGAGACAGATTATGATGCGCAGGAGGAAGAGGTATGGGTATATTGGGATGATGAAGATTACGACCTTACCAATAAAACGATTGTGAAGATGGTTCTGCTGGGCAATGAAATACAGACTGAGAATGTCACAGATGCTTACCGGAAAATAAATGTGGCCATCTATAATATGGACCCGGCGGGTTATGTGGCTATGGAAAACTCATGGAGTGGTGAAGAGGCAGCCGGGTTTGGCGCCCCGTATGAAATAGGGCCGTCAGTCTATATTAATACAAATCTAAATTCCCAGTCTAAAGCTGCGGCTATAAAAGAATTGTGTGAGCATTTTAATCTCGGTTCCTCAGATTTGCGGTTTTTAGTAAAGGCTACCTTTGACATCAATAATGAGGCTACGTTTGGAGCGGTTACTGCAGGCCGGCTGGCATACAGACTCATAGAAAAACTTCTGGCAGAAAACAAACTGACAGAGGATGAGGTAGAACAGTTGAAAGATAAAGATTTTTCCAGGGAAACTTTCTCCAAAATTGCATATCCTGTTCTGGCAAACAACAGAGATGACAATAAAGGCGGGAGTAAGAAGTGCAGGTACTATAGCCGGCCAGTTCCATATAAAGGGAAAAATCTATATATAACGACGGAATGGTATGAGGAAAGCAGGGAGGATCTGGTTCAGTGGTACAGGCGGCACGCCTTTTGAGGGGAATCTTAAGAGGGTTGCGTGTAGTGCGTTTTTATGATCCGGATAAGCACATTATTGAAGTGGGTGAAAATATGAAAGTGGTTTGTAAGCGTTTCCTGGATAGTGGAATGACGCCAGAGCAGGCTGCTGCACGCATGGACGTACTTATAAAATTTGTGAATGCTTGTATGGGATAAACGGGAAGTCTTATGAAAGAAAAAGAATCTGTTTGAGATAGAAAAGGGTATTGCAAATTTGGAATATTTATGTTTATATAATAAGCATAACAACATGAATATACTTAAAGGAAATTAAAATGTTCTATGTAACTGACGGTTCGTGGAGTATACCACATGGGAGCATAGAATAGAATGCCGACCGTCTGGGCAGCTCAATCGTTGGGCTGCCCTATTTTTATGGTTTACAGAAGGGTACGGCAGGCATCTGTATTACTTCGTATTCTATAAGGGCGCCAATGACTGAGAGGAACTTAATAACCTATGCTTTAGCTTTCTATTCTAAGAGCAAAGCCATGGATTTTGGCATGGTGGGTTCTGGCTTGAGATGCAGGCTATCTGAAGGATAAAGCAGATATGCGGGCGGATTTTCCACATCTGCCCAACAGGAGGGAAAATCATGGAGCAGAGAAGTTTCAAACAGTGGAATGGGTTTACAGTAGGTGATTGGCAAAGAGAAATTAATGTGCGGGATTTTATCCAAAAAAATGTGACGCCTTATGAGGGGGATGGCTCTTTTCTGGAGACAAAGACTGAACGTACTGGAAAGCTTATGGAGAGGGTAAATAGCCTTTTAAAGCTGGAACAGGATTTCGGAGGGGTTTTAGATATTGATACACAGTCTGTTTCCTCTCTGACATCCTATCAGCCAGGATATTTGGATAAAGAGGCAGAGTTGATTGTAGGCCTTCAGACAAATCGGCCGCTGAAGAGAGGCGTAAATCCTTTTGGAGGAATCAATATGGCCAGAAAGGCTTGTAAGGCCTATGGATATGAACTTTCAGAGAAGATAGAGCAGGAATTCCAATACAGGACTACCCATAACGACGGGGTATTCAGAGTATATACAGATGAAATGCGGAGGGTCAGGCATGCAGGAATACTGACCGGACTGCCGGATGCATACGGGCGCGGACGTATAATTGGTGATTACAGGCGTGTGGCTCTGTATGGAGTAGATATATTGATAGAAGAGAAGAAAAGGGATAAGGCAGAAATAGGAAAAGAAGATTTTGATGTGGAGTCTATCCGGCTGTCAGAAGAGATATATCAGCAGATTCATTTTCTGAATAAAATGAAAGAAATGGCCCAGATGTATGGGTATGATATTTCAAAGCCTGCCTGGGATGCCAGAGAAGCTATCCAGTGGACCTATTTTGCGTACCTGGCAGCGATTAAAGAGCAGAACGGGGCGGCTATGTCTTTAGGGCGTACAGGCAGCTTTTTAGATATTTATATTCAGCGGGATATGGAGTCAGGGAAGCTAGATGAAAAACATGCCCAGGAACTGATTGATGATTTCGTGATGAAGCTCCGTTTGGCAAGGCATCTGCGGACACCGGATTATAATGAATTATTCGGAGGGGATCCCATGTGGATTACGGAATCTGTAGGGGGGATGGATGAGCATGGCAGGACTCTTGTCACAAAAAATAGTTTTCGGTTTTTGAATACACTTTATAATCTGGGGGCAGCGCCTGAGCCTAATCTGACAATTTTATGGTCAAAGGACCTTCCCCAGGGATTTAAAGATTTCTGTGCAAAAGTATCTATTGATACAGATGCGGTCCAGTATGAAAATGATGATCTGATGAGGCCTGTATACGGGGATGATTATGGTATTGCATGCTGCGTTTCTGCTATGAAAATTGGAAAACAGATGCAGTTTTTTGGGGCAAGATGTAATCTGCCTAAATTGCTCCTGCTGGCACTCAATGGAGGATATGATACTTATTCAGGAAGTATGGCGGGCCCTGAGATGCCCGTCTATGAGGGGGATATACTGGATTATGGCAAAGTGATGGAGAGGCTCGGGAAATACCGTGAATGGATTTGTAGATTGTATATTAATACATTGAATGTTATTCACTATATGCACGATAAATATGCATATGAAAAGACTCAGATGGCGCTTCATGATACAGAGGTTGAACGTTTTATGGCTTGCGGCGTAGCCGGGTTATCTGTGCTGGCAGATTCTCTGAGCGCCATAAAATATGCGCAAGTAAAGCCTGTCAGGGATGACAATGGATATATTGTAGAGTTTCAGACTGCCGGAGAGTTTCCTACATATGGAAACGATGATGACAGGGCAGACATGATTGCAAAAGAAATTCTTGCAGGCATGTCCGCTGAGTTAAAAAAGACAAAGACATACAGGAATGCAGTACACACATTATCAGTACTGACTATTACATCGAACGTCATGTATGGCAAAAAAACAGGAGCCACACCGGATGGGCGTAAGGCTAAGGAGCCATTTGCCCCGGGGGCAAATCCAATGCATAACAGGGAGAAGAATGGGGCATTGGCATCTCTGAATTCTGTAGCTAAACTCTCCTACGACGATTGCCGTGATGGAATTTCTAATACATTTTCCATTACTCCGGATACATTAGGGAAAACGGAAGAAGAACGGATGGAAAATCTTGTACAGATCCTGGACGGGTATTTTCAGCAGATGGCACATCATATAAACGTCAATGTAATGAACAGGGAACTCCTGCTGGATGCCTATAAAAATCCGGGGAAATATCCAAATCTTACAATTCGAGTATCTGGATATGCAGTACATTTCCATAAACTCTCACGGGAACAGCAGAGAGAAGTGATTATGCGGACATTTCATGAGAATGTTTAGAGGAAAGAGAAAATAGGGGACAGTCCCTTTTGCAAAAGGGACTGTCCCCTTTGTCATCCATTTTCAGAATATTCAGAATATTATTCTCTTATTGACATTAGTACGAAAACAGACTATAATTTATTAGTCTGATACAGGACTAATATGGGGAGGTGGATTATGGAGAGCAGGACGGATATGATTGCGCAATTGCAGAGATACTATGCCCTTTGGAGGGAGAGCAATTCTATGTATGAAAATTGGGCCAAAAACCATGGACTGTCGCTAAATAGTGTTATGGTTTTGTATTCATTTTATGAGGATGGCCGAACTTGTACGCAGAAGATGATAAGCCAGAAGTGGGTGATTCCAAAACAGACAGTAAATTCTATTTTAAAAGAGTTTGAAAAGCGGGGTTTTATAGAGCTTGTACCTATCCCTGCAGATAAACGTAATAAGTATATTCATCTGACCTTGGAGGGGGAAGAGTATGTTAATACTATTATTGAAGAATTGCGGGATCTGGAATTATATGTAATGGAGCAAATGGGAATGGATAGTATGACAAGCCTGAATGATAATCTTGCCTTGTTTGTTGAGCTATTTTATAGGGGAGGTAAAAGAGAAAATGAGTAACCGGCGTATGTTTTTTCAATTTGTAATTCCTTCTGTAATGGCCTTCGCACTTTCCGGAGTCTATACTGTTGTAGACGGTTTTTTTGTGGGGAATAGCCTGGGGGATGCCGGCCTGGCAAGTATTACTTTAGGGTTTCCAATTTCAGCATTCATTCAAGCTGTAGGTACAGGGATCGGTCTGTCGGGAGCTATTAGGTTTACCATTCTGCGTGGGAGAGACAGGCGCGATGAGGGCACGGAATGTTTTAGTAGTACAGTGTTCCTGCTTGCACTATTTAGTGTGCTGCTGAGCGCCACTGTACTTTTATTCCTTTCCCCATTACTAAGTATTCTTGGGGCGGAGGGCACAAGCTTAGGTTTGACCGCCGAATATGTGGAAGTGATTGCTTTGGGTGCGGCGTTCCAGGTGTTCGGGACAGGTTTAGTCCCATTTATCAGGAATCTGGGCGGCGCGGCCTTTGCCATGATTTCGATGATAGCAGGGTTTTTAACGAACATTGTTTTAGACTATTTGTTTGTATGGGTATATAGCTGGGGCATGGGAGGAGCCGCGTGGGCCACGATTATCGGGCAGGCAGTCACGATGATGGGGGCAATAGGATTTCTTGTTAAAAAGAAAATCGGTTTTTCTATTCCTTCTTTTAGAAAAGTATGGGGGTATTTTGGCACGATCCTTAAAATAGCAGTGGCTCCATTTGGCCTGACATTTTCTCCCCAAATTACAACAATTCTTATGAACCGTTTTTTGATGGTTTATGGAGGCGAACAATCTGTTGCAGTATATGGCTGTATTGCATATATCATAGCTATTGTATATTTGCTGCTGCAAGGAGTAGGCGATGGGAGCCAGCCTTTGATCAGTAAATACTTTAGTGAGGAAAATGTGCCTGTTATGAAACAGATGCGGGGTTTTGCCTATCTGACAAGCGCTGTTATCTCTTTTATTTGCATGGCAGTATTATTTTTTACCCGGAGGTATGTGGGGATTCTTTTTGGAGCGTCCCCGGAGACAAATGCCGATGTTTCCAATTATTTACCTTTATTTTTGGCAGTGCTTCTATTTCTATCTTATGTGAGGATTACCACTGCGTATTTATATGCCACAGAAAAAAGTGGAATGTCTTATGTACTGGTGTATGCCGAACCTGTCTTAATTTTTGTTTTACTAAATATCTTGCCTCATATTTCTATATTGGGACTTTTGGGCGTGTGGATGACTGTACCCCTTGCACAGCTTCTGACGTGGTGTGTTTCGCTCTATGCAAAACATCGTGTGGACCGCCAGACAGTTACTAAACAGTATTTGGAAAAGGAGGGGATTACTGTATAAATGGTGGAATGAAAAATGAGTTTTTGGGCATACCATAATTTATCAAGGGTTTATATCAGGGGAGGGTGCGCACGTGGGAATTGGTGTGCAGCCGCCAGATTTGCTTTCTTGGCCAAACTGTATTATACTAATACTGTATGATGCAGTGTCAGCAAAACAATCAGGACTCTGCGATGAAAATACAGGAGAGGAGCCTGGATAATGGTAGAAGCAGGGGTTATACACGGAAGGTTTCAGATTTTACATTTAAAGCACATGGAGTATATACTGGCCGCAAAGATGAGGTGCAGAAAGCTCTATATAGGTATTACGCATTCAGATATTGTTTCATTTGCCGCCACATCAGTGAATGACTTACATGGAACAACCAAGAGAGACAATCCACTTACGTTTTTTGAAAGGTTCGAGATGATACAGGAGGCATTAAAGGATTTTGGGGTGGGGAGGGAAGAGTATGAAATAATACCCTTTCCGGTCAGCCAGCCTGATTTGATTCTCCAATATGCACCTAAAGATGCTGTTTATTATATGAGTATATGCAGTGAGTGGGATGAAGAGCGCTTTCAGATTCTGCAGAAATTAGGGGTGGAGACAGAAGTTTTGTGGAGAAAAGGCCAGGACGAAAGAGGAATAACTGGCTCAGAAGTCCGAAAATTAATTGCAGAGGAGAAGGAGTGGCAGCAGTATGTGCCTAAAACCGTCAGTGAATATATTACAAAACATGGAATTGAAGAAAGAATCCGCGGGTTGAATTATTTATATGATTGAAATGCCCAATGACCAATAGGGCGGAGAGACGAAAATTAAAATACTCTTTGTCAGTAAGGACTAAAATTGCCATAGATCTTACTTGATAAAGAGTATTTTTCTGCATTATATCTTGGATTTCTCCATAAAATATCTGGAAATAGAATGAGGCACATTTAAATTGAGAAATTATTAAGGCAGGAGAAAGGCGTACATAACCACAAAGTGGCATGCGCTGCCGCCCATCACAAATAGATGAAAAATTTCATGGCTGCCAAAATTTTTATGTCTGCTGTCAAAAAGTGGTACTTTTAACGCATAAATAATACCGCCAAGAGTATAGATTATACCTCCTGTAAGGAGCCATATAAAAGCTGAGCGGGACATGTTATTTAAAATCTGTGTGAACGCCAGTACACATGTCCACCCCATGCCGATATACAGGACAGAAGACACCCATTTCGGGCAGAATACCCAAAAGGCTTTTATTAAAATTCCCACAATGGCAATCCCCCAAACAAGAGAAAGCAGAACCTTTCCTGTCCTTCCTGGCAGGACAAGAAGGCAAATGGGAGTATAGCTTCCTGCAATCAGGATAAAAATCATCATATGGTCAATTTTCTTTAAGATTGTATTTACCCTTTCAGATAAATCAAATGTATGGTAGGTAGTGCTCGCAGCATACAATAAAATTAAGCTTGCAGCATATATGGCCAATGAGACCACATAAATTTTCCCTGGCTCATGAGATGCTTTGATGAGTAGAGGAACGGCTGCAAAAATAGCCATCAACATACCTATAAAATGAGTAATGGCACTGCCTGGATCCTTGATAAATTGCTTTTTAGTCATAATAAAACGCCTCCTGGAAATGAAAAATACAATAAGTAGTTTCTAAAACTATGTTTAGTATATGCATATATTACACCTGTTATTACAAAAATGCAAGTTTAGGACGTAACCTTTTTAAAAAGATTACGTCCTAAACTTAAAACAGACCTGTACCTAAATTGACATATAGCTGCAAGTCTGTTATGATAACATCTGAAACTTTGTCAAGCCATCCTTTACTTGGTATCGGGTAAGGGGTATTTTTTTGGGATTTTATTCCAGAATGTTGTGTAGTGATTATTGTCGTTGTTTAAATGGCGGTATATTTTTAAGCGAAAAGGAGATATATGGAAGAAGTAAGATTTGAGGAAATGGGCCTTTGCCCAGAGATCGTTAAAGCTGTAAAGAAGATGGGATTTGAAGAGGCTTCGCCGATTCAGGCAAAAGCTATCCCTGTTATGAGAAGCGGAGTGGATGTTATCGGCCAGGCCCAGACAGGAACGGGAAAAACGGCAGCTTTTGGGATTCCGCTTCTGGAAAAGATCAACCCCAAGAGTAAGAAACTGCAGGCAGTAGTTTTGTGCCCTACAAGGGAATTGGCAATCCAGGTGGCAGAAGAGATACGTAATTTGGCAAAATATATGCATGGGATCAAAGTCCTGCCTATCTATGGAGGCCAGGAGATTGTGAAACAAATCCGTTCGTTAAAGAGTGGGACACAGCTTATTATCGGGACGCCTGGACGGGTGATGGATCACATGCGCCGTAAAACAACCAAGATGGAGGATGTTCATACTATTGTCCTGGACGAAGCGGATGAAATGTTAAATATGGGATTTCGTGAAGATATAGAAGTCATTCTTGAGGGAGTACCTGAGGAACGGCAGACAGTTCTATTTTCTGCAACTATGCCCCAGGCCATTCTGGATATTACAAAGAAATTCCAGAAAGATGCCACTCTTGTTAAAGTGACAAAAAAAGAGCTTACGGTACCCAATATTGAGCAGTATTATTATGAAGTCAGGCCCAAGAATAAGGAGGAAGTGTTATCCAGGCTTCTGGATATCTATACACCTAAGCTTTCTGTTGTATTTTGTAATACAAAGAGACAGGTGGATTTACTGGTAAATGGCCTGCTTGGAAGAGGATATTTTGCTGCCGGCCTTCACGGCGATATGAAACAAGCTCAGCGAGACAGGGTGATGCAGGGATTCAGGAGTGGCAAAACCGATATTCTTGTGGCTACAGATGTGGCTGCCAGGGGAATTGATGTGGAAGAGGTGGAAGCGGTATTCAATTACGATTTGCCTCAGGACGATGAATATTATGTCCACCGTATTGGAAGGACCGGCAGAGCCGGCCGTGAGGGGCGTTCTTTTTCGTTTATTTCTGGAAAGGAAGTCTATAAGCTGAAAGAAATCCAGCGTTACTGCAAAACTAAAATTTATGCTCAAAAGGTGCCGTCATTGAATGACGTTGCTACCACAAAGATGGAAAACATACTGGAGGAGATTGACAGGATTATTGAATCTGAAGATCTGACCAGATATCTTCAGGCAATTGAGGACAGGGTGAATGCTTCTGATTATACAGCCATGGATATGGCGGCAGCATTTTTAAAAATAAATTCAGGGCAGAATGAAACAGATGCATCCGAACCTGAGTTTGGCGATACAGGAGCCGAGGAGGCGGGGATGGTCCGCCTGTTTATAAATATAGGCAAGAAAAATAAAGCGAAACCGGGAGACATTGTTGGTGCAATTGCCGGAGAAAGCGGAATACCAGGTAAATTGATCGGCTCCATAGATATGTTTGATAAATATACATTTGTGGAAGTCCCCAGGGAATATGCGAGAGATGTGCTTAATGCGATGAACAACACTAAAATAAAAGGAAAATCAGTGGCTGTGGAGCCTGCCAATCAGAAGTGATCTTATATCAGGTGATAGAACGAGTTTTAAGAATATTCTGAAAATGGAGAGCAAAAGGGACAGTCCCCTTTGAACTAGGGACAGTCCCCTTTTTATTCCTCCTTACCCGTGAATAATTGTGCCTGTCTTTGCGTGCGGTCCTTCTTTTGCTTTATCAAAGGAAGTGATTAATGCGCTGCGTCCACCGCGTTTTTCAATAAATTCTACTGCTGCCTGTAATTTAGGGAACATATTATAAATCCCGAAATGCCCTTGTTCCATATATTCTCTGGCCTGCGCGGCAGTAATCTCTCCAAGCTTTTGTTCATTGGATTGTCCCAGGTTGAGGCATACCTGATCTACGCTTGTAAGTATGATTAATTCATCTGCATTGATGCCTTCTGCCAGCTTTCCGGCTGTTAAATCTTTTTCTATAACGGCACTCGCCCCTTTAAGGTGGTTATCTTGTTCAAGTACGGGAATGCCGCCTCCCCCGCAGGCAATTACAACCTGGTCAGCATCCAGAAGTGCTTTGATGGCATCCAGCTCTACAATTTTGACTGGGTTGGGGGCAGAAACAACACGCCGAAAACCCTTTCCGGCCTCTTCAATTACATAATTGCCTTTTTTTCTTTCCTCATTGGCTTCATCTGCGCTCATATATCGTCCCAGTACTTTTGTGGGCGTATAAAAGGCTTCGTCATAGGGGTCTACAATCACCTGGGTCAGGATTGTGCTCACAGTACGGTAGATACCGCGGTTCAGCAGGGCCTCGCGTATTCCATTTTGAAGGTCATACCCTATATAACCCTGGCTCATTGCAGAGCAGACGGACATAGGCGCAGGTGTATAATTATCATGGGACTTGCCGAACTCATTCATGGCAGTGTGTATCATACCTACCTGGGGGGCATTGCTGTGTGTGATAGCCACTTGATATCCCTGTGCTATCAAATCGGCTATAGATTCGGCTGTATTTTTAACAGCTGTCTTTTGCTCGGGAAGGGTGGTGCCCAGCGCCCGGTGGCCCAGTGCGACAACGACTCTCTTTTTCATAATCGGCTCCTTTATAGGTTATAAATTTTATCAGTTTTATATAGGGATTATAGTATTTTTAAATACAAAATGCAATGTTAAAGTGTAACCTCACAATAAGAGTGGCCAGTATGTTCTAAAAATTTATTCAGAATATCCCCGGTCTTTATTTTCAGGCTGGAAGTATTTATACATGGGTGGCAGCCAATATATTGACAGCTTAGGAGGTCTCTGTCGATTAATAGGCTCACATCCCGGCCGCTGTCGTTCATCAGGCCCAGAACACTGACAGAGCCGGGAGTAAGGCCAAGATATTTTTCCATAAATTCTGGCTCTGCAAAGGAAAGCCTTGAAATATGCAATTGGCCGGACAGATCTTTTGTCAGGAATTTCTTTTCCCCTGGCATAAGAAGCAAGTAAAATGAAGTTTTTTGACGGTTTCTGAGGAATAAGTTTTTACAGGGCATGATGCCAAGCTCCTCCTCTACAGCCTTGCAGGCTTCGATGGTGGGGGCCACATCGTGATCCACCCCTTCATAGGGGATATGAAGCCTGTCAAGGAGAGCATAGACTGCAATTTCAGCTTCTATCCGTCTTGTACAGTCTGGCTGTGTTGTAAAATGTTGTCTGCTTACGTAAATTTCGCTCATGAAATCATCCTTTCTGAAATAAAAATCCGAATAAAAAATTTATCTAAGAGGGCCAGTCTGCCTGGAATTATCCTAACATGCCCGGAAAATATTTTGTGTCAATATAATAGCATATATTATCCGATAGTATAGAAGTGGGCAGGCCCTATGGAAATGTACATTTGGTACACTTTAAAATGTATATAGGATATCTGCAGCAAACAGTCCGCAGAGCAGCAGGCAAATCAGCACTCTGGCAAGAATGGGGAGGCGTCTGAACAGATCGTCCCATTTAGGTGCCAGATAATACAGGAAAGCACAGCTTACCAGGGCAAAAAAGACGCCTCTGCTTAAACCTGCGGAATATTCACTGTATCCTTCAGGGATAATCCTGGATGTATATACTGCCAGTGGACTTTGTAAATATTCAATACCCACACAGGTGTACACGGACGACATTATCAGGAATGACAGAACCGGACGATGTGCAATTTTTTTAATTAAGAGAATCACAAATAAGCCGCACAGGCCATACAGCGGGTGCCACGGACCGTACAGGAAGCCGGTGTTGATAAATACACCATCGCGTGCCAGATGGATAAAGGATTCCAGAATCCATCCGAAAACGGAAAAAGCAAAAAATAGAAAAACACAGGATAAAAAGCCGTATTTTTTACCCGTATGTACAGGCATTTTGACAGCCCTGGCCGGAGGTTGGATAGAAAACAAAAATACAGGATATTGTTCAGGGGCAAAATAAGATATTTTTGTATAGGGGCCTTCGGAATCATCATACAGCGCTTTGCTGATTAGAAGTTCATCCTCGGAAGGGACCCTTTCTAAAAGTGAATCGTTAAAAAATTCATATCCTGGAGAACGGGCCAGAATGTAATTGTGCCTTAATTCCATATAGAGCTCCGCATCTGTTCCCGTAATATACGGATTAATAAATAGAAAGTCCAGCATTCCTAAGGTGATGAGTGATAAAAGCTGCCATCCCAGAAAAGAAAAATGAAGAAGGAACATTTTCCATTTATTTCCACGCATCAGCTCCCTGGATAAAAAGAAAGCGCTCCTGCGCCCCACGGCGGGATTTTCAGCAAGAATAAAGGGGATCATACTGTACTCATAATGTTTGACAATGCCGCCTATAATAGTCAGGTTCCACAGCCATTGGAATATGTTGCGGCAGAACATGACCCATACAGGGTTTTTTAAATATCGGAGCTTATAAAGATAGAAAATTTTACTGATTCTTACCTGCGGATAATTCCTGGCCTCGAGAAAAAAACGTTTTTCCCCGACCAGAATCATATTGGTGACAAGGAACTGATAGAGCAGGGAGGAGATGGCGCCTGCGGCCAGGAACACAGAGGCCCACTGTATGTTGTCTGATAAAAAACTGTTGACGGCCCGGAGAATTGAAAAGATTACAGATTTCCCGCTTGTATAGATATCAATTAAATAACTGGGCATGTGATTAAAAAATGCCGGGTATGTTTTTTCTGCCGGGGTTGAGTCTGTAATCTGCTCTACTGTATCTGTAATTACGTCAGAATTGGCAGCTCCTGTATCGGCATTGGTCGTTTCCTTGTCATATGTGCCGGCAGAGTATTGATTCACAAATGTAGTAGAAGATGCATAGGTAGTGGTTAGCATTGCTGTCAGGAAGCATACTGCAATCATGCGCCAATAATTGGCCTTTACTGAGCAGCGGGATTTTTTCTTAAGTACTTTTCTGTTCCACATAAAGAGGACCTCCACAGTGAGCGAATGATTACTTCTATTATAGTAAAGTTCTAAAGATAACGCAATCAGAAACATACCGGCAGATGGAAGGGAACCGGGCGTATGAATGATGAAAACATCAGGCGGGTGAGTTTCACCCGCCTGATGTTAAATGATAGCCCTATCTTAATATTCTAAAGCATCAGTCCCATAATATATAAATCATAGTACTTGCCGTTCAGGAGTGTAGAATTACGGCAGCAGCCTTCTACTGTGAAACCAAACTTCATATATAAGGCAACAGCGGCTGTATTATCGGTCCGTGTATCTAGCCGTATTCTTGTAGTTACGCCATTGCCCCGGGCCCATTCTATTAAGAGGCGTATCAGCTCCGTGCCGATACCTTGGCCCTGGTATTTTTTGGCCACCACAATTCCAAGCTCCCCTTCATGGCGGGATTTGATTTTATGGCTGGAATTAATTGTGGCTATGCCTGCGATTTCTTCGCCATCCATGGCCAATAACATGATATTAGTCTGATTTCCCTTAAGTGATTTGATAGAGGAAGCCTGTTCTTTTGCATCCAGGGGATATTCGTCCTTCTCAAAGCTCAGATAACTTGTCTCACCGCCTACAGAGTTGTAAAAATCAACAATTTTTTCAGCATCCTCTTCCCGGGGGTTACGGTAAATAATATTCTCTCGGCCCATATGTATCCTCCTTTTGTGACATCTGCCTGTTGTGTTATTTTCATTATAAGTGCTGCCGGCATAAAATTCAATGTACAGGAGCGAACAAATCTAAACCAAGAATATGTGAGGAGAGTGTGCGGTTTAGTCCATGTAAGTCCTGAACATCTTGATTTTCTGGCGGGCAGTCTTTATAAGTTCTCTCCGGCCTTCTGTCATATATTCACGGATAGCCGCTTTCTCGCCGTATTTTTTAAAACCTTGCAGGATTCCTCTGTTAAATGCGTGGTTCAGATCAGTCCCCACATTGATTTTAGCCACACCTAAACGGCATAGCTCTATAATGTCTACATCCGGTGTGCAGGAGGCGCCATGTACAACTGTAGGACAGGGGAGGGTCTGGACAATTTTTTGTGCCCTCTCGAAATCAATGACCGGGGTGGAAGAGTAAACGCCGTGTGCTGTCCCGATGGAGACGGCCAGGGCGTCCACGCCAGTCCTCCCAACAAACTCTGCGGCCTTTTCGGGGTCAGTCAGTCCAGAGTTACGGACTTCAAGAGGGGCATCTGCATCGAAGATGGTTCCCAGCTCTGCTTCCACAGAAATATTGCGGGCGTGGGCGTATTCCACTACTCTTTTTGTGTCCTCCACATTGGCGTCAAAATCATTTTTGGACAAGTCTATCATGACGCCGGTAAAACCCTGCCCTATACAGGATATTGCCTGGTCATAGCTCTGGCCGTGGTCCAGGCTCACGCTGATGGGGACAGTGCAGTGTTCTGAAGCAGTCTTAGCAATAGAAACCATATAGTCGGCTCCGGCAAATTCCAGGTCTGCATGGTAGAGCTGGATAATAAGGGGGGATCCTTCCTCCTGTGCGGCCTGTGTAACAGCCTGTATGGTTTCCATGTCCGCCACGTTAAATGCAGGCACGGCATAATGGTGTTTCTGTGCATCCAGAAGCATGTCTTTAAATGGTACTAAACTCATAATAATCACTCCTTTTTGTTGATTTCGATATAAATACAATACGATTGTACCACTATAATCTATTGAAAACAATAATAAATTTAGTTAAAAATACCAAAAAAATAAAAATATAATTTGAATATTGACAAAATAGACAATAAAGATTAGAATAATATTATCGAAAAAGAAATAACAAACAACAGGAGTCGTAAAAATGAGCGGAAAAATATCTATTGCTGCAGATCTCGGCGCCAGCGGGGGCAAGATGGCAAAAGGGAGATTTGACGGTGAGAAACTGGAGGTTGGAGATTATTTTGATTTTGTTAATCAGCCTCTGTCATTAAACGGAAACTTGTACTGGGATTTGTTCGCGCTCTATAACAGTATCCTGAAAGGAATGTCTTACTATTCTGAGGGCCAGTACGTTGCGTCAGTGGGGATTGATACATGGGGGGCAAGCTATGGCCTGCTGGATAAAAGGGGGAGGCTGCTGGAGCCGATTTACCATTACAGGGATATGCGGACGGAAAAATCCCTGGATAAAATCTATGAAATAGTTTCTAAAAAAGAAGTTTTTGAGCTGACAGGGTGTCAGTCAAACCGTTCCTATACGATGCCCCAGCTTTATTCCTACATAGAACACGGGAACCATATCATTGATTTGGCGGACAAGATGCTTTTTCTGCCAGACTTGCTGGAATATTTCTTATCTGGCCAAATGTCCACGGAACGCTCTATTGCAGGCACATCGGGGTTGATGAAGCCGGAGCAGGAGGATTGGGCCAGAGAGTTGTTCAGGAAACTTGAGATTCCCGAGCATATGCTTACAGATATTGTGGACGCAGGGACAATAAGAGGAGAAGTGCTCCCTGATATCGCCCGCAGTACAGGCGTGGGCGCAGCCAAGGTAATTGCAGCCCCAGGGCATGACACAGCCTCGGCTGTTGTGGGGATTCCAGGCTTTGGCATTAATCAGGTATATTTAAGCATTGGGACGAATGTTAATATGGGCATTGAACTCTCCCACAGTGTGGTAAATGAAAAGTCATATAAGGGCGGTTTTAAGAATGCAGGAGTCATTGGCCAACGGAAGATATTGTACCGTGATTTTGCGGCGTTTTGGCTGTTAAATGAACTGCGCCGGACCTGGAGGGAAGAGGGACGTGATTATGATTATCAGGCCATTATGGACATGGTAATTTCCTGTCAGTCTAGAAGAGTGTATGTGAATGCTGATGATACAGAGCTGAATAATGCAGGTGGAAATGCAAAAGAAAAAATCAATACATATTTAAGGCGTACGGGACAAGAAACTCTGGAGAGTGATTCCGAGTTTGCGAGATGTATTTTAGAGAGTATCGCTTTAAAGGTAAAATATTGTGTGGAATTTCTGAGAGGGCAGCTGGATATTCCCGTAGAGCGGATATCAGGAGTCAACGGTGGAAGCCGCAATTATGTATTAATGCAGTTTATAAGCGATTCTCTGGGAATGCCCGTGTACGGTGGAATGCCCTATGCAACCTTGGCAGGGAATATACTGACACAGTTATACTCCCTGGGAGAAGTTTCCAGTATTGAAGAAATCAGGCAGTTATCGCAGCGCTCTTTTGATATGAAGGAATATCTTCCCCATGCTGCAGAAAAAGCAAGATGGGATGAAGATATGCAGAAAATGATGGAGAAAGGGATCTGTGTATAGCGATAAAAAAGAAACAGGAGGAGAGGACATGAGCGACAATCTTAATGAAAAAATGAAAGAGCTGGGTATTTCATCAGAGGCGATTGATCAGGTACTGATGGTGGCAAAGCGTATGGATGACAAAGGTCTGGTAAATTCCTTTGCAGGGAATATTTCTACGAAAGTGGACGGAAAGATCTATATAACGCCCACAGGACAGAATAAAGGACTGCTGACCCCAGAGAAAATAGCAGTTGTGAATGGGGACGGAGAAAGAATCTGGGGTATGAAAGAGACTTCGGAAATCATTATGCACAGTATGGCATATGACATCTGTGAAGAAAATGGATGGGATGTAGGTGGTGTTGTACACAGCCATTCAAGAGTACTGACTGCATTTTCTATGGCGGGACTGGACATCGAGACCACTGCATTGCCCGAGATGATGGGGAATTTCCACAAGATTCCATGTGCGCCATATGGAGCCCCGGGAACAAAGTTCATTATGACAATGGCAGAACCCTATTTTGCAGATGGCTACCGTATCGTTCTGCTTGGCAACCACGGAAGCCTTGCCGTGGGTAAGACGGTGGAGGAAGCAATGAATGTCGTGGAAGCATGTGAATCCATTGCAGAGCAGATTTTACTGACCAAATACATACTGGGGGGAGAGGATTCTCTGGATGTAGATGAGGTTGCCAGATTTTTTGAAATTTATAAAGAGAATAGGTCTAAGAGAGTAAAATCATAAAGAATTCTACTTCCCGGGGGGAAGAGAAGCATAAAAAAGGAGAAGAAGGAGGAAGATTTATGAAACTGAAAAGATTAGCAAGTGTTTTACTGGCACTGACAATGGTTGTCGGAATGACAGCATGCGGCGGGGGAGGAGATACCGCGGACGGCAGTGGCGATGATGCGGCGTCGACAGAGGATTCTGACGGAAAAACAACACTGACTATGTGGTCATGGTCCCCTATCACACGTACATGTGACAAAATGTTAGCTGCATTTGAGGAAGAGAATCCGGATATTGATATTGAATTTACTTATTATAACTATGACCCGGAATATTTATCTGCACTTTCAGCGGCGGCAGCGTCTGACAGCCTTCCGGACATCATTGGCCTGCAGCCAGGCTCCCTGACAGCTCAGTATGCAGATTATCTTGTTGATTATACTTCTTATGCAGAAGAAGAATGGGGCGAGAGCTGGAAGGACAACTACCCAGAGATGATCGCGAACCAGATCCAAATGGGAAATGCAGAAGGCGATGAAGGCAATTATATACTTCCCGTGGAAGCACAGGTTATTACAATTGTCTATAACAAAAATGTATTTGATGAGTATAAGCTGGAAGTGCCTACTACATATGATGAGCTAAAAGAAGTATGTAAGACTCTCAATGACAACGGCGTAGCGCCTTTGTTCTTCGGAGGGGCAAACGGATGGCAGTGTGTGAATGTGTTTACAATGCTCTGCTCACAGCTTGACACAACAATGTTTGATAAAGCTCAGGCAGGAGAGATTAAGTGGACAGACGAAAAGATGGTAGAGGCCATGAGCAACTTCAAGTTAATGTTTGATGATGGAATCTTCCAGACAGGAGCTATGTCTGCAGACGCCAATACAAACGGAACGCCAGCATTTGTTTCTAATTCTGCAGCTATGATGGCGCTTGGTTCATGGTGGTGCCAGGAGTACACAGCTGAGGATCCGGCTACAACAGTTGCTGACTGGGATTTCGGGTTCTTCTATTTGCCTCCAGTAGGGACAGCAGCTAATGCGGCTACTCCGGTAGGAGGAATTGACTTTGGCTATGGTATCACAACAAATTGTGAGAATCCTGAAGCAGCATGGACAGCAATTAAGTCCTTCAGCTCAGGCGCAGGTATCCAGGCTTGCGTAGATGACGTAAACAACCTGCCGGCATTTAAGGGAATTGAGCCTAAGAATGAGGAACTCAATGAGACATTGGTAGAACAGTACAACGGATTCTCAGAGGATCTGAATGAAGCTATGAATCAGAGAATTGGAGAACCTACCATTGAGACAGCATTGCAGAATGCACTTGCAGGCGTTGGATCAGGAGAGCTGACACCAGAAGAGGGATGCCAGGCTGTACAGGATGCGCAGGATGCATTATAAGAACGGTAAATGAATATTTCCACACTGCCTAGGCAGCCCTGGCTGTCTGGGATGTGTGTGAAGTATTGAAATGAGACTGGGAGAATCATATCCTAATATTCCAGGAGATGGTTCTCCCATCTTTAGACATAGCCGGAAAATAGAGAATGTCTGGCAAGATATACCCATAACACAAGTCCTTGGGTATATATAACAGATTTGGATTGCCACACATCATAAAAGATATGACTTTTTAGGGATGTGACGGGGAAGGAGGATATAAAATGAGTAATGTGGCAGTGAAAACAAAAGTAAAGAAAAAATATAATATCCCCGGGTACTTGTTTATTCTGCCGTCTGTATTGTTCTTTTTATTTTACATATTGTACCCCATTTTATTTGTGGGATGGAGCAGTATGTATGACTGGTCGACATTGAAGAACATGACATTTACAGGCCTTGAGAATTATGTGAAGATATTCCAGGATAAAGTGTTTTTAACAACTATGAAGAATTCTCTTTATTGGATTATTACAACAGTTCCAATCCAGGCAGGAATTGGTTTCTTCCTGGCCTATATTATTGAGGAGCAGCTTCGTAAAGGGAGAGGGATTTTCAGAACCGTATTTTTCCTTCCTGTAGTTACATCTGTGGTAGTAGTTGCAATTGTCTGGGGGAAGATGCTTCAGCCCTATCAAGGTATTATTACCCATTATCTGTCACAGCTTGGCATAGGCGGGCAGATCAATATTCTGGGAATGCCAAATACGGCAATTTTTGGATGTATTATTGCGAATATATGGGAATGGACGGGATGGTCTATGATTATGTATGTGGCAGGGATGTCACAGATCCCGGAGGATATGAAGGAAGCGGCGAAGATCGACGGGGCTACAAAATGGAAAGAAATCATCTATATTTACTTCCCTATGCTGGCGTCCACACATAAATCACTCTTAATGCTGGGAATCATAGGATCCCTGCAGACTTTCGGCCTGATCTATACAATGACAGGAGGAGGGCCAAACCATGCATCAGAGATGCCGGGTACTTATATATTCCAGACAGGGTTCACAAACCAACAAATGGGATATGCCTCAGCTCTTTCCATGGTAACACTTTTGTTTGCTTTGATTCTTACGATTATACAGGTGAAGGGCCTTGGCGCCGGTGATTTCATGAAGAAGGAGGAGGAATAGGCCATGACATTTAAAGAAAAAAGAAAAATGTTTATCTGGATTCTTGTGCTAATCATTGTTGCGCTGATTTTTATGGTTCCTCTGATTTTCATGGTAAGCATGTCACTGCGTACACAGGATACCATCGGCCTGCCCCAGCTTTTTATCTCAGAGATAACATTTAAAAATTATGAAAATGTGCTGAAGCAGAATCCCGAACTTTGGAGAAACTTTATGGGAAGCGTCATTGTAACAGTTACCTCTGTTGTGTTGGTTACAGTCTGCGCCTGTATGGCGGTATTTGGCTTTTCAAGAAAAAATGTACATGGAAAAGTTTTGCTCTATAATATTCTTTTATGTACGTTGATGGTACCTATTGCCGGCCTGGTTGTGCCTATCACTCAGCTCAACAGCAGGCTGGGGTGGATCAACAATTATATGGGACTGATTTTCCCCTATACAGCTCTTGGGATTCCTTTTGCAATCACAATTCTGCAGGGATTTATGGTCGGTATTCCGGCAGAGCTTGAGGAGGCGGCCACAATTGACGGCTGCGGCATGGTCAGGCTATTTCTTCAGATCGTATGTCCTTTACTCAAACCGGGTATTGTGGTAATTGTCATATGGCAGTTCCTGACATCATGGAATGAATTTTTCCTTGCAATGTGTACACTGACCAAAGATACTATTAAAACGCTGCCACTTGTTGCACAGCAATATAATGGGGCATATTTCAGCCAGCCAGGCACATTGTTTGCTGCCTTGACGCTGATTACAATTCCGATGCTGGTATTTTATATACTTGTCCAGAAACAGTTTGTCAAAGGCCTGACAGCAGGCGCGGTTAAGGGTTAATTTGGGTTGTGTTTATAAGATGCTGGCGGCCCTGCATAGGCGGGGCCGCCAGTATAGAATTGCAGGCAGGTTATGAGGGCTTTTAAGTTGCATGTAGATTGAAACGGGGGTATGATATAAATATAGAAAATTTTGTATGGATACAAGAGGTACGAATATGGGCAGCGAATCTATAATGAATAGCCGGAAGTATTATCAGAGAAACAAAATGTTAAGTGTCATCCGGTTTCAGCAGAATGTTTCAAGGTATGATGTAAAAAAAGAAACTGCATATAGTATGACAACAGTACTGCATACTATAGATGAAATGCTGAATGAGGGACTGATTTACGAAGAGAAGTGCGATGAGGCCAGAGTAGGCCGTAAGCCTGTATGGCTCAGGATTAATCCTGAAGGCGGGTATTTTATAGGCATTGAGTTTAACAGGCGTTCCATGCACTGTGTAATTCTGGATTTTGCAGGGCGCGTCATACATTCGGCAGAGAGTCCCATTTCCGAAAAACATATTGACGCAGACGAGGTGCTGAGTCTGATGCGCCAGAATATCAACCAAGCTTTGGAGATGCTCGCAGGACAGAAGGGGAAGGTTGTAGGCATCGGCTTGGGAGTTCCGGGATACAGCAATAAAAAAAATGGCTTGGCTATTTCCTATGGACATCTGAAAGGGTGGGACAATATCCCCCTAAAGAAGATGATACAGGATGAGTTTGGCCTGCCCTGCTACATGGAAAATAATGTAAATTCTATGATTTATGCGTATAAATGCCTTGTATACCATGGGAAATGCGAGGATATGCTGTTTGTATCTGTGCGTACAGGGGCAAGGGTCATGCCTATTATTAATAATATGCCTGTGAGCAGTGTCAATGGGTTTCCCGGCGAGCTGGGCCATGTGAAAGTAGGCGGGGGAAGCCGGATTTGCTCCTGCGGCAGGTATGGATGCCTGAATACCGAGGTGTCTGATAATGCGATTGTAAGTAAAATTAGGGATGGCATCAGGGTACAGAGGTTTCTGGAGATTTTAGATATGGTAAATGGAGACCTGGACGCCATCACAATCGAAACATTTGTGGATTCTGTCCTGGCCGGCCACGAGGAATCATTAGGGTTAATGAGGCAGATAGCAGGGTTTATCGGGGAAACTCTGAGTATGCTGGTTAATATATTCGCGCCCCGGAAGATTGTATTTTATGGGGAGCTGGCAAGGATAGGGGAACCATTTCTGGACATTTTGAGAAAATGTGTGGAGGAGAATGCAATTGCAGAAAACTACAAAGGACTTAAGATCATGGCCTCGGAGTTTGGCAGAGATCTGGGCGCAATTGGTGCAGCAGCACTTGTTATGCAGGAAGAGTTTGACTTTGTAGAAGAAACCATTTAGAGAAGAGATGCCCATAAGGGAGACACTTCGTAAGGAAGTTGTCTCCCTTTGCTTTTGTAATTAGTCAGAATGATTGGATTGTAGGAAAATCAATCATATTGGAGGATTACAAAAATGAAACAGCATTACATTGATGAAAAAACAGGTATCAGTTACACTCTACAAGGCGATTATTATTTACCCAACCTTGTCCTACCAAATGAAAATGAAACAAATGCTATCGGTATATGGGGACAACGACACCTACGGCACATCAAGCAGCACAGAAAGGTGTTCTACACCAATCTACTAACAAACGGTAAGCTATATGGTTACCTTGCTGACATTAACAAGCAGGCTGAAGATATGCTTTTTCAGCTGGTAAAGCAGATGGCAGAGCGAGAGGGTGTGACCGAGCAGCTAAAAGCGAATAATCAAATGGAGTGGGTTGCACGAATGAATAACATCCAAAGCAGAGCAACAGAAATCGTGAATCACGATATAATTTACAACTAATTTAGAACGGCGGCAGGAAGAAATTCTTGCCGCCGTTCTAAGTTCAATTACACATTGTGAGATATTCTCAAAACTTATATAATTTTAAAAAATAAATTTTGAAATACTACTTTTCTGAGCATCACTGAGATTTTCAATTTTTTCGTTAAATTTAATTTCCATTTGATCAATGCTTTCAACACAAGGCTTCAACCATTCGATTTCTTCGAAAGAAAATCCATATCGTAACATCCATATTTCAGTTGAGTCTTCCGTTCCATATTTGATGTACTTTGCTAATCTTTCAGCACGATCGTCTTGATACGCAAGATAATACTGATGGAAAATCGCATAGAACAAATCGCTCAGCTTAAACCCTATAAGTTTATCGAGAAAATCATATGTATCATAAACAATACGGTCGTAATCGACATCTTTACCCTTTGTTGCGGCAGGGAATAAGGGGAAAGTACGCAATTCTTTATCAGGGATATCACTATAACCTGCAATATATCGAACTGTCAGGCTATCAGCACGAGCTTGTTGACCTGCTCGTGACAGTAATCGCCGTTGGGTAACATTGGAAACATAAGCATATCTCTCTTGACAAATCTTACTAAATGTTTTGCCGTGCACTTTCCATATCATTATTTTGATGGCAGAATCAAAAACGAATTTTTCTGCTGCGGTTAGTTCTCGACCTAAGTACTGCTTGTATAAGCACTGAAAGTCCTCATACACCTCTTTTGCTACTGCATTAGGCAACACAAACCCTGCATCAGTAAACATCATATCTAACAATGTAGGGACTACCGTAGTAACGCTATCTGACTTTAATTTCTCAAGATCTTTATTTGTAAGATTATACTCGTCAGAAAATTCCCCTGTTTTGATTGCTTCTTTGTACTCCTCATATTTCTCATCAATTTTATCGTCTGTTGTATCTAATCGAGATTTTGACGAAAGAGTATTTTTCTTGCGGTACACTTTTCGGAATCTACTCATTGCATTTGGTCGTAAAATGACGCTACCAAAATCAAATACAGGTTTGTTGGTAGAGCGACCGGCTCTACCAATCAGATTTTTAACAGACAGTGCCTTACTTTCCTCGAAGCGGTCAAGATAAACCACATCGAATGGCATATTGATTCCCTGCTCCAGTGTAGAAGTAGCAAAACAGATTTTACAGAAGTCCTGCTGCGTAAAATGCTCTAATATCAAACGGGCTGTCAATGGCATTGAACCGTGATGAACAACAATACCACATCTCAATTTTTCCAGCATATCAGAGTTATAAAACGACTTATCAGTTGTTGAAGCACCAATATACTCCTTTAGCTCATCTATCATTTTTATTGCAGTAGGATCATTAATTGGTTGACATATAGAAATATACTTCTGAAATTGCCCATATATCTGCTTACTATAAATGTGTGACTTTGGTACATAGATCAGTACACTACCCCCCTTTTTTAGTGCTGATTCTATGGGATCAAAGTTTGCTTCCAATTTTCGTTTTCCCAACGTTGCAGGATCACTCCCGAAATGATAAAATTTTTGGTTCGTGGTGTCATGGGTATAGAAAATCTGTCCTACATTTTTTAATTCATAATTGCTATATGTTGCCGTTGTATCAATGGTTTCAATGCCGTTCTTCTGTAATTGTGCTTCAGGATTTTCAACAAACGGATGTGCAAAAACAAATTTTGCATCAGGAAAATACTTTAGTGCTCGCCTCACAATACTATCAAAATAGAGACCACGCACCGAGTGCTCATCGCTTAGTTGTGCTTCATCAAACAGAATCAAATCAATTTTTAGCCAATCTTTATTTTTGAACAGCTCTTTTGCACGCTCAGGTGTCAGTATGAAAATATTTCTGTGAATGTGTTTTGTATTAATCCTATCAACAAAAGTCAGGACATTTACAGTTTTTCGATCCACAAGATTGTTCAATCGGTCGTAGTACTCGTTAATGAGTGCTCTTGAGGGGACGATGACAACCACATCATTGGAACATTCAGAAATAAGATGTCGAAATACAAATGATTTCCCCGTACTTGTTGGTGCTGAAAAGCTGAAATACTGCAAATTTCGTATCTTCTTGAGAATATCTGCTTGCATTGGCGTATAGTCATTGCCAAATTCATCCTTGAGTTGCTGGTGATACATCTCAAAGACTGAGCCTGTAAGGCTTTCAATTTTGGGCTGTTTGAAAAACAGCCCCATCGTGGCAATGATTTCTTGCTCGTCCTTTTTGAAAAATTCTGGTTGGAACAGTTTAAAATATGATACTATTTCTAAAACCAGCGAGTTATTGGGTCCATTTTGATAAATCTCAGATTTGACATAGTCGATAATCTGCTCCAAATCTTCCCCTTTTCGGATTTTGGCAATGATATTGCCCTTTTCTAAGACAGTATTCATAAGTCCACCGCCACCAAAATGAGTTCTTCATATTGAAGTAATGATTGAAAGTCCGGGCGCTTCGTGATATTAGCGATTATTCTATCTGTATTGGTAGTTTTTGCTGAAAACGCAGCAGAAAACCCCTTTCTTCCATCGGCTGCCCTTTGCAAAGCTGACATTGTACAGAACGGTTTTAATTCAGGAAGATCTTCAACATCTTTTCCATCTTTAATAAAATCAACGATTTGTGGCAATGCCGATGAATACGCTGTTGTAGTGGCAATATATTTCGCTTCACCGAAAATAACTGTATCCGTAATCTTATTCTGTGAATGAAAATCAAACCCAGGATTTCCAGAACGCTTTTTACCAACAAGTTCATCAAGAGGAATATCTAAATAGTCCAATTTCGATACCATAGTTTCTCTGGCTAATTCAGATACTACATACTCACCAGCATCTTTGCTGACATTGTCACCAATGCATTTGTCAAACTTTTCTTTAATATCATCAATAGTTTTCTTTGCACGGGAGGCAAAAGCTTTCTGTTCAAAGTCTTGATCGAATTTACTGAGCCAAGACAAGTCCATAAGAGCGCGCAAAATATCTGATAATGTTGCTGAAATATCTTCAGGATCTATTCTGAAAAATTGAACTTTTGCAGGAGTAAACTTGGTTAGCACCCTATGGTCAGTTATCTTCAAGACTTTCACCTCACTTTAAAATATCACTCAGCACAACCCAACTATCGCTGTTAATATCCTCGGAATAGCTGTCCATACAAATGCACAGTTCTTCACTTTTTTCATCATAGCGGACAATGCCACCATTTAAGCTGTAGCGTTCCAAATAATCTTTCAGCACGGCGAATTTTTTCGGCGTGAAAATGTCAATATCTTGGCTATTGCCACTACGGTCAAAGCCGCCCTTAGTTTCCACGACCCAAATTTCACCGTTTACACTGATAATATAGTCAGGATAAAAATTCTTTTGCTTGCCCGAATTATCCGCATATACGATGGACAAATACTCATTGCCTTTATCACCATTTTTATATACCCATTCCACGGCATCACACTTTTCGCAGAATTTCTCGAATTTGCGTTCCGAAGATGATCGGACTTCCGCAGAGGAAAGGTAACCCTGATATACATTTTTCTTCATTTCAAACTGTGTTTTTGCTGTACCGTCGTAGGTAAACAGGCAGGATTGCGGAATATGGAACGACACCTTTGATACTTGGTTAATATTAAGAGTAAGCTGTTCAAGTTCCGCCGCCATCGCCTCACGCACCGTATGGCGTAGCAGATCGGCGTTGTTGATAACAAATGCATAGACTTCTCTCGGCTCCATTGCGAGGATTTTACGGCTATATGTAAAATTGCGATCAAATAACTTACGAATGATCGTATTCATATAGCTGTATTCCATTCCAATCTCCATACCGATTTTACCCACCTTCTGATGGTACATATGACCGTGATCGTGGGTATTTAGCCTTTCGGTAATGATGACCGTATTCATATCTGCCGAAGCAAAATTCAAGGTTGCAGTTTCACCCGAAAGGGTGTGACGCAGAATATCAGCGCTAAATTCAAAACCCGCCGCCTGCAAGCGTGCCTTGTTCTCCGTCTTGTTCGATCCAGTCTTGAATTTTTCTTCAAAATACTTTGCTACAGAGAGCATAGCCTTTTTAGGATTGCGGTGATCTGTCACCATTGTTCTCTGTTCGGAGGTCAGGGTGATGCCTTTATACTCATTTTTAAGGAACAGAGTAGCTGCTTCTAACGCCCCTTTGCCGAGACTCAACTTGACACCGGCGGTGAATTTTTCATCGAAAGTGTAGAGATAACAGCTATCCAGCAAATCTTTGCCGTAGTGGTGTGCCTCCGGCATACGGCGAATGCGCCCGATGGTCTGAATTTCAAAGGTTTCATCCATATTGTCACGGAGCTTTACCAAAATGGCGGCTCTCGGACAGTCCCATCCCGTGGCAACAGCTTGCTTGATAATAACAGCAACAGAGGGAGCATTGATTTTTTCAATGCCCTCCAAGTTTTCGTGCATATCAGAAAGCCACACCGCAAGTTGACCGTTTTCATAGGTTACGCCCTGCGTTTCAAACCAGCGTTCCACATCGTCCTGCAATTTCTCCGATTTGTTTGGAATCTGCACCACGATCAAAGGATTAATATCCTTCCCATTGAAAAGAAACTCCGCATGGATTTCACGCTGCTTAGCATAAGCCTGTTTTAATAGATAGCTGGTTGCATTCTCCATTTCTACCTGCTGGGGAAAATCCTCATTAATTATAAGCATTTTCTTGATAAGTCCCTCGGCAATAACATCCGCTTCAGGAATTTCTATGATTTCCGCCTTTTTAATCCCTTTCGGCGTAGCGGAGCAACGAATGATTTTGTCCGTATGGAAATACTGGATGATTTCATCCGCCTTCACCGTGTTGTTCTGATGGCTTTCGTCCACAATAACAATAAAATGTAAACCGGCGTTCAGAGCGTGTTCAATATGCTCTAAGAAGTTGGTGCGTTCGCTGTCTTTCAGGGCGTTGTTGCCCTTTTTTGTTAGCTTTTCCCAGTTGATGAAACAGTTATCGTTTTCTTCAAAGCCGCCCGTCATTACATCGGAGAGCAGCTTTGTCTGAGCAGCGTGAATATACTTATCCATCTTTTCCTTGCTCTGCTCCTCCAAATTGCCCTTGCCGGGGGTGAGCCATACAAACACGGTATGGCAGTAGGATTGCACATACTGGTGCATAAAATATGTAAGAATAATTGTCTTTCCGCTGCCCGTAGGGCTTTTTAGAATAATGTCACGGGCAGGCTTTTCCATCGCCTCAAAAAGCGATTTTACAGCCGATAATTGAAAGTTTTTCAGTTGCACCGCTTACACCTCCTGTAAATCCCGATAATAGTAGTCGGGAATGATATTGATTTCGATACCGTGGTCAGCAAGGGACTGTTCCTGTTCCTCATCGGGCAGCAAATCGTGCCCCATATACAGTTTGTGGCACTTGCCGTAGGCTTCGATATTTGTCATAAAATCATCAAGTTCTTCTTCGGTCAGCACGATAGCAATTTCTGCATTACCCGTGAAATTCACGCCGTTTTCAAGTTCAACAAGTTCACGGATATGCTTTAACAACTCGTCCGCATATTCGTAATACATACGATCGGAAATGGGAACATAGTCAACCTTATAATATTTAAGACTTGCGGTGTACCCATCTTTGTCAATCACACGCTTGATACGCTCATATGTAACATCACGGCAAATATTATTTTCATTATTGGTACAAAGGATAAATTTACGATTGCCGCCATCTTCGGCATTTAGTTTCATCACAGCGTGTCCTGTAGTACCGGAGCCTGCAAAAAAGTCGAGAATAGTTGCAGTTTTACTACAGGACATCGTCACAATATCCTTGATGAGTTGGGTCGGTTTGGGATGTGTAAACACTTTTGCGATACCAAAAATATCTTTTAATTCTTGTGTTGCATCGGCATTCATTCCGTGATTATCCCACCAAGATTCCGCTTTGCGTTTTGAAAATTTTCGATCTTTCGCAAAAACTCGTTGCACCGGTCTTGCGGTTCCACTTTTACCAAAAATGATTCTTCCATCGGCTATCCTTCGCTGTATTTCCTGCTCGTTAAACACCCAATATCTTCCGTCAGGAGGATAATGAACATCTCCAGTTTTTGGATTGGTAACAGGAAAATACGGTCCTTTATGATTTGCTGATAAGTCTGTAGTTGTCCACGGTCCACGAGGATCATTGTCGGGATTGCTATAATTTTTAAGAATATCTTCTTCTGAAACTTCAAAGCCTAAGTCATATATTTTTTCAATTTCTTTTGAGTAGCACAATATGTAATCGTGTACAGGAGGAAGCCACCCCATATTATTACCGTTCGTTTTCTTTTTCCATAGGATTGTGCCTACACAATTGTTTTCGCCAAAGACCTCATCACACAATAGTTTTAACTGGGAAAATTCATTGTCATCTATGGACATAAAAATCGTTCCATAGGGTGCAAGTAACCTTTTCGACAGCGTGAGGCGTTGTTTCATAAATGACAGCCATTTACTATGGTTAAAACCATCAGTGGTATCAACAAACGCATCATCATATACAAAGTCTTTTGCTCCCGTATTGTACGGCGGATCAATATAGATAAGGTCAATTTTACCCTTGTGTGTCTTTTCAAGCAACTTTAGTGAAGTAAGATTATCTCCCTCGATAAGAAAATTCATCTGTCCACCATTATCAATGAACAAGTCTTTATCTTCCGTCAGTACCGGGGTATGGGTATCCAGCACTTCGTCGATTTCCTCACGGTGCTCCTCAAATACAAGTCCGTATTTCTTGCCGTTTACCTCTTTCTCCAAATCGGAAAGATAGGAAAGCAGATTACCTGCATTCTCATCCTGCGGTGCAGCAGAAATAAAGGCTCGGATTTCTTTGATTTTATTCAGCAAGTCCTCACGCTTTTGTTTTGATATATTTGTACTCATTTTGTTTCTCCTAATACTTTTACTCTTTCACAATTTCTAAATATCGGTCAAGGCGTTCGTTTACATACTCTGCAACAAGTAACACCATATCGTCTGCTTTGCCGTCACGATAAAATGCATCAAAAGCATCATAATAGCGTTTACGGTCAGTAAACTTCACATTGATTGCGGGATAGCCATTACGAATAAGCTCAAGATTTAAAATCAATCGACCTGTTCTGCCGTTACCGTCTATAAAAGGATGTATTCCCTCAAATTCAAGGTGAAAACAGGCAATGCGTTCAATCGGATGTATTGTCTTTTTACGCTCTTCATTTTCGGCAAGTAACTCCGTCAATTTCGGCTCAATGAGAAATGGTTGTACCGGTTCGGTATATGCACCTGCAATTGTGACAGGAATACGGCGGTAAACTCCTTTATCTTCAGGTCTATTCATTAGTACCAACGAATGAATCGCCTTGATTTCCATATCTCTCAACCTTGTCTTGTTTTGTGCAATATCTTCAATGTAAAGGAATGCGTCACGGTGTCCGACAGCTTCAAGATGATCTTTCAAGGGTTTGCGGTCTATCGTCATCCCTTCAAGCACCATAGCGGTCTCTTTCAAAGTAAGCGTGTTGCCTTCGATAGCGTTTGAATTATAGGTGAAGTCAACCATAAATTCATCAAGCAAACGCTGTGTTTCGCCTGCAGTAAGCGGACGCATATCGTCAAGTTTAACTTTTTTAATATCAATTTCAGTTAGTATATCTGCGAATCTGCCGCGTTTTCTTTTGTTAGGCAATTTTCGTTTATCCAACGGTTTTTCTGTTTCTGCAGGTATCATATATAATTTTCCTTTGCGGATAACTCCGTCAATTTCACCATTGGCACAAAGCAAACGAACACGACGGGTAGAGATACCCCATTTTTCCGCCGCCTGTGTAACTGTTAAATATTCCATCTTTCATACCTCCTGATTTGAGGGCTACTTATATAAATTTAGTATATCACAATATCGGAATAATTACAATGTGCTTCAAAATCATTTTAACATATATTTGCCGATAATAGAGTGTTCGACAGATAGTGTAACAAAATAGTATGCCCTGCTTTTGCAAAAACTATACAGAACCTCACCAAAAACTTAATTTTCGGCGTGGGTTTTGGTATAATAAAATCTCTTTTGAAAGAGGGCTACAACTAAATACAAGATGTTTCGATTAGGAATGCGGTGTAAGACCGCCCAATGCCTGCGGTATGCTAAGAGAAAATACCGCCATCGGCACTCTATGCTTTTGGGTACTGTCAGCGAGTGAATGGATGAACAAACAGTCCCGTCTTTGAATTTCAAAGCCGTTACATAGAACATCATTTTGAAGCGAGAGAAAATCTCCCGCCGATTTTTGATGTCTCTGTGAATCGGCTTTTTTTGTTTTGCCGATTAACAACTGAATGACCGTCTGAATGGGATATGATTTTGCAACGACCGCTCTTTCGGGAGTAAGCGAGACAACACCGCTAAAAAAATAGGGGCAGGAACGACATTCGGATAGAACGGCAAGGAGAAATACGATGTCCACAGGAATAGCGAGCATCGGATTGTGACCCCACAATCCCAATCCACAGCCTGAAGGCGTGTGGACTAACTCAGGGCGTGCTGCCCTATGACCCTGCAAAACGATAAAACACAAGAACGGAGATGATATTTTTGAACAAAGAAAACAATAAAAAAGTGCGTATCAAAGTACGCTTAACCGAAGAAGAAAATGAAGAATTGAAACGCTGTGCGGCAGCGTGTGGACTGTCACAATCGGAGTTTATCCGTCAGCTTTGCAAAGGGAAAATGCCGAAGGCGAAACCTGCAAAAGAGTTTTGGGAACTATTGAATACCCTTTACTCTGTCCATAATAGCTTTCAGAAATGTGCTAAGTATGAACATTCTGCTTTAGAAATCTGCAAGGAAATTGAAAGTCTAATCCTTGATTTACAGGAGGTGGAATAATGGCTACCACTTCTCTTTGGCATATCGAAGGCAGACTAAAAGACCTCATTGCCTATGTAGAAAATCCTGAAAAGACAAGAGCAGACAATCCCAACTTACAACCATTGTGGGATGTGTTTTCCTATGTCAGCCGCCCCGAAGCCACCGAGCAGGGCGAATATGTTTCCGCTATCAACTGTCTAAAAAAGATTGCGTTACAACAGATGATTTTAACGAAAAAGCAGTACGGTAAAGAAAATGGTTATATCGCTTGGCACGGTTATCAAAGTTTCAAGCCCGATGAGGTTACGCCCGAAAAGGCGCACCAAATCGGCTTGCAGACCGCAAAGGAAATGTGGGGCGACAAGTATCAGATCATCGTCACTACCCACCTTGATAAAGACCATCTTCATAATCATTTCTGCTTCAATTCGGTTTCTTTTTTGGACGGGAAGAAATACAACTATTCCAAATCAGAGCAGAGAAAACTCCGTGATGTTTCCGACCGGACCTGCCGGGAACACGGCTTATCGGTCATAGAAAATCCTTGTAAAGCACCGTCGAGACAGGTATGGCTGGATGAGAAAAGCGGCAAGCCGACAAGATACAATGTTTATCGGGAAGATGTAAAAGAAGCCATCAATTTCAGCCGCCGCCCCTACTATATGGAGGAGTATCTGCGGCGAAAAGGATATATTACAGACTTTACAGGCAAGCATTGGAAAATACGATTGCCACAGTACGAGCATTTCACAAGGCTTGATACGCTGGACAAAAGATGGACGCCTGAAAATATCCAAAGGACAATGGGTGCATACGCTTCCTTCGGCAACCGCAGAGCGACAATCAATTATCCGCCGCAAATGCCGCAGGATTTGCGGGATTGGTTTCAGCCTTTTCAAAAGACGAGCCACATCTACAAACTGTATCTCCACTATTGTTATCTGTTAGGCGTTCTGCCGAAGAACACGGAATACAAACCGACAAGTCCATATCTCAAAGAAGATTTAAGAAAGCTTGAGATGTTTTCAGAACAGGTGCGGTATATGGGCAAATACGGGATTGAAACCTTTGATGATTTGTATGCAGACAGAGACAAGTTGCAGGGCGAAATGGACAAGCTGATTTCCTACCGCACCAAACTGCAAAACAAAATCCGCAGAGCCTCACCAGCTGAAAAAGAAACCTTACGAGAGGAAAAAACAGGCGTTACCGAACGGATAACGGAACTGCAAAAGCAACTGAAACTGAACAAGGGGATTGAAGAACGGTCTCTTAAAATACAGGAGAAAACCGATTTACTCTATGCCAACGAATACAGGGCAAAAGAAGCTGAACAGAACAGAAAATCACAGAGAAGGGAGCGTGACGCACGATGATGTATGTAGATAATCAGGGCAATACCATAGAGAGAACTGGAGAGATTTATACACTGCTCGATGAGATAACCGACCACCTTGCCACCCTTTCCAAAGAAGAGCGTATAGCGTGGTTTCGGCAGAGTATGTATCTTGAGCCGCTGAACTTTGTAAAAGAGATAGACGGTACGCTCTATGCAGTCAGAGCCTATTTCAAAGAAAACGCAGGCGAGAACATCACCGAAAAAGTGGAACGCATTGTCCTGAAAAAAGAGTAGAAAACATTAAGTTTACCGCATTAAAGCGTTGAATAATTACAGCCGATATGGTATTATAGGTACACCTACAAATCCTATCATATCTGGCTGTGGAAAGGAGAACTATGAATAAACAGTCAGAAAAGATAACTGCCTTGTACTGTCGCTTGTCTCGTGATGATGAGCAGGAAGGTGCTTCAGGCAGCATTAAAAATCAGCAATCCATACTTGAGAAATACGCAAAAGATAACGGCTTTCCAAATCCCCGTGTATTTATTGACGACGGTTGGTCGGGTACAACTTTTGCAAGACCTGCCTTTACTGAGATAATGGCACTTGCGGAAAAGGGCTTGATTGGCACGCTGATTGTCAAAGACCATTCCCGTCTCGGTCGTAACCGCTTGGTTGTCGGTCAGTTATTAGAAAAAGGTTTTGACAGTTTAGGAGTACGATATATCGCCATAATGGACAATATCGACACCGCAAAAGGTATCAGTGACCTTGTTCCTATGCAGGACTTATTCAACGAATGGCACGCTAAAAACACAAGCCAAAAGGTACGCAATGTCTTTAGGAGCAAGGGTATGTCAGGCGTTCCTCTAACAACAAATCCACCGTTCGGGTATATGAAAAATCCCGATGATAAAAAGAAATGGATGATTGACGAGGAAGCTGCCAAAGTGGTACGAAGAATCTTTGCTCTATGCGTTGACGGTTTCGGACCAACGCAGATCGCCAAGAAGCTGAAAGCCGACAAGGTTATGACTCCCACGGAGTATTGGAACAGTATCGGAAGGAATTGCGGCAAGCCGCCTGAAAGAGCGTTTAACTGGTGTTCAGCAACCATTGCAGATATTCTTGCTAAGCAGGAATACTGTGGGGATACGGTCAATTTCCGAAGCACAACCAAGTCTTTCAAGAACAAAACGAAGATTGAAAGACCTCAGGAGGAATGGAAAATCTTCCCGAATACCCACCCTGCCATTATTGAACGAGAGGTATTTGAGTTGGCGCAGGAACTCCGACAGCACCGCCGCAGACCGACCAAAAGCGGAATTGTCAGTCCGTTTTCAGGGCTGCTATACTGTGCGGATTGCGGAGAGAAACTGTATTACAGTGTGACAAACAACTACAAACGGGAACAGGCATATTTCTTTTGTTCCGCTTACCGCAAAAATTCCGAAGTGTGTTCCGCCCACTATATCCGAGAAAAAGTTGTAACGGAGACAGTGTTGGAAAGTATGCGGCGAATCCTCTTAAATGTGCAAGCCTTTGAAAAAGAGTTTGCCCGCAAGCAGATGGAATGTTACAGCGATGACAAAAAGAAAGAACTTGCACAGAAACGCCGTGAACTGAACAAGGCAAAAAAGCGTATTGATGAGATTGACAGTCTAATACAGAAAATCTATGAGGATAACGCTATCGGTAAAATATCTGATGAACGCTATGCGACTCTTTCAATATCTTACGAGGAAGAACAACAACGCTTAAAGGCAGGTATTCCCGAAATGGAAAATTATCTCGAAACTGAAACGGACAAGACCGAGAGCCTGCAAAAATTCATTGACAAGGTAAAGAAGATTACCGAACTCAAGGAACTCACGCCCGAACTGATACACGAGTTTATCGATAGGATTATCGTGTATGCACCGAGATACCTTGACGGAAAGCGTGTTCAGTTGATGGATATTTACTACAACGGCGTTGGCATTTTAAGGGAACTCAGTCCCGAAGAAATGGAAAATGCGTTTCAAGAGCATTTAGAAGAACGGGAACGCAACAAAGCAAAAACGGCATAGCCAACAGGCTATACCGCTTCAACACAACAATTTTTAATTTAAGATACAAAAACCTTGGAGCACCTTCCTTACGGAGGGTGCCCCAAGGGGACTTTCTTTAATTTTAAAATTTAAAAGGCCGTTCCTTCCTGGAAACCCAGGCGGGGACGGCCTTTGTATACAGATTAATTAGACTGATACCAACCCCACAGATACAGAATCGGCCAGATCAAGCTAATCAGGCTGAGAGCAGAGAATCCCATTGTGACTGTGGAGAATATAATATCGATTATATAATATGCAGCCAGAAGGATTCCCATAACAAGCACAGCCTGTCTGGACTTATAGGCTACTCCGATGATCCCTGCAACAAGGATGATGACGGATCCCACAAACATAATGATGTATGTAACTGTGGTGGGTGCTGCCATTCCTAAGGCTGCATAGGACTGTTCAATAATTCCTTTCATGGCGATTGAAGCGATGCTGGATAAAAGGCTCAGGGCGCCGATGACAATCAGGATAATAGATAACACTTTTAATAATTTACTTTGTTTCTTCATAATAAAAACCCTCCTCGTGCTATTTGAATGTTGTAATACTGATTCTATTATACTCCTAAATGGAGAGAAATAAAATAATTAATATTTCCGAATCCGGCAGGCAACCCTTGATTCCCGCGGGCAAGGAGACAAGGGGACATGTTTACTGGTCTAATTGGCCACTGCCGCTAAGGTCTAAACCCGCCTATGCTTGCATCGCCGCTAGTCTGCTGCCTCGTACGCCCGTTTGGGGACTTTGGCCCCTACATTCTGCGGAGTGCCTCAATGGGACTGAGGCGCGCCGCTTTTCTTGCAGGGTAGATCCCAAAGACAATTCCTACACTGCAGGAGAAAATTGTGGCTACCAGTATGGCGGGGAAGGAAAGCTGTGCTTTAATCCCTCCTATGCCAAGTGCGGTTATTAGGGCCGTCAGCGCTGCGCCGAGCAGTATTCCTATGATTCCCCCCAGGCCTGAGATGATGGCAGATTCACAGAGGAACTGGGCGATGATGGAACCGGTCTTAGCGCCCAGCGCCTTCCGGATCCCGATTTCCCGTGTACGTTCAGTGACTGAAACTAACATAATATTCATGACGCCAATCCCCCCTACGATGAGGGAAATACCGGCAACCAATGCCACGAATGCAGTAACCCCGTCCATGATAGAGCCGAACATGTCAGAGAAATCCACCGGTTTTTGCTGCATAAATGGAGTATCCCCTAAATCCTGATGCCTGGAGTTTAAAATCTGTACAGCATTTTTAGCGATTCGGGATGCCTGCTCCTTGTCGTAGGCTGTAATGGAGACAGAAGAAAAGGCCTCGATTGGATTTCCAAAGGCATTGGAAACTGTATAGGGCATTTCTAAGGAAATGCTTTTATCCATCCCCATAGCAAGATACTGCTTTTCAGCCTCCATCATCTCAGGAGAAGTCTCTCTGATTCCGATAATACTGACGCTCTGTATGCTGCTGTCCACCTGCAGTTCAACGCTCATCCCAATGACATCTGTGTTCCCGAACATATATAATGCTGTCAGTTCATCGATTACGCAGACCATATTTGCGTTGGCTACGTCGTTATCAGTAAAATAATTCCCTTTAACCAGTGGGTCTGTGTACTGTGCGTTTTCGTAGTCCGGGGTAGTCAATCCAATATAAGCGTCAAAATCCCCTTTTCTGGTAGAAATCTTCCCCATAGTCCCTTCGTATGCAGAGACGCTCTGTATGGAATCGCTTAGAGAGGTTTTTAAAAATGCAATATCCTCCCCGGTGATACATCTTGGATCCGATACCTCATCTGTATTGGCCTGTACAGTGACAGTGTTATTCTGTTCATTGGAGGCATCCACGACGTCCTTTTTCAGTCCGTTTCCGATAGAGACAATGGTAACAACGGATGTGATTCCAATGATGATACCGAGCATGGTCAGAAAGGAACGGCCTTTGTTGGAACGGATATTATCAAGAGCCATTTTTACATATTCTAAAAATTGTCCCATATTATGTCCTCTTTTCTTTCTATTGACATGCTTTTCTACTCGGCATCTGCGGCATCGGTATCCTGTTTTTCTACTGCAGAAGCTTTCATGCCTTCCTGGATGTCAACATTCAGGTCGTTTACAACCTGGTCTCCTTTTTTTAGCCCGCTTTTAATTTCAATCTGTGTGGTGGAGGAGGTACCCAGCTCCACTGCTTTTTTCTTAACTACTCCATTTTCTATGACATAGACAAAATCTCCGTCTGCAGAAGTGTTGATGACTTCTGTGGGGACAACAAGTACATCATTGGCCTCTGCAACTGTCATAGTAATCTTAGCTGTGGCCCCAATACACAGATTATCATCTGGATTGTCGATGTGAATTTCCGCCCCAATGACAGGGTTTCCTTTGGCGTTGTCCAGGGCAATTTTATTGACTTTTGTCAGGGTCCCCTGATATTTGAAATCTCCGACTGTGACAGAGGCTTTATTTCCGACCTTCATTTTTTCGTAGTCATCAGGAGAAACTTCTATTTTTACCCGTACCTTATCCATGCTTGCCACAGAAAACATGGCCATTCCTTGTGTGGCGGCATTTGTCTGGAGTGCATCTACAGAAGCAATGACGCCGTTCATATCGGCCTTCATGCCCTCCTTACCTTTCTGAACCAGCTCAGCAGGCGTCAGGGCGGCAAGCTCAGCTAAATTATCACTGATGTCCAGGTTTGCAAGTTCAGCGGAGGACATCCCCGTATCTGCAGATGAGGTGGAAGCGGCGGCATAGGCTGCCTCCCATTGAGCGTATGTAGCTTCATACTGGGCCTGAAGTTCAGCATATCCAGCATCGTCCACTTCTGTATCGGCAATATTGCCCATGTCAGCCTGGGCCTGGTCGTATTTATTTTTGGCGTCTGTATATGCGGCCTGTGCAGCATCATAGTCGTCAAAAGCCTGGATCAGGGCCTTATCCTCATCAGTCAGGGAGGCAGGGTCTTTGGCCTTTGCAGCCTCCGCTTCGGCCCGCCTTCCATTGTATCCGGTTTCCACGGAATTCATGATATTCTGGTTCTCCTGCATAATGGCATTCTGCTCGTCTATCTGCTGCTGCAGAGCTTCGCGGCTTGCCTGGTTAGCCTGTGCCTGGCTGTCAGAAGCGGCAAGGTTAGCCTGGAACTGGGCATAAGCTGCATCCACCTGGCCAGCCAGGCTGTTTACATCCTCGGCCAGTTTGTTGGCCTGTTCGGCGGCCTGCGCAGAGGCGGCATTGGCCGCATCGATGGCTTTCGCATTCTGGGCCTTTGTGGCCTGAGAAGAGTTCAGGCTGGACTCCAAGGTGAGCTGTGCCTGTTGATTATCTCTTTCCAGATTGGTGGTATCAAATGAAATTAATACATCCCCTGCTTTAACAGTGTTTCCCACGACAGCCTTACATTCTGAGATGGGGGCCGTGACAGGGGAATAGTAGGTCTTTGTATTTTCGCTTTCTATTTTTCCGCTTGCATTGTATACTTCCTTGATATTCCCACTTGTGACTTCCGAAACCTGCAGAGATGTGTTTTGGGACTGGCTATCCCCTTTGGTGAGTTGGGAGATAACTACAGTTGTGATTATAACAACTCCAACTACGGGAATAATCACCCATCCGGGAAGTTTTTTCTTCGGTGGTTTGGAGATGGCTTCATCGTCCAGGTCAAGAGTATCCTCGTCTTGAAAACTATCTGCATCTATGGTCTCAAAAGTGACATCCTGCTGTTTTTTCTTTTTGGAAAACATGTTATGCTCCCTCCCTTTCTTCATTTATATAGTCATCTTCTATGTGCCCGTCAATAATACGGACAACACGGTTCACTTGCTGGGCGATTTCGTCATCATGAGTGATGATGATAACCGTGCGCCCGCTTCTGTGAAGTCCCTTTAAAATCTCCATAATTTCCTTCGTAGATTTAGTGTCCAGATTACCGGTAGGCTCATCGGCCAAAATAATCGGCGGCTGGGCCGCTATGGCCCGGGCCACGGCGACTCTCTGCTGCTGCCCTCCGGACAGCTCGTTGGGTTTGTGCTTAAGGCGGGCGCTTAACCCCACCTTTTTCAGGGCAGCTACCGCTATCCGGCGCCGCTTCTGTTTTCCCAGTCCCCTGTAAATGAGAGGCAGCTCTACATTTCCTACGGCGTCGAGGTTTGCGACGAGATTAAATCCTTGGAAGATAAAGCCGATTTCTTTGTTTCGGATATCGGACAACTGATTGTCAGTCAGTCTGGAAACATCCTGCCCATTTAAGAAATAGTTTCCTGACGTGGGGACGTCAAGGCAGCCCAGCATATTCATCAGTGTCGATTTTCCAGAACCAGAGTGGCCTATAATGGCAACAAATTCTCCGCGCCGAATCTCCAAGTCGATTCCATCAAGCGCACGCACTTCGTTTTCTCCGGGATTGTAGATTTTATGTATCTTCTCAATTTTAATGAGTGGTTCCATGAAAAATCCCTCCATAAACTTAGTAAATATTATGTCTGTATTACTTAACTAATACAATAATATTTTGACGGTAAAAAGTCAATACTTTTCATGAAGAAATAGCAGTTATTGTTTATATAAATGGAAATAATTAAATAAAACACAAAATATAGTTAAAAAAGAAACATATATAAGATGTAAAAAGGTATAAAATAAACAAATGTTATTGACATAACAAAAAAGTGATGATATATTAAAAATGTAACTTATATCACAAAAGAGATATCAAGTATGCTCTGGCTATTTAGAAAATCAGGAGGATGAAGGATGTTAACAGTCGAAGAGTTTGCAAAACATTTAGACCTGGCCTATCTGGCGCCTAATTTACAGAAAAAGGACATTATTGAGGCCTGCAATATTGCAAAGAGATACCATGTGAATGCAGTCAATGTAAATTCATGTTGGGGACAGCTTGTTGTAGACAAGTTAAAGGGAACAGATGTGGGGCCCAGCGCGGTGATTGGATTTCCCTATGGGGCCATGTCAACTAGCTCAAAGCTGTATGAACTGCAGGAAATGGTAGATATCGGATGTACCGCATGTGATATGGTGGTAAACATCGGGGCGGTGAAGGATAGGGATTTTGCTTATGTGCGCCATGAAATCAGCGAGTTTGTACGGATTTGCGGGGATACCTGCGATACAAAACTGATTTTTGAAGTTGGTTTCCTGACAGATGAGGAAATCGCAGAATTAACAAAGATATGTTGTGAATGTGGAGTTACATATGTAAAGACAGCCACAGGTTCCCAGGCATTCCCGACCATTAAGCAGGTAAAAATTATGAAAGAGAACTTAAGCGGCAGCACAAAGATTAAAGTGTCCGGAGTGCCAAGGACATTTACATTGCCGGCCGTGCTCCATATGTTTGAACATATGGGGGTAAGCCTTGCAGGTACAAGAAGCGCAGGGAAACTGGTTGAAGAGTACAGTGCTTATTTAAAAGAAATAAAGTAGCGGGGGAGTAAGATGCAGATAATAAATTATAATTTAGGATCCCTTGTGGGAGGAGATATCCAGATTGCCGCGGGGGATGAGGCATATGTCAGGAGGGCGCTTCATCAGAAAATCAGCTTTGAGGAATATGCATTTTTAATCGATACTGTGAAATATATAAAGGCCAGTGACAGGTTCCGGGATGTGATAGATCTTTTTAAAGTAAAGGAAAATGAGACTCCGGCAGGGTTTAAAATTGAATATAACATGGTGAAAAACCAGATATTGGAAATAGACCTTGTACGAAATATATCCTATGATAAAAATGGAGTAAAACGTCCTACCAAATTTATCTTTTCCGCAGATACAGCTAACCCTTATGAGGTGGAACCGATTAAAAATCTGATCGGAAACCTCACCTGCAACCCGGGGATTATTTATGACTTGTTTATCAATAATCCAGAGGCCAATGTGGGGAAGAAATTTAAGACAAGAAATGAGGTCATGCAGGAGATTGCCAATATTTTAGGGCCTGGATGTGACATCAGTGTGGAGGTAAATGACCCTTTTGCTGATTTTGGGAAAATACTGGAAGAAGCCCAGGAATTTAGGGAGATGTTTTCAGATTATAGGATGGTTATTAAAGTGCCTCATACAGGGCCTGTCAATGGGGGGAATGTAGGAGAATTGCTGGAGGGAAATAAAAGGCTTTCTACACGCTGGAACCAGGCAGCCACGTCCGATTACCTACACGGACATAATTTGGCGCTTAAGCTGAAGGAGCATGGATTTAGAGTAAATTATACGTTGATGTTTGAACCTTGGCAGACAGGGATGGCATTACAGGCTAAACCTTATTTTATTAACAGCTTTGTCCGCCAGCGCTTTGGTGTTACTACATATATAAATGGCCTTTTGACAGCATATCAGAAAACATACGATGACCGTTTTCTGGAAGACCTGAGAAGTTTTATGATTAATTGGGATTTCTTGTCAAAGAATGACCAGGATGCGGACTTGAGGCTGGTAGAGAGGGTTGCGAGGGAAACGGTCGAATATAGGAAGATTAATGAAAAGGAAGGCTTTGATGGGATGGACGGCGTGCGCCATAATCTGAGAATGCTGCGGAATTCAAACCTGGATGATACGAGGCTTATTGTGTGCAGCATTGAAGGCTCCAGAATGTATCCTGAGCTTGATAAGCTGATGACGGAGCCAGAATTTAAAGATATGACAGACCGTATCGTTATTACAACAGAGCCGTCATATTTGGCTCAGAATACATCTGCGCCACAGATTATCACTTACCAAAGACGGTTTATGAACGCCGCAAATGGCGAAAAATAAAGGGAATGGGTAAAACTCACTTTTGGAGGGCACCCCATAAAGCATGCCCAAAGGGGCGGGCGGACTTCGTCCGACAAGGTATATTTGGAAAGGAAGGGGGGCAAAGAAATGGGAAAACTGGATAAACTCACAAAACTGAACGACATATGCCTGTTTGTGAAAGACTTTCAGGGGGCATTGAAATTTTATACGGAAAAATTTGGGTTTAGGGTGAAACGACTTCAGCCTACGCCGGAGAATGCAAACTATGCAGAGTTTGAGTTTCATGGCACGGCTGTCACCTTGTGGGACAAAAAGGGTCTATGCGAAGTTGTGGACCATCAATATATTGATGGAGAGGGACATCATTTTATGATTGCGGTGAAAGTGCCTGAGCTGGGAGATGTGGACGATATTGCTTCTGAACTGATCGGAAATGGCGTCAACTGCCTGGTTAGGCCAACCACCTATGAGTTTGGTTCCAGGGCTGCATATTTTCAGGACTGTGAAGGTAATGTGTGGGAAGTCTTTGCGTGGGAAGAAGGAGACGGGCCGGGACTTCTTAAGAAGCAGGAATAGGATGAAGGTTGCTGGATTTAGGAGGGTATATGGCAAAGTTTACTATAATTGTACTGGACAGTGTGGGTGTAGGCGAGCTGCCTGATGCAGCGGAATTTGGTGACGGCGGCACCAATACATTAAGGCATGTCAATGAATATATGGATGGCCTCCACATTCCTAATCTGAAAGATCTGGGCCTTTTTCATATCCAGGGCACGGGTTTACCTGCGCAGGGAAACCCAAAAGGATGTTATGGAAAAGCTGCAGAAGCGGGAAAAGGAAAAGATACGACTAACGGACATTTTGAGATTGCTGGGTTGATTGTAGAGACTCCGTTTAAAGTGTTCGGCCAGGCATTTCCCCAAAGAATCATTACAGAATTAGAACATCAAATTGGCACAAAGGTCATTGGAAATTATCCGGCGTCAGGCACTGAGATTATAAAGGAATTAGGAGATGAGCATATACGGACAGGCTATCCAATTGTCTATCTATCTGCTGACAGCCTGATGCAGATTGCCATGCATGAGGACGTAATACCTCTCCAACGGCAGTATGAAATCTGTATGAAAGCAAGAAAAATACTGACAGGCGACGATACTGTCAGCCGTGTGATATGCAGGCCTTTTACGGGTACCAGCGGAGAGTATTGCCGGACGGAAAACAGAAAAGATTTTTCTATAGACCCTCCCGGAATGACAGTGCTGGATATGCTGAGTGAGAATGGACGGGATGTCATAGGGGTGGGAAAAATAGAGGATATTTTTAACCGCAGGGGCCTGACAGAAATTAACCATACAAAGAATAACAAAGAGGGTATCGAGGCGGCACTTTCTTATTTGAAAAGAGGGTTTGACGGACTTCTGTTTGTCAATTTGGTAGATTTTGATATGCTTTACGGGCATCGGAATAATCCCCGGGGATATGGAGAGGCGCTGGAATATTTTGACCGGTTTGTACCGGCCATGATATCACTGCTGGATGAAGAGGACATCCTTTTAATTACTGCGGATCACGGCTGTGACCCTACAACCCCCGGGACGGATCATACAAGAGAATACATTCCTATTGTTTTGTATGGGAAGCAGCTGGCAAAAGGGACAGATATAGGGGTGAGACAGACCTTTGCAGACATAGCTGCGACAGCAGCGGATTATTTCGGCTATAAATTTCCCACAGGGACTTCTTTTTTAAATGAGATAAAAGAGGAATCTGCCGGCAACATGGCCAAGATAGGTGAGAAGTAGATATGACAATAAAGCCGGCAAAAGGCTTATAGATTCTTGCCGGCAGATGGGAGTAATATATGGATCAATTTGAATTTACGTCCCCTACCAGGTTTATACTGGAAAAAGATGCAGATTTACTCTGCGGTAGGGAAGTAAAAAGATATGCGGACAATGTACTGTTTGTACATTATGGAGATAAATACATTTATGAATCAGGACTCCATACAAGGATTACGAGAGCTTTGGGGGAGGCAGGGGTAACTTGCTTTGAACTGCCCGGGGTGCAGCCAAATCCAAGAGTAGAGCTTGTACGTGAAGGGATTGAGATCTGCCGCAAGGAGAATGTTGGCTGTGTACTCGCTGTAGGCGGGGGCAGTGTAATTGATACGGCCAAAGGGATTTCAATAGGGGTAAAATATGCCGGAGATGTCTGGGATTTTTATTCACACAGGGCGCTTCCTAAGGAGGCTCTTCCAGTGGGCACGGTTATGACGCTGCCGGCAACAGGGAGTGAGGGAAGTAACGGAAGCGTGCTCAAAAATACAGAGACAAACGAGAGCGCAGATGTTATGGCCGATTGTCTGAGGCCGGCATTTACATTGATGAACCCAGATTTGACACTGACATTGCCGAGACGCCAGACTGTATTTGGGATTGTAGATATGTTTTCCCATGTCTTGGAGCGATATTTTTCCAGTTCCAGGGAGACTTACCTTACAGACTACATGTGTGAGGCTGTGATGAAATCTATTCTTGTGAATGCGGGGATTCTGATGAGTAATTTAGATAACTATAATGCCAGGGCGGAATTAATGTGGACTGCAATTGTGGCACACAATGGGGTGCTTGGGACTGGGAGAGGGCAGGATTGGGCCACCCATACAATGGGGGCACAGCTAAGTGCACAGTATAATGCGGTGCATGGAGCCACATTATCTGTATTGTTTCCAAATTGGGCAGAGTATGTATATCAGGCCAATATCCCCAGGTTTGTCCAATTTGCAGACCGGGTATTCGGCGTGGACATCGACTTATACCATCAGGAGAATACGGCAAAAGAAGGTATCCAAAAACTACGTGAATTTTTCAGGTTTTTAGGTACCCCGGCAACGTTAAGGGATATAGGCGTAGAAAATGATGAGAAATTCTCTGAAATGGCAAAGAATGCTTGCAGGTTCGGAAAAATTGGCGGATTAAAAATCTTAGATGCAGATGATGTGGAAGCTATCTACCGGATGAGCCTGTAAGAGAAGTATGTGCTTTTATTATATATAGACAGTGGAGCGGGGACTCTGCCCCACGGGGAAATGGCAGGTGAGGATCATGAAATACGAGGCCGGAATCAGCGGTGCTATTATTGTATCTGGCCATAACGGATACCGCCCCTTTATCGGTTCTGTGGGGATCACAGGAGGACGTATAACAGCAATTTGTAAAGGGGAGATGGGACAGTCAGAATGTAGGGACTGGGTTGATGGCAGAGGGAAAATTTTGATGCCCGGACTTGTGAATGGACATTGCCACGGCGACATGACATTGGCCAGAGGACTGGGAGACGACTTGACGTTGTGGGAACAGAATCTGGAATTTGCCGATACAGGATGGTTTTGGACATTGGTCAGTGATGAAGACCGGTATGCTTCCCGGCAGCTGACATATTGTGAAGCATTGCTTTCGGGAACTACCTTCATCATGGAGAATATGTACTGGGGCATGGGGAATATGTCTGTGCGGGCCATGAAAGAGACTGGCATCAGAGGGGCGTTGGCAGAGGATATCAGGCAGGATTTTGGGAAGCCGGATGAGTTTATCCCTTCTGTGTATCTGGACAGTTATGTGGATACATGCAGGCAGGAAGAAATTATTCCTGTGCTGGGAAGTGTCTCAGAGGAAGACTATGATACAGACAGGATGGAGAGAATACACAAAATAGCAGAGGACAGAGGGTTAAAACTTACCTGCCATCTGGCAGAAAACACATGGAGGCAGGAACTGGTCCTGAAAAAATACGGGGTTACATCTATAGAGTATATGTACTCCCACGGCTTTTTAGGAGCAGGGGTAATTGGTTCCCATGTAGTGTACGCATCGGGAGAAGAGATAGATAAGCTGGCTAAATCAGGTACAAAGGTAGTCAATACCCCGCTGTGTGAGATGAAAATACAGGATGGCATTGCCCCTATCCCGGAGATGGTGCGGAAAGGAGTGACAGTCTGCCTGGGAACGGATGGGGCCATGTGGAATAATTCTAATGATATTTTCAGAGAAATGAAAGGAATGTCCCTGCTCCATACGGTAAATACTGGGATCAGAAGCCTGAAAAAGACAGATATTCTGGATATGGCTACTATAAATGGCGCAAAGTGTTTTGGGTTAGAGAAGGATTACGGAACCATCGAGACAGGGAAGAAGGCAGATTTTATCCTGATTGAAACCCGCACTCCCCATATGAGGCCTCTTAGGGTTGGGGCCTGTGAGAATGTAACTTCAAGCCTGATATATAATGCCACAGGCCAGGATGTGACAGATGTATTTGTGGATGGGAAACATATTGTCCGGGACAGGCAGCTGACGACTATAGATTTACAGGGATTGACGGATCAAGTACAAATTGCATCAGAGAGGATAGCAGAAAGGCTGCAGAAGTAAAGAAAACTAGAGAATATATGCTATAGAGGGAGGGTTTCAAAACTGAGCAGCCGATTAAGGCAAACAAGGTAAACAAGTGAGAAAGGAAGGTTGAAGGATGAAAAAAAGATTGTTTTCGTTATTGCTGGCAGGAATGCTGGTGGTGGGACTGGTGGCAGGCTGCGGTAAGAAAGAAGAGTCTGGAGAAGCAAAATCTGGCGGGGATGAGGGCAGTGAGAAGTTAAAAGTCGCCCTGGTTGTCAATCAAAAATTTGGCGACAAGGCTTCCATGGATGACCTTGCCAAGGGGGCGGATCAGGCGGCGGAAGATTTTGGCGTGGAGATAAAGAAGCTGGAATCTGCAGAGGCATCCAAATATGAGGAGGACGTCCGTGCTATGTCCAAGGCCGGATACGATCTGATTGTAACTACATATGCCTATATGACAGATGCTACTAAGCTGGTAGCAGCAGAATATCCGGACACAAAATATGCGGCAATTTTCCAGACTATTAATGACGGAAATGAGAAATATGAGAATATCTGGGATACAGAATTCCATGGGGAAGGCGCTTTTTATCTGGGCGGATATATTGCGGGAAAGCTGACTAAGACGAATCATGTAGGGTTCGTAGTAGGAGCAGAAGAGCCTACTCCCAATGCCGAGGGAAATGGTTTTATGCTGGGGGTAAAAGCTGCAAATCCAGATGCGGAGGTGGAGTTCTCTTATGTAGGCAGCTACGAAGATCCTGCCAAGGCAAAAGAGGTTACAAGTGCTATGATTTCCAAAGGATGTGATGTAGTACAGACTGACTCAGGAGCATCCAACGCAGGTGTAGTTGAAGCATGTAAAGATGCAGGTATCCTGTGTGCAGGGGAAATAACAGACTACTATGATACTTATGAGGGATTTTATGGAATTGAGGGTATTGGATTTGGCGATACCGTCTATAAGGCAATAGAAATGATCATGAACGATGAATTTGTAGGGGGAGAACACGGCATCCGTGACCTTACTAATGGAGGATACTTTATGGATTGGGATTCTTTCAACCGATTTGCAGACAGCAATGAGGAATATGGGGAGGTAATGAAAGAGGCAATTGCAGAAGCACAGGAATTGGAAAAGCAGATTACAGACGGTACATTGGAAGTGCCCTTTGACACAGAGGTTCCAAACTGGGAGAGGATAAAAAACCAGCCGTAAGATGTATAAAAGCTGTCTTAAGGACGGGATAGTCTTGAGGCAGCTTTTCTTTATATCACTAGAAGACTAAAACAGCAGGGCCTAAAACCTAAGAGGAAAGCATAAGGGACAGTGTAAAGCGCACTGGTATTAGGATAAAAACTAAAAATTGACATGGAAAATAAAGAGGAGGACATATATATGGAAGAAAATGTAAACAAGGCATCTGCTCCAAAGGCGGAAAATGAGGGGGTCTACCATCTGCAGCTAAAGAAGGGGGATGTACCTTCGTATGTTATTTTGCCGGGAGCGCCAGAAAGGACGTTGAAAATTGCAAAAAATTGGGAGAATGTGGAGGAAGTTGCGTCATACCGGGAGTATAAAACTGTGACTGGCCAATATAAAGGGAGGAAGCTGGGGTGTACATCTACTGGCATAGGCGGCCCCAGCTCTGAAATCTGCCTGCATGAACTAAATACATTGGGAGTCCATACATGCATCCGTGTAGGCACTACTGGCTGTATTGTACCTGAGTTTGACTTAGGAGACCTGATTATTCCTGTTGCCTGTGTGAGAAAGGATGGCACCTCTGCCACATATGTAGAGCCTGAGTTTCCGGCATTTGCCAATACACATGTAGTTATGGCTCTGATGGAAGCCTGCGAAAGACTTGGTTTTCGTTATGGATTGGGACTTGATTATACAGTTGGATCCTTCTATATCGGTCAGGGGAGGCCCCTTCAGGAAGATGGATCAGGATATTGGCCATCCTTTGCAGAGAAGATTGTGCCTGACCTGCAGTCGGCAGGAGTTACAAATATTGAGATGGAGACGTCTGGCCAGTTTGTCGTAGGGTACCTGCACGGGATGCGGATGGGAGCAATTCTTTCTGTTATTTCTAACCGTGTCCTGGACCGGTGGGGAGATAATGGCGGCGAGGAAAAGGCCTGCCTGGCTGCAGCGGAGGCGATGAAGATTCTCATGGAATGGGATGAAGCGGGAAAGATTCATGTAGACTTAAGACAGAAAAAGTAGAAGAGGATGATTTTATGTCAGTAGCAGTTGAAATGTTGAATATATCAAAGTTTTATCCCGGGGTTATTGCCAATGACAATGTCTCTCTGTCTGTGGAGGAAGGCCAGATACTGGGGTTGATCGGTGAAAATGGTGCGGGTAAGTCAACCATGATGAATATGCTGTACGGAATGACAGAACCTGACAAAGGCATGATCAGGCTGTTCGGAAAAGAGGTGAAAATACAGTCTCCCAACATGGCTATAAAATTGGGGATTGGAATGGTACATCAGCATTTCATGCTGATGCCAAATTTAAGTGTACTGCAGAATATTATTCTGGGAAATGCCCCGGTAAAAAGGGGAATTATTGACATACGGCGGGCAAAGAAAAAAATTACGGAGATTATGGACACATATGACCTTCCGGTCAATTTAGAGGAGAAAGTATATCAGCTGTCTGTGGGAGAAAAACAGAGGGTGGAGATCATTAAGGCTCTTTACAGAGAGGCGAAGATATTGATTATGGATGAACCTACAGCCGTGCTTACCCCCACAGAGACAGACAAGCTTTTAGAAGTACTGAGGCAGTTAAAAGCACAGGGCTGCGCCATTATATTTATCACACATAAACTGCGGGAAGTGATGGCTATTACGGATAAGATAGTGGTTATGAGAAAAGGGGTGGTGACAGGCACTCTCGGCACAGAGGAAGCAAACACGGAAGGTCTTTCTAACCTGATGGTGGGAAGGATGGTGAACCTGGATATTCCGAGAAAGGAATATAAGCCAGGGGAGGAAGTGCTGAAAGTCAGCGGATTGAAAGCCTTGAACCAGAGAGGTCTTGTGGCGCTTAACGGTGTAGATTTTCAGGTGAGGAGGGGCGAGATTGTAGGTGTGGCAGGAGTTGAGGGGAACGGCCAGACAGAACTGATCGAGGCAATTTCAGGAATGCTGCAGCCTGCGGGGGGACAGGTTATTTTCAAGGGAAAAAATGTAACTGCCTTCAGTGTACGGAACCGCCGCGAAGAGGGGATGTCCCATATACCAGAGGACCGCCTAAAGATGGGAAGCGCGAAGAATTGCTCGATCAGAGATAATCTGATTTTGAACCGTTACTACCAGAAGCCATATAGCAAAGGGGGCATTCTGGATAATAAAAAGCTCCACATCCTTTCAGAAAATTTATGCAGGGATTTTGGCGTTAAGACTCCGGATTCAGATTATAGGCTGGGGACTCTTTCAGGAGGAAATATGCAGAAAGTGGTGTTTGCCAGGGAAATGGAGGCAGACCCGGATCTTTTGATAGCGGCGCAGCCTACCAGAGGCGTTGATATCGGAGCCATTGAATCTATCCACCGCCGTATCGTTGAGGTGCGGGACTCAGGGAGAGGGGTGCTTCTTGTAAGTGCGGAGCTGGATGAAATACTATCCCTTTCAGACCGGATCCTTGTGATGTATGAAGGAGAAATTATGGCGGAATTTAAGCGTGGAGAGGCTGACGAGAGAACCATTGCAGTGTATATGACAGGCGCTAAAAGACAAGGTGGTGACAGGGATGAAGAATAAAGAGAATAACAGAATAATTGCGGGGGCCGGCATTGTAGCAAAGCAGGCGGGACTGATTTTAGTCGCATTGATTTTGGCTACAGTATTCCTCTGGGTGTCTGGCTATGAGCCATTTGCTATCGTAAACGGCATTATAGAGGGGATGACAGTGGACGTTGCCGGGACGATACGGTGGGCAACCCCTTTGGCACTTGCCGGACTGGCTATCTGTGTTACATATAAGGCGGAAGTATTCAACCTGGGAGTAGACGGCCAGCTTTATATGGGGGCAGCCGCCGCAACTGCTGTGGCGGTCAACATTCCCTCATCTATGAACCAGGGACTCTCACTTCTCATCATCTTTCTTGCAGCCATGCTTGCAGGTGCGCTCTTTGCACTGATTCCGGCCTTGATGAAGGTATATTTGGACACAAATGAAGTGGTGTCCACATTACTTTTAAACTTTATTGCGGCCCTGTTTGTAGAATATCTTGTGACAGGCCCCCTGCGGGATCCTAAGGCGGGCACAAACTTGAATGCAAGCGCAGTTTTGAGTGAAAATACGTGGCTTCCGCGTATTGCGTATTTTGAGCCGTCTTCCGCTAATATTGGGTTTTATATTGCGGTTATTGTTATGGTGATACTGACATTTATATTTTATAAAACTGCCTTTGGCCATGAAATCAAGATCGTAGGGTCTAATCCCGTGCTTGCCAAATATTCTGGGATGAAGCCAAAAAAAACAATTCTGCAGGTTATGGCCTTAAGCGGCGCTATTGGCGGAATCATAGGTGCCGTGGAGGTTACGGCTGTGCAGCACCGCCTGCTTGCCGGGTTTAATCCTGACTTTGGGATGGATGGCATTGTGGTATCCCTGCTTGCAAACAATAATCCCATTGGAGTATTGTTTTCCGGCCTGTTTTTCGGCGCGCTGAGAAATGGCGGCATTAATATGGAGCGTATTACAGATGTGCCGTCGGCTGTGACAGATATTGTGACGGCAATTATATTCATTACAATCAGCGCACAGTTTGTGCTTCCCAAATTTAAGAAACTCATATATACAAAAAAGGAAAAAGTAAAGGAGGGAAGATAGAATGAGTATAGCAATGATCAGTGACACACTTGCTTCCATGATACGGATTGCCACCCCTTTGCTGCTAATGGCACTGGGAGGGCTTCTCTGCCAGAGGGCAGGTGTATTTAATATTGCCCTGGAAGGCTTCTCCCTGATTGGAGCATTTGCAGCAATTGCAGTTGTGCAGTTTACAGGCGGAAGTGTGTGGGCAGGATTTCTTGGGGCAATCATAATTGGCGCTGTATACAGTTCCCTGTTCGCCTTGTTTGTTACGAAGTTTAAGGCAAATAATATCATAGCCAGTATTGCCATGAACATGTTGGCTGGAGGACTGACATCTTATTTATTGAGAGCCATGTTTGAAGTGCAGGGGGCCTATAGTCCAGACAAGATTCATAAGCTGGATTTGATCCAGATTCCGGTTCTCAAAAATATCCCCCTATTGAACTGTTTGAGCGGCCAGAGTATTATTACGTATTTTACAATGATTCTTGTGGCTGTGATCTATGTCATGCTGTTTAAAACAAAAGCAGGCCTGAGTATCTGTGCAGTAGGAGAGTCAGAGGAAGCATCCAGGACTGCCGGGGTGCAGCCGTCTTTTGTAAAGTTTCAGGTAGTTCTGGCATCAGGGGCATTATGTGGACTTGCAGGGGCATACATTTCAACGGTTTCAGTCTCACAGTTTTCAGAAGATATGATTCAGGGACGTGGTTTCAACGCATTTACGGCTCTTGTCTTTGGCAACGCACATCCGGCAGCCACTGCGCTTGTGTCACTACTCTTTGGTTTTGCAGACGCTATTGGAATTCGGATTGAATTGATGGGTATGAATATTTCCCCATCAATTATAAAAATGTTTCCCTTCCTGCTGGCAATATTTGCATTGGCGGTCAGCTCCTATACAACAAAGCTGAAAGTGAAGGGAGTAATCGGACAAAAACAGAAAAAGGAGAAGAAAACAGCATGAATAAAGAAATGGCAGTAAATGCGGTCAGAATTTTATCCGCAGATATGATCGAAAAAGCAAATTCGGGGCACCCTGGCCTTCCTTTGGGGGCGGCACCCGCGGCATATGAATTATGGGCAAACCATATGAGCCATAACCCTGCGGACCCGGACTGGATGAACAGAGACCGCTTCATTCTGTCGGCGGGGCATGGATCTGCGATGCTGTATTCTCTTCTCCATTTGTTTGGATATGGAGATTTGAGGATGGAGGATCTAAAGCAGTTCCGCCAGTTTGGATCCCTGACCCCAGGACACCCAGAATACAGACATACTGCCGGCGTGGAGGCAACGACGGGCCCCTTAGGCGCCGGGTTAGGGATGGCAGTTGGGATGGCTGCTGCGGAGAAACATCTGGCAGCTAAATTTAACAGAGATGGATATCCTGTATTTGACCATTATACATATGCCATGTGTGGGGACGGCTGCCTTATGGAGGGGATATCTTCAGAGGTGATGTCACTGGCAGGTACCCTGGGATTGGGGAAATTGATTGTATTGTATGACTCCAATTGTATAACCATTGAGGGGAATACAGATTTGGCGTTCACAGAAGATGTGAGCGGACGCTTTGAAGCATTTGGTTTCCAGACACTGGAAGTTGGGGACGGGACAGACTTAGAGGAAATTGGCCGGGCAATTGCGGCCGCAAAAGCAGAGAGAGACAAGCCTTCTTTTATTAAGATTAGGACAGAAATAGGGTATGGGGTTCCGAAAAAACAAGGAAAACCCTGTGCACATGGAGAGCCGTTGGGGGAGGATAATGTAAAGGCCCTGCGTAAAAGCCTTGGATGGCAGCAAGAGGAAGCATTTTTTGTGCCGGATGAGGTGTATGCACACTACAGAGAACTTTCAGTCAACGGAAGCAGAAAACAGGCAGAATGGGAAGATATGTTCGTAAAATATGGCTGTGAATATCCCCGGCTGAAAGCAGAGCTGGATAGTTATTATGATGAGAATGCGGCCCAGAGCCTTCTGGAAGATAAAACATACTGGGAATGTGAGGAGAAGGCAGAGGCCACAAGAAATATATCGGGTAAAATCCTGAATTATATAAAGGATAAAGTGCCAAACCTGGTAGGAGGCTCAGCCGACCTTGGCCCTTCCAATAAGACTGTGATGAACGGGGAGGGAGATTTTTCTGCGGAGGAGCCGGAAGGGCGCAATATACATTTCGGTGTGCGGGAACTGGGCATGGCTGCAGTGGCAAACGGCATGCTGCTCCATGGCGGCTTAAAAGTATATACGGCTACATTTTTTGTATTTGTGGATTATATGAAACCGATGCTCCGCTTGTCCTCTTTAATGGGAATCCCCTCTATCTCTGTACTATCCCATGACAGTATTGGAGTGGGTGAGGACGGGCCTACGCATGAACCGGTAGAACAGCTTGCAATGCTGCGTTCTATGCCCAACATGCATGTATTCCGCCCGGCAGATGAAAGGGAGACAAAGGCGGCCTGGTTCAGCGCAGTGACATCTCTTTGTACGCCTACCTGCCTGGTGTTGTCCAGACAGGCCCTTCCTTATGTGGGAGGCGATGCAGAAGGGGCGCTGAGGGGAGGATATGTATTAAAATATGAAAAAGGAGACGAGATAGATGCCGTTCTGCTGGCCTCTGGGTCAGAGGTGGGGGTTGCGGTGGAGGCAGCCGGCCTTCTTGAAAAGGATGGAATCGATGTCAGGGTGGTCAGCATGCCTTGCCTGGATATTTTTGAAGAGCAGGATGAAGAATATAAGGAAAGTGTGCTGCCTGGCCGTGTGAGGAAACGTGTAGTGATAGAAGCAGGCAGCAGCTTATGTTGGGGGAAATATGCCGGTATTGACGGCGGCTATGTCACTGTGGATTGCTTTGGGGCATCTGCACCGGCCGGTCAGTTGTTCGAAAAATTTGGTTTTACAGCGCAAAATGTGGCTGGCAAAGTGAAAAAAATGATATGAGAACTTAAGTTAATGTGATATAATATGTACATGAATCCACAGCCTTGGCTGTGAGCTGACCTGATAAGGTATTGTTTAGAAGTAAAGAGATATGTGAGGGATTCACTTGGGCAAGAAAGATGAAAGATTGAACAGGCTGGTAGAGATTTTAGAACGGCAGAATGGAGTTCCGATCCGGGAACTTGCAGTGATTTTAGATGTCTCTGAGATGACAGTGAGAAGAGATTTGGAAACTCTGAAAGCAAGAAATATTATTCTGGATATTCCTGGCGCGGCGGTATTGAATACCCAGCGCATATCTGGGGAGGAGGAAGGCTACCTGCTCTCAAGGGCCACCCGGGCCCATATGAAAGAGAAAGAACGGATAGGCAAATATGCAGCATCTTTGATTGAACAGGATGACTGTATCATTATTGACAACGGATCCACTGTGGAATATCTGGCGGATAATATTGCAAGAGATACCAAGCTGACAGTATTCACATGTAATCTGAATATTCTGAACAAAATCTGCAATAATCCTAATATTTCCGTTATTTTTGGGGGCGGTTATTATCACCCGGATACCACCCTGTTTGAATGTCCGGAGAGTATCCAGCTCATTAATAACGTGCGGGCAACGAAGGTATTTGTGTCAGCAGCGGGAGTGCATGACAGTATGGGAGTTACCTGCATGAATAATTATGAATTAAATATAAAACAGGCGATTATACAGTCCGGCGCAGAGAAGATCCTGCTGGCGGACTCCAGCAAATTTGGAGTAATCAAACCATGTTTCCTGACAGACCTGGATATTTTTAACCGGATTATCACGGACCGGGAGCTGCAGCCGGAGTGGGAGGAACTAGTCAGGGCAAAAGGTATAAAACTGGAGATGGTATAAAGGCCTGCAGCCAGGAAAGACACTTTGCCAGCCAGGGGATTTGTAAGCGGTGGCATACTTTGTTTTTAAGAGATATGGCAGCAGTTTGGCCAGTCTGTATTCGATAGCATATACCCGGGGGCACACCTGAACATAGGCCCTTGGGTATATTTTCATGTGCAGATGATGCTGGGGCGGGCATGCCCCTGGTTGGGATATACTGACAGTGTATAAAGCGGGGAGGTGCTGTTTTTGAAGTTGTATAGTCAGAAGGAACTGTCTGGGCATCCAGCCTGGTCAGAGCCTATGGGTGAGATTGCAGGTTATTTGGTGCGTCCGGGATTATTTGATGTAAATGGGGCCATGGCTTTGCAGTATGGAGTGAATTTTACAGTACATACACATGAGGGGACTGGATGTGAGCTACTATTGTTTAAGAGAGGGGAAGATGAGCCATACGCAGTCCTGCCCTTCCCTGACACATACAAGATTGGGGATGTGTACTCTATGATTGTATTCGATTTGGAAATAGAATCTTTTGAGTATGCGTACCGGATTGATGGGCCATACAGGCCCGAGAAAGGATTATTGTTTGACCCTGGAAATATTCTCCTTGACCCATACGCCCGGGTAGTGGCTGGACAGAGGATCTGGGGAGAGAAGAAAGAGGGCCCCTATCATGCAAGAGTTGTCAAGGATGTGTTTGACTGGGGAGATACGCCGCAGCCATTGAAAGAAATGAGTGACCTTGTCATATATGAGCTTCATGTGAGAGGATTTACGCGCCATGCTTCCTCTGGGGTGGAACATAGGGGGACTTTTTCAGGACTTATGGAGAAGATTCCTTATCTAAAAGAACTGGGGATTAATGCAGTAGAGCTGATGCCGATTTTTGAGTTTGACGAGACAGCAAATTCCAGAGAGTTTAATCATGAGAAGCTATTAGACTATTGGGGTTATAATACAGTCGGCTTTTTTTCTCCTAATACAAGTTACACCGCCACAGTAGAATATAATCAGGAAGGTACAGAGCTAAAGGCGCTGATCAAGGCCCTCCATGATAATGGGATTGAGGTTATCCTGGATGTTGTTTTCAACCATACAGCGGAAGGGAATGAAAAGGGCCCTGTTTTTTGCTTTAAGGGTTTTGACAATCAAGTGTACTATATGCTGACACCTGACGGGAACTATTATAATTTCAGTGGCTGCGGCAATACTTTGAACTGTAACCATCCGGTTGTCAGGCAGTTAATCCTGGAGTGTTTAAGATACTGGACTGTAAGCTACCGCGTAGATGGGTTCCGTTTTGACCTTGCCAGTATCCTGGGAAGGAATGAGGATGGGTCACCGATGAATAATCCCCCTTTGCTTGAGAGTCTTGCCGACGATCCGGTCTTAAGTAATGTAAAGCTGATTGCTGAGGCCTGGGATGCAGGAGGGATGTACCAGGTAGGCAGCTTTCCTGCAGGCAGGCGTTTTGCAGAGTGGAATGGGAGATACAGAGATTCGCTGAGGTCCTATCTGAAGGGCGGGAATTGGGAGGCCTGGAATACAGCCTGGAGCATTGCAGGGTCAGGAGATTTATATGGCGGGTTTTATACGGAATATCAGGGAGAGTATGCAGGGTATAATTCCTGTGTGAATTTTCTGACATGCCATGACGGCTTTACTTTATATGACTTATATGCCTATAATGATAAACATAATGAGATGAACGGCTGGAATAATACAGATGGAAGCAGTGATAACCGGAGCTGGAACTGCGGCGCTGAGGGGGAGACAAGCGACCCTGAGGTGCTGAGCCTGCGTTTCCGTATGATCAGAAATGCCTGTGCTATATTGATGTGCAGCAGGGGCACGCCGATGTTTCTGGCAGGGGATGAGTTTGGAAATACACAATATGGGAATAATAATGCTTATTGCCAGGACAATGAGATTTCCTGGCTCGACTGGGGGTTACTGGATAGAAATAAGGAACTGTTCCAGTTTTTTAAATTTATGATACATTATCGCCACAGACATCCCATTATACGCAAAAAAATGCCTGACGCAGTCTGTGGCATGGACGGCATCCATGCCCATAATATCGACGGGAACGATATGAATATTCCAAAGGATACCCGCACCTTTGCCATCAGTTTTGCAGGATATGATAAAGAGAAGGGCAAAGATGACATCGTATATGTGGCGGTTAACACATACTGGGAGGATGTATCTATTACACTGCCTGGCCTTAACAAAGCAGGCGCCTGGTATCTAAGCGTCAATACTTATGGGGACGAGAACGGGTGTTGCTGCTACAGTGAGGGGGATGAAAGGCGTGTGGAGAGTAGCTTTGTGATGAGGCCGCGGTCAGTGGCAGTGTTTACGGTGAAGGAATTTTAGGAGGGATAGATATGGAATATGAGGGACAAATTTGCCGGGGACCCATGGAAAGAGGCTCTTATATGCTGCCCACAGCAGTGGGGTGTTCCTACAATAGGTGTGCGTTCTGTGTACTTTTTAAGCATTTAAAGTACCGTGAACTTCCCATGGGGCAGATTGAGGAGGAGCTAAAACGGGTCTGGAGGCTTGGGGGAAGTCCTAAACGGGTATTCCTTGGCGATGGAAACGCATTTGGAAGCCAGATGGAGCGCCTGGTAGAAATTCTTTCCCTAATCCATCAGTATTTTCCCGAATGTGAAGAGGTAAACATGGATGCCACAGTCACCAATATACAGGACAAAACCGATGAGGAACTGAAGCTGCTCCAGAAATTAGGGGTCAGGCATCTGTATCTGGGGATTGAGGGAGGGTTGGACGATGTACTTTGTTTCATGAAGAAGGACCACACATTGGCGCAGGCATATGAACAGATCGGCAGGCTGAAAACTGCGGGACTGCTCTATGATGCACATATGATGACAGGAGTGGCAGGTAAAGGAAGGGGCATTGAGAATGCTGAAAGGACAGCAGAATTTTTTAACCGGACCCGCCCATTACGTATTATTAATTTTTCTATGTTTTTACATAAAGACGCCCCTCTGTATCCAGAGATCCAGGCCGGCAATTTTGTGCCTGCAGATGAGTTGGAGAACTTAAGGGAAGAATTACGGCTTATAGAACTTTTAAAGGCAGAAACTTTCTATGATGGTTTCCATGATTATATTGAATTCAGGGTGAAAGGAAGTCTGCCTATAGAGAAAGAAAAAATGCTGGGGAAACTGCAGAATATGATTGTAGTTTATGAGAATAAGGCCTCAGTTACAGCAATTGTTTAGGCTGTTATTTTTGTAGGAGGAAAGAGAAGTGAGAAGATTACTGCCGTTTTTAAAAGACTATAAAAAGGAGAGCGTGATAGGTCCGCTGTTTAAGCTGCTGGAAGCCACATTTGAACTGATTGTGCCGCTAATTATGGCTCAGATTATTGATGTGGGGATCAAATACCGTGATACGGCTTATATTTGGAAGATGGGCGCTGTTCTTGTGCTCTTTGGCGTTCTGGGACTGAGCTGTTCTCTGTGCGCCCAGTATTTTGCGGCAAAAGCGGCAGTGGGGTTCGGCACAAAACTCCGCCATGCATTATTTTGGCATATTGAGCAGCTTTCCTATGCAGAAATAGATAAGGCAGGAAGTTCTACTCTGGTGGTAAGGATGACAAGTGACATTAATCAGGTACAGTCGGGGGTGAACCTGGTGCTGAGGCTGTTTCTGCGCTCCCCGTTCATTGTTGTGGGAGCCATGGTTATGGCCTTTACAATTGATGTGAAAACGGCAGTTATATTCTTAATCGCAGTCCCTCTTTTGTCTTTTGTCATTTACGGGGTGATGATGATCACGATTCCCCTGTACAGAAAGGTACAGCGGGGATTGGACAATGTACTCCTATCTACCCGGGAGAATCTGGCCGGCGTCCGTGTAATCAGGGCCTTTCGTACCCAGGGGGCGGAGCAGGCGGAGTATGAAGAGAAAAATAACGCATTGATGGCCCTACAGATGTTGGTTGGGAAGATTTCCGCCCTTTTAAATCCCATGACATATATATTGGTAAATCTAGGAATTATCGCTGTAGTCTGGTATGGGGGCAGTGCTGTTGATACAGGCCGCATCACACAGGGAGAGGTTATTGCCCTGGTAAATTATATGTCGCAGATATTACTGGCGTTGGTGGCATTGGCGAACCTGATTATCTCTTTTACTAAGGCTGTTGCTTCGGCGGGCAGGATCAATGAGATATTCGACTTGCAGCCAGGGATCAGGGATGGATGTAGGCGAGTGGAGGATAGCGGGCGAGGCACATGGCAGGTGGAGATGAAAGATGTGACATTTTCTTATCAAGGAATTAAGGAGCCGGCCCTGTCACATATCACATTTTCTGCTGGGGCTGGGGAAACAATTGGGATCATTGGGAGCACAGGCTCCGGGAAATCTTCACTTGTCAGCCTGATACCAAGGTTTTATGATGTGAACGCGGGGGAAGTCCTTATAAATGGGATAGATGTCAGGGAGTGGAAGCTGGAGGAACTAAGAGAATGGGTGGGCATGGTACCCCAGAAGGCCACGCTGTTCCATGGTACTATCCGTGAAAATATGCAGATGGGAAAGGAAGGCGCCTCTGACAGGGAAATTATAGATGCCTTGAAAACTGCCCAGGCCCTGGAAGTTGTGGAGGCAAAACCGGCAGGCCTGGATACTGTAATCAGTGAAGGGGGGAAGAACTTATCTGGGGGGCAGCGGCAGCGGCTGACGATCGCCCGCGCACTCGTGAGGGAACCTGGTATCCTGATCTTGGACGACAGCGCCTCGGCTTTGGATTTTGCCACAGACGCCAGGCTTCGGGAGGCCATCTCAGAGAAAACATCAGGGATGGTCGTGTTTATTGTATCCCAGAGAGCCGCGTCTATTATGTACGCGGATAAAATTATTGTGCTGGATGATGGCGAGATGGTGGGGTACGGGACCCACAGGGAACTGATTGAGGAGTGCCCGATTTATCAGGAAATTTGTTATTCCCAGCTTTCGAGAGAGGAGGTGTGCTGATATGTCCCAGAATGGCGGGAGTACAACCCGGAAGATATTGGCGCTTATAAAACCATATTTTGCATATCTTCTATTATCCTTGATTTTTGCAGTAATTTCAGTTCTGCTTACTTTGTACGCACCGATTCTTACAGGCGATGCAGTGGATTATATTATTGGCAGAGGTAAGGTGGATTTTACAGCTATATTCCATATTATAAAAGTACTTACGGGAGTCATTTTAATTACAGGCGCTGCCCAATGGCTGATGAATCTGTGCAATAATACAATTACCTACAGAGTAGTAAAGGATGTGCGGACAAAGGCATTTGAAAAATTACAGATCCTGCCCCTGAAATATATTGACAGCCATCAGTATGGAGAAATTATCAGCCGGATTATTACAGATGTAGAACAGTTTTCTGATGGGCTGCTCATGGGGTTTACACAGCTTTTTTCCGGCATTGTGACAATTGCGGGTACGCTGGTTTTTATGCTGTCCATTCATGTAAAGACGGCGCTGGTAGTTATTTTAATTACGCCCCTTTCACTGTTTGTGGCCAGCTTTATCGCAAAACGGACATATACAATGTTCAAGGCACAGTCAGAAGCAAGGGCGGCAATGACATCCTTGGTAGATGAAATGATAGGGAACCAGAAAGTGGTACAGGCTTTTGGCTACGGGAACCGCGCGCTGAAGCAGTTTGATGAAGTGAATGAGCAATTGAAAACTGTCAGCCTGAAGGCGATTTTCTTTTCGTCTATTACTAATCCAAGCACCCGTTTTGTAAATGGCCTCGTATACACAGGGGTGGGTATTGTAGGCGCCTTTACTGCGATGTCAGGGGGAATGTCTGTGGGGCAGCTTTCTGCATTTTTAAGTTATGCAAACCAGTATACAAAGCCGTTTAATGAAATTTCCAGTGTAGTAACTGAGCTGCAGAATGCTTTTGCCTGTGCAAAAAGAGTGTTTGATTTTATAGAAGAAACACCAGAACTGCCCGATGGAAAGGATGCTGTGGTAATGGGGAAGGCAGACGGAAGGCTGCGCCTTCAGGACGTTTCTTTTTCGTACCGGAGAGAAGTGTCCCTGCTTACACATCTGAACCTGGGCGTAGAACCAGGGCAGAAGATTGCTATTGTGGGGCCCACCGGGTGTGGTAAGACGACTCTGATAAATCTTCTGATGCGCTTTTATGATGTGGATGGAGGGCAGATTCTCGTGGGAGCTGAGGATGCTGCAGAAAAGAAGGAATATGATATACGGGATGTGACAAGAGACAGCCTGCGCGCCAATTATGGGATGGTGCTGCAGGAGACCTGGCTGAAGGCAGGGACCGTTGCAGAAAATATTGCCTATGGGAGGCCAGAGGCATCCCGGGAAGATATTATAGCTGCAGCAAAGGCGGCCCATGCCCACAGCTTTATAAAGAGAATGAGAGATGGTTATGACACACGGATCCAGGAGGATGGAGGAAGTTTGTCACAGGGGCAGAAGCAGCTTTTGTGTATTGCCAGAGTCATGCTCAATCTTCCGCCGATGTTGATTTTGGATGAGGCCACCTCTTCTATTGATACTAGGACAGAGATTAAGATTCAGGAGGCCTTCCAGCGTATGATGGAGGGCAGGACCAGTTTTATTGTGGCCCACCGCCTGTCTACTATCCGTACGGCTGATAAGATACTGGTTATGAAAGATGGAAATATTATAGAACAGGGAACTCATGAAGAACTTATTGGGCAGGGTGGTTTTTACAAGAAATTGTACGAGAGCCAGTTTGCCCATTGACAGGACTAATAAATGAAAAGCTATGAATCATTAGGGATTCATAGCTTCATGTTCACGGCGTATCTCCTCAAAACATTCTGAGGCTGTCCACAGCTGATTAGTAGGCGTTAAGACAGCCTTGTAGGGGAGCGGGCCTGCCCCACATCTGCGCAGTGCGGCAAGAGCCTGGTTTAAGCGTCTGTCGTCAAAAAAAGCAAAAACAATCATAGTGTCCGGCAATTCTTCCCCATTATAAGGGGTTTCTGCACGGACTATATCTTTTAAACCCGCCAGCGCTCCCAAAGGCTGGCTATACTCTTCCGGCTTGATATATTTCAGCCTGATATGCAGAGGGAAAAGTGCCATTTCGATTTTCAGGCGCTTTTCCTTTTCTGGTATATGGAACAATAAAATAGTTTCTTTCATGAAATATCCTCCTTATTTTTCCATTGTAGCCCATTTTAATAATTTAGGGAAGGGGCAGGCAGAAAAGTAGTTGACAAATCCACATAATAGATATATAGTTGTACTAACACAATAGTACAAAAATGTTGTGGAAAGATGTTTTTGAACAATATTTTTAGAGAAAGGAAAAATTCACAAATCCTGTCACAGATATGGATTTGTGTCCCGCAAATACAGACTTTTCTGTTATTGCCGGGAGCGGTGCCAAATATGATTGAGATTAAGAATCTGACGAAGGTCTACAAGCTGAATAAGAAGCAGATGAAGGAGTCAAAAACCACAAATCCTATAAAAACTGCTGTGGATGACCTGAGCCTGAGTGCCCGTCCGGGAGAGATATATGGATTGCTTGGCCCAAATGGAGCAGGAAAGACAACAACACTGCGGTGTATTTCTACTATTATTAAACCTACTAAGGGAGAAATCTATGTGGCAGGGCATGAGGTACAGAAGGAGCCGGAAAAAGTCCGGGAGAGAATCGGTTTCCTGACAGGGGACATTAAGCTGGACCCCCAGTTTTCTGTGGACTATATGTTTGATTTTTTCGGGAAGCTCCATGATATCCCCGAGGACAGACTGAAAGCCAGGAAAGAAGAGCTTTTCACATATTTTGGCATTCAGGATTTTTCCCACAAAAAGATAAAAGAACTTTCTACAGGAATGGCCCAGAAGGCTGCCATTGCCGTATGCCTTGTCCATAATCCGGACATTGTTATTTTTGATGAACCCACCAATGGACTGGATGTAGTGACAGCGAGAAGTGTGACAGATTACTTGAAGAAATTGAGGGATGAAGGAAAACTGGTTGTCATCTCGACTCATGTTATGTCCGAGGCAGAGAAAATCTGTGACAGGATTGGAGTAGTGATTGACGGCTGTAAGGTGGCTGAGGGCAGCTTGGAGCAGATTCTGCACGAGACCGATGCAGAAGATCTGGAGGATGCTTTTTTTGAACTTTACAGGAGTAAAAAGGGAGGGAAATAAGATGGGCGGCATCAGGCAGATATGTGGTAAAGAACTGGCGAGAATATTTAAAGATGGGAAGATGGTTTTTTCTGTTTTTATTCTACCTGTGGTGATTATGGTTGGTATTATGATGCTGGTGAGCAATCTCAGCAGCAGCCAGGAAAAGGATGTGGAGGCGCATAAATCGGTGGTATATATACAGAACATACCGGAAGGGTTTGAGGACTACCTTCTAAAGTCAGATAAAGAATGTAAGGTGTTTGAAGCCAGTGACCGAACCCAGATTGAGAACTTTTTGCGAGAGGGGGAGGCAGACCTGCTGATCGAATTCCCAGAAGGGTTTCAGGATGCAGTGATGAATTACAAGGCAGGGGATGAGGTACCCCAGGTTAAAACATATTATAATCCGTCGGAGGATTATTCCCGTGCAGCTTACGATAAAATTTCAGCGGGAGTGCTGGAAGGGTACAGGCAGATGCTTTTGGCAGGCCGCGTGGATGATATGGAAGGACTTACAGTATTTACAGTCAATTCCGACAATCCAGATATGATTATACAGGATGAGGAGAAGGCCGGAGGGAAGGTGCTGGGTTCTATGATCCCTTACTTTGTAACCATACTTCTGTTTGCCGGAGCCATGGGAATTGGCACAGATATGGTAGCCGGAGAGAAAGAAAGAGGGACGATGGCAAGCCTTCTTGTATCCCCCATCAGGAGGAGTTCCATTGTATTGGGGAAAGTTTTCGCCCTGATGATTATTTCTGGTGTATCCTCAGTGGTGTATGTGGGGGCGCTGGTTGCATTTATGCCTCAGATGATGGGGGGCATGGGCGACGGTATAAGCTTAAGCCTGAGCGCGGCCCAGATAGCAATGCTGGCAGCGCTGTTGATTGCCATTGCCTTTTTATATTCAGCTATCATTGTATTGATTTCCGTATTTGCTAAGACAGTGAAGGAGGCCAGCTCCTATGTAATGCCGGCTTACATGCTGATTTTGGTGCTGGGGATTACTACAATGTTTACAACAAAGACGCCCCAGCAATGGCTTTATGCAGTTCCGGTGTACAATACTTCACTGACTCTGCAAGGCATTCTGACCCAGGAGGTGACTGGGATGCAGTATGGGCTTACTCTTGGGGTGACTTTGCTTTTAGGGGCCGTGCTGATTGTAGTTATTGCCAGGGCATTTGAAAGTGAGAAAGTAATGGCCATATAATACACAGAATTTAGGATACCTGCATACAGTAACAGTAAGGAGAGCTGCCGCTGTATGCAGGTATTTTTGTGTGGTGAAATAAATGAGATTATGTGAATTGAGAGAAAAGGAAGTTATTAATGTATGCGACTGTAAAAGGCTGGGATGTATTGTAGATGTAGAGATTGATATCTGCGAGGGAAGGGTGGAGGCCATCGTCATTCCGGGGCCTGGGAAAATATGCGGATTCCTTGGGACAGACGGGGAATACGTCATCCCATGGCACTGTATTAAGAAAATAGGGCCTGATATTATTTTAGTAGAAATCAGAGAAGAAAAATTTTTGCAAAAGTACTAGTTATTGTGTATAATTAAAAAAAATAAACGGCAGAAAGGCGGATTAAATCTATGAAGTGTCCTTATTGCGGCCATCCAGATACACGGGTAATTGACTCCAGACCTGCGGAGGATAAGAATTCTATCCGCAGGAGACGCTCCTGTGACGAATGCGGAAAGCGCTTTACTACCTATGAAAAGGTCGAGACAATTCCGCTGATTGTAATTAAAAAAGATGACAACAGAGAACAGTATGACCGATCTAAAATTGAGGCTGGAGTTTTGAGCGCCTGCTATAAAAGGCCCGTCCCTGCTTCCGAGATCCAGAAAACCATTGATGAGGTGGAACTGGAGATCTTTAACCGGGAAGAAAAAGAAATACCCAGCAGTGAGATCGGTGAGATTGTCATGGACAAGCTTAAAACACTTGATCCAGTGGCGTATGTCAGATTTGCTTCTGTCTACAGAGAATTTAAGGATGTGAATACATTTATGGCAGAGCTGAAAGAATTCTTAGAATAGACAGCAGGCAGAAGAGTTTACTGCCTGGAAGTTTACATACAGGGTCCGGACCACTGGCGGACAGAGGGTTAGGCCCTGTATGTAAACGAAAGGTTAAATAAAATCTACCAGTTTAGCAGAAGCATCCTGCAGCATTTTATAGAAGCCTTCCTCATCGGAAGTGCTTTTTTGTTTGCCATCTTCTATAATGGAGATAAGTTCTGCAAGATGTTTGTCATCCTGGGAGTCTGCAAGCAGCAGTCGGCACAGCCGTTGTGCTGCCTCGATCATGCGCAGGGGTCCATAGATATGGGGTTCATTTTCCAATCCCGAGGCACTTGTTACCATATAGATTAAAAGCTCAAGTAAAGCATCTCTATGATTCATTGTCTTTCCTCCATCCGTTAAAAGTTACGACTTCCTCAAGCTTTTTCCTGCGGGGAATCCGTGGCTCTCCATCTGGCCACCCAATGGAGAGAAGCAGTTCTATCCGGTATGTATCCGGGAGGCTAAGGATCTTACGCACAGCGGCATCATTATAGGATTTGACTGCACAGGTCCCAAGTCCTTCCTCCTGTGCCTTTAACATGATATTTTCAGCGGCCATAGAGGCGTCCATCATACAGCCATAAATCTCGGAATTACGGGAACCATGTTCAAGGGCGTAGGCCATGTCAGAACATATAATAAGGATGATGGGCGGATTGCCGCTTAATCCTGGACTGAATAGACTGATTTTGCCCACAAGTTCTTTTTCTGTGAGGAAGATAAACTTCCAGGCCTGGAGATTACTGGCACTTGGGGCCAGGCGTCCGGCGTCAGCCAAACGAAGCAGGAGGTCATGCCCTACTGGAGTATCTTTGAACTTCCGTATACTCCTGCGGGTGTTGATAGCTTCTGTTACATTCATAGTTAATACCCTCTCTTTCGTATAATATTTGCGTATGCCTTGCTGTCAAAGTCTGTTTTCCTGTACTTATTGAACTACTAATATTCAATGAGGCCTAAGAACCCGGAGCCAAGGGAGTTTTGGGGTTAGTGCATATAATATACCGTTGGTGTATTCCTGCGGGCAACCAGCCAGGCGGACATGCTCACATGTCCAGCTGGAGGCTGCCGGGAGGGTCTGATGCCCCGGTGCCTGCATTGCTGCCAGTGTGCTGTCCCGTATGCTCGCATCAGGGCCTTTGACTAAAATTTTAAGGGATAAATAGTATAATGTCAATGAATACACCTCCCTAACAGGAGTATATACTTGTGTTTCATAAGTACGGATTGAATTGTCCGATTTTAAAGGTCTGTATGGGCAGCCAATGTATAGGCAAAAAATTGTATGTGATGAAATACTTGCCAATATCAGATAAATCTTATAAAATATAATCGACAAATTAATAATGAAGGTTATTTGAAGAAGGAGACAGACATGAAAAGAAAGGTAACAGGAATTCTTTTAGTGCTTTCAATGGCTGTAACTATTGCACTGAGCGGATGTTCAGGTGATAAGGATAAGGCATCGTCAACCACGGAGAATAAGCTTTCAGGAAACCCAGTCGAGGGAGGGAGTATCAGGGTAGGTATTTCCCAGGATTTAGACAGTCTTGACCCACATAAAGCAGTTGCGGCAGGAACAAAAGAGGTTTTGTTTAATATTTATGAAGGTCTGGTAAAACCAGACAAGGATGGTAATTTAGCCGAAGCCGTAGCCAGCAGTTATGTAATTTCTGATGATGCCAAGGTATATACATTTACCTTGCGCGATGGGGTGAAATTCCATAATGGGAACGACGTGACGGCGGAAGATGTGAAATATTCGATAGACAGATGCGCTGATACGTCAAATGGGGAACCGTTAGTATCAGCGTATTCTATTATCGAGAGTGTCAATATTTTAGATGACAGGACAGTGGAAGTCCGTCTGACAGAGGCGAACACAGAATTCCTTGCCTATATGACGACTGCAATTATCCCGAAGGATTATAATGAACTTGAGACGATGCCGATAGGGACAGGCCCATTCAAGTATGTATCACGCAGTCCTCAGGAAAATGTAATTTTGGAAAAGAATCAGGATTACTGGGGAGATAAAGCACATTTGGATGAAGTGGAATTTAAGATTATAGCTGATGCGGATATGCTCGTTACAAATTTAAAGGGTGGATCTATTGATATGGCTATGCGTTTAACTTCAGGCCAGGCAGCGGAATTATCGGATGGGTTTCATATTGAAGAGGGAACCATGAATCTTGTGCAGGCATTATATTTAAATAATGCAGTGGAACCGCTGAATAATGAGAAGGTGAGACAGGCGCTCTGTTATGCAGTCAATCCAGATGAAATCATGGATTTGATAGCCGATGGAAAGGGCGTGCGTATCGGAACAAGTATGTATCCCGGCCTGAAGAAATATTACGATGAAGAATATGCGGAGTATTATGAGCAGGATTTTGACAAGGCGAAGAAGCTTCTGGAGGAAGCAGGATATCCCGACGGATTTGATTTGGAAATCAGCGTATGCTCTGCAGACCAACCCCATGTGGATACGGCTCAGGTAATTGCGGAGGAGTTAAAAAATATCGGGGTCAATGTAAAGATTAATCCCATGGAATGGGAGACATGGCTGGAAAAAGTATATGCAGGGCGGGACTACCAATCCACTGTGGTGGGGGTGGATGCCTCTAACCTCTCTGCCCGTGCCATGCTGGAACGCTTTACATCTGATGCAGAAAACAATTTTATCAATTTCAGTGATACAGAATACGACCAAAAATTCAAAGAAGCTGTTTCTGCCATAGACGAGGCAGAACAGATACAACTCTATAAAGAAGCAGAGGGCATACTGGCAGAGCGCGCTGCCAGCGTATATATACAAGACCTTGCAAACCTGGTTGCCATAAGCAATAAATACGATGGATATACATTCTACCCATTGTATGTGCAAGACATGGCGGCAATATATATGGTGGAATAAGCCATTTAGGTACAGGTCTTGAGTAGATTTAGGACGTAACAAAAGTGCAAAAGGTTACGTCCTGAAACAGGAGGGCAAGTATGAAGTTTTTTATAAAAAAATTAACAGGTCTTATAATCGCATTATTAATTGTCAGCATACTGGCCTTCCTGGCATTTGAGATCATCCCCGGTGATCCGGCCAGGTCCATCCTGGGGACGGAGGCTACTGAGGGGAAGGTCCAGGCCCTGCGGGAGGAGATGGGGTTAAACCGTCCCCTGCCGCAGCGTTATGGACAATGGGTAAAAGATTTCCTGGCAGGGGATATGGGGGTGTCATATTCCTATCAGGTTCCGGTAAGGGAGATGATAGGGGATAAGATTCCGATAACGGCCGCTTTGGCCTTAATGTCATTTGCATTTATATTGTTATTTTCCATACCGGTGGGTATTCTGAGCGCCCGGTATGAAAATGGTGTTTGGGACCGCATTTTTCTGGTTTTGAATCAGGTTATTATGTCTGTCCCCCCATTTTTTATTGGGATTGTTTTGACAGTGCTGTTTGGCCTGACTTTTAGACTGTTTGTCCCGGGAGATTATGTATCCTATACAGATAGTATGAGTGGGTTCCTCAGTTATCTGATATTTCCGTCCATAGCCATTGCACTTCCGAAAGCAGCCATGACGGCCAGGATGCTGAGAAGCTCTTTGCTCACCCAGATGCGGCAGGACTATGTAAGGACAGCCAGGAGCAGGGGAAACAGTCCCTGGCGTATATTGATCAGGCATGTCCTTAGAAATGGCATTCTTCCGGTGGTGACATTCCTTGGGATCGTGATGGGGGATATATTAGCAAACAGTATTGTAGTAGAGCAGGTTTTTGGAATACCCGGCCTGGGGCGTACGCTGATATCCGCTATCTCTAAACGTGATTATCCGGTGGTGGAGGCTGTAATCGTCCTGATAGCTGTGGTGATACTTGTAATTAATCTGATTGTGGACCTGCTGTATCAAAAGTTGGATAAAAGGATTGAAATATAGGGGGTGCAAGTTGAAGGATAAAAGAATAAGAAGAGTAAAACAGGGAAAAACTTCCTATAACTTCCTATTTGGCAGTGTGCTTACTTTAGCCATGTCCGCTATGGCAGTGCTGGGGTTTTTCTGGACCCCCTATGATACGGAAAAGATGCAGGGTGCTGCCAAACTAAACGGCCCATCCCTCTCCCATATATTCGGTACGGATCAGTTCGGGCGCGATGTGTTCAGCCGTGTACTGGAAGGGGCAGGGAGCACCATGATGATAGCTGTTGTGACTATATTAGTAGGCGGGGTACTGGGGATAATATTAGGCGCAGTTACGGGGTATATGGGCGGCTGGCTGGATGAGACATTGATGCGTGTCAATGATGCGGTAGCGGCTTTCCCAAGTGTCCTGCTGGCTTTGGTAATTGTGAGTGTGTGGGGCAGCGGCAGAGTAAAGGTAATGCTGGCCCTGGGGATAGCATTTATCCCCAGCTTTGCCAGAATTGTCAGAGGAGAGTTTCTGAGGTGCCGTGTGGAGGATTATGTCACCAGCGCCCGCTTGATTGGTGTGCCTGGCTGGAGAATTCTGTTCGTCCATATTCTGCCAAACACTCTCCCTGCACTATTATCAGCCCTCACGATCGGATTTAACAATGCTGCACTGGCGGAGGCTGGTTTAAGTTATCTTGGCATAGGTGTACAGCCTCCGGATGCCAGCCTGGGGAGGATGCTGGCAGAATCCCAGACCTATTTGGCAGGAGGGCCCTGGTGCGCTGTATTTCCGGGACTTTTCCTTGTATTGATGGTTCTTGGTACAGGGATGCTGGGTGAAGGGATTTTGGATAGATTCGGAGGTGGCAGATAATGCTGGAGGTCACAAATCTGTCTGTTCATTTTGAAGACAGAGGGATAGAGCAGAAAGTAGTGAAAAATATTTCCTTTACTATACAGGATGGCGAAATCCTTGGGATCGTGGGGGAATCAGGATCAGGGAAGACAATGACTGCCTTGGCAGTGGCAGGCCTCTTAAAAGAGCAGGCTATGCTAGATGGGGGCAGCATTATGCTGGATGGCCGTGAGCTTTTAAACCTTTCTCCCAGAGAAATGCGGGAAGTGCAGGGCCAGAATATTGGCATGATATTTCAGGAACCTATGACTGCCCTGAATCCTACTATGAAAATCGGAAAACAGGTGGAGGAGGCATTGCTCCTCCATACAGGCCTGGGGAGAGAAGAACGTACAAGGAAGGCTCTGCATGCACTGGAAGACGTGGAACTTAAGGAACCAGAGAAATTATATGATAAATATCCCCATGAACTATCAGGTGGTATGCGGCAGAGAGTGATGATCGCTTCCGCAATGATCTGCCGTCCCGGCCTGCTGATTGCCGATGAACCAACTACTGCCCTGGATGTGCATACGCAGGAAGAGATCCTCTGCCTGCTTAAAAAGCTAAATAAGAAATATAAAATGAGCATATTGTTTATCTCTCACAATCTGCGTGTGGTAAATACACTCTGCCGCCGTATTCTGGTGATGAAGGACGGCGAGGTGGTAGAGCAGGGGGAGGCCCGGCAGATATTTGAGAACCCTGCAGTACAGTATACAAAAGAACTGATTGCGGCCATACCCAGCCGCACAAAAAGCAGCGGGTTTTATAGATTTTTGAGAGAAAAGGCAGGTGAGGGAAATGCCTGAGGCAGGCAGGACAGATAAGGTGCTTGAGATGAAAAATGTTAATGCCTTTTACAGGGAAGGCAGGGAAAGAAGGCAGGTCCTTGAAGAAGTTTCATTTACCTTATACCAGGGAGAGACAGTAGGCCTGGTAGGAGAGAGCGGCAGTGGGAAATCTACACTGTGTAAGTGTGTCCTGGGACTTTTGAAGGATTACGATGGAGAAATTATTCATTATACAAAATACCCACAAATGGTATTCCAGGATCCTTTCCGGTCTTTAAATCCTAAAAAGACTATAGGGTGGATTCTGGAGGAACCATTGAAAGTCAGGGGGGAAAGTACGAGAGAAGGGCGCAGGAGAAAAGTGGAGGAAATGCTGGAGCGGGTACATCTCACCCCAGATTATTACGGCCGTTACCCCAGAGAACTGAGCGGAGGGCAGAGGCAAAGAGTCAGTATTGCTCTGGCCCTTATGACAGGGACAAAATTTATACTGGCAGATGAACCCCTGTCTGCCCTGGATGTAACTGTACAGGCACAAATGATTAGACTTTTGCAGGAACTGCAGGAGAGTGAAAAAATTTGTTATTTATTTGTTTCCCATGATTTAGATGTGGTGAGTATGCTGTGCAGCAGGGTACTCTTCTTAAAAGACAGGAAAGTGGAGGAATATGCGGACTTATAAGTTAAATATAGTGTATGACGGAAGCAGATACCAGGGCTGGCAGAGGCAGAGTACGACTCAGCATACGGTGCAGGGGATATTGGAGAAGACCATCAGTGAAGTGACAGGGCGCAGTACCCAGATAGACGGGTCTGGACGTACGGACAGCGGTGTTCATGCAAAGGGACAGACCGCCAGTGTTGTCCTTCCAGGAAAAGTGACAGAGATCGATTTTTGTGCCAGGTTAAATGAAAGGCTTCCTGAGGATATTAGGGTAAGGGACATGTCCCTGGTTAGAAACGGTTTTCATGCACGGCTGAATGCAAAAGGAAAGAAATATGAGTACTTTGTGGATACACGTGAAAAGCCAGATGTATTCACAAGAAAATATTGCTGCCACTTTCCTTATAAATTAGACGTGGAAGCTATGGAAAAGGCGGCGGGTTATCTGGTGGGAACCTATGATTTTGCTGGATTTACGGATAAAAAGGAGGAAAAGTCCACAACCAGGACAATTTATGATATAATCATCGAGAGACAGGCAGAAAAAATCAGGATAGAGTATTATGGGACTGGTTTTTTGTACCATATGGTACGGATATTGACAGGGACACTGCTGGAGGTCGGGACAGGCAGGCGCAGTCCTGAAGATATGTTAAAGATTCTCGATAGAGGTAAAAGGGAGGATGCGGGGTTTCTTGCTCCCGCCCATGGATTGTTTTTAAAAGAGGTTTGTTATTAGGCAGTTGGTTTAAGCTGCCGTGAAGCTATGGCTGGCAGTGCAGTATAAAGCGCTGCTGCCAGGCCTAAGAGGGGAGAGGAACTAAAGCGGAAGATAGAAGATGTCATGGGGTGCCATATTTTCTGTCCGAGGCAGTTGGTTTGGCTCCCTAAATTTTATCATACACATAGAGGAGGCATATATGAAGTTTATATCTTGGAATGTAAATGGTATCCGGGCATGTGTCCAGAAGGGGTTTCTGGAATTTTTTAAGGAGGCGGATGCTGATATTTTCTGTATCCAGGAAACCAAGATGCAGGAAGGGCAGCTCAGCCTGGAATTAGAGGGATATTATCAATATTGGAATTATGCAGTTAAAAAAGGATATTCGGGGACCGCAGTATTTACCAAGAAAGAGCCGCTTTCATTTTCGTATGGGATCGGTATGGAAGAACATGACCAAGAGGGGCGTGTAATTACCCTGGAATTTGAAGATTTTTATTTTGTGACTGTTTACACACCTAATTCCCAGAATGAACTTGCCAGGCTGGACTACCGGATGAGGTGGGAGGATGATTTCCGTGCCTACTTAAAAAGGCTGGAGGAGAAAAAGCCGGTGGTGGTGACGGGGGATATGAACGTGGCACATCAGGAAATTGATTTGAAAAATCCAAAGACGAACAGAAAAAATGCAGGATTTACAGATGAAGAAAGGCAGAAATTTACAGAACTTCTGGAAGCTGGCTTTATAGACACTTTCCGCTATTTCTATCCGGAACAGGAGGGGATATATTCCTGGTGGTCATATCGGTTTAAGGCCAGGGAAAAGAATGCAGGCTGGCGTATTGATTATTTCTGTGTGTCAGAAGCGCTGAAAGAGAGGCTGGTGGGCGCAGGAATATTGACAGATGTTATGGGATCTGACCACTGCCCCATTGTTCTGGAGTGCATGTGATATTTTTTATATCCGTTTGGCTGTAACCTGGCCCTGTGCTTTGGGGAAATTTAATCAACTCAGCATTAATCATATCTTTGAATTAAAATTAATAGAGTATTGATTGGAATTGCCAGACAGGCAAATTAAGTTTCAAATACACTTTAATAACAGAGTGGCTGTATAACAATATGAAAGAATACTGGGAGGGACATAAATGACAAAAATTGATATAATTTCAGGATTTCTCGGGGCTGGAAAGACAACCCTTATCAAAAAACTGTTAAAAGAAGCATTTGTAGGCGAGCAGGTCGTGCTCATTGAAAATGAATTTGGTGAAATTGGTATTGACGGCGGATTTCTGAAGGAATCGGGTATTGAAATCCGGGAGATGAATTCCGGATGCATCTGTTGTTCTCTTGTTGGTGACTTTGGAAAATCTCTGCAGGAGGTAGTTGATACGTATCATCCAGACAGGATTTTAATAGAACCTTCAGGGGTGGGGAAACTTTCTGATGTCATAAAAGCAGTTAAAGAAGTACAGGAGAAAATCTCCGCAGAGCTGAATAGTTTTACCACTGTCGTGGATGTCACTAAATGCCGGATCTATAGAAATAATTTTGGTGAATTTTTTGGAAACCAAATTGAGTTTGCTGGGGCCATTATCCTGAGCCGTACTGATAAAGCAGATAATGCTAAAATCCAGGAAAGCTGCGGGATTCTGCGGGAGCTGAACCCAAAGGCGCCGATTATCACCACACCTGTGGATGAATTGTCAGGAGAGAAGCTGCTGGAGACTATGGAAGGCGGCAAGACCCTGGAGGAAGAACTATTAGCAGAAGTTATATGCCCTGAGTGTGGTTGCCTCCATCATGGAGAAGAGCACGGGCACCATCACGGAGAAGAGGACGGCCACGGGCACCATCACGGAGAAGGGTGCGGCCACGGCCACCACCACGCGGGAGAGGACGGCCATGGCCATCATCACGCAGAGGAAGTGTTTACAAGCTGGGGATGTGAAACAGTAAGGCCATATACAGAAGCAGAAATTGAGGATATTTTGGTTAAATTAGAATCTGAAGAGTCAGTAGGTACAATTCTGCGTGCTAAGGGCATGGTTGCAGGGGACAAGGAATGGATTTACTTTGATATGGTTCCTGGCGAGCATGAAGTGCGCAGTGGATTGCCGGAGTATACAGGAAGGATCTGTGTCATTGGATCTGGATTAAATAAGAATGTCCTGGCAGAGTTGTTTGATGTAAAATAGCACCAGGAAATTCCCGGACAGGGATGATAGCAGAGGGGGCAAAGGCGCTCCCCAATACAAGCCGATGGGTATGGGCAGCAGGATAGGAGAGGTGGAAAATGACAGAACCTGATGTAATGGTATATCTGATGACCGGTTTTTTGGACAGTGGGAAGACAGAATTCCTGAAGTTTACGCTGTCCCAAGAGTATTTCCAGATTGAAGGGACAACGCTTTTGCTTCTATGTGAGGAGGGGGAGGTGGAATACTCTCCTTCAGAAATGCAGAAATATAAAGTGGAAATAGAGCGGGTGCACACCCAGGAAGAGCTGACAAAAGAATATTTGGAGAAGATGGATTTGAAATACAAACCCAAGAGAGTTGTCATTGAATACAATGGCATGTGGAAAGTCAGTGATTTTGAGCATATGGAACTGCCCAAGGACTGGGGCATTGAGCAGAAGCTGACAACAGTTGACGCCAGTACTTTTCAGATGTATTTGACCAACTTAAAGCCTCTTTTTGTTGAGATGGTACGTGGTTCCGAAATGGTTGTATTTAACAGGTGTAGTGACAGGAAGCCATTGGCCGGATACCGCAGGAGTGTAAAAGTGGTCAGTCCCCAGGCGGAAGTAATATTTGAAGATGAACACGGTGAGGTAGAGGATATATTTGCAGACAGTGTCCCCTATGACCTGGAGGCACCGGTAATTGAAGTGCGCCGTGAGGATTATGGGATCTGGTATGTGGATGTGATGGAAAATCCGGACAGGTATAAGGGCAAAACGGTAGAATTTACTGCCCGGGTATTGAAACCTAAAGGTTTTCCGTCTAAGGTATTTATGCCGGGGCGTATGGCAATGACCTGTTGTGAGGACGATACTACATTTTTGGGTTATATCTGCAAAAGTCCTTACGCGCCCAAATTAAAGCCTGGCCAGTGGGTGACAGTGCGGGCAAAAATTAATTTTGCCAGAGTATCTATTTACCGTGGCGTGGGGCCTGTACTGGAGGCAGAGTATATAGATATGGCGGATCCCATTGAGGAATTGGTCTATTTTAACTAGAGTAGGCCTGGTGGTTGGTGTATTTAACCAATCGTTATGGCTTACCGGTTATTACAGGCATATTTATGTAATATTGAATTCTATGCCCATGGGTTTACTGAATACACTGTCAGGAGGCAGACAGATTAGAGGGCCGATGCCCCAGGATATCCTAACCTGATATCTAAAAGGCATTACTTACATCGACTTAAATGGGATTGCAGAATAGAACAAAGTGCGTTAAACTAATAACAATAAATACAGAAGTGAGGAGCTATGGCTATGGAGAAGCAGTATGATGTGATTGCAATGGGAGAACTTTTGATTGATTTTACAATGGACGGAAAAAGCCAGCAGGGGAATAATATGTTTGAAGCATGCCCTGGCGGGGCGCCATGTAATGTGCTTGCGATGCTGAATAAACTAGGGAAAAGGACTGCTTTCCTCGGAAAAGTGGGGCGGGATCATTTCGGGGTTCTTCTCAAGGACACCTTGGATGAAGCGGGCATTGATACGTCTAACCTCCAGATGGATTCAGAGGTGAATACTACACTTGCATTTGTACATACATTTCCAGATGGAGACAGAGAGTTTTCATTTTACCGCAACCCAGGAGCAGATATGATGCTGACGGAGGAAGAGATTGACCCTGAATTTATTAAGAAGGCAAGATTGTTGCATTTCGGAACTCTTTCTATGACCCATGATGGAGTGCGGGGAGCTACAAAAAAGGCGCTTAAAATCGCCAGGGAAAATGGACTTCTTATTTCTTTTGACCCGAACTTACGCCCTCCGCTCTGGAGCTCCCTGGAGCTGGCAAAGGAGCAGATGGAGTATGGGTTCCAATACTGTGATATATTAAAAATCTCTGATAATGAGATTCAGTTTGTAACTGGATTGGAGGACTACGATGAAGGGATAAAGTATCTTCAGGAAAAGTATAATATCCCGCTGATCCTGCTGACCCTGGGGAAGGATGGCAGCCGCGCTTATTATAAAGAGATGCGAGTGGAGAGAAGCGGTTTTTCTATGGATACAATTGAGACTACAGGAGCCGGCGATACTTTTTGTGGAAGCTCCCTGAATTTTGTATTGGAATATGGGATTGACGGCATGACAGAGGAGCGGCTTGCCGATATGCTTACTTTTGCCAATGGGGCTGCAGCCTTGATCACCACCCGCAAAGGAGCCATACGGTCCATGCCAGAGAGAGATGAGGTTTTGGCAGTAGTCAATAGATAAAATTGTCAGTTTGGATGGGGATTTTTCAGCATAAAACCTCAAGTCGGCTTTGCCGTAGATTGTTGAATTATAGCTATATTTTGAATAGTTCCTACAATTAAAACAGGGCAATATATGTAATCTATACTGGCAGGGGAATATTATACAAGCTGTTTTTATTATAATAGATATAAACCAGTTAAATATCGGTGCTTATGTCGGAATATGGAAAGGAATATGAAGAGGGGCGCATAACAAAAGTCCTTCTTCTTATTGTATATATCAGTCTTGCTATGGGCAGCATATTTTATACAAAAACCTTGCATACAGAAAGTGCTGACGCTACAGAGGCACACAAGGGGGACTTTCATTATAATGCTCCTGACAAAACTGAGGAAACGGGGCGCTTGGAAGAGTTGATCTGGGCCCCACGCCTGGGCCAGGATGCTTACCCGACGGGGTGTGAAAGCGTGGCCGCTGTTATGGCGCTTAAATACCAGGGATATCAGGTTACAGTGGATGAATTTATCGATGATTATTTAAGGATAGGAACATACTATGAAGAAAATGGACAGTACTATGGGAATAGTCCATATAACAGCTTCATAGGAGATCCAAGGTCGGAAAACGGTTTTGGCTGTTTCGCCCCTGTCATTTATGATGCCTTGTCCCAGATAACAGGCCCAGGACAGGTGAAAGATTTGACAGGAATACCGCTGAAACAGATAGAGGAGGATTATATAGCAAAAGGCGTACCTGCTATAATATGGGCCACCATTGATATGAAGCCATCCTATCATGGAGGAGGCTGGACTCTTTTGGAGACAGGAGAGTATTATACCTGGCCTGCAGAGGAGCACTGCCTGCTGTGGGTGGGAGGCAATAAAGATTATTATTATTTTAATGATCCCATGAATCAGGGAGAGGTCACAAAATATGAAAGAAGGGCTGTGGAACAGAGGTATGAAGAAATGGGCAGCCAGGCATTGGCTGTTTTAAGAATATTCTGAAAATGGTGTGCAAAGGGGACAGACCCTTTTGCAAAAGGGTCTGTCCCCTTTACACAGAACTTTATTTGACATTTATATAACAGGTAGTTATAATGAAACAGGGCAAGGGGGTTTTCTTTTTAGAAGGAGAACGCCCTTTTCAATTATAAATGTAATCTGGTCGCCTATGTACTTCCCTGATAGGCAGGGCATGCCCCTTTATAGGGTATAGCGGCCAAGGATTCACTTAGAGGGATCTCTGTAAATATTATTGAGATTAAGGGGCAATGTGCAGAGCTAGAAAAATTAGTGTGGCAGCGCTAAGTGCATAGGTAAAGTAGTAAAATTCTATTATAAGGAAGGGATAGCATGAAATTTACTAAAATGCAGGGATTGGGAAATGATTATGTCTATGTCAATGGGTTTACGGAAAAGATTGAGAATCCTTCCGAGATAGCCAGACAGGTGAGTGACAGACATTTTGGAATTGGTTCGGATGGGTTAATCCTGATTAATCCGTCTGAAAAAGCTGATTTTGAAATGGAAATGTATAATGCAGATGGATCCAGAGGTGAAATGTGCGGAAATGGAATACGTTGTGTGGCAAAGTATGTCTACGATTATGGATTGACTGAGCAGACAGAAGTTTCAGTGGAAACGCTGGCAGGTATTAAATACCTGGATTTAACAGTAGAAAATGGTAAGGTGGTTTTGGTAAAGGTTAATATGGGAAAACCGGTTTTAACCCCATCTCAGATACCAATTAAAGGGGAAGGGGAGCGGATTGTAGGTGCTCCCATTATTGTAGATGGAACTGAGTATAGGATGACGGGGGTATCTATGGGAAATCCACATGCAATTATTTATATGGATGATATAGATAACCTGGATATTGAGAAAATCGGGCCTGAATTTGAGCATCATGAATATTTCCCCAACCGTGTCAACACAGAATTTGTGGAAGTATTAGACAGGCATACTGTTCGGATGCGGGTGTGGGAGCGTGGTTCAGGAGAGACATTGGCATGTGGCACAGGTGCCTGTGCAGTGGCTGTAGCCTGTGTCTTAAATGGCCTGACTGAGAATGAAATAACCGTAAAATTATTGGGCGGGGATCTTTTGATTCAGTGGGACAGGCAAAGCAATACTGTATTTATGACAGGGCCCGCAGAGACAGTATTTGACGGGGAATTGAGAGTACTATAGCAGACAATTGATAGTTAAAGGAGGATAATCATGCTTAAAATTAATACAAATTATTTAAAGCTGCCGGGAAGTTATTTGTTTTCCACAATAGCTAAAAAAGTGGGTGCATATACAGAACAAAACCCGGACAAAAGAATCATACGCCTGGGGATTGGGGACGTTACCCAGCCGTTGGCTCCCGCAATCGTTGATTCCCTGCATAAAGCAGTCGATGAAATGGGGGATGCCGCTTCATTTCACGGGTATGCGCCGGATCTGGGATATGAATTTCTCAGAAATGCCATAGCCATAAATGACTATCAGAACCGAGGGTGTAATATTACTGCGGATGAGGTGTTTATTTCTGATGGTGCAAAATGTGATGCAGGGAATATACAAGAGATTTTTAGCACAGATAATATTATTGCTGTGTGCGACCCGGTTTATCCTGTGTATGTAGATACAAATGTAATGGCTGGGAGAACTGGGATCTATGATACTAAGACAGAGACATGGAGTGATGTTGTCTATATGCCCTGTACCGCACAGACAAATTTTGCACCGGAAATCCCCAAAACAGTACCTGATATAATTTACTTGTGCTTCCCTAATAATCCTACAGGTTCTGTCATATCAAAAGAATGTCTTCAGAAATGGGTAGACTATGCAAATGAAAATAAAGCTGTAATCATTTATGATGCCGCCTACGAAGCGTATATTTCAGAGGAAAATATACCACATACAATCTATGAGTGTGAAGGTGCGCGCAGCTGTGCAATCGAATTGCGCAGCTTTTCAAAAAATGCCGGTTTTACTGGAGTACGCCTTGGCGCAACGATTATACCTAAGGATTTAAAATGCGGCGGCATAACTCTCCATTCCCTGTGGGCGCGTCGCCATGGGACAAAATATAATGGTGCCCCGTACATTGTTCAGAGGGCCGGCGAAGCAGTATATTCCCAGGAGGGGAAAAAACAACTTAAAAATCAGATAGATTATTATATGAGAAATGCGAAGGTAATCTGCCAAGGCCTAAAGGAAGCGGGTTATAGCGCGTCTGGTGGCATCAATGCACCTTATATTTGGCTGCAGACACCAAGAAAAATGACTTCCTGGGAATTCTTTGACTATTTACTCCAAAATGCAGGTATAGTTGGAACCCCCGGCGTAGGTTTTGGACCCAGGGGGGAAGGGTATTTCAGGCTTACAGCATTTGGAAGTTATGAACATACTGTTGAGGCTATAGAACGGATTAAAAAGATATAAGAGCTGCAAAGGGGACTGTCCCTTTTGCAAAAGGGTCTGACCCCTTTGCAGTCCATATTCAGAATTTTCAGAAAAAATATCCTTAAACTTTTATTTGATGAAAATTAAAAAAAGGGGTTGATTTTTTGTACAAGTCTGATATAATAACCATGTTGCGTCCGATAAGGACAAAATATGTTAGTGCGGATTGGTGTAATGGCAGCACAGCAGACTCTGACTCTGTTAGTAGAGGTTCGAGTCCTCTATCCGTAGTTAAGAATCTGCGAAAGCAGATTCTTAATTATTCTTTCCAGAAAATATTGTATTTATATCGGAGTGTGGCTCAGCTTGGTAGAGCGCTACGTTCGGGACGTAGAGGTCGCGTGTTCGAATCACGTCACTCCGATTTTTTTCCTCCTTTTTATGGGGGATTTTTTTATGGAATGAAAAGACTACCTAAGTTTGAATTAAATGCTTTTCTTAAGGCGGTAATTCTATCGCTATGTATTCCGAAATACTTTTTAATTGACTTTAGCAATGCTGCAATTATACTTAACTTGAAAAAATTCTCTTAAATTTTGACACCTCATTATTAAAAAATTCTTACATCAAGACAAATTGGAACAGCAGGTCAAAGTATAGTCTATATCTTTCTACCGTTACTATATAAAAAATTGAAATGCCCTATAATTATTTTCAGTATAGAAGAACTATATTTGACAACATAAAGCTATTATGTAAAAATGAGAATAGAAAAAGGCACTACCGATAAGCGGTTAGTCCAAAAGTTATTTAGTTACAAAAAGTAACCGTATACCTTTGGCGAGGGCGGTTACTTTTTTGTATGATTTATGTATGCGATCAGTATCGTAACAATGATACTAAGTATTATTAGTACGAGGGAGAGCATTTCGAAATCAGTCATAAGTTGCCCTCTTTTCCGCAGATTTTTCTTTACAGAGATTTCTATGTAAAAAGAGAGTTCAGTCCCTCTGGTGAAGGACTAAGCGCCTACCGTTTTTCTGATAGTGCCTAATTTATTCTAGTAAAAATAACATTTTATGACAAGGAAAAATATAGGCTTTTAAAATGTCTGTAGCAGTTCGATTCCAGTTGTGTTTGTTGTTAGCAGAAATAAAAGAGGTAATAATGGATAAACACTCTCAATTTACTTTCCTTTTGGTTTATCAACTCCTTCTTTCTGAAAGATGATATTTTCTTGCAGTAAATCTTTAAGAATATCATCCGTAAGGATTAGCCTTTTTACTGTTGGCATTTTCAGATTTTGAGATTTGAAAAACACTTTTTTCTTTTGCTAAGTACGGAAAATCAAAGAAAATAGCATGGTGATGGATTACACCATGTTCCTGTCCCTTCCACGTTACAATGTATTTTAATAACTGGGTTTTCGTATGGTATAAATAATAATTTAATCACTGGATAAAATACTTAAATTCTCTGTTGGTGATGGTGATGTCTTGGATATTCTCTTTGAATGTCAGCGTTACAAGTTTGGTTATGTCACCAAAATTACAGTCAACAATGGGGGCAAGTCCCCAGCGTGTCTGTTCGTAATGTTTCTGCTTACGCTTTAAACTGTCATTTTCTTCTAAAGAGCCTTGGCTTGCCTTTTTTCTCCGTTTTTAACTGCTTTCAAACGCACTCAGCCTGCGGCTGATATCCTGCACCACCGTTAGCAAACGCTTGTCCTCTAATGTTGGTCTTATTGTGTTTTTTTCGATTTTGTGAATCGTATCGTTAATATTCCAATATTTGTAGACAACAGTCTTTAAAGTAGTATCTTTTGTATTTTGATTACTGAATGATATGCCGTTAAATACAGAATAATCAGGCAGGCTAATATAATACGCAGTGCCGAGAAATAGACATAGGGCAAAAAATATAGCAATACATTTTCTTCTCATGTATGATGCCCCACTTTCTGTCAACTCATTAAGAATGTGGTATTTCGCAAGTGGCCTTTATAATCTCCTCGATTGATATGTTGATTTAAATTTTGCCAAAGGCTTCCTGGACTGCTGCCCTAGGTTACCCAAGCTGCCGGGTATGTTTTTGTGGAAAATAGATTTTAAATAACACATCTTTGTGAAAATATTCATATGATATATAAATGAATTTGAGTAAATATTATACATCTTTTTATATTGGAGGTAATTTCATGTATCACGATGATAGATCTGATACTAGTATGAATAAATGGCAATGTAATAATAACAATGGAGAGAAGTGCTGTCCCCCTGATAAATCGTGCTGCCCTTCATGCTGTGTGGGGATACCCGGGCCTGCCGGCCCCCAGGGGGAGAGAGGCCCCCAGGGTGACCCAGGAATCCAGGGGGAAAGAGGCCCTCAGGGAGAACGGGGAGTACAAGGGGAACGTGGGATCCAAGGGGAGAGGGGGCCTCAGGGAGATCCTGGGATTCAGGGAGAAAGAGGCTTTCAGGGGGAGCGTGGCATTCAGGGAGAGAAAGGCCTCCAGGGAGAACGTGGCCCTCAGGGGGAGAGAGGCCCCCAGGGAGAACAGGGTTTCCCAGGAGAAAGGGGCCCCATTGCCGCCACAATTCCCTTTTCTTTTTCCAACAGGTATGAATCAGGCGCTGAACTTGCCACTGATAACACAGGGGATCCATCACGGATTGCCTATGTAGGTTTTGGGGGTGACAGCGGATCCTATACGTATCTGTCACCTGGGGAATGGGATTCAGGGATTATAACGATAGGGGAGAGCCAGTCTTACCCCACGTCTTTTGTTATGCCCCAGGACGGTACCATACAGAATATATATGGTGTATTTGCTAACCGCCAGGCTTTGTTTCTGGAACCAGGTGTTTCTCTGCATCCATTTGTATGTTTAGCCACTGGGGATACAAACAGCCTTATATTTACTGTAATACAAAGTAGTATTGTCCGTTTCCCACCATACGTTTCAGGAAGAGAAATTCCCAAATACACATTGAAGAGAGCAAATGCGGAGGGCCTTGATATTATGCTGCCTGCCGGAACATTAGTTGTAATTATTATGGGTATGACGGCTGAAGGCATGGCAGAAGAACAGCAGATGACCGCCTCCATAAGCGGCGGTATTTATATAGAATAATTTTGAGGGGGATCCGTACTGTAGTATCAGCAGGCAGATGCGGATCCTCGATTTTGAAAGGAGAAAATGAATGTCAGTACGGGATGAAATTATTCAATTTATAAATGGGCAGAATATACTTTCTGTCCCGGTCACAGAGTCCACCCATCTCTATCAGGACCTGCATATGGATTCTCTGGCTTTTGTGTCCTTACTTATGGATTTAGAGGAAAGGTTTGATATTACGATTTCGCTGCAGGAGATGGAGAACTGCCTGGTGGTGGGAGAATTGTTTTTATTAGTAGAAAATAAAGTAAGGGAGAAGCTATGATTAGAAATGCTTTACAAACATGGAGGGGGCACGATACGGAAGCAGCCTTGGGAGAAAAAACTATTTCTTATGGGGAGCTTGCACGTCAGGCAGCAGTACTACAGGCATGCCTGCCCTGTGATTTGGCTGGTTCTATTGCTGCCGTTTATCTTCCCGACGGGAGTGATTTCCTGGCCGCTTTATTCGCAGTTTTGCAGGCAGGCTGGGCTGCCCTGCCTCTAAGCACCCGGCTAAAGGAAAAAGAGGTATCTGATTTAGTAAGCCGTGTACCTGTCAAAGTAGTCTTTACTGCGAAAAAGCTCCTATCGCTTTGCAGAAAAGCTGTGGAAAATTGTCAGGATACACCACTGCTATTGTGTACAGAGGAGATATTACTTTCTGATATTCGACCATTGACCATAGAGGAGATTAGGAAGTCTAATTCTTCAGTCGGCCCTGATTCCACAATGCTTTTGCTGGCTTCCTCAGGGACAACTGGACGGGCAAAACTGGTCTGCCTCTCGGAGGCCAATATAGACTATAATGTCCATACATATTTAAACCATATGGGATATGAGCTGCATGGAGATGCGCACCCCAGGTATGTGCTTGGCACGCCCTTTTCAGGAATTTACGGCCTGCTGGTAGCTTTTTCATGTATAACAAGAGGTTTCCCCATGCTCTCCATGGCAGATGATTTTACTCTAGATTCATTTTACCGGGCAGTGCAGGATTTTAAGCTCAGCCACTATGAAGGCGGTACTCTCGCAGCGCTGTTAATATGCCGGACATTGGACCATCCGTCCTGTTACGATATTTCTACATTAAAATACTTTGGGTTTGGCGGCAGCAAGGCTCCAGCCGGCACTTTAGAACATTTATCTGAGGCGTTCCCCCAAATTAGGTTCTGGTCTGGATATGGCATGACAGAAGCATCACCGCTTATTGCCCAGCCTTTTCAAGTATTACCTTTTGAAAAGCTGGAGTCTGTAGGAGTCCCCCTGCCGGGGGCAGAGATACGCCTGGAGACAGAGGGAGGACTTACAGATGAGCCAGACAGTCCGGGGGAAATTGTAGTCCGGGGGCCCAATGTTATGCGGGGTTACTATGAGGATGAAGAGGCCACCAGAGAAATCATGCGGGATGGCTGGCTGCATACAGGGGATATAGGATACTTTGACAAGGATGGATATTTGTATATATGTGGAAGAAAGAAAAATATGATTCTTGTGAGAGGATTCAATGTTTACCCAGAAGAGGTGGAGACTTGCCTGATTAGCTGTCCCCTGGTAAAGGACTGTGTAGTATATGGAACAGAAGATGAGGAGGGCCTGGAAACCGTCTGTGCTGATGTGGTGCCTGCAGCAGATAAAGTATCCCTGGACTCTATACGGGCATGGTGCGCCAGTTATCTGGCTGATTTTAAGTGTCCGCGCCGTATTCACCTGGTTGAAGGGATAAATAAAACAGTTACAGGCAAAAACAAGATAGATCCGGAGGAAATAAGACATTGAAGCTCACCCATATACCAGGCGTCAATTGTTACCTGGACTGTGTTATTACTTTGGCAGATACATTTGGAATTGATTATGCAGAAGCGTTTTCCTGCCTTTGGCCAGAAAGTGAGTTATGCTATGAGGCTATCTGCCATACATTTCTGAGCAGAGGACTGTTCAGGGAGTTGGATGCTATGGGCATGGGGGTAGGAAAACCCTGTGTTTCCAGGAAGGATAAAGAACAGGGATGGGCTGAGTGTGCAGAGGGGGAGTTTATGATTGTAGGCATTGATGGTTTTTCTATACCCTGGAATCCTCTTTTTAGCGCTCTGCATGGCCCTCACTACCTTATTGTCCATAAAAGTGCCTCAGAACCTCAAGTATGCTGCGATCCTACTTATGGTATAAGGGGCCAAAAACTGACATCAGTGGAATTGATTGCTGCTTCTTATGCCATTATTCCTGTCCGGCAAAGAGAAAATAAGATTGCATACGAGAGAGGAGACAGATTGCTGGTATCACAGGCAGAGGAAGTGATGAAAGCACATCCTCTGGCTGCAAGGCGTTTTTTAGAAAAGGCAAAGACATGGATTCAAAAGGGGGAGGAAAATGCCTTTCTGCCAGCCCGTTACGTGGAAGCATTGACAGAAGGGCGACGGTTATATGGATTTGTTCTGAGAAAAAGAAAAATACCCCCAAACAGGGCGCCTCTATTTTGGTCGGAAAGTTTTTTTAAACAGTGGAGGGCGGTTAAGAATGGGTTTAACAAGGCGGCTCTTACGAAACAAAAGGATGGCGTGTTCGATGAAACATGCTGCCTTTTTATGTCTCTGTATGAACAGGAGATAAAGATGGCAGAACAAATTCTGGATAAATCTTAATTATCTCATAGTGTGTCATAGAATCTGCACAAAAATTAGGATGGCAGAATAGCAGAAACTACCAAAAACAAAATTTATACAAAGTAGTGATTGACAATTGCAAGAACCAGGAGTATTATAAAACCATAAAAACCGAAACGTTTCGGTTTAATATAAAGGAGGATATACATATGCCGTTAGTTACATCAGAACAAATGTTGTTGGACGCACAGAAGGGCAGCTATGCAGTTGGGGCTTTTAATGTTGAAAATATGGAGATGGTGAAGGCAGTTATTGCTGCGGCGGAGGAAGTTAAAGCGCCGGTTATGCTGCAGACTACTCCCTCAACAGTGAAATATGGGAGCTTAGAGACTTACTTTGCAATGGTGGCAGCGGAGGCAGAAAAGGCTTCTGTACCAGTATGCCTGCATTTGGACCATGGCAGTAGTTTTGAGTTGGCAGTACAGGCCATTAAAGCAGGGTATACATCGGTCATGATTGATGGTTCCCATGAAAGCCTGGAAGACAATATTGCACTTAGCAAGAAAGTTGTAGATGTAGCAAAGGCATGTGGCATACCGGTGGAGGCAGAGCTTGGGAAAGTAGGAGGGAAGGAGGACGACCTGGAGGCGGAAGCAGATACCAATACAGATCCTGCAGAGGCAAAGGAATTTGCAGAGAGGACAGGAGTATCTTCCCTTGCCATTGCTATCGGGACTGCCCATGGGTTCTATGCAGGGACGCCTGTCCTGGATAAAGAAAGAGTTTCGGAGATTAAAAAGGTAGTTTCTGTCCCTCTTGTACTTCATGGAGCCTCAGGCCTAAGCGATGAGGATGTAAAGGAATGTGTACAGCGGGGGATGTGTAAAGTAAATTTTGCGACAGAGTTAAGGGCTGCTTATACAGGGGCAGGGAAAAAACTGCTGGCTGAAAACCCAGAAACCTTTGACCCTAAGAAGTTAGGTGTTGTGGGCATGGAGGCAGTAAAGGAATTGGTTAAAGAGCGCATGAAAGTGTGCGGATGTGACAACAAAGTAAAGTAGATAGCCAAATATGCTAGCTGTGAGGCAGGAGAGATTCTATGGCAGCGACGATGAAAGATATTGCCAGGCAGACGGGATTAGGACTGGCTACGGTCTCTTCTTATTTTAATGGGGGGAATGTCAGAGAGCAAAACCGGATTAAAATTGAGGAGGCCATCAGGGAGCTTCACTTTGAGGTGAATGAGGTTGCCCGGGGGTTAAAGACAAATAAGACAAAAATTATTGGGATTATTATTCCTGAGCTGAATAATATTTTTTGTGCTGAGATTATCACAGAGGTGGAGGATCTGCTGCGCGGCAAGGGATATGCCACCATGATCTGTGACTGCCGCACTGACTGGAAACGGGAGGAAGAGGCGGCTGAGTTCTTACTGCACAGGAGGGTGGACGGATTGATTGTCATGCCTTCAGGGCATCAGGGCCCGCATTTGGAGAAGTTCATAGAATCTGGACGCCCTGTGGTGCTGATTGACAGGAAATTAAAAGATTTAGACTGTGACTGTGTATTAGTGGATAATGAGGGTGCAGCCAGAGATGCGGTAGAGCGCCTGCTGAAGGCAGGCCACCGAAGGATTGGCATGATAGCAGGGCCGGAGAATATTTACACTGCCAAGGAAAGATACCGAGGCTATTGTATGGCAATGGAACAGGCCTCTATTGCCCTGGATGAGAATTTAATCGTACGGGGGGATTATACCATCGAGGGCGGTGCGGCGGCAATGGAAGAGTTAGTACGTAAGACGACAGATATGACAGCAGTATTTGTTTCCAACTATGAAATGACAATGGGGGCCATTATCCAGATAAATGAACTTGGGATACGGATTCCAGAAGAATTATCTTTTATAGGATTTGACAATATTGAGTTTGCAAAAGCCTGTATACCAAAGCTGAGTATAGTAACCCAGCCGACTAAAGATATAGCCAAACATGTATCGGAACTAATGCTAAAAAGACTGGGAGGAGAAGCAGTCCGGCACCGTGAGAATGTAAAGCTTAAGACAAGTTTTGTGTCGGGAAAATCTATTATGGACTGCAATACCGAAGAAATATTCTTTAATATATAGTTATGGGGCGGCTGTCCACCGGTTAAAACCGAAACGTTTCAAGGAGGAAGACATGGAACAGTATTTATTGGGAATAGATATAGGGACAAGTGCATGTAAGATTGCGGTTTTCAATAGAGAAGGGGAGGTGATTGCGGCGGCTAACGGCGAGTACCCAGTGTATTATCCTAAGCCGGGATGGGCCGAGCAGAACCCGGAAGAGTGGTGGAGCGCTATTTGTACAGCTATTAAAGAAACGCTGTCAAAAGGAAAGATAGCTTCTCAGGACATTGCAGGCGTGGGGATCGACGGACAAAGCTGGTCGGCAATCCCTGTTGACAAGTCTGGAAATGTACTGGCCAATACCCCCATTTGGATGGACACTAGGGCAGCAGATATCTGTGAAGAGCTGAACAGTAAAATAGGGGCAGATAAGATTTTTGACTTGTCAGGGAATTCTCTGCAGCCGTCCTACACAACTGCTAAAATTATCTGGTATCAGAGGAATCTGCCACAAATATATAAGGATACATACAAAATACTGCAGTCAAACAGTTACATAGCATATAAACTCACAGACAAAATGACACAGGATATGTCCCAGGGGTATGGACTGCATTGTTTTGATATGCGCAGGGGAACATGGAATGTGGATATGTGCAGCAGCCTTGGGATTCCAGCCGGACTGCTTCCAGATATTTATCCATGCCATGAAGTCATCGGCAGTGTAACTGAGAGGGCGGCAGTCCAGTGCGGCCTGTCGGCAGGCACCCCTGTTGTGGCGGGCGGTTGGACGCAGCCTGCGGCACTTTGGGGGCAGGAGTTATCCATCCCGGGGAGACACAGGAACAGGGCGGCCAGGCAGGCGGCATGAGTATATGTACAGATACTTATATTGCGGATGAGAGGCTGATCCTAGGTTATCACGTAGTTCCGGGACAATGGCTGCTCCAGGGAGGGACTGTTGGCGGCGGCGGTGTCATGCGGTGGCTGGAACAGCAGTTTGGAGACTATGAGAGAGAAGAGGCCAGAAGGAAAGGGGGGACATCTCTGGAATTGTTCAACCAGAAGGCTGAAGCGGTGGCCCCTGGAAGTGACGGCATGGTATTTCTGCCTTATATGTCGGGGGAACGTTCTCCAATCTGGGATCCCAGTGCAAAGGGTGTATACTACGGGTTGGATTTCAGCAAAACGAAAGGCCATTTTATCCGTTCTGCTATGGAAGGGGTGGCTTATTCTCTTAAACATAACCTGGATGTGGCAGAGGAGGCCGGCGCAAAGGTACAGGTACTGCGTGCCATGGGCGGCTCCGCTAATTCCCTGCTCTGGACACAGATTAAATCAGATATTACAGGCAAGCCGGTTATTGTGCCTTCTTCAGACACAGCAACCACACTGGGAGCCGTCATTCTTGCGGGCGTAGGCGTGGGGATGTACGGGAGTTTCGAGGAAGCAGTTTCCCTTACGGTAAAAGACAGGAGATCCCACAAGCCTCAGGAGGCCAACAGGGATGTGTACGATGAGAACTATAAAATATATCTGGAACTTTACCATAATTTAAAAGAAACAATGAAGATGGGAGGAAGATAAAATGAAAGCAGCAGTTGTATGTGCAAATGAGGATGTCCAGTACCTGGACTATGAGGAACCCAAGGCAGGCCCTGGTGAAGTAAAGGTAAAGGTCAGGGTTTCCGGCATTTGCGGGTCAGATATACCAAGAGTCCTGCACAATGGGGTACATTTTTATCCAATCGTCCTGGGCCACGAGTTTGCGGGGGATGTGGTAGAAGTAGGGGAGGATGTCACTAAGGTAAAGATAGGGGACAGGGTATCAGGGGCGCCCCTCCTTCCATGTATGAAGTGTGACGACTGCCAGAATGGAAATTTTTCTCTCTGCAAGCATTATAGTTTTATCGGTTCCAGGCAGCAGGGGAGTAATGCGGACTACGTTGTGATCCCTGAGCAGAATGCGGTTGTATTTGACAAGAGTATTTCCTATGAGCAGGGGGCCATGTTCGAACCATCTACAGTGGCTCTTCATGGACTTCTGCAAAATGATTACCAGGGAGGGCAGTGTGTTGCAATCCTGGGCGGAGGCACAATCGGCATGTTCACTATGCAGTGGGCAAAAATCTTCGGTTCTAAAAAGGTGGTTGTATTTGACATCAGTGAGGAAAGGCTGGAGCTGGCTAAACGTCTCGGCGCTGATGAGGTAATAAATACAGCGAAGGAGAATTACATGGAGGAGGCGAAGGCAATTACAGGAGGCAAAGGTTATGCCTATGTTTATGAGACGGCAGGGCAGGCCCCCACGATGTATATGGCTTTTGAACTGGCAGCTAATAAAGCAAATGTATGTTTTATCGGGACGCCTCATGTGGATCTGACCTTTACGCCTGCAATGTGGGAGAACATGAACAGAAAGGAATTTAAGCTGACAGGCTCATGGATGTCGTACAGTTCTCCGTTTCCGGGAAAAGAGTGGGATCTGACCGCACATTATTTTGCCACTGGGCAGCTTAAGTTTGACCCAGGTTTCATCTATAAAAAGATGCCGATGTGTGAAGCCCAGGAGGCCTTTCAGATGTTTAAGACGCCAGGCCTTGTCAAGGGGAAGGTTCTCCTCATGAATGAAGAGTAGGAGGACTTGAGATGATATTGACAGTGACGTTGAATGCTGCGATTGACAAACGCTATGTTGTAGAAGGTTTTCAGGCTGGGGAAGTAAATAGGGTAAAAGAGTGCGCCTATACACCTGGGGGCAAGGGACTGAATGTATCTAAACCTGCCGCCATCGCCGGGGCAGAGGTAGTTGCGACAGGTTTTGTGGGAGGTCATGCGGGCAATTATATAGAAGAATCCCTGCTGCCTTTCCATGTGAAGAGTGCATTTTATCACCTGGCTTCGGAGAGCCGTTCCTGCATTAATATATGGGATGCGGTAAACCATGTACAGACAGAGTTCCTGGAACCAGGTTTTACGGTGACAGAGGAAGATTTTAAAGGCTTTCAGGAAAAATTTCAAAATCTTGTACAACGGGCGGATGTTGTTACTATGTCCGGCAGTGTACCTAAAGGGTTGGATGGGACGGCATATCAGAAACTGGTAAAAATCGTGAGGGAAGCTGGGAAAAAGGTGATTCTGGACACCAGCGGGAAACTTCTGGAAATGGGAATTGATGCATGTCCGACTATGATCAAACCCAATATTGATGAAATCAGAATGCTTACCGGAAAGTCTTGTGCCAATATGGAAGACATGGTAGAGGCAGCCAAGGAAATTCACAACAGGGGGGTAGAAATTGTGGCAGTTTCCCTGGGTGGGGATGGTTCCTTTGTAGTATGCGGACAAGGAATCTATCAGGCTAGGGTGCCCAAAATTGATGCGGTGAATACTGTGGGATGCGGCGATTCTATGATAGCAGGGTTTGCCCTGGGGTTAAGTGAAGGGTTGGGCATCGAGGAAATCCTGAGAAAGGCCAGCGCCATTTCTGCAGCCGCCGCCCTTAGAGAAGAGACGGGCTTTTTTATGAAGGAAGATATGGAAAGGATTTATCCAGATATTGAGATAACCAGGCTGAGTTAGTACGGCAAGGATAAAGAGATGTCGATAGTATCCGCAAATTCCATGCGGTAAAATTAATAAAAGAAAAGGAGACTAAAAAAATGGGAGAAGTTTTAAATCCGGCAGATGTGCCAAAAGTGAAATTTTATACAGGGGATGAAGTTCCCTGTGTAGGAATGGGGACCTTTGGATCCGACAGGTTTACACCAGAGCAGGTATCAAATGCAGTGGCAGGCGCAATACGTTGTGGATACCGGATGTTCGATTGTGCAGCCTGCTATGGAAATGAGGATCAGATTGGGGAAGTATTTAAAGCAGCCTTTGACGAGGGGATAGTGGAGAGGAAAGACCTCTATATTATGACAAAGGTATGGAACGATATGCATGAGAGGGTGGAAGAATCCTGCAGAAAGAGTATTGCGGATTTACAGTGTGATTACATCGACTTATTTTTTATACACTGGCCATTCCCCAACTATCATGCGCCAGGATGCGATGTGGATTCCCGTAACCCAGACTCCAAGCCGTTTAGTGTAGAAGAATTTATGAGTACTTACAGACAGTGTGAATCATTGGTTGAAAAGGGTTTAATCCGCCATATTGGTATTTCTAATATGACGATCCCGAAGCTGGATGCAGTACTTCCGCTTATGAAAATTATGCCTGTGGCATGTGAACTGGAGCTGCACCCATGTTTCCAGCAGCAGGAATTATTTGATTACTTGACAAAGCACAACATCCAGCCTATCGGTTTTATGCCACTGGGTTCTCCTCAGAGGCCAGAGCGTGATATGTGCCCTGAGGACGTGGCAGACCTACAGACACCTGAGATGCAGGAAATTGCGAAGGCACATGGTGTACATCCAGCTATTATCGCTCTGAAATGGGCCCGCCAGAGAGGGCAGATCCCGATTCCCTTCTCTGTACATGAAATGGAATATGTAAGCAACTTAAAAAGTATGATGGAGGATCCCCTTACAGACGAGGAGATGGCCAAGATTGCCACACTTGAGAGGAACAACCGCCTTGTAAAAGGGCAGGTGTTTCTGTGGGAAGGTGCAAAGGACTGGCATGACCTCTGGGATGAAGACGGGGTAATTGTAACTTTATAATTTCAGAGGGAAGCCGCAGGCAAGGCTTTTTCCTGGAATAATTGGGAATATTGAATCATTATAGTAAAGAAAAGGCATGCGCCATACAATCTTTGTTGTGTGGGCATGCTTTTTATGATCTAGGGAGTTTGAGGAGGGGTTCTCTCCTTTGGCACGGGGAATGTGCTTTCTATGAAATAAAATAGCGCCATCCCTCCTGGCTTTTAATGCATAATATACAAAACTTTAAGAGATGCAGCCAGGCCGGCTCAATATACCGATCCAATCAGAGTGCACTATTGTAAAAAGAGGGTGACTTGATGTATACTATCTATTAAGTTATACTTATTGAACTGCCGATGTTCAATAAAGTATGTTTTATTCTATGGGCCATAATTCCTGCAGAATAAAAAGTCCTGTGCAGATTACACAGAAGCTAAGAAAAATCATGCGGCTGAAGTGCGTACAAGAAGACTAGAGATTGTTTTGCAGCTTGGCTTCGATGGAACCCTGGCGAGGATCTGGGTTCAATGCCGCTTTTACGGGAGGATTATAGAGTGTACAAGGTATTATTAGTGGATGACGAGATTCTGGTCAGGGAGGCTATTAGTGCCAAGATTGAGTGGAATCAGTTAGGGTTTGAGCTGGCAGGAGATTGTGAGAATGGGAAAGATGCTATTGAATTTCTGGAAGAGACACGTGTGGATGTTGTTTTGACAGATATAGAGATGCCTTATATAGACGGGATGGGATTATGTAAATATGTCTATGAAAATTGCCCCCAGACTATGGTTATAATTTTTAGTGGGTATAGTGATTTTGAGTATGCGAAGCAGGCCATACAGTATAAAGTGGCGGAGTATATTTTAAAACCTGTTACTGCAAAAGAATTATCTGAGGTATTACTTCGGATTAAAGATAATTTAGACGGGGAAAGAAAACAAGAGCAGAAGATAGATGAATTGACTAAGGTTTACCACAGTTATACAAAAAATGAATCTTTGATTGTGTCAAGGACACTTTCGCGGCTGATCCAGGGAACCCAGGAAGTGGAGACCAGCCTGCGTGAGCTGCAGGAATTTGGCATTACAATTGAGGGGGCATTCTATCGGGTTGCTGTGGTGGATATAGATGTATATTCTGATTTATATGAGATTGATGATGAATTAAAAAAGGAAAGTGCCCTGATGTCCTTTGTGGTAGAAAATATCAGTGATGAGATTGTGAGGAACTATCAGGCCGGTCTGGTGTACAGAGATTCGGATAATAGGGTGTGTATTTTGTTCTATACAGGCAGGCCCAGGGAGTTTGAGGAAGAGGCAGAAGCAATCTCCAGGGAGATTAAAGAGGCAGTCCATCAGACTATGAAGCTCAGTATATCTATGGGGATCGGCATCCATGTAGATTCAATGGAAGAGTTGTCTAAGTCTTACCATTCGGCGGTGGAGGCATTGAAGTACCGGTATACAAAAGGGGATGGGGTGATTTTTGACTGTGAGAAAGCTGCCGAAACCAGGAATCCCATGGAGCTGGAACAGGATTTCAGGGATATAGCTTCCGCGTTGAAAAGTAAGGATGAAGAGGTTCTGCAAGATGCAATGGACCATGTGGAGGAGTGGATGAAATCTGGCTATGTGGGTAAAAATAAGGCGGTCGCTTATCTGCACCAGGTTCTGCGTATCATTTACGAAACAGCCAGGGAGATGGACGAGAGTTTCCAGCTTGGGGATGCCGATGTTTCACAGATCACAGATGCTAAAAATTTCGATATGGCCATGAAATTGACAAGGGAATACGCAAAGAAAGGTTTTGAGACTGTCAGCAGGGCAGCACAGTCCAGCGGAGAACGGCAGGCATTGATGGCCATGGAATATATTCGGGAGAATTATAATAACCCGGATTTGGGTTTGAACCTGATATGTGAATACCTGAATATCAGCACGAGCCGGTTCAGCAGCATTTTTAAAGAGGAGACAGGGAAGACGTTTACAGAGGCCCTGACTAATATCAGGATGGAGAAGGCAAAGCAGCTCTTGTGCCAGACGAGTCTTAAAAACTACGAGATCGCCGAGAAAGTAGGGTTTAGTGACCCCCATTATTTCAGTATTGCATTTAAAAAAATAACAGGGAAAACGCCAAAGGAGTATGCCAGGGAGAATTAGCACATGAGGAAAAGAAAGGAAGGGAGAACTATATTTGCCAGATTTAAGAGCATCCAGAGTACAATGATGATATCCTTTTCAGTCCTCATGGTGATTGCCGTGTTAATTTTTCTGCTTATTGCTGTGAAGTTTACCAACAATACAATCTATGAGAATTCTATTAATTATACTTCACAGATTATTAAGCAGGTTAATTATGATATTGATTCCTATATGGATTACCTGGTAAATATTTCGTCGATTGTGGCCAAGAGCAGTGATGTATCCCAGTATTTATATGATAATACACAGCCCGAAGAAGAGGCAGAGGCGGAAAAACAGCGTATTTTATCCCAGTTTACCACCATTATGGACAGCCGGGATGATATTTATAATATCGCAGTGGTGGCAGACAATGGGCGGAGCGTGCTCAACAGCGGTGAGGACGACTTTACGGAATATGTGGATATTAAGGATGAGAGCTGGTACAAGGCTGCTTTAGACTCCAAGACAGGGTTAGCCATTTCACCGTCACATGTACAGAACGTAATTAAGAGCAGTTATAAATGGGTAATTACACTAAGCAGGGCATTGGTAAACTATAAGACAGGTGACAATGAGGGCGTCTTTTTTGTAGACTTGAACTATAGTGCAATCAGTGAATTGTGTAATAACAACAATATTGGTAACAAAGGGTATATTTTTATCCTGGACAGCAACGGAAGCATTATTTATCATCCCAAGCAGCAGCTAATGTACGGGGGCCTGAAAACAGAGAATATAGAAGAAATTATGGCTTGTGAGTCAGACTATCTGATCACTAAGGAAGGGGAAGAGAGTAAGCTCTATACCATCTCCAAGTCAGAGATGACAGGCTGGACTGTTGTGGGGGCTGCATATACCTCGGAGCTGCTTAAGAATAACAAACAGGCACAAATGCTATATCTCCTTGTGGCAGCAGGCCTTCTGCTGGGGGTTATTCTGATTTCAAATATTATTTCCAGGGAGATTACTAAACCCATCAGGCAGCTCAGGGATTCCATGAGCATGGTGGAGGAGGGGCATTTCGATAAGGCAAATGTGGCAGTGACCACCAAAAATGAAATCGGCAGCCTGAGCAAGTCCTTTAATGTAATGACAGAGCGTATCCACACGTTGATGGAACAAAACGTCTATGAGCAGAAGGAGAAACGAAAAAATGAGATGCGGGCTCTCCAGGCCCAGATTAACCCTCATTTCCTGTATAATACACTGGATTCTATTATCTGGATGTCAGAGGCAGGGAAAAATGAGGAGGTTGTCCTGATGACGGCTGCGCTGGCGAAGCTGCTGCGCCAAAGTATCAGTAATGATAAGGAACAGGTTACTTTGTCAGAGGAGATAGAATATGTGGAGAGTTATCTGACTATCCAGAAGATGCGTTATAAGGATAAACTGGAGTATTCTATAGAGGTGATGCCGGAGACAAGGGGGACTAAGATCATCAAGTTTGCACTCCAGCCTCTTGTGGAGAATGCAATTTACCATGGCCTGAAATATAAAGAGACAAAAGGTCATCTGAATATCCGCGCATATGAGAGAGGGAATAAAGTATATATAACAGTCGCAGATGACGGCGTTGGGATGGATGATGAGACATTGCAGCATATTTTTGATGAGACAAAGACAGAGCATAAATCTAACGGCGTGGGGGTGCCGAATGTGCAGAAGCGGCTGAAGCTCTATTATGGAGCTGATTATGGGATATCTTATATCAGCAGGAAGGGGGTAGGCACGGTGGCCACAGTAAGTGTGCCGCTGGAGAGCATAGTAGACAATGAAAAAACTGACCAGTAAAAGAGTTATGACGACCTTGTTTGTGTTTTGCGTATTTATTGCTTTGCTAGTGGCTGCAGCAAGTTTCCTGAATTTTGAGAGTACAGAGAAAAAGACGTATAAGCTTATCCTGATGCCAAAGACAATTGATGAATCCAACGGTTTCTGGACTTCCCTCATAGCAGGGGCTAAGCTGGGGGCAGAAGAATTTGGCGTGGAACTGGAGGTTCTGGGAGGAAAATCAGAGGAAGATGTGGAAGGCCAGATTCAGCAGATAGAGGAAGTGATTAAAAAGAAACCGGATGCTATTCTGGTATCTCCCTGCAGTTATTCGGAGACAACTGAAGTATTGCAGAAAGTAGTGGACAGAGACATTCGTCTGATTTTGATTGATTCTGTGATTGACAGGGATATTGCGGATAGTATTGTGGCGACAGACAGTTATCTGGCGGGTGAGGAACTGGGGGAATTTACAAGGACCCTGCTGGATGAAGATTCCCAAATTGGGATTGTAGGGCATGTGAAAGGCGCGTCTACGGTTATTGAGCGGGAACAGGGGATGCGGGACGGCCTTGGCAGTTATGCCGGCCAGGTGCAGGATGTGGTATATTGTGATTCTTCCTATGATAAGGCGTATGCCTTGACGGTGGATTTAATGGAACGCTACCCGGACATCAAGGTAATTATGGGAACCAATGAATATGCGGCAGTGGGGGCGGCGCGGGCCATTAAAGATCTGGGACTGTCCGGCAAGGTACAGATGGTAGGGTTTGACAATTCAATAGAAGAGATCCAGATGTTGGAGGAGGGGATATTCCAGGGGATCGTTATACAGAAACCCTTTAACATGGGATACCTGGGAATAGAGCAGGCTGTGGCTGTCCTGGAAGGCAGGCCTGCGAAGGAGAATCTGGATGTAGGCTGCAAGCTGATAACAAGAGACAATATGTATGAGGAAGAAAACCAGAGGCTTCTGTATCCATTTACAGGCCAGCAGTAAGCTGATGGGTTAAGAATATGGGGATAAAATAGGCATGGGAAGGGTGGGAATGTGAGAAGATAATTAGACAGCAAGCCGGGAGAGGGAGTTCCGGGAGAAAGAGAAAATACTGTTTTTGGAATTATTTAAAAAAGGTTAAAAAATTACAGTCTGTAATTTTTTAACCTTTTTTAGTAAAATATTCAATTTAATAAAAAGTTAATAAATAATATACTATAAACAAATCTTAGTTGTAAATGTTTGTTGTTTTAGTTTTCTGTTTCCTTATTGGAGACTTTCGGATTCAGATAAGAATATTGAAGGGCTTTCTGGGTGTCAGTTGTTACAAGAGACAAGACAATATCTCCATTTTCCAGATGCCAGACATCACCATAATTGGTCTGCTGTTTTGTGTTATACCCGCTTTCGCCATAGGTATCCTCAATCTGCTGATGGATTGTGGAATAGATGTTTTTTAAATCCTCTTCTGTCTCCGAACTGTAAGTCCAGGCAACGCACATTAGCTCGTCAGCGCCGTCATACATGTACTTTATACTGCCTTCCAGATCCAGATAATTTTTGGGGAATACATATGTAGTCCCGTCATAGACGGAGTCATAAGTTGTGAAGTCATCGCCTTCTGAAGCGGTCATATCATCAACGGAATTCTCCCATGTCATATCAGTGAAAGGACAGGTGACAGTCTGAGGTTGCTTTTGACATCCCATGAGGGTGGACACAGCCAGGGTTAAAATCAGCGATACAGAAAAAAACGTACGTAAATGTTTCATGATTACCTCCTTTTCCGGCTCCTTTCTGGGGCGGCGGATAGTGGTATTATAATCAGGTTTTCCGGGAAATGCAAGAGCTGTTTTTGTATGCCTGGGGGGGGCCTGTGGCAGAAACAGGTGCATCGGACAGCATTTGAGACGGGATGAGGGAATTGCTGCAACATTCCTGTAAACAGCAAGATTAAAGAAGTAGGAGGAAGAAAAGTGGGAAAGATTAAACAAAATCCTTTTGTAAAAAAGGTAGGGTTTAACAGGGTTGTTTTGTGCTTTGTTTTGATTCTGCTGTACGCATTTTTCTGCGCGATGACGCAGGGGAGTTTTCTGGGAATCAACCGAATTCTGAGTGCCCTTAATTATGCATATTTTCTTGGATTCTTATCATTGGGAGTTACTTTTGTAATCGCGACTGGTGGAATTGATTTCTCTATCGGGCCTGTTATGTTCTGCTGTGCACTTGTCTCAGGATACAGCCTGATTACATATGGCGTGCCTATGGCGGCAGTTATGGTTATCAGCGTGCTGGTAGGCCTTGTTTTCGGTATTTTCAATGGATATTTGGTGGCATATTGGTCTGTGCCTGCATTCATCACTTCTATGGCAAGCATGAATATTGCAAAAGGACTCGCATCTGTCTATACAAAAACTCAGTCCGTCAGCTGGCCCCAGTCTTCAGGGGAGGGCGGATGGTACAGATACTTGGTAAAGATGGGGAATATTCCGGTAGGGCTGATTATCTTCCTTGTGATCGCAGTTATCTGTGCAATTATTTTGAATAAGACAAGAATTGGACGATATATCTTATCTCTGGGAAGCAATAAAGAAGCAGTAAGGCTTTCCGGTGTGAATGTTAAAAAATGGGAAATGATCGCATATATAATCTGTGGAGTGCTGGTGGGCATTGGTGCCATTTTCTATGTATCAGCCTATACGACAGTTCAGCCCGGATACGGTGACCAGTATAATAACGAAGCGATTGCAGGCTGCGTAATGGGAGGAACCTCAATGGCAGGGGGACTTGCTTCTATCAGCGGAACAGTCATCGGCGTATTTATCATTGCTCTGCTTCAGGAAGGCATTCTGGCTCTTGGCTTTACGAAAGATTATCAGCTTGTTATTACAGGTATTATTGTTATTGTTGCAGTATTTAGTGACGTTGTTGCAAGACGCAGGAAGAATTAATAATGATACATGGAAATCTGAGAGTAAAATTATAGAAAGGCAAGGGTAAGAGAATGGGCGAAGTTATATTAACTATGAAGGAAATCGATAAATCTTTCCCGGGTGTCCACGCGCTGGATCACGTAAACCTGGAGGTCAGAAAAGGTGAAGTCCTTGCGCTGATGGGAGAGAACGGTGCCGGTAAATCTACATTGATGAAGGTACTTACAGGTATTTATAAGAAAGACTCGGGTACGATTACATACGAGGGAAAAGAAGTAGAATTTAGCAGTACAAAAGAAGCCCAGGAAGCAGGGGTCGTTATTGTACATCAGGAATTGAACATGCTGGGGCATCTGACAGTTGCCCAGAATATTTTTATCGGAAGAGAGTTTAAAAAAGGTATCCGTATTGATGACAAGAAGATGAATGAGGAGGCCGCAAAGCTTTTTCAGAGAATGAATATTGACATTGACCCTAAAGAGACAATGGGCAGGCTTACAGTAGGAAAGCAGCAGATGTGTGAGATTGCAAAGGCCATTTCACACGAAGCGAAGGTCATTGTTTTTGACGAACCTTCTGCGGCATTGACAGAGACAGAGATTCAGGAATTATTTAAGATTATACGCGACCTGCGGGAAAAGGGACTTGGAATTATTTATATTTCCCACCGTATGGATGAGATTAAGGTGATTACAGACCGTGTTACTGTCATGAGGGACGGTACATACGTAGGAACGCTGATTACAAAAGACAGCACGAAGGATGACATTATCAACATGATGGTTGGCCGTGTAATCTACGAAGATCCTAAGACAGAGAATATGGTGCCGAAGGATGCGCCGGTCGTTCTCAAAGTCGAGAACCTGAATGCAGGTAAGATGGTACAGGATGTCAGCTTTGAGCTTCATAAGGGCGAGATACTCGGATTCTCAGGACTGATGGGCGCAGGGCGTACAGAGACGGCCCGTGCACTGTTTGGGGCAGACCCTATTGACAGCGGAAATATTTATATCAATGGCAATAAAGTTACAATTAATAATCCCCAGGATGCTGTTAAAAATGGTATTGGGTATCTGTCAGAGGACAGAAAGAGATTTGGTATTGTAGTCCAGAAATCAGTTGCAGAAAATACCACAATGGCCACTCTGGAAAATTATATGAGCGGTATTTTTATTGACAAAAAGAAAGAAAAGGAAGTTGCACAGAAGTATGTAGACTCACTGGCAACAAAGACCCCGGATGTGGAGCAGCTTGTTGTGAACCTGTCAGGCGGTAACCAGCAGAAGGTCGTTATTGCAAAATGGCTGACCAGGGACTGCGATATTCTGATATTCGATGAACCTACCAGAGGTATTGATGTCGGAGCCAAGAATGAGATTTATAAATTGATGAATCAGCTTGCAGCAGACGGAAAAGCCATCATCATGATTTCCTCTGAAATGACGGAAATATTACGTATGAGCGACAGAATCGTCGTAATGTGTGAGGGCAGGAAGACTGGCGAGCTGGATATTTCCGAGGCAACACAGGAAAACATTATGAATCTGGCTACGCGAGAGATAGAGTAGGGAGGAAAATAAGATGACAGATAAAATGACGAAAACGGCTGGCAGGGACAGGTCAGTAATTGACAGGCTGGGAGGGCAGAAATTTATTGTTCTTCTGGTTGTGATTATATTATTTCTCTTTTTCTGCATACTCAGTCCGAATTTTAGAAAATATACAACAATCGTAAGCATCCTTGATTATTCCTATTATATAACATTGATGGCAATCGGAGTTGCTTTTCCCCTGATGACGGCGGGTGTTGACCTTTCTATTGGCACGGGCCTTGTATGTTACTCACTGGTAGGCGGATATCTGATTACGATCCAAGGATGGCCCACTTGGGCAGGGATGCTCGTAAGTATTCTTCTTGGCGTGGCTATTGGCGTCCTTAATGGCTGCCTTGTTGCAATCATGGATTTGCCCCCATTTTTAGCCACCTTATGTACGTGTATGATTACCCGTGGATTAGGATCCATCATAGTAGGCGGATTGGGAATTTCCTGGCCGGCTGCTACAGCGCCGGGAGGCTGGTTCAGAAGTATCTTTAAGATACAGGTGGATGGTACGAATATACCCATTGGTTTCATCTGGATTATAGTGATTGTCATTCTTATGACGTTTGTTTTGAACCATACAAAAATCGGGCGTTATACCCTGGCTATAGGAAGCAATAAAGAAGCAACAAGGTTATCAGGGGTAAACGTAAGGTTTTATCATATCATGGCTTATGTGATTTCAGGATTTTTTGCAGGTTTGGCGGCGATTTCATATTCTGCTATCTTTTCAACAGTACAGCCGGGAAGTGGCGCGGGATTTGAGCTGGAGGCTATCGGAGGCGCCATCATCGGAGGTGTATCCATGGTCGGCGGAGCTGGAAGTATAACGGGGACGCTCGCAGGTGTATTTGTCATCTGTCTGTTGAAGACAGGACTTCCGTTTATCGGACTTACCGCAAACTGGCAGCAGATTATTACAGGTTTGGTCCTGATAGCAGCCGTACTGATTGATATTCTCAAGAGAAAGAAAGAAAAAGAATAAAGACATTAGCATAATTAACCCAATGATAGATAGCGGCTATGGTTACACATGGCTGTTACTATAAAAACTATTAATTTTAGGAGGACGAAAAAGTATGAAAAAGAAAATTTTGGCAGTTTTACTTGGCGGATGCATGGTTGCCGGATTACTTGCAGGCTGCGGCGGGGGAAATAATACAGCAGACAGCGGAAGCGATTCTGGAGATTCAAAAGAGAGTTCAAGCGGCGGCGGATATCACTTTGAAGTTGTTGTTAAGAGCTTCCAGTCATCGTATTGGCAGGCAGCTGTTAAAGGAATCGAGGAAGCAGAGTCTGAACTTGGTGTTACAACAAACACAACAGGGCCTAACGCAGAGTCCGATATTGCTGACCAGGTAAACATGCTCAATAATGCTATCAACCAGGATCCAGATGGTATTGCACTTGCAGCTTGTGACCAGAACTCCGTTTTAGATTCTCTGCAGTCAGCATTGGATAAAGAGATTCCGGTTGTATGCTTTGACTCAGGCGTGCCGGATGCCCCAGAGGGATCTGTATATGCGACAGTTGTAACAAACAATGGTTCAGCAGGTGCTATTGCAGCAGATAAAATTTATGAGACAGTAAAAGACAAAATTGCAAGCGCTTCCGAACCTGTCAGGATAGGGGAAGTAAACCAGGATGCTACATCTGCAAATATTACAGAGCGTGGCCTTGGGTTCATTGAGAGATTTATTGAACTGGCTACAGAGGATGGAAAGAAAGTTGCTGTAGTAGGAAATGATTACTATGTAGGAAAAGTATCTGACAAGGGTGACGAGAAATCAGCTGACATTATCATCGAAGTTGCAGTACCTGCACAGACAACAGTTGAGCTGTGTGCTACAGAGGCTGCTAATATCATGAACAAAGATGATACAATCGCTATGTTCGGTTCAAATCAGGTTTCAGCAGAGGGTGTCCTTACAGCTAACCAGAACCTGAGCGTACTCGGAAGCGATCCTGAAAAGAATATTATCGGAGCTGGATTCGATGCAGGTTCTACAATCAAAGCAGCTGTTAAAGACGGTACACTTATCGGTGCTGTTACACAGTCTCCTCTGATGCAGGGTAAATTATCTATCGAGACTCTGTATAAGATCTGCGAGGGAGAAACAGTAGAGGATATCGAGACAGATGGTTACTGGTATGATGCTACAAATATGGAAGAAGCAGACATCGCTCCTAACCTGTATGACTAATTAATATTAAATGATATAAATATTGCCTGGGGATGACACTGAAAAGTGGCTTTTGGGGAATATGCAATGATCTATAGTGAGAGGAACCGGGGTATCCCCGGTTCCTTTTTCAAAATAACTGTATGGCAAAGGAGAAAGATATATGCTTCAGGGAATAGAGACAATCTTTGATGATAAAGAAAAGATGATGCGTAAACTGAAAAAAAAATCCTATGAAAGTAATAGTAAGGAATTTATGGAGAGAAACGGTCATTTTTTCAGAGAAATGACGGAGTATATAGGGCGGGCAGAAAACAAGGAAGCTGCAGCACTGGAAATCGGAGAGGCCCTGGCAGGCGCTGTAAAGAAAAGATTTGCCGGTAAGAAGGAAAGGATTGATGGGCGGACACAGGTGGATCTGAATTTCTTTATGATATACTATGTATTTCCTTCCATTCTGGGGACAGGGCACCCGGACAGCAATGCCATAGCGGAAGGGGTGCGTACAGTATGGGACAGAAGCTTCAAAGGGAGTAATATAAAGTATGCGGATTATGATACTTTATATGAATCTTTCCATGAGAAAATTCTTGGGATATTCTGACAGCTCATATTTATCGGACTACTCATGCTTAATAAGGGATGCCCTTTGGGTATATTTATTGAATTGCTCATGTTCAATAAGTATGATCTTAAGAAACAGAATTTCATGGACATGGGAAATCCGGTCAGGAGAGGTATTTTTTGGGAGTTGTCCCTTTATATTTTTTAAATGTTTTTATAAAATAGCTGAGATCATTAAAGCCGGAATTATATGCGACCTCTGTTATAGACTGGTCAGTAGTCATTAGCTGGTAACAGGCACGCTCTATCCTATAGTAATTTAGGTAGTCCACTGGGGTACGGTGGGTCATCTCCTGAAAAAAGCGGCAAAAGTATTTGGGGGACATATTTACGCTGGCTGACATTTCTTCCAGCGTAAGGGGCGTATTGTAAGATGACTCCATAAATTCCAGGGCAGTTTTTAACTGTACTATGCGCTTGTGGTTCCTGGGGGATTTTACAGGTGCAGGGTTGTAATGGCCTTCTGTAAAAACTGCACCTATAAGCTGGTAAAAAGCTCCCAGCACAGTCAGTTGGTATCCCTCTTTCCTGGTAGAGACGGCTTCAAACATGGACCAGACATACTGGTGTATATCGTTATAGGATTGTGGATATACAGATTTTAACTCTGCCTCATGGTTTATAATTCTGTTGATGAATTTACAGCAGGAATCATTCTTGTTCATGAGCATGTTTATGTCAAAAACAATACACTCGTATGTACAGTCACGGGGGGTTCCGGCGTGGAGGGCGCCGGCAGGTATAAAGATAGAAGAACCTTCGCAAACCTCATATTCACGCTCGTCTATAGACAGATGGAAGGAGCCGCTGAGGATGCGGATAATCTCAAATTCTATGTGCCAGTGCAGGGACATGACATACTGTGGGTGTGAGGGTGTGATATGGTGGTATTCCAGGGGGAAGTCTACAGTCCCCCGCTGCCAGCTTTCCCGGTAATTGATATATTGCATGAATCTCCTTTATGTGAATATTGTTATATTTTTTACCATTATAGCACAAGTATCTTGCAGGGGACAATGATAAAATGTAACTAATGGGGGTGGATACAGGCCGCATGTAGGCGTTCTGTATTCATGATCAGGTTTAAGGCGGATTTGAGGTATCCGCCCTGCCGACTTTGAAAGGAGGAAGATGTGTGAGTTGTGATAAGAAACAGGTGCTTGCATTTGACTTCGGTGCTTCCAGCGGACGTGCCATTCTGGGGACCTTAAAGGACGGGAAGATCCACATGGAAGAGGTTTACCGTTTTTCCAATGATCCCGTAATTATTGGCAAGACTATGTACTGGGACACATTGAGACAGTTTTTCGAGATTAAGCAAGGTATCATCAAGGCAAAACAAAAAGGTGGTTTTGACAGTATTGGAATCGACACTTGGGGGGTTGACTTCGGACTGCTTGATGAACATGGAGTATTGCTTGAGAGCGCCGTGCATTATCGGGATGACAGAACTCTAGGTATGCAGGATGCAGTATTTAAAGCTATTCCAAGAGATGAGCTTTATGATATGACAGGCAACCAATTTGAGAACTTTAATACAGTATTTCAACTGTATTCACTTGTACAGGACAGGCCCTGGATGTTGGAACGCGCAGATAAGCTTTTGCTGACCCCGGATTTATTCAACTATTTTCTGACAGGGGAGAAAAAAGCAGAGTATACTATGTCTACCACTACACAGTTGATGGATGCGCGCAATAAAGTCTGGTCAGATAAGATTATGGAAGCGCTCCGTATTCCGAGAGGCATTTTCCCGGAGATCGTACCCAGCGGTACGGTAGTGGGTACCTTAAGCGAAGATATTTGTGAGGAGCTGGGGATCCAGCCGGCCAAGGTGATCGCGGTTGCCAGCCATGATACACAGAGCGCTGTTGTGGCGGTTCCGACACAGGAAGAAGATTTCATGTTTATCAGCTGTGGGACATGGAGCTTGTTTGGTACAGAGCTTAAGGCTCCTATAATTGGCGATAAGTCTCTGGAATGTAATGTGAGTAACGAAGGCGGATATGGGGATACAACTACACTGCTTAAGAATATTATCGGCCTGTGGCTGGCCCAGGAGAGCAGGAGGCAATGGATCCGGGAAGGCCAGGAGTATTCCTTTGGGGAGCTGGAGAAGATGGCCATGGAGGCAGAACCCTTCCAAAGTTTTATTGATCCAGATGCACCAGAGTTTGTCCCCGCAGGCAATATTCCTGACAGGATACGTAAGTTCTGTTCAAGAACAGGGCAGAAGGTGCCGGAGACAATTGGTGAGATTATGTGCTGCATCAACCAGAGCCTGGCATTAAAATATAGATATGCCCTGGAGCAGATTGAGTCATGTACAGGCAAACATTATCCGACCATACATATGATAGGCGGAGGAATCCAGAGCAAGCTTTTATGCCAGATGACAGCCGGGGCAAATGGCCGTAAGGTAATTGCAGGGCCGGTAGAGGCCACGGCGCTTGGCAATATAGTGGTACAGTTCATGTCATTGGGTGACATTAAAGATGTGAACGAAGCAAGGCAGATTATTGCAGATTCAGAAAAAACATATGAGTACATCCCACAGAACCAGGAAAAATGGGATGCCGCATATGAAAAATTTAAAACTTTTATTCAAGAATAAGGAGGAAGAAAACAATGGCAAAATCAAGACTCATCGGGGACTATCCAGTAATCGGAATCAGGCCTACAATTGACGGAAGAAGAGGCGTCCTCAAGGTTCGCGAATCTCTGGAAGACCAGACCATGAACATGGCTAAATCAGCCGCAAAACTTTTTGAGGAGAACTTAAAATATTCTAACGGCGAGCCGGTTAAGGTAGTCATTGCCGATACAACAATCGGCCGTGTGGCTGAGGCTGCCGCTTGTGCAGATAAGTTTAAAAAAGAAGGGGTTGATATTACATTGACTGTAACTCCATGCTGGTGCTATGGAGCTGAGACAATGGATATGGATCCCCAGACAATCAAGGCAGTATGGGGATTTAATGGAACAGAGAGGCCGGGAGCTGTTTATCTTGCTTCTGTCCTGGCTACACATGCGCAGAAAGGCCTTCCTGCATTTGGTATTTATGGACATGATGTACAGGAAGCTGACAACACAGAGATCCCATGTGATGTAAGAGAAAAGCTGCTGAGATTCGGACGTGCTGCTGTTGCCGCTGCAACCATGAGAGGTAAATCCTACCTGCAGATTGGATCTATCTGTATGGGAATCGGCGGATCTATTATTGACCCTGCATTTATCGAAGAATATTTGGGCATGCGTGTAGAATCTGTTGACGAGGTAGAAATCATCCGCCGTATGACAGAAGGCATTTACGATGAGGAAGAATACAAGAAAGCGCTGGCATGGACAAAAGAGAAATGCAAAGAAGGCTTTGACAAGAATCCAGAAGAATTCCAGAAATCACGTGAAGCTAAAGATTCTGATTGGGAATTTGTAGTTAAGATGATGTGTATCATCAAAGACCTCATGAATGGAAATGATAATTTACCGGAGGGCTGCGAGGAAGAGAAAGTTGGCCACAATGCCCTTGCAGCAGGATTCCAGGGACAGAGGCAGTGGACAGACTTCTATCCAAACTGTGACTTCCCAGAGGCAATGCTTAACACATCCTTTGACTGGAATGGCGCAAGAGAGCCATATATCCTTGCAACAGAGAATGACGTTCTCAATGGCCTTGGAATGATGTTCAGTAAACTGCTTACAAATTCAGCCCAGATTTTTGCAGATGTACGTACATACTGGAGTCCTGAAGCGGTAAAGAAAGCGACAGGCGGCTATGAACTGGAAGGTAAGGCTAAAGAGGCGGCTGGGTTTATCCACCTGATTAACTCAGGGGCAGCATGCCTGGATGCAAATGGACAGGCAAAGGATGCCGATGGAAATGGCTGTATGAAGCCATGGTACGAGGTGACAGAGGCTGACCAGGACGCTATTATGAATGCAACAACCTGGAATTACGCAGATCTCGGCTACTTCAGAGGTGGCGGGTATTCCTCAAGGTTTGTTACAGAGGCTGAGATGCCTGTGACCATGATCCGTCTGAACCTTGTTAAAAACTTAGGGCCAATGCTCCAGATTGCAGAGGGTTGGACCGTAAAACTTCCTGAAGAAGTGACAGATGTACTCTGGAAGAGAACAGATTATACATGGCCATGTACATGGTTCGCACCAAGAGTGACAGGGGAAGGCGCTTTTGCCACAGCATATGATGTTATGAATAATTGGGGCGCAAACCATGGGGCAATCAGCTACGGCCATATTGGAGCTGACCTGATAACACTTTGCTCTATCTTAAGAATCCCGGTTGCAATGCACAATGTACCTGAGGAGAAGATTTTCAGGCCTGCATCATGGAATGCATTTGGACAGGATAAAGAAGGACAGGACTTCAGGGCTTGCCAGGCATACGGGCCACTGTACAAATCAATCAGATAATATCCCTCATGTATGGGATGCGTCTAGTGCTTAATAGCCTGCAGGGTTTATTATAGGATAGCCTGTGGGTTGGGAACAATTTAAACAGACTGTGATACAGAGAGTGCCTATCATGTAGGCGCTCTTTGTATTCATATTTCACCAAAGGAGAAGATTCTTTTTTGGGTAAAACAGGAGGAGAGAGATGTTAAAAGGAATTCCACAGATTTTATCACCAGAGCTGCTGAAAGTATTATGTGAGATGGGGCACAGTGACCGCCTCGTTATCTCCGATGGAAATTTCCCCTCAGAATCTATAGGAAAAGATGCTATTGTAATCCGCTGTGATGGGCATGGCGTGCCAGAGATATTAGATGCTATTCTTCAAGTGTTCCCTCTGGACACTTATGTGGAAAAGCCAGTGAATCTGATGGAAGTGATGGCAGGAGATAATGTGGAGACACCTATCTGGGATACATATAAAGAAATCATAGCCAAATATGACGATAGGGGCGCTGATGTAGTGGGAAATATTGAGCGCTTCAAGTTTTACGAAGAGGCCAAAAGTGTCTATGCAATTATTGCTACCAGTGAGAAAGCACTCTATGCGAATATGATGCTTCAAAAAGGAGTTGTTTTGGAGTAAACAATATTTCTGCTTCCGGGAATGGCGGAACAGAAAAATGTATCTGCATATCTGCTGCAGGCGATTTAACATAATATATTTATTCCCGCGGGCAACGAGCCAAGCAGATATGTTTACATGTCCGTTTGGCGACTGCCGCGAGGGTCAAATACCCCGATGCTTGCATCGGGGTATTTGACTGGACTACGAATGTCCGACAAGATATACCCAAAGGGCACCCCCTAATGCAGGCCCCTAAAGGGGCGGGCGGACTCCGTCCAATAAGGTATACCCAAAGGGCACCCCCTAATGCAGGCCCCTAAAGGGGCGGGCGGACTCTGTCCAATAAGGTATACCCAAAGGGCACCCCCTAATGCAGGCCCCTAAAGGGGCGGGCGGACTCCGTCCAATAAGGTATACCCTAAAGGCGTCCTTGAACCGAAAGGCAGATGGTGTTACAATAGTTGACGAAACACTATATTCTTTCCGTAAAATGAAAAGGAGCAAAAGGGATTTTATGACAATTACTGAGATTGCGAAAATGGCCGGTGTATCCGTGTCTGCTGTATCACGTTATCTGAACGACGGCTATATCAGTGCGGAAAAGCGTAAAAAAATTAAAGCTGTTATAGATAGGACAGGATATAAGCCGTCTAAGCAGGCTCAGATACTTAGGACAAAAAAATCAAAGGTTATTGGTGTGATTTTGCCGAAAATCAGTTCGGAGTCAATAGCCAGGGTGGCAGATGGAATTAGTTCTGTACTTTCTGGCGCCGGATACCAGATGCTTCTTGCCAGCACGGAGAACCAGCCTAAAAGGGAAATTGAATATTTGAATTTATTTAAAAACAATCCTGTGGATGGCATATTGTTTTCAGCATCTGTATTCGACAAGGCGCACCGGGAGGCTTTGAAACGTCTGGAAATACCTGTAGTGATTATCAGCCAGAAATTTGAGGGTTTTGCCTGCGTATATCATGATGATTATGGGGCGGCAAAAGCGATGGCTGAAATTATGCTGAGGAAGGGTTGTAAGAACATAGGGCATATCGGCGTCATTCAGGAGGATGCAGCGGCAGGTAAGAGCAGGACGGATGGGTATATAGATGCCATGCGGGAATCTGGGATAAGGGCAGCCAAAAGTATGATAGAAGTTGGCGGTTTTGGCATGGATGCAGGGTATGGATGTATGAAAGAGCTTTTAGGGAGGCATCCTAACCTGGACGGCGTATTTTGTGCCACAGATACATTGGCAGTAGGTGCTATGACTTGCCTGAAGGATATGGGAAAAAGGGTTCCTCAGGATGTGGCTGTAAGTGGAATCGGGCATAACCGTATGTCGAGAGTTGTGACCCCTAAATTGACAACAGCCCATCTTTTTTATAAGACCAGTGGAATTGAGGCGGCAAATATGCTTTTGGAGATGATTGAGGAAAAAAGCACTATATCACGCCAGACAAAGCTGGGATATGAAGTGATAGAAGCGGAAAGTGTATAAAATGGCAGTTCTTTTGGGAGGCTTAATGCTCTGGAAAGGACTGCCTTCTTTTTTTGTGTATTATTACTGAAAAACCTTATTTAAATTTGGATCATCTGACTATTTACAGATTTAGAGAAAGTGATACAATATTAAGTGAAAAGTGAAAACGATTTCATAATATATACACGTAATTATTAAAAATATATGTGAAATCATGTTAATAAAAGTGGTAACGTTATCATAAAGGAGGATGTTATGGACTACCAAGCAATTGCCAGGGAGATTTTAGAAAAGATAGGTGGCAGAGAAAACCTGATTTCAGCAGCCCATTGTGCGACACGGCTCCGGTTGGTTATCTCAGATAATAGCAAGTGTGACAGTAAGGCTGTGGAGAATATGGAAGCCGTGAAAGGGGTGTTTTTTGCCTCAGGCCAGATGCAGATTATTCTGGGGACTGGGACTGTCAATAAAGTATATGACGAATTTATAAAAATAGCAGGAGTAAGCGGTGCAAGCAAAGAGGAAGTAAAAAGGGAGGCTGCCAAAAAGGGGAACCCCTTTCAGCGCCTGATTAAAACAATTGGTGATATATTTGTGCCTATTATTCCGGCCATAGTGGCAAGCGGTTTCCTTATGGGGATCATGGAAGCCCTGAATTTCATGGTAAACAATGGTTTCCTGAAAATAAGTACAGATGGATCTATTTACCAGTTTGCTGTTTTATTCAGCAACGTTGCCTATGTTTTTCTGCCTATTTTAATTGCATTTAGCGCGGCAAAAGTTTTTGGGGCAAATCCCTTCCTGGGAGCTGTCATCGGCATGATTATGATCCATCCCGACCTTCAGAATGCCTGGACAGTAGCTACAGAAGGAGTACAAAAAACACAAGAGGTATTTTTTGGACTTTGGAAAGTAGATATGGTTGGCTATCAGGGGCATGTAATTCCAGTTATTATTGCAGTATTTGTATTGAGCGTGATTGAAAAACGGCTGCATAAAATCGTGCCTCCTATGTTTGATCTGTTTATCACTCCTCTTGTGAGTGTATTTGTTACAGGATATCTTACGCTGGCAGCCATTGGCCCAGTGTTTGTGTTTATAGAAAACGGTCTATTAGATGGGATTCAGAAACTTCTTACACTTCCTTTCGGCATAGGCAGTTTCTTGATGGGCGGACTATACGCCACAACAGTAGTTTCAGGAATCCATCATATGTATACCGTAATAGATGTGGGGCAATTGGCGAAATTTGGCCTTACTTTCTGGCTACCTCTGGCATCTGCGGCAAATGTGGCGCAGGGCGGCGCGGCATTGGCAGTTGCATTCAAAAGCAAAAATAAGAAAATGAAGTCTGTGGCTCTTCCCTCTGCCCTCAGTGCATGTATGGGTATTACGGAACCTGCAATTTTTGGGGTTAATTTACGGCTTGGAAGACCATTTATAGCAGCATCCATAGGTGCAGCCTTTGGGGCATTGTACGCATCTATTGTAAACCTTGGAGCAACCGGGACAGGTGTGACAGGCATATTCGGCATACTTTTGCACCTGCACCGTCCGCTGCAGTATGTGATTGCTATGGCCATTGCCTTTGGCGCTGCATTTATTCTGACAGGACTGCTGGGATTTAAAGAGGAACCTGAACAGAATAAAGATTTAGAAGAGGAACCGAAGGAAGCAAAACCAACGAATACAGTCCCGGATAATCAGCAGGGTGAAGAAATACTGGAAATTACCTGTCCCGTCAAAGGAAAGGTGATTCCTCTGTCTGAAGTGCCGGACGCCACATTTGCATCAGGCGTATTAGGGGACGGTGTGGGAGTAAAGCCGGCAGAGGGAAAGGTATATGCGCCTTTTGACTGTACTGTTGTGACAGTATTTGATACGAAACATGCTCTCGGACTGGAGACAGAGGATGGATTGGAATTGTTGGTCCATATTGGATTGGAAACGGTGTCTTTAAGAGGAGAGCCTTTCACCGCACATGTAACGGCAGGACAAAGAGTCAGGAGAGGAGATCTGCTGCTGGAATTTGACATGGAGAAAATCAAGGCAGCCGGTTTAGTGACAGTCAGTCCGATTATAGTTACTAATCCAGGCAAGTATAAAGAAATTACTATTACGGCTGGTGGAGAAAGCAATTAGAATAACAAATTTATATTTCCGGCGCCGAGCCTGCCGCTCTATGGGCGGAGGAAACAGGTGATGGGAATCAATTATAAAGACAAAATATAAAGGGGTTTTAAGGAGGCTTATGTTAGGAATAAATGAAAATGACAGGTGGAGGCTTGGGTTCCATCTCATGCCGCCCACAGGCTGGTTAAATGACCCAAATGGATTATGTGAATTTAATGGAGAATACCATGTGTTTTTTCAGTATACGCCAGATAATCCAGAGGGGGGGATGAAGTACTGGGGCCACTATTTGAGCAAGAATCTGGTAGAGTGGGAATATGCAGGCATTGCACTATCGCCAGAAAAAGAATTTGAAAAGTGCGGAGTCTATTCCGGGTCCGCATTGGTTGCAGGCGGCAGAATGAATTTGTTTTACACGGGTAATGTAAAACTGCAGGGAGATTACAATTATATAACAGACGGGCGCCAGGCAAATACAATACTTGTATGCAGCGAAGACGGCCGTACCTTTGGGGAAAAGAAATGTCTGCTGACAAATACAGACTATCCGGAGAATCTTACCTGCCATGTGCGTGACCCAAAAGTTGTGCCAGGAAAAAGCATAGGAGCTGAAAATAATAAAAACTATATGTTTTTAGGGGCCAGGACCCAGGACGATGAAGGGGAAGTGCTTGTCTATGAGAGCTCTGGGACAAAGAACTGGAAGCTGGTGAACACCCTGACTTCGACAGAAAAATTTGGATATATGTGGGAGTGCCCGGACGCTTTTATGTTGGACGGCAGGAAGATTTTAAGTGTGTCGCCCCAGGGGGTTGAGGAACAAGAAGGGAATTATCAGAATTTATATCAGTCAGGATATTTTGAACTTACAGGGAGATTTGAAGGTTCATACCGCCTTAAGCGTTTTAAGGAATGGGACCGGGGATTTGATTTTTATGCCCCTCAGACTTTTGAGGACAGCCATGGGAGAAGGATACTGATTGGATGGATTGGTATGCCGGATGACCCTGGACAGCGTAACCCCACAGTAGCCAGGGGGTGGCAGAATGCTTTAACCGTACCGAGGGAAGTATTTCTTAAGGATGGCAAGGTAATGCAGTATCCAGTGAAAGAAATTTCAGCACTGCAAAAAAAAGAAGAGACACTCAGAGTGGGAGAATCCTCCCGGGCAATGAGGATGTACGACGCCCACATAGAGACGAAAGTTAATTCGGATATTATAGTTACTGTCAGTGATGGGATTAAGCTTCAGTACAGTCTTGTGGATCATTACTTTACACTAGAGTTTTTAAAGGAATGTGATCTGGGGTGCGGCAGAAGGAAACGCAGTGTATATTTGGAGAAATGCAATGCAATCCGTATACTGGCAGATACCTCCTGCCTGGAGATATATTTAAATGGAGGGGAAGAGGTATTCACAACCCGGTTTTATACGGACAGCGGGGCGAGCAGTTTCTGCATAGAGAAGGGGGCAGAGGCAGCCACATACTGGGAGATGAATCCTATGAAATATATAGTCCCTGAGAACATACTATAATATGGCTGTGGCAGGTAAGACCCAGCCTGCATTTACAGAAGAAGAGGGTGCCATCCTTGAGAAATTCCTCATACTTGCATTTGGACTGCATATATTGTAAGGTATACTTATTGAACTACGAATATTCAATAAGGCAGCCCCAGGATATCCTTAAACGGGGGACAAGTGGACGGCAGATGTAAGGCCGTCTGAGGCGAGCTGGGGAAGTAAACTTAATTTGGGGACAAGGATGGGGTTTATGGATTTTAAAAATTGGGACAAGAATAAAATGAAAATTTTACTGGAGGCCGCACTGGCAGTCTTATTGGTCGTCATCATAGGCATAGCTGCAGGCAAGGGGATGCTGAGTAAAAAGGACGGGGAAAAAACTCCGGCATCCGGGCAGGAGGCTGTAAAAAAGGCCGAGGAGGAAAATGCAGCGGCCAAGGAGGATAAATCTTCACAATCGGAAGGGCAGGAAGAGAAGGATGGCAGCTCAGATACTGTAGAAAACAGTGGGGAGCAGGCAGAAGAGGTTATAGCAGATGGGCAGTATCCAATTATGGGGAAAAGTTCTGTGACGGTAGATCAGATGGTGGAATATTTTAAATCCAGTGGTGAGCAATATCCCAAGGAAGCGCTGGAAAAGGGCGGGGCCGACAGCATAGAAACATTCTGCCAAATGTACTACGATGAGGCTGTGGCAGAAGGGGTCCGTCCTGAGGTAGCGTTTGTCCAGACTATGAAAGAGACAGGATGGCTGCAGTATGGAGGGGATGCATCCATTGAACAGTTTAATTTTGCCGGGTTGGGGACGACAGGGGGCGGCGTGGCAGGCAATTCTTATCCTGATGTCAGAACTGGTATCCGGGCGCAGATACAACATTTGAAGGCATATGCCACAGCGGATGCACTGAGCCAGGAATGTGTGGATGACCGTTATGAATATGTCACAAAGGGGTGTGCCCCCTATGTAGAATGGCTGGGGCAGCAGGAAAACCCGGAAGGATATGGGTGGGCCACGGCAGATAATTATGGATATTCGATTGTAGATATGATATCCAAACTAAAGCAGATTAAGGAATAGAGTAAGGCCTACTTTAGGGAATTTATACGCTGCTGTAAATGTACTTGGCGACGCCAATGTGATTTTTGTGTAATATGATAAATATTAAGATTACGTAAACTCCTTGACAAATCAGTCCCCGAAAGATATGATATTTTGTAGTTAATATATAGTTAACATTTTATTAATATATAAAGGTGCTGATGAAGAGGAGTACATAAGGCCGCCTGTCAGAGAGAACCGTCCACCGGCTGAAAGATGGTTCCAGGAAAAGGAGTATGGAAGGTAGCTTCTGAACTGGATGCCCGAAGCGTACAGTAAGGTATCCCGGAGTTGTCCGCGTTATAGGACAGAAGAGATGCGTGCGTGGGAGCAGGGATATTAAACAAATTCCTGCTGTGGCCTAAAGCAGCATGAATAAAGGTGGTACCGCGTGGAATGCGCCCTTTACATAGTATGTAAAGGGTGTTTTTGTATTCTGGAGCCTGTATGCAGCAAAAGGGCATTGTTTTGCAGTTACAATGGAGTGGTAAAGTATTTGTAAGGACTTAATAAAAAAGCAGGGTATGTGAGGGAGAACAAGGAGGAAACTATGAGTAAAGAATTGGCGAAAACGTATAATCCAAAGGAAATTGAAGAAAAACTATACGAAAAGTGGTGTGAAAAGAAGTACTTCCATGCAGAGGCAGACAGGAGCAAAAAGCCTTTTACAACGGTGATGCCGCCTCCGAATATCACAGGCAAACTGCACATGGGGCATGCGCTGGATAATACGCTTCAGGATATATTAATCCGTTTTAAAAGAATGGAAGGCTATAATGCACTCTGGATTCCAGGCACAGACCATGCGGCCATCTCCACAGAAGTAAAGGTGACAAACCAGCTTAAGGAAGAGGGGATCGACAAAAAAGCCTTGGGCCGTGAGGGTTTCCTTAAGAGAACCTGGCAATGGAAAGAAGAATATGCTGGGACCATTGAAAATCAGCTGAAGAAACTGGGGATTTCTTGTGACTGGGACAGAGAGCGGTTCACAATGGATGAGGGCTGCAGCAAAGCCGTTGAGGAAGTGTTCATAAAACTTTACGAAAAAGGGTATATCTATAAAGGCTCCAGGATTATTAACTGGTGCCCGGTATGTAAGACTTCTCTTTCTGATGCTGAAGTTGAGCATGAAGAGCAGGAAGGCTCCTTCTGGCATATTAAGTATCCTATTATTGGCACAGACAGGTTTTTGGAAATAGCCACCACCCGGCCGGAGACAATGTTGGGGGATACCGCCATTGCAGTGCATCCGGAGGATGAGCGCTACAAGGATATTATAGGGAAGAAAGCTCTTCTGCCTCTGGTGGGACGAGAGATACCGATTGTGGCGGACTATTATGTAGATAAAGAATTTGGTACAGGCGCTGTTAAGATTACCCCGGCCCATGACCCAAATGATTTTGAAGTTGGCAGGCGCCACGGCCTGGAAGAAATTAACATCATGAATGATGATGCTACTATCAACGATAAGGGCGGGAAATATGCAGGCATGGCGCGGTACGAGGCAAGGAAGGCCATAGTAGAGGACTTAGATGCAAAGGGATATCTTGTGAAAATAGAGCCTCATTCACATAATGTGGGAACTCATGACCGCTGTGGGACGACAGTGGAGCCGCTGATAAAACAACAATGGTTTGTGAAGATGGAAGAACTGGCAGGGCCTGCTATCCAGGCGTTAAAATCAGGCGAACTTAAATTTGTGCCAGAGCGCTTTGACAAAATTTATCTTCACTGGCTGGAAAATATAAAGGACTGGTGTATTTCCAGGCAGATTTGGTGGGGGCACAGGATCCCGGCCTATTATTGTAAAGAATGTGGAGAATTTGTAGTAGCCAGGGAAATGCCAGGGAAATGTGAACACTGCGGATGCACAGAATTTACACAGGATGAGGATACCCTGGACACATGGTTTAGTTCAGCACTCTGGCCATTTTCCACGCTGGGGTGGCCGGAGAAAACGGAAGATTTAGCATATTTTTATCCTACAGATGTGCTTGTTACAGGATATGATATTATTTTCTTCTGGGTAATACGTATGGTATTTTCTGGACTGGAGCATACTGGCCAGTCTCCCTTCCATACCGTGTTGATACATGGACTTGTGAGAGATTCCCTGGGAAGGAAGATGAGCAAGTCTCTGGGGAATGGAATCGACCCCCTCGAGATCATTGACCAGTATGGCGCTGACGCCCTGCGGCTTACGCTGGTAACTGGAAATGCACCGGGAAACGATATGCGTTTCTATAATGAAAGAGTAGAGGCCAGCAGGAATTTTGCCAATAAGGTGTGGAATGCTTCCCGTTTTATATTGATGAACCTGGAAGATGAAAAATTGAGAAGTATGGCAGTTTCTGAACTTGGCGCTGCTGATAAGTGGATCCTCACACGGGTAAATACATTGGCAGTGGATGTAACAGAAAATATGGACAAGTTTGAGCTGGGTATTGCAGTGCAGAAAGTATATGATTTTATATGGGACGAATTTTGCGATTGGTATATTGAGATTGCAAAATACCGTATTTATCACAGGGCGGAAGAGCCGGATGGTGCAAGGTGCGCTCTTTGGACTTTAAAAACAGTACTCTCCCAAGCGCTTAAGATGCTTCATCCTTTCATGCCATTTGTGACAGAAGAGATCTACAGTGCATTGGTGCCAGAGGAGGAATCATTAATGATATCTGCATGGCCGGCCTATAAGAAGGAGTGGGATTTCCCGGAAGAAGAAAATATTCTGGGGCATATGAAAGAGATTGTGCGGGGAGTCAGAAACATTCGGGCCGAAATGAATGTGGAAAATGCAAGAAAGACAAAAGTGTTTATTGTCTGCAAAGAAGAAGAGCTCTGCCGGGGATTGGAAACACTTACAGATTCTATAAAACCATTGATGAGCGCAGCAGATATATTCATCAGCAGTAAAAAGGAAGGCATCCCCGAGGATGCAGTGTCAGTGGTTGTGCCGGATGCTGTGGTATATCTGCCCATGGAGGAGCTGGTTGACTTTGAACAGGAGCTGAACCGGCTTAAAAAAGAAGAGGAAAAGCTGATAAAGGAAATTGCCAGGGCAAAAGGAATGTTGGCAAATGAGAGGTTTTTGAGCAAGGCGCCAGAAGCAAAGGTGCAGGAGGAAAAAGGTAAGCTGGAAAAATATTCACAGATGCTTAAGCAGGTGCAGGAGAGAATGGCCGGCCTGAAGAAATGATAAGAGAGGGCATACATGAAACGCATTCAAATCAAGAAACCTGATATAAAAGGCTTTTTTCAAAAGATTAAAAATATAAAAGGCGAAGATGTACGCAGATATTGGAGGGAGCGGCGCCAACGGCGCCAGCATATACTGGAACAAAGGCGCAACAGTAAATTCGCAAAAAAGATGCAGCCTGTCTACCGTTTTATGGACAGGATATCTCTGATCCTGCATTTTGTGCTGGCCTGCGTGCTGAACTTTTTTATAGAAGTAATATCCAGGCATTCTCTGCTTCAGGCCTGGGAGTATATGACAGGGACGCCTGAGGTGTTTTTGTTCAATGCATTTTTAATATTTGCTACATTTTCTATTGTATACCTAGTCAGGAGGAGAGTCTTTGCCAGAATCCTGCTGAGTGTATTCTGGCTGTTTTTGGGAACCTGTAATGGTTATCTGCTTTTAAAACGGGTCACGCCTTTTAACGCACAGGACTTGAAGGTGCTCTCAGATGCACTGGCGCTCACAGGGAATTATTTCAATACATTTGAGCTGCTGCTTTTAATTGTTGGAATCGCGGCGGTTGTCATATGGGTGGTTTCTATGTGGCGCCGGGGGGGGCAGTTTACCGGAAAAATGCACCGTATACTGGCTCTTTTTGGCGTAGTATTCTGGATAGGGGCCTATATATTTTTGACGGACATAGCCATAGACAAGAGGGTAATCTCGAATTATTTTGGAAATATAGCCTTCGCATATGAGGATTATGGATTTCCTTACTGCTTTACTGCAAGTATTTTTGATACAGGAATATCTGAACCATCGGGTTACAGTGAGTCCGCAATGAAAAATATAAGTCAGGACGGGGCTATAACGAAGAGCGAAACAGGCAGGGAAGAGGAAGAGCTTCCTAACATATTATTTGTGCAGCTAGAATCTTACTTTGACCCCACAGAGGTAGAATGGCTCCAGTTCTCGGAAGATCCGATCCCCAATCTGAGGAAGATGTACAGTGAGTATTCATCAGGGTACTTTAAGGTGCCTTCTGTAGGGGCGGGCACTGCGAACACTGAGTTTGAGGTGCTTACAGGAATGAGTATGCGCTTCTTTGGGCCGGGCGAATATCCATATAAGACATATGCAAAGACAAATGTTCTGGAGAGTGCAGCAACAGCACTGGGAAGCCTGGGATATGGCGCGGAAGCCTTGCACAATAACGGGGGTAATTTTTACAGCCGCGCCCATGTATTCAATAATATGGGATTTGACCATTATACAAGCAAAGAATTTATGAATATTCTGCAGACCACCCCAAAGGGATGGGCCACAGATGATATTTTAATACCGAATATCCTGGAATCTATGGATACAACGCAGCAGCAGGATTTTGTGTTTACTATCAGTGTACAGGGGCATGGAGATTATCCCACAGAGAAAATGATCGAAAACCCGGAGATTACTGTCACGGGCCCGGAGGATGAGGGGGAACGTAATGCCTGGGAGTATTATGTAAATGAAGTACACGAGATGGATAAATTTGCTGGAAATCTTGTGGAAGAGATTCAAAAGCGCGGGGAGCCAACAGTAATCGTATTCTATGGAGACCATCTCCCCACTATGGGACTGGAAGCAAAGGACTTAAAAAGCAGATACTTGTACAATACAAATTATGTCATCTGGGATAATATAGGCCTTAAGAAACAAGATGGCAATATAGCAGCATACCAGATTATGGCAGATGTTTTTGAACGTCTGGATATCCATTCAGGGACCGTATTTAATTATCATCAGATGAGAAGGCAGACTAAGAATTATCTGGCAGACCTGGAATTGCTGCAGTATGACATTCTATATGGAAACCAGTATGTGTATGAGGACAGCGGCCTCCCCATTACAGAGGGCCATATGGCTATGGGGGTAAAAGATACCGCTATTACAGAGCTGGTATCCCAACTGGATGGGACTTATAGTATATATGGTGAAAACTTTACTAAGCAGAGTAAAGTGTTTGTAAACGGAGAGAAGCAGGCAAGCACATTTTTGAATAATACTAGAATCGACTTAAAGGAGACTAAATTGAAGGAGGGCGATATAGTCCAGGTAAATCAGGTGGGTTCCAGCAATACAATTTTCAGGACATCCCCGGAATATGAATATAAGGACGGGAAGCTGACAGAGCTCCCTTCTGACGGCAGTGATGTAGAGGCAGGGAGGAATGCGTTTGTGAAACAGGATGAAGGTGGAAAGAAGTGACATATAAAGAGGCAGAGGCTTATATACTGGGGATCCCCAAATTTACCAGCAAAAACGGCCTGGAGCATACAAGACTTTTTTTGTCCTATTTGGGGGAACCTCTAAGCCGCAGCCGGGTAATCCATGTGGCAGGTACCAACGGTAAGGGTTCTGTATGCGCTTATTTGAATACGCTGCTTTTGGCACAAGGAAAGACTGCAGGATTATTTATATCTCCACATCTCATAAAAATGAATGAGCGGATACAGATTAATGGCCGCCAGGTTACGGATGAAGAATTTTTAGATGTGTTTTTATTTGTCAAGGCAAAAGTAGATGAGATGCAAAAGAGGGGACTGCCCCATCCGACATTTTTTGAATTTCTCTTTGGCATGGCCATGGAGGCATTTCACCGGGCAGGGGTAGAGTATATAGTCCTGGAAACAGGACTGGGAGGGCGTTTTGACGCTACAAACACGATAGAGAACCCTCTTGCTGCAGTTATTACCTCTATAGGCCTGGACCACACGGCAATTCTGGGAGATACAGTGGAAAAGATCGCCTTTGAAAAAGCTGGGATTATCAAACCAGGAGTTCCTGTGTTTTTTGCGGATACACAGGAAGAGAGTAATCGTGTAATAGAGAGAACAGCTAAAGAGCTCGGTGCATCCTGTAAAAAAATAGGGAAAGATGCGTACGAAATTCTGGGAATAAAGGACAAATATATTGCATTTTCCTGTGCGAATGCGTATTATGGAGATACTACATGGACTCTCAGGAACATAGGTATTTATCAGCCTGAGAATGCCCTGCTGGCATTGGAAGTGATGCGTATGCTGTTTGGCGATAAAGGGTGTCTTAGTACATGGAGAGATGCCCTTGCCCGGTTTTGCTGGGAAGGGCGCATGGAGGAGGTACTCCCCGAAGTCTATGTGGATGGCGCACACAATATAAGTGCGGTAGAGGGATTTGTACAGAGTGTGCCTGGTGATAAAAGGAATATTATTGTATTCTCAGCGGTACAGGATAAAGATTATGAGAAAATGATCGCCTTTTTGTGCAGGAACCTGGAGACAGATTTTTATATGGTGACTCCTATTAAGGACAAGCGTGCTGTAAGCGTCCAAAGCCTGCAGCGGGTTTTCCAAAAATATACAGAGAAACCAGTCTTTGCCCGGGAGTCACTGGGGGAAGCACTTACTTTCGTTTTGGAACGCCGGGAAGGCCGCAGGGTATTCTGCCTGGGTTCTCTTTATCTGACTGGAATGATTAAATCATTAATAAAGGAGGCCGTATAATGCTGGATTATGAAGAAGAGCTGAAAAAATTTAGACCCAGCCTGGAAGTGGAAGATATAGAAGATGCAGTCTATCAAGAAGATTTATCAGATATGACGGACCTTCTAAGGGAAGTAATGGATCAGACGAAGTAAAGGAAGATTATGGTGAGCATAGATGGACTATACGAAGAAAATCATATGCCAGTCTAACTACTGGTATAATGATGGCCTGAGGAAAGCGCAGATGCGGGACATGTCCGGTGCAGTTGCCTCCCTACGGCGGAGTTTACAATATAATAGAGAAAATGTCGCTGCCAGAAATCTTTTAGGCCTGGTGTACTACGGCCGGGGAGAGGTGGCAGAGGGACTGGTTGAGTGGATTATAAGTAAGAACTTAAGGCCGGGGGACAATATTGCTAACTATTTTATAGGGAAGGTGCAGGAGTCTGCGGCAGAACTGGAAGTGATAAACCAGACAGTAAAGCGCTATAACCAGTGCCTTATATATTGCGGGCAAAATGGCGAGGATCTGGCGATTATCCAGCTGAAAAAGGTGGTGGCGGCAAACCCAACATTCCTGAAAGCCTATCAGCTTCTTGCACTTTTGTATCTCCACACAGAACAGTATGCAAAGGCAAGGCAGGTTCTAAGAATAGCCAGAAAGCTGGATACGACCAATGAGATGACTCTAAGATATATGCATGAGATGACCCAGCTGCGGGGACGTAAGATTAAGGAGGAAAAACCGGGGAAAGAGGAAACCGTGGAATATAGTCTTGGGAATGAGACGATTATTCAGCCTAAGAACGGTGGGATTAAAGAACTGGCAAGCAGGTTTACCCTGTTAAATATAGTAGTCGGTGCAGTCATTGGAGCTGCAATCGTATGGTTTCTAATCGTGCCTGCCGTGGATCAGGCGAAAACGGACAAGGTAAATAAGCAGATTGTGGAGTATAGTGAGCGGATTAATGCCCAGGAGGCGCAAATCAGCGCCCAGACAAGGACATTGGATGAATACCGTGCCACAAATGTAGATTCTGAGCAGGCGGCCCAAAGTGCAGCCAGTACTTCGGAGAGCTATGAGAATCTTATGTCTGCCTCTAGCCAGTACAACTCTGGGAGTTACACGGAGGATGTCATAGCGGACACACTTTTGAATGTGAACAGAGAGGCCCTGGGAGAGGGGGGACAGGCTATTTATGATCAGATTTCCTCAAATATATTCCCTGTTGCCTGCGACACCTTATATTCGGCGGGCATGGCTTCATTTGAAGTGGCCAACTTTGATACTGCCATTGCAAACCTAAGTAAAGTTGTGCGTATGGATGAAGGGTACAACAGTGGGGCGGCACTATTAAATCTTGGGCTGTCCTATATGAGAAACGGGGATAATGACAATGCCACAAATTATCTTAACCGTGTAATAGAATTAGTTCCCGGGACAGAATATGCCACAGAGGCACAGAATGGCCTAAATACCATATCCCAGAGCACAGCGGCGGCCGGCGGTACAGAAGATCAGGCAGCCCAGCAGGCGGATGGACAGGATACAGCCGGGCAGTAGCGGCTATACATAAGACAGGCATTAAGTACACAAGATAAGGATATGTAAATTTACATATCCTTTTTCTGATGCAGAAAAGAAAATTTTTTATCCATGAAACAAAAGAAGGCAGCGGCAGCTTTGCCATAAGGGCACAGTGCCTGAATGAATATAATATAACCGGAGGAGGAGTACTATGAAGTATCAGGTGCAGGAAAATTGCCTGACGATTTATCTGCCCAGGGAGGTGGATCACCACAATGCCGAAGAAATGCGTAAAACGGCGGATACATTGATCGAACGCAACCACATTAAATATGTGATTTTTGATTTTGAAATGACGGATTTTATGGATAGTTCAGGAATAGGGGTAATTATGGGGCGCTATAAAGTAATTCGGCTTGTTGGCGGTGAGATATGGGCAGTTCATACAAATGTGAGAATAAAGAAGATTCTTACAATGTCGGGGATGACAAGAATAATGCAGATATATGAGGAGGACGAGATATGAAAAACACAAATGAAATGGAGATTATTTTTGACAGCCATTCATCAAACGAGGGATTTGCCAGAGTATCCGTGGCTGCATTTATGACACAGCTCAATCCTACGGTGGAGGAAGTGTCAGATGTAAAAACTGCTGTGTCAGAGGCTGTTACCAATGCTGTCATTCACGGCTACGAGGGCGAAATACATAAAATATCTATCAAGTGCCGCATAGAGCACAGCCAGATCATTGTAGAGGTCAAAGACCATGGGATTGGGATTGAGGACGTGGAGCAGGCTATGACACCGTTGTATACAAGTAAGCCGGAGCTGGAGCGCTCAGGTATGGGGTTTGCGTTTATGGAGGCCTTCATGGATAAGGTAGAAGTGGAGTCCGAACCTGGGCAGGGAACCAGGGTGAGGATGAAGAAAACTATCGGTAAAGGAAGGGAGTTATGGACCACACAATCGCTTTAATCAGAAAATCACACGACGGGGATAAAGAAGCGAGAGAACAGTTGGTAGAAGAAAATGTAGGACTGGTATGGTGTGTGGTAAAGAGATTTTACGGCAGGGGGACTGAAGCAGAGGATTTATTTCAGATAGGGAGTATCGGCCTGCTGAAGGCTATAGATAAATTTGACTTGTCTTATGAGGTGAAATTTTCTACCTATGCAGTACCCATGATATCAGGGGAAATAAAACGGTTCCTCAGGGATGATGGAATTATCAAAGTGAGCCGTTCCCTAAAAGAGCTGTCCTATAAAATATTCCAGGCAAGGGAGTCCCTGATTGCCGAGATGGGAAGGGAGCCGACTTTGGAAGAACTGGCAGAGACAATGCATGTAGATAAAGAAGAAATCGTACAGGCACTGGAGGCGGGGACAGAGGTAGAATCTTTGTATAAACCCATCCACCAGAAGGAGGGGAGTGAGATCCGCCTTGTAGATAAGCTGGAGGAAAAAGAGAGAAAAGAAGAAAAGATTCTGGACCATATGCTGCTCAAACAACTTTTGGAGACATTAGACAAGGAGGAGAGGCAGCTTATTTACCTGCGGTATTTTGCCGATGAGACACAGGCAGAGATAGGAAAAAAGCTGGGGATATCCCAAGTGCAGGTATCGCGGATGGAAAAGCGGATTATTGAAAACCTGCGCAGGCTTGGCATGGCATAATTAAAAATATTAAGGCTCTGGAATCCATAAACCAACTGCATACTTTCCCTGAAATCCGGGATACTAATTCTCAAACGGACATGGCATTCAACTAGAGGTATATTTGACATGTCCATAAAAGCGGTTCTTAGGCAGTGCCGGCACTGTTCCGGGAACGGCGTCAATAGCAGGAAAGGAAGGATGACAGTATGGAAAAAGGAAGAAGAAAAATCCGTATCTGCCTGTTGGGGATTGTACTGGCAGCAGTGGTGATCGGTGTTTTTTACTATTATTATGGCGGCAGCAATACAGGAATAAGCAGTGAAGGGACTCTGGTACAGGCAACAGAGGAGGGGCATCATGTCTGTTAATAAGGACACGGTATATCTGAAGGGTGACAGGGATGTTGAGGTTCAGAAAAGAGACGTCACCCTCGGAGATATTATGGCATTTGAGTGCAGCAATAAAAGTATTATCCCGAAATTAAAGACTTTAAAAATTTTAAAAATACCAGAGGGAAAAAAACAGAGGTTTGTAATCTCCATATTAAAAATTATTGCCTGTATCCATGAGAAATATCCTGGATTGGAGATACAGAATATGGGTGAGCAGGATATTATCATCACTTATGAAGAGCAGAAGACACCGGGAATATTCATGCATATATTGAAAACTGCCATCGTGATGCTTCTCACATTCTGCGGGGCAGCTTTTTCAATTATGGCATTTAATAATGATGTTTCTGTGACAACACTGTTTTCCCAGATTTACGAATATGTGACGGGAACGGGTTCAGACGGCTTTACAATTCTGGAGGTATCGTATTCTGTAGGTGTTACAGTCGGCATACTGGTATTTTTTAATCATTTTGGCAAAAGGCGCTTCACGGTAGACCCCACGCCTATGGAAGTGCAGATGCGGCTTTATGAGAATGATATACAGACAACACTGGTGGAGGATGCGTCAAGAAGGGAGCAGGAGCTGGATGTGGGTAAATCAAATCATATTGGCACTCATAGGACTTAGTGCAGGGGTGGTAGTAGCCGGGGGGTTATTTTCTTTTATAATAGAACTGGGTGTTGTGGCAGATTTTGCAGACAGGACACATACTGCAGATAAGATATTGCTGTATGAAGACTGTGTTGCCGTAGGGGGGATCGTCGGGAACCTTATGTCTGTATTCCAGATCCATATTTCCGGCGGCATGTGGCTGCTTCCTATATTTGGACTGTTGACAGGTGTATTTGTAGGATGCTGGGCCATGGCACTTGCAGAAATATTGAACGTATTCCCTATCTTTGTAAGAAGACTCAAAATCGTGCGCTATGTGTCTGTTTTTATTGTAAGCATGGCTGTGGGGAAGGGACTGGGTGCTGTCCTATTTTTCTTCCAGCGGTGGTAGGGCATGTATGAGTGGCTGTGCCGGATAAAAATAGTTAAATGCCTAATCTGGGCGCTGTGCCCAGCAGCAATTCTTTTTCATGAAATCAGGAATGGAAACTTGACTTATGATTGTGGTCAGTGTAAAATTTAAATGTAGTACAGGCTATCCAATGAAGGAATATGTTTCCCATGAGGGTAGCCAGTTTTTTTTAGGAGGAGAAAAGTATGAAAAAGAAACTGTTAGGCGCGCTGCTGTGCGCAACTATGGTGATCGGCCTGCTTGCTGGCTGTGGTGCACCGGCCGCTGAATCAGGAAGTAGCGACACAAAGGAAAAGACAGAGGCCGCGGGCATTGCCAAAGAGGACCTTAAAGTAGGATTTGTACATGTGTCTGACCCAAGTGATATGGGGTATACCTATAATCAGGATTTGGGTACAAAGGAGATGCAGGAAGCCATTGGCTTAAGCGATGACCAGATTGTCAATAAATTCAATGTCCCTGAGGGGGCAGAGTGTGATACAGCACTCAGGGAGCTTGTGGATGCAGGCTGTAATATCATCTTTGCAACAAGCTTTGGATTTGAAGATTACGTAAAAGAGGTTGCAGCAGAGTACCCCGAGATTCAGTTCTGCCATGCCACAGGCTATCAGGCAGCAGATTCAGGCCTGGATAATATGCATAATTATTTTGCCTCTATTTATGAAGGGCGTTACCTGGCAGGTATCGCGGCAGGCATGAAAACAGAGTCAAATAAACTGGGATACGTAGCTGCATTTCCGTTTGCGGAGGTAATCAGCGGCTATACAGCATTTTATTTGGGCGCAAAGAGTGTGAATCCAGATGTGACAATGGATATTATGTATACGAATTCATGGAATGACCCAACTGTAGAGTCACAGGTTGCAAAAGCATTGATTGAGCGTGGGTGCGACGTTGTTTCCCAGCACTCAGATTCTACAGCCCCGGCGACAACGGCTGAGGAAAATGGGGTATGGCAGGTAGGATATAATAATGATATGATAGAGGCGGCGCCTAAAGCTTCCCTGATTTCTGCCCGGATTGACTGGGGCATCTATGTGACTGACGCTGTCCAGGCAATGATTGACGGCGAGGAGATCCCCGTTGACTGGTGCAAAGGACTTGCAGACGGTGCAGTATATCTTTCCCCGTTGAACACAGACATCGCAGCTGAGGGGACACAGGAAGCCATTGACAAGGCAGAGGAAGCGCTTAAGTCAGGAGAGATTCATGTATTTGACGGCCCTCTTAAAGGCACGAGTCCGGACGGCGAGACAATTGAAGTAGAGGAAGGCGATTACTATCACGAGCAGGAAGAAAGTTCTGCACCATCCTGGAGTTATATTATAGAAGGATGTAATGTGGTTGAATAGCTGATTTAATGAGGAATAAGTTCATTGGCAGAGCCGTTACATAACGGCTCTGTTTTTGGAAGCACAGTACCCTTGTCTATTGAGGGGGTTAATATAAAACACGCAGAGAAGAAGGAGAGTGAGGATGTGGGCAAAGAGACAAATTATGCTGTAAAAATGCAACATGTCACCAAGACATTTGGCAAGGTAGTGGCCAACAGAGATGTAGACCTGGAATTGAAAAACGGGGAGATTTTGGCACTCCTTGGGGAGAATGGGAGCGGCAAGACAACATTGATGAATATGCTTTCGGGCATCTACTTCCCTGATCATGGTGAGATACATGTGCATGGCAGGCCAGTCACAATCCGTTCTCCCAGGGATTCATTTGACCTGGGCATCGGTATGATCCATCAACATTTTAAGCTGGTGGAAGTCCTGACAGCGGCGGAGAATATTGTGCTGGGACTAAATGGCAGGGTTACGGTGAACCGCAGGGAAATTAACAGTAAGGTGGGGGAGCTTGCTGACCGGTATGGTTTTGAGATAGACCCTACAAAGAAAATATACAATATGGCTGTCTCAGAGAAACAAACTGTAGAAATTTTAAAGGTACTCTATAGAGGCGCAGACATATTGATACTGGATGAACCTACTGCAGTGCTGACTCCCCAGGAGACAGAGAAACTGTTTGCTGTGCTGAGGAACATGAAGGAGGATGGTAAATCAATTATTATTATTACACATAAACTTCATGAGGTGCTTTCTATATCTGACCGGGTGGCTATTTTGCGCAAGGGTGAGTACATAGGTGCCGTAGATACTGACAAGACCAGCCAGGCCCAGCTGACTGAAATGATGGTCGGGCGGCCAGTCAGCCTGGAAATTGACAGGCCTGAGATAGAAAGAGGCCAGGAAAAGCTCCAGGTTATTGACGTTACCTGTTTAAGCGGGGATGGCGTGAAAGCTCTTGACAATGTTTCTTTTTCTGCTTATGGCGGGGAAATACTGGGTGTGGCAGGGATAGCCGGCAGCGGCCAGAAGGAGTTGTGCGAGGTGATAGCGGGATTATATCCGACAGTGGGAGGCTCTGTACTGTATGCTGGAGAATTGGACGGGGAACCCATCAAGGAAAGGATTTTGGGGCTGAAGCCGGATGAGATTGTGAAAAAGGGGATTTCTATGGCATTTGTCCCGGAGGACAGGCTGGGAATGGGTCTTGTTGCAGGGATGGATATGACGGATAATGTTATGCTGCGCAGCTACAAAAATAATAAAGGGCTGTTTGTGGACAGAAAGACTCCAAAAGCACTGGCCAGCCAGCTCATTGAAGATCTGGAAATTGTAACCCCGGGTGTGGAAACCCCAGTGGGAAGGCTTTCAGGAGGGAATGTGCAGAAGGTGCTGTTGGGAAGGGAGATTGCCTGCAGTCCTTCTGTCTTGATTGTGGCTTACCCGGTACGCGGACTGGACATTAACTCTTCTTACAGAATATATGACTTGCTGAACGAGCAGAAGCAAAAGGGTGTGGCGGTAATTTTTATAGGAGAGGATCTGGATGTGCTGATGGAGTTATCCGACAGGATTATGGTTCTGTGCGGTGGCAAAGTAAGTGGTATTGTGGATCCCCAAAAAGTAACAAAGGAAGATATTGGACTAATGATGATACATGTAGACGGCAAGAGTGAGGAGGTGGGTGCATGAGCAGAAATCAAAATGCACAGGCAAAGGAGCCTCTGATACGTATGGTAAAGAGGGATGTGATTTCAAGACAGAAATCCTGGGGAATACGGGGAATTGCATTCCTTCTCTCCCTGATAACCGGGGGACTTTTAATTTTATTTCTGGGACACAACCCCTTGTCCGTCTATAAGGCTATGGTGGTTGGTTCATGGGGATCCCGGACAGTCATACATGAGACAGTCAAGCTGGCAATCCCCCTTTTGATTACAGCTATTGGCATTTCTTTTGCTTTTAAAATGAAGTTCTGGAATATCGGGGCAGAGGGACAGATATTAGTGGGTGCAGTGGCGGCAGGTTTTTTTGGACTTTTTACCGCCCATATTCTGCCTAAGCTTCCTCTGGTAGTTCTTATGCTCCTGGCCGGGATGGCGGCAGGCGGGTTGTACGGGCTTCTCCCGGCAGTCTGTAAGGCAAAATGGGGGACAAATGAGACTTTGTTTACCTTGATGCTGAATTATATTGCCCTGGCTTTTATTAAATATCTCATGAACGGGCCCTGGAAGGCTCCTGGAAGCAGCTTCCCGAAGATTGCCATGCTTGTGCCTGGGGCGCGGCTGACAAAAGTACTTGGCGTACACTGGGGATGGATTTTGGCTTTAGTATTAGTTGTTATTTCCTACATATATTTTAATAAGACAAAACAGGGATATGAAATTGCTGTTGTGGGAGAGAGTAATAATACAGCGCGGTATGCGGGGATTAATGTCAGTAAAGTGTTCATTAGGACTATGTTTTTATCAGGCGCACTCTGTGGACTTGTGGGGATGCTGCAGTTTGCAGGGGCAGATTATACTATTACGGAAGGGACGGCAGGAGGCGTGGGATTTACAGCCATCACAGTGGCCTGGCTGGCAAAGATGAATCCCTTTGGGATGCTGGCTGTCTCTGTATTTATTGCGATGCTGGAGAGAGGCTCCAACACTATCCAGACAAATTTTAAAATACCTGCGTCTGCCTCTGACCTTCTGATTGGAATCATTTTATTCTTTATGCTCGGGTGTGAGTTCTTTATTACGTACCGTCTGATATTCCGGGGGAAGGAGGAAAGACATGATTAGTACATTAAACAGTTTGTTTATTGCTGCCGTGCTGGCCGGCACGCCGCTTCTTCTGGGCGCCCTGGGGGAGATACTGACAGAGAAGTCTGGCAATCTGAACCTGGGCGTTGAGGGGATGATGTTTATGGGGGCCATTACCGGATTGGCAGGTTCATATTATTATGAGCAGGGTGTAGCTAAGGCCGGGGGGGCGGCAAGTGGAATTGTGTCTGCCCTGATTGCCCTGGCAGTATCCTTTGCAGCAGGTGCCTTCGGTGCATTGATTTATAGCTTCCTGACCATATCTCTTAGGGCAAACCAAAATGTGACAGGCCTGACATTGACAATATTCGGTACTGGTTTCGGGAATTTTTTTGGAGAATATATTGGACAGAAAGCTGGGGGATATGTGGCAGTAGGCAGTGCAACTAAAGAGGCCTTTTCCAGGCTCCACATTCCAGTGCTCTCGGATATCCCCATACTCGGGAAATTGCTTTTCCAATATAATTGGCTTGTCTATTTTGCGATTGTGCTTGCTGTACTGATGGCCTGGTTTTTTAATAAATCCAGGGTAGGCCTGAACCTAAGGGCTGTAGGGGAAGATCCTGCCACAGCAGACGCGGCGGGAATCAATATTACAAAATATAAATATGCAGCAACTGTGATAGGCGGAGGGATCTGCGGGATCGGCGGTATGTATATGAGTATGGTGACAACATCGGGCGTGTGGGTACATGGATGTGTCAGCGGCTATGGCTGGCTGGCGGTTGCCCTGGTTATTTTTGCGACCTGGAGCCCTGCAAGAGGGATGTTGGTTGCCCTTATTTTTGGAGGCCTGACTATTATGCGTATGTACATAAATATTCCCGGCCTGCCTGCACAGATCTATGACATGGTTCCTTATGTTGCGACGATCATTGTACTTGTGGTGACTAGCATGAGACAGAGTAAGGAACATGCACAGCCTAAGAGCTGCGGGCTCAATTACTTCCGGGAGGAGCGTTAAAACAGCAGCTTTTTCTCACTAATAAATGATATATGCCTGCCTGTGCGCAGGCATAAGTAATGGCACTTCGCTTTAATTTGTGAAGTGCCATTTTTCATGTCCTATATTTAAATGAATTTAGAAATCCAGTACAGTAACCCCAGTACCCAGCTAGTAAAAATCCCATAGAGTATGACAGGGCCGGCAATAGTGAAAATCTTACATCCGATTCCAAATACCTGCCCTTCTTTTTTATATTCAATGGCCGGGGCCGCCACTGAATTAGCAAAACCTGTGATAGGGACTAGGGCCCCTGCGCCGCCCCATTTGGCGATTTTAGGGTATACATTGATTCCTGTAAGGATTACGCTGATAAGTACAAGCAGCATGGAGGTCCATCCACTGCATTCGTCTTTAGACAGGGATTGAAGTTCACAGTAATTGTAGATGAACTGCCCCAGAGTACAAATAATTCCTCCAGTGACAAATGCCTTTGCCATATTTACATACACATTGTGGACAGGAGTTTTCTGTTTTACATAATCCTCATACTGTTTCTGTTGTTTCATTTTTTCAACTTTGTCCATAGAAAACTCTCCTTTTTTTCATTATCATGTGATTTAGTATTTGGAAAAAAAGATAGAATATACCAGCCAATTCTATGAAAAAGTAAAATTTTATTTTTTTGCCATCTCGTATATTTTAATAACATCATCTTTATATAAAGTTTGGAAAAATCCTACATGCCCTCCACCGGCGGCCACACACTTTTCGGCCATCTCGTGGATCTGTGCATCTGAGGGTTCAATGCCAAGTTCTTTCATATTTGTAGGCATGCCTATTTTACGGCACCATTCTTCCCACGCTTCAATGCCCTTGAGTGCAGTGCTTTCCACATCATAGAAATTTTCCTCCACATGAAACACACGCACGGCAAATTGGGCAAACCGGTAAGGGTTTGTTTTTAACACATACCTAGCCCAGCTTCCCCATATAGCACATAAGCCTGCACCGTGAGCTACATCAAACATTCCCCCGAGTTCGTGTTCAATTTTATGGGAGGCGAAATCTGCTACCCGACCTGTACCGGTAAGTCCGTTGTGGGATAGGCTCCCCGCCCACATCAGGGCCGCGCGCGCTTCATAGTTGTCTGGCTCATGTACGGCAGTTATGGCGGCTTCCCGTACAGAGACAAGTAGTCCCTCGGCCATACGGTCAATCAGATCTACGTCAGAGGTATTTGTAAAGTAACGCTCCATCGTGTGCATCATAATGTCAGACGCACCGCTGGCAGTCTGGTATACCGGGAGTGTGAAGGTGAGCTCAGGGTTCATGACCGCAAATTTAGGACGGGCGCAGTCATGGTTGTATGAGCGTTTGAGCATACCTTCCTCAATTGTAATAACCATGGAATTACTCGTCTCTGATCCAGTAGCGGCAATAGTAGAAATGCAGCCTATGGGGGCAATTTTATCAGTTGCTGTTTTTCCTAGAAGCAAATCTTCAAGAGGAAAATCATTGGCCAGGCCATATCCGATTCCTTTGGCAGAGTCAATGGCACTTCCTCCTCCGATTGGGAGAAGGAAATCAACCCCCTCCTCTTTACATAACCGGATACCTTCTTTGACAAGGCTTAAGCGGGGATTGGGCACTACGCCGCCTAAATCTATGTATTTTAGGCCTGCATCCTGAAGGCCCTGATGTATCTTATCCAGGGTACCGTTTTCCTGGAGAAAGGTTCCACCAAAATGCACTAGTACTTTATGCCCTCCCAGTGCCTTGATTTCACGGCCTGCCTCCGCTTCAGTACCTCTGCCAAAAATTACTTTAGTGGGATTGTAAAATTCAAAATTAATCATATAAAATCCTCCTTATAATAATATTCATAGCCAGAAAACGCTGGCTTTTTCTATAGTTTCATTATAAAAACTTTTTATATAAATGAATAATTGAAAAATTTCACCAAATAGGTGAAACAAAATATGGTGAAAATGAAATGCAAATCAAAGCAGGGCAGTATGCACAAAAATATAAATGACTATATAGAAAAAAAGTTATTAAATTAGATAAAATAGATAATAAATACATATAAAATGCAAAAAAATACGGGGAATTTGACATAAATTGCACTAAGTCTTTGATTTAAAGTGCAATTATATGTTTTGAAAAAATATATAGCGGGCAGATATAATATGTTCAAGCAGCATGAGGGAGGTGGCCAGATGTTTTTACCAAGAGAAAAGAAAATATTGAATATGCTTTTAAAAAATGAAAAGAAATTTACTACATCTCAGATTGCTGCAGAATTAAAGGTAAGTCCAAGGACAATTAAAACAGACATTAAGAAAATTAATGAGATATTGGAAAAGCATTCCTGTTCTATACGTACAAAGCAGGGCGTGGGACTTTGGCTGGACCTTGACGCAGATGGTGAACAATATTTGAGAATGGCTTTGTATGAAGTACAGGATTCTTATATATCAGCAGATGTAAGAAAGTACTATATAGCTGCTGCCCTTCTGAACAACAAGGACTTTACCTCCATGGAGGCAATGTCTGGGAGATTTTATGTAAGTAAGGGGACCATTGTAAATGATATCAATGAATTGGAACCATTTTGGGAAAAATTTGGGATTCATTTTACTAAAAAGGTTAAGCTCGGGGTCAAGGCCTGGGGTTCTGAAAAACAAATAAGGCTGGCCCTTATTGATGCATTGAAAAGAGCGGCAGGAGAACCTGGAAAGTCTGCTGTAGAGAAAGTACAAATACTTTTTGAAGATGTGGACCTGATACTGTTAAAGGAAGTCGTTCTGGAGACAGAGAAAAGATTTCATTTTGTGCTCACGGATATTTCTTTTGATGAATTTCTTGTACAGCTTGCAGTTATGATTCAGCGTGTCAAGATGGACTCCCTGGTAGAGACAGATAATCCCGGTTCCTTTGATGTGGGGAGGCAGGAATGGTTTATCAGCCAGTACTTAAAGGAAGAGATTACAGTGCATATGGGGATAAAGATTCCAGAAGAAGAAGTCACATATCTGCTCTCCTGCCTTAAAGGGATGCGCTTTCAGGTTCCTATTATAAAAGAAAAGGATAAGGATAAGCTGCGGGTCAGGGCACCGGAAATGTTTGATTACATGGAAGAAGTCCTACATGAAATTGATGGAAAGTACCATCTTGATTTAGGAGAAGATGAGGAGCTGGCATGTGCTATGTTTGACCATCTGGAGTGTATGGTCCACAGGATCCAAAGTAAAATGTATTTGGCAAATCCAATATTGGAATCTGTAAAAAAGGAGATGTTCTATGAGTATGAGATAGCCTCCTACTTAATTTCGAAATTTAGTACCCGCTACAAAATTGAAGCAACAGAGGATGAGATAGGATATATAACGTTTCATATCGGCGCTTCTATTGAGAGAATGGCCCAGAAGAAAAAGAAGAACTTGTCGGTTACTGTTGTATGTACCACAGGAATAGGCACTTCACAGTTTATCTCCATGAAATTGGGACGGCTTTTCCCAGACCTGGAAATCAGGCAGATTATTTCGGGAAATCAGGCGGAGAATTTGGAGGGCAATGGGCAGGATTTTGTGATTTCGACTGTGCCGCTGTACTTAAAAGGGATAGATGTGATCCAGGTTTCCTCTGTCCTCAATGATACAGATGTGTCACATATAAGAAAGTATATTGGGAAAAAGGAGAATCAGCATGGTGAAGGAAAATGCAGCTATTCATATTTAAGAGGAGTTTTACATGAGGATATTTCCATTTTAGACTGTGACTTAAAGTCAAGGGAAGAAGTAATTGAGCTGCTGGGCAGCAGGATGCTGAGAGAGGGGTACGTGGACGGGGGGTATGTGAGGTCAGTCTTTGAGAGGGAGGGATTATCAGACACATCCATAGGAAACCTGGTGGCAATCCCACATGCCTTCGAGGGGCATATTTTGAAACCAGGAATTGGAATGCTGACTCTTCAAAAACCAATAGCCTGGGGAAACGAAAAAGTACAGCTGGTATTTATGCTGGCGTTAAATGCCAGGACTAAAAATGACTTTCAGGGGATTTTTGGGGAGATACTTGATTTGACTAAAAATATAAAAGATTTAGGGCAGGTTCTTAAGGCCAGGAAATTTAATGATATTGAAATCTTAAAAAATATGCAGTGAAATATCCAGCAGGCGGGGATCAGCAGAGAAAGGAATAATTAGACTTTATGAATATTGCAGAAATGGTTGATGAGAAGTTGGTATCTTTTGGCTTTGAGGCTGAGACAAAAGATGATGTTTTGACGGGCCTCGGTAAAATGATGTATGACGCAGGTAAAGTAAACAGCCTGAAACAATATATAGATGGACTTTACGAAAGGGAGGCTGAATTTTCCACGGGAGTGGGAAATGGCGTTGCAATACCCCATTGCAAATCCAACTGTGTCAGAGAAGCGGCATTTACATTAGTGAAACTTAAAAATTCGGTGGAGTGGGAAACCCTGGATGGACGTCCGGTTGACTATGTAATTATGCTTGCAGCGCCAGAATCCTCAGATAACACGCATTTAAAAATGTTGTCCAGGCTTGCGTCAAATCTGATGGATGATGATTTCCGGGAGGCGCTTAAGGCAGCGTCATCTGTACAGGAAATTAAAAGGTTATTTAAAAATAAAAAGGAGGAAGAGTAATATGTTTATTTTGGGAGTGACAAGCTGCCCGGTAGGAATTGCACATACCTATATGGCCGCATCAAATCTTGAAAAATGTGCTAAAAAAAGGGGACTGGAAATCAAAATTGAAACCCAGGGGGCGACAGGTGTTGAAAATGAGATTACAAAGGAGGATATTGCCAGGGCAGATGGTGTGATTGTGGCCAGCGATGTAAGGATTAAGAACAGCGGACGTTTCGATGCACTTCCCACACTTACTGTGGGTGTCAGTGAGGCGATTAAGGATGCTGAGGGTATAATTGATGAATTGATGGAGGCGTTGGGATAAAATGGCAGAGATAAAGAGGAAAGTAAAAAAGAAAAGCCAGGGAGCATTTTTAAGAGATTCCATTATGACAGGTATTTCCTATATGATCCCTGTTATTGTAGGGGCGGGGGTGATACAGGCAATTGCAAAAGCTATGGGAGGGTATGATATTGGAAATCATATGGATGAAATTGACACCCTGGCAAAGGCCATCATGCTTTTAGGACAGAATATGATGAATTTTGTAGTACCAGTAATTGCGGCATTTATTGCCTATGCCATGGCTGATAAACCGGGACTGGCCCCAGGATTTGTCATGGGCGCCCTGGCTGGTGCCATTAATACAGGGTTTGTGGGCGGCGTCGTGGGCGGTATCATGGTCGGCTATTTTGTCCTGGCAGTTAAGAAGATTAAAGTACCTAAAGCAATTCAGGGTATCATGCCTATTTTAGTAATCCCAGTCCTGGCCACTCTTGTCTGCGGACTTTTGATGTATTATGTTGTCGGTGTGCCGATCCGTGTGTTTATGGAATGGCTGACTGCAGGCCTGACATCTTTAAGCGGAGGGTCTAAATTCGTTCTGGGTGCAGTTATCGGTGCCATGATCTGTTTTGACCATGGCGGGCCTATTAATAAGACTGCAGCGCTCTTTGTCAATGGACTGAATGCAGACGGGTTTCTAATCCCCACATCTGCCAAAATGTGTGCTGGAATGACTTCACCTCTTGGAATCGGACTTGCATGTTTTCTTGGGGGTAAAAAGAAGTTTACAGACGGCGAGCGGGAGCAGGCCAAATCCTTGTTTATTCTGTCTTGCTGCTATGTGCAGGAGGGGGTCATTCCGTTTCTGATGAAGGATCCCATACGGGTGGCTATTTCTTGTATGACCGGAGGTGCCATTACTGGGGGACTGTGTATGATTTCTGCACTGGAATCCCCGGCTGTCCACGGAGGCGCCTTTGTAGTGGCTATGACATCTAATCCTCTTTTATTTGTGGGATACTGGCTGCTTGGAGGATGCATTACAGGAGTATTGTACGCAATTTTGAGAAAACCGCTGCCAGAAGGATATGTGGAGAGTGAAGAAGATACAGTGTCTATTATATAAATTTTTGCAGTGGAACTTATTTTTAAGGCGGAGAAATAAGGGGTTAATCCAGTTTAGCCGCCAGTTAAATGAATGCGGTATTAATTTTGAAAGGATAAAAACATGTATGTATCGATGAAAGACATGCTCTGGCATGCACATAAAAATCAGTATGCAGTGATGGCAATTAATTGTGTGAATATGGAGCAGGCAAAGGCTATCATTCAGTCTGCAGAGGAGGAAAAGTCTGCGGTAATACTTAATATTTCCCCCCGCCAGATGAAGGCCCACGGGCATGGGGATATTCTCGCACCTATGATTAAGGGGATGGCTGAAAAAGTTTCTGTTCCGATTGCATTTAATCTAGACCATGGGGCCGATCTGGGAGATATTACAAAAGCAATAAAATATGGTTTTTCCAGTGTAATGATCGATTCCTCCAGCTATACGTTTGAGGAAAATATACGGAGAACACAGCTTGTGGCATCTCTTGCCCATAGTATGGGATTATCTTGCGAGGCGGAGCTTGGCCATGTAGGGATGGCGAATCAGGCGGACAATGAAAAAAGAGATCTCTATACGGATCCCGGACAGGCAAAAGAATTTGTGGAAAAGACTGGCTGTGACTGTCTGGCCGTGGCTATAGGGACCGCCCATGGAAGTTATCCCCAAGGATTTGTCCCCAGGCTGGATTTTGAACGCCTGAGATTACTGAAACAGACATTAAAAATGCCTCTTGTACTCCATGGTGGTTCCGGCGCAGGGGATGAAAACATCAAAAAAGCTGTTGCCTGTGGAATCAACAAAATTAATGTTTGTACAGATCTTTTTAAACATGCCAGGAAAGCCACTGCGCAGGCACTTGAAAAGAATCCTGAAATTGATTATATGGATTTGTGTATAGCCGCACAGAATGCGATGAAAGAATTTATTAAAGAATATATGAGAGTCATCGGATCCAGCGGACGCTACAATTTTGAAGGATATAAAGGAGTGGAATTAGATTAGAGAAAGGCGGAGATGGAAATATTCTGAAAACGGTTGTCAAAGGGGACAGTCCCTCCTGCAGGAGGGACTGTCCCCTTTGCAAAAATACGTACTTTTAATATAAATAATCGTAAAACCCGAAGTTTTATTCAGTAAACTTAAGGACTATTGTCTGATAATTTAATGAATTTTATTTTTTATATTTAAATGCCCATTATTCGAATGGAGTGTTTCATATATCTATCGAAGGAGTCCACTAAGCAGGCCATTAAATGTATAGTTTGGAAAAAGTAAGAGATACTATTTCTTAAAATCCGATAGAAAATATATGGAAATGAGGGAATAGGATGAATCAAACGAAAGGAAGCCAGAGTATTGGCTTTGGAGAATCACCTTATCTTATCAGCAGCGGATCTGTTGTTGGCAGTAAAGAGTCAGAGGGACCGCTTGCAAAATTATTTGATATGGCCAACCAAGATGATCTTTTCGGAGGCAAGACTTGGGAGGAGGCCGAGAGTAATATGCAGAAAGAGGCGTGTGTACTTGCGCTTGGCAAGGCACATATTACACCTGAAAAGGTCAGGTATCTATTTGGGGGAGACCTGCTGCGCCAGGGCATTGCCACATCAATGGGGGTGGAGGCTCTGCAGATTCCTATGTTTGGGTTATATGGAGCGTGCTCTACTTCCGGCGAGGCTCTGGCATTGAGTGCAATGAGTGTTGCTGCAGGATATGGTGACTATATGCTTGCAGTTACGTCCAGCCATTTCGGCAGTGCAGAAAAAGAATTCCGTTTTCCTCTCGGCTATGCTAGCCAGAGGCCATTATCTGCACATTGGACAGTAACTGGCAGTGGGGCGTTTCTTGTGGGAACAGAGAAAAGCCACGTACGGATCAGCGGTGTAACTGTTGGGAGAATTGTAGATTATGGATTAAAGGATTCACAAAATATGGGTGCATGTATGGCTCCAGCGGCAGCTGATACTATTGAACAGAATTTAAAAGATTTTGGCAGACAGGTAGAAGATTACGATAGAATCGTGACAGGCGACCTGGGATATGTTGGACAGGACATCCTGTTCGACCTGATGAAGAAAAAAGGATATGATATTAAGACAAAACATATGGATTGCGGAATGACCATTTTTGACCAGCAGATGCAGGACACCCATGCAGGAGGCAGCGGCTGCGGCTGTGCGGCAGTTACATTATCTGCTTATATCCTTCCCAAAATAAAAAAAGGAGAGTGGAAGAGAATACTTTTCGTTCCTACAGGCGCACTCATGTCCACAGTAAGTTTTAATGAAGGTGCCAGCGTTCCCGGAATCGCACATGCAATTGTTTTGGAACATTGCTGATTAAATTTAGGTACAGGTCAGAAAGCAAATAGGTACACCATTAAAGTTAATTGAGGACGTAACAAAAATAAAAAGGCTACGTCCTAAAAGGAGGTTTTATGGACTACATTTATGCATTTTTAATAGGTGGGATTATCTGTGCATTGGTGCAGATACTGCTGGACCGGACGAAGTTGATGCCAGGGAGGATTATGGTACTTCTTGTATGCAGCGGCGCAGTGCTTGGGTTCTGCAATATTTATGAACCGTTCCAGAAGTTTGCGGGGGCAGGGGCCAGCGTACCCCTTTTGGGATTTGGGAATGTGTTGTGGCAGGGTGTGAAAAAGGCCGTCGATACGGATGGATTTCTTGGGATTTTCATGGGGGGATTTACGGCCAGTGCAGTGGGCATATCAGCAGCGCTCATATTTGGATATATGGCCTCATTCATTTTTGAGCCTAGAATGAAAAAGTAAAATATATATAAAATATAAGTAAAATTTTGTTGTGTTTTGCAAACGATAATGTTATCGTAATAGTACGGGAAAACTTAATATAGCTGTATACTATAGGAGGAAGCGTATGAATTACGTAGGCATTATTATTCCTTTTGTCGGCGGACTCGGCATGTTTATTTATGGAATGCAGATTATGGCCCAGGGCCTGGAGAATGCTGCCGGCAGTAAGATGAAGACATTACTGGAAGCACTGACGAAGAATAAGTTTTTTGGGGTTCTGCTCGGTGCTTTTATTACGGCTGTAATCCAGAGCTCTTCCGCGACTACGGTCATGGTCGTGGGTTTTGTAAATGCAGGGATCATGAATCTTACCCAGGCCATGGGAGTTATAATGGGTGCGAATATCGGCACAACTGTGACAGGCTGGCTCGTATCCAGTGTGGAGTGGGCCAAATTTTTAAGTCCCGGTAATTTGGCGCCTATAGCCATTATGGTAGGCGTGATTGTTATGCTTACAGGGACACGGCGTTCCACTAAGGATGTTTCCAGTATCATTGTTGGCTTTGGGCTTTTGTTTGTCGGTATCACCACCATGTCATCTGCTGTTGCGCCTTTACAGGAATCTGAGGGATTCCGCAGCCTTTTTGTGACACTTGGCCACAATCCGCTGTTGGGGGTCGTAGCAGGGGCGGTTGTTACTGCTATCATTCAAAGCTCATCTGCATCTGTGGGTATTTTGCAGAGTCTTGCTGGGGCAGGCCTGGTTCCCTTTAATGCAGCAGTATATATCATTATGGGACAGAATATTGGTACCTGTGTGACTGCGATCATGTCCAGCATTGGGGCGAAAAAGACGGCTAAGACAGCGGCGGTGATGCATCTTCTGTTTAATATTATTGGAACGATTATTTTCAGCATTGTGGCAATCGTCTTTTTCAAAATCATTAATCCGGCTGCTGGCAACGGCCTGATTACACAGACAGAGATAAGTACTGTCCATACGATATTCAATATTGGCACTACGATACTGCTGTTCCCTGTTTCAGACTGGATTATTAAACTTGCAAAGAAACTGGAAAAAGGGGATGAGAAGGAAACAGACGAAAGCCGTGTGCTTTTAGATGACAGAATGCTGGAGACGCCAAGCATCGCGCTGCAGTCCACAGTCAGTGAGGCTGTACGCATGGGGAATATTGTAAAAGTAACTCTGGCAAAATCGAAGGATGTTATGTTTACTAAAGACTATCAGAAGATTCTGGAGATTAAAGAGGAAGAAAGCACTGTGGACAGGCTGTGCAGCGGTATTACGGATTATGTCATTAAAATCAGCTCACTTTCTATTAATGAAAAGGAGCACCAGCGTGTGGCAAGCCTTCTGCAGATATTATCTGATATAGAGCGTATTAGTGATTATTGTGAAAATATTTCTGAATTTGCAGAAACGCTGCAGTCACGTAAAGCGGAATTTACAGAAATTGGCACCGCAGAATTAAAGGAAATGATGGATGTATGTATAGACAGCTATATATATGCGATAGAAGCCTTTGAGGAAGATAGCAAAGAGAAGGCTATGAAAGTCATTGAAAAAGAGAGCCAGGCTGACGATCTTGAAATTAGGATCAGGTCGAGCCATATGAAGAGGCTGGCAAATAATCAGTGCAATACAGATGCAGGCATTGTTTTTTTAGATGCACTTGTCAGCCTGGAGCGTATTTCAGACCACTCCCGGAATATTGCTGAGGAAGTATTGACAGGGGCATAAGAATTTACGCAGGCGCACAGGACTCACGTATATACCAATATTGGTGATAATTTTATAGAACCCGGGGCATAATATTTGCCTCTGGTTCTTTTTATATGTCAGTATAGGCCATGGCGGTGGGGGAAGTATTCCAGCCATGCAGTTTCAGATGTACGTTGGCACTGGTGCATCCAAATGATTTAACCTAGATTTAACAATTGGCACATTACATATTTTACAATTCTCTTTTATGATTGCAACTGTGAAGGAAATAAAGAGTTTAAGCAAGAAGTAATCACAGGATATTTTGTGAAAGTAAAGGAGATTTGTAAAATGAAAATGAAAAAGTTTATTGCAGCAATATCTATGGTTAGCATGTTGGCAATCGGTGTTACAGGATGCGGCAGCTCAGATGCAGGAACAGATAATACCTCAGATGCTTCGGGGGACACAAATACAGAAGCTTCCGCTGACTGGGACAGCACAAATGATATAACTATAGTATCCCGTGAAGATGGGTCAGGGACAAGAGGCGCGTTTATAGAACTGTTTGGGATAGAGGAGAAAAATGGAGACGAAAAAGTCGACATGACAACTGAGGAGGCACAGATAACAAACAGTACATCTGTTATGCTGACTACAGTTTCAGGGGATGAATATGCAATTGGATATGTCTCTCTGGGTTCATTAGATGAAAGCGTTAAAGCAGTAAAGATTGACGGCGCTGAGGCAACAGCTGATAACGTAAAATCAGGAGATTACAAAGTATCCAGGCCGTTCAACATTGCAACAAAAGAAGATTTAGACAATGAAGTGGCAAAAGACTTTGTAAACTTTATTATGAGTGAAGAGGGCCAGGCAGTTGTTGAAGAAAACCACTATATAGCAGTAGATGACGTAAAGCCTTTTGAGGGGACATCACCGTCAGGAAAAGCTGTAGTGGGAGGCTCTTCCTCTATTGCCCCAGTTATGGAAAAGCTGATCGAAGCATATAAAGCTGTAAATCCAGATGCAGAGATCGAACTTCAGACAACAGACTCCACAACGGGAATGACATCCGCTATTGATGGCAGCTATGATATCGGTATGGCTTCCAGAGAACTAAAAGATGATGAATTGTCTGGAGGACTTACCCCGACAGTTATCGCTACAGACGGTATTGCGGTAATCGTTAATAATAACAGTACAGTGGATGAGCTGAGCAGTGAACAGGTAAAAGCGATCTATACAGGCGAGGCTCTTACATGGGATGAGGTAATCGAATAAATGAAATCAAAAGCATGGAATGAGAAATTCATGCAGGGAGTGTTCTTTATTGCCGCCTGTGCTTCGGTGCTGGCGGTAGCTCTCATTTGTATCTTTTTATTTGCAAATGGGATCCCCGCAATGAAAGAAATCGGATTTTTCAAATTTGTGTCAGGAGAAATGTGGAAACCCAATAACAGTATATATGGAATACTTCCTATGATAATAGGCAGTATCTATGTGACAGCAGGAGCCATACTTTTTGGCGTGCCTATTGGAATATTGACTTCTGTGTTTATGGCGATGTACTGCCCGAAAAAAATTTACAGGCCTCTCAAAGCCGCAACAGAATTGCTGGCAGGAATCCCTTCGGTCGTATATGGTTTTTTTGGCCTGGTTGTTTTAGTGCCCTGGATCAGAGAATTTGGGAGGACGTTAAAAGCTATGGGGTTAGTAAGAAGCAGTGGAAATGGCAATAGTATACTGACTGCCTCCATTCTTCTCGGGATGATGATTCTTCCAACAATTATCGGGGTGACAGAGTCCGCCATCCGTTCAGTGCCGCCGCAGTATTATGAGGGGGCCCTTGCCCTTGGGGCGACCCGTGAGAGAAGTATTTTCCGTGTTATTATGCCTGCTGCAAAATCAGGGGTGATAGCCGGGATTGTGCTTGGAATCGGGCGCGCCATAGGGGAAACAATGGCAGTTATTATGGTAGCCGGGAACCAGGCCAGGATGCCGGCCGGCATTTTAAAAGGGGTGCGTACTCTTACCGCCAATATTGTGATTGAGATGGGGTATGCCACAGATTTGCACAGAGAGGCTTTGATTGCCACGGGTGTTGTTCTCTTTGTGTTTATCCTTATTATAAATTTCAGTGTAGCTTTATTGAACAGGAGGTCAGAACGTGAGTAATCAAACAACATTCGGCCAGAAGCTGAAAAATTATTTGAAAAACCATCCCGGATCCTTTCTTGTGATGCTGCTGGTTATCCTGGGCGCAGTCCTGACATTTACAGTACTGATTTTCCTGATAGTGTATATCCTTGTACATGGGATTCCCTATATTAAGCCGTCACTCTTTTCATTTACTTATACATCCGACAATGCATCGCTGATGCCGGCCCTAATCAATACTCTTACAATGACATTTCTTTCCCTGCTGGTTGCTGTCCCGCTGGGGATATTTGCGGCTATTTTTTTAGTCGAGTATGCGAAGAGGGGTAACAAGTTCATGAATGTAATACGCCTTACCACAGAGACGCTTTCAGGCATCCCTTCTATCGTGTATGGACTGTTTGGAATGCTGTTTTTTGTAAATACGCTGGGATGGGGATTTTCTCTGCTTGCAGGGGCGTTTACATTGGCAATCATGATTCTGCCGCTGATTATGCGCACCACGGAGGAAGCGTTAAAGTCTGTGCCTGATTCCTTCCGGGAAGGAAGCTTTGGATTGGGGGCAGGGAAACTGCGGACAGTATTCCGTATCGTCTTACCCTCTGCGGTGCCTGGAATCCTGGCAGGTGTGATTCTGGCCATTGGCAGGATTGTGGGAGAGACTGCAGCGCTTATGTATACAGCGGGGACTGTGGCCAATGTACCTTCCAGTGTGATGGGTTCAGGGAGGACGCTGGCCGTGCATATGTATAATCTGGCCAGCGAGGGACTGTATATGGATCAGGCATATGCAACAGCGGTGGTGCTGCTTGTGCTGGTAGTCGGGATCAATGCAATATCCAGCGTAATAGCAAGAAAATTAACGAAAGCGTAGAAAGGTAATAGAGATGGGAAAAATAAGTATCAAAAATCTGGACTTGTATTACGATGATTTCAAAGCCCTAAAGGATGTAAACCTGGAAATAGAACCCAATAAAATCACCGCTTTTATCGGGCCCAGTGGATGTGGGAAATCAACACTGTTAAAATCAATTAACCGGATGAACGACTTGGTGGAAGGGTGCCGTATAGAAGGAGAGATTCTGCTGGACGGAGAAAATATCTTTAAAGGCATGGATGTGAATATTCTCAGAAAAAGAGTCGGCATGGTGTTCCAGAAACCGAATCCTTTTCCAATGAGTATTTATGATAATATCGCATTTGGCCCGAGAACCCATGGAATCCATTCTAAGGCCAAGTTAGATGACATAGTGGAAAGATCCCTGCGCAATGCTGCCATTTGGGATGAGTGTAAAGACAGGCTGAAAAAGAGTGCCCTGGGAATGTCAGGGGGACAGCAGCAGCGACTTTGTATTGCAAGGGCTTTGGCTGTGGAGCCTGAAGTTCTTCTGATGGATGAACCCACCTCAGCCCTGGACCCAATTTCCACATCCAAAATTGAAGATCTTGCTATGGAGCTGAAAAAAGATTATACTATTGTCATGGTAACACATAATATGCAGCAGGCAGTGCGCGTGTCGGATAATACGGCCTTCTTTCTTCTCGGTGAGGTTGTAGAATACAATGATACGGAGAAATTATTCTCCATACCGGCAGATAAAAGGACAGAGGATTATATTACAGGGAGGTTTGGTTAGGATATGCGTAATAAATTTGATATGCAGTTACAGTTACTGGAGGAGCAGCTTACACATATGGGTGAGCTCTGTGAGATAGCCATAGCCAAGGCTACAAAGGCGCTGAAGGAGGGGAGTCCTGAACAGGCCAGGGCAATTATGGCGGCTGATGAGGAGATTGACCAGATAGAGAAGGATATTGAGAGACTCTGTCTGAAGCTGCTTTTACAGCAGCAGCCAGTGGCAAAGGATCTGCGGAGGATTTCTGCAGCTCTGAAAATGATTACGGATATGGAACGTATCGGTGACCAGACTTCTGATATTGCGGAGATTGTAATTTCATCGGGAAACAACACGGCAGTGGATATTAAAGAAATCGGGACTATGGCAGCAGCAGCCAGCAAGATGGTGCGTGACAGTGTGACAGCATATGTATCCAAAGATCTTGAGCTGGCGGAGAGTGTAATGAAAGCGGATGATGTGGTAGATGAGCTGTTTAACACTATCCGCGATGAACTGATCCGTTATATCCGTGCAGAGAAAGGTGAAAATGGAGGTAATATTTTCGATCTGATTATGGTAACAAAGTATTTGGAGCGTATTGGTGACCATGCCACAAATATTGCTGAATGGGTAGAATTTTCCATTACAGGCGTGCACCGTAATAATGCCGTGCTGGAAGAGAAATAAAAAAGAGGAGCTATTTATAATGATATATTGCGTGGAAGATGATGATAACATCCGGGAGCTTGTAATATATACATTGGAAACAACAGGGTTAAAAGCGCAGGGGTTTGCCGACGGCAGCGCATTTATGGAAGCTTTGGCGTTTGATACGCCAGAGCTTATTTTGCTTGATATCATGCTGCCGGGAGAGGATGGCCTGGCCCTGCTTTCCAAACTGAAGGGTTCTGCCAAGACAAAGGATATACCAGTCATTATGGTAACGGCAAAGGGAGCAGAATATGACAAAGTAATCGGACTGGATTCAGGGGCCGATGACTATGTGACAAAGCCTTTTGGAATGATGGAGCTTGTATCCAGGATTAAAGCTGTCATGCGCCGTACCGGGCAAAAGATAGATAAAACAGATATCAGCATAGCGGGGGTGCGGATCAATATTAAAAAGCATGAGGTGACTGTAGATGGAACCCCGGTGACGCTGACCTTAAAGGAGTTTGAGCTTTTAGAGAGGCTGATGCGTAACCAGAATATAGTGTTGACAAGAGACCAGCTTCTGGAGGATATATGGGGATATGACTTTGACGGGGAAACCAGGACAGTGGATGTACATGTAAGGACTCTCCGCCAAAAGCTGGGAAGTAAGGGAGAGATTATAGAGACGGTCAGGGGGGTCGGATACAGGGTAGGGGGATATCATGAGGATTAGGATCCAGAGGAGCATGATGCTTGTTATATTTGGTACCCTACTTATTTCATATCTAATATTGACAGTTGCCCTGTATGGCCATAACATGGATTTAATGAAGATGGAGGTCAGGCAGGAGGCCAGATATATCAGATCAGCAATTAATATTACAGGCTCCTTATACCTGGAGAAAATGGATGAGGTAGATGTGCGGACAAGGGTCACACAGATATCTTCTGATGGCGCCGTGATCTACGATTCTGGCAGAGATGCTAAAACTTTGGACAGCCATAAATCCAGGAAAGAAGTACAGCAGGCGCTGTCCAAGGGGACTGGGGAAGATGTAAGGATGTCTGATACCCGGGGGCAGGAAATGTACTACTATGCTCTTTTACTTGAGAATGGGACAGTGCTGCGGGTAGCAAAGTCTATGGATAATTTAGCTGCCACTGCCATGAGTGTACTGCCTGTGATGGGGGTTCTGGCAGTATTTATGCTGTTTCTGGCCTGGCTTTTGGCAAAGTGGCAGACAGCGAGGCTGATAAAACCAATCAATGAATTAAATATTGAGCATCCGCTGGACAATGACATTTATCCAGAACTGGCCCCCTTGTTACGGGCAATAGATGCGCAGAATCAGGAGAGAGAGGCTGTCTCCAACATGCGGAAGGAATTTTCCGCAAATGTTTCCCATGAACTGAAGACGCCTCTGACCTCTATATCTGGTTATGCGGAGATTATAAAAAATGGGATGGTCAGGCCCCAGGATATTCCTAATTTTTCTGAGAGAATCTACAAGGAGGCCAGGCGCCTGATTACTCTTGTGGAGGATATTATCAAGCTTTCCAGGCTGGACGAAGAGTCTGTAGAACTGGAGAAAGAGGATGTGGATCTTTATCATTTATGCCGGGAAATTATAAGCAGGCTTTCCCCCCAGGCGGCGGCAAAGAATGTACGGTTTGTCATTGCAGGGGAGCCGGTTATCTATCATGGGATCCGGCAGATTTTAGATGAGATGATTTATAATATTTGCGAAAATGCAATCAAGTATAATGTGCAGGGCGGCAGGGTATCCGTATGGGTGGGGAATACTCTTGAAGGCCCCAAAGTCAGCGTGGCAGATAATGGCATAGGGATACCGAAGGAGCACCAGGAGAGAATCTTTGAGCGTTTTTACCGTGTGGATAAGAGCCACTCTAAAGAAAGAGGGGGGACAGGGCTTGGACTGTCTATTGTTAAGCACGGCGCGCTGCTTCATGGTGCAAAGGTCTTTGTGGACAGCGAAATAGGGAGCGGGACACGGATAGATATAAAATTCTAAAGATTTTTCCGGGAGATATGCCCCACGGAGGGGATAGTGGACGCATGGCATACATTGCCCTGCAGAAGTCTTGCCAAAATGCTGAGACAGAAAATGCGTAACCTGATAAAGATAAATATATTTTGGGGGAGAGGTATGTCAGAAGGGATAAAGATTGGCGCTAAGAAACAAGAGCCGGGCGGGCGTGACAGCGAAGAGAGGAAAGCCGTACTTGAGCTGGCCCTGGATATGGGGCGTGTCCTTTTGAAAAATGGCGCGGAAATCTTTCGGGTGGAGGAAACGATCAGGCGGGTATGCAGCAGGTACCATATTGAAGATGTAGATCCCTTTGTCATGAGCAATGGAATTTTTATTACTGCATGCTATGGAAGTGAGGAAATTTATGCACGTGTAAAACATATTCCCCTTTCAGGCTTCCATCTGGGGATTGTAACAGAAGTAAATGACCTGTCCCGAGAAATAGCAGCCGGGAATATGGGACTTTGTGAAGCACGGGCACGGCTCAGTGAGATCGAAAAAATGCCTCCTAAAAGGGGGCGGTTCAGAGTTTTTGCCGCAGGTATTGGCAGCGGCTGTTTCTGCTATCTGCTGAAGGCCAACGTCTGGGAGAGTATGGTGGCTGTAATCATAGGATGTATGCTTTATACGTTCGTTATTTTTGCAGAAAATCACAGGCTGACAAAAATTATTATTAACATTGTAGGCGGCGGGTTTATAACAGTGATGGCTCTTTTGGCCATACAGATTCCCTGGACTGTCCCTGTCAGGATGGATAAAATTATTGTGGGTTCCATACTTCCCCTTGTCCCAGGGGTAGCTTTTGTCAATTCTATCAGAGACATTGCAAACAGCGATTTCATTTCCGGCATTGTGAGGATTGTAGATGCACTGCTTGTGTTCGTCTATATTGCTATTGGAGTAGGATTTGTGCTTGGCTGTTATAATAATCTGGCAGGAGGTGCAGGCCTATGGTGATGACCGCAGGAAGTATATTCGGCAATATATTTTGTTCTTTTCTGGGGACTATCGCATTTTCTGTTCTGTTTAATGTTCCCCGGCGGTTTTATCTGTGCTGCGGCCTGACTGGAACAGCAGGATGGCTTTGTTATTGTGCGGTTCTGGGAGTGGCCTCACCGTCCACAGCCTCCTTTTTAGGGACGGCAGTTGTGGTCCTGATATCCAGGATGCTGGCAGTGTGGAAGAAATGTCCTATTACTATTTTCCTTGTCTCCGGCATTTTCCCTCTTATTCCCGGCACAAGCATCTACTATACTGCATATAATCTGGTGCAGGGTGAGCTTTCAGAGGCAGCCAGCATGGGGATAGGGGCGCTCAAGGTGGCCTTTGCCATTGTGCTTGGGATAGTCTTTGTGGTATCGGTGCCTAAACAGTGGTTCAAGTTTTCCTACTGGCGCAGCAGACGGCGCGGCGTCTCAGAAAATTCAGACTTATAGGCCCGGGAGAAAGCAGAGTAGTCATGAAAACCAGAAGCAAAACATGCCTGTGTGGCAGGCATACCCTGTGATATCAGGTTTCTTGCAAGCAGCAGGCGGCGGTACGTTATATAATTTCCTATTGTATAGCCTGTCTCGGCCTTAAACAGGCGCATCATATAATATTTACTTATATAAAAGGTGCCTGACAGCCTGTCAATGCTTAAGTCCTCTGCCAAGTGGCTGTTGATGTACTGGATAATATTTATGATTTTTGAGTTATATAATTCAGTGTCCAAAAACTCTACGCGGTTTTTAATGGCGGCTCTGTTCAAGTGGATCATGAACTCCAGAAATAAAAGTTGGCGGTATAGGCTTTGCGCATACTCCTGGTCCTCAAAAGAACGTTCCAGGCGGTTCATAGTTTTAAAGAGAGAGCTTTTCTCGAAATTGTGGATACGCAGAACATTGGAACGTTCTTTTTTTGCCTTTTCAAAGCAATAGTGCAGGTCGTATTCGTCTGTCTTATAGGCATCCATAAAGCTGGGGGAAATATAGACAATTATTCTTTCATATGCATTACAGCTGTCAACTTGTACCCGGTGGATATCATTGCGGCTTACCAGAATAATGTCATAAGGCTTCAGGGCATAAGATTTCCCTTCTATAAAGTATTGCACTTTGCCCCTGATAAAAATTGTGATTTTGTGAAAGTCATGATAATGGAAGTCGAATTCTCTGGATATACTGTCTTTAAGGTGGAATATCCTAAAGTCGCTGTTCAGGTATCCACGTTTATTATATTGCTGCATAGACTCCCTCCTCTATATAGTTACATTTTATTATAGAGCATTATTTGCAATATAAAAAGCATTTTTATGGTATTATATCAAAAAAATGCCTGATATAATAATTACAGTAGGAGGTGCTGAGAGTGAAAATTATATTAGAACGTTATCATGGTTTAGGAAACGATTATCTGGTTTTTGATCCAAATAAGAATGAGTTAAAATTAAATAAAAGTAATGTAGAGATGCTCTGCAACAGAAATATGGGACTTGGCGCAGACGGAATACTGGAGGGCCCCTTTATCGGAGAAAAGCACATGTCCCTGAGAATCTGGAACCCGGACGGGAGTGTGGCAGAAAAAAGTGGGAATGGCGTGAGGATTTTTGCAAAATATCTAAAAGATGCGGGATATGTCCAGAAGAAGAATTACAAACTGACCACAGACGGGGGAGAAGTGGAGATAACTTATTTAAATGAAGATGGCAGCAGGCTGCGGGTGTCCATGGGAAGGCTGTCCTTCTGGAGTGATGAAGTGCCGGTGACAGGAGAGCGCAGGGAGGTTATCAACGAGGACATGGTGTTTGGGAGAACCCTGTATCCGGTGACATGTGTATCCGTAGGCAACCCCCATTGTGTCATACCTATGCGCGAAGTTTCCCGTCCCCTTGTGTGTAAAATAGGAAATTATTCAGAAGTAGCCAGATATTTTCCAGAGCGGATTAATACAGAAATTATGAAGGTGACAGATAATGAAAATATCTCCATCGAAACCTTTGAGAGAGGAGCCGGCTATACAATGGCAACAGGAACCGGGGCCTGTGCCGCTGCAGGGGTTGCCTATAAGCTGGGAATGACAGGAAATAAAGTGGTTGTTCATATGCCTGGGGGTGATCTGCAGGTCGAGATTGATCGCGACTGGAATGTGTTTATGACAGGGGAAGTGTTCTATGTGGCCCAGATTGTCCTTAGCAGTGAGTTTTCAGAAAGACTGCGGGCGTTATAATGTTTAGAAATTAATAATATGCACCTGATATGGTATTTGAGGCAGATTCTGGTCGGATTCTGTTCTGAAGATGACTATATCAGGTGCTTTTGTTTTGTTAGAAAAATTTTCTTGCGAAATTTGTCTTATTGCTTTCAAAACGAAAATATGTTAGTGTTGTTTTGGTTACTGAAAGGAAGCTTTTAATGTATGAAGATCTTTTTTGGCTAACATCAGGAAGTCCTGCCCAATATTCATGGGAGGGAGGTAATAGTAATTTTCTGAGATGATCCAACCTTGATAGCCGATACTTTTAATTGCATCTACAGATTGAGAATAACCTGCATCTCCAGAACCCAGGAGGACGCATCCGCGTTCAGAAGGGGTGAAGAGGGGGGATAAACTGTCTTTCATGTGAAAATGACTGATGAGTTCTGCCCCAAATGTGGTGATTTGTTCCTGGGGAATACCGGTTCTGAATCTCAGAGGGTTTAAAGTATCCATACATATCTTTACACGCCCGTTTAACTGGGTTAAAATTTCCTGGATTTGATGCAGCGGAAGTGCAGATTCCAGCGCTATTTCTATATTACATGTATCAGACAGCGTGCAGGCATACTGCAAATGCTGTAATATATGCTCCTTAGCTTCTTCTGAAGTTGGACTTGCAGTGATTACAATCGTATGGATGTTAAGTTTCTGGCAGGCGAGGAAACCAAAACGCAGACTTTGCCGTGCATATTCCCCTTTCAGTGTAGATGGGGCGTAGTTCATGGTGCCTTCTGAAAGTAAGGCTCCTAAATTCAAGGAATGAAGTTGTATATGATATTGCCTGGCGGCCTCTGCCAAGGCTTTTTGGACTTCAGGGTTGTTCAGGGGATAACTGAATCGCCTTCCCCCGGCCTCCCCGAGCTGTATTCCGTCAAATCCTGCCAAAGAGGCAAGACGGATGGCCAGAGAACCCTGGCAGGGAAGCGCCCATTCGCATATTCCAAATAATTGTTCCATTTTCTAATCCTCCATGAGTAAATTATAATACAATTACAATACAAAAGTCAATCTAAATATAATACAAAATAAATATGAAATGATTGACAAAAAAGATACAATATGATAATATATTGAAAAATAACTCGTGTAGAAAAATAAATTGGAGGTGTACAAAATGAAAAAAATTAATACTGTGCTTGGAGCTTTGGATACAGAGAATTTGGGAATGACATTAATGCACGAACATTTGGGGACAGTAGATGCAAATGTGTGGAAAGCTTTCCCGGACTGGCTGGACAGGGATCAGTTTATTGAGTATGCGGTAGGGCAGTATAAAAAAGCTAAGGAACGTGGGATCGATACAATTGTGGATGTGACACCCCTGGATCTGGGAAGAGATATTGGGATGATAAAGGAGGTTTCGGATAAGTCAGGAATACAAGTCGTAGCCTGTACTGGCATTTATGGCAACAGTTATGGCTGGCACCTGTATAAGGATCCAGACTACATAGCTTCTTTGTTTATACGGGAAGCAGAAAAAGGCATTGAGGGGACTGATATTAAGGCAGGCGTGATTAAGTGTGCAACTCATGGGGATCATATAAACCGGGATGATGAGAGGATGCTGAAAATTATTGCCAAGGTCCACAGGGAGACAGGACTGCCTATCATTACTCATTCCATAGGGCACTCCGGGTATGAGCAGCAAAATGTATTTGAGGCAGAAGGCGTGGACTTGAGTAAGGTGGTCATAGGGCACTTGGGAGATCTGGATGATGTGGATTATATAGAAAGGGTTGCAGAGAGGGGAAGTTATCTGGGGTTGGACAGGTTCAGCATTGACACCATTATGCCTCTTGCAGTCAGGGCGAAAGTCCTCAAAGAACTCTGCGACAGAGGATACAGGGATAAAATCATTGTAAGCCATGACTGTATGTGCTTTATGGACGGGCAGGACAGCCTGCATATTTTTGGGGGGACATGGGAGGATTTTTATAAGCAGGACCATGAGGATATGGAATACCAATATACGTATGTGTTTGACTATCTTTGGCCTGAATTAAAGAAACTGGGACTGAGCCAGGACGATTTTGACCAATTTTTAGTACGTACACCAAAGGCGTTTTTTGAAGGATAGGAGGCAGCTATGAGGGCGTTAGTATACGATAAGCCGGGCAGGGAAAACGGCAGTATACGGGAGATTCCCGTGCCGGAATGTAAAAGTGGGCAAGTACTGGTCAAAATTATGTCCTGCGGCATATGTAAGCCTGCGGAGAGGAGCCATGACCTGAATGGATCGGTTCTGGGCAGATATCCGGCGGTGCCTGGACATGAGATGGCCGGAATCATTGAGAAAACCGGGGATAAGGTAAGGTCCCTTAAGCCAGGGATGCCTGTCACAATCGACAATGGTGTTCCCTGTAAAACATGTAGTTACTGCAGAAAAGGTGAGTATGCCTTCTGTGAAAATTTTGGGTCCATGGGGCATAATCTGCAGGGGGGCATGGCAGAGTATGTTGTAGCAGATGAAGACAAGGTATATATCCTGCCCGAGGGAGTATCCTTTGATGAGGCTGCAGTATGTGAACTTGTAGGATGTGCACTGCGGGCTGTGGAGAGAAGCCGTGTAAGTATGGGGGATCATGTGCTGATCCTGGGCGCCGGGGCCAGCGGCAATATACTAACCCAGCTGTTTCTCGGCTCAGGGGCCTCATCAGTGGCAGTGACAGACCGGGTGGCCGGCAAGCTGAAAATACTGAAAGAAAAAGGGGCCGTCGTATATCAGGCAGAAGAAGGACAAGAGAGTAGGGTATTCGGCAAAATAGAAGAGGATTTTCCAGAAGGGTTTGATATTATTGTGGATGCATGTGGCAGTCCTGAATTTTCAAGAGATGCCCTTGGGTCTTTAAAAAGAGGGGGTACGTTTGTAGGATATTCTTTCCCCAATGGAGAGTTAAAGGAACTGCCTCTTCCAGTGGCACAGTTTATTGTCAATGAGTGGACGTATGCCGGGTCTACTTTTAACAGTGAATTTGAAACATGTTTAGAGCTTATCAGGAGCGGGAAAGTGGACTGCAAATGTCTGATTACAGGCCATTATCTGCTGGAACAATATTTTGAAGCGTTAGACATTAATCTTAGAGACAGTGAGTCCCTCAAAATTATTATACACCCTAATGGATATACTGGCTGAAGGAGGACATAGCTGCACAGTTGAGCCAGTCCGCGCAGAGGACTGTAAATGGAGGTACTTATGAAGAAGGCAGGTATATGTATAGTAATATGTATGATGTTGCTGGTACTGTCCGGATGTGATGCACTCATAGAGCTCCCGGATGAGCTGGAGGCAGAAAAAGGGCAGACTGCCAGCATAGAAGAAACGGTGTTTGAAGGGCCTACAGAGAAAGCAAAAGCACCTCAGGGGGTAAAGGCGGCGCTTGTCCCGGCCCAGGCATCCCTGTCAGGTTGTATTATCCCGTGTGAAGCAATTGAGGAGATTGGCGAAAGGTACAAATGGGATGTGCAGATGTTCGACGGTAAGGGGACGCCGGATGAGCAAAATGCAGCTATCATGAATGCTGTTGCATGGGATGCAGATATTATTATTACAATATCGCTGGATGCAAGAAGTGTGCAGCAGGGCATTCAGGCTGCAAATGCGGCAGGGATCCCAATTGTCAGTGGATCCAATGGGACGGATGACCCTAACCCCAGGCTGAACTTAGAGGACGAAGGTCTGGTGGATTTCTTATATGATGTAGGTCCTGATTATAAAATGCTGGGGGAGGATATGTCAGCATGGATGGAGGAAAACAAAGAAGGCACGGGGGAGGTTGTCGTCTATAGCTGTCCGGGGTCTTATTCTGTAGAGTATTTCGAGGAAGGACTGTTGGAGGGACTGAAATCAACGGGCCTTGAAGTCGATGATGAGCTGCAAATGTTTACTTTCGAGCAGATGGGGGATGAGCTGAACCGAATGGTAATCGGGTATGTGACGGCCAATCCGGGGACAGAATTTATTTTCCTGCCCTTTGATCCTGCCGCTGTCAGCGTAACGGAGGCCCTTGAGACAGCAGGGATACAGGATGTCAAGGTGTGCGGAGTCTTGGGGAACCCGGAGATGATATCTTTGATACGTCAGGGGACAGTTGCCGCGTGTACGGCTGCATATGATAATGTTTATCTTGGTTATGCAGTGGCGGACCAGGCTATCCGGGTTCTGAATGGACAAGAATTGTCAGAACCGCGGGGAGAAAATCTGCCCGGCCAGATTATTGATATTACGAACCTTCCTCAGGAAGGGGAAGCATGGACTCCCAATATGAATTATAAGGACGAATTTTATAAACTTTGGGAATAGATGAGGTGGGAATATGGGTAAGACAGGTATTCAAAATGGAAATCATGGGTTTATAGAAAAATACGGGATAGCCGGGATACTGTTAGTTATTATCCTGGTTTTCCATCTTCTGTCAGACTCCTTCCTTACAGTACAGAATTTCAGCAACATTCTTATGAACGAGGTGGTGACAGGGTGTCTGGCCCTGGGCGGTATTTTTATTTTAACAGTAGATGAATTTGACCTGTCGCTTGGATATATCCTTTGTTTTTGTATGGTATTAGGGGCTTTTCTTGCAAAATTGGGGTGTACCGGGGTGGCGGTGATTCCTGTGATGGTTCTGGCAGGCGCAGGGTGTGGCGCCATAAATGGACTGATTGTTACAAAATTTAAGGTCAGCTCCTTTATTGCCACAATGAGCGTGGGACTGACCCTGTCGGGCATTACGCAGGCGCTGTCCGGCGGGGGGATTCTAAATACAAATATTCCCAAAATACTGACTTCTTTCTCCAGGGGGAAAGTATTCTGGGTCGGATACAGCGTAATTCTGTTCTTTATACTCTGTGTGATTATCCGCTTCATGCTAAATGAGACAGAGTTTGGGAGGCATCTGTATGCGGTTGGGATATCCGGGCGGACAGCCGCCTATGCGGGGATCAAGGTAGGGCATGTACGTCTGGCGGCCTTTACTTGTGCAGGGTTATTTTGCGGTATTGCCGCAGCAGTTCTGTTGGGGCAGCTTGGAGCAGCAAGCTCTGCATACGGCACCTCACTCCTTTTGCCGGCTTACTCGGTTGTTTTTTTGAGTAAGGCGTCCTTTACCCCTGGCAGGATCAATGTGCCAGGACTGCTGGCGGGATTGCTCTTGTGTGCCCTGGGTGAGAATGGGATTGAGATTGCAGGCGCGCCCGTATGGGGAAGTTATGTTTTCCAGGGGGGTATCCTGATTGTGTCTATCTGGATTTCTATTGTTCTGACAAATAAGAGTCTGAGGACAAAGTAAAGGACGGGAGGTAAACAGGATGTCTGTAGGAATCAAGCATATTTCTGTATCTTTTGGCAATGTAACTGTACTTAAGGATGTGAGTCTGGATATAGAGGATGGAATCATATTAGGGGTGCTGGGGGCAAACGGGAGCGGTAAATCTACTTTGATTAAGGTACTGACAGGGATTTACCATCCTGATGAAGCAGAGGGCAGGGAAATACGGATTGGAGATAAAACGTGTCCGGACATCCCAGATTCCGGCAGGGCCTATGAAATGGGGGTGCGCGCCGTCCATCAGGAAAGTCCTCTGATAGAGGATTTTACAGTTGCCGAATGTATTGCCGCCTTTAAGGGGTATCCTGTTAAGGGCGGAAGGATCGACTGGAAAGCAATCCGGGAATATGCCCTGGGCCTGTTAAGCATATATGAGATTGACTTAAATGTAGAAGAGACAGTGCGCAATTTAAGTGCGGCCCAGAGGAATATGCTGGCCATTGCAATTGCAATTGGCATGGGGGAAGAAATTGGGAGTACAAGCCTGCTTATTTTGGATGAGTCGGAGGCTTCTATCCCTGAGAATGAGGCGGGGTTTTTCCTGGAACGTGTAAAAATGGTGGCAGAAAAAGGGATTCCGGTTATTATGATAAGCCATAGGCTGAAATCTGTCTTAAAATATTGCGACCAGGTTGCCATACTCAATGACGGGGAACTTGTCTTTCATGGAAAAACAGGAGATATTACAGAAGATGTAATTGTCAGCAAGATGCTGAGCCGGGATGGAAATAAGGGAACATATGAGGACACAGCTGGGAAGAATACTTTGGCCGGACTGTGGGATGTATTAAAGCGAAAGACTTGCTATACACCGGGGGAAGAAGTGCTGCGGGCTGAAAATTTGGGATATCATAAACTGAAGCAGTGTTCCTTTGAACTTTATGCAGGGGATATCCTGGGGATAGTAGGAGTTGCTGACAGTGGAATACAAGAAATTCCCTGGCTGTTAAGCGGGGCATACAACCGCCGCAGCGGGGAGATTTATGTGGAGAAAAGGCAGCTTCCCAGACGTATGAGCGTAAAGAAGGCTATACAGAGAGGCATTACACTTCTGCCTTGTGACCGGCCCAGGTCTGGCGGGATTATGGAGTGCTCTGCAAGAGAAAATATATTGCTTCCGGATGAAAAGAAATATTGGGGAAGGAAACAGCTGACAGAGAAGACTTTGGAAATGATGCAGGATATATTTGATATCAGGCCTGCAGGCAGTTTTGAAAAAAGTTTTGGGACTTTTTCAGGGGGGAACCAGCAGAAGGCCATTATGGCAAAGTGGATGAGCTTGAAACCAAAAGTATTTGTGCTGGATGACCCAACCTATGGAGTAGACCCAAATTCCAGGCAGAGGCTGTTTGAGCTAATAAAGGAGGCGGCGGGACAGGGGATGGGAATTATTATATTTTCCACTGAACCGGAGCAGTTAGCTGATCTGTGTACCCGGATCCTGGTTATCCGGGATGGCAGGGCTGCAGGGCAGATACAGAAGAAGGATGGCGTTTTAGAACGAGAAATGATTGCGAGGTGGAGCTATTTATGATACGGAAACCCGATCTTAGAAAAAACGGCCTGTTACTGCTGACATTACTGATGCTGGCAGTGTCTGCATTGTTGGTGCCCCAGTTTGCGAATCTTAGGAATATAAATGTAATCGGGATAGGCAGGGTACCGGTGGCTATGTTCGCAATGGCGTCTTTAATTCCATTGGCAGCAGGCGAATTTGATATATCACTTGGCTATATGCTGGGATTTCTCATGATGCTGGGCGGGAAGATGGCTTCTGTGGGGGGGACCGCACTGGGAGTGTTTGTAGTTATTATGGGGGCCAGCGTGCTCCTGGGGGTATTAAATGGCTTAATTACTGTTGTGTTTAAGATTCCTTCTACTATTTCCACCCTGGCTTCGGGGATGATTATGTACGGTGGGTCCCTGGGACTTAACAGTGGTAAATCATTTACTGGTGTAACCCCTGATCTGCTGCTGTGGATCAGCAAGATAAAAATTGTAAAGCTGAATATAGCTATTTGGCTCTGTATTCTCACGGGGGTGGCAGCCTGGCTGATCCTGGAACATTCACCTCTGGGAAGGTACATTTATGCAGCAGGCCACTCCAGGCGGGTCGTTTCCCTGGCGGGGATCCATACGGATGCGGTCAGGTTTGCCTCCTTTTTGATGGCCTCTGTGATCATGGGATTTTGTGCAGTAATTTTAATCAGCCAGTCTAGAAATGTATATCCAGATACAGGGCCAGGCTATTTGCTGCCAGGCCTGGCTGTTACATTTTTAAGCACCACGGCCCATACACCGGGCCGATATAATATACCAGGAGTAATCTGGTCAGCAGCCCTCCTGGGAATTGTCTTTAATGTGATCAGTATCCTGGGTGCACCCTTTTGGGCGGAAGCTGTCATAAATGGTGCGATATTGCTGGGGGTTGTCCTAGTTATGAATAATAGAAAAAATAAAAATTGAAAGAATTAATATATCCCCCGCTGATAGGAAAGGTACTATCAGCGGGGGATATTTGTATGTATAACCTTAACCTGTGCCCTTAACCGGATTCCTTTTTAAATCCCTGCGTCCACAATTGCCTGATTGATAACCTGCATCTCTTCCTCTGAGAGTGACCAGTCAAAAGCAGCGCAATTTTCCAAGGCCTCCTTTGGGTTCCGCACTCCGGTGAGGGAGGCGCCAATATATGGGTGGTGGGTAGTCCAGTTGACTGCTACCTGGGCAACGGGGACATTGTGTTCCCCGGCAATGGCATCCAGTGTTTTGAGAAGTTCCATAACCTTAGAAAATTTAGGTTCTTCGAAGAAGTCGTAGAAACCAAGGCGGGCGTCTCCTGCCTCAAATTTGGGAAGTTCACGGATGGCGCCGGTGAGTATGCCGGCTCCCAGTCCGCCATAACCCATTGTATAAACCCCCTTTTGAGCATATTTTTTCAGTATGTCTTCTTTCGAGCGGTTGACCATGGAATAAGGGAACTGCACTACATCAATAACTCCCAGGCTATAGAGGCTGGACAGGTCATTGTCCTCAAAGTTTGAAATTCCCGTATAAAGGATTTTTCCCTGCTGCTTTAGGGTGTTTAGGGCCTCTGCTGTCTCCTCGAAAGGTGTGTTGGCATCGGGCCAGTGAATAAGATAAATATCTATGTGGTCTGTCCCCAGCCGTGTAAGAGATTCTTCACATTGTTTGAGAATAGCCGCCTTGCTGCTGTCCCTGATGGGTTGTGAAGCGCCATACTTTGCTTCTTCCGGCCAGCGGATACCGCATTTAGTCAGCAGTGTGACTTTATCCCTGCAGGAGGCGATGGCCTTTCCAACCACCTCCTCAGAATGTCCCCGTCCATAACTTGGGGCCGTATCAATGAGGTTCACACCTTGTTCTACCATAGTCAAAATGGCTGCTATAGAATCCTTTTCATTTACATCACCCCAGCCAGTACCTCCTATGGCCCAGGTTCCCAGAGCAAGTTCAGAGAGTTTCAGGTCTGTGTTTCCAAATGGTTTGTAGCGCATAATCAGATCATCCTTTCTTTATTTGTTTTGTGTTTTCTCACAAATATTGTATACATATTGTATTATAAAAGTCAAGATAAACATGGAAAATAAATTACAAAAATAATACAATATTATTGACAAAGGTGTGGCTCACATATATAATGCGTGTATAAAGTAAAACAAATTAAGGAGGAAAAGGGATGCTGAAAGTATTATGTACTGCAGAATTTGATGATCTGTGGGAAGAAAAAATGAAAGAATACTGTGATATAAAAAGAGTAGGGTTCAGCCTTACAAAACAGCCAAAAGACAGGCTGAATGAGGAACAGCTTATTAAGGCCCTGGAGGGAGTAGAAGTATTTATTGTGGGATACGAGAAAGTGACAGAGAATGTACTGTACAATGCACCGGATGTGAAGCTTTTACTGAGCGTGAGGGATGGCCCTGAGGAAAATATTGATATTGAGGCATGTACAAAACTTGGGATTCCCGTATTGTTCAGTGCAGGAAGGTGCGGCCGCTCTGTACCGGAATTTACATTTCTTCTGATTATGGCTCTGGCAAAGCCGTTGATTAAAGTTGTAGAAGAAGTACGGGCGGGAAACTGGGTCAAAGAGAATGATTTAAAGTTCAGGAGGATAAATGAGAATTCCACAGAAGTATTTGACAAGACGCTGGGAATCATAGGCTTGGGCAGGAATGGGATCGGACTTGCCCAGAGGGCCCAGGCGTTTGGCATGAAAATTATAGGCTTTGACCCCTTTGTAGACAGAGAGGAAATGAAGGAAATGGATATAGAGGTGCTGGAGCTGAATGAAGTTATGGAACAGTCTGACTATGTTGTGCTCCTGGCACGTGTGACAGAGGAGAATAAAGGCATGATCGGGAAAAACGAGATTGCCCTGATGAAACCCTCTGCGTGCCTTGTGAATACAGGAAGGGCCGCGCTGCTGGATATGAACGCTCTGTTTTGTGCCCTGAAGGAGGACAGGATCAGAGGAGCGGCCCTGGATGTGCTGGATGAAGAGCCGCCGTCAAAAGACCATCCCATATATGGAATTGACCCGGATAAGCTGATTATAACTCCCCATACGGCAGGCGTCAGCGTGGAGAGGATTACTTTTCAATCCAGGGTTTTAGATGGGCACCTGAGAAATTATCTGAAGGGAATCCTGCCCCAGTCTTTCTGCAACCGGGAAGTACTAAAGCTGCCGCAGTTTGAGGGACGCGGTAAAAAGCTGTTTGGCGTCACGGAAAAGAGCATTGACAATAGTGATACAATTTTATAGTATGATACCAGGCACGCAAAGGATTTAAATGGGCAAATGGCAGGAAGGATGGTAGAATATGCACGAGGAGATAGGAAACAGAGATGATATGGAGAATGGGAAAGAGGCAATACCCCTTTATCATCAAATTGTTTCTGATATTAAGGATCAAATTAATAAAAATGAGATGAAAAACGGGGATAAACTTCCCACAGAAAAATGGCTCAGCGAGCATTACGGCGTTAGCCGGGTGACTGTCCGGAAGGCATTGGAGGACTTGATAGAGCAGGGGTATCTGGAAAAAAGGCCCAACAGAGGCTGTTTTGTACTCCAGCCTAAGTTTGAGAAAGACCTGTCCAGAATGCGCAGTATGCATCAGGAACTGCTTGCTTCAGGGATCACTCCCACATCGAAAATTATTTCCTACCAGGAAGTGCAGGCAGATTCATGGTTATGCCGGCATTTAGACTGCAGGGAAGATGAGACTGTACTTGTGATAAAAAGAATCCGGTATGCGGATGAAAGGCCCTTTGCAGAGCAGACTATCTATCTGCCGAAATCGCTGTTCTTAGACTTTAACCCATGGCTTTTGCGGGATCATTCCCTCCATGATATTATGCAGGAACAGCATGGGGTGGAAATACGGTATTCCACACAGAGCGTGACGGCTACAGTACCTGCAAAGGAGCGGATGAAGGAGTTGGAGCTTATAAATGAAAAGCCTATTCTCCATATCCGCAGTACAGTCTATACAAAGGATGACAAAATATGTGAGTATTCTGATACATATTTTGTAACAGACGTTGTGAGATATTCATTCACCTGGTATAAATAAGACCCAGGCAAAGGATGCCGTTGTTTTTTCCTTAATTGCAGTAGGACTGCTGTAAATATAGGTCTGCGGCTTACTCAAAATTGGATAAAAGGATACCCCATAGCCAAAAGTGGCGGCTGTGAGGGTATCTTTTTTTGCTTTTTTATAATATTGGTTCCTGGAGTCCTATATGGATCTAAGAGTCAAAGATCCCGATGCAAGCTATGAGGCATCAAACTAGCAGGGATGCAAGCATGGGGGTATAGACCCTCGCGGCAGTCGCCAAATGGACATGTAAACAGGTCCGCCTGGCTCATTGCCCGCGGGAATAAAAATATCTTATTAAATTAAAAAAAAGATACAATAATAATACAAATTGAAAATATTTGTATTGAAATCGTAAAAAATATATGATACAATACAAATACAAAATAAAAAGGAGGAGATACATGAAAAAGACTGGAATTATAAACCCGGAATTAATCCGTGAATTAACAGGCCTTGGCCATTTTGACAGCTTTGTAATCTGCGATATGGGATTTCCGGTTCCACGGGATGGGATAAAGATAGATTTAACGCTTGTCGAAGGCCAACCAAGATTTCTTCCAGTATTAAAAGCCTGCCTGGGGGAAGTAGTTGTGCAGGAGATGGTTCTGCTTGATGGAATAAAAGAGGCCAACAAGGAATTACACGGACATATTCTGGACATGGTACATAATCAGGAAATTTATTATGTGAGCCTGCCTCAGTTTAGGGAAAAGGCGAGAGAGGCAAAGTTTTATATACGGACGGGTGAGACAATGCCATGCTCCAACATACTTCTCGTGTCGGCATCAGGAGTGCGGGAACGGGTTGACAAATACAATATAGCAATTAAGGAGGAGAAGCTGTGAAAGCATTAGTGTATGAAGCACCAGGGAAGGGGAGCATTACAGACATCCCTATGCCTGTATGTGGGGATGACGATGTGATTATAAAGATCGAATCCTGCGGCATTTGTAAGTGGTCAGAATTGGCCCATAATTCTACGGGGACAAGCTTGGCAAAATATCCCTGCACACCAGGGCATGAATTTGCAGGGACAGTATATGAAAAAGGGAAAAATGTGACACAGGTGGAGAGAGGGGATGCTGTAACTGCCGATAATGCCAGTAATTGTGGGGACTGTTATTACTGCCGGAATGACGAATCTCTGTACTGTGAAAATTTTGCTTCCATAGGGCATAACCTGCAGGGTGGCTTTGCGGAATATGTGAAGGTCAAGAAAGACAAAATATTTAAAATCCCTTCAAATCTTTCATTTGATGAGGCGACAGTTGCTGAACCAGTTGCCTGCGCTATTCACTGTATGGATGTACTGGATATTAAAACAGGGGAAAATATCCTGGTGTTGGGAGTAGGCCCTCATGGATTAATACTGGGCCAGCTATGCCACTATTCCAATGCACAGAGAGCAGTGACCATAGGAGGCCTGGATAGTAAGCTGCAGATTCTGAAAGAAAATGGAGTGCCCGTTATTAAGATGGAGAGAAAAGATTACAAAATCCACGAGGAAGCTATCCGCCGGGAGTTTCCCCATGGGGTAGATGCCATTGTGGATACGACAGGGTATTGGCCCCTGGTGCAGAGTGTATTCAAATTCTTGAAAAAGGGCGGAAGGTTTATACAATATGGAAGCTATCATTCTGCAGAAGATTTTGTGATACCGCCAAGTTGGTTCAACGAGATACATTACAATGAACAAAAATATATCGGAGTTTCCTGCCAGACATTCTGTTTTGACCGTGCGCTGGATTACATGGCAAGCGGGAAGGTAAAAGTGGATAAATTTATCACACATAAATTCAGCCTGGATGAATATTTTGAGGCATTGGAAGTAAACAGGACAGACAGAGAAGCGATTAAAGTGATTATTAACCCATAGATAAAGGAGGAAGCAGTATGCTTGTAACATTGACAGAAATTCTAAGAGAGACAAGGGTAAAAAAATATGCGGTGGGCGCGTTTAATGCCACAGATTATCTGCTTGCAGAGACGGTAATCAAGGCCGCTGAGGAGGAAAATGTACCAGTGATAATGATGGTTCCGACCCCAGCTTTTAAGGTAAAGCAGACCCCTTACCTGATGCAGTTCATACTAGACAGAGCCAGGAAGGCAAGCGTGCCTGTCTGCATGCACTTGGATCACGGCAAAGATTTTGATATTGTGATGCAGGCCATCCATTATGGCTGCTCCTCTGTCATGTTTGATGGATCCCTCTTATCCATGGAGGAGAATATCAGCAGGACAAAAGAGATTGTCAAAATAGCACATGGCTGCGGCGTGAGCGTGGAGGCTGAAATCGGGCATGTGCCAGGTTCAAAAAATACCCCGGCTACAGGTGCACCTGATGAAAGTATGTATACAAACCCTGAGGATGCAGTACGTTTTGTGGAGGAAACAAAGGTGGACGCCCTGGCCGTCTCTATAGGTACAGTACATGGCAAGTTTGTGGGCACGCCAAAGCTGGATTTTGACAGATTGGAGAAAATTCGGGGAATGGTCGACGTACCTCTTGTGCTGCACGGCGGTTCTGGACTTTCCGACGAGGATTTCAGAAAGTGTATTGAGCTTGGAATCAGCAAGATTAATTTCTTTACCGGACTCGCAATGGCAATATCAAAAGCAGCCTACGATGCCATGGAAGAATCCAAAGGGAATATTATGTGGCCTGAGATTTCTCCTGTCGCAGAGCAGGCAGGAATTGACGCCACGAAAGAGCAGTTCAGGATCTTTAACACACAGCCGCTGGGTTTAACGCCTCCAAAAGGAAATCTATGATACATATTCTTTCGGGCAGGCCGTAGAAAAAGCTGCAGATTAAAATTCAACTTATTGAGAAATGAGAAAGGGGCATACTATGGAAAAAGTAAAACAAACGTTAGAGGCTGCCAATATCAGGCTTTCTTGGAGAGAGAGATTCAGCTACGGGGCAGCCGATGTATATGGGACATTGTTCGGGAACTTTCTTTCTACATTTATTTTATATTATTATACGGATATACTTGGAATCAGCGCAGCATTAGCTGCCAATATCTTTCTCGTATGTAACCTTGTAGATGCGTTTACTGCCATATCCGCAGGCCCGATTGCTGATAAAGTCAGGACTAAATGGGGTACGTACAGGCCCTTCTGCCTTTTTGGGGCCATTCCCCAGGCGATTGCGCTGGTGCTTTGTTTTACAAAAATCCAGGCTGGGGAGGGAACAAAAGTTATCTGGGCGATGGCTACATATTTACTTGTCAACGTGTGCTATGCTTTTATCAATACAGCGTACAGTACCCTCTGTTCAGCTATGTCCACCAATGTAAATGAAAGGGGCGTGCTGAACGTATTCAAAATTGGCGGTTCTGCAACAGGTTCCCTTGTTGTATCGCTGCTGGCGCTTCCTCTGGTTACCGCTATTGGGGCTGGAAACGAAGCAAGGGGTTATCAGGGGGCTGCAGCTGTAATGGGGATTTTGTCAGCAATTATGTTGTTAATCGCATTCTTTGGGACAAAAGAGCGTGTGGTCGTGGAAAAGACAGAGAAAGTCAGTGTAATTGCAAGTTTTAAAATGGTGTTGAAGAATAAGCCCTGTATTCTTATGATTTTCTTGCTGATGTTTATTGCATGGACATTTAATTTCCGGTTCGCGGTAGTCATGTATTATTGTAAGTATTATCTGGGAAATGAAGGTCTGCTGACGGGGTTTAACAGCCTGGTATCTCTGGTTGGCATACCTGCGATTATTCCAATTCCAGGACTTTATAAAAAGCTTGGCAAGAAGAATACAATGATTCTGGTGGCTGTGCTCACAATCATAAATGGTATTGTATTTTTAATTGCCCAGCAAAACTATTACTTAGTTGCATTCGGATTTATTTTATTCGGCATTACCTTGAACGCCTCTTTTTCAGTTGTTTGGGGGATGATTCCAGACACAATCGAATATGGAGAGTGGAAAACCGGCGTCCGTGCACCTGGGGCCGTAGTGTCCGCCTGTGCTTTCGCACGGAAAATTGCGATTGCAGTGGCAACATGGTCTGTGGGGCAGGCTCTGGCTATTATAAACTATTCTGCTGAGCTTCAGGTACAGTCTGCGGCAACAAATACAGGTATTTACTATTTAAATGCAGTTCCCCTTATTATCGGTGGAATCCTGATGTTGGTCGTGATTCTTCCATATAATCTGACACAGGAAAAATTCGAGAATATTTTAAAGGAGATCGATGCAAGAAAGGCCGGAGCAAAGTAGGGGGCATCTGACGGCTTATGGCGCCTGCCGGAGAAAGGAAGGGGATTATGAAAGAATGTATCATGGTTGTGGATTTTGGCACATCCAATGCCAGGACGAACCTTGTTAATATCAAAGACGGGAAAATTGAGGCGGGGTTTAGCAAACCTGTATTTTATAACAGTCCCCAGAAGGATTTCCATGAGATACAGGCAGATGATTACTGGCTGGCGTCTGTTGAGACTACTGGGAAAATAATGAGTTCCCTTGATAAAGAATGCCATATAGCAGGACTTGTATTTTCTTACATTGGAGACAGTCTGATTCCCACTGACAGTCAGGGGAATGCAACCTACCCCATGCTGGCCTCCTTCGATCTGCGGGCCAGAAATGATATGTCACTCTATACGGAAGTACTTGGAACCAGAGAGTTCGAAAAAATAAGCGGCTGCCCTCTGACTCCCAGGAATACTGGTGTAAAAATACATTGGCTGAAGAAGCATATGCCCCATGTGGCAGAAAAAACAGCTTATTATCTGACATTGCAGCAATATGTCAATATGAAACTGGGACTGGGCCCGGTCAGTGATTATTCTGTGGCTAACAGGAAACTAATGTTGGATGTCAGGACCCGGAAGTGGTCGGACAGGCTGTTAGACCTGATAGAAAGCAGTACACAGGAGATGGGGCCGGCTGTCACGGGGGGAGATAAGTGTATTGGGGAAATAACATCATATGGAGATGTGAGACTGCCATATAAGATCCCTGTTTTTCCGGGGGGCCATGATTCGGCAGTGGGTTTCCTGGGACTGGGTTTAAATAGCGGTGAAGATGGGATTCTGGGGAATGTAGGCGGTACATTTGACCATTATGGCTTCTTAAGGCCTGAGTACCAGGATACTTTATCCATTGCAGATGTCCAGACAGTGGCAGGCCCGGTCAGTGATAGTTATGTCACAATAAAAGCCCATCCTGCAGGAAAAGACTTACTTTGGTTCATCCAACATATAGCAGGCCAAAAGGATATGGGGTTATTGGATCATTATTTTAGGAGAGCTGCATTTGATGGGCAGAATCCGGCATATTACACTACTGGCCTGGATACAGGAAATGGTTCTTTTATTTTTCTGAATAATCTGTCAGGAATCCAGGAAATTTTTGATACCCTTGTAGAAGGAATGACCTTTCTTTCCAAAGAGTATCTGGAGCTATTTGGTAAATTAAACCTGAACTTCCAAACTGTAAGAGTCGGAGGCGGAAGCGGAAAGGCCGACCCATGGCTGCAGCTCAAGGCAAATGCCTTTGGATGCAGGACTGAAAAAGTAAGGAATCTGGAGGTGTCTTCTGTAGGGGCGGCTATCATTGGAGCCGTAGGACTTGGGATATGCAGTCTCCAGGAAGCGTTTGGCAATATGGTAACAATAGAAAGAAGCTTTGAGCCTGATAAGGAGATTCATAGCTTATATCAGGAGAAATATAGAAAATGGAAAGAACTCTGCAGGAAACTGCAGTAGGGATAGAAAAAGGAAAATACCGCAGAATGGCTGGATATTAGCTGCTCTGCGGTATTTTTTCACAAGAATTTAAAATAGGCTGTCCATAGAATGCAGACAATCATACCTTATTGAACTACTAATGTTCAATAAGTATATATTCGTATATCATTTGTGCCAAATCCGGGGTTGCAGCAGAGGGGGAGTTGTGCTAACATATGTATAACAACGAAAGCAGGTGATACTATGCTGATAGAGATTGATTTTAATAGCGATGAGGCTATTTATATCCAACTCCGCAACCAGATTATTATGGGGATTGCGACTTCCAGCATCCACGAGGGGGACTCGCTTCCTTCTGTGAGGCAGCTGGCGGATACTGTGGGAGTAAATATGCATACAGTAAATAAGGCTTATAGTGTTTTAAAGCAGGAGGGGTTTGTCCGTCTGGACAGAAGGCGCGGGGCGATTATAGCCCTTGACATTGATAAAATTAAGGCCTTGGAAGAGATGCGCCAGAATCTTCTTATTTTGCTGGCAAAGGGAAGGTGTAAGAATATTTCCAGGGAGGAAGTGCATAATCTGGTGGATGAAATATTTAATGAATATGAGTCTTATATTGAATAGACGGCAGAATTGCTGACAGGAGGAGAACATGCAGAATTATTACACAAAGCAGGCAGAACGTGCCATCAAATATGCAGGGACAATGGCAAAGAAGCTGCAGCACCCATATATAGGGACGGAGCACCTTTTGCTTGGCCTTTGTAAGGAATATACAGGGGTAGCCGGCCAGATACTGGCCATGAACGGTGTGGATGAGGAAAAGATTATCCAGCTGATGGATGAACTTATAACCCCAGAGGGCGAAATACTTATAAAGGAGCGGCCAAATGAGAGTCCGCGCCTTAGGTACCTGCTGGGAAACAGTGAGAAGGAGGCGGCACACCTTCATACAAAGGATGTGGGGACAGAGCATCTCCTTATGGCGATGATCCATGACGTAGATTGTGTCGCCACAAGAATACTGATAACACTAAATATAAATCTGCAGAAAATTTTGCAGGATATCCTAAATGCTGTTGGGATAGATCCAAAAGAATATCAAGAAGAAATCCAGGAAGAATCTAAGGGCAAGAATGCGGCGGCGGAACAGTTTTGTACAGATTTAACAGCAGAGGCGGCAGCGGGACACCTGGATCCTGTAGTGGGAAGAGAGGAAGAAATTTACAGGCTGATGCAGGTGCTTAGCCGCAGGACTAAGAATAACCCCTGCCTGGTTGGAGAGCCTGGGGTTGGCAAGACGGCGATTATTGAGGGATTGGCGGCAAGGATTTCCCTCGGGGCCGTGCCGGAAAATATGAAGGGGAAGAAGATCTATACCTTGGATCTTCCCGGGTTGATTGCGGGTTCCAAATACCGTGGGGAATTTGAGGAGCGCATGAAAGGGTTGATTGCTGATGTTAAGGCCAGCGGCAATATTATTTTGTTTTTAGATGAGCTTCACACAATGATAGGTGCAGGGGGCGCAGAGGGGGCGATTGATGCCTCCAGTATTTTGAAGCCGGCCCTGGCCCGGGGGGAAATGCAGCTTATCGGGGCAACCACCATTGCAGAATACCGCAAATATATTGAAAAGGATGCGGCCTTGGAGAGAAGGTTCCAGCCAATTACAGTGGAGGAACCTACACAGGAGCAGTCAATGGAGATATTGTCAGGACTTAAGGGGAGATATGAGCTGCACCACAAGGTATCTATCAGTGAAGAGGCGCTGAAGGCGGCAGTACAGCTTTCAGAAAGGTATATTAATGATCGGAATCTGCCAGACAAGGCCATTGATGTCCTGGATGAGGCTTGTTCCAGGGTGAATATGCGTGGATATAAAGTGCCTGCTAATTTGGAAGAGATGGAGAATAGCCTAAAAGAGCTTATCAGGCAGAAAGAGGCAAGCATTAAAGAAGGAGATTTTGCACAGACTTCCCTTCTCCATGCAAAGCAAAAAGAAGTGGAGGGCCGTCTGGCTTCAGTGAGAAAGCGGTTTGAGAGGAAGTCAGCCTTTCAGTGTCCGGAAGTGACAGGAAGTGATATTGCGGATGTGGTATCAGCCTGGACAAAAGTACCCGTTAAAAAGCTGGCGGAGAGCGACACAGACAGGCTTAAGAAGCTGGAACAGGTGCTGCATCACAGGGTAATTGGCCAGGAGGAGGCCGTCAGTGCTGTGGCCAGGGCGGTCAAAAGAGGCCGTGTTGGCTTAAAAGATCCCAGGCGCCCCATTGGTTCCTTCCTTTTCCTGGGACCTACAGGCGTAGGGAAGACAGAGCTGTCCAAGGCCTTGGCAGAGGCTTTGTTTGGCAATGAAGAAGCCATGATAAGGGTGGATATGTCAGAATATATGGAAAAGCACTCAGTGTCTAAAATGATTGGGTCTCCTCCGGGATATGTGGGACATGAGGAGGGCGGGCAGCTCAGTGATCAGGTACGGACCCATCCATATTCAGTGATTTTATTTGACGAGGTAGAGAAGGCCCATCCAGATGTGTTCAATATTTTGCTTCAGGTTCTGGACGACGGGCATATTACTGATTCCCAGGGACGGAAGGTGGATTTTTGTAATACCGTAATTATTATGACTTCCAATGCCGGGGCCAAGGCAATTGTAGAGCCTAAGAAGCTGGGATTTGCCGCCAAGGAGGATCCGGCAGATGATTACCGGCGGATGAAACAGAACGTGATGGATGAGGTTAAAATGATATTCCGCCCAGAATTTTTGAATAGGATAGACGATATTATTGTATTCCATTTATTGGACGGCACACATATGAAAAAAATCGTGACTCTTTTGTGCAGGGAGTTTACGAAGCGTGTTAAATCCCAGATGGATATTACGCTGTCTATCCGTGATTCTGCGAAAAAGCATATTGTAGAAAAAGGTACGGATGCAAAATATGGTGCCCGCCCCCTGCGCCGTGCTATGCAGACAGAGCTGGAGGATAAGCTGGCTGAAGCTATACTAAACGGGGATATAAAAGAAGGGGATATAGTGGAGGCAGGAGTCTCTAAAAAAGAAATTAAATTTTACACAAAGAATATAAATGAGTAGAAAATAGAACAAAATTATTATATAATACAGACAGGACAATTTAAGAAACTGATATACCTAGGAGGACAATTAAAATGGCAGCAGTAAAAGAACTATTACGTGCAGAGGGAGACGGGACACTCAGCTTTGGAGATTATACTCTGGCATCTAAGACAAAATTGGATAATTTCGAATTTGAAGGTGATATTTATAAAGTTAAGACATTTAAAGAAATTACCAAGCTGGAGAAGAACGGCATGTTTGTATACGAGTCAGTGCCGGGAAGCACTGTGGAGAATTTCCAGGCCACAGACACGAAGGTAGCGTTTTATGTATCTGCCCCCGAGGACGTACAGTTCACTTTGGAGCTGGAACCGGATAGTGAATACGAGGTATTCATTGATGAAGTATCCTCCGGAAAGATGGCAACCAATTTAAGCGGCAAATTAAGTGTCAGCATAGAACTGAGTGCAGGTGAGAGAGCACTGGTGAAAGTGGTAAAGTGCTAAGGCATGTTTGATAATTGCTGTGCCTAATCAGGCCGGGGATTTTGCAAGCACCCTTGGGCATGTCGGCCTGTATGTAAGAAGAATGGCAGAAAAGAGACAGGAATAGAAGGCCTGTCTCTTTTTGAGTATTAAGGCTGTGGGAGTGAGGGTAAAGTGACGCTGAATTTGATGTGGTTATAGAAAAATATAAGGAATTTACTGTAAAGCAGCGTGATCCAGGGCAGAAAAATAAAAAGATAAGGTTTGGAGAGAGAATTGTGTGACGATGGAGTGCAAAGGGGACAGACCCCTTTGCAAAAGGGACAGACCCCTTTGTACTCCTTTTAAATTTCAAACTGGGAAGGAGCAGTATGGCTAAGGGTAAGAAAAGTGTATTCTTCTGCCAGAATTGTGGGCATGAAGAGTCAAAATGGCTGGGGCAGTGCCCGGCCTGTAAGGAATGGAATAGTTTTGTGGAGGAGAAGATAAGCACTGCGAAAAGCATTACGGCCAAAAGTAGCCGGGATGTAGAGGTGGTGACTTTGTCGGAGGTGAATGCAGATGACCATGCCAGGATTCTGACTGGGATCGGTGAGCTTGACAGGGTACTGGGCGGAGGGATTGTCCCGGGTTCTCTGGTTCTGGTAGGGGGAGATCCGGGAATTGGGAAATCTACACTTTTGCTGCAGGTCTGCCAAAGCCTTTCCAGGGACAGGAGGCTTTTATATATCTCTGGTGAGGAATCACTGGCCCAAATTAAATTGAGGGCAAACAGAATGGGAGAATTCAAAGAAAACCTAAAGCTGTTGTGTGAGACTAATCTGGAGATGATACGTACAGTGATTGAAAACCAGAAGCCAGAACTTGTAATTATTGATTCTATACAGACTATGTACAGTGAAGATGTGGCCTCGGCGCCAGGAAGCGTTTCCCAGGTAAGGGAATCTACAAATATTTTTATGCAGCTGGCTAAAGGCCTGGGGATTTCTATTTTTATTGTGGGACATGTAACTAAAGAAGGAACAGTGGCCGGACCTCGTGTGCTAGAGCATATGGTAGATACTGTGCTTTATTTTGAGGGGGATAGGCATGCCTCGTACAGGATTTTAAGAGGGGTGAAAAATAGATTTGGCTCCACAAATGAGATTGGTGTATTTGAAATGAGGCAGTCCGGACTTGCCGAGGTAGAAAATCCATCAGAATATATGCTGAGTGGAAAACCCGAGAATGCCTCTGGGTCTGTCGTGGCCTGTTCTTTAGAAGGCACCAGGCCCATCCTCATAGAAATCCAGGCCCTTGTGTGCCAGAGTAATTTCGGGATGCCCAGGCGGACAGCAGCGGGTACAGACTATAACAGGGTGAACCTGCTGATGGCGGTTTTGGAAAAACGCATAGGACTGCCATTTTCTAACTATGACGCTTACGTCAATATTGCCGGTGGAATTAAAATGAATGAACCTGCCATAGATCTTGGGATAGTATTGGCATTAGTATCTAGTTATAAGAACAGGCCCATTGATGAGAAACTGCTTGTTTTTGGGGAAGTAGGGTTAAGCGGAGAGGTGAGGGCAGTCAGTATGCCTGAGCAAAGAGCTGCCGAAGCCAGAAAATTAGGATTTGAAACCTGTGTGGTTCCGGCAGTATCGAAAGACATGGTAAAGGATATAAAAGGGATTAAAGTCATAGGGGTCAAGACTATAAATGATGCAATGAATCTTATATAAAAATAGGAAGGATACAATATGGAATTTACAGAGAAAAATACGTTTTGGGTACATAGACCAGAGGAGTTTTGCTTTGCCCATGGGACAGTTAGTATTACCACAGAGCCGGGAACAGATTATTGGCAGAGGACATATTATGGGTTTCGAAACGATAATGCCCCTACCCTGCTTGTCAAAACAGGAGAACCATATTTCTCATTTACGGTAAAGACTCAGTTTGACAGCAGCCACCGTTTTGACCAATGTGGCGTTATCCTCTATCAGGACAGTGAGAATTGGATTAAAGCATCTATAGAATATGAAAATGAGGAGTTTCAAAGACTGGGGAGTGTGGTGACTAACCAAGGATACTCGGACTGGGCCACAACAGATATTCCGTCAGGCTGTAAGGCCATGTACTATAGGCTGAGCAGGAGGGAGAGTGATTTCCTTATAGAAAACTCTTATGATGGGGTTTTGTTTAAACAGATGAGGATCGCCCATCTTTTTCAGGGCGCAGGCATCATAAATGTAGGTATTTATGCCTGCAGTCCCGAAAAATCATCCTTTCACGCATTGTTTTCAGAAATGAAGTTTACAGAATGCCAATGGAGGGAGCATCAATAATTATTTGTATAATTTTTGTGAGGAGAAACCCCGCCCTTTGACTTCATTGACATGGCTGATAATGATAAATGCGCGGGAATCTATATCCATTACAAGCTTGTTTAGCCGTACCAGCTCTCGGTTTGAGATTATAGTAAGGATAATGGGTTGTTTTACGTTCAAGTAACCTGTCTCTGCCTGGAGAAATGTAGTCCCCCGGTCCAGATGTTTTTGAATTGCCTGGTTAATAGATTCATATTTTTCACTGATTATTTTTACTTGTGTCTGGGAGGTGCCCATCATAAGGAATTTGTCAAGTATTACTGAGTAAATCAGTACAAGGATAATTCCGTAAATTGTTTGTTCTGCATTAGAAAATGTGATCTGGAGTACAAGGATTGTACAATCGAAAGCATAGAGCATGGCAGAAACAGACAGTCCCCATTTTTTATTTAATACCAATGGAGGGATATCCATGCCGCCAGTAGAGGCGCCTGCATGAATTACAAGGCCAATTGCAAAACCAATCATGATTCCCCCACAGATTGTGGAGAGCATCCTGTCATCAGTCAGATGTCCTAGAATAGAAAACTCCTGGAAAATTCCAAGAATAAAGGGATAATAGAATGTGCTGACCAGGGTTGTCAGAGCAAAACGTTTTCCCAGAACAGCGGCCCCAAGGAGAAACATAATAAAATTGAAACAAAAGACAAATGTGGATATAGGGATCTGTAGGTAGTGGTTGAATGTCAGGGCAAGTCCTGTGGTGCCCCCGGTAATCATTCCGTTTGGCAGAATAAACATTGTAACTGCCAATGCATATATGGTATTGCCCAGCAGTACATAAAAGATATTCTTGAGATTTGTAAATGACATATGTTTTCCTCCTGAAATTATCATGTTTTGAGATTGTATAATGCTTCTAAATTAGCAGGCTATCAAGTTACTAAAGTAAAGTAAAGACGCGGGCAAGGAATCTGCCCGCGTCTTATATATGTTCTTTCCTTTATTTTGTAAATAAGCTGTAACTGAACAGCCTGAAAAACTGAAAACATAACTTTTCCACCCCGCTGAATACATTATCATAATGTGGGGAGGAAGTAAAGGGTGGTATAATATTTAAAATACATTTTGGAAATAATGCTATATAATCTGTCTGGCGCTTTGGCATCCATCTGCCTGTCAGGACATTTATTTCCGCCAGTAACGAGCCAAGCGGACATGTTTACATGTCTATTTGGCGACTGCCGGGAGGGCCTAATACCCCGATGCTTGCGTCGCTGCTAGTTTGATGCTCCGTATGTTTGCATCGGGGTCTTTGACTTAGAGGGCAGCCTTATGAATATTGGCTGTGATTGAAATAGATGCTGTAAAACTGTGGGAGGAAAAACGCGCTAAAATTGTATAAATTAAATGAATAAAATAAAAAATATAAAAATTATTGACAATTATGCGGCGCGATGGTAGAATAAAAATCCGTCAAGGGAAAATGTTTGATAAGTACAGACATTAGCAGGTAGTCTAAAAAATCAAGCAGTACCTACAATGTTTATCAATTTGTAGAAACAAGATAAAAAATTGGAAATATTTGTAAAAATAGCCTTGACAAAATGACAAGAAAGATGCTAATATATCAAAGCTGACTCGCGGGAGGCAGCCAGGGGTTTGGAAGGGAACTAAAAAAGTTCTTGACAGAGGACAAAGCCTGTGATATTATATAGCAGTTGCCTGCGGCAGAGGCTGAGGGCAAGGCAGGGACCTTGATAACTGAACAATAGACAACAGACCTTGAAAATTTCAGAAGAGAGAAATTCAGAAGGACAGCATCGAGAGATGCACCCACCACTGGGGAGGCCCAGTGGGAAAAGTAAACGGGAAAGAATTAGCTGGAGTTAATTCTGGACTGGATGCAGACGCTTATAACGAGAGTTTGATCCTGGCTCAGGATGAACGCTGGCGGCGTGCTTAACACATGCAAGTCGAGCGGAGCGCCGCGCACGGAACCCACGGGGGAAGGGCGCGGTGTCTTAGCGGCGGACGGGTGAGTAACGCGTGGGCAACCTGCCCCATACCGGGGGATAACAGCCAGAAATGGCTGCTAATACCGCATAAGGCCGCGGCGGCGCATGCCGCAGCGGCAAAAACTCCGGTGGTATGGGATGGGCCCGCGTCTGATTAGCTAGTTGGCGGGGCAACGGCCCACCAAGGCGACGATCAGTAGCCGGCCTGAGAGGGCGGACGGCCACATTGGGACTGAGACACGGCCCAAACTCCTACGGGAGGCAGCAGTGGGGAATATTGCACAATGGGGGGAACCCTGATGCAGCGACGCCGCGTGAAGGATGAAGTATTTCGGTACGTAAACTTCTATCAGCAGGGAAGAAAATGACGGTACCTGACTAAGAAGCCCCGGCTAACTACGTGCCAGCAGCCGCGGTAATACGTAGGGGGCAAGCGTTATCCGGATTTACTGGGTGTAAAGGGAGCGTAGACGGGCCAGCAAGTCTGATGTGAAAACCCGGGGCCCAACCCCGGGAGTGCATTGGAAACTGCGGGCCTGGAGTGCCGGAGAGGTAAGCGGAATTCCTAGTGTAGCGGTGAAATGCGTAGATATTAGGAGGAACACCAGTGGCGAAGGCGGCTTACTGGACGGTAACTGACGTTGAGGCTCGAAAGCGTGGGGAGCAAACAGGATTAGATACCCTGGTAGTCCACGCCGTAAACGATGACTACTAGGTGTCGGGGAGCAAAGCTGCCCGGTGCCGCAGCCAACGCAATAAGTAGTCCACCTGGGGAGTACGTTCGCAAGAATGAAACTCAAAGGAATTGACGGGGACCCGCACAAGCGGTGGAGCATGTGGTTTAATTCGAAGCAACGCGAAGAACCTTACCTGCCCTTGACATCCGGATGGCCGGCGAGCAATGTCGCCTTCTCTTCGGAGCATCCGAGACAGGTGGTGCATGGTTGTCGTCAGCTCGTGTCGTGAGATGTTGGGTTAAGTCCCGCAACGAGCGCAACCCTTACCCTTAGTAGCCAGCACAAAAAAGGTGGGCACTCTAGGGGGACTGCCAGGGAGAACCTGGAGGAAGGTGGGGATGACGTCAAATCATCATGCCCCTTATGGGCAGGGCTACACACGTGCTACAATGGCGTAAACAAAGGGAGGCGAGGCCGCGAGGCGGAGCAAACCCCAAAAATAACGTCCCAGTTCGGATTGTAGCCTGCAACCCGGCTACATGAAGCTGGAATCGCTAGTAATCGCGGATCAGAATGCCGCGGTGAATACGTTCCCGGGTCTTGTACACACCGCCCGTCACACCATGGGAGTTGGCAACGCCCGAAGTCAGTGACCCAACCGGAAGGGGGGAGCTGCCGAAGGCGGGGCCGGTAACTGGGGTGAAGTCGTAACAAGGTAGCCGTATCGGAAGGTGCGGCTGGATCACCTCCTTTCTAAGGACGAGAGAAGTAGAGGGCCGTTGTCTATTGTTCAGTTATTAAGCAGAGCGCTTGGCGGGGCAGGGCCGGGTCAAGCGGGGGGCAAGGCAAGGAGGAAGCTTAATAACGAGGCATTTTGGCGGCGATGCGCTTGGGGGCAACACCCGTACCCATCCCGAACACGATGGTTAAGGCCCAAGCGGCCGATGGTACTGCACTGGCGACGGTGTGGGAGAGCAGGTGGCCGCCAAATAAAAAAAAGAGGGGCAGTGTTTACCAGCGACCAGGGCCCAGGAAAGATCCTGGGGCGTGGTGGCTGATAAAGCAGCCAGGAATGTACCTTGAAAACTGCATACAAAGTAAGAGAAGATAGACAAAGAAGATATCAAGACATCCGAGGCCATGCCCGAAGGGGCATGGGAGTCCTGAAGAAAACAGGCGTAAAAAAAATTGACCTAATGCCAACCCATGCCACGCTAGGCATGAGTGGCCGTGGGAGTCCCACGGCGGGGGTGGGTATGCTGATAAGGGCATATGGCGGATGCCTAGGCACTAAGAGCCGATGAAAGACGCGATAAGCTGCGAAAAGCTCCGGGGAGGGGCAAATACCCTGCGATCCGGAGGTGTCTGAATGGGGAAACCCACTGGGGGAGCCCCCCAGTATCCCTGGCCCAATCCATAAGCCAGGGAAGGGAACCCGGCGAACTGAAACATCTAAGTAGCCGGAGGAAGAGAAAACAACAGTGATTCCCAGAGTAGCGGCGAGCGAAATGGGAAGAGCCCAAACCGGGGCGCGAGCGCTCCGGGGTTCGGACCGCAAAGATGACCGACGAGCTTAGCAGAATGGCTTTGGGAAAGCCAGCCAGAGAGGGTGAAGGCCCCGTAAGCGAAAAGCAGGCCGGCAAGGCGGGATCCAGAGTACCACGGGACACGAGGAACCCTGTGGGAATGAGCGGGGACCACCCCGTAAGGCTAAATACTACTTAGTGACCGATAGCGCATAGTACTGTGAAGGAAAGGTGAAAAGGACCCCGGGAGGGGAGTGAAAGAGAACCTGAAACCATATGTCTACAAGCTGTGGGAGCGCACAGGAGGCGCGACCGCGTACTTTTTGTAGAACGGTCCGGCGAGTTGCGGCGGCTGGCGAGGTTAAGCGCGAGGAGCGCGGAGCCGAAGGGAAACCGAGCCTGAATAGGGCGCCAGAGTCGGCCGACGCAGACCCGAAACCGGGTGATCTATCCATGCCCAGGCTGAAGCCGCCGTAAAAGGCGGTGGAGGGCCGAACCCACATCCGTTGAAAAGGGTGGGGATGAGGCGTGGATAGGGGAGAAATTCCAATCGAACCCGGAGATAGCTGGTTCTCCCCGAAATAGCTTTAGGGCTAGCCCCAGGCAAGTCTTGCGGAGGTAGAGCACTGAATTTCCTAGGGGGCGTCAAAGCTTACCGAAGAATATCAAACTCCGAATGCCGCGTAGACGGTGCCAGGGAGTCAGACTGCCCGAGATAAGTTGGGCAGTCAAGAGGGAAAGAGCCCAGACCTGCGGCTAAGGCCCCAAAATGTGTGTTAAGTGGGAAAGGATGTGGGGTTTCGAAGACAGCTAGGATGTTGGCTCAGAAGCAGCCATGCATTAAAAGAGTGCGTAATAGCTCACTAGCCGAGAGGCCCTGCGCCGAAAATGTCCGGGGCTCAAACACACTGCCGAAGCCCAGGGGCTGAAGAGATTCAGCCGGTAGGGGAGCATTCTTAAGGCGGCGAAGCCAGGCCGGAAGGGTTGGTGGAGCGTTAAGAAGGGAGAATGCCGGAATGAGTAGCGAGAGGAAGGTGGGAATCCTTCCGGCCGAATATCCAAGGATTCCAGGGTAAAGCTGATCTGCCCTGGGTAAGTCGGGGCCTAAGGCGAGGCCGGGAGGCGTAGCCGATGGACAACAGGCAGAAATTCCTGTACCATGCCATGACAGAACTGTGGGGACGCAGGCGGCGGGGCACGACCCGGGGGAGGAGAACCCGGGGCAAGCGCAGGAGGCGCGCGCAAGGAAAAACCGGCGCGCAAGCCAAAGGCGTGAGGCGGAGCGAAGAGAGAGTAGCGAAGCGTGCAGGCCGGCTGCCAAGAAAAGCCGCTATGGCTCATGGCATGCCCGTACCGTAAACCGACACAGGTGGATGAGGAGAGGATCCTAAGGCCGACGGGAGAAGCATTGTTAAGGAACTCGGCAAAATGGCCCCGTAACTTAGGGAGAAGGGGTGCCTGGGGAGGCCCAGGCCGCAGAGAATTGGCCCAAGCAACTGTTTAGCAAAAACACAGGTCTATGCAAAACCGCAAGGTGAGGTATATGGGCTGACGCCTGCCCGGTGCTGGAAGGTTAAGGGGAGAGGTTAGCGCAAGCGAAGCTTTGAACTTAAGCCCCAGTAAACGGCGGCCGTAACTATAACGGTCCTAAGGTAGCGAAATTCCTTGTCGGGTAAGTTCCGACCCGCACGAAAGGCGTAATGATTTGGGCACTGTCTCAACAATGCACCCGGTGAAATTGAAATACCAGTGAAGATGCTGGTTACCCGCGCCAGGACGGAAAGACCCCATGGAGCTTTACTCCAGCTTGGCACTGGGATCCGGTATTGCATGTACAGGATAGGTGGGAGGCGAAGAGCCTGCGGCGCCAGCCGCAGGGGAGCCATTGTTGGGATACCACCCTTGCAGTATTGGGTTTCTAACCAACAGCCGTGAACCGGCTGGGGGACAATGCCAGGCGGGGAGTTTGACTGGGGCGGTCGCCTCCGAAAGGGTATCGGAGGCGCTCAAAGGTCCCCTCAGGATGGTTGGAAACCATCCGCAGAGTGCAAAGGCATAAGGGGGCTTGACTGCGACACCGACGGGTGGGGCAGGTACGAAAGTAGGACTTAGTGATCCGGTGGTATAAAGTGGGATTGCCATCGCTCAACGGATAAAAGCTACCCTGGGGATAACAGGCTTATCACTCCCAAGAGTTCACATCGACGGAGTGGTTTGGCACCTCGATGTCGGCTCATCGCATCCTGGGGCTGGAGTAGGTCCCAAGGGTTGGGCTGTTCGCCCATTAAAGCGGTACGCGAGCTGGGTTCAGAACGTCGTGAGACAGTTCGGTCCCTATCCGGCGCGGGCGTAGGATATCTGAGGGGAGCTGTCCTTAGTACGAGAGGACCGGGATGGACTGGCCGCTGGTGCACCTGTTGCCCTGCCAAGGGCATAGCAGGGCAGCCAAGCCGGGAAGGGATAAACGCTGAAGGCATCTAAGCGTGAAGCCCCCCCCAAGATAAGATGTCCCATGACGCAAAGTTGGTAAGACCCCTTGAAGACGACGAGGTAGATAGGGCAGGGGTGGAAGTGTGGCAACACATGGAGCTGGCTGCTACTAATAGGTCGAGGGCATAACCAAGGAAGGCAGTAGGGAAGGGTGTGCGTTACTTTGTATGCAGTTTTTAGGGCATATGCAGTGGGAGGAGACAGTACTGGCAGGGTATTGTCTTTTTTTGTCGGCTTGGGACGACAGGGGCCTTTAGGGCCTATTTTTTATATACAAATAATCTGTTACTCTTGACAAATTATGACGTTTTTTTCCAAAGGCTTATGTTAGAATACTTCACATGAATTGGTTTGGAGGACAAGCTGATTCGATTTAAATGAGGAGGAAAATGTCATGAATAAAAAGAGAGGGATACTGTTATTACTTTTGCTGGCACTGATAACGGCAATACTGGCCGGCTGTACAAAGGACTTTGATGCGAGTGGTTATACAAAGGCAGTTCTGGATGTTTCTTATAAAAATGAGATAGAGGATTACATAGAACTTACAAAATCATCAAGGGAAGAAGCAGAAACTATATTTTCTAAAAATATGGACGCCACAATGTCTGATTTTGAGGCTCTAAATTTATCTGACGAGTTGGAAAAAAGTTACAGGACACTTTTTGAGGATTTGGCAAAGAACGTAAAGTATTCTGTTGGGGAAGCCGTGAAAGATGAGGATGATAATTTTACAGTAAAAGTTTCTATTGAACCGATTACTTTATTTGATGATACATACGATGAGTTTCAGTCAAAAGCGCAGGAATATGCAGAAAATATGACAAATGATGTTATGAATGGGAAGGCTATGCCATCTGATGAAGAAATGCAGAATGAAATCTACAAGATATATTATGATATATTGAGAAGTTCTATGGATGAGGGGATTCAGTATGGAGAGGCCCAGACTGTTACAGTGCATGTGAAACAGAATGAGAACGATGTATACGGGATTCCTGATGAAGATATTATTAATATGGATGATGTTATGATATCTCAGGATGTATTGAGCAAGGGGGAAGACAAATAGAAATTTTTATATAGGTTTTTCTTTAGCTGGCCGGTATAATTTAAATACGCTGTAAATTAGTGGGTTAAACTACGTTTACAGCGTATTTTTAGATTATAGGCATTCACTATATACGATAATATAGAAGTAAGGGATACATACCAGAGCTATAGAGACATATAGAAATCTTAAAGGCAAAGAGGCTGGTTGATTGGGAAATATGCTGCTCGGACAGGCATAAGTATTGCAACTATTTATTCTAGTATCCGAACAGCAATCCGAGTCAGGTAATTATCATAACCCTCTACTGTCAGTTCATCCAGCAGGTCATCTTCATAGAAATTTTTATCAAGGCTCAGAGAGTGCATCCGGGCATATTCCATAAGTCTTTGGTAAGCATGGCTTAGAAAATGGAAGTGCCCCTTATGATATGCAAACAGATACGTGCCGGCTGGCTTTATCTTATAATCCGCTTTCTTGGGCGGAGTGTCAAAAAGCATATAAAAGGTGTGATAGTTATCATAAATACCCTGAGTTATATTTTTATAATGCTGAAGGTAACCAATACTATAAGGACTCTTTATGCCTAATTCTGTACAGTAATGAACAAGCCGGCCAATATGGATAGCAAATACCCGGTCGTCTAAGGAGGGGGCGGAGGCTGCAATATAATATTGCTCTGGCACTTTAGATATTTCAATCTCTTCAGGAGACTTATTCATGGCAGTTTTTATAAGAGTTCTTTTATCATGCAGCCACTGCCGGTTTTTTTTCAAATGATGTATTTTATCTCTGATAATTTTTTCTTCTTCCTCTAAAAAAGTGACAAACGCCTGGGGGTTCCTGCCAGCCAGATACTTTTTGATTTCAGCCAGAGGCATGTCAAGTTCCTTTAATGTCCAGATTACATCAAATACTTCTAATTGCCTGATTGAGTAGAAACGGTACCCATTCTCTAGTTTTATTTCGGGTGAAAACAGGCCGATGTCATCATAGTGGAACAGTGTATGCTTGGTGACCCCTGCAATTTTGGCGAATTCTCCGGTGGACATATATATGCTGTTATTCATAGGTGAAACTCTCCTCTTGACTATCGTGTTACCCTATACATTATCATACCTAAGGGGAAATGTATACTCTTGGGAAGGCCCAAAAGTTGTCCCTAAAAGTGGGAGGGTATACAAAATAATAAGAAAGAAACAGGTGAGAGCGTATGAGTAATTCAATTGGACAAGAATTTAAGGTCTTTACTTTATTAAAGTTTGCATTGCCATCTATGGTTATGATGGTATTTATGTCTTTATACACAATTGTAGATGGCATATTTATATCACGTATGCTAGGAAGCGACGCTCTTTCCGCATCTAATATCATTTATCCAGCAGTGAATATTTTGATTGCGGTAGGAATTATGCTGGCTACAGGCGGGAGCGCAGTGGTGGCTAAAAAGCTGGGGGAGGGAAATAAACAGGAGGCAAGGCAGAACTTTACCTTAATTGTAACAGCGGGAGTCGTATTTGCAGCGGCGGCATTGATTTTGGGTCATATCTTTCTGACGCCGCTGGTTAAAATGATGGGGGCGACAGAGAGGATCCTGGAATACTGTGAACTGTATCTGGGAACATTGCTATATTTTGCCCCTGCATGTGTACTGCAGATGCTATTCCAAACTTTCTTTGTGACTGCTGGGAAACCCCAGATTGGCTTGATAGTGACGATTCTGGGAGGAGTGACAAATGGTGTTTTGGATTATGTACTGATGGGGCCTGCCGGAATGGGAATTACTGGGGCGGCAATAGCCACTGGTATGGGACAGATGGTACCGGCTGTAATTGGGGTTCTGTATTTTTTCCTGAACCGCCGGGATCTATATTTTGTCAGGCCGGAATTTAAAATTAAAATTCTAGCAGAGAGCTGTATGAATGGTTCCTCTGAGATGGTCACCAATTTGTCTACTGCTATTGTTACCTATTTATTTAATATGATCATGCTGAAGCTGATGGGGGAAAATGGTGTCGCTGCTATAACAATAGTCTTGTATGGGCAATTTTTGTTTAATGCTTTATATATGGGATATTCCATGGGAGTAGCGCCTGTTATTAGTTTTAATTATGGCAGCGGCAATACAAAAATGCTGAAAAGAATCTACAGAATCTGCATAACGTTTATTGGTGTATCCTCTACAATTGTGACAGCCACGGCACTTGTGGGGGCAGAGTTTATTGTGGAGATTTTTACCTCCAGAAATACAGAGACATTTGACATTGCATCAAGGGGATTTTTTTTATTTTCTTTTAATTATATATTCGCAGGTATGAATATATTTGCGTCAGCTATGTTTACGGCTCTCTCAAATGGGAAGGTTTCCGCAATCATATCATTTTTAAGAACTTTTGGGTTCCTGACAGTGAGTATTCTGCTCTTTCCCTATATATTGGGGGTGGATGGGGTATGGTTGTCCGTGCCCCTTGCAGAATGTCTTACAATTTTTATCTCTTTGGGGTATATGTGGCGAAAAAGGAAAGTATATCATTATGCAGGAGAAGATATGTAAATATAAAACTTTCTTGACAAAAGGCATCAAACAAAATAGTATAAATTATAGTGAGCCTATTTGCTTACCGTAGTATTTGATAAAATGAGAAAGGCAGATTATTATGGCTACAATAGACTTAGTTGTACTGGGAATGTTAAAGAAAGAAGCTTTAAGTGCATATGATATCCAGAAGCAGGTTGAATACCGCAATATATCTAGATGGGTTAAGGTTAGTACGCCTTCAATTTACAAAAAGGCAATCCAATTGGAAGAAAAAGGCCTTATAAAAGGAAATGCTGTAAGAGAAGGGAAAATGCCTGAAAAAGTTGTATACTCTCTGACAGACAAAGGGGAGAGAGAATTTGAAAGGCTTATGTATGAAATTGCCAGCCAGCCTATCCGGATTTTTCTGGATTTTAATGCGGTAATTGTAAATTTGGACAGTTTGTCTCTGGAAAGTCAAAAGGCCTGCATCTCTGAGATAAAGAAAAATATAGCTGAATTAAAAATGTATTTGGAGGACAATATCCAGGAAAAGAAAAGTATCCCTGATATATCCAAAACAGGTATGGCAGTATTAGAACAGCAGATTATATTAGCTAAGGTTATTGAAGAATGGATCGCGTCTCTGGAGAATCAATAAAAGGAAAAGGCCTGCATAATTGATTTAAAGATGCAGGAAGAAAACTACAGAGATAGGGATTGAGGGGAATACAGTATTTGGCGAATCGGCTATAGGACTTAGGGTTTTCGTTATGCTGGCCGGATGTGTGGTTCTGAGTGCCGGCATGTCTATTGTAATTGAGAGTAACAGCGGCACAGGACCTAATGATTTAATCGCTTTTGGTTGGGCCGACGGTTCCGTTCTTTTTGCCAAAGAGCCTTAAAAATATAAAAAAGCTGATTGGATCAATAGAAAATACATAGTATGCTATATTTTTTAGGGTGAAATTTTTTATATGTACCTTTTAGGACAGCCGTGCAGATTATAAGGTTTCTATTTTGCAGACTGACAGGACATTTTTATTTACGAAGAATTTTACTTCCATTCCTGCATATTTCATCCCATAAATCCTATTTGGGTCATTATGATACGAGGGCCTTGGATCCTGTGCAAGGATTTCAAGGAGCGGCGTTCTCTGGGACTGAGGTATCAGGTTCAAATATTCTTCGGGACAATTCACTATAAGCGCATATTCTTTTACATCGCCGCCAAACCCTTCAGCTGCTTCTGGGAAGCTGTCCACATAAGGAAGATAAGGTTTAATATCAAAAATTGGAGTCCGATCCAGAAGATCGGCGCCGGCCACACAGAGAAGGAGGCCATGGTCTCTGTCCGTTTCTATAGCCTCCAGCCTGACGCAGGAGAGTCCCAGGCTATTTGGCCGAAAAGGGGAACGGGTAGCAAACACGCCGACCCTTAAATTCCCTCCTAGCCGTGGAGGACGTACAGTGGGGTTCCATTTTTGCCCCATTGTTTCTGAAAATCCCCAGATCAGCCAGATATGGGAAAATCCATCTAACCCTTTTACTGTGTCAGGAGAAGCAAATTCAGGTTCAAAGAATATTTTTGCTTTTAAGGTGCTAACCAACCCACTCTGGCGGGGAATTCCAAACTTCTCAGGAAAGTCAGTTCGTATATATGCAATGGGTTTTATTTTATAATAAGAATCCATAGTCTAATTACTCCCTTATATATTTTAATGTGCAAAATCCAATCTTTATGATAATGTTTAACGGCATTTAAGGTTACTCTACGGACAATGTAAAATCTCAAAACTCCTTCCCATATGCCCGATCCATTCTATTGCTCCAGATCAAACACAATTATAACATAAAGGTATCCTGGCAGCTATAGGTATAAATCCATCCAGAGGCAAATATTAATATATCTTTATGAAATCCTTATAATTGGCTGTTACTATGTCCTTAATAAACGTAAAAGGAGTAATAGCCTATGGAAAGGACAATGTGTAAACAGATTGTCAGGCATGAGAAGAAAGGGCCTGTACAAAATGAGTATGTTTTAAAAACAAATAAACTGTCTAAAACATTTGCAAAAACATTTGCAGTAAAAGATGTATCTATCTCAGTAAGAGGAAATTCAGTCTATGGTTTATTAGGGCCCAATGGCGCTGGTAAATCAACTTTATTGAAAATGATTACAGGGATAATGAACCCTACTTCAGGTGAAATTTTATTTAAAAACCATCCTTGGAAACGTACAGATCTATTAGACATTGGCTCATTGATTGAATCGCCCCCGCTTTACGAAAATTTAACAGCATATGAGAATTTAAAAGTAAGGGCATTACTTTTGGGGATTAGGGAAGAGAAATGTGATGAAGTCTTGCAGAGCATGGATCTAATGGTCAGCAGGAACAAGAAGGTATGTAATTTTTCCATGGGAATGAAACAACGGCTGGGTATTGCATTGGCGCTGATAAATGACCCGGAACTGTTGATTTTGGATGAACCTGCAAATGGGTTAGATCCTTTTGGTATTGAAGAACTCAGGGAAATGATGCGGATATTTGCGGATTCGGGCACTTCAGTCATTGTATCAAGCCACATATTGAGCGAAGTACAGAAGTTTGCCGATGACATAGGGATTCTATATGAAGGGTCTCTTTTATATCAGGGAAAAAATGATACACATGAGAATCTGGAACAATTGTTTATGGATATTATAAGGGAGAAGGAGGTATACAATGCTGCAGACATACCTAAAAGCAGAATGTTTAAAATTTAGGCGCTCCCTATTCTGGAGGCTTATAGCATGGATACCATCCTCTCTAATTCTGATATCTGGGGTGTTCGTGTATGTTGGTGTAGGATTAAGCGGTTTCTCAGGCGTAATGGTATGCAATTGGGGCATGCCGGTGGCATCTTTGTCAGTTGTATTTCTATGCCATTTATTGAATGGAAAGGACAAAAGGCATCAATACCGAACCCTTTACAGCCTGCCTGTGGATTTGCGGAAGATATTCCTATCTAAAGTAGTTTTAGCCGGGGAAAATTTGCTGATAATATCGTTAGTACTATCCTTTATTATGGCTATTTCTGAATATATGTCATTGGGAGCACGGAGTGCGCTGCCCAATATGGTATTCCCTATATTAGGATTCTTTTTTCTGTGGCTTTCAGTATTATGGCAGATTCCTTTTTGCCTGTTTTTAGACCAAAAAATAGGATTTGTTGGTTCTGTGGTTATCAATTTATTTGCCAGTGCCTTTGGAGGACTGTTCTTTTATCTGACTCCTGTATTTTGGGTATTTCCCTATAGCTGGCCCGGGAGGTTTATGGTTACTTTGTTTGGGATTCTGACAAATGGAATGCCGGCAGATAAAAATTCCAGGTTAATTTTGAGCTCGGGAGAGGGAATATTGTTGTCAGCCATCTCCCTGATGGCGCTGGTTGTGTTTACAGCTTTATTTTCATATTGGCAGGAAAGGCAGGTGTCCCGTAAATGACGATAATAAAGGGGTGTTTTTCTGATTTTATAAAAATCAGGCGGACTATGCTGCTGCCGCTGTATGTATTGTTCCCTGCAATAGTATCCGTGTTATTCTTGGTATATTATGGCCGGGCGGGATACCGGACTATCCAGGATGCACGCTTATTTTTTCTTTTATTGCAAATTTGTTATCCAGTCTTTGTGGGCATTGCCGTACCAATTTTGACTAATTTGGACACGGGCATTCATGGCATTCAAAATGTTCTGGGCCTGGCAGCATCCCGTAAGAGCATATATTTGGGGAAATTGGTTTTTTTATTGTTTCTTTCAGCTATAGATATGGTACTATATGAGGTATGTTTTTATGTAGGAATCCAATGGCTTCTGGGCGCCTTTGCGGCAGATTTTAAATTTTATATTACTGTATTTTATATATCGATGATTAGTCGTTTGTTTATATATGTATTCCATTTATATATTGCCTTTCGGTATGGCTCCTGTATTTCTGTCTTGGCAGGAATATTTGGTACCATTTTAGCAGGCCTGCTTGAAAATCCGATTGGTGATAGGATATGGGAAGCTATTCCCTGGGAGTGGGGGATACGGTTTTTAAAAACATATTTTGGTTTGTTACATGACTCTGTTTTAGGAGGGGTCGTTGTCCTGTCTTTGTTGACGGCAATTGTCCTGTCTTTGTCAATATTATGGTTTGACAGATGGGAAGGTAAACGTATTGGAGAATAAATGAAAGGAGAGATTATGGCAAAGTTACTGGTAGTTGATGATGATCCAGATATGTTGGATTTGGTATGTGCTGTTTTGGAGAGGGAGGGGCATCAGGTGGACACTGAAGAAGTGCCGTCTGCTGTCTCTTCTGGCCGATGCCAGCTATATGATTTACTATTGCTGGACGTGATGATGCCCGGTGAGGATGGCTTTGCTCTTTTAAGACGCATCCGTGCCGAGGTGGACTGCCCTATTTTATTTTTAACTGCCAGGGCAGAAGAGGCAGCCATTGTACAGGGACTTGGCCTGGGTGCCGATGATTATATTAAAAAGCCATTTGGCGTTGCGGAATTGCGTGCAAGAGTGAATGCCCACTTACGGAGAGAAGTGCGTCAGCCCAGCCATACTCTGATCCGGGGTGGGGTACGTTTTAATATGCAGGAAAAAATTGCCGCCACAGATGGCCATGCACTGCCTTTTACCAAAGGAGAATATTCTATTTGTGAGCATTTGGCCCTGCATGCTGGCCAGGTATTTACCAAAGAGCAGTTGTATGAGGCTGTTTTCGGATTTGATGCTGAGGGCGGCCCATGGTCCATTACGGAACACATTAAAAATATTCGCGCCAAGTTTAGGATTTATGGCATTGAACCTATAGAAACGGTCTGGGGGGTGGGGTATAAATGGCGAAAAGACAGCGTTCTATAAGTCTTTCTTTTGTGCTTGTCCTCTTTGCTGTATGTATGATTGGCTCTATGCTGCTATGCGGAGTGGCCTGGTTTGCAGCCAATTCGTGGCTTCGCAGTACTGGAGTTATTTATGAAGGGTATATCTCTAATCAGCAGGTTGAGCAGATGCTGGGCCAAAACCCAGATGTGTTTGTTTCCCCTGGTGAAGATTTTTTGGCGGAGTATGCTTTGTTCGGGACGGAGGGTGAAGTTTTAGAGACCAATGTAGAGGGAAAAGAATTAGAAAACCTGGCCGTGTTTTTACAAGGGGATGTCTATAATACGCACATCTGTCGTTATACTTATCCAGATAAAAGTACGATTATTATCCAATGGCATTTTCGGAAAGAGTTCGCCAACCCGGTACTGAGGAATGCACTGCCTCCTTATGAGCATTTATGGATGGCTACATTAGGGGCAGCATGCGTACTCTGTCTGCTGTTAAATATATTGTGGCTTTACAGGCTTCTGACGGTTAAGCTGGAGATATTCGGGGAAGTGAGTGGAAAGATAGGGGCCCAAGAGCTGGATTTTATAGTTCCTGAGGCAGGCATACGGGAATATGACAGGGCCCTTAATGCGATGGAACATATGAGAAAGGCGTTGTACGATTCACTGTCCTCCCAGTGGACAGCACAGCAGGAGCGGGAAGCGGAGATAGCAGCGCTGGCACATGATTTAAAAACTCCCCTGACTTTGGCCGGCGGCAATGCTGAACTTCTGCTCGATGAAGATTTGTCTGAGTACAGCCGTAAAAGGGCAGAGACAATTGTGGCGGCCAGCAACCGGGCTAGGCAGTATGTTGCCAGCCTGTTGGAAACTTCTGCCGGGATAGAAGAAAGGTTTGATGGCGCCAGTTTGCCGGCTATATTCGACGTCCTTTGTCAAAGTACCAGAAGTTTTGCCAGAGAACAGGAGGTTTGCCTGCAGGTTATAAACAGACTTGAGGGTGCTGCAAAAATTCAAAAGGAACATTTATTACGGGCCTTGAGCAATATCGTACAAAATGCCATCGAGTATACGCCATCTGGAAGGAATGTATATTTAGAAGGTTCTATGACAGAGGATGGATGGCAGGTGACTGTGCGTGACGAGGGGCCTGGATTTAGTGCGGCTGCCCTTCGGCATGGGACTAAGCGCCTATGGCGCGGGGATTCTGCAAGGGGTAGCAGTGGGCATAATGGCCTTGGCCTTTGGTTTGCGGCACGGGTAATCCGTGCACACGCAGGGCAGCTAGAGCTGGACAACTGTAATTCCGGGGGACTGGTCACAATTAAGTTTGGAAGTGTATTTCCTAAAGGGCAGAGGGATATTATCTTATAGCGTACAAAATTTTATGTTAAGAAAAATGGGATGCGGATTTCCTTTTCAAAGACTGGCTGATCATCTGCCCTGCTCCAGCGTCCTCATCTCAATGATTGTGGCATGGATGGCTATTTTGCATTACTTTAGATTATAAGCGGGTTATACAATGAAATTAATGGAGAAGTATGAGGGAGTTTACTAAGTTTTTATAATTTTAATATTTTTATTAGCACTCGCACAAAACGAGTGCTAAATTTTTGTTGACTTTTGAAAAGCAGTGTATTAGAATATCTTCTAGGCAATGAAATAAAGATCACAACAATGTACAATAATTGAAAAAGGAGTGTTATAAATGGGAACAGCAAAAAAGGGCAACTTATCTATTGACAGTGAGAATATATTTCCGATTATAAAAAAGTGGGTTTATTCTGACCATGATATTTTCTTCCGTGAACTTGTATCTAATGGCTGTGATGCCATTACAAAGCTGAAAAAACTCGATATGATGGGTGAATATGAATTGCCGGAAGATTATAAGGCTAAGATACAGGTGATTGTAAATCCAGAAGAAAAGACACTGAAATTTATTGATAACGGCGTGGGCATGACAGCGGCTGAGGTAGAGGAGTATATTACACAGATTGCCTTTTCTGGGGCGACGCAGTTCCTTGAAAAGTATAAGGACAAGACCACGGAAGATGATATGATCGGCCATTTTGGACTTGGCTTCTATTCTGCATTTATGGTGGCGGACGAGGTGCATATTGATACTTTGTCCTGCCAGGAAGGCGCAGAACCAGTGCACTGGGTAAGTGAAGGCGGCACAGAGTATGAGATGCAGGAGGGGAATCGGGCAGAGGTTGGTACAGAGATTACACTGTTCCTGAATGAGGACAGCCTGGAGTTTGCCAATGAATACAGAGCCAGGGAGGTACTGGAGAAATACTGTTCCTTCATGCCAGTCGAGATTTTCTTGTCCAAAGCCAATGCGGAACCAGAATATGAGACCATCGATGAGGAAGAACTTCTAGAGACAGACGAGGTCGTAGAGCATATTACAGAGGAAGTAAAAGAGGGCGAAGAAGGAGAGCCAAAGAAAAAGGCAAAAATTGTAAAACGCCCGGTATCTGTCAGTGATATTCATCCTCTGTGGGGAAGGAATCCAAGCGAATGTACGAAAGAAGAGTATATTGACTTTTACCGGAAGGTATTTATGGATTATAAAGAGCCGTTATTCTGGATTCATTTGAATATGGACTATCCATTTAACCTGAAAGGGATTCTTTATTTCCCCAAAATTAATACAGAGTACGATTCAATTGAAGGGACTATAAAGCTGTATAATAACCAGGTCTTTATTGCGGATAATATTAAAGAAGTAATACCAGAATTTTTGATGGTGCTCAAGGGTGTTATTGACTGCCCGGACCTGCCTCTGAATGTATCCAGGAGCGCCCTGCAGAATGATGGGTTTGTAAACAAGGTAGCTGATTATATTTCTAAAAAAGTAGCAGACAAACTGAACGGTATGTTTAAGACAGACAAAGAGAGTTATGAAAAATATTGGGATGATATCAGTCCGTTTATCAAATTTGGCTGTCTGAAAGATGAGAAGTTCGGAGAGAAAATCAAGGATTCTATTATCTTCAAAAATTTGGATAAGAAATATCTGACTTTAGAGGAGTGTATCAAAGAAAATGGCGGTGCCCAGGAACAGTCTGGCGACACAAAGGAGGCCAACAATACGACAGACGCATCTGAGGAAGCCTCCACAGAGGAAAATCAGGATGCAGAGGAAGAAAAGAAAATAAACATTTATTATGTGACAAACGAACAGCAGCAGAGCCAATATATTAATATGTTCAAGGAACAGGGGCAGGACGCCATACTGCTGACGCACAATATAGATTCTGCGTTCATCACCTACCTGGAACAAAAAAATCAAAATATCACTTTCCAAAGAATCGATGCAGAGGTACATGAGTCTCTCAAGGATGAGATTTCTGAGGATGAGAAGGAAGAATTCCAGAAAACAACAGACAGTCTGGTAGAGATATTCCGCAAAGAACTGAATAATGATAAACTGGAAGTGAAGGTAGAAAAGCTCAAAGATGATAATGTGGCAGCTATGGCAGTTCTTTCAGAGCAGTCCAGACGTATGGAAGAAATGATGAAGATGTACAGTATGGGCGGCGGCATGGATGCCGGAATGTTCGGCGGCCAGGCTTCCCTGATTTTGAACGCAGGCCACCCTCTTGTAAAGTTTATTGTAGAACACAAGGACAGCGAGAATGTACCGATTATATGCAGGCAGCTTTATGATCTTGCAATGTTGGCACATAAACCTTTAAGTCCAGAAGAAATGACAGCTTTTGTCCAGAGAAGTAATGAGATTATGGTACTTTTAACAAAGTAATAGAAAAATATATATGAGGGATGAAGCAGTTAGCTTTCGTGTATATATAGAAAGGGACTGATACAAACTAGATGCTTATACAGTGCCTTGGCGCCGGCTGGGGCCAAGGCACTGTATAAGATTTCTGTTTTGTGTCAGTCTCTTTTTTATGTTATAGGAAAGTTTTTACCAACTCTCCTATAACATAAAAGCACACTTCGTGTAGCAATGGATACTTGCGCGAAGATGAAAAGTACCCTTTTTATAAAATAACTATTGAACTGGGAGCCTAATGGCTTTTTTTACTTTATAGGAAGGTTGGACTTTCGTTGGATCCTAGAATGAAAAAAACGTACAAAAAGCATCCTCTATCCCCTCAAGATTGAGGGACAGAGGCGTTGGATAGGCAAAGACTATTTTTCTTGAGCAATATGGGGATTGGTATACCTTATTGAACATTAGTAGTTCAATTAGTATATATTACCAGAAAGAAACAGAAATACGCAATGCTATAATTTAAATTGAAATGTATATTGAAATGGTTCAATGAATAAGGGTTTCGGAAGTATTGAATTCTGTATTTTTATCTTATATTATTTTCTTATAATCATTCCGGAAATGATAAAAAGTAAGATATTTTATGAAATATTACGTAATTGAGACGAAAAAAGAAAAAATTATAGGAGGTTTGGCATGAATAAAATAGGAATTCATTTTGGCTATTTTAATTCAGATTGGGATACCGATTTTATCCGGCAGATCGATCAGGTAAAGCGAATTGGATTTGATATTTTGGAAGTGGCTCCGGCGCCGCTGATGAAGCTGTCAAAAGAGGAGCGGCAGAATATAGCAGACTATGCCGGGCAGAATGGAATAGAACTGACGTTCTCGGTAGGGTTGGCAAAGGAATATGATTTGGCTTCCCAGGAATCCAAAGTCAGAAAGGCGGGGATTCAATTTACACTGGACACATTCGAGATTATGAAAGAAATGGGATCCAATATGTATTCGGGCGTAGATATCGGGGCGTGGAATCAGACGTACTTGTACGGTGTAACGGACAAAAGCAAGGAGTGGAAATATTCTATCCAATCCGTAAAGGAAATTATGCAGTCGGCAGAGGAAAAGGGAATTACATTTGCAGTGGAAGTGGTGAACCGCTATGAATCGTCTCTCGTGAATACGGCGGAAGAGGCGCTGGAATATATTTCAAGAGTAGACAGTCCGAATTGTAAAATCCTGTTGGATACCTACCATATGAATATTGAGGAAGACAGTTTTTATGATGCAATTAAATTGGTGGGAGACAAACTGGGACATTTTCATGTGGGAGAGGCGAACAGGCGGCCGCCGTGTCCGGAAGGAAGAATGCCATGGGATGAAATTGCCGGCGCACTAAAGGAGATTAATTATGGGGGAGCCGTTGTGATGGAACCGTTTATTAAGATGGGCGGAGAAGTAGGAAGAGATATTAAAGTGTGGAGAGACATCAGCAGGAAGGCATCTATGGACGAGATGGAGCAATATGTAGGTGTTTCTGTGAAAATGCTCCGGGAAAAACTGCGGAGATAAAAGAATCCATGCATACGATCAAAGATGTCGCAAGACTTGCTGAGGTCTCAGTAGGTACGGTGTCTAATTTTCTGAATGGAAAAGAAAATGTGGCGGAAGAAAAGGCGGATAAAATAAAAAAGGCAATGAAGGAACTGGACTACCGTCCGAATTATATGGCACAGAATCTAAAAGGGCAGAAGAGCAGGATTATTGGGATCATATTTCCGAATTTGGACGAACCTTACAGCGATATTTACAGAGGTCTCACTGAATATCTGGACATGAAAAAATTTATTACAGTTCTGAAACTGACGCACAATAATATCGTTCTTGAGAATCAGTTTCTGGATCAGTTGGTCAATATAGGAGTCTCGGGAATTATCATGGTTTCCAATGACACAAAAAATATAAGCAAATACCAGCAGATTGAGAAAAAGGGAGTTTCCTTTGTGTTTGTAGAGAGAAAGGTAGAACAGGGAAGTTTTAACAATGTTTTGTTCGAGAACAAAGAACTGGTCTATGAAATTACGACCGGGTTATTGGAAAGAAATCCGAATGCACAGATCAAAGTGCTGGTCGGGAAACAGGAATTTTCCAGTGAGCGGGACTGTGCCGAGGGGTATCTTGCCGCCAGGCCGGACAGAACAAACGATATAGAAGTTATTAAAGAAATCAATAAGGAGGCTGTATTTTCCCATATTTATAAGTGCATCATCGGATTTTCCCCGATGCCGGATTACATCATTACTTCCTCTGCGGAGTTCGCCAATCTCTGCGTGGAAGCCAGTAATATTTTACAGGAGTACATAGAGATTCATGCATTGGTAGGAGAAAAATGGTATATGACCAATATACAGAATCATGTTATCCAGTACGGGAGAAATGCAATTTTGATGGGAAAACGTGCCGGGGAGAAGATGAATGAATTGTTCCTGAACAGGAATCTGCCGGAGAAGAACACTGTATACATCAAGTCCAAAAAACGGTATGATTTGCAGGAGTCGGGGGCGGGCGTATATTCCGACAAGACAATACGGATTCTCGCTTACCGGTGCGATGCATCGAGGGCTTTACAGAGTCTGGCTGTCAGTTTTCGGAAGTCATATGGAATTCAGATTGAGTGCCATGAAATGGGTTATACGGAACTTAGAAGACAGTTAGAGAAAGAATTTGAAAAGAAATCACCGGAATACGACATTTATATGATTGACCTTCCATGGCTCAGGAGCGTGCTGTCCCGGAATGTGCTTGCAGAACTTTCCAGAGTAATAAAACAGGATAACCTGCTTACACGGTATCCCAGAACGATTATCAGCGCATTTTACAAAGCGGACAGAGGGATTCATGTGTTGCCGATTATTGCAACCACACAGATTCTGGCGTACCGCAAAGATATTTTTACCAATCCTGATATAAAGGCACAGTTTATGCATATGTACGGATTTGAGCTGTCAGTGCCGGGAACATGGTCTAATTTCAATACGGTAGCGGAGTTTTTTTACCGGGAAAAGAATCCGAGATCACCGTTCGAGTACGGAACAGCGGCGAGCGCACTGGAACCGATAGGTCTAATCAATGAGTTTCTTCCCCGCCAGTGGGCGTTCCATGGGGAAATCGTAGATAAGTGGGGAAATGTCGTGGTGGACAGTGAAGAGAACGTAAAAGCACTTGAGAATCTCATAGCTACATTTGAGTATATTCCACCGGATACAGAGACATATTTCTGGGATGAAATATTCGAGATGCTGCTTCAGGGGAAAATACCGATGGCATGTGGATTTGCTTCACATTACCAGCCGGGAAAATATTCGGCGGAGGGCAGATCCTATGAAAAATATCTGAGTATCGCTCAATTGCCTGGGTACAAACCGATGATGGGAGGCTGGGCACTTGGAATCAACAAGTATTCGGAGCATATTCAGGAAAGCTATGAATTTATCAAATGGAATCTGAACGATAAAATTGCAATCTCAAATATGAGGCTCTGCGGATGCGTTCCGGTGACAACCGTCTTTCAGGACGATACGTTAAAAGGCAGTTATCCATGGCTCAATATTGTAAATGACAAGACAGGTCTGGGGCGTCTGAGAGAAGAAATTACAGATCGTGAAAAACAGATTATCAACACAGAGTCTGTGGATCGGATTATATCAAACAGTATCAGAAAAGCAGTCTTTCAGAAGGAACCACCGGCAGATACCTTGCAGAAAATAAAGGAAGAAATTCAAAATCTTATAAATAAAAAAGCAGAGGGAGTGAAACACAGATGAAGAAAATAAAACAGTTACTGCAGGCGGATCTGTCAAGTGTAATTGTGCCGATTATGATTATGTTCTGTCTGCTGTCTGCGGCGAGTGAAGGATTTTTATCTTCATATAATATGTATTCGGTTTTCCAATCCGTACCGATTTATGTGATTGTAGGGTTATCCCAGATGGTTGTCCTGTCCTTAGGGCAGATGAATCTTGCAGTAGGTTCTATCGGTGTATTGTCCAGCGTCGTATTCGGAATTACTATGCAGTCCCTGGGTTTACCGACAGTGGTGTGCATACTTGCCGCATGTGTGGCGGGGACCGTTCAGGGGGTGATTCAGGGGATTATGATTACGAAAACGGGAATCAATCCGTTTATTATTTCTCTGGCGCTTTTGAGCCTGTATAAAGGTATGGCTCTTGTAATTACAAAAGGACAGCCGTTTTCAAATCTTTCCGCAGGATTTAAAGAGTTCGGAAACAGCAGGTTTTTATCGGTATTTCCGATTACACTATTCATCGCGGTTTTCATTTGCGCAGTCATATTTGTACTGATTCGCTATCGGAAAATCGGAAAGAGGCTTCTGGCGTGCGGGGCCAACAAAACGGCAGCCGTTTACTCGGGAATCAATTATGACCGGACTGTGATCATCGGTCACTGCCTGAGCGGGGTGCTTTGTGCAGCGGCGGCTATTCTTCAGGTTTCTCGGTTCGGAAGCGTACAGCTATCTATCGGAGATGACTGGATGCTGACATCGTTCGTTGTTCCAGTACTTGGGGGGACGCTGTTATCGGGAGGTAAAGTGAATGTAATCGGAACATTTCTCGGAGGGATTCTGATGGTACTGATCAACAATGCAATCGTTCTATGGGGAATCAGTTCTTATGCGACCAATGCGGCATTGGGCATCATCCTCCTTCTGGCTTATGAGGTGGATCGGATGCGTAGGACGATGATGAATAATCAGGCGAAAAATGCGGTGAAGAGGGGGGCATAAGGATGGGGTTCAAAGAAATCAGGAAATCAAATGCTTTCAGTGTGTCTTTAATTATACTCTGTATGATCGCGGTTATGTGCGTGTTAAAAAAGAATTATTTATCGGGTGATAATATAAGCGCCCTGCTGAAAGTTCTGTCTGTGACAACACTGGTCGGTTTGTCCCAGATGGTGAGTATCGCAAGCGGCGGGATGAACGTTTCTATAGGAGCAACAGGAGCGATGTCGGCAATATTGAGCAGTATGCTGATGCAGAATGCAGGTGTTTTGCCTCTGCTGGCAGTTCTTGCCGGGATTCTGACGGGCGTCGTGTGTGGCATTGTGAACGGACTTTTAATTTATAGGAACGGGGGAGTGGGTGTCGCAAGTTTTCTGACGACGCTGGCAACCAACTCCGTATTCACTGGAATTATTTATATGATTACAACTGGTCATGGCGTGAGTAATATCCCGCCTGGGTTCCTTGCAATCGGTAACAGTAAAATAGGGGTATTTCCCACATCCGTCTTAGTCGCAGCAGCGCTTTTGACTGCTGTCTGGATGATGTTCCGGTATGCGAAGGCGGGGAGGCAGATTCTTGCTTTTGGGGCCAATCCAAAGGCGGCTGAACTGTATGGAATTTCCAGATTCAAGACAATCATGGCGGTGAATATCATCGCAAGCATCATCGCAGCAATCGCGGGAATGCTCGTCGTAATGCGTGTCGGTTCTGCACAGCCGGATATTGGTTCCGACTGGATGCTTCAGTCATTTGCGGCTCCACTGATCGGAGGAACGAGACAGGCAGGCGGAAAGGTCGACGTATTCGGTGTGGTTCTTGGTGCGCTTGTACTTACCATTATTGAAAATGCACTGGTACATCTCGGAGTAGATGTGTACTGGACAGAGCTTATAAATGGAATCGTGATTATCGGAATCATGGCTCTGGACCGTATACGTGATATGAAAAAGTAAAGAAAGTGGGGAATCATAATGTCAGACTATATTCTGGAACTGGAAAATATTACGAAGATTTTTCCGGGAGTGAAAGCTCTGGATCATGTTTCTTTCCGAATCAAAAAAGGAGAAGTCCATGCGCTTGTGGGGGAGAACGGGGCTGGGAAATCTACTCTGATTAACATTATCTCCGGGGTGTTCGAGCCCACGGAAGGAAAATTAAAGGTAGACGGAAAAGAGGAGAAAATAGGAAGTCCCGGGAAGGCGTTCGATCTTGGAATCGGCGTTGTCCATCAGGAGCGGAATCTGATTGATACATTTGACATCGCAGAAAATATCTGCTTTATGGATGTGTCAACGGGAAAAAAGAAATGGATAGATAAAAAGGAGATGAATATTAGGGCAGAAAAGGCGATGGAGAGAGTGGGACTAGACTTAGATCCCAAACAGAACATCGAGAAACTGACTTCAGGGAAGAAACAGATGCTTGAAATTGCGAGAGCGATGTGTATGGATTCCAAAGTACTTCTGCTGGACGAACCTACGGCGTCCATTTCGCTGACGGAAGCACAGATTCTTTTGGACACGGTAAAACAGCTGAAGAAAGAAGGAGTCTCGATTATCTATATCAGCCATAAACTGGAGGAGATATTTGAGATTGCCGATAGTATTACCGTTATCCGGGACGGAAAAAATGTAGGGGAAACACTTCCTGCGTCGGAGCTTGACAAAGACGGACTCATTGAATTGATGGTTGGCAGAAAGCACGAGACAGCTACATATGAGACACGTGATTTTTCCAATACCCCTGTCGTTCTGGAGGCGAAAGAGATACAGAGCAGGAAGAATCCCGTCCCGAAATCCTTTCATCTGAAAAAAGGTGAGATATTAGGCTGGTACGGACTGGTCGGCTCCGGGCGTACAGAGTGCGCCAGAGAAATCATTGGAATCGATCCGGTCAGAGAAGGACAGATTTTCCTGAACGGGAAAGCGGTGAAAATTGGAAGTTATGAAGAGGCGTTTGAAAAGTACCGGATTTGTTATATCTCCGAGAATCGGAAAGAGGAGGGTCTGTTTTTACAGCATAGCATCACAGACAATATCGGAATCATAGCGCTAAAACAGATCTGTAAAAAGGGCGGATTTGTTTCCTACAAAAAACAGAACGAGATTACGGAGACTTACCGGAAATCTCTCAGTATCAAGGCAAAGGACATCTTTGTGGAGACGGCGAGTCTCAGTGGTGGAAATCAGCAGAAGATCTGCATTGCAAAAGGACTGTGCGTGAATCCCAAAATTATGATTATCGATGAGCCGACAGTGGGGATTGATGTCAATACAAAGGGGGAGATTCACACATTGATCTATGAATTGTCAAAACAGGGCATCTCTGTAATCGTGATTTCATCGGATATGGGAGAACTTGTAAATCTTGCAGACCGGATTATTATATTTCGTGACAATGAGATCAAAGGGGAACTGAAAAATAATAAAGACTATGGAAGTATGAGCACAAAGGTCATGGGAAGTATTTTACTTTGATTTGCTATACGAAACAATGCAAATAAGACGAATAGAGAGGAGAAAGGTTATGAGAAAAAAAGCGATCAGTTTATTGGTTTGTGTATCTATGTTGACGGGGATTCTTGCAGGCTGCGGGAATGGGGGGAGTTCTTCCGGGGATACTTCTGCCAAAAAAGAACCGTCGGCTGCCTATGAGGAAAGTGTGTGGAAAGATGTGGTAGATTACGGTCCGGCAGAAGGAAAAAGTGAAAAAGATTATCAGTTCGGCGGTGTGTTTGGAGCTATCAATTCTTATAGCGATCCGATGCAGGGAGCGGCAGATGAAGCGGCCGAGGAATTGGGCATTTTAAAGACGGAATTTGACGCCCCGAAAGACTGGGTGCAGAACGACCAGAATACAATTCTGGACGGTCTGATTGCAAAAGGTCTGAAAGGAATTTATATGATGACATCGGATCCGGTAGCAGGAAATGAACAAATTTCCAAGATGGTTAGTTCCGGAGTTCCAGTGGTATGTGTGGGAGGCTCTCCGGATACCCCTTCCCAGGCAACACTGACACTTGCGACAGATGTCTATCAGGCAGCATATGACGGAACGATTAACCTGATTGAAGCGATGGGAAAGAAAGGCGGAGTGGTTGGACTTTGTGGTGCGGTGACGGACACAAACACACAGCAGCGTATGCAGGCAATCGAAGATGCATGCAATGAATACGATGAGGTAGAACTGGTACAGATCATTGGGGACATCGATGATTCGGAAGCGTCCATGACAGCAATCGAAAATATTTTGGCAGCGAAAGGCAACCAAATCAAGGGGTTTATCAGTACGGCATATTATCCTTCGGTTTCCCTTGCGAAAATTCTGGCGGACGAAAAGTACAGCGAAGTACATGCTATCGGATGTGATACCGATGAGGCAGTGTTGGACGGAATCAAGAGCGGTGCGTTAGACGGGACGATGGCACAGAATCCATGGGGACAGGCATATCTGGCCACCGTTACTCTGAAGATGCTGACAGACGGTTGGACATACAAAGAAGATGAGGATTTCCTCATCGACTCCGGTTCTTTCTATATCACAAATGACAATGTGGATAAAGTAGAAGAGACACAGAAGGAGGCGACAATGGAAATGGCAGCAGTCTGGGCAGACCGTTTTAATGCTCCAGGAAAGTAAGAAAGGGGCAGCGATGAAACGGGTTGGAAGAATTGTAAAAGTTAAATTGGAAATGAAAGACCGGTACATAGAACTCCATGCAAATCCATGGTCGGAGGTGAGTAAGGCAATCTACGCATGTGGCATACGGAATTTTTCAATATTTGTCAAAGGAGAGATGCTGTTTTCATATTTTGAGTACATAGGGACAGACTACGAGGCAGATATGGAACGTCTCGATCATCTGACAAAGGACTGGCTGAAAGAGACAGATGCGTGTCAGACTCCGGTGGAGGATGCCGCAGACGATGAGCTATGGTGTGAGATGGAAACGATATTTTATCAACAGTAGAAAGACAGTAAAAGAAAGAAGGGTTATCCGATGAAACGTTCTGAGATAAATCGTGCAATAAAAACAGCGGAGGAGGCATTAGATAAGATTCAGTTTAAACTGCCGTCCTTTTCTAAATGGACGCCGCAAGAGTGGAAAGAAAAGAGGGAAAGAACCGGCCGGATTCGGAAGGTGATGCTGGGGTGGGATGTGACCGATTTTGGAAGTGATGATTTTGCCCATGTGGGTGCAGTCCTCTTTACGATCCGAAACGGGTACTTGTATGACCCTGATATCGGAGTGCCGTACTGTGAAAAGGTTATTGTGTTTGACAGCTCCGAAAAGCAAGTGATTCCGCTTCATTTTCATAACAATAAGACGGAGGACATCATTAACAGGGGCAATGGGATTATGGAAATCGAACTGTATAATTCCACAGCGGACGGCAAAGTCGATTATGAGACTCCTGTGAAAATCTTCATGGACGGTATGGAATATGAGACTGAGGCGGGAAAAATCGTGGAAATCATGCCGGGAAATAGTATCTCCCTGACTCCGGGAATCTATCACCGGTTCGGCGCTAAGAAAGGTGCGGGAAATCTCGTTGCGGGAGAAGTGTCCAAGATCAACGATGACAATCTGGACAATGTGTTTGCAGAAGAACAGAAACGATTTTCCGAAATAGAGGAAGACGAAGAAATTTTATATCCACTCTGTAACGAATGCGGAAAATAGGGACAAAATATTGGGCGCTGACAGCGGTTGTCAGCGCCCATATTGCATTCTATTTCATTGCAGGCTGTGCAAGGATATTTTTATGCCGCTTATCCTTCTACCTCATAGGCTATTTGTTTTTGTGAGAAAAATTTCTGGACCATTTTATCCCAGGCCTGTTCCAGAGATTTATCCATGGTAAAGGTTTTCATGGAAGTACCAGTAATACTCAGCAGATTACTTCCGTCATATTTTATGTTTAAATAGAGTCCTCCCACTGCCTCAGGCTGAAAATCCAGATGGTTCTGCTCAATTAGCCGGGTTATATTATGGGGGGATAAACTAAATATAAATTTGAAACTCAATGGGGTTTTTCGCCCTTTAATTAGTGTAAGGCAGTAGTCGCGCAGGGCCCTCCATGAAGAATACTCAGGAATCTCTTCTTCATCGGGGAAAAAAGCCTTCTGTGTGTAGCCGTCAATTGTAAATGTATTGAAAGTGACGATTTCCCCTTCAATAAAAAGAAAAGAATCAAAGGTTTCGGACAGCAGTAAATGTGACATGAAATCCTTGACGCTGGTGAGCCGCAGTGCAATCATATTATATAGAACCTCCGCAGAAAATACATACATTTTTAATAAACGAGAGTATTATAGCATACCATAGAGCTATCCTGCAATATAGGAGGACGGCCGTAGGCATATTTGGCGTATCCATAAGGGGACAGCAGTGATATAGTCCCTGCACGGGGCGGAAACATTGACTTTTTTTGGGAAAAAAAGTATGATAAGATGTACCCACAGGATAAGCGGAAAGGTCTGAAATATAAATGGTAAGAAAGAAAAGACGAAAACTGCTCATATACTGCTGTGCAGTCATTGCCCTTCTTCTCCTTGTGATTTTGACGGTTGAAGGTGTGGACAGTTTTAAGAACAGAAAACTAGATACATCTGAAGGACTAGCAGTTTTAAAGCAGGCGGAGTCCGGGGATGTAGTAAAAATAGAGAGTAAAATACAAAAGCTGGAGGAAAAGGATCAGGCGGACGCCCAAGAGGAGACTGGAGATACTGAAAAAAATTATAAAGCATTATTTGCAAATTCAGTAGTGATGGGGGATTCTATATCAGAAGCCCTCATAGAATATGATTTGCTGAATGCATCCAGTGTTTTGTCAAAGATCGGAGTGGAGATCGACGATTTGGATGAACAGATAGAAAAAGCAGAGAAACTGAATCCCCAGATTATTTTCCTTTCCTATGGGATGAATGATATCCTGGGGACAAATGGAGACACACAGTTATTTATTGAGCAGTATGATTCCCTGCTTAACACATTACAGAAAAAGCTGCCGGATACTAAGATTTTTGTGAATTCGATTCTTCCAGTCCAGGATAAAGAGGTAGAAGAGGAGCCGGTCTATGAAAAGCTGGACGAGTATAATAAGGCTCTTAGGGAACTGTGTGATAAGAGGCAGACTGCATTTATAGATCATACAGATTTGGTGTCAGATAGATATTATGAAGAGGACGGCGTGCATTTCAAAATATCTTTTTATCCATATTGGCTGAACCGTATGGCGGAGGTGGCTTCCTTATGACAAATTATAGTACCGGAAGAAGGGCGCTTCCCGGTAGGAAAAGCAGGAGGCAAAGACAGATTTCGGCAGTAAAATACCTTATACTGGCGGCTATAATTGCCTATATTGTATTACTGCTGCTATTTACTAGCGGAAGCACAAAATCTTTTTCAAAGGTTCAACGCTCTGTGGAGTCTGTTCTTGATACAGAAGTGCTCATCGAGACTGACGTACAGGGCCTGAAGCGTTATTACGGATTGAACAGTGCGGATTATGATGGCGTAATGCTTTACATTTCTGAGGCCAGCATGTCTGCTGAGGAGGTTCTCTTAATTAAGGTCAGGACAGAGGAGCAGGTGCAGAAGGTCAGGGCAGCAGTTGAAAAAAGGCTTGAGAACAGAAAGAATGATTTTTCGGGATATGCTCCCAAGCAGGCTCAGTTGATCGAGCAGGCCCAGTTGTCTGTCAGGGGGAAATATATATTTCTTGCTGTTTCATCAGAGGCGGAGCAGTATAAGGAGGCTTTCTCAAAGAGTTTATAAGTTACAGGAGAGGAAATAAAAAGAGAGCATGGTATTCAGCAGTATTACATTTTTATTTATTTTTCTGCCAGTTTTCCTGGCACTGTATTATATTGTTCCGCCTAATTTTAAAAATGCGGTTATGCTGGCAGCCAGCCTGATTTTTTATGCGTGGGGGGAGCCAGTATATATCCTATTGATGTTGTTATCCATTTTGCTGAATTATGTATGCGGGTTGGATATTGAGGAGAAAAGGCGGGTTCACCAACTGTGCAGGCGCAGCCTTATATTTGCAGTTTCTATTAATCTTTTACTGTTGGGATTTTTTAAATACTATGGATTTCTGCTGGATACAGTGAATGCTGTGCTTCCTGTAGATATCCCTTACAGAGAACTTCCCCTGCCCGTCGGGATATCATTTTATACATTCCAGGCTTTATCTTATATTATTGACGTTTATAGAGGGACTGTAAGGCCACAGAAAAATTTGATGTATTTTGCTCTCTACATCTCTATGTTTCCCCAGTTGATTGCCGGGCCTATTGTCCGCTATGTTGACATTGAGGCGCAGCTTAACCACCGTACGATGAATGTCAGGAAATTCGGGAGCGGGGCACAGTATTTTATTGTGGGGCTTGCAAAGAAAGTCATACTGGCAAACTCTGCAGGGCAGCTCTTTGAACAGATATTTGCACTGCAGCCAGGGCGCTTTTCCGTTCTGACGGCATGGATAGGGTGCGGGGCCTATGCATTTCAAATTTATTTTGATTTCAGTGGATATTCTGACATGGCAGTGGGGTTAGGCCGTATGTTTGGATTTGAGTTCAGGAAGAATTTTGAATATCCCTATATATCACGCAGCGTTACAGAATTCTGGCGAAGGTGGCATATCTCACTGGGCACGTGGTTCAGGGAGTATGTTTACATTCCCCTGGGGGGAAACAGGCATGGTGCGTCCAGGCAGATTAAAAACTTGCTGATTGTATGGATGCTGACAGGACTGTGGCATGGATCGGCCTGGAATTTTCTGTTCTGGGGGCTGTACTATGGAATTCTCCTTATTTTAGAGAAATTTGTCTGGGGAAGCGCTGTTGAAAGGATGTCTCCGGCGGTAGGGCATATATATACACTGATACTGGTTTTTATAGGCTGGGTGTTCTTTTTCAGCCCCAATATCGGCTATACATTTCAGTATATCAGCGCCATGTTCGGCCCAGGGGCTTCTGCCTTTATAGATAAGCAGGGAATGTTTTATATTTTGACAAACTGGCTGCTTCTTCTTCTGGCTATTCTGGGTTCGTCAAAGAGAGGCAGCAACGTGATCAGCCATATTATAGATAGTTTTAATACTGTCCGGACTAGAAAAGCTGCGGCAGGTGTTGTCTATATAGGGATTTTTCTTATTTCGATTGTATACATGGTCACAGAATCATTCAATCCATTTTTGTATTTTAGGTTTTAGGTGGGAAAATGAGAAGAAACAGGAGAAAAAAGAGAAGAGGCGCAGAAGGATTAATAGGCAAACTCTTTATTATCTTTCTGCTTTTATTTATAGTAGGTAATTTTCTGACTCCAGTTAAGTCTATATCAGAGGAAGAAAACCGTATGCTGACGCAGAAACCTGAAATAAGTATAGGCGGCTTGTTGTCCGGGGGGTATATGGAGGAGTATGAGAATTATCAGGCAGACCAATTTATTGGACGGAACTTCCTGAGGCGTGTGAAGGTAGCTTTAAACCGCCTGGGAGGCAGCCAGGAGGAGAATGGCGTCTTTATAGGAAAAGGCAGGCAGCTTTTGGAGGATATTGTAGTCCCTGATGAAGAAAGCCTGAAGAATAATCTGGATGCTATTCAAAAATTTTCTGACAAGTATGAGGATGTGCCAGTGAATATGATCCTTGTGCCAGATGCGGCAAATATACTGAGCGGTCAGCTGCCTTCCCTTGCCACAGTGGCAGACCAGAATGCTAATATTGGATATGTGAAAAAAAAGCTGGGGGATTCTGTACAGTGGGTGGATGCCGTAGGGGCGCTGGAGAAACATAAGGACGAAAAAATATATTATCTTACGGATAATCACTGGACGACCCTTGGCGCCTTTTACATGCTGGAGGAGGCTGCCGGAACTCTGGGCATTACTGCCGACCTTGCCAGCAGTTATGCTTCTTATCCAGTGACGGAAGGGTTTAATGGTACTCTGGCTGCAAAGAGCGGATGCCGGCTGAATGTAAAGGAGGAGATCGAGATATATGTCCCCTCTGAGGCAGATAATGATGTTGTTGTAAATTATGTGGATGAACAAGTGAAAACTACAACCCTCTATGACAGGGACAAACTAAAGACGAGAGATAAATATGCAGTATTTTTGGGAGGGAATACATCTCTCATTGATATAAAAACAATGTCCGCCGGACAAAAGCATCTGCTGGTATTAAAGGATTCCTATGCGAATTGCTTCGTTCCATTTCTGACACCATATTTCCGTGAGATTGTCATGGTGGACCCAAGATACTACAGTGGAAATATAGAGGATGTCATGGAAACATACCAGATAACGGATGTTTTAATTCTTTACAGCGGCAATACATTTTTTAGAGATAATAATATAAGCGGAGTGTTGGAGAGTGGGCAATCAGATTAAAACTCAATTTGAGCATAAAAATGGGCCGGTCAGGCTGAATAAGTATTTAAGCGAAGCGGGTATTTGTTCCAGGAGGGAGGCAGACCGCCTGATTCAGAGCGGCACTGTTACAGTGGAAGGAAAGCCGGCTGAGATGGGGATGCGCATATATCCAGGGCAGACAGTGAAAGTTGGCAGGAAAGTGGTGTCCCGGGGTGACGAGATGGTTGTACTGGCAGTAAATAAACCAGCAGGTATTGTATGCACAGAGGAACCCAGGGAGAGAAATAGTATTGTGCGTTTTTTAGACTATCCCGTAAGGATTACTTATGTAGGCAGGCTGGATAAGGACTCCAGGGGCCTCTTGCTGATGACCAATAATGGAGATATCATTAATAAAATAATGCGTGCAGCCAACAAGCATGAAAAAGAATATAAGGTGACAGTGGACAAGGAAGTGACAGGGCGTTTTCTGGAACAAATGGCAGCAGGCGTCCCTATATTGGATACGGTGACAAGGCCATGCCAGGTCCGGCAGATGGGAAAATATACATTTTCTATTATCCTGACTCAGGGACTGAACAGGCAGATACGCAGAATGTGTGAAGTCCTGGGATATCATGTAAAAGATCTGGTGAGGATCCGAATTATGAATATTAAATTGGGAAAGCTAAGAGAAGGTGAGTACCGTAAGCTTACAGATGCTGAGCTGGACTGCCTGTATGGGCAGATTAAAGATTCATCTAATTAATGACAGGAGAGTATAAATATATATGGCAGATAAGAAGAAAAGGATGCAGAATCTGGTAGAGATTCTGAACCGGGCACGGCGTGCTTATGAGCAGGAAGACCACGAAATCATGAGTAATTTTGAGTATGATAAATTATATGATGAACTTTTGGGACTGGAACAGGAATTGGGAACAACTCTTGCCTCCAGTCCTACCGTTAATGTGGGATATGAAGTGCTAAGTGAACTCCCCAAGGAGAGACATGAACGCCCCATGCTCTCTCTGGATAAAACGAAGGAAGTGTCACAGCTGAAAGAGTTTCTTGGCGCCCAAAAGGCTGTCATCTCCTGGAAGCTGGACGGCCTGACGATTGTACTGACCTACCAGGGAGGACAGCTTGAGAAGGCTGTCACTAGGGGAAACGGCGAAATAGGGGAGGTGATTACCAACAATGCAAAAGTATTTAAGAACCTTCCCCTCCATATTCCTTATAGGGGAGAATTGGTACTCCGTGGGGAAGCGGTGATAGGATATAAAGATTTTGAAAAGATAAATGCAGAGATAGAGGACGTGGATGCCCGTTATAAAAATCCGAGAAACCTCTGCAGCGGCTCTGTGCGGCAGTTAAACAATGAAATCACAGCCCAAAGAAATGTCCGGTTTTTTGCATTTACTCTGGTAAGTGCAGAAGGGGAGGGATTTTCTAACTCCAGATATGAACAGCTTGGCTGGCTGGAGAGACAGGGTTTTGAGGTGGTTGAGCACAGGCTTGTTACTGCGGAAACTGTAGAAGATGAGGTGATACAGTTCGAACAGAAAATTGCAGACAATGACTTCCCTTCCGACGGGTTAGTGCTTACCTATGATGATATTGCCTATGGCCAGTCTCTTGGGGCTACATCAAAATTTCCCAGAGACTCATTTGCATTTAAATGGGCAGATGAAATTAAAGAAACCAGGCTTTTGGAAATTGAATGGAGTCCTTCACGTACCGGCCTGATTAATCCGGTGGCTATTTTTGAACCCGTGGATCTGGAAGGCACAACAGTCAGCCGTGCAAGCGTCCATAATATCAGCATCATGGAAGATCTGGAGCTGGGGGTGGGAGATCAAATCCAGGTCTACAAGGCCAATATGATTATTCCTCAGATAGCGGAAAACTTGACACGCAGCGGAGTGAAGGACATTCCCACGGAATGTCCTGTGTGCGGGGGAAGGACAAAGATTTCCATGGAAAATGATACAAAAACATTATACTGTACAAATCCCCAGTGCCAGGCGAAACAGCTAAAATCTTTTGCGCTGTTTGTCAGCAGGGATGCCATGAATATTGAGGGACTTTCAGAGGCCACTTTGGAAAAGTTTATAGTCAGAGGTTTTGTCAAAGATTTTACAGATATTTTTCACCTGGAGCGCTATGGAGAAGAGATTAAGGACATGGAAGGGTTTGGGGAAAAATCTTATGAGAATCTTTTGAACAGTATAGAAAATGCCAGGAATACAACACTTCCCAAGCTTGTATACAGTCTTGGGATAGCAAATATAGGACTAGCCAATGCAAAGGTCATATGTAAGGCGCTGGATTATGCCCCAGAGCGCTTTTTCGATGTAACTGTTGAGGAGCTGAGCGAAATCTCAGGGGTGGGCGGAGTGATTGCAGGGACATTCACGGATTACTTTTCTGATGAAAACCACCGGGAGATATTCACTAGGCTTTTACAGGAGGTCCACATCCCTAAGGAGGAAATATCCGGAGAAGGGGGGATCCTTGAGAATATGAATTTTGTGATCACAGGCAGTGTAGAGCATTATGCCAACCGGAATGAAGTCAAGGCGGTAATCGAGGAAAACGGAGGCAAAGTGACGGGAACGGTCACTTCGAAAACAAACTATTTGATTAATAATGATATACATTCAAAGTCTTCTAAAAATAAAAAAGCAGCTGAACTTGGTGTGCCAATTATTTCCGAACAGGATTTTCTGGAGATGTTAAAGGGCAAGGCGGCAGACTAGCCTGCTGTCTGCCGCCGCTTATATGGCAGGCTGCAGATGGGGCATAAATGGGCCTGGCCCGGCTGGAAGAGGGCAGGCGCTTTAGAAAAAGTTCATTTGTATATAGAAAAAAACTGCGCTATAATGAAATAAGCAATGTAGCGAAAGAAGGGAGAGTTATGTCGGATAAAGATTTTATTATAATAGATGAATTAAATACTACAGAAGATGAGCAAAAGCACGAAGAGGGCCAGCCTAAGGAACAGAAGAATACTCCCGCTGCCGTGGAGGAGGGTAAGGATGAGGATGGATATGAAAAATATTGCCTGATCTGCCACCGCCCGGAGAGTACCGCAGGCAAGATGATAGACCTGCCGAACAACATCACAGTATGTTCAGACTGTATGCAGAAGAGTTTTGACGCAATGACCAATGGATCTATAGATTACAGCAGGCTTATGAATATGCCTGGAGTCCAGTTCCTGAATATGGCGGATTTAGAAAATATGGCTCCTAAAAGCCAGAAAATTAAAAAGAAAAAAGAGAAGCCAAAAGAGTTCCATAAGCTGGATATTAAAGATATACCTGCACCCCATAAAATAAAAGCCAGGCTGGATGAATATGTGGTGGGACAGGAATATGCTAAGAAGGCCATGTCAGTAGCCGTGTATAACCATTATAAAAGAGTGGCCACAGATACAATGGATGATATTGAGATTGAGAAATCCAATATGCTTATGATAGGGCCCACAGGAAGCGGTAAAACATATTTGGTCAAGACGTTGGCTAGATTGTTGGATGTACCCCTTGCCATTACAGATGCGACCTCCTTAACAGAGGCAGGCTACATAGGAGATGATATTGAAAGTGTGGTTTCTAAACTGCTGGCTGCGGCAGACAATGATGTGGAGAGAGCCGAGCAGGGAATTATCTTTATAGATGAAATCGATAAGATTGCCAAGAAGAAGAACTCCAGCCAGAGAGATGTGAGCGGTGAATCCGTGCAGCAGGGCCTTTTAAAGCTGCTGGAGGGCAGCGAGGTGGAAGTGCCTGTAGGGGCGAACAGTAAGAATGCCATGGTACCCCTGACTACTGTTAATACAAAGAACATATTGTTTATATGCGGAGGGGCGTTCCCTGACCTGGAGGAGATAATAAAGGAAAGGCTTTCTAAAAAGACCTCTATGGGTTTTAATTCAGAGCTAAAGGATAAGTATCAGAATGATAAAGAAATCTTATCCCAGGTAACAGTGGAGGATCTCAGGACTTTTGGCATGATACCGGAATTCATTGGACGGCTGCCGATTATCTTTACCTTACAGGGACTTGATAAGGACATGCTGGTGAAGATTCTGAAAGAGCCAAGAAATGCAATCCTAAAGCAGTACAAAAAGCTGCTGGCCTTAGATGAGGTCAACTTGGAATTTGACGGCGGGGCATTGGAGGCCATTGCGGAAAAGGCAATGAAGAAAGATACTGGAGCCAGGGCGCTCCGTGCAATTATTGAAGAGTTTATGCTGGATATTATGTATGAAATTCCCAAAGATGACGGCATTGGACAAGTGACAATAACAAGAGAATATATTGAAGGGACAGGCGGCCCCCTCATTGAGCTGAGAGGCCAGGAGGTACCGCGCCTGCCGTCCTGATAATATGGCAGCAGTTAGGCTTGTAAAGGCCGGACTGCTGCTTTATAATTACCCAGGAAATCCAACAGAATTTCCTGGGTAATTATAAAGCACTCCGTGCTGGATTGCACTGGCAGAGTGGGATTATATCGCTCATGGAACCCGCCGCAGGCGGAGAATCCTGCTGTTGCGGAATTCTTTCTTACTTATTGATGGCCTCTTCTTTCCGGCAGTCTTTTTCTTTGACAAGATTTTGTCAAAAATAGAGTGAAATGCTTGTAAATTTTAGTAGGTAGGTGTATTCTGATAATTGTTTGAATAGCCAGACTAAGGAAAGAGGAGCGGGACGGATATGGACAGTTATAGTTATTTATTGGATTTGGCAATCATTTTACTATCTACAAAGGTGCTGGGACTCTTGACAAAGAAAGTACAGATGCCCCAGGTGGTGGGGGCACTTTTAGCAGGGTTAATTCTGGGCCCGGCAGGGGCGGGGATTCTCAGCGAGACTTCATTCTTACATGAAGTGGCAGAGATTGGTGTTATAGTCCTGATGTTCTGCGCAGGCATGGAGACAGATATTAAGGAGCTGAAGGCCAGTGGTAAGGCATCTTTTGTGATTGCACTTTGTGGCGTGATTGTGCCTCTTGCCGGGGGATATGGGGCGGCATACTTTTTTAACAGGCCGGATATGATTGCCTCAGATGCCGGCGCCAGCGTGTTTCTGCAGAATATTTTTATCGGTGTTATTTTGACGGCCACATCTGTGAGTATCACGGTGGAGACACTTAAAGAATTGGGGAAGCTGAAAACGCGTTCAGGGAATGCAATACTTGGGGCTGCTATTATAGATGATATTCTTGGGATTATTGCCTTAACAATTGTGACCAGTATGGCGGATTCGTCAGTCAAGATAGGGACCGTCATGCTCAAAATCTTAGGCTTCTTTGCATTTGCAGGGGTGGTCGGGTTTTTGTTTTACAGATTGTATAAAAACTGGGTGGACACAGCAAAAAAGGAACTGCACCGCCACACAATTATCGCATTTGTTTTCTGCCTGCTGATGTCTTATATCGCAGAAGTAGTATTTGGTGTGGCGGATATCACAGGTGCCTTTATAGCCGGATTAATTATTTCTAATGTCAGACGTTCTACTTATTTGCAAAGCAAATTTGACACTATTTCATATTTGCTTTTGTCGCCAGTATTTTTTGCCAGTATTGGCCTGAAAGTTGTATTGCCTGAAATGTCCTCAGCCATTATTTGGTTTTCCGTGGTTCTGACTATTGTAGCTATTCTGACGAAAGTGGTGGGGTGCGGAGTTGGAGCAAAGCTGTGTAAATATCAAAACTATCAGGCTAAACGTATCGGCGTGGGAATGATCTCCAGGGGTGAGGTGGCGCTGATCGTGGCAAGTAAAGGGGCTGCCCTGGGACTGCTTAGTTCAGCTTTCTTAGGCCCTGTCATTATTGTCGTAGTAATGACCACAATTATCACCCCTGTCATGCTGAAATTGGTGTTTAAACAGGGAACCGCAGCAACTGCAGAGCAGTTAGTGCCTGAGGGCGAGAGGGTTACAAGTTATTACGAGAATGCAAATGAAATACGGGGGGAAGGGCGCTGACGCAGGCTGGTTTCCCAGGTTTAAAGTGCTTCAGAAATTTCTGGATTCTTCGAAGGTGTTATACAAGTTTAGCTGCCCGTATCCCCATTCTCTGTTTGGGAAAGTCATAGATGGAGGGCGGACAGCTCCCAGAATAAACAGGCTTTTAATCTGATATGCATCTATGCCGGGGGTTCCCAGCTGGTAGATTACCCATTCCATGAGAAGGGCTGCTGCGCCTGATGTAATACCAGCGGAGATACTGGAGCCTGAGCGTATGGCAAACCGGCCTCCTGGCAAGGCCCCTTTGACTTGGATGCCAGGAGCGGTTATATCAGGGTTAATCTGTTCATCCCGCGTATAACCCCTCCCCGAACTTAGGGCAATGCCGTTATTGCTTCCATCATAGTAGGAAACTACAATCGTACTTTTTGTGTTAGAGGGATTCATCAGTGTGTAGTAGGGATTAGAGTTCAGAAAGTAAACTTCCCCGTCCAAAAATTCGGTCTGGGGCAGCCAGATATGGTACAGGCCGCTGATGACGCGGATGGGTTCGATGACTAGTTTCCATATTCCCGGAGCCGGGTCACTGAAGCGGAAGAAAACCAATTCTGAAGTGCTGCGCTCCACAATAAAACGGTAGTTGACGGTGACTTTAGTTTTTTCAAATATAAAGTTAAATACGGATTCCGTATCAGAATTTATTGGGATTCTGGAGGTGGTTTCACCTGATGGAGAAATAATAGACAGGGAAAGGATATTTGGAATATCTGCCCACAGCTCCATAGTAAAACCATCTATATTTTCCCCCACCCTGACTTCCACTGTATCCGTGCTGGAAGACGTGTTGATTTCATGGGAGTAGTGATGTCTCTGATCTGCCTCATTGCCCACACCTATTACGGGAATGCGGTTGGCAGCAGTGCTGTAGCGCTCCAGTACTGTAGGAAGGGGCAGCATGCCGGTATGGCCCCCCATATTTGTCCCCAGGGCCATGCATATAACAAGAGGCAAATTATGTTGGGCAGCCAGTTCATTGAGGTAACAAAGTCCAAGGAGAATGTCTGTTTCCTGGTAACAGGGGACGGAATTTGGAATGTAATAATAGTCCCTGAGATATTGCTTTGCCTGCTTAAGGCGTACAACTGCCAGGGTTGATTCTGGGGCGGCCCCAAGGAAGTCTTCTTCTGGCACTCCACTTCCTGCTGCTATGCTGGCCAGGAAAGTACCGTGCCCGATATCATCCTGGGTGGGGATGAGCGCAGCCGGATTTTCAAGCTTCAGTGCATCATTCAGCATATCCATCGTATACTCACTCCCGTAGGAGAACCCCTGGGGCGGTTCCCCGGATTGAATGGTCTGATCCCAGATACCTGCAATTCGTGTAGTGCCGTCAATGTTCCGAAAAATAGAGTTCTCGTAGTCAATACCTGTGTCAATAAATCCGATCATCACGTTTTTTCCCTTGAGCTGCAGAGTAGGATAGTTCTGTATGGGCAGAATCCCAGCCTGATTCAGTGATTCCATACTCAGGAGAGAATAGCATCTGGGGATAGAACTGTAATAAAACCGGTTCAGGCTGACAGGGTCGGCCATAACTTTTGAAATATAAATACAGCGGTATCCGTAGTCTGCATATTGTTCACATAGCTGATCGTCTGAAATGCCATTGAGTGTAAATGGCCTTGTGTCAGAGACAATGAAGTCCCGATAATCTTCTGATAAAATCCGTTCTTTACATATATTAGAATCCATAAAAATATCCATTTTATTTTTTATAATCAGTATATGAATCCAATGAAAGATTTATAATATATCTTAAATAAAAAGGAAAGCGGTTGAAGTTGGCAGTTAATGGGGTATAATAGATATAAAATGTGAAGGGAGACACAGGCATGAAAACATTTTTTGAGGACTTAGGCAGAAAAATCGGAGAGACTGCCGAGACAGTAACAAATAGGGCAAGTGAGGCCGTTGAAGTACAGAGGATCAGGAACCAAATCAGAAGTCTTGAGAGAGGAAATGAAAGGGATTACATGGATTTGGGCAGGATTGTTTATCGGTACTACAAAGACGGCGGAGATGTGGGCGAAGAGGCAGAAAGCTATTGCCAGGCTGTGAAAGACAGGAAAGAGACTATTCTTGAGTATGAAAAGGAGGCAGCGGAGATTAAGGGAAATACAAGATGTAAAGATTGCGGGCAGTCCGTTGCAAAGGATATGGTTTACTGTCCATACTGCGGCACAAAGGTAACTGAGGGCCAGGGTGACGGGAGCTTTTCAAAGGAGGCTAGGAAAATGGCGGAAGATATGGAGGGACATGTCAGGGAAACAGCCGAGGCAGTGGCTGACACGGTAAAGGAGAAAGCTGGGGATGTGGCTGAGAAGGCACAGGAAGCAGCAGGTAAAATGAAGGATAGGACTGAGGAGGCTGCCAGCAGGGTAATAGATAAGACAGAAGAAGCAGCTGACAGAATGTGGGATAAAACTGCCAGTGCAGCGGATACTGTGAGGGATAAAGCAGCAGAGACAGCAGATATGATGAGAGACAGGGTTTCGGGAGCAGCAGATACGGTAAAGGAGAAAGCAGCAGAAACAGCAGACACTATGAAAGAAAAGACGGCAGACCTGGCGGAATCTATGAAAGAAAAGGCAGCTGACGCGGCAGAGACAGTAAAAGAAAAAGCAGAAAAACTGGAAGAGAAAATGAAAGGGTTTACGCAGGAGTAGGGGGACTATTATGGCAATACTGATTTTAATGAGCCTGACACTTTGTCTCACCCTGCTTGATATTGTGATTAAATCGCTGATAGAAGGGGCAATAGAAGAGGGGGAAGAGCGAAGGATACTCGGCGGCCGGGCCATGATCCGCAAAGTATATAACAAAGGGATGACTCTGAATCTGCTGGAAGGGCGTCCTGAGACTGTCAGGCTTCTGTCTGCCCTTGTGACGATGGTCATTACTATTTATCAGTTGTTTACCTTGATGAGAAGAGGGATGCGGCTTAAAAAGGCAGGCTTGTCCCTGATGACTGCAGGGGCCTGGAGCAATACATTTGACAGATGGGTGAGAGGATATGTAATCGATTATGTAGGGTTTAAGACTAAATGGGAAAAAATCACGCGAATTACGTATAATTTCGGTGATTTTTTCATTGTGGCAGGAAGCATACTTATGATGCTTTCCTCTATCTTTAAATCTGGGAGAAAAAGTCGCTGATTTGTCCTGCAATAATAGATATAAGCTGAGTTCTGGCTTCTATACTGGCCCAGCCAATATGTGGGGTGATGAAAAGGTTGGGGTTATCTATGAGATCAAGCAGCGGCGAGTCCTCTGACATTGGTTCCACGGCAAGCACGTCCAGGCCTGCAGCCGCGATCCAGTGATGCTTAAGTGCGGCTGCAAGTGCATCCTCTGCAACAATCTGTCCCCGGCCCAGATTCAGAAAGATTGTGTGTGGCCGCATTTGCCGGAAAGCCTGCTCATCCAGAAGGTTTTCAGTAAATTTATTGAGCGGTGCGTGGACGGAGATTATGTCTGAGCTGGCCAGCAGATCATGAAAACTGACCTGGTCATAGCCTGGCTGAGGAGGGGCGCCTGAGGGAGAACAATAGATGACCCGCGCACCAAACATCCTGGCAATATCAGCCACCCTGCGGCCAATGCTGCCCAGGCCAATAATCCCCCAGGTCATGGAGTTAAGCTGGTGGAATACCTGTTCAAAATGTGTGAAAAAGGTGTCGTTTACATAGCGCCTGCTTTTAACATACTGATCATAGTAAGGGAGTTTTTCCAAAAGATAAAAAAGCATGGCGAAGGTATGCTGGGCCACAGATTGTGTAGAATAACCGGCAACATTCCTCCAGGCGATGCCCCTTTCCTCTAAGTATTTTTTGTCTAAATTGTTAGTCCCGGTGGCGGTGACACAGACAAGTTTTAATTGGCCGGCAGTATGGATAGTCTGTTCATTTATCTGAACCTTGTTCAGGATGACCACATCAGCATCCCGCACCCGTTCGGGCACATCCTTGGCAGAGGAAAAGGGGTATTTAATTACTTCCCCCAGTTTGTCGAAGGGGGATAAGTCAAGATCCTCCCCTATAGTTTTAGCATCCAAAAATACAATTTTCATAGCATCCTCCTTTCCGTTTCCAGGTTTCAGGCTGGTTATGGTTTTATTATTCCTCAGTTTATGGGGGAAGTCAATAGGAGGCTGGCGGAAGTGGGGAATTATTGTATTTTTATATTTCAGTTGGGAAGAAAATGTGGTATGATAAGTACGGAAATTTTAAAAGGCTAGGGAGGACAAATGATTCAGGATATTGCACCCCATGTGTACAGAAATGAATATAATCCAGTGCCGCCCGATCGGACAAGTATTGCGCTGTATTATGAAAATCATACAGCACTTGTGAAAAAGACACGGCAGGGAATAGAGTTTCCTGTATTTAAGGACCTGGAGCATCTGAATGAGGATATTTACGATCATTATACATATCTGTTTTCCATAGATGGAGAAAGATACTATCTTGTGAAAGATATAAACAGAGAACCTATATCCTTATTTTCACTGGAGAATATAGAGATCTTCCGGACAGCCAAACCTCAATACCGGGCCTTTGCTGGCATCACAGGATACCAGCTGTATAATTGGTATAAAAACCGCCGGTACTGTGGCAGGTGTGGTTCTGTGATGAAGCCGGACACGAAGGAGAGGATGCTGTTCTGCGAAAAGTGCCGTAATATGGAATACCCCAAGATCTGTCCAGCCGTAATTATCGGGGTTTTGGACGGCAACCGTATTCTGATGTCAAAATATGCAGGAAGAGTTTATAAAAAATATGCCCTTCTTGCAGGCTTTGTGGAAGTTGGGGAGACTGTGGAAGAAACCGTGAAGAGGGAAGTCATGGAAGAGGTTGGCCTGAAGGTGAAGAATGTCCGTTATTACAAGAGCCAGCCGTGGTCGTTCAGCGATACAGTGCTTATGGGTTTCTATTGTGACTTAGACGGCGGAGATAAAATTACACTGGATGAGGATGAGCTGGCGCTGGCAGAATGGTTTGACAGGGAAGATATTCCTGTAGAGCCGGCAAGTGACAGCCTGACAAATGAAATGATTATCAAATTTAAAAATGGTGAAATTTAGGAGGTAAAAACATGAGAGCAGAATTTGACGAGAGCCTTGTAACAGGGAATGAGATGATCGATACCCAGCATAAAGAGCTTATTGACAAGATTAATAAACTTCTTGACAGCTGTGAGACTAATAAGGACAAGCTGGTTGCGGTAAAGACGCTGGATTATCTTGCGGACTATACAGATTTCCATTTTAAGGCGGAGGAAGGCCTGCAGGCAGAAATCCAGTACCCTGGCATCAAGGAGCATAAGGCTGAACATGAGCATTTGAGAAATGTAGTCAATGAATTATATGAGATGCTGGAGGAAGAGGAAGGGCCTTCAGACGCTTTTGTTGAGCAGGTGAATAAGAATGTGATTGAATGGCTTTATAGGCATATCAAAGGCTTTGACCGTTCTGTTGCAGAATATAAATTTATGAATGACAGCAGTGAACGCCTGTAGGCACGGCCAGCCTGCTATGGACGGCGGCAGTAATGCCGATATTTTTGCCCAGTAGAAATATATTGTCCGGGTGTTGACAAAAGTAAAGAAATGGAATACACTGATTAAAGAAGAGCACATGCGAATTATATTTTATAATTTGTAGGTGTTCTTTTTATGTTTAATTGGGAAAATATTAGAGAGAGGAGATAAAGAATGAAAACAATTAATCTGAAAAAACTGGCATATGACATTATGATAGACATTCTTGGAGGACTGCTGATTGGGGCGGGGATTTATAATTTCGCAGTGAATGCTGAGTTTCCTTTGGCAGGAATCTCAGGTATAGCCTTAATTTTTTATCATTTGTTCCAACTGCCTATTGGATGGGTGACGATGATTCTAAATGTACCCATTGCCATCGGCTGCTATAAAACACTGGGGAAAGAATTTTTTATCAGATCTGTGCGTACTGTGATTATTACCTCCCTGATTATAGACTATGTAGTCCCGCTGTTTCCTGTATATACAGGCGACAGGATGCTGGCGGCTATATGTACGGGGATTTTCTCAGGACTTGGATATGCCTTGATCTTTATGAATAATTCCTCGACCGGGGGGATGGATTTTATTACCGTGGCCATTAAAGTGAAAAACCCCCATCTGAGCCTTGGGAAAATTGTCTTTATAACAGATGCGATTATAGTTACTATAGGCGGCGTCATGTTTGGGGATGTGGACGCCACTATTTATGGATTCATCATTACCTATTTGCTGACTGTTGTGATTGATAAGATTATGTATGGTATTGATGCAGGCAAGATGACATTGATTGTCACAGAAAAAGGAAAGGAAGTAGCAGAAAAAATCGATCAATATTCAGGCAGAGGCTCTACTTTGCTGAAAGGCCAGGGAAGCTATTCAGGCATTGAAAAAGAGGTGGTTATGTGTGCCTGCAATAATAAACAGATGTATACGATACGAAAACTTGTGAAGGAGATAGATCCCCTTGCATTCACGGTGATAATGGAATCCAATGAGGTGGTTGGGGAAGGATTCAAAGAAGAATAGGACAGCTTGTCTAAAAATATATTCTATGGTATATTATTGTCAGATTATAGGGAAATCTGAAAGGAATATATGGTGTTATGAGATGGTCGGGAAAAGTCAAGGTTAGTTCTGTCTTTCTGGCAGTAGTTCTGGGAATGTTTCCAGTACAAGGGGTCCATGCACAGCGGGCCCTGGACGTGGCGCGGGACAGGGGGTATCAGCTGGAGGAGCGGTATCAGCCTGCAGGATCTATTATAACAGAATTCCATACAGGGCAGATTCTATGGCAGGAGGCAGCGCAGAAAGCCTGGCCTCCTGCCAGCATGACTAAGCTTATGACGGTTCTGGTAGCTTATGATGCAATGGCAGAAGGGAAGTTTGCTTTAGATACGCAGGTAGAGGTGACGGCAAAATATGTAGACATTGCAGGCAGATATGCTCTAAGTAATAATAAGATGACTTTAGGTACGTCTTATACGGTCTCAGAATTAATTGATTTAATTATTGTACCGTCTTCGGCTGCAGCTACCTATATGCTGGCAGATTTAATAGAACCGGATCCTGACAAATTTGTAGGCCTGATGAATCAAAAAGCTAAATCTCTGGGAATGTCACAGACAAAATACTATAATTGTGTGGGGGTTAGGAATGATCTTCTTCAGCCTTACCAACCCGCCCAAATACCTATTAACAGTGATAATGTAACATCACCGGAAGATTATGCGCTGCTTTGCAGTTATTTTGTGAAAACTTATCCGGATATTCTGAACCACACCAAATATCCCAAAATTGTTGTGAAAGAGGGTACCCCTTATGAGGAGAAGTTTGATTCCTATCAGATCTCTTTGGAGGGCGCCAAATATGGGCTGAAAGGTACAGACGGCTTAAAAACAGGATCCAGCGATACCGCGGGTTTTAATTATTCATCCACTGCACAGAGAGGAGATACCCGGCTTATAGAGGTAGTTATGGGGGTATCTTATTGGGAGGACCAGACGGGAGAGGAGATCCGCCACCTTGTGGGCAATGCCATTATGGAGCAGGCCTTTGAAAAATACGAATATCGGTTAGTGCTAGAAGAAGGAAAGCATACAATTGGGGGAAAGGAAATTGTCACAGAAACGGATTTTTGGGACTGTGTACCTAAAAAGGTGAAAAAGATACCTTTTAACTTAAAAGATGGGAAGGTTTGTGTGGATCTTGAAAGGGAGTATCTTCCGGGATATGAGGCGCCCTCTGTGCCGTATCAGGCAGCTGGGACAGCCATTCCGGGAGGCAGGATTGCAGGGACAATCCTGAAAATAACTGCAGGTATTTTTATAGCAGCAGTGCTTGCCGTAGCAGTAAGAATAGGATATGTATACTACAAAAAGCAGCAGAGAAAGAGGAGGAGAAGAAAACACCAGGAGCGATCGCCCGGGCGGGGCCAAAAACATTTTCAATAATCTCATAGCAGGAGTATATTGTATAAACAGCCTGTAATATTCTGGCTGGCCATTGGCTTGTGGGATACAAAAAACTGCCGCGAAATGCGTGTTTCGTTAAACTCTGCATTTTGCGGCAGTTTTAAATTTGATTTTATTTCTGAGAGCAGCCAGCCAAGCGGACATGTAAACATGTCTATTGGGTGACTGCGGCGAGGGCCTAATATCCCGGTGCTTGCATCGCTGCTAGTTTGACATCCCTTATGCTTGCATCGGGGTCTTTGGGCCTGAATAAATTTTAATGAGTTCCAGTATAATTTTTACGGCCAAGTCCATTCCTTCCGCTGTTATATGCTCATATGGGCCGTGGTATCCGTGGCCGCCTGTGCCCAGATTCGGGCAGGGAAGTCCTTTGAAACTTAATTGTGCCCCATCTGTACCTCCGCGTATAGGGAGGATTAAGGGGGCGATGCCCGCTTTTCTGCAGGCTTTTTCAGCGTTTTTAATAAGATGCTGGCAGTCTTTTATAATTTCAGCCATATTGCGGTATTGTTGTGTGATAGTAAGACGGACAGTTCCCGGGCCCCATTTCTCGTTCAGAAGTTTTTCGATATGGCTTAGAGTCTGCTGACGGACTTCAAATGCAGCGGCATCGTGATCCCGGATAATATAGTTGAGCTCTGCATGTCCTACATCCCCATTCATATTTACAAGATGGTAAAAACCTTCATAATCTTCGGTATTCCTGGGTGTATCGCCAGAGGGCAGCATAGAATTGATTTCCATGGCCACGAGGCTGGCGTTTACCATGGTATTTTTACTGGAGCCAGGGTGCACGCTTACCCCTTCAATTTCAAAGACAGCCTTGCAGGCGTTAAAATTTTCGTATTGTATTTCTCCTTCTGTATCGCCGTCCAGAGTATAGGCATAGTCTGCTCCAAATCTTTCCACATCAAAATGTGCCGCCCCGGCGCCAATCTCTTCATCAGGAGTAAAAGCAATGGATAGCGGGCCATGGGGAATGTTTTCTTTATCCAGATATTCGACCATAGTCAGGATCTCTGCAATCCCAGCCTTATCGTCTGCCCCCAGTATGGTTGTCCCGTCACTGGTGATCAATGTGCGGCCTTTCAGGCTGGGCAGATGTGGGAAAGCGGATGTGGTGATTGTACGTCCGCTTGTGCCGAGGGCAAAATCCTTCCCATCGTAATTTTTAGTGACAATAGGTTTTATGTCGCAGCCGCAGAAATCAGATACGGTATCCATGTGGGCGATAAAGCCAAGTTTAGTTTTATCTTCATAACCTGGGGTCGCTGGGATATGGGCATAGACATAACACTGCCCGTCTACTGCTGCATCGGATACCCCCAGATCTTTTAGCTCCTGTACAAGCAAATGTGCCAATTCAAACTGGCATTGGGAGGATGGTACACTCTGGCTGTTTTCGTCGCTGGGTGTGCGGACAACAACATACTTTAATAATCTTTCATAAGCTCTCATAATGACATATCTCCTTTTATGTGATTGTTATATTATTATAACACCTTTGAGAAAGAATATAAAATTGAATAAAATGAATACATAACCAGAAAAACAAAGAAAATTGTAGAAAATGTTCAAAAAATCATACATTTCATTGACAAATTAGTGTATTATGCTATATAGTGAAAATACTAAAAGTTAAGATCAGGGGGATACAATATGAGAAATTTTTTGGCGAAACAAAAGTTGACAACCAAAATTGCAATGGCTCTTTCGAGCCTATTGGTGGTTGTCTTTGCTATTTTGATTATATCAGTGGCAGTGACAACTAAGACTAATATTCAGAAATTGTCCAATGAAGAATTGACTGCCATATCGGAGAAGAATGCGGCTGACGTACAGTCTATTTTTGATCTGGTAGATATTGTTGGAAGTGGAGCACAGGACTATATATTGCGGGAATACGAGAAAGCCGGCAGCGCCGGGCAGAATCAGTCAGGGGCGGCGTTTTACAGTCCTATATATGGCGTACAGTATTCACAGTCCAGTTATGAAGTAGAGTTATATTTAAAGGAAAATTTCCGCAGTGCGGTTGCCGGAAATGAAAATGTCAATAGTATAGTAGCTGCTTTTGAGCCTTATGCTTATGACAGTGCAATACAAGATTTTTCTGTCATTTCGGCAAAAAATGTAAATAATAGTGAGCCGTATAGTTATGGAGCCCATTCACAGTATTCTGGAGAACCCTTTTATACCATGGCGAAGGAGGCCGGGGATATTGTTGTAACGCCGCCTGTGGAGTTTGAGGGAAACAAAGTAATTTCCATATCGTATCCTATTATTTATAATAATGAATTTAAAGGCGCTATTGCGGCAGATATTAACGTCGAGACGTTTGGAAATAAAATATCGGACATTACACAGTACTCCAGCATCTACTATGCTGTGATTTCCAGCGACGGAGTTGTCATATTTAACAGCAAAGATTCCGACAGGGTGGGAGAGAATTCACAGGATAACTTTACAGCAGAAGTCTATGCCCAAATAGAAGAGAATATGGCTGGCGGAGAGGCTTTTTCCATAGACAGCACTGCCGATGGAACAGATTTTACAAGATTCTATGCTCCTATCCAGGCGGGAAATGAAACCTGGTGGGCCGTCACAGTAATAGAAAAAAGTGAATTAAATGCTGCCGTACGCAATACATTAATTTTATTAATCGGAATTTCTGTTGCAGCCTTTATTGTCATCGTTTTAATTACGATCACCATCTTACATAAGACTTTAAAACCCATCCAGACAGTAGTGGGAGCGGCAGAACAGATAGCACAAGGCCATTTTGATATTCAGCTTGAGGCAACCTCCCAGGATGAAATCGGTGTTTTGACATCTACATTTGAAAAAACAGCCTATACACTTAGGAACATTGTTGAGGATATATCTTCTGTCCTTGACAGTGTTGCAAAGCAAAACCTGAATGTTTCTACGTCTGCCGAGTATGTAGGAGAACTGAGCCAAATAGGGACTTCTATGGAACAGATAATGAATAATCTGAATTATGTCCTCAATGAAATCCATCAGTGTGCAGAACAGGTTTCTTCTGGAGCGGATCAAGTTTCTTCAGGGGCCCAGGCTCTTGCCCAGGGTTCCACGGAGCAGGCAAGCTCGGTAGAAGAATTGGCGGCAACAGTCAATGAGATGTCACAGCAGATTTCGGTTATGTCCTCCTACACCCAGGAAGCCAGCAGCGAGGCGGAAGAAGTGGGGAATGAAATGGAAAAAAGCAGTGAAAAGATGCAGGATATGGTTCAGGCAATGTCCAGAATCAGCGATACTTCCAAGCAGATTGAAAAAATTATTGGCACTATAGAAGATATTGCTTTCCAGACAAATATATTGGCATTGAATGCAGCCGTGGAAGCTGCAAGGGCTGGTACGGCAGGAAAAGGATTTGCGGTTGTGGCTGATGAAGTCCGTAATCTTGCAAGCAAGTCAGCAGAAGCTTCCAAAAATACTACATCTCTTATTGAAGATTCCATTACTGCTGTCCGAGATGGGATCCGTTTGACAGATGAAACATCAAAGGCGCTTGTATTTGCCGTGAATGGTGCTGAGAGTGTTGTTAAGAAGATTAATGAAGTTTCCAGTTCGTTTGAAGAGCAGGTTGTTGCTGCAAAACAAATCAAACAGGCGATAGACCAAATTTCTAGTGTTGTGCAGACCAATTCTGCCACATCCCAAGAAAGTGCGGCAGCCAGCGAAGAACTTTCAGCGCAGGCACAGAATTTGAAATCTCTTATAGATGGTTTTGAACTGCGGAATTAGACTTATATATAGAATCAGTATAAAAGGCAGGGGATTTCTGCAGAATACTTTAGGGTGTAAACAAAGCATTTCTAGTATATAAAACAGAATAAGATCATAAAGGGGCTGATGTACAGTAGATTGACATCAGTCCCTTTTTTGATAGGATAAAAGGATTGGCCTCCCTGTGGTGTTGGGGAGTGGCTGATTGCTTCGTTCATCGGCCACAATGAACTTACGGATATTCCCCTGGACGATTCTATATATACCGCTGTGAGCGCGTATAATGTCTGTATGCCACGTTATGACCGTAAAAGACTGTATTTTCCATATATAGTTAAAAATCTTGGAAAAATGTGGAATATAGAGCATATAGGAACGCACATTCCAAACAGTGAGGGTATGGAATATCCCGTCAAATATTACCTGATAAAAGGCAACAGTCCGCCGCTTACTTCCCCCTATTTCTCTGTTTTCATAGAGGGGTGGAAAAATTTTCCGAAAAAATTATTTAAAAATTAGCACTCACCTCTTGACTCTGCTAACAATAAGTGATATTGTTATATAAGAAATAGAACAAACGACATTGAATGATTATAGGAGGTGTCTGCTATGAACATAAACAAATTTACACAAAATTCACTTCAGGCTGTACAGAACTGCGAGAAAATCGCTTATGATTATGGCAATCAGGAGATTGCCCAGGAGCATCTTTTATATGCCCTGTCAGCTCAGGAGGACAGCCTGATTCTAAAACTTCTTGAAAAGATGGATATTCAGGGCACTTTATTTATAAACCGGGTGGAGGAAGCGTTGTCGAAGCGGCCTAAGGTTCAGGGCGGGCAGGTGTTTGTCGGCCAGGATCTGAACAATGTCCTGATTCATGCTGAGGATGAGGCAAAACAGATGGGGGATGAGTATGTTTCAGTTGAACATTTATTTCTCTCTTTACTGAAATATGCGAGCCGTGATTTAAAGAACCTGTATAAGGAGTTTGGCATTAACAGAAATAGTTTTCTTAAAGCGCTGTCTACGGTGAGGGGAAACCAGAGGGTGACCAGTGACAACCCGGAAGCTACTTATGATACTTTGAATAAATATGGGCAGGATCTGGTGGAGCGTGCCAGAGACCAAAAGCTGGATCCGGTCATAGGCAGGGATGAAGAAATCAGAAATATTATTCGGATTTTGTCGAGAAAGACAAAGAACAACCCTGTCTTAATTGGGGAGCCAGGTGTCGGAAAGACTGCTGTGGCAGAAGGGTTGGCACAGAGGATTGTCAGAGGCGACGTGCCTGAAGGACTGAAGGATAAAACTGTTTTTTCTTTGGATATGGGCGCCCTAGTGGCAGGGGCAAAATATAGAGGAGAGTTTGAGGAGCGTCTCAAGGCTGTGCTGGAAGAGGTAAAAAACAACGACGGCAGAATTATACTTTTTATTGATGAACTGCATACGATTGTGGGGGCAGGTAAAACAGACGGCGCCATGGATGCCGGCAATATGCTGAAACCTATGCTGGCAAGGGGAGAGCTGCACTGTATTGGAGCTACCACTTTGGACGAATACCGTCAATATATTGAGAAGGATGCTGCCCTGGAGAGAAGGTTCCAGCCAGTGATGGTGGAAGAACCTACAGTAGAAGACGCCATTTCTATTTTGCGGGGGTTAAAAGAGCGGTATGAGGTATTTCACGGTGTAAAAATTACAGACAGTGCACTGGTGGCCGCGGCAACTTTATCTAACAGGTATATATCCGACCGTTTTCTGCCTGACAAGGCCATTGACCTGGTAGATGAGGCGTGCGCCTTAATTAAGACCGAGCTGGACTCTATGCCTACTGAAATGGATGAGCTTAGACGGCGGATTATGCAGTTGGAAATTGAAGAAGAAGCGCTTAAAAAGGAGCAGGACCGCTTGAGCAGGGAGAGGCTTGAGCATCTGCAGGAGGAGCTTGCCGGTTTAAGAGAGGACTACACGGGCAAAAAGGCACAGTGGGACAATGAAAAAGCATCTGTGGAGCGTGTCCAGAAGATAAGGGAAGATATTGAGCAGGTGAATAAGAATATTCAGAAAGCACAGAGGGAATATGACCTGAACAGAGCGGCTGAATTACAATATGGGCGGCTTCCCCAGTTACAGAAGCAATTGGAGGCAGAAGAGAGCAAGGTTAATGAGAAGGAACTGACACTGGTACATGAAGCTGTGACAGACGAGGAAATAGCCAGGATTATTTCCCGGTGGACAGGAATACCAGTTGCGAAACTGAATGAAAGTGAGAGAAGCAAGACACTGCATTTGGGCGAGGAACTCCACAGAAGAGTCATTGGGCAGGAGGAAGGGGTAGAGCTTGTCACGGAAGCAATTATCCGTTCTAAAGCTGGTATTAAAGACCCTACTAAGCCGATTGGTTCTTTCCTGTTCCTTGGACCTACCGGAGTGGGAAAGACAGAGCTTGCAAAGGCGCTGGCGGAAAGTCTGTTTGATGATGAGAATAATATGGTGCGGATTGATATGAGTGAATATATGGAGAAGTATTCTGTTTCCAGGCTAATCGGAGCGCCTCCGGGATATGTAGGGTATGATGAGGGAGGGCAGCTTACAGAGGCTGTCAGGAGAAAGCCGTATTCGGTGGTATTGTTTGATGAAATAGAAAAGGCACATCCAGATGTATTCAATGTACTGCTGCAGGTATTGGATGATGGACGCATCACAGATTCTCAAGGCCGTACAGTGGATTTCAAGAATACGATTCTGATCATGACCTCCAATATTGGAGCCAACTATCTTTTGGAGGGGATAAAGGAGGACGGCAGCCTGGAGCAATCCAGCCAGGATATGGCCATGAATGAGCTGAGGGGGCATTTTAGGCCGGAGTTTCTGAACCGTCTGGATGAAATCATTATGTTTAAACCGTTGACGAAACAAGATATTTATGCAATTATTGATTTGTTAGTAACAGATGTCAACAAACGGCTTGCCGATAAGGAACTGGCTGTTGAACTGACAGAAGCGGCGAAGGACTATGTGGTTGAGGGAGGCTATGACCCGATGTATGGGGCGCGTCCGCTGAAAAGATATTTGCAGAAGAATGTGGAAACTCTTGCTGCCAGATTAATTCTGGCAGGCAATGTGGGCAGGGAGGACATTATTCTGATTGATGTTATTGACGGAAAATTGAAGGCAAGTGTGAAAGGGCAGCTGATTTCATGACACCCGTTATTTTTCATGTTGATGTAAATTCCGCCTATTTGAGCTGGACGGCAGTGGAACAATTAAAAAAGGGCGCAAAACAGGATTTAAGGGAGATTCCGTCTATTATAGGCGGAGATCAGAAAGCGCGGCGCGGTGTGGTGCTGGCAAAATCTGTTCCCGCCAAAAAATATGGCATTCGCACAGGGGAACCTGTTGCGAATGCCTTTCGTAAGTGTCCCCACTTGGTGACGGCGCCTCCAGACCATACAATGTACAGGGAAAAGAGTGCCAGGCTTATGGAATACCTGGGTACATTTACGGAGAAGATTGAACAAGTCAGCGTGGATGAGTGCTATATGGATTTTACACAGATAGCCGTACAGTATCCATCCCCTGTGGATGTCGCACTAAAAATAAAGAATGAGATTAAAGAACTGTTCGGGTTCACAGTAAATATTGGCATATCTTCTAATAAACTTTTGGCAAAAATGGCCTCAGATTTTGAAAAGCCAGACAAGGTACATACCTTATTTCCCCAGGAGATAAGCAGGAAAATGTGGCCTCTGCCTGTGGGTGAGTTATATATGGCGGGACGTTCCAGCGTGGAGACTCTAAAGAAATTAGAAATTAACACCATCGGGGACCTGGCCCAGGCCAATCCAGGCCTTTTAGTCCTTCACCTAAAAAGCCATGGGCAGATGCTGTGGGAATTTGCCAATGGTATCGACCACTCCAGTGTACAGTCTGAGCAGGCAGAAGCGAAAGGAATTGGAAATTCTACAACTTTGTCTGAGGATTTGGCGACATACGAGGAGGCTGAGAAAGTTTTCGCAGGACTTGCAGAAAGTGTGGGACGCCGCCTGGCCGAAGCCGGACAGAAGGCCCGGATGGTAAGTATGGAAATTAAATATTATGACTTTAGGTGTATTTCTCATCAGATGCAGCTGCCAGGGCCCTCCAATGACAGAGATGAAATATTGCAGGCAGCGTGCCAGCTTTTTAAGGAGGCATGGAGCGGCGAGCCAGTCCGCCTGCTGGGCATAAGGACTGCGAAACTTGTGGATGAATCAGAACCTGAGCAGCTTTCTATCTTTGATGTGGAAATGCCCCCGCTGGTGGATGAGAAGCATAAGAAGCTGAATGAGGCTATGGAGAGTATTCGGAAGAGATTCGGGCAGGAGGCTGTGGTCAGAGGCAGTATGCTGAAAACGAGGTACAAAGATGAAGAATAAGAATTATAATATGGAGTTAATCAGGACAGTGTCTTTTGTGATGGTTATTATAATTCATGTCACAAACTATTACTGCCGGGCATTTACTAATATCAAAACAGGAGAATATCTATTTTCCTTAACCCTGGATGTTGTTTCCAGGGTTAGTGTGCCCTGCTTTTTTATGCTGAGTGGAGCCCTTCTGCTGGGGAGGGAGGAATCTCTGAAAAAGAATGGAAGCCGTCTGTTCCGCTTTCTGGCTGTTTTGGTATTCTGGAGCATCGTGTATTATTTCTTTAATGTGTATTATATGGGGACGGATGTGGATCTGAAGGAAATACTTTTTGTGCCTGCTGAACCGCACCTCTGGTATTTATATGCAACTATTCCGATATATTTTGTGCTCCCATTTTTCCAAGTTATGTGCCGGGGCATGGATGAAAAGCTGGATCGGGCGTTTTTGGCCATGGCAAGTATTGCAGGAGTATTTCTGTATTTTTCTTCTCTGATCCAGGAAGAAGCATATTATGATGTCCCTATCATTGGCGACAGAATATATACATTTTACTTTTTTATGGGTTACTTTATTTTGAAATATGAGAAAAGAATCACCTGGAGCAGTCGCAGGCTGTTTTTGATATTCATAGGGAGCACAGCCTTAAATGTGATACTTACAGCTTTCATAAGTTATGTGTCGGGGGATCATTTTGAGAGGCTTATGGAATACGGATGTCCTCTTGTGGCCATAAGCGGACTCTCCTTTTTTACCTGGATAATTCGGATGGGGAAAGGGAGGATAGAGTTTGGCCCCAGGGCAAAAAGATGGATTGACACATGGTGCAGATGTTCATTTGGGATCTACCTGATACATATCCTATTTTTAGATAATTTCAAAAAATATGTAAAACCTTGGGATTTGACAGCATGGGCGGCAGTACCGCTGCTCACAGCGGGGATTCTCGGCGTGTCCTTTTTATGCATATATCTGCTCCAAAAGCTTCCTTTTGGAAAATATATATCTTAGGCAGACTATGTTTTAGAAAGTTTTCACAATAGAAATTTTGCAACACGTAACTGTTTATGGTATTCTATATAGATAAGTATTTCCAGTTGGGAGGAATTTATATGAAGCTGAGTCAGTTATTAGAACGTTTGGAATATACAGTGTTACAGGGAAGTGATGAGACAGAGATAAGCACTCTGGCTAATGATTCCCGCAAGGTACAGAAGGGTTCTGTTTTTGTGTGTATCAGCGGCGCAGCTGTGGACGGACATACCTTTATACAGGATGTGGCGGACAGAGGGGCTGCTGCGGTGGTTGTAGAGCGGGAGACGGAAGTTCCTGAGAATATAACAGTCATCAAGGTGGAAGATACCCGGTATGGACTGGCATTGATGTCGGCAGCCTATTTTGGATATCCGGCAGACAAAATGGATATTATTGGCATTACTGGAACCAAGGGGAAAACGACCACAACCTATTTGATTAAATCAATTTTGGAGGAAGTGGGGAAAAAGGTGGGGTTGATCGGGACAATTGAGGCGGTGATCGGAGATGAAAGGATTCCTGCAGCTAACACCACTCCTGAGTCCTATACCATCCACGAGTATTTTGCCAGAATGGTGGAGGCTGGATGTGATACGGTTGTAATGGAAGTATCTTCCCAAGGGCTGATGCTGCACCGGACGGCGGGGATACCTTTTGAAATCGGTATATTTACGAACCTAGGCAGAGATCATATCGGGCCGAATGAACATGCAGACTTTGAGGACTATAAGAGATGTAAGGGCCTCTTATTCAAGCAGTGCAGGAGAGGGATCGCCAATGTGGATGACCCATATTTTGCGGACATATTTTCCAAGGCGACCTGCGAGACAGAGACTTTTGGATTCTCCAAGAAAGCAGACCTGCGGGCAGAGGATACTCATCTAGTGTCGAGGCCGGGATACTTGGGAGTTGCTTACCATGCAGCTGGAGTGATGGACTTTGATGTGGAAATCGATATTCCAGGTAAATTCAGTGTATATAATTCCCTCACGGCCATAGCCGTGTGCAGGCATTTTAAAGTACCTGCAGAGAAGATCCAGAAAGCGTTAAAGGCTGCCAAAGTTAAGGGCAGGATTGAGATGGTGAAAGTATCAGATGAATTTACGCTTATGATAGATTACGCCCATAATGCTATGAGCCTAGAAAGTCTTCTGGCTACACTGAAGGAATACAATCCCAAGCGCCTAGTCTGCCTTTTTGGGTGTGGCGGGAACCGCTCAAAAGAGAGGCGGTACGAGATGGGGGAAGTATCCGGACGGCTGGCGGACCTGACCATCATTACATCTGACAATCCCAGGTTTGAGGAGCCTCAGGCTATTATAGATGACATCAAGAAGGGCATTGCCAGGACAGCCGGAAAGTATGTGGAGATCTGCGACCGCAAGGAGGCCATCAGGTATGCCATTGGCCACGGACAGCCGGGGGACGTGATTGTTCTTGCAGGAAAAGGGCATGAGGATTATCAGGAAATTAAAGGCGTAAAGTACCCTATGGATGAGAGAGTATTGATACAGGAGGTTTTAGAAGAATTAAAGTAGGTGGCGGCATTACATGTATGCAGAAATTATTGTAGATATTACCCATGAAAAATTAGACAGGATATTTGAATACAGAATCCCCTCCCATCTGGAAGGGGAACTTTCTGTAGGTATGGAAGTGCTGGTCCCTTTTGGCAATGGGAACCGCAGAATAAAAGGGTATGTAACTGGAATTTCCGAGGCCTGTGAGTATGAAGAGTCGAAAATAAAAGATATCGCAGATATCTTAAGGGACAGCGTGGAAATAGAGGGCAGGCTCATTGCCCTGGCTGCCTGGATGAAGGAGCAGTATGGAGGCACTATGATACAGGCATTAAAGACTGTGCTGCCCATAAAACAAAAGGAAAATGCAAAGATTAAGAAACGTATCCGGCTTTTGCTGGACGAGGAGGCAGGCAGGCGGCAGTTAGATATATACTTGAAAAAGAATGAGAAGGCCCGCGCCAGGCTTCTGGCAGCGCTCTTAGAAGATCCTGTACTGGATTATGGACTTTTGTCCCAGAAACTTAATATTACAATGAACGTAGTGCGGGCGCTGGAGGGGCAGGGAGTTGCCGCCCTGGAAGAAGAAACTGTATACAGGAATCCGGTCAGCGGCAAAAAAGAAGAGAAGAATATCACTTATACCAGGGAGCAGCAGCAGGTGATACAGGCATTTTGGGATGACTACAGCGGCCAAAGAATGGGGACCTATTTGCTGCACGGTGTCACAGGCAGCGGCAAAACAGAAGTTTATATAGAGCTGATTAAACGGGTGGTATCTGAAGGGAAGCAGGCCATTGTCCTGATTCCAGAGATCGCACTGACTTATCAGACTGTTATGCGTTTTTACCGGAACTTTGGCGACAGGGTGTCGATTATGAATTCCCGATTGTCCAAAGGAGAGCGGTATGACCAAATGATGCGGGCAAAGAGCAAAAAGGTGGACGTGATGATAGGGCCCCGCTCGGCTTTATTTACTCCTTTTCCGAACCTGGGCCTCATTGTGATTGACGAGGAGCATGAGCCAACTTATAAAAGCGAGCAGGTACCAAGATACCATGCCAGGGAAACCGCTGTGGCCAGAGCTGAGATGGAGGGCGCCAGTGTGATACTAGGGTCTGCCACGCCGTCGCTGGAGGCAATGTACCGGGCAAGGAAGGGGGAATACCGGCTCCTTGAGATGCGGTGCCGTTCGGGAGACCAGGGGATGGCTAAGGTATATATAGCAGATTTGCGGGAGGAGCTTAAGGAGGGGAATAGATCTATTTTAAGCCGCAGGCTCAAGGAGCTTATGGAAGGCAGGCTAAAGAGGCAAGAGCAGGTGATGCTGTTTTTAAACCGGCGGGGGTATGCAGGCTTTGTATCCTGCCGGGAATGCGGCCATGTAATAAAATGTCCACATTGTGATGTTTCCCTTTCTTTCCACAAGAATGGAAGGTTGGTCTGCCATTATTGCGGGTATGAAGAACTAAGGAAGCAGGAATGCCCCGCGTGCGGGTCACGCCATATCGGGGAATTCAGGGCAGGCACCCAGCAAATAGAAGAACTTGTAAAACAGCAGTTTCCACAAGCCAGGGTCCTGCGCATGGATATGGATACCACAAAGCAGAAAAACGGGCATGAGAAGATCTTGTCTGCCTTTGCGAATGAGGAGGCAGATATTCTGGTGGGTACCCAGATGATTGTAAAGGGCCATGACTTTCCCAATGTCACACTTGTGGGCGTGCTGGCTGCTGATATGTCATTATATGCAGATGATTACCGAGCCGGGGAGAGGACATTTCAGTTACTTACCCAAGCTGTTGGACGGGCGGGCAGAGGTGAGAAGGAAGGGGAGGCAGTGATCCAGACATATAGTCCTGAACATTATGGGATTGTGACAGCGGCATGTCAGGACTACGAGGCCTTTTACCAGGAGGAAATCAGGTACCGTGAGCTTATGGGGTATCCTCCGGCAGAGAACTTGCTGGCAATCCTTGTAAGCTGCGCAGATGAGCAGTTATTAGAGACGGGCTGCAGATATTTAAGGGAATACACTGCCAGGGTGAAGCCAAATAGGGAGCTGGAGGTAATCGGCCCGGCAGCCCCGGGGATCGGTAAAGTAAATGATGTCTATCGGAAAGTGCTGTATCTAAAGGCAAAGCAGTATGGGTTACTTGTGAGAATGAAGAATTATTTAGAACAATATATTGAGGTAAATGAAGGATTCAGGAAGATGCGGATTCAATTTGATTTTAATCCCATGAATATTTTTTGACAGGTATAGCAGAGAGATAAGTGGAACAAAATAACATGACATATGGAGGGCGTTATGGCAATCAGAGAAATCAGGGAGATTGGAGACGAGATTTTAACAAAGAAGTGTAAAAAGGTTACGGAGGTGACGCCGCGGACCACAATGCTTATAGATGACATGCTGGATACAATGTATGAAATGCACGGTGTGGGACTGGCAGCCCCCCAGGTGGGAGTGCTCAAAAATATTGTTGTTATAGATGTGGGAGAAGGCCCTATCGTGCTGATCAACCCGGAGATTATTGAGACAGACGGGGAGCAGACAGGAGAAGAGGGGTGCTTAAGTGTCCCAGGAAAATGGGGGATTGTTACAAGGCCAGCTTATGTGAAAGTACGTGCGCTGAATGAAGATATGGAGGAGTTTGAAGCAGAAGGCGAGGGACTGCTGGCCAGGGCATTCTGCCATGAGATTGACCATCTGTATGGGGATTTATATGTGGATAAGACAGAAGATGGACTTCATGATGTGACTGCTGAGGAGGAAGAGGAGTAAGGTTATGAAAATAATATTTATGGGAACACCGGATTTCGCCGTGGGAACTCTGGAGGCACTTGCTGACGCAGGCCATGAGATATGCTTGGCCGTGACGCAGCCGGACAAACCCAAAGGCAGAGGAAAGGAAATGCAGTTTACACCTGTGAAGGAAGCGGCACAAAAAAGGGGCATTCCAGTTTATCAGCCAATAAAGGTCAGAAAGCCGGAATGTGTGGAAGAACTGGGAAAATATGAAGCCGATGTGATTGTGGTGGTAGCGTTTGGCCAGATCCTGCCAAAAGAGATACTGGAAATGGCGCCTTATGGCTGTATCAATGTACATGCATCGCTGCTGCCTAAATATAGAGGGGCGGCGCCTATACAGTGGTCTATTATCCAGGGAGAGAAAGTTACAGGAGTAACTACAATGCAGATGGATGAAGGACTGGATACTGGGGATATGATTCTCAAGACAGAAGTTCCCATTACTGCCCAGGAAACTGGCGAAAGCCTCCACGATAAGCTGGCACAGGCCGGTGCGCTATTGTGTGTAAAAACTCTGGAAGCCTTGGAAAATAAAACGGCAGTATTCGAGAAGCAGGGAGACAGCCCTACACCTTATGCAAAGATGCTGGACAAGAAAATGGGAAACATAGACTGGAGCTGCCCGGCAGATGCGATAGAACGTCTGGTGAGGGGATTAAATTCCTGGCCCGGCACTTATACCTATTGGGGAGACAAGGTGCTGAAAATATGGGAAGCCAGGGCCTGCCCCCAGGAGCAAAAGATTCATCCGGCAGAGCCTGGCACTGTGCTGGCGGCCGAGAAGGACAGCCTTGCTGTACAGACAGGGGAGGGAATCCTTTACATCAGGCAGCTTCAGATACCAGGAAAGAAAAGAATGGAGACAAGTTCATTTTTGAGGGGATATCATATAGAGACAGGCACGGTATTTACCGGCAGTTTGACTTAAAAGCCTGAAGGCCGGTATAGGCAGCCGCCGGCTGCCATGTGCCATTTCGGAAAATGGAGGGAGTATTATGTTTTATTATTACTATGACCCAACGTACCTGCTGGTTTTGATCGGCGCCCTAATCTGTATATTGGCTTCGGCCAGAGTAAACAGCGTATTTAGACGGTATTCCCAGGTACGCAGCCATGCAGGCATGACAGGGCGTGAGGCGGCGGAAAAGATCCTGCGGGCCAATGGGATATATGATGTACGGGTACAGCATATATCTGGGAACCTGACAGACCACTACGACCCGCGCAATAAGACCCTGAGCCTCTCGGATGCTACGTACCAGTCTGCTTCTGTGGCGGCAATCGGAGTGGCGGCCCACGAGTGCGGGCACGCAGTCCAGCATCATGTGGGGTATGCACCGCTGAAAATCAGGGGAGCTCTTGTGCCAGTCGCAAACTTTGGCTCTATGGCAGCCTGGCCACTGATTATCATTGGCCTGCTTATCAATAGTAATGGGGCCATGATTCTTATAAATCTGGGAATCCTTCTGTTTTCGGCAGCTGTACTGTTCCAGATCGTCACGCTTCCGGTGGAGTTTAATGCGTCCAGCCGGGCGGTGCAGGTTCTGGAGAATACAGGGATGCTTTACCCGGAGGAAATACAGGCCACAAAAAAGGTGCTGGGCGCCGCGGCGTTGACCTATGTGGCCAGCGCTGCGTCCATGATTCTTCAGCTTCTGCGGCTTCTGCTTATAAGCGGGCGCAGAAACCGTGATTAAGTGAGGGGATATACTATGACAAAACCATTGAGTGAGCGGGAGATTGTACTGGGAATATTGCTGGAAGTGACTGAACAAGATATCTATAGCCATATAGTCCTGGGGAATGTACTGAACAAATACCAATACCTAGATAAGAAAGAGCGGGCTTTTATTACGAGAGTGACGGAAGGTACTCTGGAACATATGGTAGAGATAGACTATATCCTTGATCAGTTTTCCCGGGTAAAGGTAAAGAAAATGAAACCGGTGATCAGGAACATTCTCAGAAGTGCAGTTTACCAGCTCAAATATATGGATACCGTACCTGACAGTGCAGTCTGTAATGAGTCGGTAAAATTGGCTGCAAAGAAAGGCTTTGGTACGCTGAAAGGTTTTGTGAACGGTGTGCTGAGGAATACCGCAAGGCATTTGGGGGAAGTGGCATATCCAAGGGATCCGCTGCAGGAATTGTCCGTCAGATATTCTATGCCGGAGTGGATACTAAGGCACTGGCTGGCCGCCTATGACCGGGGGACAGTTGAGGCAATGCTGAAGGAATTCCAGAAAGAGAAGCCTGTGACAATCCGGTGTAATGTCAGCATGATACAGCCGAAAGAGCTTAAGGAAAGGCTTGAGGGAGAGGGCGCCACCGTTCAGGAACACCCGTATCTCCCCTATGGGTTTTATATTTCAGGCTACGACCACCTGGGGGAATTGAGTTGTTTCCAGGAGGGACTGTTTACCGTCCAGGACATCAGCTCTATGCTGGTGGGCGAAATTGCCTCCCCAAAAAAGGGGGACTATATTATTGATGTATGTGCGGCGCCTGGAGGAAAGGCCCTTCACCTGGCTGACAAATTGGAGGGCACTGGATATGTGGAGGCCAGGGATTTAAGTGCATATAAAGTGGCGTTGATTGAGGATAATCTGTCCCGCATGAACATGAAAAATGTGGCTGCCCTGACATGGGATGCATGTGTTTTAGATGAGGCCTCTGTGGGGAAAGCAGATATTGTAATAGCAGACCTGCCCTGCTCAGGATTGGGGGTGCTTGGTAAGAAAACGGATTTAAAATACCGCATGACAGAGGCGCAGGCAGGCAAGCTGGCCATCCTCCAACAAAAGATTTTGGATGTGGTTTGGCGTTATGTAAAGCCAGGGGGGATGTTAATCTATAGTACCTGCACTGTCCATGCCCCGGAGAACCAGGAAAATGTCCGTTGGTTCCTGGAGTCCCATCCCCATTTCTGTTTGGCCGATATAGGGAAGAAGCTGTATGGGGCCCTTAAAGAAGAGGCAGAAGTGAACGGATATATTCAGCTGCTGCCAGGAATCCATGAGAGTGACGGGTTCTTTATAGCAGGATTTAGACGTAAAACCTGTCCATAGGCAACACAGAGACGCAGTTTATGGGCGCTAATCAGACGGACGCTTATTGCCGGGGAGGGCAGTACTATAGGAGAAAGAGGCGGCCGATAAACCAGAAGGGCACGTTAAAGAGGGATAGAGGTAAATGAAGAAGGATATTTGTGCATATACATATGAACAGCTGCAAAAAGAAATGGAGGAAATTGGGGAGAAGCGTTTCCGGGCCAAACAGATATATGATTGGCTGCATGTAAAGCAGGCGGAAGATTTTTGTATGATGAGCAATCTGCCCAAGGGACTTCGCAGTAAACTGGATGAAAATTATGAAATTCTTCCTGTTACGCTTCTCAGAAAGCAGGAATCTAGGTTGGATGGGACAAGTAAATTCCTTTTCCAGCTATATGACCAGAATGTGGTGGAGAGTGTCCTTATGCGCTATAAGCACGGAAATTCAGTCTGCATTTCCTCTCAGGTGGGGTGCAGGATGGGATGCCGTTTCTGTGCCTCCACAATTGGCGGGCTGGTTCGAAACCTTTCCCCTTCAGAAATGCTGGGGCAGGTATACCAGGTACAGAAACTTACGGATGAGCGGGTGGACAATGTCGTTGTTATGGGCACTGGGGAGCCTCTTGACAATTATGATAATTTTGTCAGATTTGTGCACCTTCTCACGGATGAACATGGCCTCCACATTAGCCAGAGGAACGTGACCGTTTCCACCTGTGGGATTGTGCCGGGGATTCTGAAACTGGCAGGGGAACAGCTCCAGATCACGCTGGCCCTATCCCTCCACGGCGCCACCCAGGATAAAAGAAAGCAGCTGATGCCAGTCGCAGATAGGTATGAGTTTGGGGAAGTCCTGTCTGCCTGTGATGTGTATTTTAAGCGCACAGGGAGGAGGATTACTTTTGAGTACAGCCTGGTACATGGAGTGAACGATACGGATGAGGATGCCAGAGAACTGGCAGATATCCTGAGGCACAGAAATTGTCATCTGAACCTGATACCTGTGAACCCAATACAGGAGCGTGATTTTAAACGGCCGAGCAGGAAAAATGCGCAGAATTTCAAAAATAAACTTGAAAAAAGCGGAATAAATGTTACTATAAGAAGGGAAATGGGTGCAGATATCGATGGTGCCTGTGGGCAGCTCAGACGACGTTATGTGCAGACAAACAAAGAATAAAGGAGATATGCTATGAGGACATTTTCCATGACCGACGTTGGTATGGTAAGACAAATAAATCAAGATTATGTCTATACGACAGATAATCCGTTAGGGCCTCTCCCAAATCTGTTTGTAGTAGCTGACGGCATGGGCGGACATCAGGCAGGCGATTATGCTTCAAAATATACGGTGGAAGTTTTAAAAAGAGAGTTGAAGAAGAGCCATGAGGAGGATGTGGAAAAGGCGCTTGTGGCTGCAATAAAAACAGCAAACCGGGAGATTATCAAAAAGGCATCCCAGGATTCCCACCTAAAGGGGATGGGAACCACAGTGGTGGCAGCTACGGTAGTCAACCAGATGATGTATTTTGCGAATGTAGGGGACAGCAGGCTGTATTTGATTAACCAGGGGATTATACAGCTGACAAAGGACCACTCCCTTGTGGAAGAGATGGTACGTCTGGGGGGGATTAAGCCGGAGGAGGCGAAGCATCACCCAGATAAGAACATTATTACAAGGGCCATTGGGGCAAAGGATAGTGTGGATGTAGATTTCTATGAGCACCGCCTGAAGAAGGGGGACATCATCTTGATGTGTACAGACGGACTCAGCAATATGGTGGAGGATGAAGAATTGTTCCATATTGTGCAGGGGGGCAGAGATATTGTGGAGGCTGCCCAATCCCTGGTAGAAACAGCGAAGGAGAACGGAGGTACGGATAATATAGGGATTGTACTGGTGGAGCCGTTCGCGGATGAGGTGAGTATATGTTAAAAGAAGGGATATTTTTAGGGAAACGGTATGAGATACTTAGCCGTGTCGGTTCAGGGGGGATGGCGGATGTCTATAAGGGGAAAGACCATAAGCTGAACCGGTATGTGGCAATCAAAGTACTAAAAAGTGATTTCCGCAGTGATGAGATATTTATCCAGAAATTTTTAAGTGAGGCCCAGGCAGCCGCCGGGCTGATGCACCCGAATGTGGTGAATGTGTATGATGTAGGCCAGGACCGGGGCCTCTATTATATGGTCATGGAGCTGGTTGAGGGCATTACATTAAAGGAATATATTGAAAAGAAGGGCAGGCTGACTGCAAAGGAGACCATCAGTATTTCCATACAGATGGTAACTGGCATTCAGGCGGCCCATAATCAGCATATTGTCCACCGTGATATTAAACCCCAGAATATTATTATTTCCAAAGAAGGGAAAGTAAAAGTAACAGATTTTGGCATTGCCAGGGCCACTACATCTACAAATACAATTAGCGCCAGTGTAATGGGGTCTGTGCACTATACATCTCCTGAGCAGGCCAGAGGCGGTATTGTAGATGAGAAGAGCGATATTTATTCAGCCGGCATAACAATGTATGAGATGGTAACAGGGCATGTTCCTTTTGATGGGGATTCTACAGTATCTGTTGCAATCAAGCACCTCCAGGAGGAGATTGTTTCCCCGGCAGAAGAAGTTCCGGATATCCCCTATAGCCTTGAATGTATCATCATGAAATGTACGAAAAAGAATCCGGAGTCCAGATATCCTGACTGCCAGTCTTTGATCCTGGATTTAAAGAGATCTCTTGTGGATCCAGACGGTGATTTTGTGAATATGCCCCTGCCCCTGTATGGCGGCGATCCGGATGAGACTGTGCTGATGAATACTGAGGAGATGGAGCGTATTCAGGAGCGGGAATATAATTCCGGGGGATACGGTGATGAGCTGGATGAGTACGATGACTATGACGATGATGAGTATGGCTATGACAGCGATGAATACGACAGTGACGATGAGTACGGCCATGACGGCATAAATGGAGAAGTGGAACCCAGCACGAAAAAAATTATGAAAATACTCATGATTGTGGCTGCGGTGCTGATCGCCTTTGCTGTCCTTTTTATGGTGGGCAAGGCGGCCGGATTTTTTAAAGGCGGATCTGGGTTAAGCCAGACAAAGACAGAGAGTCAAGTAAGCGTGCCAGATCTGGTAGGCATGACCGAGGAGGAAGCGAAGGCGGAACTGGATAAAAAGAAATTGGGTTATTATGTTTCTGGCCGGGAAGCGTCAGATAAATATGAAAAGGGCATCATTATCCGGCAGGAGACTGAAGCTAATAAAAAAGTGGACAAAAACACACAGATTAATGTGGTAGTCAGCACAGGCGTGGAAGAAAAGACTGTCCAGGTTCCCGATGTGACTGGATGGAGTGAATCGGAGGCACAGCAGGCTTTGGAGAACAGTGGACTGGTGGTGGATTCCCAGGCCGAGTACAGCGACAGTGTGCAGGAAGGGTCCGTTATCTCAACCGACCCAGGAGCCGGGGCAGAGGTAAAAGAGGGTACAAAGGTGAAAATGATTGTCAGCTTGGGAGCTGAAAAAGCAGCTGTTCCGGATCTGGTTGGGAAGAGCGCCGCTGACGCCGATGCCGCCCTCGTGGCTGCCGGGTTGGTAAGTGGAAACGTAACAGAGGAATATAGTGATAAATACGAAGCAGGCATTGTCATATCCCAAAGTACGAAGGCCAATAATAAAGTGGCTAAAAATACAGCGGTAGATTATGTGGTAAGTAAGGGGCAGATGGCAAAGGTGCCAAACCTGACTAATAAGACTATGGATGATGCAATCCAGGCTTTGACAGATGCAGGACTAAATGCAGGGAATATTACGGAAGAGCCAAACAGCAGTGTTATGGCCGGCTATGTTGTATCACAGTCTGCTTCTCCCGGAAGCGAGCTGGAGAAAGGCGCATATGTGGATTTTGTGTTAAGCACAGGGCCGGAACAGACGGAGGCCCCTGCCGTACCGGATGACGGACAGGGCGGCGAGGGAACCGGCGGCACAGAGGTAGACGGACTGGAAGGCTATTAAGATATGCAGGGAAAGATAATAAAAGGAATTGCCGGATTCTACTACGTACATGTAGTAGAATCCGGTGTTTATGAGTGTAAGGCCAAGGGTGTGTTCCGCAGGGATAAGATCAAGCCTCTTGTGGGGGATGATGTCAGGATAGAAATTTTGGACGAGACAGAAAAAGCAGGGAACATTGTAGATATCCTTCCCAGGAAAAATGAATTAGTGCGGCCTGCCGTTGCCAATATCGACCAGGCCCTTGTGGTGTTTGCAGTTGCAGACCCAAAACCTCACCTGAACCTGCTGGACCGTTTTCTAATCATGATGGAAAGCCGTGATATCCCTGTAGTACTATGCTTTAATAAAAAGGATGCTGCAGGGGATGAGGACGTAAGCCGGCTTGAAGAGATTTACAGGCCTTGTGTATCCCAAATTTTATTTACCAGCGCACTTACAGGAGAACATATAGATACGCTGGGGGAGGCCCTGTCCCACAGGACAACTGCTATCGCAGGCCCCTCTGGGGTGGGGAAGTCCTCCTTGATTAATCTTCTGCAGTCAGAGGTTCAGATGGAGACAGGCGCCATAAGCCGGAAAATTGCCCGGGGAAAGCATACTACAAGACATTCGGAGCTGATTGCGGTTGATGAAGTTTCCTATATCATGGACACGCCTGGGTTTAGCTCCCTGTATGTGGGTGAAATTGAGAAGAATGAACTAAAATATTACTTTAGGGAATTTACTGAATATGAGGGGAAGTGTAAATTCAGTGGATGTGACCATATACATGAGCCAGGATGTGCCGTAAAAGAGGCAGTAGAACAAGGCGCTATCCATAAGGCAAGATATGGGCACTATCTGGAAATATATCGGGAATTACAGGAAAAGAAGAGGTATTGACATATGAAGAAGATATTAGCGCCATCTATATTATCAGCAGATTTTAAGGTATTAGGAGAGCAGATCCGCATGACCGCAGACAAGGGGGCAAAATACCTGCATTTTGATGTGATGGACGGAATGTTTGTGCCCAGTATTTCTTTTGGGATGCCTGTCCTTAAGTCTATACGAGGGGGCACCTCCCAGGTAATGGATGTGCATCTCATGGTCATGGATCCCATCCGCTATGTGGATGCATTTCATGAGGCTGGGGCGGATATACTTACTGTCCATCTGGAGGCCTGCCAGGATATGCAGGCAGTCTTGGACAAGATCCATGCCTCTGGCATGAAAGCAGGTGTTTCCGTAAAGCCGGGTACTGCTATAGAATCTCTTTCTCCGATCCTGGAGCAGGCGGACATGTTCTTGATAATGTGCGTGGAGCCAGGTTTTGGGGGACAGGCATTTATACCAGAGTCATTGGACAGAATTAAAAACCTTAGGGCCATGCTGGATGAAAAAGGGTTAAAAACCGATATTGAGGTGGATGGCGGGATATACCTGACAAATGTGCGGGAAGTGATTGACGCAGGCGCAAATATTATTGTTGCAGGCTCTGCTGTCTTTAACGGAAGCATTTCTAAAAATGTTACAGGCTTTATGGAGATTTTCAAAGAATATGAATAGACGTACAGTGATTGTCAGCGGCGGCCTCCTCGAGGAGGACTTTGCTGTCAGTATATTAAAAGATGAAAAAACAGAGTTTATCATTGGGGTGGATAAAGGACTGGAATTCCTCTACAAGCACAGGATACTTCCTGATTATATTGTAGGGGATTTTGACAGTGCGCCCAAAGAGGTAGTCACATATTACAGAGAAGAGACGCGGGTGCCCGTCAGGGAATTTAACCCCGTCAAGGACGCATCGGACACCGAAATTGCCCTCAGGCTTTGTCTGGATCTGCACAGGAGGGATATTCTGATTCTGGGGGGGACGGGGACAAGGCTGGACCATGTGTGGGCCAATATACAGAGCCTTAAGATTGCGCTGGACGCAGGCGCCGATGCAAGACTCTTGGACAAGCATAATCAGATACGGCTTTTAGACCATGATACAGTACTGAAAAAAGAGGAGGCATGGGGCCCTTATTTTTCTGTGTTCCCCCTTGGAAGTTCTGTGGAGGGTTTTTGCATCAGAGGGGCAAAATACCCTTTGAACCACCATCTGCTGACACCCTATGACAGCCTCTGTGTGAGTAACGAGATAGAGGGGGAGGAGGCCGTGATCTCTTTCCCATATGGGGTAGTCATATTGATGGAGACAAGGGACTGACAGGGGATTCTAAGACAAAGCAGATTGCCGGACATACTTAGAAAATAAGATTGATGATATACTGTAAAGCAGATAATTTTGAGGGAGGTAGATAGGAAAATGAAATTGGGCATAGTGGGATTACCGAATGTTGGGAAAAGTACATTGTTTAATTCACTTACAAAGGCAGGGGCAGAGTCTGCCAACTATCCTTTCTGTACAATTGACCCGAATGTAGGAGTGGTGACAGTGCCGGATAAGCGCCTTGATGTTTTGGGTGAAATGTACCATACAAAGAAAATCGTGCCCGCGGCTATCGAATTTGTAGATATAGCCGGGTTGGTAAAGGGAGCGTCAAAAGGGGAAGGGTTGGGAAACCAGTTTTTGGCCAATATACGAGAAGTGGATGCTATCGTGCATGTGGTCAGATGTTTTGAGGACAGCAATATTGTACATGTAGATGGGAGCATTGACCCGCTGCGGGATATTGAAACTATTAATCTGGAATTAATTTTTTCTGATCTGGAAATTTTGGAGCGGAGAATTGCGAAAACAGCCAAGGTGGCCAGAAATGATAAGGGGGCTGCAAAGGAGCTTGATTTGTTGGGCCGCATTAAGGCACACCTGGAAGAAAATAAAATGGCAAAGAGCTTTGAGACAGAGGACGAAGATGAACAAGCTTGGATGGAAAGTTATAATCTGCTGACAGCAAAACCGGTTATTTTTGCAGCCAATGTGACAGAGGATGAGTTGGCTGACGATGGCGCAGGCAATCCGGGAGTCCAGGCTGTACGGGAATATGCAGCGCAGGAGGACTGCGAGGTGTTTGTAGTCTGCGCCCAGATTGAGCAGGAGATCGCAGAGCTGGATGAAGATGAAAAAAGAATGTTTTTGGAAGATTTAGGATTAGAAGAGTCAGGACTGGAAAAGCTAATAAAAGCCAGCTACCATCTTCTTGGCTTAATCAGCTACCTTACGGCAGGTGAACCGGAAGTACGGGCATGGACAATCACAATGGGGACAAAGGCACCCCAGGCCGCTGGAAAGATTCACTCTGATTTTGAGAGAGGCTTTATCAGGGCAGAGGTTGTAAGCTATGATGACCTGATGGAGTGCGGGTCTCATGGGGCGGCAAAGGAGAAAGGGCTGGTCAGGCTGGAAGGAAAAGAGTATGTGGTGCAGGATGGAGATATTATCCTATTCCGGTTTAATGTATAGCAGCAGCTACAGTATGTCCGGCCAGCAGAACTGTATGGGAAGGAGCATGGGACATGCATTATAATATTAATTTTCCTCATCTTGGAATCCATTTTGAACATGTGGGGAAGGCTGTTTCAGTATTTGGCTTTGACATCGCATTTTATGGGATCATCATAGGCACTGCCATACTGATAGGATTTTTGATTGCCACCGCGGAGGCAAAAAGAACCCGGCAGAACCCGGAGGATTATCTGGATATGGGGATTATAGGCGTGATTGCGGGGATCGCAGGCGCCAGGTTATACTATGTCATTTTCTCGTGGGATATGTACAAGGACAATTTGCTAGATATCTTGAATTTAAGAGAAGGGGGACTGGCCATTTATGGCGGTGTAATCGGGGCCGTGGTGACGGTGCTTATTTTTGCCAGGATCCGGCATCTGAATGCCCCCCAGATTTTTGATACCATTGCCCTGGCGCTAGTAAATGGCCAGATGATTGGGCGCTGGGGGAATTTTTTCAACAGGGAGGCTTTCGGCGGATATACGGACAGCCTTGCGGCTATGCAGCTGCCCCTGGATGCAGTCAGGAGCAGTGACGTGACAGAGGCAATGCGTGCTAATGTGCAGGTGGTGGACGGAGTAAGTTATATCCAAGTGCATCCCACATTCCTGTATGAGTCGGTCTGGTGCTGTATTTTATTTATTATATTGCTTATTTACAGGCGGCATAAGAAATACGAGGGAGAAATCTTCCTGATTTATCTGTTTGGGTACGGCCTGGGACGGGTCTGGATAGAAGGACTCAGGACAGACCAGCTTTTGCTGCCAGTGGCAGGGTTCCCTGTATCCCAATTACTGGCTGGTATTATTGTTATTGTAACCGGTGGACTGCTGATCTATCTGAAAAAGAACCATAAAAGGATGCCGTTTTTAAAAACTGGCAGGAGATATGAACCATTGCCTGATAAGCCGGTGGGGAAGAAGCGGCCCAGGGCGAAGGACAGGCTGTTTAAATAGGTAAATGGGGACTGCGCACAGGCAGTCCCCATTTGAATTTGTAAACGATTCTGACAATGGAGTGCAAAGGGGTCAGACCCCTTTGAATTTCCTCCAGGGGAACTTTGCGGATCCTGGCTTATGTACTGGAAAATAAACAAAAAATAAGACAGGCTCTATGGACTTTTGTCATTTTTGGCGATATAATGAAATCACATGTGAAAAATTAACTTTTACAATGTAATTTTAAGGAGGAACAAGAAATGGCAAGAAAAATGAAGACCATGGATGGTAATCAGGCCGCGGCCCACGTGTCCTATGCGTATACGGAAGTTGCAGCTATTTACCCTATTACACCATCATCCGTTATGCCGGAGCACGTGGATGAATGGGCCACCGAAGGCAGGGAGAATATTTTCGGGCAGACTGTTCAGGTAACAGAGATGCAGTCTGAGGCAGGTGCTGCGGGAGCTGTACATGGTTCCTTATCAGCCGGGGCTATGACAACAACATTTACAGCATCCCAGGGATTGCTTTTGATGATCCCTAACTTATATAAAGTAGCAGGTGAACAGTTACCGGGAGTATTCAATGTATCAGCCCGTGCAATCGCAAGCCATGCACTGTCAATCTTCGGAGATCATTCAGACGTATATGCATGTCGTCAGACAGGCGCTGCCATGCTTTGTGAATCAAGTGTCCAGGAAGTTATGGACTTGACAGCTGTTGCACACTGTGCAGCTGTGGAAGGCAAGATTCCATTTATTAACTTCTTCGACGGTTTCAGGACATCCCATGAGATTCAGAAGATCGAGACATGGGATTATGATGATCTGAAAGATCTGGTGAACATGGACGCTATTGACGAGTTCCGTGCACATGCCCTGAACCCAAATCATCCATGCCAGAGAGGTTCCGCCCAGAACCCTGATATTTTCTTCCAGGCAAGAGAGGCATGTAATCCCTATTATGATGCCCTGCCAGGAATTGTTCAGGATTACATGGACAAAGTTAATGCTAAGATCGGTACAGATTATAAATTATTTAACTACTATGGTGCAGAGGATGCGGAGCGTGTTATTATCGCTATGGGTTCTGTCTGTGATACTATTGAGGAGACAATTGATTATCTGCTGGCAGCAGGCGAGAAGGTCGGCGTTGTTAAGGTACGCCTGTACAGGCCTTTCAGCGCTGAAGCTTTAATTAATGCAATTCCTGAGACAGCTAAGACTATTACTGTGCTTGACAGGACAAAAGAGCCGGGTGCCCTGGGAGAGCCGTTATACTTGGATGTTGTAGCTGCATTAAAAGGAACAAAATTCGATGCAGTGCCTGTACTTACAGGACGTTATGGATTAGGATCTAAGGATACCACACCAGCCCAGATCGTTGCTGTATTTAAGAATACAGAAAAACAGAAATTTACAATCGGTATTGAAGATGATGTGACAAATCTGTCATTAGATGCAGGTGCTCCGCTTGTTACGACTCCAGAAGGGACAATCAACTGTAAGTTCTGGGGACTGGGCGCCGACGGTACTGTAGGGGCCAACAAGAATTCTATCAAGATTATCGGTGACAATACAGATATGTATGCCCAGGCTTATTTTGATTATGACTCAAAGAAGTCAGGCGGTGTAACAATGTCCCATTTACGTTTTGGTAAGGAGCCAATCAAGTCCACATACCTGATCAGGCAGGCAAACTTTGTTGCATGCCACAATCCATCTTATGTTGACAAGTACAACATGGTTCAGGAACTAGTGGATGGAGGAACTTTCCTTTTGAACTGTCCTTGGGATATGGAAGGACTGGAAAAGCATCTGCCAGGACAGGTAAAAGCATTTATTGCTAACCACAATATTAAGTTCTACACCATCGACGGTATTAAGATAGGTAAGGAAATCGGATTGGGCGGACGTATCAATACAGTTCTGCAGTCTGCATTCTTTAAACTCGCAGCTATCATTCCAGAAGAGGAAGCAATCGACCTGATGAAGAAGGCAGCAAAAGCTACTTATGGAAGAAAAGGCGATAAGATTGTACAGATGAATTATGATGCAATCGATGCTGGCGCAAAGCAGGTTGTTGAAGTGGCAGTTCCTGACAGCTGGAAAGATGCAGAGGATCAGGGCCTGACAACGCCTCATGTTGATGAAAACGGAAGAAAAGATGTTGTTGATTTTGTTAAGAATATCCAGGCGAAAGTAAATGCGCAGGAAGGTAATACACTTCCCGTATCTGCGTTTACAGAATATGTAGATGGATCCACACCATCAGGATCTTCTGCATACGAGAAACGTGGTATTGCAGTAGATATTCCTGTATGGCAGCCAGAAAATTGTATCCAGTGTAACCGCTGTGCATATGTATGTCCTCACGCTGTTATCCGTCCGGTAGCTCTGACAGAGGAGGAAGCAGCTAAGGTTCCAGAAGGAATGAGCACAATCGATATGATGGGTATGCCGAACATGAAATTCTCCATCACAGTATCTGCTTATGATTGTACAGGCTGTGGTTCATGTGCAAATGTGTGTCCTGGAAAGAAGGGTGAGAAAGCTCTTATTATGGGTAACCTGGAAGCAAATGCAGGAGCACAGGAGTTCTTCAATTATGGAACAGAGATTCCTGTGAAGCCGGAAGTAGTTGCTAAGTTTAAAGAGACAACTGTGAAAGGAAGCCAGTTCAAACAGCCTCTGCTTGAATTCTCAGGAGCATGTGCAGGCTGTGGAGAAACTCCTTATGCAAAATTGATTACGCAGTTATATGGAGATAGGATGTATATCGCCAATGCAACAGGATGTTCCTCTATCTGGGGTAACTCCTCACCGTCTACGCCATATACAGTAACACCAGAAGGCAAGGGCCCGGCATGGTGTAATTCCCTGTTTGAGGATAATGCGGAGTTTGGCTATGGTATGCTTCTTGCACAAAATACAATCAGAGAGAGACTGAAAGGCAAAGTAGAGAAGCTGTCTGAGAGTGCAGAGAACGCCGATGTGAAGGCAGCTGCCCAGGAGTATCTGGATACATTTGCAGTAGGCGCAACCAACGGGACAGCTACAGATAAGCTGGTAGCCGCTTTAGAGGCTTGCGGCTGTGATTCTGAGGACAGAAAAGAACTGTTAAAGGGCAGAGATTTCCTGGCTAAGAAATCCCAGTGGATCTTTGGCGGTGACGGTTGGGCTTATGATATTGGGTTCGGCGGCGTTGACCATGTGCTGGCCAGCGGGCAGGATATCAATATTATGGTATTTGATACAGAAGTTTACTCCAATACAGGCGGACAGTCTTCCAAAGCTACTAAGACAGGCGCTACTGCACAGTTCGCAGCAGGTGGAAAAGAAATTAAGAAGAAAGACCTGGCAGGAATCGCTATGAGTTATGGGTATGTATACGTGGCACAGATCGCCATGGGTGCTGACTTCAACCAGACTGTGAAGGCTATTACAGAGGCAGAGGCTTATCCAGGGCCATCACTTATTATTGCTTATGCACCATGTATTAACCATGGAATTAAGAAGGGTATGAGCAAGGCTCAGACAGAAGAGCAGCTTGCAGTTGAATGCGGTTACTGGAATAACTTTAGATTCAATCCTGCAGCAGAGGGCAATAAGTTCTCCTTGGACAGCAAAGAGCCTAAAGCTGAAGATTATCAGGCATTCCTTGACGGAGAAGTTCGTTATAATGCCCTGAAGAGAGCGAATCCAGAGAAGGCAGAGAAGTTGTTTGCACAGAACGAGCAGGAAGCTATGGAAAGATATGCTTATCTGAAGAAATTAGTGACTCTTTACGGAGAGGAATAAGAAGTTTCCAGGAGGATTTCTGGAATAAAGAATATAAGTGGCAAGTATGCGGCATCCCTTGCGGGGGATGCCGCTTTTATAATTACATAGGGAATTCTTTTGAATTTCCTGTGTAATTATAAAGTACTCCGTGCCAGACTGCACTGGGATGTTGTGGGAGGGATTATATGGCTCATGCCGCCCGCCGCAGGCGGAGAATCCTGCTATAGCAGTTAAATTATATTTGCTGTACTAGGAAGGAAATAACTACAGGCCAGGGCATACGCTGTGGATAGGGAAAAGACAAGAAACCTTATACTCAGAAAGAACAGGGAAATACCGTTGCTTTTAAGAAAGAATAAATTTATAATATATAAAAAGGCAGGGATTCGACAGGGAGGGCGGCATGAGTCAGTTTCATGATTTAGTTGAGGAAAACCCAGTGATTGCAGCGGTGAAGGATATGGACGGCCTTGAAAAAAGCTGCCGTCTGGAGGATATCAAAGTGATTTTTATTTTGTTCGGGGATATCTGTACAATTGGAGAAATCGTAGAACAGATTAAAGTTGCCGGAAAAACAGCCATGGTACATATAGACCTGGTAGGAGGACTTAACACAAAGGAAATTACTGTTGATTTTATTAAAAATAGTACCAAAGCTGATGGAATTATCACAACCAGGCCCATATTGGCACAGAGGGCAAAAGAAATGTCCATGTATGCTGTGCTCCGTTTCTTTGTTATTGATTCCATGGCTCTGAAGAATATTGAGGGCCTGCACATGCCAAGGGGCATCAGGCCGGATTTTATTGAAGTGCTTCCGGGGGCCATGCCTAAAATTATACGCAGGATTTGTTCCAGCAGCCCTATCCCGGTGATTGCAGGGGGATTAATCTCTGACAGGGAGGATGTGACAGGGGCGCTGGATGCCGGCGCTGTGGCGGTATCCGCAACAAATCAGGATGTCTGGGAAATGTAAATAAGGAGGGAAAGCGATATGGCAAGGTATGTAATGGCACTGGATTCGGGTACCACCAGCAACAGGTGTATTCTTTTTAATGAAAAAGGGGAAATGTGCAGTATGGCACAGAAGGAGTTTACGCAATATTTCCCAAAGCCTGGATGGGTAGAGCATAACGCGGAGGAAATCTGGTCTACGCAGCTGGAAGTGGCCAGGCAGGCTATGGCCAATATCCATGCTACTGCAGCGGATATTGCTGCCATAGGGATAACGAACCAGAGGGAGACAACGGTTGTCTGGGACAGGGAGTCGGGAGAACCGGTGTACCATGCCATTGTCTGGCAGTGCAGGAGGACATCTGAGTACTGCGATGGTTTGAAGCGTAAAGGCTTAACAGATAAGTTCAGGAGTAAGACGGGCCTTGTGATTGATGCATATTTTTCTGGTACAAAGGTAAAATGGATCCTGGATCATGTGGAGGGAGCCAGAGAGAAGGCGCAGAGGGGAGAACTTTTATTTGGGACTATTGAGACATGGCTGATATGGAAGCTGACAAAGGGGGCCGTCCATGTGACGGACTATTCAAATGCCTCCAGGACCATGATGTTTAATATCAATACCTTACAGTGGGATAAGGAAATATTGGATGAGCTGGGAATCCCGCATTCCATGCTGCCCGAAGTGAAACCATCCAGCTATGTTTATGGTGAAGCTGATACAGGTTTTTTCGGTGCGCCTATTCCTATTGCCGGTGCAGCGGGGGATCAGCAGTCTGCTTTGTTTGGACAGACTTGTTTCCATAAGGGGGAAGCAAAAAATACATATGGCACAGGCTGTTTTCTGTTGATGAATACAGGTGAAAAGCCGGTATATTCTGGGAATGGACTTGTGACAACCATAGCCTGGGGCATAGAGGGAAAGGTAACATATGCGCTGGAAGGGTCTATATTTGTGGCCGGGGCGGCCATTCAGTGGCTGAGGGATGAGATGGGACTGATAGATTCATCGGAGATATCTGAGTATATGGCCCAAAAGGTAGAGGACACTAACGGCTGTTATGTAGTACCTGCATTTACTGGGTTGGGGGCGCCCTATTGGGATCAGTATGCCAGAGGGACGATTGTAGGGCTGACCCGGGGAGTAAATAAGTACCATGTTATACGTGCCACATTGGAATCTTTGGCCTATCAGGTAAATGACGTGCTGGAGGCCATGAAGGCTGATGCAGGGCTTGCCCTGTCAGCTTTAAAGGTAGACGGAGGCGCCAGTGCTAATAATTTTCTGATGCAGACACAAGCGAATTTGAGCAATGCACCTGTCAACCGGCCCCAGTGTGTGGAGACGACCGCCATGGGGGCGGCCTATCTGGCAGGGATTGCTGTGGGGTACTGGGGCAGTAAGGAGGAGGTAGTGGCCAATTGGGCCATTGACAGAACTTTTAAACCAGAGATAGAAGCAAAAGTAAGGGATAGTATGCTGAAAGGGTGGAAAAGGGCAGTGCAGTATGCCCACGGCTGGGCAAAAAAGGAGCCAGACAGATAAAAGGTTGTATTTTTCAGGAAAGAACTATATAATAGTTATATAGCTAGAGCATTGCAGTAAACATGTTGTTAGAGACGAGTTTATAGTATGCTTAAATAGTATTTATGTGAATATATGCCGATGAGAACAGAGCCAGGCAAAAGACATATCATGAGGATATGCTTATTTGTCTGGCTCTGTTATTTTGTCTGATACTTTTGGGCATGTAAGCGCCCCCCGGGGCCTGTACTAAGGATACGCGGATATGCATCTGCCTGTAAGGGTATGCGACGGAGGGTTTTTAGGGCAAAAGAATGTGAATAGCCAGAAAGTCGTAATAAGTTGTAAAAAATGTATTACTGTATGGAAGCTGGACAGATTCAGGAGGCCCTAAAGGAGAGCGCTCGTATAAAGGGAGGGGATACAGAGTATACCTTATTGAACATTAGTAGTTCAATAAGTATAACCTTATTGGACGGAGTCCACCCGTCCGAAGGACATGTATTAGGGGATGCCCTGTGGGTATACCTTATTGGACGGAGTCCACCCGTCCGAAGGACATGTATTAGGGGATGCCCTGTGGGTATACCTTATTGGACGGAGTCCACCTGTCCGAAGGACATGTATTAGGGGATGCCCTGTGGGTATACCTTATTGGACGAAGTCCGCCTGTCCGAAGGACATGTATTAGGGGATGCCCTGTGGGTATAGGATTCTATGAATGAGGTAAAGGATAGGCTGTATTTAGAATATAAATCAAAAAAATAGGAGGCATTGCAATGTATGATGTAATGATTGTGGGGGCCGGAGTATCAGGGACGGCTGTGGCCAGGGAATTGTCACGCTACAAAGTTAAAGCCTGTGTATTGGAGAAGATGGAGGATGTATGCTGTGGGACATCAAAGGCGAACAGTGGAATCGTCCATGCGGGTTATGATGCGGTAAGCGGTTCCTTGAAGGCAAAATTAAATGTGGAGGGAAACCAGATGATGGAACAGCTCTCTAGAGATCTGGATTTTCCTTTCCTAAGAACAGGATCTCTTATGATGTGCAGGGATGAAAAAGAAATACCTGTATTGGAGAGATTAAAAAGGCAGGGTGAAGTAAATCATGTGAAGGGCCTTGAAATCCTAAGTGCCAAAGAGGTTTTTAAGCTGGAACCCAATGCTTCAAAGGATGTGGTGGCCGCCTTGTATGCTCCTACGGCAGGTATAGTCTGCCCCTTTGGACTGAATATTGCACTGGCTGAAAATGCCTGTGAGAATGGAGTGGAATTTTATTTTAATACTGAAGTAAAGAACATTGCCAGGAAGGCGGATGTGTTTATTCTAAAGACCAGCAGGGGAGATTTCACTGGAAGATGTATTGTAAATGCGGCGGGAGTTTATGCAGATCAAATTCATAATCTGGTGTGCGGCAATCGTATGCGGATCATACCCAGAAGAGGTGAATATTTTCTCCTGGACAAATGTGCGGGAGGCCACGTTTCCAGAACAGTATTCACTCTGCCGGGGAAACTGGGAAAGGGAATACTTGTGACGCCTACAGTACACGGGAACCTTTTGGCAGGGCCTACAGCCATGGATATTGAAGATAAAGAGGGAACCAATACAACTTATGAAGGACTTGCCGAAATTAGTAAAATGGTAGGAAAAAATATAAAAGACCTGCCCCTAAGGAAGGTAATTACCAGTTTTGCAGGATTGCGGGCACATGAGGAAGGCCATGACTTTATAATCTGTGAAGCGCCGGATGTGCCGGGATTTTTTGACTGTGCCGGGATAGAATCTCCAGGACTGACAAGTGCACCAGCCATAGGGAAAATGATGGCAGGACTAATCAGGGAGAAGCTGGGACTTCAGAAAAATCCAGGATTTAAAGGTGAGAGAAAAGGTGTTTTGAATGCGGCCCAGCTTTCAATAGAAGAGAGAAATGCCTTAATAGCCAGTCAGCCTGCATATGGCAACATCATTTGCCGATGCGAGATGATCTCTGAGGGTGAGATACTCGACGCAGTAAGGCGTCCCCTGGGGGCACGTTCGCTGGACGGCGTAAAGCGCAGGACAAGAGCCGGAATGGGGAGATGCCAGTCGGGATTTTGTGCACCTAGAACGATGGAAATATTAGAACGTGAGCTGGGGACGGAGAATATTACTAAGTCTGGGGGAAATTCAAATATGACGGTTGGAAAGAATAAAGAATTTTTGGAAGATTTTTCTACGGGAATTTGCTGAGAAGGGGGGAGGACAACAGATGGAACAGTATGAAATTGTAGTAGTGGGAGGAGGGCCTGCGGGACTTGCTGCGGCCATTTCCGCAAGAAATGCTGGGGTGGACAGGGTTTTGGTTCTGGAGAGGGATAAAGACTTAGGCGGGATTTTAAATCAATGTATACATAATGGATTTGGACTGCATATATTCCAGGAGGAACTGACAGGGCCGGAATATGCGGCCAGGTTTATTGGCCAGATAAAACAATTGGGAATAGAGTGCCGTAAGGATACTATAGTGGCGGATATCAGCAAAGAAAAAGTGATTACTGCCATAAACCAGAAGAGGGGCATATACCAGATCCAAGCCAAGGCAATAATTTTAGCAATGGGCTGCAGAGAGCGCCCCAGAGGTGCTTTGAATATTCCTGGCTACAGGCCTGCAGGGATATATTCAGCCGGAACCGCACAGCGGCTGGTAAATATGGAGGGGCGTATGCCAGGAAAAATAGTTGTGATTCTGGGATCTGGGGATATTGGACTGATTATGGCCAGAAGAATGACCCTGGAGGGGGCCAAGGTGAAGGCCGTGGCAGAACTGATGCCTTTTTCAGGTGGATTGAAGAGAAATATTGTACAGTGCCTGGATGATTATGGAATCCCTTTAAAGCTGAGCCATACTGTGGTAAATATTAAAGGGAAAGAAAGAGTAGAAGGGGTGGTGCTGGCAGAGGTGGATGACAGGGGAGTCCCTATACCAGGCACTCAGGAGGAATATGAATGTGACACCTTACTTTTGTCTGTAGGACTAATACCAGAAAATGAGCTGTCAGGGCAGATGGGAGTGGAGCTAAATAGCGCCACTTCAGGGCCAGATGTAAATGAAAGCCTGGAGACAAATCTGGAAGGAGTTTTTGCCTGTGGTAATGTGCTCCATGTCCATGACTTGGTAGATTATGTTTCAGAAGAAGGGAAAGAGGCAGGTGAAAATGCGGCTGCGTATATTTTAAATAGAGAAACGGAGAAAAAAGTCCAACAGGGACAGAGCTGTGTAGGCGCTGGGAAGACTGGAATCAAAGTCATAGCATCAGACGGGGTACGGTATACAGTTCCCTCTGTCATACGCCCGGCGTACATGAAAAAAGAGTTGACTGTCAGATTCCGCGTAAATCGGGTATATAAAAATTGTTATATATCAGCTTTTATAGGAGAAAAAAGGATAGTACATAAAAAGAGGCCTGCCGCTGCTCCCGGGGAAATGGAAGAAATAAAAGTGAAACGAGAATGGCTCTGGGGGGCAGAAGAACCAACATTAAGGATCCAGATAGAGGAGGGGTAGAAAGTGGAAAGAAAAGAACTAACTTGTATCAGATGCCCAAAAGGGTGCGCCCTGGCTGTAGATATAAGTGGCAGAGAGATCCTGTCAGTATCCGGGAATGGATGTCCCCAGGGGGAAAACTATGCCAGAAAGGAAATCACAAACCCCACCCGTACAGTGACCACTACAGTAAAAGTCAGGGGAGGCCGGGACAAAATGGTATCAGTCAGAACCCGGGGTGATATCCCTAGACAGAAAATCTTCCAGTGCATGAGAGAATTGAAAGACAAAGAAATGGCTGCTCCAGTACATATTGGAGATATCGTGGCAGAGAATATTGCCGGGACGGGGGTGGATGTTGTGGCAACCCGGGAGGTTTTGAGGACGTAGCCTTTTGTGATTTTGTTACGTCCTATATTGTATCTAGTGGTGTACCAAATTGTCAGCAGACGTGTACCTTTTCTAAAATGAAGGCTAAATTCATTGAAAGCCGCCCCTTTAATTGTGTTTATGAAGATGGTATAATAGGGGCATTGAATAAAAAGTGAGGTGTAATATGAGTATTTATGATTTGGATGCATATGAAGTGGTGCAGCAACAGGAGCTGGCAGATATTAAATCAAAAGGATATCTTTTGAAGCATAGAAAAAGTGGCGCTCGGGTTTTACTCATGGAAAATGATGATGACAACAAGGTGTTTGCAGTTGGATTTCGGACGCCGCCTTCAGACAGCACAGGGGTACCTCATATTATGGAGCACTCAGTCCTATGTGGATCAAAGGACTTTCCTGTTAAGGATCCGTTTGTGGAACTGGTCAAAGGCTCATTGAATACATTTTTAAATGCAATGACTTATCCAGATAAGACAGTCTATCCAGTTGCGAGCTGTAATGATAAGGATTTCCAGAATTTGATGCATGTCTACATGGATGCAGTTTTTTATCCAAACATCTATCAGCATGATGAAATTTTTCGTCAGGAGGGTTGGAGTTATAAGCTGGACGAGGCAAATGGGAAGCTGGAGTATAATGGAGTCGTTTATAATGAGATGAAGGGAGCGTTTTCCTCACCAGATGGGGTTCTGGATAGGATGATTTTGAATTCATTATTTCCTGATACTTCTTATGCATATGAATCTGGTGGGGATCCTGAGGTAATTCCTGAATTGACGTATGAACAGTTTTTGGATTTCCACAAAAAATATTATCATCCGACCAACAGTTATATTTATCTATATGGGGATCTGGATATGGAAGAAAAACTAAGGTGGTTGGATGAAAAATATCTCAGAAAATTTGATGAAATCTCAATAAATTCTGAAATAAAATATCAGGCACCGTTTGAAAAGGCCAGAGAAATTCAGATGGAGTATTCTATATCCAGTGAGGAGACGGAGAAAGACAATACCTATTTATCCTATAATAAAGTAATTGGGACAAGCCTGGATGAAAAGCTGTATTTGGCTTTTCAGGTGCTTGATTATGCTCTGCTGTCTGCTCCGGGCGCTCCGCTTAAAAAGGCGCTTACTGATGCGGGGATTGGAAAGGATATTTCGGGTTCATACGATAATGGTATTTATCAGCCTATTTTTTCTATTATTGCTAAAAATGCGAATCTTGAACAAAAGGAGGAATTTCTTAAAATTATTGAAGATACCTTGTCCAATATTGTGAAGAATGGTATGGATAAGAAGGCATTGGAGGCAGGGATTAATTACTACGAATTCCGTTTCCGTGAAGCAGATTTTGGCAGTTATCCCAAGGGACTGATGTACGGACTCCAATTGTTTGACAGCTGGCTCTATGATGAGGAGAAGCCATTTATCCATATGCAGGCACTGCCAGTATTTGAATTTTTAAAGACTCAGATTCAAACGGGTTATTATGAGGAGTTAGTCCAAAAATATCTTTTGGACAATACCCATGCCTCTATAGTTATTGTGAAACCTGAAAAAGGACGGACGGTCCGTCTTGATAAAGAGCTGGACGAAAGGCTCCAGAAGTATAAAGCAAGTTTAAGGACAGATGAAATATATAAGTTAGTAAATGACACAAAAGAACTTTTGAGGTATCAGGAAGAAGAATCTGCAAAAGAGGATTTAGAGAAAATACCGGTTCTTAGCAGAGAGGACATTTCAAAAGAAATTGCACCAATATATAATGAAGAAAAAGATGTCAGCGGCATAAAAATGATACATCATAACGTGGAGACTAATGGGATCGGCTATGTCACACTTATGTTTGATTTATCTGGGATTCCTGAGAACAAGCTGGCATATGTTGGTATCCTTCAGGCTGTATTGGGTTTGATTGATACGACACATTATGGCTATGGTGAGTTGTTTAATGAAATAAATATGCATACAGGTGGAATTGGAACATCACTGGAATTATATGCAGACGTAACAAAGGTAAAAGAAAAAGAATTTCGTGCTACATTTGAAATGAAAGGAAAGGCTCTGTATCCTAAATTTAGTATACTTTTTGATATGATGAAAGAGATTTTAATGGAGTCGAAGCTTGGGGACGAGAAGCGCTTAAAGGAAATACTGTCTATGCTAAAATCCAGGCTTCAGATGAGTTTCCTTTCATCAGGTCATACTACGGCTGCATTAAGGGCATTGTCTTACGATTCGCCATTGGCAAAGTTTAAGGATGATACAGATGGGATTGGTTATTATCAAATTGTGAAAGAAATCGAAGAAAACTTCGAAGAGAAGAAATCGGAGTTGATTTCGAATTTACAGGAAATCGCAGATAGCATTTTCCGTGCTGATAATATAATGATAAGCTATACTTCATCCGAAGAAGGGATAGCACCTATCAATAAAGAGCTTGAGAAATTAAAAGAAAGTCTCCATAAAGTAAAAAGGAAAGAAGAGACTCCTTGTATTATTCATTGCCAGAAAAGAAATGAAGGCTTTAAGACCTCTTCTAAGGTTCAATATGTAGCCCGCGTAGGTAATTTTATTGACTATGGGGCTTCCTATAGAGGGGCACTGCAAATATTGAAGGTAATTTTAAGCTACGATTATTTATGGCAGAATGTAAGAGTCAAGGGTGGGGCATACGGATGTATGAGCAGTTTTAACAGGATTGGGGAGGGATATTTTATTTCTTACCGCGATCCTAATCTGGAGAACACTATGAAAATATATGAAGGTATACCGGACTATTTAAGGAACTTTACAGTGGATGAGCGCGACATGAATAAATATATTATTGGTACAATAAGTAATATCGATCGCCCTATGACCCCTTCTGCTAAAGGGGACCGTTCCATGAATCTGTATATGAACCGTGTATCGGCCGAGATGATAGAAAATGAGAGGATGGATATATTAAAGGCAGAGCAGAAAGATATCCGCGCTTTGGCGGAAGTTGTGGAGGCAGTGCTGGCGGCAGGGCAGATGTGCGTTATTGGCAGTGAAGAGAAAATAGAGAAGCAAAAAGAGATGTTCGCGGAAGTAAAAACATTGTTTTAGTTCATTAGGGACGTAACCTTTTGCACTTTTGTTACGTCCCTAATTTAAATTAGTGGTGTACCTAAATGGAGGTAAGGGGATGAAAGAGAATTTTAAATCAGGCTTTGTTACTTTAATTGGCCGGCCAAATGTGGGGAAGTCTACGCTTATGAATTATCTGATTGGCCAGAAAATTGCAATTACATCAAACAAACCACAGACGACCAGAAACCGTATCCAGACTGTCCTTACACTTGATGAGGGACAGATTATTTTTGTGGATACCCCCGGCATACATAAGGCCAAGAATAAGCTGGGAGAATTTATGGTGAATGTAGCAGAGAAGACTTTGGACGAGGTGGATGTGGTTCTATGGCTGGTGGAGCCGTCTACATTTATTGGGACTGGTGAGCGGCATATAATCGAGCAGCTGAAAAGGAGCAGGACACCAGTGATTCTTGTGATTAATAAGATTGATATGGTTAAGCGGGAAGAAGTCTTGGTGTTTATAGATGCCTATAGGAAGGAATATGAATTTGCTGAGATTGTACCGGTTTCAGCAAGAAATGGAGATAATACGGATGAACTTGTCAAAGTAATCCTGCAATATCTTCCATGTGGACCACAATTTTACGATGAAGACACAGTTACAGACCAGCCTGAACGTCAGATTGTAGCAGAGTTGATACGTGAAAAAGCGCTGCATTGCCTGCAGGAGGAGATTCCCCATGGCATAGCCGTCGCAATAGATAGGATGAAAATGCAAAAGAAAGTGATGCATATTGATGCAACTATTATATGCGAAAGAGATTCCCATAAAGGGATTATTATAGGCAAACAGGGGGGGATGCTTAAAAAAATTGGCAGTACGGCCCGGTATGAAATTGAGCGGTTCATGGACTGTAAGGTAAACCTTAAAATATGGGTAAAGGTGCAAAAGAACTGGCGGGACAGCGATTTTATAATGAAAAATTTTGGTTATCAGAGTGACAGATAAGAAGAAAGAATGGCTGTCAAGGCATTTTGAGTAAAATGTGCTGGCAGATTTTACGAGGTATACTGCTGTTTGAATCGGAGATGCTAATATTAAGACAGAAGAAGAGGTGATCCGATGGAACAAAAATACTGGGAGCAGTTTATGGTTACGGGGACAATTAAAGACTACTTGTCCTATAAGATGGGAAAATATGGGGATGGAGAAATGCATTCCAAGGAAAACGATATTGGGGTAGGTTATTGTGAATCAGATAGTGATGACAGGGATGGTTCTGTCTACAACCCCTATTGGGGAATATGACAGGCGGGTTGTAATATTGACAAAAGAACAAGGGAAAATTGCTGCGTTTGCCAAGGGTTCACGAAGGCCTAACAGTCCATTGGTGGGCGCTGTAAATCCCTTTTCGTTCGGAGAGTTTACAATGTATGAAGGCCGGTCATCGTATACTATACAGTCTGCCAGTATATCTAATTATTTTTCAGAACTTAGAGAAGATATTATTGGGGCATACTATGGGTTTTATTTTCTAGAGTTTGCTAATTATTATGCTAAGGAGTTTAATGATGAGCGTGAGATGCTAAAATTACTGTATCAGTCGCTCAGGGCCCTTAGTAATCCCCATATCCCCAATAAGCTGGTACAATACATATTTGAGCTGCGGGCATACTGTATAAATGGGGAAGGGCCTCAGGTGTTTCAATGTGTGGTTTGTGCAGACAAAACGAGAGCGGTGGTTTTTAGTGTAAAAAAGGGTGGCCTGGTTTGCTGTGAATGCGACAGTGATGTAATAGACGGCATATGTCTGGATCAGTCTGCCTTATATAGCATGCAATATATTGAAAGTAGTAAAATAGAGAGATTATATACATTTAAGGTGACAGATAGAGTGCTTGAACAGCTGGCAGAGGTAATGGAAAGATACAGGGATGTTTATATAGAAAAAAGGTTTAAATCCCTGGAAATTTTGGAAACATTAGAAGGAGTCTGAACATTGTCTAGAAAGTGTAGTTGATGCTGCCAACTAGAATTAATCTGGGAATTGCTTGAAAAAAAGGACTAGAGCAGTTATAATATTAAACAATTAATATGTTTGAGAGAGGATCAGTAATATGGTAGAAAAAACAATGGATAAGATTGTAGCTCTTGCTAAATCAAGGGGGTTTGTATACCCGGGTTCTGAGATATATGGCGGACTTGCAAATACTTGGGATTATGGGAACTTAGGTGTGGAGTTAAAAAACAATGTCAAAAGGGCCTGGTGGCAGAAATTTGTGCAGGAGTCTCCATATAATGTAGGGGTTGATTGTGCTATACTAATGAATCCTCAGACATGGGTTGCCTCCGGCCATCTGGGAGGGTTTTCGGATCCATTAATGGACTGCCGTGAATGCCATGAGCGGTTCAGGGCAGATAAATTAATCGAAGATTATTGTTCAGAAAATCAGATTGCAATAGAGGGTACTGTAGATGCATGGCCCCAGGAACAGATGACAGCATTTATTGAAGAACATGGAATTAAGTGCCCTTCTTGCGGGAAGCATAATTTTACTGATATCCGTCAGTTTAATCTGATGTTTAAGACCTTCCAGGGGGTTACTGAAGATGCCAGAAATACTGTATATTTGCGTCCGGAGACAGCGCAGGGGATATTTGTGAATTTTAAAAATGTCCAAAGGACATCCAGAAAAAAAGTACCATTTGGAATTGCTCAGATTGGTAAATCATTCCGCAATGAGATTACTCCCGGGAATTTTACTTTCCGTACAAGGGAATTTGAGCAAATGGAATTAGAATTTTTCTGCGAGCCAGGAACTGATCTAGAGTGGTTTGCATATTGGAAAAAATACTGTCTGGATTGGCTGAGTTCACTTGGATTAAAAGAGAACGAGGTCAGATACCGGGATCATGATAAAGAAGAACTTTCATTCTATAGTAAAGCGACAACAGATGTAGAGTTTTTATTCCCATTCGGCTGGGGTGAGCTTTGGGGTATTGCGGATAGAACAGACTATGATTTGACGCAGCACCAGGAGGTATCTAAACAGGATATGTCCTATTTTGATGACGAGAAGAAGGAAAAATATATTCCATACGTAATTGAACCATCCCTGGGAGCCGATCGAATGGTACTGGCATTCTTATGCAGTGCATATGACGAGGAGGAATTAGAAGGCGGAGATATGCGGACTGTCCTACATTTCCATCCAGCATTGGCTCCAGTTAAAGTAGGGGTGCTCCCCTTGTCTAAAAAGTTAAATGAAGGCGCAGAAAAAGTATTCACAGAACTTTCTAAATTTTATAATTGTGAATTTGACGACCGTGGAAATATTGGAAAACGTTATCGCCGCCAGGATGAGATTGGAACACCATTCTGTGTGACATATGATTTTGAATCAGAAGAAGATGGGGCGGTAACAGTACGTGATAGAGACAGCATGGAACAAGAACGGGTAAAAATAGAAGACCTGAAGTCCTACTTTGAAGAAAAAATTAGGTTTTAAGTAATTTAGGACGTAGCCTTTTTAAAAAGTCTACGTCCTAAATTAAAAACAGTGGTGTCCCAAAATGAAATTTGACCTGTACCGTTAATGAAGGGCAGGTGAGGCAATGCCGATACAAAAACGGCAGGAAAGCAGTACAAAATTTTATCATGTAACTGCTAGAGGTATTAATAAAGAGCATATCTTTAATCAAATCAGAGAGCGTTATTTTTTCTTAAAAATTTTAAAGAAGTATCTTGAAAAATATGATGTCAGAATTTATGCATATTGCATAATGTCAAATCATATTCATCTTTTAATTCAATCAGAATTAGAGGTTTTATCCCTATTTATGGCTAGAGTATTAGCTGAATATGCAGAATATTATAATTATAAACATATAAGAAATGGGCATGTGTTTCAGAATCGGTTTGGAAGTGAATGTATTGAGAGTGAAAAGTATTTTTGGAATTGTATTCGATATATACATTTAAATCCTGTCAAGGCCGGAGTGTCAAAAAATATATCTACATATAGATTTAGCAGCATTAATGAGTATAGTGATAGAAAAACAGATATCATTCATACAAATGCAATATATATGTGGGATAAAAAATTTCCTGAAATAAGAATGGGCATGGCGTTTCATGAAGAGGATGTATTGCAGGTCTTTATAGATACATATGAGGACAAGCAAAGGCAAATGCAGGAATTAGCAGTTATTATCTTGAAAAATATGAGCAAAGAAGAGAGTGTCCACAGAACAGTTGAAATATTAGAAGATAAAAGCTTGCGATATAAATATGTTTGTAAATTAATGGCCGTATTAAATATTTCTAAGAATAGGGCACAGAAATTGTACAAATATGTTAAAGAGAGTATAATGAGTACGTGATTACCAAAAAGGTACAGGTCAAGTTTCATTTTGGTACACCACTAAATGTAATTTAGGACGTAATACTTTTGTAGAAGGTTACGTCCCCAAAGACACAAGGAGGGCATTATGGACAAAACTTTATGGGAACTTTATTCGGAACCTCAGCTTACTGAGCTGGATTGTATTGCTACAGGTTATAAGAAATTTCTGGACGCTGCTAAGACAGAGCGGGAGTGTGTATCTGAAATTATCTGCCAGGCTGAGGCAGCAGGATACCGTAATCTTTCAGATGCTGAAGGCGTAAAGCCGGGAGATAAGGTGTATGCCTCCTGGATGGGGAAATCTGTCGCATTGTTTAATATTGGGCAGAGACCTTTGGAAGAGGGGATGAATATTTTAGGTGCGCATGTGGATTCACCGCGGATGGATTTGAAGCAGAATCCATTGTATGAGGAAAGTGGATTTGCGTATTTTGACACCCATTATTATGGAGGGATTAAGAAATACCAATGGGTGACTCTTCCCTTGGCTCTTCACGGTGTGGTCATAAAAAAGGATCATTCTAAGATAGAGATTTCTATTGGAGAGAAGGAAGACGACCCGGTATTTGTGGTGACAGATTTGTTGATTCATTTATCCGGTAAACAGATGGACAAAAAGGCCTCTGTAGTTGTTGAGGGGGAAAATCTGGATATTTTGATTGGCAGCAAACCTTTGAAGGAGGTGGAAAAGGATGCTGTTTCGGGGCAGATTCTGCAGATTTTGAAAGAGTCTTATGGAATAGAGAAGGAAGATCTAATGTCTGCGGAACTGGAAGTTGTTCCTGCTGGAAAAGCCAGGGATTGTGGGATAGACAGGAGCATGATTATGGCCTATGGGCAGGATGACCGCGTTTGTGTGTACACTTCTCTGGCAGCTATGCTGGAAACTCCAGATGTGGCATATACCTCGTGCTGTATTTTTGTAGATAAAGAGGAGATTGGAAGTGTGGGCGCAACAGGAATGCACTCCAGGTTTTTTGAAAATGCTGTAGCGGATCTGATGGATAAAATGGGAAGTTTCTCGGAGTTAAAGCTAAGGCACACCCTGGCAAATTCGAGAATGATTTCTTCAGATGTAGGAGCAGCGTATGATCCGATGTACACAGAAGTATATGATAAGAAATCGTCGTCTTTCTTTGGAAATGGATTAGTGATTAAAAAGCATACTGGAGCCAGAGGGAAAAGCGGATCTAATGATGCGAATGCAGAATATATCGCTAAATTGAGAGAGGTGTTTGATGATAATAATGTGGCCTTTCAAATGACAGAGATGGGAAAAATAGACGCAGGTGGCGGAGGTACTATTGCATACATACTTGCACAGTTTGGTATGGAAGTTATTGACGGAGGGGTAGCGGTCTTATGCATGCATGCGCCCTGGGAAGTTTCCAGCAAAGCTGATGTATATGAGGCATATAGAGGATATTGTGCATTTTTAAAGGATATGCGTTAGTGCGTGGAAAATTAATTTTTGTAATACAAAGTTTCATTTGGCAGAATAATTGCTGTTTATTTGGCTAAAGAAACTGTAGTTTCTAAGCGTCTGTAAATATTATATCAATTTAGGACATAAGATATAGTTATCTTCTATAAGGCATAGCCGAAAGGATGATAAAGAGAGATGAAGAGTAAGTTACTTATTAGTGGCTTGCTCTTTGTTTTTGCCGTATACAGCTTAGTGGATATCTTATTGGATATTAGCAGTTCAATAGGCGTAACTTTATTATATTGACAAGTGCCCAATATTAAACCTTAAAGAGTTCCACATAATACATGCTCTTCACATAGAGTCACCCCGGATGTACACCTTGCTGGACGAAGCATGTCTGTACGTGAGGATCTGCAGTGTGGGATGATACCCTTTGGGTATAGATAAATGGCCGGTAATATGGTACAATCCAGGAGCAAAGATAAAAACGCAACGTAAGAAGAACTTTTTTACAGAGCCGGTAGGTAGCCCGGCCGCACCGTCGGGTGTAAGTAACCCTCCCTCCTTAGGGTCGTCCATTCTTTGTTCATTACAAGTATTTAAGGAGGAATTGTCATGGACAAAGTATCAAGCAGATTAACAGTATATTTTGAGGAGCCGTTCTGGGCAGGGGTTTTTGAACACGTATCTGAGGGGAGGCTGTCCGTTTGTAAGGTTATATTTGGTGCGGAGCCAAAAGATTATGAGGTACATGAGTTTGTTCTGAAAAATTACGATCGGCTGAATTTTAGTCCGGCTGTGGGGGTTGATGTGAAGGGAGCTATCCGTAATCCGAAGCGGATGCAGCGGGAAGTACGGAAATATGTACAAAATACCGGCCTAGGTACTAAATCGCAACAAGCCTTGAAATTACAGCAGGAGCAGCTGAGAATTAGGCGAAAGACTGTGAACCGGAGAAAGAGAGAAGCGGAAAAACAACGTCAGTTTAAGCTGAAACAGCAGAAAAGAAAGGAAAAGCACAGGGGCAGATAGCTGCCGAAGCGTCCAAAAAGTTTATACTTATCGGACTACTAATGATCAATAAGGCATACCCAAAGGGCATCCCCTAACACATGTCCTTCGGACGGGCGGACTGGGTCCGATAAGGTATACCCAAAGGGCATCCCCTAACACAGTCCTTCGGACGGATGGTTATGCCCAACGAATGATACCCGAAGGGTGTCCCATGCGGGGATGAGACATGGGATGCCCTTTGGGCATGGATTATAAGAGTCTGTTCATATATGGAAGCCTGCCCAAAAGAATCTGAAGAAGATAAAGGGTGCCTGTGCGCAGGGAATAAGTAATTGAGTAATTCCCCTCGAGAAAAGTATGAAACATAAAGTCATAGGATAAAGATAGATGCATATAGAATTTACATAGAATGTACCGTATAATTGTAATTCTCATAACAAAAAAGCCAATGGAGGTAAGAGAGTGTTAGCAGATTATCATGTCCACACCGAATATAGCGATGATTCAGTCTATTGTATGGAAGATGTCGTAATAGATGCTGTCAGGCTCGGCCTGGATGAAATATGTTTTACGGATCATGTTGATTACGGGGTAAAGTATGACCGGTTCAGTGGGCAAAAAATTAAATATCGAAAGGGAGAACCATTGGCAAATGTAAATTATCCTCAGTATGTGGAAGCGATAAAAGAAATGCAGCATCGTTATGGAAATAAAATCTGTATTCGTATGGGACTTGAGTTTGGGATCCAGACACATACAATTCCAATGTTTAACGCCCTGTATCATCGATACCCCTTTGACTTTATTATTTTGTCAATTCATCAGGTTGATAATCAGGAACTCTGGACACAAGATTTTCAGAGGGGGAAAACCCAGAAGGAATATAATGAAAAGTATTATGAGGAGATGCTGGCAGTTATACAGGAGTATAAAAACTATAGTGTATTAGGGCATATGGATTTAATTGCCCGCTATGATGAAAAAGGTGTTTATCCATTTCATAAAATACAGCCGCTGCTAGAAAAAATTTTAAAAATTGTCATAGCGGATGGAAAAGGAATCGAGGTAAATACTTCCTCCCATAGATATGGCTTATCTGATACAACACCATCAATAGAGATTCTGAAATTGTATAGAGAGCTTGGCGGCAGGATAATTACCATAGGCAGTGACAGCCATAAGCGGGAACATTTAGGGAAATACATAAAAGAAACACAGGAATTACTGAGGGGGCTGGGATATAAACAATTCTGTGTTTATGAGAGTATGGCGCCAATATTTTGTGAATTGTGAAAAAGAGCCATAAATAAACATGACAGTAGCTAGGTAATAAAAACAGGATGTATAGTTTTGGAAAAATCCACCATAATATTTGTTAAAAATAAATCTTGGCCAATTCTGGCCTGAATGAAAAATGAGGAGCAGAAAGTATTATGGAGAGAAGAAATGCTTGGAACTATTATAGTCCTGAAGAAAAAAAACGTGTCGAGGATATTTGCCGTGCATACTGCCACTTTCTGGATTGCAGCAAGACAGAGCGCGAATGTGCGTCTGCGGCGCTGAAGCTGGCAAGGGCCCAGGGATACCGTGACCTAGATATGGTACGTAAAGAACAGGCGGCTTTAAAGCCTGGGGATAAAGTATACGCTTGCTATATGGATAAAGCAGTAGTTTTGTTTCAGATTGGGTCAGAACCCTTTGAAAGAGGCATGAATATCCTCGGGGCACATATAGATTCTCCCAGAATTGATGTGAAGCAGGTTCCGCTGTATGAGGAACAGGGACAGGCGTATTTAGACACACATTATTATGGGGGCGTGAAGAAATACCAGTGGTTGGCCATGCCTCTTGCAATTCACGGAGTGGTGGTCAGAAAGGATGGGACTAAGATTGAGGTTAAAATTGGAGAGAAGGATAAAGAGCCGGTCTTTGTAATTACGGATTTACTGCCACATCTGGGAAAAGAGCAGAATGAGAAGAAGGTTAAAGACTTTATTAACGCAGAAAAAATGGATTTGCTGATAGGGAATATGCCTGCAGCAGGTGATGAACGAAAAACCATTGGAAAAAATAATACAAAGTTTTGTGCAGAAGAAAAAGAAACAAAATACGTGAAAAAGATGGTTTTAAATTTACTAAAAGAGCATTATCAGATTAGAGAGAGTGATTTTATATCAGCTGAGCTGGAAATTGTCCCTGCGGGCAGGGCAAGGGATTGTGGACTGGACCGCAGCATGATCCTGGCATATGGGCAGGACGACAGAAGCTGTGCTTTTGCATCTCTGCTTGCGTTGCTGGAACTGAAAATTTCAAAGCGTACTTCATGCTGCCTCCTGGTGGACAAAGAGGAGATAGGAAGTACTGGGGCGACTGGGATGCGGTCAAAGTTTTTTGAAAATACAGTTGCTGAAGTACTGGAGCTATGTGGGGACTATTCTGAATTGAAACTGCGGCGGGCCCTGGCCAATTCCAAAATGCTTTCTTCAGATGTCAGTGCAGCTTATGATCCTATGTTTGAGGAGTATTTTGAAAAAAAGAATTCTGCATATCTGGCAAATGGACTGGTATTTAACAAATATTCTGGAAGCGGGGGGAAATCAGGCGGAAATGATGCAAACCCTGAGTTTATGGCAGAATTGAGGCGGATTATGGATAAGTACAGAGTGATTATGCAGACAGCAGAACTGGGTGCTGTTGATAAAGGCGGCGGGGGCACTATTGCTTATTTTATGGCAGACTATGGGATGGATGTAATAGATTGCGGGATTCCTGTGCTGAGTATGCACGCCCCTTGGGAAGTATCAAGTAAAGCAGATATTTATGAGGCCCTTAAAGGATATCTTGCCTTTCTAAAAGAGGCATAAAGCTTACAGGACGCAGCATGGCCCAGACAGCGCTAAGATGTGCCTGGTGGGGAGCAGGATAAATTTTCATTTAATTGTTTGGTGCTGAAAAATATAAAAAAACAGAAATATAAAAATAGGAAATACCAGAAGAAAAAATTGTTAAACCAAACCCGCAAAAATTGTAGGAATTTACTGACAAAATGCTTGACTAGCCTAAATAAAACCTTTAGAATATATATGCGACTCAGAGTAATTTTAAATTGAAAAATATTTTTAGGAGGTCATTGAGACATGGCAAAATGGGTTTATATGTTTACAGAAGGTAACGCAACCATGCGAAACCTGCTTGGTGGTAAGGGCGCTAACCTTGCTGAGATGACAAACTTAGGTCTTCCGGTACCGCAGGGCTTTACAATTACAACGGAAGCTTGTACACAGTACTACGAGGATGGCAGAAAGATTAATGATGAGATCATGGATCAGATTATGGATGCCATTACAAAAATGGAAGAGGTTACTGGCAAGAAATTTGGAGATAAAGAGAATCCGCTTCTTGTTTCCGTACGTTCAGGAGCAAGGGCTTCCATGCCAGGTATGATGGATACAATCCTGAACCTTGGCTTAAATGAAGAAGTTGTTGATGTTTTAGCTGCAAAGTCCGGCAATCCCCGTTGGGCATGGGACTGCTACAGAAGATTTATCCAGATGTACTCTGACGTAGTTATGGAAGTTGGTAAGAAGTATTTTGAAGAACTTATCGACAAGATGAAAGAAGAAAAAGGTGTTACACAGGACGTTGAACTGACTGCAGATGACCTGAAAGTTTTAGCTGAACAGTTTAAAGACGAATATAAAGAGAAGATCGGCGAAGGGTTCCCGACTGACCCCAAGGAACAGCTGATGGGCGCTATTAAAGCTGTTTTCCGTTCATGGGACAACCCCAGGGCGAATGTATACCGCCGGGACAATGATATTCCATATTCCTGGGGAACAGCTGTCAATGTACAGATGATGGCATTCGGTAATATGGGCGATACATCTGGCACAGGTGTTGCATTTACACGTGACCCTGCAACAGGAGAGAAGAAGCTGATGGGTGAATTCCTTATGAATGCACAGGGAGAGGACGTTGTTGCCGGTGTCCGTACACCTCAGAAGATTGACCAGTTAAAGGAAGTTATGCCAGAAGTTTATGAGCAGTTTGTAGGCATCTGCAATAAACTGGAGGATCATTACAGAGATATGCAGGACATGGAGTTTACCATTGAGGACAAGAAGCTGTATATGCTCCAGACACGTAATGGTAAGAGAACGGCACAGGCAGCTCTGAAGATTGCATGTGACCTGGTTGACGAGAAGATGATCACAGAAGAAAAAGCTGTCGCAATGATCGATCCTAGAAACTTAGACACATTACTCCATCCACAGTTTGATGCTGCAGCACTTAAAGCTGCCACACCGATGGCAAAAGCACTGGGCGCTTCACCAGGAGCTGCTTGTGGTAAAGTTGTATTTACAGCTGATGACGCTAAGGAGTGGGCTGCGAGAGGTGAAAAAGTCGTACTTGTACGTCTTGAGACTTCACCAGAAGATATCGAAGGTATGAAAGCTGCCCAGGGAATCTTGACAGTGCGCGGAGGAATGACATCCCATGCAGCTGTTGTTGCACGTGGCATGGGTACATGCTGTGTATCAGGCTGCGGCGAGATTGCAATGGATGAGGCAAACAAGAAGTTCACACTTGCAGGCAAAGAGTTCCATGAAGGGGATGCGATTTCTCTGGATGGTTCCACAGGAAATATATATGATGGCTTGATTCCAACTGTTGATGCTACAATTGCAGGCGAGTTTGGAAGAATTATGGGGTGGGCTGACAAGTACAGGACCATGAAGGTACGTACAAATGCAGACACACCGGCTGACGCTAAAAAAGCACGTGAGCTGGGTGCAGAAGGTATTGGACTTTGCCGTACAGAGCATATGTTCTTTGAAGGCGACAGAATTGATGCATTCCGCGAAATGATTTGTTCAGATACAGTTGAGGCAAGAGAGGCAGCTCTTGACAAGATTCTGCCTGTACAGCAGGGAGATTTCGAGGCACTTTATGAGGCTCTGGAAGGAAATCCGGTGACAATCCGTTTCTTAGATCCTCCGCTCCACGAGTTTGTCCCAACTGAGGAAGATGATATTAAGAAGCTGGCTGATGCCCAGGGCAAAACTGTGGAAGAGATTAAGACAATCATTGATGGCCTCCATGAGTTTAACCCGATGATGGGACACCGTGGATGCCGTCTGGCAGTGACATACCCAGAGATTGCAAAGATGCAGACAAAGGCTGTCATCCGTGCAGCAATCAATGTGCAGAAAGCACATGCAGACTGGAATGTTTGCCCTGAGATTATGATTCCTCTGATTGGGGACATTAAAGAGTTAAAATATGTAAAGAAAATGGTTGTTGAAACTGCTGATGCTGAAATTAAAGCGGCTGGAAGCAGTCTGAAGTATGAAGTGGGTACTATGATTGAAATCCCAAGAGCTGCCCTTACAGCTGATGAGATTGCGAAAGAGGCTGATTTCTTCTGCTTCGGTACAAATGACCTTACACAGATGACATATGGATTTTCACGTGATGATGCGGGCAAATTCCTGGATGCATATTATGATGCTAAGATCTTTGAAAACGATCCATTTGCTAAGCTTGACCAGATAGGTGTTGGAAAACTGATGAAGATGGCAATTGATTTAGGAAAGCCAGTTAATCCGAATCTGCATATTGGTATCTGCGGCGAGCATGGTGGGGATCCAAGTTCTGTAGAATTCTGTAATACTCTTGGCCTGGACTATGTGTCCTGCTCACCATTCCGTGTGCCAATTGCAAGGTTAGCAGCAGCACAGGCAGCTATTAATCAAAAGTAATACACCGCATAGAACTGAATAAGAAATTAATTAGTTTCATGTAGAAGAGGGGGCGTTGCAAAATAGGTGAGTAATCACCTATGGAGCAGCGCTCCTTTTTTGTACCCTAAAATAGAAAACGGACTCCGAAGAGTCCGCAATCCATGGTATAATAAGATATGTCAAGTAAATTAAAATACCATAAAAATTATACCGAATTTGGCGAACCTTATCAACTGGTTTTGCCATTAAATTTGGAAGGTTTGGTTCCTGATGATGATTCTGTTCGACTGCTCAGCCACGAATTGGAGGATTTAGATTACAGCTTGCTGTATCAGGCTTACTCTGCAAAAGGCAGAAATCCCGCAGTCGACCCAAAGACCATGTTCAAGATCCTGACCTACGCTTATTCTCAAAACATTTATTCTTCAAGAAAAATGGAAACAGCTTGCAAAAGGGATATCAACTTTATGTGGCTGTTAGCTGGACAAAAGGCTCCTGATCACAGCACGATTGCCCGCTTTCGTACCGGATTTTTGGCAGATGCCTGTGAAAATCTCTTTTACCAGATGGTAAAACGTTTGGGGGATTCCGGGGAACTGTTAAAGGAGACTGTATTTATTGACGGGACAAAGTTAGAGGCCTGTGCAAACAAATATACGTTTGTCTGGAAAAAATCCGTAGGAAAGTGGGAAGAAAAAATGTTTCGGAAGATACAGGAAACCATACAGCTTCTGAACAAGGAATACCTGCAGGATTTTTCTGTCACTTCAGAATCAAGGACCCAGGATTTACAGAACATAGTCCGGTTTTTAGAAAACCGATGCCAGAGAGACAACACCGTTTTTGTCCACGGACGAGGAAAAAAGAAAAGCAAAAACCAACGGTATTTAGAGCTTTTTCGCAGATTTCTTGAACGACAAAGCGTTTATGACTGGCATACGGCAAGTTTTCAGGGAAGAAATAATTATTGTAAAACAGATCCGGATGCAGCCTTTATGCATATGGAAGATGACCATATGAGAAATGCACAGTTAAAGCCCGGGTATAATGTACAGATTGCAGTAGACAGTGAATATATCGTAGCAGCAGATATTTTTCAGGATCGAAATGATGTCTGGACATTGGTTCCTTTTTTAAAGACAATGGAAACGAATCTGGGTTTCCGTTATCCGAGTGTAACGGCTGATTCAGGATATGAAAGTGAAGAAGCGTATACTTATCTGAGAAGTGCAGAGCAAAAACCATACATAAAACCACAGACTTATGAGAAATGGAAGAAACGGAGCTTCAAGCAGGATATCAGCAAACGTGAAAATATGGGATATGACCAAGAAGCAGATATATACATTTGTCATGCAGGGAAATCCCTGTCCCCACTTTTTATCAAAAAGCAGAAAAGCAAGAGCGGGTATGAATCGGAAGTAACCGTTTACGAATGTGAAGACTGCAACGGATGTGCTTATAAAGAAAAATGTACTAAAGCAAAAGGAAATAAGCGGTTATACATTTCAAAAAGCTTTCTGGAAAAACGACAGGAATCCTATGAAAATATCCTAAGTGAAACGGGAATCAAATATCGGATGAACCGTTCCGTCCAGGCAGAGGGAGCCTTTGGTGTTTTGAAAAATGATTACGAATTTCAAAGATTTCTGCTGCGAGGGAAAACCAAGGTAAAACTGGAGATTATTTTGCTGTGTATGGGATACAACATCAATAAACTGCATGCAAAAATCCAGAGGGAACGCACTGGAAGTCATCTTTTTCCAGTAAAAGAGACCGCTTAAAAAACAAGAAAAACAAAGCATTATTAAAGTACGCCAAAAATCCGGAAGGATTCCTGAAACAAAAGGATTCCATCCGGATTTTTCATATATAGAGCGAGGGTGCCGCTCAATCATCTAATTTGATGATTTTGCGACACCCTCTTTTGTCTTGTCTTTTTTAGGAAGGTCAAAAAAGAAGTTTCGCATGTGGCGTCTTTCATCTTGCAGTAGTTGTTATGTAAAGATTTTGAGAATGGTTGGGAGGTGATTGGAATTTGTACTTCAAAAAGGCTTTCATTTTTTATAATAGTGAATACGATTATACGATATTCATCGAACCAAGTATGAATATTGTAATCCACCAGAAACAAGGTTATACTATACTTAAAAATGATTGGAAAGGAGGAGCGGTTTATTCCAATGACAATGCAAACATTGCTAGCAGATTAATCTATTAATAAAGGGGAACAGATATAGATAAGTATAAAAACTCCATTTTATGCTACTATAGTTCTAAAATGAAAGTATAAAATAAATAGCATTTAAAGCATAGCTGAAAAAGCGAGGTGATTTTTTGCAATCAAATAGTAGTGAGTTATATAAACGTCATCTTTCAACACATTCTGAACATTCAGCTGAAGATCGGGCAGCAGTTTCAACTTTAGAAACATTCCTGACTTCAGGCGGGAAAATTAATACAAATTTCTCTTGCGATGATAAATGGCCAAATCATGATGGTACATTCGAGTTTGTTTCAAATCCTGAAATATCTAGATGCCCAGAACAGAACTTTATGGTTCAGATAAAAGGAACACATGATTATAAAGAAGTGAACGGTATTATTTCATATAGATTAACAAGCTTGGCGTTTCCGGCATTTATAGCGAATAATGTGACTGCAGATCCAGGAATTTTATTTATTGTTCTAAATCCAGATGTGAGGGGTGAAAAGCGTGTTTTTTGGAAATATTTATCCCCAAGTTTTATCCAATCAATAGATTTTGGAAAGAATAGTACTACAATCAAATTCAATTCTGAAGATGAAATAAAAGATACAGATGAAAGTGTTAGTATATTCTGCTATAAACTCCAAAGGATTATCAACATGCATTTGTTCTTAAATAAATTAAATAAAGAGAATCTCAGAAAGGATGATGCTATAAAAATCATCAAGGTTCGATGTGAAGATATAGCGTTTGAACTTGACAGGCTGAATGACGGTAATAAATCTCGTGATAATATATCAAGAAAGATTATAAATGGACTATATGATTTGTGCTATGCTGCTTTAGTTTTATATGCAATAAATTTGGGATATAGTGAGGTAAGCGAAAGATTAGCATGGGAGTTATCTCAGTTTAATATTGAAACTAAATATTTGAGTAACTTTTTGAAAGGACTTAGATATATTGGGTCAAGAATTCCGGAGGAAGGGCAATCTGAAAGGTTGATGCTGAAATATTACAGTTATCTTTGGGAAATTAGAAAATTCTTAAAAAATAATTTCAATATTATTGTATTGGCAAATCTGGAAATATTTCCTTTGAATACGGATACTCTTGATATTGAGTATTATGAAATGGTAGCTTCGAGTATTCGTGCAATTGACTTATCACCGAAAGTAGCGGGAACTTCCAGATATTATATTCAAAAAAAGACCCCTTTCTTTGTAAACGGAGAGAGATATTTTGAAATTACATTACAGCTTGCTGGGATATATGCAACGAAATTTAATCGTATAACTGTATATAGCAAGCAAAATATATCAACTAATTATTCAATACAGTTTGCATATGCCGATGCAGAAATTCATCTTTGGGGTGTGAAAAGTAAAATTAAAGTAGTAACCAATTGGAAAGTATCCATTGCCCCTTCCTGTTTAAATAAATTAGGGAAAATTTTGGGGGGTGACATTAAATTAAGCAAGAATTATGGCGAGTACAATTCATTGATGAATTTTCTAACCAGGACAGGTATGAATTTGTTCGACTTAATTAACTTACATGATAATCACTTTCAATATGTTATAAATCAAATCTATGGAGAGACAAAAACTAATATTTTTAAGGATATATTGATAAAACTGAGAAGAGACTATTCCCTATCTTCAAACAAAAGAGGAAAGCATACAATACGATACATATTACTAAACCTGCGGGAAGAGACATTGGCGTCCGTATTGCCCAATACATTTGATAAGTATTGCCTTTCTGACGAGCTTTATATTACGAGTAGATGTTATCCGTTTGAGAAAAAGCCTTTTATTTCAAATTTAGCAGGAAGGAAAACCAGTAAAGGCAATTTAAAGGATATTCTTGAAATAACAAATAGTTCCGCCATGTTTAATATAGTACGCCCTTACTTAGCAATTGAAAGTATGATATGTGAAACTGGAGAATTGTACTTTGACGTCGATTCGGTAGCAAGCCGGGAGGAGGTAAAAAAGTACAATTCTAGTCTGGATCAATGGGAGCGCAGTAATGGCTTTATGATAAAAGAAGAAAATGGTTTCTTATCCATTGACTCTTACGAAAGTACAACTATATTTATACTTAGTGTATTGTTAAAGCTTTCAAGTATGAGTAATAGAGGCCAAAAGGAATCCAACCTGCGGTATCTGAGGCAATGTAATATAAATTTCGAAGATCCGTTAAAAAAGGCTGCATTGCAAAAACTATTTGTAAATTCTCAGGTAATGCTCATTTACGGAGCAGCTGGTACTGGAAAAACTACATTGATTAATTATATTTCTAATATGATGAATCAATCTAAGAAACTTTTCCTTACGAAAACACATACTGCTTTGCAGAATTTGAAAAGACGTATTGAAAATCCCGGTGTTGACTCTGATTTTATAAGTGTTGATAGTTTTACCAAAACAATTACACTTACAGATTATGATATAGTTTTTGTTGATGAATGCAGTACTATAGATAATAGGACTATGAAGAGGCTGCTTGAAAAAATTGATGAAAGTACATTACTTGTTTTAGCTGGTGATATTTATCAAATTGAATCCATTGATTTTGGCAACTGGTTTTATTATGCAAAGGATATTATTAAAACAGATGGTGCTAATGTTGAACTTTTAAATACATGGAGAACGGATAAAAAAGAGTTAAAAGGCTTATGGGATGAAGTTAGAAAAATTCAGCCTATTATCACCGAAAAACTTGCAATGGATGGTTCATTTTTGGCTGATATAGGAGAAGAAATATTTGCATCTCAGGATGAAGATGAAGTTGTACTATGTTTAAACTATGATGGCAAATTTGGTTTGAACAACATGAACCTTTATTTTCAAAATGCTAATACGAAAAGCAAAGTATATACATGGGCTGAGTGGACATTCAAAGTCGGAGACCCAGTGATTTTTTTTGATACTAAGCGCTCTCCTTTACTGTATAATAATTTGAAAGGAAGAATTGTAGATATCTCGAAAAGAGAATCGGCCATAATATTTACCCTTGATATAGATACTATTTTAACGGAGCGGCAATGCAGAAATGAAAGCTTTGAATTTGTTGACGTGACAGATTTTAGGACAAGAATACGCTTAGAAGTGATTGCAAGTGAGGATGAAACAGAAGCAGAGGAAGAACGAATCAAGACAATTATTCCGTTTCAAATTGCATATGCTGTTTCTATCCATAAGGCTCAGGGTTTAGAGTACAATTCTGTAAAGATAATTATCCCTTCTTATAATGCAGAAAAAATATCGCATTCTATTTTCTATACTGCGATAACCCGCGCAAAAGAGAAACTTAAGATATTTTGGAGTGCTGAAACAATGAAAGCCGTAGTAGACAGTTTTGACAAGGAAAAAGTTGGACAGCGTACACTTGGACTAATACAGAAAAAATTGCAATTATAATAGCCTAATCACACATATAAGACTAAGAATACAAAATGATTTGATGAATTTTTAGTTTTATTCCCGCAAGCAACGAGCCAAGGGGACATATTTACACGTCCATTTTGGCGACTGCCGCGAGCTTCTAATACCCCGATGCCTGCATCGCTGCTAGTTTGATGCCCCGTATGCTTGCATCGGGGTCTTTGACTTTGGGAGGGGTGTGGACGGATATCATAGAAAGAAACTGATTATTGGCCCAGACTTCCTGATTGCAATGCCCGCATTGGATATGATGTTTCTTATGCCCTGGATATTTGATAAGGGCATCTTTGTATGGACTCTTTTACGGTGGATTACAATTGAGAATGGCCAGTGGACAAACATTTGTTTTTTGTTT